>JASJHD010000006.1:0-352080 GCA_033791225.1 Crocinitomicaceae bacterium
CTTTGGAGCTGCTGTTCATCACTTGAATATGCCGAACGAATCAATGATTATTGGTGAGGCGAGATTACCGATGCGATTCACAGGACACATTGGTGCTGAGATTGTTTTAGGCGGGAAGTCTCAATTCAAGAACAAGACATCGATTATGCCGAATTTAATTTACCAATACCAAAACGGATTCCAAGAATTGGCAATAGGTACATATATAAAGTATGGGGTATTTACGGCAGGTGCATGGTATAGAAATAGAGATGCCTTTATTTTATCTATCGGAGTTAGCACAGGCAAATTCAAATTAGGATACAGTTATGATGTAACAGTATCTAAACTTAATAACGGAATATCAGGAGGATCGCACGAGATTTCTCTTGGGTTATTCTTAGACTGTAAGGAGAAAATTCCAGGATTTAGAACAATCTCCTGTCCTTCCTTCTAAAATAGTGTAACGAATTTTATACACGCCGTTGTAAAGGATGTATTTTGATTGAAAATTAAGATGAAAACGAAAACAAAAAATATGCGATTTTTCAAATTTCTTGCGATTGCAATTACCGGAACTATGTTCTTGGCTTCTTGTCAGAACCAAGCTTCTAATTCGACTGGATGGGATTATAACAACCCTAGACAAGGAGGATTCCAACGCGTTCCTTTCTTGGACCAAGAAACTGGACCAGGTCTTTTATTTATTGAAGGTGGTACCTTTACTATGGGTAGAACAGAGCAAGATGTTATGTTTGACTGGAACAATAGAGCAGCAAAAGTAACTGTATCTTCTTTCTACATGGACCAAACTGAGGTTACAAACTTCTTCTGGATGGAATACCTTTACTGGGTATCACGTGCATATAATGAAACATACCCAATGGTATATAGAAATGCATTGCCTGATACATTGGTATGGAGATCGAAATTAGGGTTTAACGAGAAGTATGTTGATTATTACTTACGTCACCCTGCGTACAGAGACTACCCTGTTGTTGGTGTTTCTTGGTTGCAAGCAAACGATTTCTGTAAATGGAGAACTGACCGTGTGAATGAATACATTCTAATTCGTGAAGGTGTATTTGCATTCAACGTTGATCAAAGAGATGAAAACACTTTCAATACTGATTCATATTATGCAGGTCAGTACGAAGAAGGTTTGGTTAAAAACATTCAAGATTTAGACCCTTCACACATTAACGGTAAAAAATTAGGCGAACGTCAAGTTCGTATGGAAGACGGAATCTTATTACCGCGTTACCGGCTCCCTACTGAAGCTGAATGGGAATTTGCAGCTACTGGTTTGATTGGAAACCTTTCAGGAGGTACTGAGAACATTACAGACAGAAGGTTATATCCTTGGAATGGACACTGGGTTCGTCAGGATGAAGCACAATTTACTGGTCAAATCCGTGCGAACTTCGTAAGAGGTCGTGGAGATTACATGGGTGTTGCAGGTGCATTGAACGATGGCGCTGACATTACTGCCCCAGTAGAGTCTTTCTGGCCTAACGATTACGGTTTATACCACATGGCTGGTAACGTATCTGAATGGGTATTGGATGTTTACCGTCCATTGTCTAGTGAAGATTTCGATGAGTTCCGTCCTTTCCGTGGAAATGTATTTAGAACTAAATTGTTGAACAACGAAGGAAGCATTGAGTTGAAGAATGCTCAAGTTACTTACGATGTTCACGGAATGAAAGAATACTTGAATGAGTTTGAGCGTATTCGTTTCCAGAGATTATCTGCAAACAATCACGATCCAAACGACACAGTGATTCCAAATGGTTTGGCTAGAAACGTTCAATCGAGAAACCCTTCTCGTATTGGATATGCTCCAGATCCATTCTACGTATCACACGGTAAAGTAAAAGATTCAATCGAGCTTGAATTATTGAGAGCGATTAATGAAATCATTGACGTTGCGATTATTTACAAGAACGATAAGCATGACATCGAAGCATCTGCACTGATCCAAGATCAATTGTTTGATGGAATATTCGCTGATGAGATCAGAACAGGTCCTGACGGAGAAGAGTACGCATTCGAAGTTATTTCTATGTTGCGTGATGGATTCCATGAGTTTATTATTGACTCACCAGGAAAATTAAAGTACCGTAACGTAACTGAAGAAGAAAACATCGGACGTTTGAACTACCGTACAGATGATTACATTGATTACATTGATGGTGATATCGAGAGCTCTATCTATTACAAGAATGATAGACGTAAGAATCACATCAATCAAGCAACACGTGATCCTAACTTAGTAATGTACCAAGATCAGCACGAACAGTACGATCTTAATGGTGCACTTATCAAGCCAGGTGGAGAAGACAGAACTTCATGGCCAACTACTTTGGTCTCTGACAAGTCTAGAGTTTACAAAGGTGGTTCTTGGAAAGACCGTGCATACTGGTTGGTTTCAAGTAGCAGAAGATACCTAGACGAAGATCAATCTACGGATGCAATTGGATTCCGTTGTGCGATGGATCGTGTTGGTTCTCCTGTTGGAATGAACTACGGAAGAAAGAAAAAGAAAAAATAGACTAAACATTTAGTCGTTAATAATTAGAAAAAAGCCTGTTTCATATTGAAGCAGGCTTTTTTACTTTTATACTATGAATGAAGCCCACTTCTCCCCTTTCTATTCCTCAACTGGAATTTGTACTGATACGAGAGCAATTCAAAAGAATTGTCTTTTCATTTGTATCAAAGGAGAAAACTTTGATGGTAATACATTCGCAAGTAAAGCGCTAAAACAAGGAGCTAAGCATGTAATCATTGACAATGCTTCTTATTTTGATGGATCCGATCGCATGACTTTGGTAGAGGACAGCGTTAAATATCTTCAAGCCCTCGCAAATCATCATAGAAACAAATTTAGTATCCCAGTAATTGGTATTACTGGGAGTAATGGTAAAACAACCACCAAGGAACTCATCAACGCAGTTCTTTCAAAGAAATACAACGTTCTGGCGACAATCGGCAATCTTAATAATCATTTGGGAGTCCCATTTACCCTCTTACGCATGACAGATGAGCATGACATTGCCATTATCGAAATGGGAGCCAATCGTTTCAAGGATATTGAAGAGTTGTGTGAGATTGCAGAGCCTACCCACGGTATCATCACAAACATTGGAAAAGCACACTTAGAGGGATTCTTAAATTTCGACGGTGTTCTCAAGACAAAAAAAGAACTCTACGATTCGATTGAGAAAAATAACGGGTCTATTGTTATCAATGAAGATGATCAAGTTTTAATGGGCATTGCTCCAGCGGACACTCCTTTGGTAACTTATGGTGCAGAGCACAGTGTATCAATTGTTCGGGGAGAGTTAGTACGCCTTTCCCCATATGTTATTATGAAATGGGCTACAGATCAGTATGAATCTAAAGAAATTACAACTCGAATGGTGGGCGAATACAATTTCTATAACTATTTAGCGGCCATTACATTTGGTGTTGAATTCAACATTGAAAGTTCTGAAATATCTGAAGCTATTGAGCAATACACCCCTACAAACAATCGATCACAAGTAAAGGATACAGAAAACAACACGCTCATACTTGATTGTTACAATGCCAATCCATCAAGTACAAATTCAGCGCTCAGAAGTTTTGCAATGAACGATCACTCGAATAAGCTCTTTATTTTGGGAGATATGCGTGAATTAGGCGGAGAATCTGGATTAGAACACCAAAAAATCATTGATTTAGTGGAATCTTTGGGACTAGAAGGTTATGTCGTTGGTGATGAATACGGAAAATTGGAGTCCCCTGCCCTTCTCAAGAAGTTCGCAGATGCTTCGGCATTGGTAAATGACTTAAGGGAAAACCCATTAAAAGATCAATTAATATTGTTGAAAGGGTCGCGTGGCATTGGCTTGGAAGTTGCTGAGGCTGTATTATAGCTTATACTATTTATCTCGACTTCGCTCGACCAACATTTATAGCACAAAAAAAGGGAAGCTTTTGCCTCCCTTCCATATTCTTGCCGAAGAATTATTAATCCTTCAAAATATTTCTTGAAATAACAATCTTCTGAATCTCAGATGTTCCTTCATAAATCTGTGTAATCTTCGCATCACGCATAAGACGTTCAACATGGTACTCTTTCACAAATCCGTAACCGCCGTGAATCTGAACAGCCTCAACCGTATGCTCCATCGCCACTTTAGAAGCGTACAATTTAGCCATAGCTCCAGACTGGTCATAATTTCTTCCCATATCCTTGTCAACTGCAGATCGATAAACCAACAATTTCGCTGCTTCAATATCAGTAGCCATATCAGCTAATTTGAAAGCAATCACTTGATGCTGGTGAATTTCTTTTCCAAATGCTTTTCTTTCTTTAGAATACGCTAAAGCTAATTCAAACGCTCCTCCAGCAATTCCAAGTGCTTGAGATGCAATCCCAATTCTACCTCCTGACAAAACCTTCATTGCGAATTTGAATCCAAATCCATCTTCACCAATTCTATTTTCTTTGGGAACTTTCACATCATTGAACAACAATGTATGCGTATCACTTCCTCTAATTCCTAATTTATCTTCTTTCGCTCCAACGATGAATCCTTCCATTCCACGCTCTATAACAAAGGCGTTAATCCCTCTATGTCCTGCTTCAACATTTGTTTGAGCAATCACTAAGTATGTTGATGCAGTAGATCCATTTGTAATCCAGTTCTTCGTGCCGTTCAATAAATAATGGTCTCCCATATCTATCGCCGTCGTACTTTGTGAAGTTGCATCTGATCCTGCCTCTGGCTCAGACAAACAAAATGCTCCGATTTTCTCTCCCGTTGCCAATGGCACCAAATATTTTAGCTTTTGCTCTTCTGACCCGTACTTCTCCAATCCCCAACACACCAATGAATTATTCACTGATAAACAAACCGAAGTAGAAGCATCCACTTTAGAAATTTCTTCAATTGCCAATGCATAAGACAATGTATCCATTCCAGAACCACCGTACTTAGGGTCAACCATCATTCCCATGAAACCTAATTCACCCAATTGCTTGATCTCCTCAGCAGGAAAACGCTGCTCATTATCTCTCTCGATAACTCCTGGTTTAAGAACGTTTTGAGCAAAATCTCTTGCCGCATCACGAACAGCCATGTGCTCTTCTGTTAATTCAAACTTCATAAGTAATTGGTTTTATAATTTCATGTTTTGCAGTATCACAAATTTAATGCTTTAATTTAAATTTCTACCTTTAATACCCTATGAGTTCGTATTCAATTATTGGTTTAATGTCAGGTACTTCTTTGGATGGATTGGACATTGCGAATTGCACATTTGCTCTACTAGAATCAGGCGAATGGGAATACACTGTAAATCAGACAGAAACAATCGAATATCCAGAATCGTTAATTAAGAAACTGAAAGCTTCTCATGAATTAAGTGCCATGGATTTACTCATCCTCGACAAAGATTTGGGTAAATATTCGGCTGAACAAGTAGTCCATTTCCTAAAAAAACACTCCATCAATAAAACGGAAATACATGCCATCGCCTCTCACGGTCACACGATTTTTCACCAACCTGATAAAGGAGTTACCCATCAAGTTGGTTGTGGACAAACAATAGCACACATCACGGGAATAACTACTATTAACGACTTCCGTCAACGCGATGTAATTGCTGGAGGCCAAGGCGCACCTTTGGTTCCAATTGGCGACAAACTTCTATTTATAAAAGAGGCAGATGCATTGCTGAACATAGGAGGAATCTCAAATGTTTGTTTCCCTAGCGATCGAACCATTGCCTTTGATATTTGTCCAGGAAACTTACCACTCAATCGTGCCGTAAATACTCTTGGATTAAACTATGATGAAGGTGGGGAAATGGCTTCTTCAGGTGAAATCAATAAAGAGATACTTGACCAACTTAACTCCCTGCCATATTACTCTAGACAAGCCCCAAAATCTTTGGGTATTGAATGGCTTGAAGAACAATTTTATCCATTGATCGATCAAATTCCTTTGCATCAAGACAAATTGGCAACGTGCGTTGAACATGTTGCACTGCAAATAGCTAAACAATTAAATCAACACAAGGCTGAAAGTGTGCTTATTACAGGCGGAGGAGCATTAAATAACTATTTAGTTAAACGAATTGATAATCACTTCAATGGAAAAGTTGTAATTCCATCAAAAACACTCATTCAATTCAAGGAAGCAATTATTTTTGGATTTCTAGGTGCACTTTATCTCTCAGGACTTCCCAATTGTCTCTCATCAGTAACTGGCGCCGAGCAAAATGTCATTGGCGGCGTATTGCATGCACCTAGCAATTAACACCTGTTGGTAACTCATTATTATTTGATCTTTTCTACGTTTCAAGGATGAAATTCTTTGTTAACTTTGGGCGTCCTAAAAATATGAGAATCTCTAATGAAACAACTATTAGAAAAATTTGAGAATAAGCGCCCAGAAGTAGTCTTTGAATGGAAAGATGCTGAAACAGAGGCCGAAGGTTGGGTTGTGATTAATTCACTTAGAGGTGGTGCTGCCGGTGGTGGTACACGTATGCGAGTTGGATTAGACAAAAGAGAAGTTGAATCGCTTGCAAAAACTATGGAAGTTAAATTCACTGTTGCAGGCCCAGCTATTGGAGGTGCAAAGTCAGGAATTAACTTTGATCCGAAAGATCCTCGTAAAGAAGGCGTATTGAGAAGATGGTACGCTGTTGTGACACCACTTTTAAAGCACTATTACGGAACTGGTGGAGATTTGAACGTTGACGAAATTCACGAAGTAATTCCAATTACTGAAGATTGTGGAGTTTGGCACCCTCAAGAAGGTGTTTTCAATGGACATTTTCAACCAAGAGAAGCGCAAAAAATTAATAGAATTGGTCAATTAAGACAAGGTGTTCTTAAAGTGATCGAAGATCCACAATACTCGCCTGATGTTAGTCGCAAATATGTTGTTGCTGATATGATCACAGGGTACGGAGTTGCTGAATCAATTAAACATTATTACGCTATTTGGGGCGGATCTGTTGAAGGAAAGAAAGTAATCGTTCAAGGATGGGGTAATGTTGGCTCTGCTGGAGCTTATTACCTTGCTCAACAAGGCGCTAAAATCGTAGGGATTATCGATCGTGTTGGTGGATTAATCAACGAAGATGGTTTCAGTTTAGAAGAAATCAGAGAATTGTTCTTGAACAAGGACGGAAATCAACTGAATGCACCAAATTTGATTCCTTACGATGAAATCAACAATAAAATTTGGGATTTAGCCGCGGAAGTTTTTATCCCTTGTGCTGGATCAAGAATGATTACAGAAGATCAAATGCAACGCATGGCAAGCAACGGAATGGAAGTGATCTCAGCAGGAGCGAATGTTCCCTTTGCCGATCCTGAAATTTTCTTCGGTCCTATCGCTGATAACGCTGATAACACAATGGCAATCATTCCCGATTTCATCTCGAACTGTGGAATGGCACGTGTTTTTGCATATTTGATGAGTAATGACTTAGCAGAACTCACAGACGAAGGGATTTTTTACGACACGAGTCAAATTATTGAAAAAGCTCTGCATGATACGCATGCAAAAAATCCGCAAAAAACGGGAATTGCTAAAACAGCGTTTGAAATTGCACTGAACCAGTTAATCTAATCATAAACTACATTTAGTAAGAATCATGGAAATTTTTATTGTATCAGTTTTTATCATAGGATATTTAGCGATCACTCTTGAGCATAGTCTAAAGATTGATAAGCTTGTACCTGCCCTTTTAATGATGGCTTTGGCCTGGGCTGGAATCGCATTTGGACTTGAAGACTTTACCACTTGGTTTGACAGCCATAATTCTAGAATGGTACTCGACTTCGCAAATTTACCTTTGAATCATGATGGCCTTGCAGAAGCCGGACATGCTGCGGGTCATGAAGTAATGACCAAACATGATTGGTTTGAGAGCACTCTTCTTCACCACTTTGGAAAAACGTGTGAAATCCTAATATTCCTCGTTGGAGCAATGACCATTGTTGAAATCATTGATCATTTCAACGGATTCCAATCGATTAAGAGCATTATCAAGACAAACAAAAAATCAATATTGTTGTGGATCGTTTGTATCCTTGGATTCATTCTATCAGCTATCATTGATAACCTTACGGCTACGATCGTATTGATCACTATCCTTCGAAAGATTGTTACAGACAGTAAATTACGTATCTGGTATGCAGGTATGATAATCGTTGCAGCCAACGCTGGTGGTGCATGGTCACCAATTGGTGACGTTACCACTACAATGCTTTGGATGGGTGATAAAGTAAGTGCAATGGAATTGATTAAGAATTTGTTATTGCCTTCACTTGTCTGTATGATAATACCAACGTTCATAGCAACATTCCTTCCTGTTTTTAAAGGGAATATAGAGGAAGGTGATGAGGAGCTTAAAACGAGCAAGCATGGATCTAAAATACTGATCATAGGACTTTTAATGATTGTGTTTGTTCCAATATTCAAAACAATAACTCACTTACCTCCATATGTTGGGATGATGTTATCACTCGGAGTTGTCTCTCTGGTCGCCGAATTGATCAGTTCAAGGGAATTCTCTTTGACAAGCATTGAAGCAGAAGCTGAGAGCGATAGTCATGCAAGTAGTCCAACCTTTAAAGCACTTTCGAAAATTGAAATGCCGTCTATCTTATTCTTCTTGGGGATTTTGATGACAGTTGCGGCCCTTGAATCTCTTGGTCTTATCTTTACATTTGGAAATGATGTACGTGCTTCAGGAATGGACATCAACGTATTCGTTTCCTTACTTGGTGTTGGATCAGCTGTAATTGACAACGTTCCATTGGTAGCCGCATCAATGGGAATGTTCCAAAATGAAATGGACCATACTACTTGGCACTTCATCGCATACGCAGCAGGAACTGGAGGAAGTATGCTAATTATTGGCTCCGCAGCAGGTGTTGTTGCCATGGGAATGGAGAAGATTTCATTCTTCTGGTACTTGAAAAACATTGCTTGGTTAGCCTTAATAGGATATGTAGCCGGAGCGGCCGTATTCCTAATTATGTAACATTTATCACACTTAAACCGTTATACTAGTTATGAGTTTATCATTTTTAATGCAAATAGAGACTGTTGGAGAAGCAGCCACTCAAGTAGTGACAGAGGGTTCCAAAGATGTTCCGTTATGGGACATCATTAAAGGATCAAGTCAAGGTTTTGGACTTGTTATCAATGTACTATTGACATTGATGCTTGGTTATGCCATCTTCGTCTTTGTTGAGCGTTACTTAGCTTTACGCAAAGCATCGAAAGAAGAACAAGGATTTATTTCTAAAATCAAAGATTACTTGGTTGACGGAAAAGTTGATTCTGCAAAAGACTATTGTTCTCGTTCGACATCACCATCAGCACGAATGGTGGAAAAAGGACTTTCTCGTTTGGGAAGACCAATAGACAGTATCTCTGCTTCCATTGAGAATGCAGCGAAACTTGAAATCTTGCGACTTGAACAGCGATTAAGCTTCTTAGCTACCGCAGCAGGTGCAGCACCGATGCTTGGTTTCCTTGGAACAACTGTCGGAATGGTAATGGTATTCATTGATCTTCAAAATGCAGCAGCTTTAGAATTAGCAGTTATCGCACCAGGAATCATGACAGCAATGATTACAACAGTAGCAGGATTGGTAGTAGGAATTACGGCATACGTAGGTTACAACTTCCTCGTCGCTAAAATTGGAAAAGTAGTCTACCAAATGGAAAACGATGCATTGGAATTCATGGATCTTTTACACGAACCAGGTAAATAAAGCGACATGGAATTAGGATCACGAAATAAAATCAAGGTTGAAGGCGGAATGGCCTCAATGACCGATTTGGTATTCTTATTGCTTATCTTCTTCATTATTATGAGTTTGATGACCAATCCGCATAGCCCGATCGACCTACCTGAGTCTGACCCTAATATTCCGCCAGATCCTCACCCGGTTACGGCAACAGTTGTAATTACAGAAGATAACAACTATGTGGTAATGCAAGGAGGAGAATTTATTGGAGGAACGATAGAACAGCCTTTGGCATTTGATGACATCAAGGAAATTACTGCATCGGCAGTAGTTAAATCAGGAGAGTTAAAATTAAAAATAGCAGGACATAAAAACGCAGATTACGAAGCAGTTTTTAAGGTACTAGCACTGGCACAGGTGAATGGATGGGATCCTGTACTTGCGTACAACAAATAGATTATGGCAACAATACCAGTAGTAAATATAATGGATAAGCGCAAAGGTATAGCTTCGGCTATTATCGTGCTTATTTTTGTACTACTGTATTTAGCTTTCTATAATATAAAAATGGCTGACCCAAAGCCTGAACCAATGATTACCACTGTGGAAACTGAAATACCACAGGAGTTGCTTCTTCAGAATTTATTGGTAGAAGGTGGTATGGATTCTGGTAATCCGAATGATCAAGAAGTGAAGCCGCCAGAACCCGTTACACAGGAAGTGGCAACACAAGCTAATAGTGATACTCAAATAAGTTCGGGCCAAGCTACAGCAACCACAACAAACAATTCGCAAAATACTGATTCAAATACTGAACAAACCAATGATCCTTTCGCTTCAGGCGGTCAAAATGGTGGAACCGGAACCGGAACTACTTTTGGTCAAAGCGAAAACACTGGACCTGGTGGCCCTGGAGGCGGTGGAGGTGTTAAGCGCGTGAGAATTACAAATCCTAATTTTGGAAATATTTCGACAGAAAATGCTACAATTGCTTTAATTGTAACAGTGGATGCTAGCGGTAACGTTGTCTCTGCGAAATGTAATAAAGCCGCTACAACTACTTCCAGTCAAATGCTCATTAACAATGTGATTTCGGAAGTGATCAAGTCAGTTAAGTACAACAAAGATCCCGGAGCAACTTTGGTGAATCTTACTTTGACTCTCAAAGTTACTGCTCAATAAGCTACGATGAGTTACTCTTACGAAGAAGCAACAGATTGGCTTTTTCAGCAATTCCCTTCATATCAAACAATAGGTGCAAAAGCTTTCAAGCCAACCTTAGACAACACCCTGAAAATTGTAGAATTATTAGGTAATCCACAAAGCAATCTTAAGTTCATACATGTCGCTGGAAGCAACGGGAAAGGCTCTACAAGTTCTATGCTTGCCTCTATTCTTACCTCCTCGGGATATACCGTTGGATTGTTCACATCACCACACATCAAAGATTATCGTGAGCGTATTCGAATCAATGGAGAATGTATACCTGAAAAAGATGTAGTGGATTTTGTGAAAGCAATTAAGTTAGCTGATCTTGATTTTGAACCTTCATTTTTTGAAATCACACTTGGACTAGCGCTTCAACATTTCGAAAATAATTCGGTTGATATTTGTATCATCGAAACAGGGTTGGGTGGTAGACTTGACGCTACGAACATCATCAATCCCCTGATCAGTGTGATCACCAACATTAGTCTTGAACATACAGCAATGCTTGGAGATACGCTTGAGTTGATAGCACAAGAGAAAGCTGGAATCATTAAACCGTACCGGCCTGTAGTGTTAGGAAACATAAAGACAGAGATTCTACCGGTATTTGAAAAGATCGCGGATCAAAACAATGCAACTTTGCACACTTCAATGGATGTGAATACAGATCTGTTTGAACTTCCGTTATTGGGCGATTATCAGCAGGAGAATTTCAAAACTGTTTTAAAAACACTGGAACTACTAGCACAAAGAGGATTTTCAAGTTCGCCGTTTTCAATTCAGGAAGGATTGGAGAAGCTTTCAATAAATACAGGGTTCAGAGGCAGACTTCAGAAAATGGACGACTCCCCTACCCTTATCTATGATGTTTCGCACAATCCTGATGGAATTAGAGCTTCTTTTGAGAGTATTTTAAAAATTAATTCAGGACAACTTCACATTATTTACGGTACCAGCAATGACAAAGATGTTCAGTCAATTTTGGGGGAATTTCCTGAAAACGCAAATTATTATTTCACAGAATTCACGAACGAACGCAGTATTCAAATTACAGATTTAAAACAACTTACGAGCAATCTAAAATCAAGGTCACGCGAATATTTCACAGAAGCCGAAAAAGCCCTGAAGGCTGCGAAACTAAAAGCAAAAGAGGAAGACACAATTCTTGTGATTGGGAGTTTTTTCTTGATCTCCGATTTTTTTTAATTTTTTCTTTTATTCGTTTGCGATTAATGAAATCAAGTGTATATTTGCACACCCAATCGGAACGACGATGGGGGAATTTGATAAAATGGGGGATTAGCTCAGTTGGTTTAGAGCACCTGCCTTACAAGCAGGGGGTCACTGGTTCGAAGCCAGTATTCCCCACAAGAAAAAGCTTCACTTTTAGTGAGGCTTTTTTTATGACTTATATTTTACAACACGGTTGAGGCTTTTCTTCATTGAGACTAGTTTTTTCTCAGAACCAAACATGGAATTTAGGCACATCACCCACAATAAGACAGCTGCAAATGTGATTTTTTGAATAATTGGGAGCCAAATAATGTGATTTTTAGAGAAGTAGATATACCCATTTAATGCAATCAATAAAATGCAGAGAATTCCTGTCCAAATGAAATAGGTTAACCCCGTATTTCTTAAACCAAGGAAAATCCCGACAATTGACAAAGCCCCAAATACTGCCGCAAGTACTGCTGTTAAATCATGGTAGTCAGACATTATTAACATTGAAAAAAAAGATCCTGTAATTCCTGATATCGGAACTATCGAATTCCATGGTGATTTAAGCTTGAAGTATCGTGGATATTGATAAAAGAAAATCCCTAAGCTAATTCCTAAAACAATCATTCCTATTAGTGCATAAGGTTGAGCAATATTTACCTGACCATTCATTGAGTTGTCACCGATTAAATTGCACCAATAATTATTACTCCAATCGAAACCAATTGAATCTGGATAAACTATTGACCCTCCAGGATATAATTTTGCGGCAATTATATATAACACAACATAAGAGAGAATCCCAATGATAGGGAGAAACCGTGTTGCTTTATGTGCTGTATATTTTACCATTTATCCTTTCCCTGTCTTGTAAAAGTAACTCAATATACAATTCATTAATAGATTCAGGATACATTGTAAAAGACGAGATTTCCTTCACTTTTAGTGACGTTTTTTCTGCTATTTATTAGTTGAACCAGAGCTGTGATGCTTCTTGGCTCGTCGAAGTAGTACTTCAATGGTTCGAATCCAGTATTCCCTCAACTTTTCGACCTATTAGGTCGAGTTTCAGTCTTCGAATGCTACACGCATTCTCTTCCACTCTGATAAAAGCATTTACCTTTAGAGGTAGATGCTTTTTTTCGTTTATAGCAGTGAAAGTTTACTTTCCATCTGGTTAAACGGAAAAAGTAGCTAGTGAGTGTAATGAACTAATCGAGCTATAGACGTAAGTAATAGAAATTACTTTTGAGAGATCATTACCCTACCATATGACTTTTCAAGAATGATAAATTAATGTTTGTGACCTAGCATGTTTTAGATTATATTTACCTGAATTCCTGCGAGTTATTGATTGACACTTAACTTGCTTCCTTCTTTGGGGTAAAAAACATCCTGCTGATAATAGTTACGAGTATTGGCATGATAAGCTTTTGACTAGATGAAAAACTCAATTATACGATTGGTTCTATTAAGCTTGATTATAAGTTTACCAATTCAAATTATTGGACAAATTGAACAGCCTGATATTCCCTTGGAAAATGATTTGGAATGGAATTACAACGAGAATAAATTGAACAGTTGGTTTGAAGTTTCATATTGCGAATGTGGCGATTCTCTACGAAAGATTAAACGAAAAAATATAGATTTGACTTCTAATTATTATGTCAGAATAAATGGTCAGTGTATAATGTATAATAATGATCACGTCATTATGAAATCTGGTGAGTTCAAGGATGGATTATTATGGAACGGAAGACACTATATTTATGACGAGGATGAACTCTTATATAGAATTAAGAGATACCGTGACGGAAAATACTACAACGATGTACTTCTAATGGAACGAATTTTACATTCAAATTAAATCATGAAATATATACTACTATTACTTCTAAGTGCTTTATCTTTCATTTCGAATGCACAGTTCGTTTCAGGAGTTTATGACGCACAAAAAATAATCATGGACTCCGAAGAGTTATCATACACAATTGAGGATGAGCTAAATAAAGTCAATTGGATTACTAGTGTGGAAAATATATATATAATGGACGAAGGGAAATTGGATATTCCCACAATTGAAATGGCTTTTGTTCTGATGGACGATTCTTCGAGCTCTGATAATTCTATAATTGAGGAAAGTCCCTTTTGGGTAATTATGTATATGTTTGACAAAAGTGAATCTGAGAGGGTTAAATCTTTTTATAAAGAAATTTCCGATCCAAAAGAGTCGTTAGTCTATTTTGAATCAGCAGGAACTTTCTGTTTCTTATATAAAGAAAGAAACTTGAATCCAAATGAAGAACGATCTTTCAAAGAATTAAAAGAGGCCTTGATGAAATTTTTTATAGACCATTACGATGAAATGTGATGGTACTAAGCTTTGCTACAGTTTAACTCAACTAAAATTAATAAGTCCAAACGAAGGGGATAGAGTTCCGAATAAATCATGCCTTCCCCCTCCCTTCAAAAAAGAAAACTTCAGAATTAAATTTAAAATTGTATTGTGTGCCACTGGTAGTTTGACGTGTAAATTTGCCCTCCAATTGTTCGGTGAGCGTATTTAATAGTTCCAAGCCAAAATTGCCTTCAGAAGTCGGCTCAATCCACTTACCATTATCCTTATACACAAAATCTACTGATCCATTATTTCGGCGCATCTCAACGTCGATTACTCCATCCTTGACCTCTTTAAAACCATGTTTAAGAGTATTCGTCATGAGCTCATTAAAAATTAATGAAACTGGAACAATGCTCTTAATATCTATTTGGTCAATGTCCGAATGAACATTCAGTTTAAAATCCCCTTCCCTACTCATTGACGCGCAAATATCATCCGACATTGCAATCAAATACCCTTTCAAATCAATCTTTGAGAGATCATCGTTGTTGTACATTTTCTCATGAATCAAGGCCATTGAACGGATTCTTCCTATTGCCTCATTAAAATGCTCTTCGACCGACTCGTTTTCAGAATCCGCAGCTTGGAGCTTCAGAAGACTTGATATTATTTGCAAATTGTTTTTTACGCGGTGATGAATTTCCTTTAATAAAATCTCATTCCTCTGGCTCTCCAATTCGAATCGCCTATTGGTTTCCTTATTATTCGAACTCAACTTATGAATAATGAAGGCCATTGCAAGTGCAACGTAGAAAACGTTTATAGCCATACGATAGTCTACCTCATCAATGGAAATCCCTTTGGAAAGAACATCATGCGAACTTCCATTCAATAAGAAAATCACCAAACCAGCCAAATTTGCCAATAGGGTTAACGTCCCAAGCCAAGTGCCCAAAAGGAAAAACGCGAAAAAACCAACGAGGATACACCACATGGTATCTGCGATGAGTCTAGAATCTGCGATAATGAAAATAGCTACCTGACAAATCAGGGTTCCAAATATAACCGAGGTTATCCCTATGAGTTTGTATTTACGTGTCTTGTAAAGGACTAGCACATTAGTCACGGCCACGGTTAATCCTAATCCAGAACTGACCCAACTAGGATCGCTCATTACAATATGCAAGACCGTCAACATGGAGAAAATAAGAACCAACACTGTGCTAACGCTCCAAATCATGTTAAACTTACCTATGTCATCGATTGATTCGTAGTTAGTTTTGGGAGGCTTAAAAGATATCATGTTCATTTTCTAAAGATCAAGCGTAGCAACGGAAGCATGAAGTTAAAGAATATTCTTTCAAATTTTCTATTTTTAGATTCAAATAGACCCAATATGAGCCTACGTATTCAATCATTCGAAGAATATCAACAAGTTTACAACGATAGCGTTGCCAACCCTGAAGCATTCTGGGGAACTGTTGCAGAACAGTTTACATGGAAAAAACCATGGAACTCTGTGTTGGATTGGAATTTTGAAGAGCCCTCTATAAAATGGTTCTCAGGAGCTCAATTAAATATTACTGAAAATTTATTGGACCGTCATCTTCCAACAAAAGGCGATCAAATAGCTTATTATTGGGAGCCGAACAACCCAAACGATGAAGCGAAAACAGTTACCTATAGGGAATTGTACCACGAAGTTTGTAAGCTATCCAATGGGTTGAAATCTTTGGGCATTCAAAAAGGTGACCGTGTGTGTATCTATATGCCGATGGTTTTAGAATCAGTGGTGGCCATCTTAGCTTGTGCTCGAATTGGTGCTGTTCACTCCATCATTTTTGCAGGGTTTTCATCTACTGCCCTTTCTGACAGAATAAATGATGCACAAGCGAAGGCAGTTATTACAGCTGATGGCTTGAACCGAGGAAACAAACAAGTTGATTTAAAATCTATGGTAGATGAGGCCTTAAAAACGTGTCCTTCAATCAATCATTCGATCGTTTTAGATTGCATTCATTCCAATTCGACGATGCAGGAAGGTCGAGATATCGATTATCATTCCTTAATTAAGGATCAAGCAAATGAATGTCCAGCTGAAGTAATGGAAGCTGAAGATTTACTTTTCATATTATACACTTCAGGATCTACAGGAAAACCTAAGGGAGTTGTACATACTTGCGGTGGATATATGGTATATACTTCCTATTCTTTTGAGAATGTATTCCAATACACTGAAGGAGACGTTTTTTGGTGCACCGCTGATATTGGTTGGATCACAGGACATTCATATATCGTATACGGTCCATTGATTTCAGGCGCTACATCGATACTATTTGAAGGAGTTCCATCGTATCCAGATGGAGGGCGATTTTGGCAAATTTGTGAAAAGTACAAAGTCAACCAATTCTATACTGCACCTACGGCTATTCGTTCTTTAATGTGTCATGGATTGGACATTGTCAACCGATCAAACTTGGACAGTTTAAAGGTAATTGGATCTGTTGGTGAGCCTATCAACGAAGAAGCTTGGCAATGGTATTATGACAATATAGGAAAGGGGAATTGTCCGGTTGTTGATACATGGTGGCAAACAGAGACCGGTGGAATAATGCTTTCTGGATTAGGAGACTTATCCCCAATGAAGCCAACCCATGCTGGATACCCATTACCTGGAATTCAACCGATATTATTGGATGGAGAAGGAAATGAGATCACCGAAAACGAAGTCGAAGGATATTTGTGCATGAAGTTTCCGTGGCCAGCAACTATAAGAACAACTTATGGCGACCATGAACGATGCAAGAACACATATTTCTCAAATTACCCAGGATATTATTTCACTGGAGACGGAGCTAAACGAGATAAAAACGGATTGTACAGAATCATTGGTAGGGTTGATGATGTCATTAATGTTTCCGGACATCGTTTCGGAACAGCCGAAATCGAGGACGCCCTAAATACCAATGAATTTGCCATTGAGTCGGCCGTAGTAGGATTTCCGCATGACATCAAAGGACAAGGTATTTATGCCTTCGTGATGATAGACGAAACAAAAACTGAAGCAGAAGAGACAGTGATCAATTCATTGATTGAATCAGTAGCTCAAAGTATCGGGAAAATTGCCAAACCAGACAAAATTCAATTGGTTACAGGATTACCCAAGACACGCTCAGGCAAAATCATGCGTAGAATCTTACGCAAGATTGCTGAAGGTGAAATAGCAAATTTTGGTGACACCTCTACTCTTTTGGATCCTTCTGTAGTAGAAGAAATTCTCTCAAAAGCAAAGTAATTACATCTCCTGAGTTCCGAATTTATTGATTAAAATAGCACCTGATTCCTTTCTTACTTTTGATTGAGCACTATGTGTAAATGCAATCAGTAACAATCCTCCAAGCATTAATCTTGCCATGAAAGAAGGTATTGCATTCATCAATTGAACTCTACCTTTTTTCTCAAAAACTCTTATCCAAACACCAACGGTTCCAGACTTTTTTACTTCTAAGTACTGAAATCCCATTGGATTCTTTTTTATTTCAACAGGGTATGGTAATTCGGATCGGAGAGCATCCCGCATTGCCTCGAATGTCATCTCTTCAGTGTGTTTAATTTTCATTGTAGCAGTTTTTAAGTTGTACTAAAAATAGTAATTATATTATTACTTGGAAGGATTATCAATCGCTTCCTGTTCTGATTTCAATAATGCAAACACAAGTGAATCTTCAGCAATGCCATTTTTGAAATAATGCTCTTTCAAATGTCCTTCTTTTCTGAAATTGTTCTTTTCCATAATCTTCAGCGATGGTGTATTCTCGGGAGAAACAAATGCCTCAATTCTGTGTAAGTTCATCTCTTCAAACCCATAAGAAAGAACTCGTTCGATGGCCTCAGTCATGAGCCCTTTTCCTTCATAGCTCATATCTGTAAATCCGTAGCCCAATTCAGCGCGATGATGATCTAAATACCATGTATGATATCCACACCAACCAATATTCTTATTGGATTCACTGTCAATCAAAAAGAAGTACAAAAAAGACTTGTTGAACGTTTTTAATCCTTTCGCATGTCTTTCTTTTTCGATGATTAATTTATCTTGATCTTCGAAGCCAAAAAAGTCTAATGCTCGTTCATCAGTTAAATCGTCAAAAACAAAATCATACACTTCAGGTGTGGCCATCCGAAGTTCAAGACGTGAAGTCGCTAAACTTTCAATTTTCATTATATCCTTAGTTTAGTTCTTAGGTGTAGAAACTCCATACATTTCGGATTCTCTGCGCTACACTACTAGGAATACCGCTTGAAGTTTGAACCTTAATTTTCCCATTAGCACCTTTCAATCCGTAGATCAGTCCTTTTTTTAATCCATTTTCTTTGGCTACATCCTTACAGTCATTTAGAAATTTCGAATGTTGCTCGCCCTTCACTCTAACAACCTCTTCATCCTTCACTTGAAAGATGAAATCCGTTTTTGGATTCAATTTTAACAGGGCTATTTTTAATGTGGACATGTACGCAATTCTCTAGCTAAGATAGGAATAAGTATTTCTTGGGATTGTGATTATTTTATCAATTGAAAGGGACCATTGTGAACAACATCATCTGCCGTTAATTTCAATAAATAAAAATACGTTCCTTCGGTAAAATCTTCCCCATTCCAGTCATTGGTGTAGCCACTTGTATGATAAACTAAATTACCCCATCGATTGTAGATGTACAATTCGTTTTCTGGATAAAATTCTAAATAATTAAATGCCAATAGGTCATTTACACCATCATTGTTTGGTGTAACAACATTAGGCAAATCAATTTCCGCAGGGACAACGGGGATAAGTTTACATATCGAATCTTGACAGCCAGAATCATCAAGCACAGTCAGACAGATGGTTTGTTCTCCAGGAGAAAGATAAGTATGTGAGGGGTTTTGTAATAAGGATTGTTCATTATCTCCCAAATCCCAACTCCATATGTACTCTGAACCAACATGAAAGACTGTCAAGTCAGTAAAAGCTACTTCAAGTCCAAAAATTATAGGATCAGGATCATATGAAAAATCAGCACTTGGAAGAGGCAAGAATGATACAGTAAAATCAATCGTGTCTGAATAACACCCCTCGAATGATGAGGCCGCCCAATAAGAGTCTGAAATAATTCCAGTGGTCGTGTTTGATGCTGTTTCGATAATGTCTGATGTCCCCCAAGAATCAATTCCTTGCCAATACAAATCAGCAGAATCAATACATGAGGCTATGTCAATAATAAAGTCTTGCTCTGAACAGATCAGTGTATCATAAGTTGCTGTAATATTTGGTGTCATTTTAATAGGAACTGCTGTGGTAGGAAGTCCGCCAACTGCAACACCACATGCATCTATTATAGTTGGTGGTGGAACATTAAGAGATGTGAAATTTTCATCACAATAGCTTGGACAGTTGGGAATATTCAATGTAAAACTATGACTATTTGCTCCGTTTGCACACCCTACGTTTTGCCCTTGTGTTATAGTGTCGTTGCTCCAAGGATGAGTGTATGTATATGGTGCGACGCCGTAATAAACATATCCAGTTCCCTGGATTGTACACTGATTAGAACAAATTGGAATAGGCGAAACCGACCATTGTCCTCCATATGATTCAGGTGTTTTACCGATAATTACAGCTTGAAACGGCCAAGAAGTAGTACCAGGGTCATATCGAATATAAGTGGTATTACAACCCGCTCCTAACGCATTTCGCCCTAAATGCATTGACAAATAAAATGATTGTGAATTACATGATTCAGGGAAGCAGCAGGTCAAAGGATTAAACAAGTCAAAATTATCAAGATATGCAGTTCCTGCGGTATTCGCATTTGTTCCCGTTATCGTAAATGTTTGAGATTGATCGCAGTCAGTGCTAAAGGACATAGCTCCATCTCCCATAACTGCCGTCGTAAAAGGATCAGCATAAAAACTAGCGGTAACATTCATTTCTGTTATAGTAACTCCGGCAGGAATTGTTACTTGAATACTATCCTGATTGTAAGTTGGCATCATACATGAAGGCATTGATCCGCCTGTCCAATTTCCTGTAGGACCTGTAACAATAGGGTCTATAACGACTGGATAAGATCTCTCAGATGCATTCAACCAATCATTTGAAACAACGAGCTTTAAAATAAGCTTCCCATCTTTCTTATGAATCTGATATGCTGCAATTGTATGAATTCCCTGATTGTCAAAACAAATGGGCGGGTGAATGGTTGAGACAATTTCTCCAGCAGGATTACTGATGGTTAATGCACCAACCCATCCAAGGGATGTTTTATGTCCAGCTTGATTATGATCACGCTGAATGGTGTAGTTGGCTGGAAGTTCCAGTTCCTCTGAAAAAATCAGGTTTTGTTGAAATGACAAAGGAGAAGCAATCACGTAACTGTATTTCATGCCATTTTCACGAAAGACAATTTCCTTATCCATTCCTGATACTACATCCGGCAATTCAATTGTATTATCTGTTATGTTCACATTTGAATTAATGTCGACATCATTAATGCTACAGTTTTTACCAAAGGTTATTTTGCGTCCATTATCAGCAGTAATAGTATAACTTCCGTTATCGTTGAAATAAGTGGGATACGGCTGCTGAAGTGCACTCCAATTTCCAGAGTCGTCTTGTTCAAGGTTTGGATTAATTGGAACTAATTCACTGGAAGAATTATAATAATTAATTGGACGTAAACTGTTGATTATTTTTATTTGGCCATCGAGACTATAATACGTTGAAGAATATAAACTTCTAGATTCAATTTCTTCATCCCAAACAGGCTCTGCTAATTCCGTTTTTCTTGTTATTTCGGTTGCTAGAAATGGTGCTTGTAAAACCGTAGAGGTCGTGTTGACTTGACCAAAAGTTGAAATAGCATAAAAATGTACGAAAATGATCGAAAATGAGAACTGTAATAGTTTGTTCATAGTGTATCTTGTGTAGTAGTCAATTCGTTAGAACGAAAAGATACATAAAATTGGCATACCAAGAGATATTTGCCTTCCGAAATACTATTATGGCTTTAATTACTCACCTTGTTGTAATCTGCCAAATACAATCTTAGAGATAAGAATTCGGTACAGAAGGTTGAAAACGTATTGAACAACTTTTTTCGTTTTCTAATAAGTTTAGTACGTCTGATAATATCGAAATAAAATCACCTTTTGGATCTTTCCTTCATTCAAATAATGAATGCTAATGCAACCCTTTTAGATCGAAGTCCATTATCTTATTGATAGAAACAACTACGCACAATGAAACAAGTTTTAGCAATCTCATTTCTCAGCCTACTCTTATTCTCTTCTTGCAAGAAAGACCCCACAATACAACCCGTTGAAAGTGCCACCATACGCTACTACGGAGATCCAGCAGTAGATGGTTGTGCATGGGTTGTTGTATTTGAGAATTATACGTTTAAGGCAATTAATTTACCTGAGAACTTCAAAGTGGATAATCTAGAAGTTCAAGTTGAATACATTGTTTTAGATAGTTGGGCGGGCTGTGGGCTCGAAGCTGCTACCTTTTTACATATTGATATAACAAACATACAATGACACAAATTATGAAAACAATTATTTTTAATTTTTGTCTAATTGTAGTTTCCATTTCATTTGGTCAAACAGAAGATTTTGGTCGTTGGAAATTTGGGACGTCTACTTCTTTTAATAAAAACTACTATGGTGATTTTGGAGCGAATGAAGTTGGTTCTACATCACCATGCTCTCCTGACTGGGGGCTCAATAGAATTGATTTAACAACTGGAATTATTGGGCAATACGCATTGACTCGCAAACTAGAAATAGGTATGGGAATTTCCTATTCAAGAAAAAGCCATATGTATGATTACTATGAAATCCATGGAAATAACATTTTTTGCAGTAGCTTATTTTATTACCCACC
This sequence comes from Crocinitomicaceae bacterium, assembly GCA_033791225.1. Taxonomy (GTDB): domain Bacteria; phylum Bacteroidota; class Bacteroidia; order Flavobacteriales_D; family Crocinitomicaceae; genus UBA4466. Next base: position 22,451 of record JASJHD010000006.1, read on the forward strand.
TATAAAATTTAGCTACCTAGAAATTCCTGTTTTTGCTCGGTACAATTTCCTGAAAACAAAACTAAATTTTCATGTAGAATTAGGTGTCATAACTGAATTTCTTTTGGAAGAAACTTACTATTACAATTCGAAATTTTCATTGTCAGGACAAGCCGGGTTGGGAATTAGCTACACAATTTTCGACGCATTAAATATTAGCGCAACAGCTTATTTTAAAAGAAAGCTTGCCAATTTTGATAAATTGCGTGATGTGTTTAACCCGAATACAGTTTCAGTTGAACTAAGAGTGGCTTATATTCTTAAATCAAATTGACTTAAGGACATATGTCTTCGTTAGGATTAATGATAATAAGAAAGAAAAAGAATTAAAGTTATTAAGTCACCATATCATTCGTTAAGCGATCTAGATTTAGTGAAGGCTTGTTTGAAGAAAAAACGACAAGCACAGAAAGAACTCTATCTAAGATTTTCCTTCACTATGAAAGGCGTTGCAATGCGATATGCGTCGTCAGAACATTCTGCAGAAGATATTTTACAAGAGAGTTTTGTACGGGTATTCAATAATCTGAAATCGTATAAAGATAAAGGTTCATTAGGAGGTTGGATCAGAGTGATAACCATAAATACAGCATTAGAACTTTATCGCGAAGAGAAAACAAGAGAGAAACATTATGGCAAACTGCAGTTGGAAATGGCATCAAGTGTTTCGGAAGAAGCTCTACGATCGATAGCCATGGAAGAATTATTAAAAAAGATTCAATCATTGCCAACTGGATACAGACTTGTATTTAACCTTTATGCAATTGAGGGTTTCAATCACAGAGAGATTGCTACAAAATTAGGAGTCTCTGAAGGAACGAGTAAATCTCAGTATGCTAGAGCGAAAATGAAACTGCAAGAATTAATTTTAAAGGACGAAGATTTTGAACAGAAAATCATAAAAGATGCGAGATAAGGAATTTTCAAATATCGTTTCGGAACGTTTCGACGGCTATGGTAAAGCACCATCAGATGCCGTATGGGATAACATTGTTATTGATCTAGATCAGGACAAAAAACGTCGTCGAATAATAATTTGGTGGACGGTTGCTGCATTGATTGGATTTACCGCGCTAGCTGTCAACTTCTCTAGTTGGAATTTCGAAACCGGAAATTCAATTGCCTATATAGACGATTCTGAAATAGAAAAAAATGAGAGTGCTCAAGAAATATCATTGAAAGACGAACCTAATGGAGTAAAACAAAACGATTCAAAGTTAGCAGAAGGATTAAACAATATTAATGCAACAGCTGTTCCTCATTCAAATCGTACTATGACATCCTTGAATGAATTGAATTCGATTACTCTCGAGACCCCAACAAATCATACAGACTCGAATGAGAATCATACAACCGCAGTAGTTTCGCCTCCTAAAAGTGACACAAATAACCGTGTTCCTACGAAAGAATTTTCAATAGCTCTTCTTCCCTACTTAGGGCTCTCACCCTTTGAAATAGAAGAATCACAACGTGTAGATTTCATTGCTAGCACTAAAATAATTATCTCAAAGTGGCAAATTGGAATTCGTGCAACAGGTTTTATTAGTACTTCTGGATTGAATGAATCAAATACCGTTGGAATACCAACGACATATATTATTTCTCCCGAAATAATTGAGCCGTATTATTTATCCAACCATTCATCTCAACGCTATGCTGAACTCGAAGGTTATTTCTTATATAATCTTCGGCCTAGATTTGAGCTTGGTGCTGGAATTTCAGCCTCATATGAACAAGATAGAAGAGAATACGAATCTTGGGAATTTCTTACCAGCCATATCACCGCTGGAATACCAATTTACGCTCGCTATAATTTTTTAAGAAAAGGGAAATTCGGACTTACGGGTGAATTAGGACTACTTAATGAGTATAGTTATCTCAGCTCCTCATTCACTGATAATAGCGAACCAACAATAGCAGTTGACACATCTCAAACAACTCTTGCTGACGCATTTTCGACGATACCCCCGTTCAATGGTCATCGATACGCGTTTGGACTTCAAGGCAGTATTGAAGCTTCTTTCCAACTTTCATCAAAACTGACTCTTACAGCCTCTATTGGATATCGCAACTATCTTATTGAACGGTATTCTTCAAATTATACATTTAGCCGAAACACACAATATTTAAAAGGATCTATTGGCGTAAGATGGCATTTTTTACATTAATTCTGATTATGGCTCGAATATTTATAATAGCATTGGTTATGACTCTGTTTTCATGCAATAAGGAACATTCTTGCTGTACAGTGGAACCAACGGACTTCGTTACATATCAAAATGTAGAGGCTTCATCCAAACAAGAAGCTAGAGAATCTTGTCAGGAGATAGGAACAGGATGGAGTCTAACTGAGGACGCCAATTGCATTGGTGGGTAATCTGATGTACTTTCTGAAGTTTGTTATTTCAGCTATCAGGAAACAAGAAATACCGAGTTGAGAACACCTTTCTCTTTCCCAAATATGTTATCCTACATCGTAAAGGGCATTGTCCTTGCTTATTGGGCTTGATTCAATATTTGACTTTTATCTATTCAATATTAAACGCATAAAAAAGAGCCTCACCAACTGTGAAGCTCTTTTTAGCGGAGAATGTAGGATTACTCCCTGTGGTCGTGATCCTAGAAGAGGGAGCCTTGCAAATACGAAAACCAACATTTCTTCGAAATGTCTTTGGCTTTTTCCTTGTTCCAAACCTGAAGTAAACTTCGGTTTGTTCCATAGAAAAAGCCAAGCACTGGGTGCTTGGCTTTCTTGTTGCGGAGAATGTAGGATTCGAACCTACGGTACCTTGCGGTACGCCGGTTTTCAAGACCGGTCCATTCGACCACTCTGGCAATTCTCCGTGCGGCAAAATTAGTTAAATCTTGTTTACTGGCAATAGCTGAACAAAAAAAAATCAACTCTTTTTGAAAATAAAATTTACTAGAGAACATTTCACTCTGATTCTCATGCATTTCAGATCAAAAAACCTACTTCACAATCAATAAATAGTGCATTTGCTCAGATAAATTGAGCTTTTCGTAACTTTACATTGATTAAACTAGAAACGTCATGAAGAATTTCTTCCTAACACTTTTGATTTCGATAATTTCCTTGGCAAGTATTGCCCAAAGAAAAGTTCCAAAGATTGAATTGAGAGCCTACATGGATAACAAACAGTTCTATGCTCCAGGAGTTGGGAATTACATTGAGATTCAATTGCAATTTTCTGGTTCGTCAATCATCTATTTAGAGCAAGAAGCAGGAATCATGGGAGAGCTAGCAGTTCAAATGGCAGTTCTTAAAGGAGAAGACACAGTGGCATCTGATGCGTACCGTTTGAATTCGCCAGCTGTTAAAGACAGTATTTTTGATGATTTCTATGATATCAAAAGGTTTGTGTTAGAACCTGGAGATTATGTCTTCAAAATTAAAATGCAAGACCTCAATAGTGACAATGAGCCTTTGGAAGCATCACAAATTATCGTTTTAGACGACTTATCAAATGCAATTTCATTGTCTGATGTTGAAACAATAGAGTATGCTTTTGCAGGAGATGAGAGCTCACCATTTTACAAATCCGGATACAACATCATCCCTAGGTTATCGACTTTCTACCCTGAACAATTGAGTGCTATTCCGGTTTACATGGAAATCTATAATTCAACTCAACTGGAAGACACTGTTTTTGGTATTAAACGAACAATTGTTAATGCTGATTTAAATATAGAACTTGAAGAGTACACAGTTTTTACCCGTCATTATACAGCTGAAGTTGTTACCTACCTAAAAGCCATTGACATCGCTGAGCTACACACTGGGAAATACCTCCTAAACTTTACTTTACTGAACAAAAACATGATGGAATTGTCCACGCAATCTTACGTTTTTGAACGAAGCAATGACGTTCAAATTGATTACTCTGTGGAAAATATGATCTTAGACCCTGCTTTCCAAGAGTCGATAACTGAGGACAGCGTTTGGTATTATCTAGAATCCTTGATTCCTATTTCAAGATCGGCTGAAGTGAAAAACATATTGAAACTTTCTAAAACTAAAGACCGAGATAAGGCACGGAAATACCTTCAAATATATTGGTTGAAAACGGCTCCTAGCAACACGTATGAAGCTTGGATGCGATACAAAGCACAGGTCCAAATGGTCGAACGCATTTATGCGAACAATTTCCAAGAAGGATTTGAAACGGATCGCGGTCGTGTGTATTTGCAGTACGGAGCACCAACAAACATTATTGGCAAAGAGTATTCTCCGTCCGAGTATCCATATGAAATTTGGAAATACAACAAGATAGGAGCATTCAGTAACAAACGCTTTGTGTTCTATAACCCTGACTTGGTAAACAGAGCTTACCGTCTTTTACATTCAGACATGGTGGGTGAATTGAAAAACCCTTCATGGCCACGTGAGCTTTCTAGGCGTAATAGTCCGAATGGTAACGTCGACAATCCTAATTCTGGTGTGCAAGATCACTGGGGAGGAAATAGCGAAGACTTATACAACCAATAACCAATTCTCGCAAATTGCTTTAACTTTGAGCTGCTTTGAAAGATGTAGCCGTAGTCATATTGAATTGGAATGGAAAGGATCTCCTCGAGAAATTCTTACCAACTATTCTAGAGCATTCTGGCGATGCACAGATTGTTGTTGCTGACAATGCCTCTGAAGATGACTCCATAAAGTACATTGAAGAACATTTTCCATCAGTACGCGTAATCAAGAATCAAATTAACGAAGGTTTTGCTCGTGGATACAATCAGGCACTAAAGCATGTTGAATCTGAATACTACGTGCTCCTAAACAGCGATGTAGAAGTAACTCCGAATTGGCTTGAGCCTTTATACGAGGCAATGCAAAATAAATCTGTTGCAGGATGTCAACCGAAAATACTTGCCCACGGAAACAAAGACATTTTCGAACACGCTGGAGCATCTGGTGGATTCATTGATAAAAATTATTACCCATTTTGCAGAGGTCGTCTTTTCAGTAAAGTGGAGATTGATGTTGGTCAATACGACAGCGTTACAGAAATTTTCTGGGCCAGCGGAGCTTGCTTAATGATTCGTGCAGAACTTTTTCATACGGTTGGAGGATTTGACGAGGATTTTTTCGCACACATGGAGGAAATTGATTTGTGTTGGCGTTTGAAGAAAATGAATTTTTCCTTTTTAGCAATTCCCGCATCAACTGTATATCATGTTGGCGGTGGTACACTCCCCTACGAGTCTTCCAATAAAGTGTTTTTGAATTTCAGAAACAGCCTCATTATGATTGCGAAAAATCACGAAGGGAATACTTTCGGAATTCTTTTGTATAGAAAGATTTTGGATGGTGTAGCAGGTGCAATGTTCTTGTTTAAAGGACAGTTCAGCAATCTTTGGGCTGTGTTGAGAGCGCATTATTCTTTTGGTCTTCAAAGGATAAAAATTAAAGACAAGCGTTATAAAATTCAAAGACAAAGTACAACCTTTAACGATGCGGGATTCTACAGCGGAAGTATCTTGTGGGCGTTTTACTTCAAGAAGATCAAGCGATTTTCGGCCTTGAATCAGCGCTTCTTCAAATAATTGGCAAAATAATCAATGGCCAAACCGTAAGAATCTAGGCCAAATCCAAAAATACAACCCGCGGCATTTGCAGAAATCAATGATGTATGTCGAAATGGCTCTCTGTCCATTATGTTACTGATATGCACTTCTACGACCAGTACTTTAATCGCTTTTACACAATCACGAATAGCAACACTCGTATGCGTATATCCTCCAGCATTTAAAATAATCCCATCATGATTTGATGCTTGTAAAGTGTTGATGAGTTCACCTTCAACGTTCGACTGATAATACTCCAATTCAACCGCTTTCTCAGAACGCAAAGTATCTAAATAGTCAGAAAAGGACGCTTTACCGTAAATTTGTTCTTCACGTTGTCCAATTAAATTTAAATTTGGTCCGTTAACGATTAATAGTTTCATAGATGTCATCCTGGAGTCGCAATATTAAGGATTTTGTTTCATACCTGAAAATAGAGAAAGGTATGGCAGATAATTCTATTCAGGCCTATCAAAATGATGTTCGCAAACTAGAGGATTTTTGTGTTGCCAATTCAGTTGAGGTTTCGGCTGTTTCTTTTAAAGATTTAAAACAATTTGTTCTTGAATTGTACGAACTAGGATTAAGCCCAAGAAGCCAATCAAGGATTATCAGTGGAATTAAACAGTTTTTCACCTTTCTTCTTATTGAAGATGAAATTCAAATAGATCCAAGTGAACTTTTGGAAATGCCAAAGATTGGCAGGAAACTTCCTGAGGTAATGAGCATTGAGGAAATTGATGCGCTCATTGCTGCCGTTGATTTAAGCAAGGCGGAGGGACATCGAAACAAAGCAATACTTGAGACTTTATACAGCTGTGGACTTCGTGTCTCTGAGTTGGTGAATCTTCAATTTGAAGAGCTCTTTTTTGATGAAGGCTTCATCCGAGTGATTGGTAAAGGAAACAAACAACGACTCGTTCCTGTGAGCCCATCAGTTGAGCAAGAAATCGCCCATTACGTAGAACATTCACGCAATCATCAAACGATAAAACCAGGGAATGAGAGTTATGTGTTTCTCAACCGTAGAGGTGCCAAACTGACCCGTGTGATGATTTTTACGATTATAAAGAACCTTGCACTTGTTACTGGATTGAAGAAGAATATTTCTCCCCACACCTTTCGACACTCTTTCGCTACCCATCTTTTGGAGGGCGGGGCAAACCTTAGGGCTATTCAAGAAATGTTGGGACATGAATCAATAACAACCACAGAAATTTATACGCATTTAGATCAGCACTTCTTAAAAGAAGCAATCATTTCGTTCCATCCGAGAAATTCAGAGCATTAAAGTTTGTAGGCTTACTTGTCTACCACTTTTCCGTACAAATCGTAGTGATCGGCTTTTGTGATTTCAACATCTGCAAAATCTCCCAATCGAACGAAGTCAGTGTCTTTTCGAATCAATACTTCGTTGTCGACATCAGGAGAGTCATACTCTGTTCTACCGATAAAATAATCTCCTTCTACACGGTCAAAAAGTACTTTGAAAGTCTTTCCAACTTTGGATTGATTGTGTTCGTAGCTGATTCCAGACTGTAATTCCATGATCGCATCTGCACGTTCTTTTTTCACTTCCTCTGGAACGTCATCCTCCGAATCGTACGCATGCGTGTTTTCTTCATGAGAATAGGTGAATATTCCTAAACGATCGAATTTTGAACGCTCCACCCAATCATACATCTCCTGAAAATCTTCTTCCGTTTCTCCAGGATATCCAGAGATTAATGTTGTACGAATCGCGATTCCAGGAACTTTTTCACGGATAGTTTTGATCAATTCTTCAGTTTTCTCACGTGTTATTCCTCGGCGCATTGCTTGCAACATTTTTGTTGATCCGTGCTGTAAAGGAATATCGAGATAATTACAAATGTTATCGTACTTGTTCATTACATCCAAGACGTCCATTGGGAATCCACTTGGATAGGCGTAATGCAAACGAATCCATTCTATTCCTTCTACTTGAGCCAATTTTTCTAACAATTCTGCGAGTGCTCGTTTCTTGTAAAGATCTAAACCGTAATAGGTAAGGTCTTGCGCGATAAGCATCAATTCTTTCACACCTTGCGCTGCTAATCCTTTTGCCTGCTTCACCAATTCTTCAATAGGAGTTGAAATGTGTTTCCCTCTCATTAACGGAATTGCGCAAAAAGAACAAGGTCTATCGCACCCTTCAGCAATTTTAAAGTATGCATAATGTGTTGGAGTTGTAAGCAAGCGCTCCCCTACCAATTCGTGCATGTAATCTGCCTTAAGCGTTTTAAGCAACTTCGGAAGTTCGCGTGTTCCAAAAAAAGCATCTACCTCAGGAATTTCCTTTACCAAATCTTCCTTGTACCGTTCAGAAAGACATCCCGTTACATATACCTTTTCTACAAAGCCCTGTTTCTTTGCATCTGCAAATTGAAGAATAGTGTCAATGGATTCCTGCTTCGCGTTATCGATGAAACCACAGGTGTTAATTATCACGATTTCAGCATCATCCGATTCTGATTCATGCTCCACTTCGAACTTATTTCCTTTCAGTTGCGCCATCATCACTTCTGAATCGAAGAGATTTTTTGAGCATCCTAAGGTCACTACATTTACCTTGTTCTTCTTAAGGGTCTTTGTTTTCATGGCACAAATGTAAGCAATCGAATATGCTTTTCATATTGACATTGTAGTGTTATGGTATTATATTTGATTCTGCAACGGAACCAAACTTAGAAATCATGAAAGTATTAAGCATTTTAGCCGCAGGACTCCTCTTAATTTCTTGCGCAAACACAAAAGAAACTACAGCCATGGCACCAGAAGAAGCTCAAAAGCCTCAAAGAAACATCGCTGTAACAGCGCAACTCGGAGAATTTAAAAAAGGAGATGCACTAACAATTACGCGCTCCAAAGTAGAAGGCAATATACTTTACTTGATGGTAGCTTATTCGGGAGGATGCACAGAGCATACTTTTGAGGTTATCGGTAATCCTATTTTGATGAAATCATTGCCGCCAAAAAGATCCGTGCAATTGGTTCACCATGCGAATGGAGATACGTGCAGAGAATGGATCGAACAAACCTTGGAAATTGATCTTTCGGCATTAGCGGCTGACCAAACTCCAGGGAGCGAAGTAATATTAGTTGTTGAAGGAATTGACCAAGAACTATCTTATATTTTTGAATAATTATGAAAATCGGAGTACTACTATCTGGCTGTGGCGTATATGACGGCGCAGAAATTCAAGAAGCTGTTTTAACACTCTTATCCATTGAAGAAATGGGAGCAGAAGCAGTATGCATTTCAATAAATAAGGATCAGCACCATGTGATCAATCACACGAATGGTGAAGAAATGGATGAAACTCGAAATATGCTGATCGAAAGTGCGCGTATTGCCCGCGGAAACATCAAAGAGATTAAAGAAGTAGATCCAGTTGATATTGATGCCTTGGTTATTCCTGGAGGATTTGGAAGTGCAAAAAATTTCACCAATTGGGCATTCAATGGGCCAGACGGCACAATTCTTCCTGAGGTAAAACTATTGTTGGTGAACATGATCAACATTGGCAAACCTATTGCGGCGTTGTGTGTAAGTCCGGTAGTATTATCGAAAGCTCTTGAGGATTCAGGTATTCAATCGTCCATGACCATCGGGACTGATCAAGAAGCTTCTCCGTATGACATCCAAGGGTTTTCGGACGGATTATCCAGTATCGGAGTAAACACTACTATGAAGACCGTTCGTGAAATATGTGTGGATCAGGATAATAAAATCGTTACTGCACCGTGTTATATGATGGATGCTTCAATTTTGGACATCCGCAAAAATATACGGACCGCATTGGAGTCATTACGAGACTTGACGTGAATCATGTTTATTCTATATTTGCTGAAAATCACTAAAATGTTAACAATTTTTTCGTCGAATTGTTAGAAACTCTCGTCGAAAAGTGTGGAAATCTGCCTGATAATACCGTAGTTTTGTATAAACATTAAGCGTAAGCTATAAACTTATAATATGGACGTATTTGGTAAGAAAAGGAACGATGCCAACCTTAACGAATCAATCGGTTTAACCAATTTAGGAAATCAATTTTGGAATTTATCGCCTGCTGAGCTCATTGAAGATACAATCATCAATGGACAAGGGATGTTGACAGACACTGGAGCAATTGCTATCAAAACTGGTGAGTTTACAGGAAGATCTCCTAAAGATCGATTCATCGTGTGCGATGAGAAAACGGAAGATGCTGTTTGGTGGGGAGATATCAACATCAAATTTTCACCTGAGAAGTTTGACGCTTTGTACAACAGAATGAAGGCGTACTTGAACGGAAAGGATGTTTATGTTAGAGATGCTTATGCATGTGCTGACGACAATCACAGATTAAACTTAAGAGTAGTAACTGAATTCCCTTGGTCGAATCAGTTTGCTCACAATATGTTCTTACGTCCAACGGATGAAGAAATAGCTGGATTTGATGCCGACTGGCACGTTGTATGTGCTCCAGGATTTATGGCAGACCCAGAGATCGACGGAACACGCCAGCACAATTTTGCCATCTTGAACTTTACGAAAAAAATGGCCATCATTGGTGGTACAGGTTATACAGGAGAGATTAAGAAAGGTATTTTCTCAGTATTGAACTTCATCCTTCCACATGAGAAGAATGTTCTTTCAATGCATTGTTCGGCGAATGTTGGAAAAGATGGAGATACGGCAGTATTTTTCGGACTTTCAGGAACAGGTAAAACAACGCTTTCTTCAGATCCAGACAGAAAATTGATTGGAGATGATGAGCACGGTTGGGCAGATGATACCGTATTTAACTTTGAAGGTGGATGTTACGCAAAGACAATTGATCTTGCAAGAGAAAATGAGCCTCAAATCTTCGATGCTATTAAGTACGGAGCAATTTTAGAGAACATTGGCTTCAAGGACGCATCGTCTGTTCCAGATTACGAAGATGTAGAGATTACACAGAACACACGTGTCTCCTACCCTATTCATCATATTGACAACATCATGGTTCCATCAATTGGTGGAGCACCAAAGAATATTTTCTTTTTAACATGTGATGCTTTCGGTGTATTGCCTCCAATATCTAAATTGACAAAGGAGCAAGCAATGTATCACTTCATGTCAGGTTACACTGCTAAGGTAGCTGGAACTGAAATGGGGATCACTGAGCCACAAACAACGTTCTCTGCATGTTTCGGTGCGGCTTTCTTGCCATTGCACCCTGCGAAGTACGCTGAGTTGTTAGGAAACAAATTAGATGGAACAGATATTAAGGTTTGGCTAATCAACACTGGTTGGTCTGGTGGATCGTACGGTACTGGAGAGCGAATGAGCTTGAAATACACACGTGCAATGATTACAGCGGCTATGAATGGTGAATTAGACAACGTTGAGTTCCAAACACAACCGATCTTTGATTTATCAATTCCTACAACGTGTCCAAACGTACCGAATGAGATTTTGAATCCAAAAGATACATGGGCTGACAAAGCTGCATTTGATGAAACAGCAAACAGTTTGGCTGGTCAGTTCGTAAAGAACTTTGAAATTTACCAAGAAGGATCTAGCGAAGCTATTCTTTCAGCTGCACCTCGTGTGATGGTTAAGTAGTAGATATTTATTTTGAGAAGAAGCCTCCAGAGATGGGGGCTTTTTTTTTGATTTAAGATCTTATAATTATTCTTAACTTAATAGGAAACCTACCTACTTATGCTCAAAACAAATACCTCTCTTGAGGCAAAATCTGCACTGGCTGATTTCGAAAGATATATGAATCAACAAAGGTACAGTCCTAATACAGTGAAGACTTACGTTGGAGCCTTGGCGGTATTTTTTTCTTATCATAGAACCAAGACAATAAACTCAATTACCAAGAATGACATTGAAATATTTAATACGAATTATATAATCTCAAATGGCTATTCCACTTCATATCAGAATCAAGTTATTAATGCAATAAAATGTTATTACTCGAAGCGGTTGAATATTCATTTTGATATAAATGATCTTGAGCGCCCAATGAAATCTAAAAAACTGCCTGTAATCTTAAGCATTGTGGAAGTTGAACGGCTTTTATACAACATTAAAAACCAAAAACATTTGGCAATTATTAGTTTAATTTACTCGTGTGGACTACGCGTTGGAGACGTTCTTAATCTTCGCATTTCGGATATTGATTCGGATCGAGGAATAATACATATTAAGGGTGGAAAAGGGAGAAAAGATCGCATCGTTCCTTTATCTCCAAGCGTACTGAAATTGCTACGTTCTTACTTTAAAAAACACCGCCCAAAGGAGTTCTTATTCAATGGGGAGAATTCGAAACAGTATTCTAGTAGCAGTATTCAAAAGGTATTTAAACGAGCACTAAATAATGGCGCAATTGTTAAGAAGTGCACTTTACATACGCTTAGACACTCTTACGCTACACATTTACTAGAAGCAGGAACAAATTTGCGTGTAATCCAAGAAATTTTAGGACATAACGACCCTAAAACAACACAAATTTATACCCATGTGAGTTCAGAACAATGCTCTAAAGTTGTAAGTCCAATTGAAAAAATAAAGTTGAACTTCTAAAATAAACTGGAAGATTTAGTTCCGTCTATTACGAAAACAGAGGGCGGCTATGCGGACATTTTGAGTATCTTGTTCCGTATATAAACAAGTTAGTGGTAATTACAAATATCTGTTTAAATGCAAAAAATTCGCTTCCTCATTGTTGGGATTATAGTAGCCATGATTTTTCCGTGGTTATATTCGGAGTTAGTAACGGGAGTTTTACCGACCATGCCGTACATTTATCCTTTCTACATTTTAAATGTTCTCGTCGCATCGCTTTTGGGCTTGTTGTACTGGAAGTTGAATGGTAAACCATGGCATGTTATTTTCGTTATTCTTTTTCTCTTTGCCTTTAAATTATTGCATAGTTATCAAGGGTTTTTATTGGAAAAAAACAGTTCTGGTTTTTATCCTGACGTTGTCCCTGAAAATGATAGAGCTACCAATTATAATAGCTATTGGAATTACATAAAATATAGTCATATGACCATTAAAGGGCTGATTATTGTTTACACTAAAAAAGGAACAATTTGGATTCTAGCCATTTTCGTTTCACAATTTATTTTAAAAAAGACAATAAAGAAAAAAATGCAAAGAAATCCTGAAATTATTGATGGATAATAATAAATAACACCACTAACACAACCTATGCGTAATACGGGTTTATGCTTCGGTTAATAATTCACAGTTGAAAATCAATTCTTAACTTAGAAAAACAATTTTAGTTCTTGAGCTGTACTACGCATAGCCTTGAACGTTATGCACAATAAAGGTTTAAACAGCCATTGAAATAATATAAAGAATCCATTTTCGTTTATCAATTTAATGTCAATAACTCAATTGAAATGAAACTTCTTCTTGTATTGCTATTAGGGTTAAACAATTTTTGTTCTGTATATGGGCAAATTTCTGACTCATCTCAATTATCCCCTACTTATTCCAAAAGCTCTTTTGATAACTTTAAATCCACTTCTCCATTCCCCTCTTTCTTTAGTGATGAATTAGTGTTCGAATTTAATGTATTAAGATCCGGATTATTAGGGCCGGTCAAGAGCTGCTCTGAATTTACATTTCATTCAGGCTCTGGAATAAGTGCTGAATCAAATATGAACAATAGACTTTTTTCTCAATGCCTTTATGATGAGTTTGATTCATTAGGTCAAAAGATTCAAGAGTTTCTTTATACAAGGTCATCTGACGGCAACCTACGAAACGTATTCAAATATACTTTTGAACCTTCAAATAAGAGACTCATCGTTTCCAGCCTTTATGGCAATGATACTTCAGTAGTTCTTTCAACGGATTATTTCAAATTGGACAGCATCAGTAGAGTTATAGAGCATAACATAGTAGGTAAATATGGCACTTCTACTATAACCTACGATTACGTTAACCGTAACACTTACTTACGCAATAGTAGTTACGCGGACTCTTCAACATATTCTAAATGTTACGTCAATGGAATAAATGAAACCATTGAGTATTCATACCACCCAAGAAAAAACCAAGTAGATACAACAGTACGAGTTTACAATGACGAAGGATATTTGATAAGTTGTATTAATTTTCCTTATGAAGACTTTAATGGCTCAAAATACAAATTCACTTATTCCAATAATGTTCTAGAATCTAGTGAATATTTCACGTTAGATAATATTTGTTTGTCCTTATCGAAATATGACACGAATGGGCTATTAATTGAAAGACATGATTACAACTTAGACGGTCGAGAAACATCATTTATAAAGTATCAATACAATTCAAATAGAGATTTGATGTTTATGATAGATGAACGCAAAAGTAACGAAATTAATACCAGATACAGATACACATATGATCAGTTCAATAACTGGATTTATATGGAGAAAACAGATTATGCATACGGGACTCCTTCAATTAATGTCTACACACGAGAAATAATCTATTTCGAATAACGTGCATAACAGCGCCTAAAAAGCATACGGGGCTTATGCTTCGTAAAATAAATTATAGTTAGAAAATCATTACTATCTTCGAAAGACAAATCTAGGTTGAGAGTCCGTACGACTTCCTAGCCGCGAACCGTTATATGTAACTAAGTTAATGATGAACCATGATGAGTAATAAAAGTAAAATAATGAGAGTTTTAATTTTTATTTACTTGACACTGCATGGAGTAATTTGTATTGCTCAAACAGAATATAGTGAATTCTCACTTAGATATTCTTATGCTGGATTAGGCTCTAATATGGGCAGTATGCAACCTGTTTTTACAGTGAGTGGACAATCTTACGATTATACAAGACAACAAAATAGTTATTATGTTGAACAGACTGCAAATCCAGAGTTCGTATGTAACGGTGTAATATCTAAGAACACTATTGATTCAATAATTACATTAGTCAGAAATATAAAAGACTCAGTCGTGTCCAGAACCAATCCAAATATTACGAGCGGAGGAATACATTTCATCCACATCCAATATGATACTATTTATATCACTTTTAAACTACATAATGAAACCGAAGATACTGCAGAAAAAATTGTAGCATTACTTAACAAGCATATTACTGACGACAAAAAAAAATTATGGCTTTGGAAAGATTGGGATTAGCCACTTTGCATATAACAACAGTAACCGTTGCACAACCTCCCATTTTGAAAATGAATGACCTCATTTAAGCTTTTCTAAGACATGCTCATTTTTCAACGTTGTCCCTTTCAGTTAATAAATGAGTGGTTCAAAGCGGATTTCTCGGGCTGTTATTTGGTCAAATATTGAAGCCAAAGCGGATTTCACTTCTTCTGCTTTGCTTTTTGCTGTTTTGCCAACAAATTTCAAGTACTTTTTCAAGTTATAAGCAGCTCCTGCCATGAGCATAACCTTATTTGCTTGTTTTATTCCAATGGTGTTCACTTTTCGCATCCCAAAGAACTGGGTGAGTGAACCGAAAACAGGTTCAACCGTAGAGCTTCGAAGAAACTTAAAACGCTTACCCTGTTTACTTTTCAAGCGAGCTATTCCACGATCATATTCTTCTTTGTAATACGTAATGTCAATGCGTTTCTGGTGACTCTTTCCAATACATGCTGTTTTTATTGGGCAGTCTCGACAGTCTGCTCTTTTGGTGGCATACTGGTTCTTTTTAATTCCTTTGTTCTCGTGTGTTTTACGGAACTCAGCCCTTTTTCCCTGAGAACATTCCCAGTAAGATCTTGATGCTGACGCATCGGCTTCTTTATGATACGTAAATCCTCTCGGTCCACCTTTGTATTTACCATGTGGTGGAATGTAACTTTGAAGGCCAAGTTCTTCAAAAAAAGCATAGTTTTCGCCACTGCTATATCCTGCATCAGCTAAGACATTGTGCATGAGTAATCCTTCTTTTCTCAAGCGTTCTTTGAGTCGTAGTGTGATCTTCTGTAAATGTTGACTGTCTTTTTGATCGGCAAAGTCTGCTCCGATATCAGTAATCACATGGTTTGCTGTATCAACACTCATCTGGCTTAGATAATTAAGCTTTCTCGATTTTCCGGGCTTTACGCTTATTCGAGCATCGGGATCCGTTGGGCTGTAATGCGTTTTATTGCTCGTATACTTGGCTTGCTTCAGGTTATGTCCTGGGCGGTCTCCTGATTTATCTTGCCAGTTTTTATTTCTATTCTTTATCGCATTCAAATCCGATTCACTTGCTTTAAGACTGCGTTGATCGGTATCACTTTTATCTTCTTTCGACTTACGTCTGGGTTCATCTTCTGAGTTCGAACGACGGATCTTTCGAATGTGATCGTCCAGTTCATCTTCGGGAACTTTTAACTCCAAACTGTCCATACTTGCATTTGCCTTCACTGGTGCCGAATCGATTACTTGCGTATGACCACTCACCATTCCTTTTTCGATGCACATTGTTAAGACCTCAGTGAATACTTTTTCGAATAAGTCATCGGGAAAAAGTTGACGGGTTCTGCTTATTGTTGAGTGCCATGGTAACGGTTCGTCGATGTCATAACCTAAGAAAAACAGTATGTCCATTCGCATTGAGCAATGATCAATCAGCTTCCGATCGCTGATTATATTCTCCAGATAACCTACCAAACTTAACTTGTAAAACACAACTGGATCCATTGACTTCTGGCCGCAAGTCCCATAGTGTTCTTTGGTTAAACTGCGAACAAAATATAAATCCAGATGTTCTGATAAGAGACGATAAAAGTTCTCCTTGGGTATGTGATTACTCAACTGGAAACTTGTAAATAGTTGCTCTTGATAGTCTTTCTTGCCTTGCATGATTCAAGATACGAAAGTAGAAGACTAGATTGGAATTGTTTGTGTATGTTTATCAACAGTTGTGCAACAGGCACAACACCTATGAAGCATACGGGGTTTGTTGCTTATGACAACGATCTAACTTGAAAAACTATTCCTAACTTTAGAAAACAATCTTAATTAAGAAAGCCCTTACGTCTTCTTAGCTGAGAAACGTTATAGGTAATAGAAGAATTGTACTGGAAATAATTGTAATTAATGATCGAAGGAATTTTAATGCTTACTGGTGTGCTTATTATATTGTTTGCAATTTTTATTTGGACAAACTACAAGGCAAAAAAGCGTGGCTGGAAGGTTAAGAAAGACGGAAACAGTAAACAACAATATTTAGAATTGGATGGCAACAATTGGAGGTCAATAACCTTCGATTGTGAGATGTATTCTAACGATGTTCCTCGTCATGCGATTATTATAAGTAAAGACTGGGAAATGTATCCGGAATGGGCACAAGATAAAAAGGATGAAATAATCACACGATTGAAGAATTCATTAAAAGAACCAGCATACACAATTATTGAAAAGTAATGGACTACCTATAACCGCACCTACACACCATGCGGGTTTATGCTTCGTAATTACAATCTTAGTTGAAAAACTATTCCTAACTTTAAATCTAAACCTTGGTAGAAATCCGCACGTTGCGTAGCTGCCAAACGTTATAGTGCATGATACCCAGAGTATGTCGAATATGAAAATAGGAATATTATTATGGATTGCTTCTTGTCTCTTGCCTAGTGCATTGACATCCTATATAGAAATGTTGTCTATCAACGACGCCCTAGGTTTTCATATGTCAATAGGAAGTGCGATTGGTATAGCTCTAATTCTAACAGTTGTTACCATGATTTATACAATACCTGTTATTGGGTTTGTATGGTTCAAGCTGAAAAGAAAAAGACTAGAGCTAGCAGACGTGTTGCATTCAAACATCTTTCTATTAGTGTATTCTGTTATAATATTTTCTGCTAACTACTACCTAACAGTCTCCCTTTACGAAGCATTGTATATAACTTTACCGACTGTTTTCCTTTCGCTAATTTCCCTTAACTTATTTCTATTGGTTCAAAAGAGGCAGCTTTCAAAATAAATTGACGCACTATAACAGCACCTCACACCCCATGCGGGTTTATGCTTCGTAATGACAGTCTAAGTTGAAAAACTATTTCTAACTTTAAATCAAAACCTTGATAGAAATCCGCACGTTGCGTAGCCGCGAACCGTTAGTGGTAATGACGAGCAACTTAGTTACAGAAGGCAAAAGAATTATTTGAAATGGATAAACTTGAACTGAAGATAAATAATATAACAATTCTTGATTATGTAGAGTTCTCATTTGCTCTTCCATTCGGTGATCTGTTTTTTGAAGATTGGAATGAGAATGATTGGAAAAAGGATGGTAAACAGATTAATGAAATTTCAGAAGACCTGTGTATACCATTTGATTTCGAATATCTTGATGGCAGATTTGAAAATGACAGTATTGACGTAGAAGTATTTCACAAACCCAATGATTCCGAAGAATTTATTTCTATAGAGTTCGCTGATGATCCGACAGATCAATGTGGAATGGTTATTCTTGGAGTAAGATGCCTAAAAGAAAAAGAAAACAAAATAAGAGAATCCCTGTTTGATTTATATAAAAAGGGGCAGCCTCGATCAAGCTTTAGTATTGATTACTTTAATCAGACTCTTTATAGGAGAACGTTTGGAAGCGACTTCTACTTTTATAAGGACCAAAAACCATTGAGAAAAAGAAAACAATATCATCATAACATAAAAGATAAACCACTAACACTACCTATGCGATAATACGGGGTTTATGCTTCGGTAAATAATTTATTGTTGTAAATCTATTCTTAACTTAGAAAAACAATTTTAGTTCTTGAGCCGTACTACGCATAGCCCTGAACGTTAGCAACAATTGAAAAGAAAATTATGAAAAGAAAATTAACTCTACTAACGGCAGCTATTATCAGTTCTTTTGGACTATCTGCACAAAGTTCTCTTGTTTATTCATTAGATCGATACATATTAGGAAGCGATTTGAAATTAATCGAAACTAATTTAAGTTTAAATACAGAGACTGAAATTGATTCATACACTTCCGTTGAAATTGATGATATTGACCCAAGTATAACCACATTTGATAATCAAAACGGGAGGTTCATTACCTTAACTTCTGATGATTCATTTAACATTAGCCTTACTGGTTTTAATACCTCCAATGGAAACATTGATTATTCATACCCTTCTGTAGCTTATGAGCTTGGTAGCATTGAATATTATGAAGGAAAGGTCTATTCTCTGGCTCGACCAATGGGTGGTGGAGACCTGAAATTACTTGAAACCAATTTAAGTTCAGGTTTGGAAACGGTAATTGACACATATTCATCATCTGAACTTAATGATTACAATCCAGAGACTACCACCTTTGATTATCAAAACGGAAGGTTTATAATTTTTGGATATGATCTTGGTGGAAATATGAGTGTGGTTGGTTTGAATGTAGGAAATGGTGATATCGATTATTCATACGTTTCTTCAGCTTATGAGCTTGGTAGCATTGAATATTATGGAGGAAAAGTCTATTCACTAGCTCGACCCGCTGCTGGTGGAGATTTGAAACTACTTGAGACAAATTTGAGTTCAGGTATAGAAACCGTGATAGACACATATCCATCATCTGAACTTAATGATTATAACCCAGAGGCAACATGCTTCGATCACCAATATGGAAGATTCATGACTCTTGGTTCAGATCTAGGAGGATCAGTAAATCTCATTTCAATTAATGTTACTAATGGGGATATTGACTATTCATTTGCGTCACCGACGTATGAACTTTTCTGCCTTGAATCAGCAGGAGATTTACCAGCAGATTTGAATGAGCAAATCGACTTAGATGATTTGATTAGTATCTATCCAAACCCCTCGCAGAACCTGATAAAGATTAATAGTAGTATGAAATATGATAAACTTGAAATAGTAAATATTCTAGGCGTGGTTACGTTTTCAACCAGAGATAAAAGCACTATATTAGACATATCTCATCTGTCTTCCGGAACCTATTGGCTTAGACTTTCTAGCGCTTCTGAAACTCAAATCAAACAGTTCGTAAAAAAATAACATTTGCTAACACTATGTAAAAAGCATTAAACCGATTTTTTACATTAACCGTTATGTGCAAGCTGAAAAAATCTAAAATGACATTATTAATTGATCGAAAAAAATAAAAAAATGTTTGTTGATATTCTAATGTGTACGCACAATGGCGAAGATTTTATAGAGCTACAAATCCAATCTATTTTAGATCAAACTCACACAGACTTTAAACTAATCATTGTAGATGACACTTCTAATGATAGAACAGTTGAGATCATTAAAAAGATGATGTTAAACGATAAGAGAATTGAACTCCATCAAAATAAAAAAAACTTAGGATACTTCAATAATTTCCTAAATGGATTGGACTTTGTGAAATCTGACTATCTTTTTTTTTCGGATCAAGATGACATCTGGGCAGAAAACAAAGTAGAGATTCAATTGGCTGATTTGATGCTAGAGGATGATAATGTCCTAATGAACTTTTCAAACTCCTATCTTTTGTACGATAAAATCCAGAGTCAGACTAACTATGAAACAAAAAGAGATTCCTACAAAATAAAAACATATTACTCTTCGCCTATTGAGTTAGCATTACGAAATATTGTTTCTGGACATACCATTTTAATTAGAAGCAATCAAATTCCTTCGATCAAGAAGAGCTTGTCTAAAATAACAGATATAAAGAACTTGTATTTTGATTACATTCTTACGCTTGTCCTTTTAGACTTGGGACGAATTAAATACATCAATGAGTCTTTTGTTTATTTTAGGCAACATATAAACAGTACCTCCACCATAATGAGGATGAATTATTACAAGTACATTTCTTCAAATGCGCTTGCTTTTTCTCAAATAAGCGAATCCTCTAAAACTGCCAAATATTTTTCCATTTTAAATAAAGCATTAATAAAAAAATCTAATCTCCCAGCTTACATTAAGCTTTTATACCAGAATTTAATCCACCGAAATTCCCTTGTCAACAATTATGATTTTTATCAGATTGACACAAAACCATCATTTTTTAGCAAGATTCAGATGAATCTCAAATTATTTCACCTTATTTATTTGCAAAGTTTTTAACGGAGACGGAATAATAAAAAGTAGAGTTTTCAGGATTGGTAATGACATATTTATGATAAGTGGTGGTGGACAACAAATAGAGATGGCATCAGTTGATAAATTCTTGAATTCATTCGAATTAAACTAATAACTGCCCATAACACTGGCTAAAATCCATAAACCAAACCAACCCCAACCGTTTTACGTATTTTAGCCGAACCGTTAGCAAACATTGACACATACATCACAGAAACAACCAAATAATAAGGAAATTTGTAGCTCATATACTTATTTCTTATCTTGGACGAGTACATAAGCTATATAGTAATATAGGTTCTGAAAAGAGCGATAAGGTATATTAATTTTTCGGCAGACAATGATAAAACTAAAATTTTACATAACTATCATCAATCTCATATGCATTTGTAATGTTTCACAGAGTCAATCTCCAATGTTCGAGTGGGCTTATAATATTGGAGACAGTGGTTTCGATAAAGGAGAATCTATAACAATTGATGGGGCAAATAATGTGATTACAACTGGATCCTTTGAAGGTACCGTTGATTTCGACCCAGGGCTAGGCACAAATAATCTAACTTCAAATGGGGGCACAGATCTCTTCGTGTCTAAATTAGATGCCAATGGAAATTTCATTTGGGCCATCCAAATTGGTGGAACCACAAATGATTACGGGTATTCGGTAACTACGGACGCAACAAATAATGTGTATGTCACAGGTTCATTCTATAATATGGTAGATTTTGATCCGGGTGCTGGCGTTCTTAATTTATTTAGTAGCGGGTCAGCTGACGCTTTCATACTGAAACTTGATCCCCTAGGAGATTTAATATGGGCAAAAAAAATTGGGGGAAGCACTTCAGGTGATGTTGGCTATTCAGTGGTAGTTGACGTCTTCCTAAATGTTCACGTGACTGGCAGCTATGTGGGGACGGTAGATTTTGATCCAGGGCCGGGAACCACTAATCTCACTTCTAGTGGATTCTCAGACATATTCATCTCAAAATTGGATGTTAATGGAGATTTTGTTTGGGCGAAGGGTATGGGTGGCGCATTAGGGAATGATATTGGACGGAGCATCGATATTGACGCACTTGGAAACGTCTATTGCACCGGAAGTTTTAGTAGTCCTACCTCAGATTTCAATCCTGGCATTGGGACGTTCAATTTAAGCACGGTAGGAGGTTATGATATTTTTATTTCTAAATTGGATGTAAATGGAGATTTTGTTTGGGCAAAAGGTTTGGGCAGCACGGGAACAGATGATGGGCGAAGTATTGAGATTGATATTTCAGGAAATGTGTACTCTACAGGATATTTTACTGGTACGATAGATTTTGACCCCGGTGTTGGAACGAGTAACCTAACATCACTAGGATCAGATGACATTTACATTCTTAAACTTGATGCAAATGGCGATTATCAATGGGCAAAAAGGTTTGGTAATATTTCGTCAGCTCGGGGACGTTCTATAGATAGTGATAACTTGGGCAATGTTTATTCTACTGGATATTTTCTTGGCACGGTTGACTTTGATCCAGGAGTAGGGGTTAGCAATCTTAGCTCTACAGGAGGGAACAATGATGTTTATATATCCAAGTTGAATAATAATGGTGAATACATATGGGCCATCAGTATGGGTGGTTTAGGAGGAAACCATTCTCGTTCTCTGACTGTTGACCCGCTCAATAACATATACACCACAGGCTATTTCGGAGGCACCTCCGATTTTGATCCAGGTGTCACAACGGCAAATTTTGTTTCTAACGGAGGAAATGATATGTTTATCGTTAAACTAAACCAATGTTCTCCAAATTCAGTCTCAGAAACAATAGTGGCCTGTGACACTTACACATGGCCTGCTAACAGTACAACCTATACTTCAAGTACTACAGATGTAGCTGTTCTAACCAATGTATATGGATGCGATTCAACAGTTACCCTAAACCTAACGATCAATAATAGCAATTCCGGATCAGAAACAATAACAGCATGCGATACCTATACTTGGTTAGCTAACAGCACAACTTATACATCCAGCATAACGGATGTTGTAGTGCTTACAAATGTAGACGGGTGCGACTCAACTGTTACCCTAAATCTTACCATCAACGACAGTAACACTAGTACAGAAACAGTAAATGCTTGCGATACTTATACATGGGCTGCGAATAGCACAACGTACACATCAAGCACAACGGATGTGGCAGTTCTTACAAATGTAGGTGGTTGTGATTCAACTGTTACTCTAAATCTTACCATCAACAACAGTAACACTAGCACTGAAACAGTAAATGCTTGTGATACATACACATGGGCTGCGAATAGTACAACGTACACATCAAGCACAACAGATGTAGCCGTTCTCACAAATGTAGATGGTTGTGATTCAACAGTGACACTTAACTTGACGGTCAACAATAGTAACACTAGCACTGAAACAATAACAGCATGCGATACCTATACTTGGTCAGCTAACGGCACAACTTATACATCCAGCATAACAGATGTAGCCGTTCTCACAAATGTAGATGGTTGTGATTCAACAGTGACACTTAACTTGACGGTCAACAATAGTAACACTAGCACTGAAACAATAATAGCATGTGATAGCTATACATGGATAGACGGAAATACATATACGGCAAATAACAATAGTGCAACTTGGGTTTTGACAAATGCTGGTGGCTGTGATTCTACAGTGACACTTGATTTAAGTATGAGTTTTAGCAATACTGGAACGGATGTTCAAACAGCTTGCGATAGTTACGCATGGATAGATGGAAATACATATACTGCGTCTAATTCAATAGCAACACATACATTGACAAATGTAGCTGGATGCGACTCTGTGGTAACACTTAATCTAAGCATGAGTTTTAGCAATACTGGAACAGACGTTCAAACTGCTTGTGAAAGTTACACATGGATAGATGGAAATACATATATTGCTTCTAATTCAATAGCAATACATACCTTAACAAACGTAGCTGGATGTGATTCTGTGGTAACACTTAACCTAAGCATGAGTTTTAGCAATACTGGAACAGACGTTCAAACTGCGTGTGATAGTTACACATGGATAGATGGAAACACATATACCGCGAATAACAGCTCTGCAACACATACATTGACAAACGTAGCTGGATGCGATTCTATAGTAACTCTAAACTTAACAATCAATACAGTGAATTCATCTGTAACGCAGGTAGACGCGTTGTTAACTGCTGATGAATCAGGAGCAACATACATGTGGTTAGATTGCCCTGCAATGACCCAGATTAATGGGGCTACCAATCAAGCATATACCGCAACAGCTAATGGAGACTATGCCGTAATTGTTACCATCAATGGATGTTCAGATACTTCAACTTGTTATACCGTGACAGGTGTTGGAATAATTGAAAATGATTTTGGTAGTGGACTTCTACTTTACCCCAATCCAACAGATGGAGATTTTTCGATTGACCTAGGCGAGAATTATCAGTTAGTAACTGTTACAATGACAGATTTGAGTGGAAAAGTTATCCAAACAAAAACGTATTCTAACGAACATTTATTGAACTTAAAAATAGAAGAACCAGCAGGCGTTTATTTATTGGTTATTGAATCGGGAGATAAGAAGGCTGTAGTAAGATTGGTAAAAGAATAAAACGATTTGCCAACAAGAGCTAAACTGCATTAAAACGCAGTTTAGCCAAAACGGTTGGCAAACATTGAATACAATAAAACATGAAAAAAATTTACTTACTACTAATGATTGGCCTAATTACAACACCTATTCAGGCGCAATGGACATTACTTGGGCAAGACATTGATGGTAGCGTAATCAGTGATTGGTATGGGTCATCTACAGAGCTTTCTTCTGATGGGAACACAGTTGTTGTTGGTGCCACAGGAACAGACTTTAATGGAAATAACTCAGGAACTATTGCGGTTTTCAATTGGAATGGAAGCGCGTGGATTCAAGTTGGGAATAACGTCAATGGAGAAGCAGCCAATGATCAGTTTGGGGTTTCTGCGAGTATTTCTTCAGATGCAGGAACCATTGCAGGAGGGGCATTCGGTAATGATCAAAACGGCGTAAATTCAGGACATGTGAGAGTATTTGAATGGAACGGAAGTAGTTGGACTCAAAAAGGCTTAGACATTGATGGTGACAGCGCCAATGACCATGCAGGGTGGGTAATTAGCCTTTCTTCTGACGGTTCTTCCGTTGCAATTGGAATACCAGACAATGATGGAAATGGTGCAGATGCTGGAATGGCAAGAATATATGATTGGAATGGCGCCGCATGGGTTCAGAAAGGTTTGGATATAGTTGGAGATTTTGCTGGTGATAGGATAGGCTTTTCTATTGACCTTTCTGAAGATGGTAACACTGTAATTGTAGGAGCCAGGTATAATGATCAAAATGGTGTTGACGCTGGACTCGTAAAAATTTATTCCTGGAATGGAAGTAGTTGGGTTCTTAAAGGAAGCCCTATCGTCGGTGAATTTGCTGGGGATAATTGCGGAAGTTCTGTTAACCTGTCAGCAAATGCAGATACTATTGCAATTGGAGCAATCGCCAATGACGGTTTAGCGCCAAATGCGGGGCATGTTCGTGTATTTTACTGGAGTGGCATCGCCTGGGTACAACTGGGTAATGACATTGATGGAGTCCTTAACAGTGAATGGATGGGCTGGTCTGTAAGTTTATCTGCGAATGGCGCTACTATTGCAACTGGAGCAATGTATCAAGGTGGAGGGGGCTGGTCAAATGATGGCCTTGCAAGAATTTATTCATGGAATGGAAGTGCCTGGATTCAAGACGGAAGTGATATTAACAGCGAAGGTAGTACACCCGACTATTCAGCAACTTGTGTCAGTCTTTCTGCTGCAGGTGACCGGGTTGCGATTGGCGCTCCGGGGAATACATCAACTGCACCTGCCACAGGTCATGTGAGAATATTCTACAATTATACCTGCAATTCAACATATTCATTTTCGACATCTGAATGCAATAGTTATACCGTACCAAGCGGTGACGAAGTATACACCGCTTTAGGCACATATACCGTAATGGATACTATCCCGAACTCTGGTGGATGTGATAGCCTAATGACAATAAACCTTACAATCAACAGTAGTAACGACGTTTCTGAAAACATCACTGCGTGCGGTTCTTACATCTGGTCGGCAAACTCAACTACTTATACTGCCACTGGTTCATATACAGTAACACTTGTAAATGCTTTCGGATGTGATTCGATCGTAACGCTTGATTTAACGATTAATCCGTTACCAATCATTAGTGGCGGACCCGATCAATTATTTTGTGGTCAACAAATGACAATATTAACTGGAACCGGAAGTGGTTTTGTTATAGTAACTTGGGATAACGGCGTAGTTGATGCGGCACCTTTTTTGACTCCTCTCCCTATTGATACTACCCAACACATCGTAACTGCGACCTCCCCACAAGGATGCGAAAACACTGATACGGTGCTCGTAATCGTCTATAACCTCCCTACAGTTGATGCTGGTTCAGATGTTGATGTATGCCCCTTGAACTTAGTATCTCTTTGTGCGAATTCGTCAGGCAATGTCTGCTCTTGGGACAACGGAATAGTTGATTGTATCCCATTCACAGCTATTTCTACAACGATTTATACGGTCACGTGTATTGATACGAATGGTTGTATAAATTCTGACGATGTCGTTGTTTCTGTAGGAGATACTTCGTCCAGTTCAGAGAACATAATAGCCTGTGATAGCTACATTTGGCCTGCGAACTCAACTACATACACAATCAGTGGTTCGTATACCGCTACATTAACAAATGCTTCCGGTTGCGATTCAGTTGCGACTTTAAATCTCACAATTAATACTGTAGACAATACCGTAAATTATAATGTAATTGGTGGGCCACCATTCTCACATATTTTGTCAGCAAATCAAATTGGAGCGAATTATCAATGGGTTGATTGCCCTGGGTATATACCTATAATTGGAGAAACATCTATAGACTTCAATGCCTTGTCAAGTGGTGACCATGCTGTGATCATTGACTACAATGGCTGCATTGATACATCTGCTTGCATTACAATTCCTAATGTAGGATTGATCGAAAATGATTTTGGACCGGGACTACTACTCTATCCTAACCCTACAAATGGAAAGTTCTCTTTAGACCTTGGAAACCAATACGCATCCGTTACGATTTCAATTACAGATTTGAGTGGTAAGCTAATATCATTAAAAACTTATTATGATAGTCAACTATTGAATTTAAAGCTTGAAGAATCCCCTGGAGTTTATTTGTTGATGATTGAATCAGGAGACAAGAAAGCTATAATTCGATTGGTAAAAGAATAAAACGATTTACCAACAAAACCTAAACTGCATTAAAACGCAGTTTAGCCAGACGTTATGTGTAATGTTGTCCGTTACTTCCTAACCAGCTCTCATTATTATTACAATTATGAAAATTTTACTTTGTACTCTATTATTGAATCTATCGGTTTTTGATGGGTATTGTCAAGACATTGAATTAACCTCGGGCCAATGGGAGTTTTATGTTTTGGACACCATTCTGGAGCCTTTCCCATCAGAAAGTTTATACTCAACAATAAAATTTAAACGCGGAGGTTCCTATGTAGAAAGGAAAGTCTACGGGAATTCTAGTTCCAAATTTAAAGGGAAATGGGAATTTTCTGGATCGACAATTATTCTTGACAGAAACGATGAAAAGAACAGCAGAACCCTCCCGAAATCTATAAAA
This sequence comes from Crocinitomicaceae bacterium, assembly GCA_033791225.1. Classification (GTDB taxonomy): domain Bacteria; phylum Bacteroidota; class Bacteroidia; order Flavobacteriales_D; family Crocinitomicaceae; genus UBA4466. Next base: position 49,892 of record JASJHD010000006.1, read on the forward strand.
ATTTCTATAATTGATGAAAATAATTTTTATTCACCACAACCAGACGTGAGGACTGTGTACTGGCTCTTTAGACGAGTAAAATAATCTACACATAACATCAGTAACCGTTGCACAACCTCTCATTCTAAAAATGAATGACTCCATTTAAGCCCTTTTAAAACACCTTCATTTTCCAGTGTTATCGATTTCAGTTAATAAATGAGCGGTTCAAATCGCATCTTTTTAGCCGATAATAGTTCAAAAAACAAAATCAAAGAAGCTTTCACTTCTTCCGCTTTACTTTTTGCTGTTTTGGTAACAAATTTCAAGTACTTTTTTAGGTTGTATGCCGTGCCAGCCATCAACATCACTTTGTTAGCCTGTTTTATTCCAATGGTATTCACTTTTCGCATCCCAAAGAACTGGGTGAGCGAACCAAAAACTGGTTCTACTGTACTACTTCGAATGTATTAAAACGACGCCCCTGTTTAGTTTTTAAGCGTGCTATTCCTCGATCATATACTTCTTTGTAATATGTAATGTCTATACGCTTCTCATGGCTTTTTCCGATGCAGACTGATTCTTTTTTGTCACTTTATCGTTAAATGTTTTACGGAACTCAGCCCGTTTTCCCTGAGAGCATTCCCAATAAGATCTTGATGCTAACGCATCGGCTTCTTTATTATATGTAAATCCAAATGCTTGGATAAACGACGATAAAAGTTGTCCTTGGGTATGTGATTGCTCAACTGGAAACTTGTGAATATTTTCTCCGGATAGTCTTTCTTTCCTTGCATAACTCAAGATACGAAAGTAGAAGGCTGGATTGGAATTGTTTGTGTATGTTTATCAACAGTTGTGCAACAAGCACATTACCTACACTCCATGCGGGTTTATGCTTCGAGAGATCTAACTTATGTATTAACAAATCTATACTCAAAAGCTTAATCGCTTTTTCTTATCTTCGAAAAAACAATTTTAGTTTAGAAGCCGTACTACGCATAGCTTCAAAACGTTAGCAGTAATTGAAGTAGAGAATGAAAATAAATATACCGGGTTTACATAATTCAGATGAAAATCATTGGCAAACTCAACTTGAGCAATCTGACCCTCTAAATTTTATAAGAGTTCATCAAGAAAATTGGGACGAACCAGATTGCGACACTTGGATTAACCAAATCGAAGGAGAACTAAAAGGTTTCAACCATTCCGAACTAATTTTAATTGGTCATTCAATCGGATGCATGTCGATAGTGAAATGGTTTGAGAAATTTGGACACAAAATAAAAGGAGCTTTACTTGTAGCCCCAAGTGATTCCGAGAAAGACAATTACCCATCATACATTAGTGGTTTTGTTCCTATTCCAAGGATCAAGCTACCATTTCCTACAATTGTTGTGGCAAGTACAAATGATCATGTTACTTCCCTCCAAAGAGCCAAGGAATTTGCTGCTAATTGGGGCAGTGAGCTCATAGTATTAGAAGATGCTGATCACATAGAAACTAAAAGTGGATTTGGGAATTGGCCTTTAAGCAATGAATTGATTAAAGATTTAGAATCGAAATTCTAGTAATTGTTTTATGATAATAAAAAAAATGAAATGAATCTGCAATGGAAGAAACAACTATCATAGACCAACTAGTTGTATCGAGACAGAATCTGCAAAATTTATCCTGAGAATACAATCTTAAAAATTAATGTCACATTACGACACACCCATTCTTCCCATTCAAATGGACACAAATACGTCCGATGATATTAAACTGAAAATTTTCATGGAATTGGAAAAGTATGGAATTGAAACTCACATCAACCCAACTGCTGGGTACTATTTTAGCCCTTCAAAATATGTGACTCTACGTATTTTTTGCACAGAATGGCTAGAAAAAAGTACAGTATTAGTTGATGTATCAATCAGTACTTGTGAGGAATATGGCTTTTCTATGTCGGGTGATGCAAATTTGAGGATATATGCCTTTTCAAAGGATCAAGATGAAGAAGTATTTCTTGGAACTTTCTTAGCGCGCTATTACTATTACTTCGATATAAAAAGATATGGTGGGTGGGACTTGGAGATACTCCCGCCTCCAAAAAAAGGTTGGGAAGAATTCCTTCAATCAGAGTACTATGCTCGTTGCTCAAATGATGCTACAGAAAAAAAACTTTTTAAAAATAAAAAAACAGATCTAGGTGAGATTTTAAGAATAATCACAATTACGAAAGATGGGAATGCCTCTATCTTTGCAGTACTTACCACTAAGTATTGGCTAAACTTTCATTTTGTGACATCATGAATAAGTTCACCTTGCTATCTCATATTCAAATCAAGAACACCATATATTAATGATCATCTTTTAAGTGGCTGACCAGACAGTGCCTATAATATCACCAAGAAGCCTTTAGAAAACACATTTCCAGTAAAAAGACAGAGTCCTCATGATAATTAGATCTGCACCTGCTAGCAAACGATACTTCGCTATATTACCTCGGACAAGTGGTGTAAGTTCTTTCGAGAAACACCATTCCGCTTCAACAACTTTACGTGAGAGATGAGCGACTTGTACATGTACGGCTCAACATTATGTTGGATTCCAAAATCTTTACATGTCTGTACCAATATTTTTTGGACTTTATGAAAATGTACGTGTGCCATCGCTGGAAACATGTGATGCACCGCATGATAGTTAATTCCCCCAAAGAAAAACCCTACGATATGCCAGCGCGTACCAAAATCCATTGTTACTCTTAACTGATGTTCAGCCCAAGTAGTTTGCATATTGCCATTTTCATCAGGCAAAGGAAAAACCGAGTTCTCGTGAAGATGAGCAGGAAACAAAGCCATGGCTGCTGTAAGACTCTCGGCAATGTGCATAAGCATGAATCCTAAAAGAACCCAACCCCAGTACACTCCTGATAACAATAAAGGGAGCACTAGTGTGTATGTAAAATAGATTGCTTTCGTAACAAATAACTCGATGAATTCTTTTCTCTTGTGTTTAATCACTTTGTGCCCAATCTTACTTGAAAAGAAATCAACAAAATCGCGCTTCACCACAACTGAAAAAGTATAAAACAGATATAAAAATGGCGAATATATATGCTGATACTTGAAAAATTTAGGAGGATTTTCCATGGGTGGAAATGTCAACATTCCTGTTTGGTGAATATCAGTGTCTACATCCGGAATCATAGGATAAGGATGGTGTGAGTGAACGTGACGAAGTGACCAAAGATGACCGGAAGTTCCAACCATATCGAACATATAGGTTAACGCTTTATTCCAAAACTTACTATTGGAAAATGCACCATGTACACCTTCATGTCCTAGAATCAATGCGCAACATATTTGAATAAATCCGAGTACAGTAAAAGCTCCAAGAAGTAGAGCTACATTTCCATTTGCCGTGTAAATAGCTGCCACAAGTGAGCTGAAAATCAGCAAGAAGAGAATCACTTTAAACCTTCCGTAGTTGTTCGTTTTTCGCGTGATCCCTGCCGTTTTGAAGTATTCATTCACTCTCTCATTTAGAGTGTGCGTAAATCCACCTGGTTCGTCTTTCTTGTACTTTATCTCCCTTTCCATCCTCAAAGCTAACTATTATTGACTCTAAAGTGATGATAATAACATAACTTAAACTGCATGGTTCATTGTTGCTTCGAGAAACTACCCTTATGGAAATGCTTATATTTAGTTACAAAACTTAAAACACGGGTAAAAGGCGCACGTCATTTAAGCCTTGACCCTTAAAGAGATCGTTTCAAAATGAACAAGAGCTATCAAATACTATTTATCTTTTTTTTATGCTTCATGTGCTTGAGTTGTGTAAGTCAAAATTCTCGGGATAATAAACTCATAACAACTACTTATACTGCCAATGATCTAATAAAAACATATGAAGGGACTGTTGAACTACCAATCGATTTATTAAATACATACACCGACTTTGTCAATACGATTAAAGATACCACAGACCTTCAGAAACTGCTAATTGATTTCTGCATCGCTGATAGCGTTATTATCACAACTGAAATTCGTCCCGAAGAACAAAGAGAATGGGAGATGGGTGAGGATATGAATATTCCATTTCTCTTGAATTCCTTCAGTCCGGAAATTCTAGGACTAAGACAAGACAGTAAAAATGAATATTTAATAAGGACAGTCACAACGGCATTCCGATTTATGAAATCAAATGATTCAGCATGGAAGATCTTTTATTATTTAGATAAACCGATAGAATAAAAATTTGCCAACAATGATTTTTAACCGAGACATTTTGTGCAACCCTACAAAAGGCGACAAATAGTCAATCCTTCCAAAATCCTTTTCGGTGGAAATATTTACCTAGATACACAAGTCCAAGCATAATTGGAACTTCCCAGAACAACCCCATGGTCGTGCCTAGAGCTGCTTGCGAACCTAAACCGTACAACGATATTGCTGTAGCAATGGCGATCTCAAAGTGACTTGAAGATCCTATTAAAACAGTGATAACTGCCTCCTTATATTTCAATTTAAAGATTCTAGTGACTAGTATATTAAATGCAACCACCAAGGCAAATCCAATTAGTAACGGTATTGAAACCAATAACATCTCTTGAGGATTCTCGATCAATACTTCACCATTCAATGCGAACAAGACAATCAGTGTAATGAGTAATGCCACTATGGCAATCTTTCCCACAATTCTCCGATATGTATTCTCGAACCAATCGACACCTTTGCTTTTTATTAATATTTTTTTTGATAGAAAACCAGCAATCATTGGAAAACCAATAAAAACAAGAACTGAAATGAAAAGCTCATATCTGTCTATAATAATTCCTTGAACCCCTGTTAAAAAGATAACTACTGGAGCGTATAGAAACATAATCGTTATGGTATTGATGCTTGTAGTGATCACATTTTGCTCTTGATTACCTTTAGCCATACTTCCCCAAACTATCACCATTGCCGTACATGGACTTGATCCTAATAGAATTAGCGCCACAATCAGTTGATTCTTACCTTCTAAAAAATAGTATGCGAGTGCAGCCGCTATTACTGGCGCTACAATCCAATTTGAAATCAACGTGAGCAGTATTGGTTTTGGGGCTTTAAGGAGATTCTTAACTTCATTCATCTGAAAATTGAGAAGTGCAGGATACATCATTAAAAACAAACAAATACCGATAGGAATGGACACGTTTCCAATCTTCCAATTATTCAACCAACCACTAAAACCAGGGATATATACAGAAAACCCTACGCCTATAAGCATGCACAAAAAGACCCAAAGCCATAGATACTTTTCGAATATCCCAAGTGATTTCTCCATTTTACAAAGTTATATAATACTGCACATAACATAGATAAAAAGAATACGTGTTTTGTTCCTTATGGGCAATTCGCATAGACCTGTCTATTTCTCCAAATAAATTGGATGAATGGTAATTCGATTTTTACCAATTTCATCTATGTTTGTTTGTGTATAGCACTAATCATCGTAATTTCAAAAATATGTTTAAATCAATACTTGCTCTTTCCATAGTTGTAATCATGGGAACTTTCTCTAACAATGTAAATTCTCAGGTCGTATTTTTGGCTACAGACTTAACAAATCCTCCTGCAACTTCATGTACAATCACCATGTACACAGTTTCTGGAACATTAGCAAACACTAATTATGGTTATTCAGGTCCTGCTGTAGTGGTGACAGGTTTTAATATTACAGTTGACATGGAATACTTCTCAGGCTTTAATCCAATTGTAGGATTGACACCATTTACAGAGGATATTAATCTTGGAACGTTACCAGAAGGAGCCTATAACATAACAACTACAGGAATTGTAGATGGAATTGTAAGCAATGTGGATCTTGGATCTTTCAGTGTTGAAACGTGCTGCGCAGGTTCTGTTGACCTTGGCGGTGATTCTACTATTTGCGATACAACGACTTTGATTTTGGATGCTACAACTTCAGGCGCTTCATATAACTGGCAAGATGGAAGTTCATCTTCAACTTTTGCAGTAGATTCATCAGGAATTTATTGGGTTGAAATGACCGACACGAACGGATGTGTGTATACAGATTCAGTAACAATCTCAGTTATTAATTGTTCTCTAGGTTTAGAGCAGATTTCAAATCCTGTTTCATTTACACTATATCCAAACCCTGCGGTATCGACATTTCAAATTCTAGGATTGAAAAAAGATTCTAAAGTTTCAATTTTCACTTTAACAGGAGAACTTGTTGATTTCAAGCGTACGAATAATACAATAGACGTTTCTCAGTTAGAGAATGGAATCTATTACATTAGCGTTGAATTGAACGGTTCGAGTCAAACTAAGAGAATTATTATTTCTAACTAATAAGACACAATTAATCCTAGTTAATTATTAATCTGAGTAACCCTTTGTTTTCTTGACTTCTAAACGAAATAATTGAAGTTTGGGTAAACAATTTGGAGGAAAGGTTGTAACCAATTCCTGTCATTCACTTGAATCCATCAAGAACAATACTTATCAATCAGTTCTTGAGCCGTTCCATTTTTCTCTGCCTTTTCTGCTTTTTTATTGAGCATTTTCACCGCGATCGACATTGGCCAAGGAACCATGCCTTCCCCCCATTTTGCTAATAGAGCTAGATGAACCATGTTTTTCGGAAGTCCACTTTTTCGACACTTTCCATCTCTAGCTAATCCAAAAGCCACTCTAATAGATCGTTCGAAACCAAGACTTGCTGGTCTTATTTCAACTGTGAATTTGACAGGCTGATCCGTATAATTTCGAAACGCATGAATCATTTTAACTGGAACAAATACTTTCTCTCCGCTTTTTAGCGTTTTCTTTTCTTTTCCAGCAGTCACAACCATTTCACCCTCCACTACTTCAAACTCTTCTGTGATTCTAGTATGGTAATGCTTAGGGACTCCCTTGGCAAACGGAGTTAGTTCCACCATTACTTTTGTGTATTCTCCATTGGTGCCGGCATGCTCTTTTAAAAAAGTTGCTTTTTCACCAGTGATCGGGTTGGTTATGACTTTATCCATTTTTATTTTATTAAATTATTAGGACGATGTCCCAAATGTAATAAATAAATCCAATTTAGGACAACAACCTAAGTTTTTATTTATCTTTATCTCGTGAAGACAAGAGAGAAAATATTACACACCGCATTGGAACAGTTCAATACACAAGGGATTCAAGAGGTGTCTCTCAGAGATATTGCCAATGAAATTAATATTAGTGTCGGGAATCTTAATTATCATTTCCCTACTACTAACGATATTATCTATGCATTGTCTCTTCAATTGGTTGATGACGTGAACAAAGCAATCGAAAACCACATGGCTGTTCCTGCTACCGATTCACTTCTCTCTTTATATCAAATGATGGAAACCACTTTCAACTCGCATATTAAGTATCGATTTCTATTCAATAGCCGACACGCAGAAATCATTACGTCGATTCCTGAAATGCAGAACTACTATCAGGAGACTTTTGAAAATCACTTTATTCAGGGTAAACACATATTCGAGCAACTAGTAAGGGAAGGGTTTCTAAACGATTCAATACTGCCTCATCTTAATGGATTCACCTATGTTCAAAATGCACTAGGTTTATTTTGGCAACAAGAACTTGCGATTTTCCAACCCAAATTATCTAACAAGAAAAAGATAGAACATGCTATGACAGTGCTGTTCGTTCCCTACAGGCCGTATCTCACGAAAAAGGGAGAGGCTACTTTAATTCCTTTACTTAAGGAATTGAAGCCGTATAAGAAAGGGGGATTGTTGAACAAATAACTGCTTACAACAAAACTCATAACTGTTGCGTACCTTTCAGCAACGTAATTTTAGCTAAAACCTTATGGCCAGTTAAACCATGAATGAATTAAGCCAATATATCAGCACTTATTTTGAAACAAAATCAGAGCAATCCGAAAAAATTGCGGCATTGTTCCAAGAAGAACGAATAAAAAGAAACGATTTTCACACCTCGATTGGAACACGCCATGGCAAGTTAAGCTTGGTTAAAAGTGGATTCTTACGAATTTTCAAACAGACAGATAAAAAAGAAATAACTCAATGGATATCCTCCCCTAGTGAGTTTGCCACTGATTTAGGCTGTATACTATTCGAGCAACCTGCACGGTGGAACATTCAAGCCATCACGGATTGTGAGTTATACACCTTGGATTATTCGAATTACTTGGCGATAAAGGAACAAATACCTAATTGGTCGGAGATTGAAAAATTGTTTTTAGCGAAGTGTTTTATGACTATTGAAGATCGCATTTTTAGTTTTATTTCCATGTCGGCAGAAGAACGCTATGCCTATTTATCTCAGACAAAACCTGAGCTGCTTCAACAAGTTCCACAGCAATATATTGCTTCAATGTTGGGAATGACTCCTGAAACTTTGAGCCGGATCCGCAAAAAAATCATTTCTTGATATTTGTCAAGAGCTGTTGATCTTTATCGTTCAATCTTTGTGTTAAACAAAAACACATCACGATGAAACATCAAATTAGTACTTCAATTATTATCAATGCTGTTCCAGCATCAGTATGGAAAGTTTTAACGGATTTTGAGGCGTACCCACAATGGAATCCATTTATCAAGTCTATTAAAGGCACCATACGTCTTGGTCAGCGATTCGACGCAGAAATTGGGACCATGAAATTTAAACCCACCACCCAAGCATTTGAAGAGAACAAAGAGTTTACTTGGTTAGGCCATTTCTTATTCTCTGGTATTTTTGACGGCAGACATTCTTTTGAAATTGCCGACAATGGTGATGGTACTACAACTCTTATTCAAAAGGAAGAGTTCAATGGCCTTTTAGTTCGTTTCATGAAAAAGAAACTGGATACGGAGATCGTGTCAGGTTTTAATACTATGAATGAAAAACTGAAAGAGCGTGTGGAGAAAGGAAACCACTAATCAAAAGCCAGCGCTTTTTCTTAACTTTAAACAACATTCAAGGTTAAAAGCATTAACGACTTTTTAGCTGTAAAATGTAACGCATAAAAACTCAAATTTATGACAAGCACAGCAGCCGAGGCCGTAAAACATATAAAAAGCGGAGACAATATTTTTATTCATTCTGCCGCTGCTGTTCCGAAGTGCTTGGTTAATGCAATGACTGAGCGTCATTCTGAATTAAAGAGCGTCAGTATTTATCAGATACATACGGAGGGAGAAGCACCATATTCCAACCCAGATTTACAAGCTTCATTTACCATTAAATCATTCTTTGTTGGATCAAACATGCGAGATGTTATTCAAAATGGTAGTGGTAGTTATATTCCAATATTCTTAAGCGAAGTACCGGCATTATTTAAGAAAGGAGTTATACCCATTGATGTGGCTCTCATCACTGTATCTCCTCCTGATAAGCATGGTTATTGCTCATTGGGCACTTCAGTCGATATCTCTCTAGCCGCGACTCAATGTGCCAAAATAGTGATTGCCCAAATAAATGACCAAATGCCAAGAACACATGGCGATGGACTAATTCACATCAATGAAATCAATATTCAAGTAGAAGAATCTGAACCCTTACCAGAAGTAACGTATGCTGACTTAACGGATGAAAATTGGGCAATAGGTAAAAATATTTGTGACTTAATTGAAGATGGATCTACCCTACAGCTAGGTATTGGATCTATCCCAAATGCAGTTTTATCTTGTCTTGATAGCCATAAGAATATAGGAATACACTCAGAAATGTTCTCTGATGGTGTCTTGCCTTTGATTGAGAAAGGGGTAATAAATGGAGCATGCAAAAAAAAACACCCAGGAATGATCGTTTCGTCATTTGTGGTTGGCAGCAAAAAACTGTATGATTTTATTGACGATAACCCTATGGTTCAAATGCTTGATTTTGGATATGTGAATAATGTAGCCGTCATTCAAAAGAACCCAAAAGTAGTTGCCATTAATAGTGCGATAGAAATCGATATTACGGGCCAAGTCTGTGCGGATTCAATAGGCAGTAAAATATACTCAGGCGTTGGAGGACAAATGGATTTTATTCGTGGAGCGTCTCTTTCTGAAGGTGGTAAGCCAATTATTGCATTGACTTCAACAACGAAAAGTGGAATTTCTAAAATTGTTCCTTTTCTTAAACAAGGTGCTGGAGTTGTAACAACCCGTGCCCATGTGCACTACGTAGTCACAGAATATGGAGTTGCCAATCTTTATGGGAAGACCATTGAGGAACGCGTGAAATTACTAATCGATATTGCTCATCCGGCTCATAGAGAACAATTACACGAAAGCAGCAAACTTATTTTGGCATAAAAAAATAATGGATAATAGAACGCATTACAACGATACCTAACCTGTACAAAATTGGGGGTTAACTTGGAGCATTAGCCATGATCATAAAGTTGATTTGTTACCTATTCCAGAAAAATTCATTATCTGATTAAATTGGAAACTATGAAAAACGTTGCTATTCTCATTTTAATGGTCGTCTGCTCTCTGACTACATATTCTCAAGGTGATTGTCATATCGACTTCAAAACACCGCCTGTTCTAATAGCAGGAGTTAGATATCAGGTTTCAATTCCTCTCAACAGCGAATCGGCAAATTATACATTGCTCGGCCATGGAGTCACGACTACTGGAGCCAACGATAGTATAATTCTAATAGCTAATCACAGTCTGCCAGATTCGACATACTCACTAGATCTTGTAAAGATCACAAATGAAGACACTATTGTTATTAGTACTCAGATATTTGACGTTGTACAAATGCCATCTCCTGAGTTGCTTTTAGGGAAATACAGGAGCAATGCTTTTATTCACATACACAAAGACAGTATAGACGAAATATCAAGTTTAAAATTAGCAGAAACTTTATCTGAAAATCAACAGATAGGGTGGTATAAATTATTCGGTGTAGTTAAAATTGAAGGATTTGAAAAAGAGTTCTATTTTGACGGTCATCAATTAAGTGAAGAAATACTTCATCAATTTTCTCTTCTCAATAAACCTACGCAGGTAGATATCAATCTTACTTTTAGAGGTTCGGATCAAACCATGAGAACACAACATTCTGTGTTCACAATTCAAAGCATGTCAGACATAGAGTGGAACTATTTCAACTATCCTTTCTATAAATTGTATATGAATAAAAATGTTGAAATTATCGGAGAAAGTTCATTCTATCATCAGGATACTATTGTAATTGACAATTCCGGAGAACTCTATATTCACTGCTTAGGAGATAGCAATGGAAATAACCTTACATATGAATTCGAATCACTTGATGCCTCAGACAACTTCTCAGTGCACAAAATAATTGGTAAAAAAGAAAAGTTAAAAAAAATGGCAAATAAAAAGGGTCGTTATCGGGTTACGCTTTTCTTTAATGAAACACTATACGATGATCTAATATTAATTATCAATTGATACAGATAATAGCACCTACACCCTAAATAAATTTATAATAAACACTATTAATCAACGTTATACACGCATGAATATCAGCCTACTACTACTTTCTGTTTTTACATTTTGTACTATTTCGGTAGGTCAAAACAATGAGCCGGAATTCAATTCTGATTCATTGAAAATTGTGAAAAACAGTGATTCCTCTGGGCAAAGAAGATTAACATATTTTGATTTTTCTGAACAGATTTCACTTTGTATTGACAGTAAACACAAAAGGCCTGTAGACCTAAGATGTTTTCAGGAGGAGATTCGTGTAAAAGGAGATGTAACATACTTAAAAATTCAAGTAAATTCCATGCATATTGATCCTGGATCAACGGAACTACTTTTTATCGGTGATCGTACAAGTGATTTTTTGGACTACCAAATCAATTCAGTATCTAATACATTAATTAGATATGATAAGAAAAAGAATATCCTTACCCAAATAGAGTACACTCAGGATACGGTCACAAATAGTTTATTGACAAATGAGATTAGGCTTAACAACTATTCTGAAGGTGATCCGACCGCATATAATAAAGACTCGACAATATGCTTGAGTGACGATTGTTCTTCTTACATCAGCTATACCTATTGGGATAATGGAAAACTTCGATTTCAACAATCGAAATACATCAAAAATGATGGTGTTTACACAAGCATGGAAAAATTTGACAGCCTTGGGAGTGAAGTTCTAAATCTCCGTTGTAAAAATGATTCAATACTATTTTCCTATTATTCTGAATATTTGCCCGGAACAGAGTTGATATCAACCATGGGGTCAATAAGTTCAATTAATCCACTAAAAAAAGAAATTGACCTTTTGTTCGAGTATCAATTTGATTCCATTGGGAACTGGAAACAAAGGAAAACATTTAGAAATGACCAATTAATGGAGGCTATTGAAAGGGAAATAAAGTACGGAAGTGAATATACTAGAATCAAACTGCATATTGGCGGTCTTACTTTTGAACCATATGAATCAAACGATCCTTGTTCAAAACAATTTATTGAAAGAATAGAGTTTCAGGATTATTCAGTTATGATTGACACAAAAAAGAATATCGTTTTCGCAATAAACAAAAAGGGTAGGATTCTGTGGAAAATAAAAGCGAAAAAAATATTCGAGCATACCGTGGAACAAAAACTATGTAATTCCGTCCATTATTTTGGACTTACTAATTTAGAATATTATGACTTAGTATTACAAACTAACACTGCTCCAAGCAGTCTAATTAACTCAAGAAACGGGAGTATGCTACCTCGACAGTAATCCATATTGAATACATTAAAATCATGTCATTCCCCGCTATTGTCACAGTTTTATTAAAATGGTTTTTCCCGTTTGGATTAATCATTTTCTCAAGATCATTTTCCGTACGTTGCCAAATATTAAGTGATAGTCAGATTATTATTAATGATGACGTGGTGTTCATGAGAATAAATGTAATAAACTCAATGTGGATAGATGCCGAACCCGACACATTGATGGTTGAATTGGAGATAGATAAGACTCATAGGTATCTAATTTCTGATACTACCTTTTATCCTAGCGAGTGGTCCCATCAATATGATTTAGAATTAGGAACTGTCACCAAAATTTTATGGAAGGACATCATTATTGACTCATCAAGTCAAAAGACCGTTCCTGAAATATCAGAAATCATCCTAGGGAATCCACAAGAAACAATAATCGATGAGAACGGTAGAATCATTAAAGAGTGTTATGATATCAATTGTGAGCATGCTTGTTATTACACGTATAGACCAGACGGAACACTTGAATTAGAAACCTTTATTGGTTCCAATAGAAATATTCGATACAAACAAATTTATGAATATGATACTTTAAACAATCTGATTTCACGCAAATCACTAAAAAATGATTCGACCATCTCACACACGTGCTTTGAGTACGTACCAGGCACTCAGCTCATATCTAGATTTGCTAACATGCTAAAGGACAACGATTCATTGACGGGAAACACCATATATGTCAATCATTATGAGTTTGATAAGAAAGGCAATTGGACAAAAAGAACTACTTTTTATTTAGACCGTCAAGTTGAGGTAGTTCGCAGACGAATTTACTATGAAGGAGAGGTTTCGAATGGACAACGTGATTTGTTTGATGCTTATAGCGTCTGTGATTTTTATGAAACAGAAATACAATTTGACAAGTATCAAATTGTATACGACTGCAACAATCATAGTATAAGTAACATCTCAAATGGCGGTAAACAAAAATGGAAGTTTAAGCTTAAAAAATTATCCATCGACTTGTTGATAGATGTACGAAAATCCAATTTCGAAAAATACGATATATCAATCCTATCTGAAAACCATGAAAAATATTTATTGAATTCGAGAAATGGTAGAGTGATAAAATATGAGAAATTCATTGAACGCTTTTATTAATTTTATATGGAATTATTGGCGAGAGATACAAGGACGATTTTCTTGACCCATAGACCATTTAAATTTACACGAATATAACTCTGTATAAAAGAATCATTTATTTAATTCTTGGTCTAGCACTTGTTTCATGTGCCGGTCAAACAGACAAAGCGTGTGATTGCTTGGAGGGATATAAAATTACAGATATTTCTCAGGAGGAAGTTGGACCAACGATCAATTGTCTTGAGGAGAATGGCATTGTCCTGACTTTGGAAAACGAGCAGACTGCCTCGCTAATAACTGAAATGCAGACAGATTATTCCAAAGAATCTAGAAAATTATGGATGCTCTGCCAGAACATTGACGATGGAGTAATTAGCTCTCATTGAATGTGAATAGGATAGATAATCAAAAGAAAATCGGGTCTACTACAATGAATTGGTTAATAAATATCATCTAGAAAATTGTATATTCGAGATCGTACAAAATTAAACCGTGCCTATTCATGAATTCCAGAAGCCAGATAAACAAACGGGGCATTTCTGAAAGGCCAAAACAGTAATAACTATATAAAATTATCGATATGAAAAAAGGAATGACAAAAGTGAGCGTACTATATCCTAATGGAGAAAACACAACATTTGATATGGATTATTACATGAATAAGCATATTCCAATGGTTGGAGAATTATTAGGTGAGGCGTTAAAGGGTGCTACAGTAGAACAAGGATTGGGTGGAGCTGAGCCAGGATCTACCGCTCCATATGCTGGAATGGGAAACATGTATTTCGATTCTGTTGAAGATTTTGGAAAAGCATTTGGTCCAAACGCTGATAAAATAATGGGAGATTTACCGAACTTTACCAATATCGAACCTATTATTCAAGTAAGCGAGGTACTGGCTTAAGATTAATAGCAATCCACTTCGAACAAAGTATAAGCGGTATTAAAACCACTGCTTATACTTACGTTATAAGCAATGAAAATTACACTTAATATACTGCTACTGTTTGTTCTGTTTCAGAGCTCTGCCCAAAATTTAGTGCCTAATGGGGATTTCGAGCTAGGCCCAGATAGTTCATCCACAGGTTGGGGTTATTTTGTTGATACCCTTTGTAGTAATACAGTGCCGGTTAACGGCCCCGACAGCTGGTTTTCTACAGTTGGATCACCTGATAGAATGGTTGAAGGAACGGTTTTTACGTGTAATTGGGATCTTGATACGGCTCAATCAGGAAATGCTTGGATTGATTTTGGATATAACGAAGCTGGCAAAACAACATTAACATCTTCTGTACTACAAGATTCAACCTATCATCTAAGTGCTTATTTAAAGCATGAATCATTTCAGGGGTTTGCTACGGACACGCATCGCATTGCGTTTGTTTTTAATGGCGGTGATTCAATCTCTTCATTTCTTGTAGTCCAATCTCAAAATTGGCAATTATTTGATACAATTTTTACAGCAACATCCAATTCCACCGAATTAACGATTAAGGGAGTTGTTCTTGGCTTTTCGGGTACAAAAATTGACAACCTACTTCTGGAAAGAATAAATATCGCTTCTTTGCCTGAAGATAAATTGGAAGTCAAAAATGTCATACAAATAGTTGACACAATGGGCAGAGAAACAGAAGACAGACCGAACACTTTACTGATATACGTATACTCTGATGGCACCTCAGAAAAAGTGTTCAGAGTTGAATGAAGCTTATAACATAGGCTACCTAAACTGCATGCTTCGTTCTTTCTTCGCGAAATCAATTATTAATTGAATGACTATATTTAGTTTCAAAAACAAAATATAGGTAAAACTACGCACGTCAGTTTAGCCTTGAACATTTCAAATAAGAAAGATAACTACTTGACTGCTGCCTCTTTCATCTTTTTATACTTCTCGGCGATACTTTCAGGCAGCTTTCTCTTTAGTTTAGGAAAGAAGAAGAAATGCTTGATATAAGTAGGTTCTTCAATACCGTTCACATTGTAGAACCCTTCAAGATATGTATTGAAGGCTCTTCGGTCACCTTTGGCATGTTCCCTAGCCTCATCAGTAATGTCAACGATTTCAAGCGTTACATTCCTTTTTGGACAGAAAAATATCAAATTCGCTAACCAGAAAAATATGCCCTTCAGAAATACAGGGAGAAATGGAGGTTGTTTTCCCGTCCATGCTTTTGAAAACATTGATCCCCAAAGTCCTTTTACTCTAACACCGAGAACCCTGGAATTGTCTCCTAAATTTGAAACTACTGTATATGCACTCTGTTTATTTCTAATCGTTTCGATACCTATATCTTGCAGCTGACCTGAAGGGTATATTATTGGTGCTCTTCCTTCATTTAGAGCCTTGTTAACGTCCGCGAAAATGTTTTTTAATACATTGGGGTCTCTGTTACCTTTTTTGAACTCAGCGACAGGGATTGCCCCCCATTGTTTAAAAAAGTATCGAACCACAGGTATTTTGAAAAAACTCTCATTCACAACAGGGACTATATCAACAAATTTGTAGAATTTGATTCCAATCATTTGCGGATCGACATGCGATTGATGATTTGGTAAAATTAGTTTTCCACCTTTTTTTTTCAATAACTCCTCACCTATAATCGTAATTCGATATCTTCTTGTAATAACAAAATCAAAAAAGATTCTGTACAGTCTCATCATCATAACTCTACGTTTTATTGATGCGTGTTATTGCTCAACTAATTCATGTCCAAAAATACTACTGATCACAGCCTTGTATTTCTCCTGTACAACTTTTCTTTTCAATTTCAATGTAGGAGAAAGCTCTCCTGTGTCAGGTGTCCATTCTTCTGGAACTAATCTGTGACGTTTTACCTGCTCATCCTTTCCTATGGATTGATTGAACTCTTTTACGGCTGAACTGAAGAGTGCTTTCACCTTTGGGTCTTCGAGCACTTCTGTCATCGCTCCCCATTTCACTTCATTTTGCTTACACCACTCTTTCAAAGCTTCAGCGTTAGGACTTATAAGAGCGCTCGTAAATTTCTCCCCCTCTCCTATTACCATCAATTGATCTATGTAGACCGACTCTTTAAACATGTTCTCAATTGCTTGAGGAGCAACATATTTTCCATTGGAAAGTTTGAACAGTGCTTTCTTTCGGTCAGTCATTTTTAAGAATCCTCGATCATCTATAACTCCAACATCACCTGTGTGAAACCAACCGTCTTTAATTGCCTCATTCGTTGCTGCTTCATCTTTAAAATATCCCATCATCACATTTGGACCTTTCACAAGGATTTCTCCATCCTCAGCGATTTTAACATCAACTCCAGGAAGTGTAGAGCCTATAGACCCAAGAACGATGTTGTCAAGCCTATTGATTGTACATACTGGAGACGTTTCTGTTAAGCCATACATGTTGAGTAAACGAACGCCAGCAGCCCAAAAGACTCTTTCTAATCTGGGTTGAAGAGCCGCTCCACCAACACCAACGGATTGAATGTTTCCTCCAATTGCTTCGCGCCACTTACTAAAGATGATCTTACTCGCCAATTTAAGTTGAAGTCTATACCATAAACTCTTGCCCTCTACATTGTACTCGTGTCCAAGTTTGAGCGCCCAAAAGAACATCTTCTTTTTCATTCCTTCAAGTGCTTCTCCTCTTTGAACCACCTTGTCGTATATTTTCTCTAAAATTCTTGGGACTGTACCAAAAGCATGTGGCTTCACATCTTTTAAATCATCCGCAATAGATGCCATGCTTTGCGCATAGTAAATACTTGCTCCTGAATATTGAGCTGAATAATTTGCCATTCTTTCACCTACGTGGCACAATGGTAGGATACACAGATACCTTTGATCCGGTGTCATTCCGAAGACCTTGCTTACTTCCATGAAATTGGAAACAAGATTGTTGTGTGAAAGTAAAACACCTTTTGAATTTCCTGTTGTTCCTGAAGTATAAATCAATGTAACACAGTCATCTTTTGTGATACCACTTTTGATCTTTTCAAGCTCGTCTCGGTGTTTGTCTGCATTCTGTTTACCGAGCTCTACAATTTCTAACCAATTTGCCACGCCTTCAATATCGTTCATTGAATAAACGGACTCAAGCGTACTTATTTTATCTTTTAACGGATTCACTTTCTTGTAAATGGAAGCGTCCGACAACATTACCATTTTAGATTCTGAGTGCTCCAGAATTTGCTCGTAGCTTGGAGCTTCAAGTGTAGCGAAAATGGGAACGTGAATAATTCCAAGCATGGACAACCCATGATCGGTAATATTCCACTCTGGTCTATTATTGGCAATTGTTGCAATTGTATCTCCCGGTCGAAATCCCAATTCCATCAATCCATAACTGATGTTGTAAGCTGTTTCTATATATTCAGTGGTAGAGCGTTTTACCCACTCTTTTCCAACCTTCGCAACCAAGGCGTCATCTTTATCAGAAAACTTTTCTGCGTAACGCTCTAATAGATCAAATGTTCTCGTAAATCCCATAAATAGAAGTATATAAACAAATATAAAAAATTAACAGTTCGACAAACCATCAAACACCGCCAAAGGCAGCATCGGAGATAATCGCAAAATTAGTAATGTCAATACCTTCACCGATATAGGTCAGCGTACGAACGTATTCAGGTGAAAAAGGAGTTTCTTCAAACACCCAATCATCATAATCGGTGTATCCATTTACTCCAAGCAACCGGATTCTATCATTTTGAATGGAGAACTCTAGGTTTTGAGGTTCAATGCGCATTCCTTCCCCAATAGCTTTGAGGTAAGACTCCTTAATTGTCCAGTAAAAATAGAAACGACGTAAGGTTTCATCTTTTGTCCTGCGGATATAGCTCTGCTCCTGATTGCTGAAGTTCTTATTAATCATTTCCTCCAAATCATTCAGTGGACGGATTTTCTCCAAATCAAGACCAACCTCGTTGTCTCGCGAAAAAGCAAAAACACACAATCCGCCTGAATTTGAAATATTGAAGAACAACGATTCATCATTCTTACAAAATGGCTTACCCTTAGATCGTCTTCCTAACTCAACTTCTTTAATATCGATTGAAAGATAATTTGCGATTAAAATTCGAAGAACACCTTGACTCATGGTATAATTTCGTTGAACTCTTTCAAATTCAAAAAAATCTAGTCGACTCAATTCAAAATCAGACAAAGCACTTTTTGCTCCTTTAAGAATTTCTTCAGAAGGGTCTAGCGAAACTCGCCATAGGTGGATATCATTCTTTTTTAAAACAGGAAAATCCTGTCCAATAATTAAAGTATCGAACAGGATTTCCATTATATTTTAGTTCAATTATGAAATCACCACTTCAGCTATCTCCGCAGACATTAGCTCAAGTAGGTCTTCCTTATTGTCTCTACAGAACAAGTGACCGCCGTTTACCTTGATAAACTTAAATTCACCACCCGCTTGATCTTCCCAAGATCGAACCTGCTCATCAGTAAAGACCTTATCATCTGTACCTGCAAATGCGATTACTGGGCAATCAAACTTCGCTTCTTCGTAATACTTGTATCGCTTACCAAGAAGAATATCTGCTCGTAAAGATGGAAGCATTTCATTGAAGACTTCATCATTGTCAATCACTGCATCCGGAACATCTAATGTTCTCATGTGATCTTTAATCTTCACAATGTTACTTTCCAAATATACTTCATCATCACTAATCTGATCAAGAATCTCAAATGGACTGTCCAAATGAGGAGCTCTCCATCCACCTACCATAAAGGAAGTAGGTATAACATTGTGCTCTCTTCTTAAGAAACGGGCAAGTTCAAATGTAATTCCAGCACCAGATGAGTGCGAGTAAAATGCAACCGGAGTCGTAAGAAGTGGTTCAATTATTTCTGTAATCTTCGCTACCAATTCGTTGATATCGTCATACGGACGTTCATCACCTCTTTCTTCTCTACCTGGCATTTGTATTGCACAAACTTCAACGTCATCTGGTAAAGATTCATGCCAAGCATTAAATATTGAAGCTCCACCACCAAAGTAAGGCAAGCAGAATAATCTCAATCTTGGTGATTCAACTTTTTTCGTTCTAATGATCCACTTATCAAGTTCGCTCTTCACTTCTCCTTCACTTCCAGCAACGCCTCCTTGACCAAGTAATTCGGCAAGAATCTCATTAGCCATTTCCTCCATTGTAGGTCCTCTCATGATTTTCATCATTGAGTAATCCGCACTAGCAGATGATTGCACCCAGTTTCTAATCTGGTTTGCCATCAAGGAATCAAGTCCGTACTTAGTTACTGGCTCACTTGTAGAAAGCTTATCAGCTACAGTTCCTAGAACTCGTGCAAATGTATCTTTCAATTGAATCAATAATATATCAAGTTGCTCTTCTGGCTTAGAATCAAGAATTTGCGCTTTCAAAGCACCATCTCCAGATCCTCCACCTGAACCAGCGTTCAATTCTTCTTCATTCACAAGGTGTCCAAATCGACTTGAGTTTGAAGAGTGTGGGAAGAATCCTCCAATCACTTTCCAATCACAATCGGCAGCCATTCGCTGAACAGGATTGTTCAAGAACATTTGCTCAATGATTCCAGTAGCATCTTTTATAGTAAACTGTTTCCAACCTTGTTTAAAGAGTAAACCTCCAACAGTTCCAGATCTATGAACGAAACCAGCTTCACCGATTACTCCCCAGTTAACAGTTGTTGCAGGAAGCCCTTGAGCTCTTCTCCAATGTGAAAAGTTATCTAAGAACTGATTTGCT
Source organism: Crocinitomicaceae bacterium (assembly GCA_033791225.1). Classification (GTDB taxonomy): domain Bacteria; phylum Bacteroidota; class Bacteroidia; order Flavobacteriales_D; family Crocinitomicaceae; genus UBA4466. The sequence goes on from JASJHD010000006.1 coordinate 70,418, forward strand.
CCAACATAACTCACTTGACCTGGATTACCATAGATAGATGAAATCGAAGAGTAAGATAAGAAGTGATCTAAATCCAATGACTTCGATGCCTCATGCAATAACCAACAACCAACGGCCTTTGGAGTAAATGCACGTATGTATCTATCTCTTGTTACATCAGGAACTGCACCATCATCCAATACCATGGCTGCGTGCTGTATTCCTTTCAACGGAGGCATGTTGTCCTCGATGTACTTAAATATTCTTGTAACGTCCTCTTGGTTGTCAACAGATCCTTTGGCCATATAAACATTCACGCCTCTGTCGATCATTCCTTGAACAACTTCCGCCTCATGTTCTGATTTGGTAGTTCCAGATCTACTGAATAATGCAAGGTTGTTACATCCTTTAGTTGTCATCCAATTGGCTACTTCAAGACCAAATCCTGAGGCACCACCTGTAATCATATACGTTCCGTTCTCAACGAACTGAATTTCTTCAGGTGGGGCAATTTTCACATTACCTTCCATTGCAACCACAACTTTACCGATGTGTCTAGCTCCACCAAGGAACTGGAATGCATCTGCTAGTCTGCTCACTGGGAACGATTCGCATGGGTGAGGAAGGAAGTTATTGTCTACGAAGTACTCCATGCACTCCTTCATCATCTTCCCAGCCTTCTCAACACGTTGTCCTAGGAATCTGTCAATATCAACACCGAAGTAGCTGATATTGTTTCCAAACGGTTTCAATCCAAGTTTTGAATTTCTATAAATATCTGTTTTACCGATCTCTACGAATCTACCGTAGGCAGCCAAACATCTTACACTCTTGTAAATCGCTTCACCAGCAATAGAGTTGATGACAATGTCAACACCGTATCCATCTGTTTTAGCCATAATATCATCAGCAAACTCAAGTGTTCTTGAATTCATGATGTTTTCTGGCTTCACGCCAAGACCGATGATATAATCACGTTTGTCTTGTGTACTTACCGTAGCAAATACTTCAGCACCAACAGCATTGGCAATATTAATTGCAGCAATACCAACTCCACCAGCTGCAGCATGGATCAACACCTTTTCACCTTTCTCTATACGACATTGGTAAATCAATGCATAATAAGCTGTCAAATACACAATCGGCAAACTTGATGCTTGATTCCAATCTAGATTAGCTGGTTTCTTCACAACATGATTTTGCCATGCGTAAGTAAACCCTCCAATACTTGCTTGGCTACATGCCATTACTTCATCTCCAACTTTAAGATCTGTAACACCAGAACCAACAGCAGAAACAACACCTGAACATTCAAGTCCGAAGTTTCTTCCGTAAAGACCTCCTTCAACCGCTTCTGGTGAAAGTAGACCCATGGCCATCATGATATCTCTAAAGTTAAGAGCAGCAGCCTTCACCTGAATCTCTACTTGATTTTCAGGAACAGCTTTTCTGCTATTTTCTCTTAGGGTAATATTATCGAGTACACCGTATTCAGAAATTGTCGCTGTATATGGTGAACCTTCGGCAGAAACATCGCGTTGTGATTTCTCAGCGATATTATCCGTTGAGATACGCTCCAACTTAGCTACGTAACGCTTACGCCCTCTAAATGCAACCTCATCAACCTTATCGTTCGCAAAGATCTCATCAACAAAAACATCTATTTCACTGTCTTGCACCTCTGTACTGAAATCTACGAGTGTAGTTCTGTAGTTTGAGAATTCATTCAAACAAACACGTGATACACCTCGAAGTCCCATTTGAGACAAATTGACTAGCTCAGGTGAACCGCCTACAGTTTGTGTTCCTGAGAACAGGTTCCATATAGTAGGATTTTCCTTGTATTGTGTTTCGTTCAACTTACGCATGATATTCATCAAGGTCATTGAACCGTTATCTTCCGATTGAACAATTGTCGCTGAATTCAATCCGTCGTTACCAACTAAATCAAGTCCCCAAGCGAATACAATTCCTTGGAAGTTGTTTTTAGCATTAAGAACATCGATGACTTTATTCGCATCCTCTTGTGATAAAGAATCAATCTCAAATTCAGTATCAGATATTTGCTTGAACTCAGTTCCTAAAGAAACTGTGTAGCATGTTTTATTCAATCCTGACAATTGAGAAATCACTTTATCCGAAACACCTCTGTGATCAGTAAATACTAACCAATCGGCTGCTTTTTCTTTCTCATCATTATGTGCTGCACTATTGTCCAACTCAAGCTTTGCTGCTCTCGCCATGATTACATTCTGCGCCGAGATAGAATTATCTGGAACATCACTGTAATATGCTACATCGCTAAATCCACACTTATCAAGTGTTGTTGCCCAGGCTTCAGGTCCCATAGTTGCGTGATCTGGACGTAAATCCGTGTCTTCATACAACCACCATCCTTCAGTCATACCAAAGATAAAGTCAAGATAAACAGGATTGTTTGTTACTTCCAACATCATTAGAACACCTTCAGATGCAAGCAAGTCTTGTACGTGACCTAAAGTTACACTAAGGTCTCTTGTTGCGTGCAATACATCAGATGCAATAATTAAATCAAACGAGTGTAAATCAACTCCTTGATCTGCAGGATTCTTCTCGATATCCATTATTTGGTATTTCACAAATGGATATTTAGCGAATCGTGTCTGTGCTTTCATCATAAACATGTGCGACAAATCTGTAAACACATATTCTGTTCTGTCAGCAGGAAGTACAGGCAAAATAGCTTGTGACATACCACCAGTACCGGCGCCAATCTCAAGAATTCTTAATGTCTGATCTTCTGGAAGGTTCTTGATCAATTCTTCAACTGCTCTTTGCGCAATGTCGTTGTACTTACCAAAGGCAAAACCTTCTACGTAGTACTGAACAATTGCATCCCACTTATCTTCAGGGAAAATCAATTGAATAGGATCAACTGTTCCTTGTAGTACACCTTGAATTTCAGGTCCACATCTACCAAGTAATGTTGATTCGTGGTGGAATTGTGGGAAGCTAGCTTCCAATTCTTCCATCCAACTTTTTGTTTCTTTAAACTTAGGATCCTTAACGATTTCGTAATCACCATCTCCTCCAGTCACTATGCCAACTCTTTCTAAAAGAACAAACATGTGATTGAACAATCTGTGGTGGTCGTCAATTACAGACAACTCTTCTTTAAGGCTATCAACATTGATTTTTGTACCAACGCTCATCTTCATACCCATGTCCTTCAATGAGTCCCAGATATACGCCATTGTCAACATGTGTTGATCTGGCTCGTATCCTTTAAAGTACTCGTCGTTTGTTGGACCAGCAATGATTTCGTCAATCGTTTCCTGAACTCCAGCGCTTATTGAGGTTGGATTTGGTAAATATTCACCAGGATTTCTTAATAAATCAAGATCTGCTCTTGTCTTCATATTCCATCCGTACTCATAGAACCATTTATCCATTTCCCCAGCAACTTCTCCTCTCGATCCTTTTAAGTATTGAGATTTGAACCCTTGGAATTCTGCGATTAATGAACCGTCTTCATTGTAAATCCATAAATCACCAGTTGCATCGTCCGCTGACCATTCAGTCAAGCGTGCATATACTTGTAGTTTGTAAGAATTCACATGACCATGCCATTTGATTCTATCAATGTGGCGAGGAATATAAACTCCCATTTTATCGGCAATGTCATTCTGCATTCCGAAAATTCCGAACATTGTTTGGAAACAACTGTCTAGAACACCTGGGTGTATATTAAACTGGAAGAATTCATCCTTGATACTCTCATGAACTTCAATCTCAGAATATGATTCCCATAATGTATCTGATCTCCAAAGGTTCTTGATCGCTCTAAAGCTTGGGCCTAAGTATAGTCCACTCTCCAAAAGCTCATCGTGCAATGGCTTTACAGGAACTTCAACCTTAATACGTGCCTTCGCTGCCGCAAGATCAATCTCCTCAGAATCAAATTTATCACCAATGTGATTGATTTTACCATTTGAACACATTGTCCAATCGGCATCTTTCGTTCTAGGCTTTGTATATAAGAACCATTCACCATTATCGTGTGAAATATCAATTTGAATATGTGGTGGCTCCCCTTGGTCTGGTAAGAACAGTGCACCTTCAAAGTTTACATCTTCTACAAAACCGAATTTATCACCGAATGAAGCTCGCGCTGCACCAGCAATTAAATCCATATGCCCAGCACCTGGGTATACTAAAGGTCCTTGTACTTTATGATCTTCAATATATGGATATGTTCTTCTGTCAAGATCAACTTCCCATACTATATTGTCATCTTCACGTACCGAAACGATTTGTTTCTTCAAGTGAGGGTGATATTCGATAATTCCAAGTCTAGCTTTCTTTCCTTCTTCAGTTTCCAACCAGAATGATTCTTCTTGCCAAGGATATTTTGGAAGTTCAACTGTATGTCCAACCTTACCATAGAAATTTTCCCAATTGATATCTGCTCCCCATGCGTGCATTTTCGCAACAGAGTTCATGAATTGCTTTTGTTCGTCTTCTTTTCTTCTCAACGAAGCCAAAACAAGTCCTTTTACTTTGTGAGCATCAAGCAAACCATTGATTCCAATTGCGTGAATAGGATGTGGTCCCAATTCAATAAATGTATCAAAGCCATCTTTGATTTGTTCCTCAACCGCTGCGGTAAAGTAAACAGGCTCACGTACATTTTTAAACCAGTACATCGCATCAAGTTCTTCACCTGGAACAACTTTACCTGCTACTGTAGAATAGAAAGGAATATTAGATGGTGTCGGTTTCCAGTCAGCACCCAAAGATTCCAAAAGCTCTTCTTTTAAAGGCTCCATATGATGTGAGTGGAAAGGAACATTTACCATTAGTATTTTATGGAAAATATCTTTCTCATTCAAATCAGCTGCAATCGCTTCAATAACATCAGTGTTACCTGACAACGCAACCATTTCAGGTCCGTTTACAGCACCAACAGATACTGTATCTTCTTTTCCAGCTATTAGTTTCTCTGCTTCTTTTTGCGAAATACCAACTGCCAACATTCTTCCTTTGTCAGTCGCCTTAAATTGAACTCTTGATCTGTGGAAAATTAATTTCACAGCCATTTCTAAAGTCAATGCTCCAGAAGCGTATCCTGCAGCAACTTCACCAATTGAGTGACCTACAACCGCTCCAGGCTCAACACCCTTCGCCTTCCACATCTCGTACAATGCAATCTGGATAGCGAAAATAGATGGTTGAGCAATATTTGTATCTGAAACTCTTGACGTTTCTTCAGAACGCGCCAATTCTTCTAGTAACGACCAATCTGCAAATTCAGAAAGCATTCCGTCCAATTTGTGAATCCACTCCTTGAACAATTCATCCTTCGCTAATAGCTGACGTCCCATTCCCCACCATTGAGGGCCTTGACCAGAGAATACAAATACAATTTTGTCTTTCAGTTCATTTACAGATCCTTCAGAAATTTCGTTCAATGTTTCTCCATCAAGATAACCTTGAAGGTGATTTGCCATCTCTTCCTTAGTTTCACCAACAACTGCAAGTCTCTTAGAGTGGTGTGATCTACGTAATGTCGTCGCCGCACAAATTTCATTGAGTGGAGTTGTATTACTAGTATCATTAAGGTAATCAATGTATTGTTGTGTGAGTGCATTCAATGCTTCACCATCTCTAGCAGAAATTGCTGCAACCAACGGTCCATCAATATCATTTGCCTTTAATGTCGTTTTTGCTGGATGATCTTGTAATACAACGTGTGCATTTGATCCACCGAATCCAAATGAGTTAACTCCACCAAATCGTGGAATCCCACCTTTTGGAGACCAATCCATAACTTCAGTAGGTACTTGAAGTTTTAGTTTTTCGAATGGAATATTTGGATTTCCTTTTTGGAAGTGAATGTTTGGTGGGATTTGCTGGTGGTACATGGCTAAAGCCAATTTTGTAATACCTGCAATTCCTGATGCTGGTTCAAGGTGACCAATATTTGATTTGATCGACCCCATGAAACACTTATCGTCTCTTTCTGTACCGATTACTCGACCAATTGAATTTGACTCAATAGGGTCACCAACGAAAGTTCCTGTACCGTGTGCTTCAACATATGTTACATCATGCGGATCAACTCCTGCATCATTATAAGCTGTATTCAATAATTCTTCTTGAGCAACTGGATTTGGAACAGATATACCTTTAGTAGCACCATCTTGGTTGACAGCAGTACCACGAATTACTGCGTAAATCTTATCACCATCAGCCTCAGCTTGAGACAATGGTTTCATCACCATCATTCCCGTACCTTCAGAACGAACGTATCCATTTCCTCTTTCATCAAATGAAAAACAAGTTCCATCAGGAGAAAGGAATCCACCTTTGGAGAATCCCATATGAGGTTCTGGCTTTAATATAGCATTCACACCACCGGCAACCGCCATAGTTGCATCACCATTCCAAATTGCTCTACATGCAATATGAATAGCATTCAATGAAGATGAACATGCTGTATCTAATGCGATACTAGGCCCCTTCAAGTTGAAACAATATGAAATTCTGTTTGCTGCGATAGACTGTGCTCCACCAACATTGGTATGAGAACCAATATTTACTCTTTCCTGTGGAGTATTTTGAATATCACCGTAATCATGAGCAGAAATACCAATAAAACATGCTGTTTTACTTCCACTAACATTTTTCAAATCCAATCCTGCGTCTTCAAAAGCTTCATAAGTTACTTGAAGAAGCATTCTTTGTTGAACATCCATTCTTGATGCTTCCAATGGGGAGATTCCGAAGAACCCCGCATCAAACATATCTATGTTGTTAACAAATCCACCTCTCTTTACGCTAATTTTTCCAGCACGTCTCCATTCAGGAGCATACATATCATTCATCTCCCACCGATCACTTGGAATAGGTCCTAACGCATCTGTCTTATTACAGATCATCTCCCAGAACTCCTCTGCTGTGTTAGCGTTTCCAGGATACTTACACCCTATTCCAATGATTGCTATTGGCTCTCTTGCTTGTTCACTCATATTATTATGCAGCTGTTTCATTAAATTAGTTTCCTCTTTTCACGACTTGAAAATAGCAGTTATTACTGATATTTTCCTTGATTTTTTTGTGAATTCTTTAAAAGCAAACGCAAAGATGTCAATAATTTTGAAATTCGACAATTAATCACGCGGTTATATGGTACTGTATATCATTACCATACTTATTGAGGTGGCGAGAACTGGCTATGGCACCAACAAGTAATTGTCGAGATAAAAAAAGAGCTATCTTTGCGGTCGTTTATACAAAACACCTTTTAAAAGCGTCGGATAATTGTGAAAAGTCAAAGTTCTTCAGGTAAAAATGCTCTAGGTAATAATCGTTATTTCGATCCCAAAGCTGGTTTTTTTGGTGGTTTAGTAATTGGTCTTGTCGTGTTCTGGATTAATTCACATCATCCTTTTAACCAAGCTGTAGTGGCCGGCTTAAAGCAATTTACGTACACTTTTTTTATGGGCGGTTTCATCGCAAGGGTTTGTGAAAACATTGCGATTAAATATAATCCTGCTTTAAAGGCAATTCTGATGGCCATTTTCATCCCAGGCGTATCCACAATTTGCCTGACATATGGACTTCATTCGATGAAAGGAACCCCTGAACCGTTTCTTTCCACTATACCTACAATGGTTGCGGTTCCGATAGTTCTAACCGTTTGGAGCTTTAAGAAAAGAAAGGAGATGAAATAGTAGGGCGTTCAAATGATTGAACATTCTGATTTCGTTCTTGTTGGTTAACATCAAAGGACCTTAAGTAAATTTATTTGAAACTATTTGATTTTTTGATCGTTTAAATTCATGAACGGTACCTATAGTGTAACTCTTTAATCTATAAATGAGATTTATTTTACTTTTTTTATTGGGCTTTTGTATGATCAGCTCTTCTGCATTTGGGCAATCTGATTTGAAAATCCTTGTTATTGACAGTATAAGTCACAAACCAATCAATAGAGTTACGGTAACAATTATTGGTACAGATATAAAAGGTACAACTAATGCAACTGGCTTGGTTGAATTATCGAATATACCCGATGGTAAACAGCAAGTGTTTATTACTCACGGGAGGTTTTGGCAAAAATTACTTGTTGTAGAATTCCCAATTTCTGTAGAAATTTATGGAATTACTTTGGCTCCTTTCCCAGCTGACTTGAAGTCATTCCCAATAGAAATTACACGATCAAATTGTCCACAGAGATACCTACCAACTAATGTAGATGTTTTGATCAAAGAAATAGAGCCTTCAGCATCTCGGTTCTCCAGTACGATTGGTCATTTACTCAATTTATCCACTGGCACACGCATCCAAACAACCACGACTTCATCCGGTGGATCGCAGATCAGGCTTCAGGGACTTGATGGTCGATACACTCAACTACTGAAAGATGGTTTCCCATTATTTGGTGGACTTTCCAGTAGTTTTGACTTGTCGCAAATCCAACCATTAGCTTTTAGGCAGATTGAAATTATTAAAGGAGCTGCTTCATCTTTCTACGGAGGCGGAGGTGCAGGAGGAGTTATTAATCTTGTGAGTAAACGGCCGAGTCACAATCAGATCTTACTTCATCAAAATTTGTCAAATATTGGAGCTCGGGATTTCAACGCATTAATCCTAAAGAGGTTTGGGAAGTTGGAAAGGTTCGGATTTACAGGATTGGCAACGCTTTACATGCACACACCATATGACGCAGATAAGGATGGTTATTCCGACTTGCCAAGTGTGCTTAAAATTCACTTTTCTCCTAAATTCTTCTTTTTTCCTACAGAAAATACGGAGATATCTCTTGGAGCAATCATTACTGATGAAAATCGAAGAGGTGGAGATTTAGATTTGATTAATGGCTTCAATGCTGATACCAATAACTTCTATTTTGATACGCATGTTACTAGGCGTCTCGCATCTCAGCTTATGGGAAGTCACACTTTTGGGGAGTATCACACGATTTCCTTAAAAAACAGCATCAATTCTTACGAACGTAAAAGTCAAGTACGTCAAAATCAACAAGGCGATATAGACGCATTTGGAGGAAATCAGTTTAGAACGTATTCGGAACTCAATTATCAATTGATTAAGGGGGGGCATAACTTGAATGTAGGGTTCAATATTAATTCAGATGAATTTTCGGAAGAAGTAAAAGACACTTCCTTCGTGAGAGATCATGAATCAATAATCTATGGTGGATCTCTAAATTATATCTGGAACATTAATAAGTTTATAATTATTGAAGCTGGTTTGAGAGCTGATCAAGCAATGATTCAATCTAACTCCAGTAACAATTCAGGAGAATTCTTTATTCTGCCACGATTAAGCACTCTTTTTAAATTGGGTAAACAGGTGAGTCTGCGTCTCGGTGGTGGAACGGGCTATCAGATGCCTACTATTTTTAGACGTGAATCCGAACTTTTTGCATATCAACAGATTGCTGCTATCGACTTCGGAAATGTTGTAGCTGAACGCTCATACAGCGGGAATTTTGATGTTGAATATCAATCTAATTTTAGTACGGATTTAGTTTCACTCCGCTTTGATCAGAACTTCTTTTATAATCTGATTGATAAACCTATTCAATTGACGGTAGATTCCCTCGGACTAATAAATTACCAAAACAGTTCCGGTCAATTGACTACTGCTGGTTTTGAATCGCAAATAGAGTTTACAGTTTGGAAATTCACTTTGAAAGGTGGATATACGTACACCGATGCTTACATACAGGATGGCGCAGTTAAAAATTATTCAACCCTTACTCCGAAACATTCATTTAAAGGGAGACTAACGTTTGCCCAAAAAGATTATTTAACTATTGGAGTACATATGGACTATAATTCTGAGCAACAAATTGCCAGCGGTTTGAGAAAGCGCTCTTACGCTACTGTGGGTGTTATAGCTGAAGGCTCTATAGGTAGTTTTTCACTTTTTATCAATTTTGAAAACATCACGGATGTAAGACAAACTAGATATGAAAGTATGTTATCTGGCCCAAACAACACTCCCCTTCAAACGGAGGTATGGGCACCGTTGAATGGCTTCTCATTTAACTCTGGGATTAAGGTGAGGTTCTAGTGAAGTACGTTTCATAATAAAACTTAACTTCGCAATCGATCAAAAAAAGAAAGAATGAAAGTCTTGGTAACAGGTCCCGATGGGGTTCTTGGTAGCAATTTAGTTAGAGAGCTGCTGAGTAGAGAATATGAAGTTTCCGTAATGTTATTAGAAGGAGCTAAGTCCCCTACTCTGGATGGTTTGAATATAACTCGTTTCTACGGAAATATATTAAATCCAGATACTCTTAGCGAACCGTTTAAGGACAAGGATGTTATTATTCATTGTGCCGCCAATACATCAGTATATCCTTCTAGAAACGAATTTGTAAACCGCGTTAACATCGAAGGAAGTCAAAATGTTATTGACAAAGTTCTTGAATACAATATTAAACAATTGATCTATGTTGGTACTGCCAACTCTTTTGGTTATGGATCAATGGATGCGCCAGGAATAGAAGGCAATCCATACGCTTCAGAGCATTATGGACTAGACTACATGGACTCTAAGCAGAAAACACAAGAATTAGTTCTTAAGAGCGTAAAGGAAGATGGTCTTCCAGCAATAGTTGTGAATCCTACATTTATGATAGGACCGTACGATTCTACACCTAGCTCAGGTGCCATGATAATGGCCGTTCACAATGGAAAAGTTGTTGCATGCCCACCAGGCGGAAAAAATTTCATTGCTGTGAAGGATGCAGCCATTGGAATTGCCAATGCAATCACTATGGGAGAAATTGGTGAATGCTACATTATTGGTAATGTAAATATGACTTATAAGGAGGCTTTTGTGATGATTGCTACGACTATAGGAGCGAAGCCACCTAAAATGAAGTTTGGTAGCTTCATGGTGAAATTCTATGGTTCAATGAGTTCCTTTTTTGCAAGTGTATTTAGATACACTCCAACGCTTACTAGACAAATGGCTGATGTTTCTTGCGATGAGCACTATTATTCTCCAGAAAAAGCTCGGAGAGAGCTTGCTCTCCCACAAACCCCTATCGAAGACGCCGTTAAAGAGTGTTACAAGTGGTTTGGAGAAAATGGACTCTTGGACAAGAAATAATTGAAGAAAATAATCGCTGATTATGTTAATAGGTGAAGACTTCCCTAGGATTCAATTTGATTTATTTGGACTTCATTTAGGGGAACCAAATACGTTTATTGGTGATGCACTCATTTTTCTTGTTGCACTTATTCTTGCTAGGAAAGTAAAGAACTTAGGGATAAACACTCCTTTTTTCAATAACTGGTATTGGTTTTTACTAATTTTTGGATTTGGTTTCTTTGTTGGTGGATTTGGTCATTTATTTTTCAATTACACTGGAATCCCAGGTAAATATCCGGCTTTGTACCTCGGACTTATCTCTACAGCGTTTCTTGAGAAAACCATGATATCTCTACACCCAAAAGAGTCCATTCGTAAGCTTTTTGGTCGATTGATTTATATTAAACTAACCATAGCACTCATTTCAGCTACTTTAGTTTTTACTTTCGTTGATCTTTACAAGGATCCATCATTAGCATTGGTAGTTTCCTCAATTAATGGGGCTATAGGATCCATTTACGCACTCGGGTATTTAGGACTTAAATTCGCTAAATCAATCACTCCATCTTTCCATTATATTGTAATTGGAGTAGTTCTATTTATTCCAACTGCGCTTGTTCAAAGTTATAAAATAAGCCTGCATCAGTGGTTTGATAGAAATGATATAAGCCATGCATTAATTATTGTAAGTCTTATACTCTACTATTTTGGTATTAAAGGATTCGCTCAAAAAATCAAACTAGAGAGTGATCTTGTTTAAGGTTTCTGGCTGTTGCGTTCTTCTTCCTACTTGTCCAGAAATAACTAACTAGCTCTTATCGCCTACCAACTAAACTCCTCCTGTTTCATCTCTCCCGATACTAAATCGATTGTGAACTCCTTAAGCGTTTTCGAAGGAAAGTCGAACAAATAACTACTTATCTGTTGCGACTCAAATCCCACCCAAGTACAGAGACATTTATTCGTGTCAAGCGAGACACAATTGGTGCTTCCATAACTAGATCGACTATATATGTAAACACCAAACACGAAATCTGGAGGTGGTGCGGATATTGCGAATGAAGTAGAGTCATTATCGTTATACACTGGCTCTCTCGGGCCTGTTCGCTCAATTAACGAAGCTGGAGATCCTTGATGAATCAGGGAAATGGATTTGCAAAAACAATACAACTTTTATCCGATAAACTAAACGTATCAATTGTACTAGAACGGAATCCTAGATACACGTCAGAATCAAACTTAAGAATTGTTATTCCAACATATCCTTGGTCAGAATAAAAATGGTATCCATCTCCATCCAAAATGATCTTCGCGCGCTCATATTCATCAGCATTTGTGCAATTATCGATTAAGTACACATTATCCTGAAACTCACTGGGCAAGACATTAAAAAAAGAAGCAAGTGTATCAATCTGTCCAAACGATAAATTGGCTAAGGCTGAAATCAATATGAATACACTTATTTTCATTGTGGATTAAAGTTAAAAATTAATGGTTGACGCTATACATTTTCGTTTTTATAGTGCTTCCACTCCACCCAAGAATTCAATATTTCAAACAATACTCAGTTTTTCTTAACTTTAGTTAGTTGTTCATACGACTGCTCAACTACAAACCATTACAAAGAAATGCCACAGAAAGAACAAATAGCATTAATGACCGGCGCAACCTCCGGTTTTGGAAAAATCATAGCTCAGCATCTCGTTCAAAAGAATTATTCTTTATTTTTTTTAGCTAGGTCAGAGGAAAAAGCAAAGCAACTCATAGAATCCTTGAATAAGGGTAATCCTCAGGCGAACATTGATTTTATCATTTGTGACCTGTCCTCATTTCATTCCATTGTTGAGGCCAGCCATTCTATTCGTGAAAAATGCCCTCATATCGATCTCCTTATTTTAAACGCTGGTCTATGGAATTTTGAATTTCAAGAGACTACGGATGGTATCGAGGAAACGCTGCAAGTCAATTTATTATCTCCCATTTTATTGTTCTTAAAAATAAGAGATCTAATTCCGGTAAACACAAACTCTAAGGTTATTTTCACTGCATCTGGTCTTCATCAAGGTGAAATTCAATTCAATGATCTTGAATTCAGGAATAAATTCTCCGGTTTCAAAGCTTATCGCCAATCGAAACTAGGCGTGATCTTAATAACACGTTTGTTAGCAAAGCATTCAGAATTTTCAAGCATTTCATTTTACAGTGTTCACCCAGGAATAGTAAAAACAGATCTTGGAAAAAATGCAAATTGGATATCACGAACAATATTTCGCCTTATGGGCTCATCCTTGGAGAGCGGAGCAAAAACTCACATTCGATTAATAGACGAGCTAGCTGGGAATCTAACCTCAGGCGAATATTACGCAAATTGTCAAATAACAAAAGCATCCAAAGAATCATATGATTTAGAAAAAGCGGAGAAGCTATTCGATATTATTAAAGGTTATATAAAACCTTTTTCTGGTAGTTCTACCAAAACTTCCTAGCAACTAATACAACTAATAGACATCAATGAACGAACACTTTAAAACTGACGCAAAAATTGAAGGGAAAACCGCACTTATTTGGATTTTCATTTCTTTTATCGGAGTTCTAATCTTCGACAGCCGAATCACAGAATCTACCTGTTAAAAATTCACATAAAACAGTCGAAACATACGATGACCTGTTCTATATCAGGTTGTGCTATTAACTCCGCCGTACCTTTGTCCTAATAAACGTGCTATGCACAAAAATTAGGTTGAAAATGATACACTCCCACTCCTTCCATATCCCTGTTATGGGAATTGGTTATACAATAGACTCTCCACTCAAGGTTTCACGATATGGTATTGACTCTGTTATTTCCTTAGCCGACGATATACTCTTAGAACGATTACGTAAAATGTATTGCGGTATATATAAACTTCCGTACACAGAAATCACAGAGAAAACAATCGACTTTAGAGCAGAACGAATTACTTCCTACCTCAATCTAATTAAAGAATTGGCGGAGAAAAAATTCGAAGAATTCAAGAGTGCATCCATTGAAAAAAAGAATGAACTGAAATCGTTTATTGGTTCATTGCCCAATGGATCAAAAATCAAGGAAGAATTCAATGCTATTTCCTCGGAATATTTTGATCTAAACAAATTAAAAGACTGGGTCCAAAACAACCTGTCCATGGGAAGTATCGATGTGAACATCATGACCAAATTGGACAAGGAAAACTATTCCAAAAACGAAAAGTTACCAATCGAGTTCAACGATGCACATGCAGCAATGCGTGGATATGCAAAAAGTAAACTATCCTCTTCAATTATTCTTTCCGCTGGAATGAATCCACGCCTTTACAGTTATATAGAACAGTTTGAAGATTTCTATGCATCCAAATCTGGGAGCATTAAAAAGAAGATTGTTTTGAAGGTTAGCGATTATCGCTCAGCATTAATTCAAGGAAGATTCTTAGCCAAGAAAGGTCTTTGGGTTTCGGAATACAGAATAGAATCAGGTCTTAATTGTGGAGGTCATGCCTTTGCTACAGATGGATTTCTTCTCGGGCCAATCCTTGCAGAGTTTAGAGATAAAAAGAACGAACTTATCGATACTGTATTCGAAACGCTTGTTAACGCATTGAAAGCCAAAGACAGATCAATTCCATCGACGCAATTGCCTTTAAAAATAACTGCTCAAGGTGGAATTGGAACATCGGAAGAGCATGATTTCCTATTGGACCATTATCAATTAGATTCTGTAGGATGGGGTTCACCATTTCTACTGGTTCCTGAAGCCACAAGTATAGACAAAGACACCATTGATAAGTTGGCTGAAGCCAAAGAGAAAGATTTGTATTTAAGTGGGATTTCACCATTGGGTGTTCCTTTCAATAATCTTAGAGGAAACACAAAGGACTTTGAGAGAGATGCTTTCATTGCTAAAGATCGTCCAGGAGCACCATGTACAAAGGCGTATTTGTCCTTAAATAAAGAGTTTACCGAGAAGGCTATTTGTCCTGGGTCTAGACAATACACAAATTTAAAGTTAAAAGAGTTGGACGCTCTTAATTTGCCAGAAGAAGCGCACAAAAAGAAATACGGCAAAATCGTTGAGAAAACGTGCATCTGTGTAGGACTTGGGACATCTACCCTACTCGCAAACAATCTTGATACGAAGGTTGAAAATGATGGAGTATCTGTTTGTCCAGGTCCAAACATGGCTTATTTCTCAAAAGTCACAAGCCTGAAAGAAATGACGGATCATATCTATGGTCGAACCAATATTATTTCACGCACAGATAGACCGTTTTTCTTTGTGAAAGAATTGACTATTTACGTCGATTATCTTAAGCAACTGATTGAAGATTCTAAAGGTGGGGCATCTACCAAAGAAGGTAAATACATCCAGACATTTATTGCGAATTTATTGTCCGGAGTTGACTATTACGAAACGCTCTTCAGAGAAAATGTTGACTATTTTAAAAGTTCAAGAAAGCTAATTCTAGAGAACCTTGAGACAACCAAAAACGAGCTCCAAGAGTTGCAAATAGGTAGGATTAATTAAGAGCATATCCCATACTTCCTTCATAGCTTTTAGCTATATTTAATCAACGATTTTGAATCGTTGTAGGTGATTGTATCCAAGAAAACGATGCAACGCACAAATATTAATGCTATAAGGAGCTGGATACTATGCTATTGACCTATTTACTATTTCTAGTAATTGCAATTACGTTTAAGATCATGCATTGGCCAGGAACTAGTGTAATTTTCCTTTTCGCGCCAATGTTTCTTCTGATCGACATACTCATTCAGTCAATCAGAAAAAAAGGAGACAAGGAAATAAGAGTTCTATCTTCCGTTGCTGCATTGTTGCTTTCAATTTATTTGGCGTACAAATTTTTGCATTGGCCAGGCAACCAAGTATGGCTTTGGACTGGATTGATTTTATCTGGAGTCTATTTATTTCGTCTCTTCCAGAAGAAAGTTGGCTATAATTTTCGTTTTATCTTGACTGGTATACTCTTGCTATTTGCTGTTTTTAATGCAACTATATCAGGCTCTTCCTTCCGACTATTGTATTTAGCAGAAGATCCATTTAACCCATCTGAACCAGCCCCTCATTATTTTGTTCAAAGACTTGCGTATGATTTCTACTTGGAGCAAGATTATGAAAAAGCAGAACTACTGATTGTTAGAAATATTAACCATCTTGATGATTTACTAGAGGATGACGCGTCGGTACAATACTACAGAACCGTAGATCTTCAAAATATGGAACAGTCCAAGAAAGATCTTGAAGACATTCAAAACAGAACTTGGACGATTTTTAGCAGTTTGATTCCGGAAGACCGACAACTTGATTTAGAGTAATTGTCATCACTGCTCTAATAGTTTATCTTACCTTGCGGTCCAAAGCAAGTTCCTCCAGATTTATGTCCGATAAAAAGAAAAAGTCCGCCGACAAATCAAGAATGCATCCCTTGAACAAACACCGCGAACGGTACGATTTTAAAATTCTCATTCCGCTCTGTCCTGAATTGGCAGAATTTGTCATAGAAAACATTCATGGCGGTGAGACCATTGACTTTTTTAATCCAAAAGCTGTTAAAACACTTAACAAAGCGCTTCTGATGCATTATTATGGACTAGCTGATTGGGATATTCCGGAAAACTACCTCTGCCCTCCTATTCCAGGAAGAGCAGATTATATTCACCACATTGCTGAAATGTTGAGTCGTAGTAATTTTGGCAACATTCCAAAAGGAGACAAAATAAAATGTTTAGACGTTGGAGTTGGTGCCAATTGTGTATATCCAATCATTGGTTCTAGTGAATATGGATGGACATTTGTTGGATCCGACATTGATGAAGTAGCCATTGAATCGGCAAATAAAATTATTGATGCAAATCCGTCATTAACTGGCAAAATCGAATGTCGTTTACAGCCAAAACTGGATGAGACATTTTTTGGAATTATCAAAAAGGATGAATTTTTTGATGTAACAATTTGCAATCCTCCATTTCATGCTTCTGCTGAAGATGCACTAGCTGGTTCACAACGGAAGGTGAAAAATTTAAAAGGTAAGAAAATAGCTGATCCAGTATTGAATTTCGGAGGACAGAGCAACGAACTATGGACAGAAGGCGGAGAACGCAGGTTTATTGAAGACTTGATCAAACAGAGTTCTCAATACGCGAAATCATGCATGTGGTACACGACACTTGTATCCAAGCAATCCAACGTCAAGCATACTCTAGATGTATTGAGTAAAATAAAAGCGGCAGAATACAAGACCATTCCAATGGGACAAGGAAACAAAACGAGTAGAATTGTAGTGTGGACATTCCTCAGTCAAGAAGAAAAGAAAAAATGGGTCAAAGATCGATGGACTAAGAAATAGAAGAGAAATTGTGTGCGACTATTGCGGTAGTTTATTACTCCTATCTCTTGTTCCAATATTGTCCAAAAATTCTCAGTGATTCAATAGTGCCAATGTTTGAATTAATGAAAGTGACAAATGGAATTGCACTTGACAAAGTTTCCAACTGTACTCCTTTAAAGGTCTCATAATTCCAATGTTGTAGCTCTGAAGCATCAAATTGATTCAGTTTCAATTTCAATTGATCTCCGTCTACTAAAATCTGAACTCTCCCTAACTCGTTATTGTAATACATTCCAGCGTATTCATTTAGGTCGTGCGCAGGGGAAGTTCCTTCTACTCTTGTTTCTAGGACTCTTTCCCTGTAGCGTTTGAATTTCAAACTTTTCGCTTGTGTTACAGCTATTATTTTTTGATCCCATTCTGTATCGTTGGAGTCAAATGCATACAAATCCAGAGCTTTATAAAGAAAGGCATGTCTAAACTCTGCATGATCTTGATTTGCGAATAAATAGACCGCAGTATTTTTTTCTCTAATAACTCCTATTATGGAAACTAAACCATGTAGACTTCCGGTGTGAAAATCAATTTTTGTCCCATTATAATCATGTTGAAACCATCCTAATCCATAAGTCAACCAATTCGGAGGATCAACATCGCATATAGGATAGTGAAATTGCTCAGGAGTTAAAGTCACGTGAGGTGTGAACAAATAGTCGAACGTAGCTTTTTTTAACAAAATCTCTCCATTGAATACCCCTTGGTTGTTAATGAATTTTAGGTAGTTGACGACATCTTTCGTACATGACCAAATGCCACCAGCAGCTCTATAATGGTCAACATTGGAATGTGAAACCGTATATACATTAGATTCTGAATCATAATCGTGAGGTGTAGCTGCATTGCTTGATCCTAACACATTATCATACCCTAAAATAGAATGATTCATTTCCAAAGGTTCAAAAATTCTTTTTTTAATAAAGGTCGAGTAGGAATCTCCTGAAACATGTTCTATTATAGCTCCGGCTACAGCATACATATCGTTCGAATATTCCCAACTACTTCTAAACGGAAAGATTTGTTCCATTTTTTTATAATTCTCATACACTGCACTTTGCGTAGTATCTGACAAAGAACCATACCAGGTTGCTACTCCATCAAAACCAATAACATGGGTAAGCACGTCTTTAATTGTAGCAGTTGATCTCACATATGGATCTGACACATTAAAATTGGGATAATGTTCGATTACGTTATCATTCCATGCTATTTTGCCTTCATCCACCAACATACCTAAACATATCGCGGTTATTGCCTTTGTTGTGGAAGCCATCGTAAAAAGTGTCTCCTCATTTACCTTTTGATCCTTGTCCTTTTCCAGTACGCCAAATGATCTATGATACACGACATCGTTATTCTGAACAACCACGGCAGATAACCCAGGAATATTCCAATCGGTCATTCCTTGCTCGATAAATTCATCAAGTATTTTAGTGTAACGCTTGTTTTGACCATGACTTATTGAGCCAACTAAAAGTGCGAAAAGTAGAATCAGTAGTTTGAAATTCATCGTTAAGTTGATATTAATTTAAATTACATGTGAATATGGTTCTTGTTCTCAAACTGCTCAGGTATATTCTCTGGATCTTCTTCAATGATCTGCAAAATATCTCGTGTAATTCCCCTTGCAATGTTTGAGATCGGCACATCATTCGGTGAACCTTCAAACGGATTCTCTCCGGCTAAACCAATACGTAACATTGTATTAAATACCCAAATAACAATCACGGTAAATGGAATATTGAACCAAACAAAATACTCGCCAATGATTGAATTTGTCTCAGTTATCTTCACTCCGGTAGAGGCGAAAAAAGGAATAATTGCCAAGGGCAATAGCCACATAAATATATGGACAAAGTGATACCCAATACTTCCATATTGCTTTGGATAGGGGAAGTTTTTAATTCGCTCTGTCTTACCTTGAAGCGCAGTAAGCTCATGCAACATTTGTTGCAGATTTAAAAGACTAAAGTCCCATAGTTTCTTATCATCCGTCAATGCTCTCAAATGTTTCGACTGCAAACTTATTACTGCATTTGGCTTGTTCTCTTTTGACATAACATATTCAAACTCTTCCTGTGATAGGTAAGGTTTAATCTCCTCCTCCAAAGTCGTTTTAAACTCAGGAATGTTGTATTCAAAGGATGCTTTCTCATGAATTGATTCATAGGACGTCTCCCACTCCTTCTTTGAACGCATAGCGTAGCGTAGAGCAGTTAACCAAGCAATGTGTCTGTTCGTAATCACTTTCATCACTTGCTTTTCATCTTTAGTGGCTTCAGAGCGATGCATGTAGAAACTATCTTTCAACGTGATGATAAATGATCTAGATGTGTTCACTATTCCACCCCATATCTTTCTGGCTTCCCAAATTCTGTCGTAAGCTGCGTTATTCTGAAAACCGACCATGAAGGCTACAGCAGTACCAATCAAACCAACAGGTGCTAAAGGAATTTGTAACCACTTAATGTCCAACAATTCATACAAAGCCGTAATCAGTGTAACGAAAATCGTAAAGAAAATAATTTCGCGCTTCGTCCAAATGAGAACACTCTTAAAAGGAAACCTTCGTTGTACGTACATTCTTTTTTTTGCTAAAATTAAGAGAATCTACCGATTAATGCTACCATGGTAAATTTCTTTGCTAATTAAATTAGTAAAGAAATTCTTAAATATTTAGTTGACCCGGATCACAGGTATTACAAATGCTTCATCAAGTATTCGTACAAGTCCACCATGCTCTTCATGTCCTTCTTAAACACTTTCTCATCTGGAGAATGAACATTGTCCTCTGCTGCACCGATAAAGCACCAATCAATTGGCAAATCAGATTTCTGGAGCACTCCTCCATCGCTTCCTCCAGCGGATTCAACTTCTAATTGGTATTCAATTCCAGATGCGTTGGCTAATTCTATGATTTTGTTTAGATATGATCGTCTCGGTAGTCCGGCATCACGCATTGAAACTGCCACTCCTCCACCATGCTTCACACCAGGAGTTACCCAAGTAATATCTGAGATCAAAGCTTGATATACTTCGTGCTGATCCAATAAGTATTTTGCGCAAAAACCTACTGAGTTTCCACCATGTTCTTCGTACGTGGAGAAAACGATTGCTCCATTCTCCAGTGTTTCGGCAACTTTTAATGCATTCCACATTCCCAAACGGTTATCCATATAAGGAGATTGAATGTACTCGCTTGTCTCTCTGAAATCAGGCTTGAAAGTCAGTATAGTACCTCTATCAATGATTCTGTCGTACACATATTGCAAGCTCTTGCTGCCGTCTTCATCCTCAATCACCATCAATTCAGTTTCAATTTCTCCTTGACTATCAGAACCTACAAGCTGCAACCCATCTATAGTTCTAGGGCCACCAATGCGAATCAAATCCTTTTCATAACCCACTGAGAATCCTATGCTATCCATATGCGCATAGATTGCAGTGGTAGGTTTGCCGAACACAAGAATAAGGCTGTCTTGAAATCCTTTTCCCTCAACGATTTGTGGTTGAATAGTCCAATTTTTAGAATTTGATTTAACATACTCCAAAACGAACTCTTTCATTCTTCCTTCATCACTTGCCGCCGCTCGGACTTCTACTAATTCTTCTAGTAATTTCACTTCTTCTTATTTAAGTTCAAACTTGTAAAAACCAATTGATTCGTTCGAGTATTCTATATTTTCGAAATAATTTTTCACCTGCTTATATGGGGAATTCAACTCAAAGTCAACAGAACTGTCTTGCAGGAATCCTTTTACAACATGTAACTCTACAAACTCACCGTCAACGGCCACTTGCAATATCCCATTGGCTATTATGGAATTCACAAAATACTCGGGATCATTCGAAAATTCAATGTATTGCGCTTCTTTCTTCCGGTTAATAAACAATCCTTCACCATCGTATATTTTATTACTTAACACTTCCATTTCCCATGTGTATAAGGTCTCATCTCTATATTCAGCAATCACCTGTTTGTTGAACTTTTCTTGCTCCTCGAAGGTTAAACTATACAACTCACCTTCCATCTCTCTGCTAATTTGATCTTCTTCAAACTTCAACTTATACGGTTTCGTTGAAACCAGGTCATACTTCAAGTACTTTTTAAAGGGATCTAAAAACGATAACATCTTATTCATCACTGTTGTATCAAAATCTTCCAAAGTAGATGACTCCCCTTTTCTATAATTGCGTTGTCCATTTGCACAATACAACTGATACGAATATTTCTTTTTCTCAAACGTCTTTTGAATAATCATATCGCAACTATTATTCAAAAATACCGTGTCTTTCTTCGATGGGTTTATAATCATTACTGATTCAAAGTAAGTCCCAGAAAGAATTCCATTACTTCTGCTAATCTGCTCACTAGAGTTGGTCAAAATCCGCGTGTATAGTTCCATCTTATTAACCGGCTTAAGTACGACTTCCTCGATCTCTTGATAGTTTGCAACAAGAAAAAACGTGTCGGTATATGCAGCAATAGTACCGGTCTGATATCCAAAATGTTTCGCTTGCAATGGATAGCTCACATCCTGAAGCGCTACTGCTCCATTGGCATTACTCAAACCAACAAATCCATTCTCTGTACTTGAAACTTGAACTTTAGGAACAGACACATGGTAGATCGAATCATAAAACACCATTGTTTTTTGGGCATTACTCAATTGAGACACGCTGATGAGAAGAAATAAAATACAGTACTTCATAATGTACACCGTTAGTTGAAGATAGATACAAAAGGTTGATTAAACCCTTTACCTTATCCTATTAATAAATTCCTAATTCGCTGATTTCCATTGAGGCAAAATCTTTAAGTTCTGCTTTCAAATATTCTGCTGATTGCAAAGGTAAATTTGTGGTTAACATACAAGATGTTTCGAAGACTTTGTTTTTCAACGGGAGATTGTTCTTTTTGATGAAGTTCATTACATGTGGCATATCGTTGTAATCAAATCGAAGTTCTACCCAATCATAAACCTCCAATTCAATTATCTCACCGTTCTTTAATGCCTCTTTCGCTCCGGTCCTGTATGCATTGATTAATCCGCCAACACCGAGCTTAGTTCCGCCATAATAGCGCACCACCCCTATTAAAATATTGGTCAAGTCAAATGCTTCAATCTGTCCAAGTATTGGTGGTCCTGCCGAATTGCTAGGTTCTCCATCGTCATTCGCACGGTATTTTGATTTATCTACACCAAGTCGATAGGCGTAGCACAGATGTCCAGCCTGATGATGATCTTTCTTCCATTTCTCTAACAACTCTTTGGCTTCTTCTTCAGAATAACATGCCTGTGCAATCCCAATAAATTTCGACCCTTTCTCCTTGTAGAGACCTTCCGAAACGGATTTCACCGTGTTGTATGTTGATTGTGCACTCAAGGATACAAGTATAAAAAAAAGGAGCCGAAGCTCCTTCTTAGTTCACTATTATCTATACTAGATTATTCCTTAGAATTTATGTCATCGTCCAATTGGTTTCCAACATACGTTCCTTTGATTATCTGATCTTGGAAATCTCTCATTCCACCAGGTGAGTGAGGCATAAGAATTGAAGAATTTTTAGAGTTTGCTCCAATATCCTTAATCGTATCAAAATACTGCGTCATTAAAACGAATTGCATAATCTCCTCATGCGTAACAGTATCCAATGATTTCTTGAAATCTTGCACAGACTCTTTAAATCCACGAACAATCTCCAAACGCTGCTGCGCAATACCTTGACCGGACAAACGCTTTGCTTCCGCTTCCGCTTCTGCTTCCTTCACAATACGAATCTTGCCCGCCTCAGCCTCTTCTAATGCCGCTTCTCTTTCTCTTTTTGCAGCATTAATTCTATTCATTGATTCTTTTACCTTGTGATCAGGATCAATGTCTGTGATAAGAGCACGTACAATCATATACCCGTATTTCTGCATACTGTTTGCAATATTCTGTTGCACAGCAACCGCGATGTCATCCTTCTTTGCAAAGACATCATCCAATTCCAATTTTGGAACTTCAGCACGTACATCATCAAATATGTATGATGCGATTTGATTTTTTGGGTTTTCCATTGAATAATAGGCTTCTTTTACCATTGTTCGACTCACATTGTATTGCACAGAAACCTGTAGGTTGACGAATACATCATCCAGTGTTTTTGTTTCAATAGTTACGTCCAATTGCTGAACTCTTAAGTTCATTACAGCAGCTTTTCGATCAATAAAAGGTATGATAAACCCCAATCCTGAGTGTGCTATTTTAACAAACTTACCAAATCGCTCAATTACGTAAGCGGTTTGTTCTGTTACCATTATTACCATCTTGAATATCAATAAGAGTGCAATGACTCCAATGACAATTGGTAAGATTAATTCTCCTTCTTCCATAGTATATATTGTTAAGTTTCTTTGAAGATACATAAACTGTTCATTTTAAAATCCACTGTTCATAAATTACCTCATTGATATTATCTATCACACTATAATATCAATTGATCATAACTATACAGGAATGTTTTGATCTTTGAAGTGAACATTAAAATAAGTAATTATGAACACACAAAAAGTATATTTAGAACACGCGAACATTACAGTTCAAAATTTAAATAGCGCAACTACCTTTTTTCAAACTGCTTTTCCGGATTTCAAAGTGAGAGGAGGCGGAACTGACAATGGAAAGCAGTGGATTCATTTGGGCAACGATGTGACTTATCTCGCACTAAATTCAACAGTTATAGAACAAGAACTTCACCATGAAAAGGATTACATTAAAAATGGAATCAACCACATTGGTTTTGTGGTAGAAGATGTTGAGGGAATTGCAAACCGTTTATTAGCGGCAGGATTTGAACGCGACTATCCGAAGCAGGTCGAAAAATTCAGAATTAGAGACTACTTTGCTGACGCAGATGGAAATGAGTTTGAATTTGTACAGTATTTGTCGGATGATTTGGAAGAGCGTAATAGTTTTGAAGGGTGATCTCGGGTACGCTCGATCACCTATGGCTACGCTAGATTCACTTTGGGACATACGTTCATCTCGACTACGCTCGATGAACGTATGGACGCAAAATAAAGGACCGAAATAAATTTTGAGCACAAAAAAAACCGGCCATCGAGCGTAGTCGAGATGCCGGTTTCTTATATTCTTCTGATTCTTACTGAATCGTTAATTTCTTTTCTAAATCTTCAAGATACGCTCTGAATTGCTTATCTGTTTCTGAGAGGTTGGTTACCGTACGACAAGCGTGTAGAACAGTAGCGTGATCTTTTCCTCCACAGTGAGCTCCAATATTTGCCAATGAAGACTTTGTCATCTTCTTTGAGAAGTACATTGAAATTTGTCTTGCTTGAACCACTTCTCTCTTTCGCGTCTTTGACTTTAGGATCTCCAAAGGAAGATCGAAATAGTCACACACTACTTTTTGGATGTATTCGATAGAAACTTCTCTTGCAGTGTTCTTCACGAACTTGTCTACCATCTGCTTGGCTAATTCCAAAGTGATAGCTTTCTTATTCAATGATGCTTGCGCTAACAACGTGTTCAAAGCACCTTCCATCTCACGAACATTCGTGTTGATTGAGTACGCCAAGTATTCTGTAACATCTTTCGGAAGATCGATTCCGTTTCCGTACATCTTCTTTTCCAAGATCGCCATTCTAGTTTCTAAATCAGGAGCGCTCAAATCAGCTGAAAGTCCCCACTTAAATCTAGACAACAAGCGTTGCTCCATTCCTTGCATTTCTACAGGTGGCTTATCACTCGTTAGAATGATTTGCTTTCCATTTTGGTGCAAGTGATTGAATACATGGAAGAATACATCCTGTGTTTTCTCTTTACCAGAGAAGAATTGCACATCATCAATGATCAATACATCGATCATTTGATAGAAGTGAATAAAGTCATTTGTTGTTTGGTTCTTGATTGCATCAATAAATTGGTGAGCAAACTTTTCCGAACCTACGTAAAGAACTGTCTTATTTGGAAACTGATCCTTGATAGAAATACCAATGGCATGTGCCAAGTGAGTTTTACCAAGTCCAACACCACCATAAATCAATAATGGGTTGAATGCTGTTCCTCCTGGCTTATTTGCTACTGCATATCCAGAAGCTCTTGCCAAACGATTACAATCCCCTTCTACAAAATTGTCGAAAGAGTATGATGGATTCAAGTTCGAATCAACATTTACCTTCTTTAAACCAGGAATGATAAATGGATTACGAATTTGATTTTCATTTAAATCAATTGGCATTGATACAGGTGCATTTTTCAATGACTTCATATTCAATGCCGGTAATTTCACGGTGTAAGGTGTAGAGTTCGTTGTATTATTTTCCATAATAATACTGTACTCTAATCTACCTTCGGTTCCCAATTCTTTTTGGATCACCTTCTTTAGAAGAACTATGTAGTTTTCTTCTAACCATTCATAAAAAAAGTGCGATGGTACCTGTATTGTTAATACGTCGTCTTCCATTTTTACTGGGACGATTGGTTCGAACCATGTTTTATACGCTTGTAAAGAAACATTGTCTTTAATTACGCGCAAACATGCATTCCATATACCATCGTGATTTTTACTCATGTTGTTTGTTTGTTATTGTTCTTTTTCCTCTTAATCAGTTAGTAATTGGTAACTGAAATAGTGTAGTTAAGCCCTTGGTTATTCTTGAGGACAAATATTTACATAAAATAGTTAAGAAAAAAGTCCAAAGTGGGTTGATTTATTAAAAAGTTTTACTTCCTAATTTTTTATTTCCCTTACCTTCTCTTAACCTTATGATTTTGATTAAAATCGTTAAATCACTACGTTTCAACTTGCTACCCTAACACAATTATTCAATACTCCATCGCTTTACTAAATTAAGACTTTAAAGTTATTACATCACAGAATGTTATGACTATTTTTGATATCAGACATTTATAAACAATGCAAGTAGATTTTAAGAGTAAAACAACCCTTCGAGTGCGCTATGGAGAAACCGACCAAATGGGGCACTGCTATTATGGGAATTACGCGCAATATTTTGAAGTTGGACGTGTTGAAGCGCTTCGTTCAATTGGAATGAGTTATAAGGAACTTGAAGACCGAGGAGTGATGCTGCCGGTTACTGAATTTCAAGTCAATTATAAATTCCCAGCAAAGTACGATGATGTACTTACGGTTGAAACTTCAATTACTGAGTTGAGAGGACCGCGTTTATTATTTGAATACACCATCACCAATGAAGACGGAATTTTAATTGCAACTGCCACAACTACATTAGTTTTTGTTGCAAAAGAGACAATGCGCCCAATTCAGCCACCAGCTATTTTCGTGGAGATCATCGAGAAATACTTCACGTAAACTGGAATCTTAACTATCGCATGCTTTTTTTCGTTATATTATATACATGAACGATAAGCCACGGAAATTGAATTTTATTGATGTCATTCAGGCATTCTTTCCGTTTCAATTATTAATCGCTCAACTGAAATACAACGTATTCTCCCTACTTTTCTGGGGTACACTTTTTTTAATTGCGAATGACAGTCTAGGATACTCCTTTGGAATCCCGCTTCTCTTTCTTTCTCCTGAATATCTTGGAACAGTAAGTCCATGGTCTTTCTTTCTATTGGGGTTCGCTCTAGGAGGATTTACCATGGGATTCAACACATACAGCTATATTAAAATTGGGCCGCGCTTTCCGTTTCTAGCCACTATATCAAAACCATTCTTTAGATTCTGTATCAACAATGGGCTCATTCCGGCCATATTCATGATTTTCTTAATGGTCAGAGTGGTTGATTTTCAAATCTATGAAGAGTTTGTTTCGGTGGGTCCAGTTATCGTCTACCTCCTTTCTCTGTTGGCCGGATTTGCAATCTTCATGACATTGTCCTTCTTTTTCTTCTTTAGAATTTCCAGAAAAAAGAATAAAAACCATGAAGAACACGGCCAAAAACCAATTAGTTCATTAATTCATCGACCAGAGAAATGGTACGAAAGATTCAAAACACAAAAAGACAGAACTTCTATTTATTTCGGCAAATTGCTAAAATTAAATGTGAGTCGAAGCTCCAAGCATTTTGATAAAGAACTCATTGAACGAGTCTTTGGTCGAAACAAAATCAATTCATCGATTTTCGAACTTATTACAATCTCCATTTTCTTTTTCCTAGGAGCATTTAGTAGTTACGAAGCCTTTGAAGTTCCAGCAGCAGTAAGCATTGTACTTTTGATGACAATCTTTCTTATGCTTTTTAGCGCCTTGCATTCTTGGTTCAAAGGTTGGGTCTACCCACTCTTGATCATGGTTTTTGTTCTCATGAATTATCTAAGCGTAAAAACGGATTCTTTCAATTACACAAACTACGCGTACGGCCTAAATTACAACTTGGAAGAAAATGATGAATATTCCATTCCAAGAATTCGAGAATTGTCTACGAATGACAGCCTTTACACCTCATCCAAGTATGCTTATATTGAAACTTTGGAGAATTGGCAAAAAAGCACACAGGAAGAAAAGCCCAAACTCATCATTATTAACACTTCTGGAGGAGGTTCACGAAGCGCATTATGGACAATGGTTGTTTTACAAAATGTCGATGCTCATCTTGATGGGAAACTGGCCAGTCATACACAGCTCATCACTGGAGCATCAGGAGGAATGGTTGGAGCCGCATATTACCGCGAATTGCAATTACGTGAATTACGAGGCGAAATAAATGACGCAAACGACGAGGAGTACCGTAAGAACATCAGTAAAGACATGTTGAACAAACTTTCTTTTATGGCGTCTACGAATGATATCTTCTTCCGTTATCAAACCTATGAGTATAACAATCAATCATACACTCGAGATCGTGGATGTGCATTTGAGGAACAACTCCATCAAAATACTGGAGGAATTCTTGATCATAACCTTGGATACTACACGAACTATGAACAGAGCGGAGCCATTCCAACAATGATTTTCTCACCAACAATCGTTAATGATGGCAGACGATTATTGATTTCTTCACAACATATCGACTTTTTGACGTATCAAGAAAACCATGGAACATGGACCAATGCCAACGAAAATTTAGAGTACCATAGCCTGTTACAATCTCAAGACACAGATAGCATACGATTTTCATCTGTACTTAGATCAAGTGCAACATTCCCTTTTGTTATGCCGATGGTTACACTTCCAACTTCGCCGGAAATTCAATTAATGGATGCAGGAATCAGAGATAATTATGGAGGAAAAACAATGGTTCAGTTCCTATTTGAAATGCAGGACTGGATCAAAGAGAATACGAGTGGTGTGATAATTTTACAAATACGGGACACCCAAAAGGTACTTGACAATGAGACATACCGTGAAGTTTCCTTTTTTGACAAAATCACTTTGCCTTTCGGCAATATGTACAAAAACTTTCCACGAGTACAAGATTTCAATCAAGAAGAGCTTTTGAGTATCAGTGCGGCTTCTTTCAGTTTCCCGGTAGATTTAATCACATTCAACTTAAGAGAACGACAAGAAGATCGAATTTCTCTATCATGGCATCTTACGAAGCAGGAAAAACAAAAAATTGAAACCGCATTTAAGAGCAGAAAGAATCAACGAGCATTAGCGCAACTAGAACGACTGCTTTAATACGGTTGAAATAAATCTAAGAAGATCGAATTTACTCCTCATCTTCTTCTTCTTCTTCTTCTTCTTCTTCTTCTTCTTCTTGGTCTGTCAACATAAAAGACCCAATAAAGGTTTCTATATCTTCGTCACTTGCATAACTTCCATCTCGCAGAATTGCAATTTGATACAATCTGTTATTTACAAGATAAATCTCGTAAGTCACATAGTACTGACCATTGTTACCCGTAAAAAATAAGCCGGGGTGAGTATTCATTTCAATTTCTTCTTCAGTATCGACAGAAGAGATTCCCAAATTCGTCAAACCACCATTTTTAGCTCCTTGCAACAAGTCGTCAACATTTTCCGACTCATTCACCATTTCGGATGGATAATCATTATAGGTAACCATAAAAACTTCAGTTACACTTTTTTCATACATGAACGTGTGCATTTCGATATCTCCAAGAACTGTAGGAACCGTTTGCGGATTATCTATTGGTGTTTCTCCAAAAAAATCAATCGTAAAATGACCATCAACTGAAGCAAAGAGTATTTCCTCCTCAACTTCAACTTCATCTTCCATATCTACCATCATCTCATCAAAGGCATTCTGCACATCTTCACCAGACGCTCCTCCTCCACAAGAGCTTAGGATTGATACACTTGCTAAAACTGTTATTACAAATACTTTCTTCATGTTGTGAGTTCTTAGGTATGGTTTAATAAATAATTACTTGGTACCAAAATAGTTATTCATTAAATCAATTGCAAAAAAAAGAGGAGCCATTGCTGACTCCTCCTTCCATTAACCTGTAATTGTTAATAATTGATCCGTGCATATATAAACGCAAATCATCTTAAAAGGTTTCACTTTATTTTAATATTTCTTTAAACCGCCTGTTGTGTACAGAGAATCAGCAATTAACATTAGTGCATTAAAAAGTTTTTGAACCTCACCTTTATTGCTTTTAACACGTTTGTACTTTTACACTGTGAATGATACAAAATCCATACAGGCACTTGTCCAACTAATAGACGATCCGGACCAAAATGTTTTCGAGCACGTTCGTGACGAACTTATTGGACATGGCACCAAGGCTATTCCATTTTTAGAATCCTCATGGGAAGATGATGATTATGGATTAACCTTCCAAGCACGGATTGAAGAATTGATTAAAGAAATTCAATTCAAGGAAATCAGAAATGATCTTCAAGCATGGATTGATTCACCGCATAAGGATTTGTTGCAAGGTGCTTTGGTCATTTGCAGGTATCAATACCCAAACCTTGATGAACAAACTGTTCAGAACAAGATCCAAGAGATCAGAAAGGACATTTGGTTAGAAATCAGCAATCGTCAAACAGCTTACGAAAAAGTTAGGGTGTTCAATAAGATCTTCTACGGAACTTATAAATTCACTGGAAATTCGAAGGATTATCATTCTCCCTTAAACTCATTCATCAATACTGTTATTGAGACACGTAAAGGGAATCCATTAAGTCTTTGCTTACTCTACTCAATCATCGCACAGTCGCTTGACCTACCTATCTACGGAGTAAATCTGCCGAATCATTTCATATTGACGTATTTGGATGAGAACAATATCAATCCAATAATTAATACAGACAATAAGCACGGAAGTTTGTTTTACATCAACGCATTCTCAAAAGGTGGGATTTTTGACGAAAATGAAATCAAGCAATTTTTAGATGGATTGAACAAACCTCACAACAGAGAATATTTCGAACCATGCTCCAATTCTGCCATCATCGCTAGAATGCTGACCAATCTAATTGCATCATTCCAACAATCAGGAAGTGCTGAGAAGGTGAATGAACTTACAGAATTAAGAGATCTATTTGATCTTAAACTCTAAGTCAAATTCATTTAATTTTTTGAATAATTTATTGTTCAGATCAACTTTAATGGTCTTTGAAGGCATGCTCACTTCTATTCCATCCAAAGGATCAAACACTGTGAATTTTACGGGGATTCTTCCAGGGTTTTCAGTAAACAGACTGTTTAAATCTGTAATCATTATTTGATCCAATGCCTTTGTAGACACTTTTAAGCTCACTCCGGTTGCCTTCGAATCCTTCAAATCGTGCAGCATGTCAATCGAATGAATACTGAACTCCAACTCTGATCTTCTCGGTGGAACTTCAATCCTTCCCTTGACAGCAACAAAAGTCCCTGGATTTAAGAAGTGCTTGTATTTCAAATAATTTTCTCTCCATAGGAAGATCTTGTACGAATCATTGTAATCTTCAAGAATCATTGTCCCAAACGGATCGCCTTTACGTGTAAACCGATGTTCACCTTCAGATATAATGGCAGCAACTAGGATTTCTTTGTTCCTGTTCTCTTCCATATTATTAAGCATGGTCACATCCCCAGTACAAAACGCATCAATTTCCATTCTGAAGTCATCCAATGGGTGACCTGAGATAAAGATTCCTACAACTTCCTTTTCTTTGTTTAAGGCGTAGATATTCCCCCACTCTTCAGCTTCAGGAATAATTGGTTCTGGCAAGGTTGTTCCGGTTTCTCCACCAAACAAAGATGCTTGACTGGAATTCTCGCTGTCTTGAAATCCAGAACCAAATCGAATTACATTCTCCAAAAACGTTCTGCCATTGCCATCTTCCTTGAAGTATTGTGCTCGATGTACTTTCCCAAAAGAATCAAACCCGCCGGCATACGCCAAACTCTCAAAGGACTTTTTATTGCAAACGCGCAAATTAATACGTTTCGCTAAATCAAAAATATTTAAGAAAGGCCCGCTTTCCGTACGTTCCTCGATAAAAGCATCTACTGGTGCTGATCCCAATCCTTTAATTGCTCCCAAACCAAAACGAATTGCTCCAGCCTGATTTACCGTGAAATGATAATTTGATTCATTCAAATCTGGACCGAGAACTTCAAGCCCCATGCGTCGGCATTCCTCCATGAAAAATGATACCTGTTTGATGTCATTCATGTTATTACTAAGCACGGAAGCCATATACTCCGCTGGGTAATTGGATTTCAAATAAGCCGTCTGATAGGCAATCCAAGCATAACACGTCGAGTGCGACTTATTAAACGCATACGATGCAAATGCCTCCCAATCCTTCCAAATCTTCTCTAAAGGTTCCGGTGCGTGTCCATTTTCTCCACCACGTTCAATAAACGCAGGCTTCATTTTGTCCAGCACGTACTTCTGCTTCTTACCCATTGCCTTACGCAGAGTATCCGCCTCACCTTTACTAAATCCCGCGAGTTTCTGCGACAGAAGCATTACTTGCTCCTGATAGACAGTAATACCGTACGTTTCATCCAGATACTCCTCACAAGCGTCTAAGTCATATATAATTTCCTCTTCACCATGCTTTCGCTTAATAAAGGAAGGAATGTATTCTAATGGTCCCGGTCGATACAAGGCGTTCATTGCAATCAAATCTGCGAACACAGTTGGTTTTAACTCCCGCATGTACTTCTGCATTCCTGCGGATTCATACTGGAAAATACCTACCGTTTCTCCTCGTTGGAAAAGTTCATACGTCTTCTCATCATCAATTGGAAAATCATCGGGCACCAAATCAACATCATGGCGATCTTTTACATTTCTTACCGCATGCTTGATCAATGTCAAGGTCTTCAGCCCAAGAAAATCCATCTTTAGAAGTCCAGCATCCTCAGCAACAGAGTTATCGTACTGCGTACAGTACATATCAGAATCTTTTGCCGTAGCAACAGGGACATAATTCGTGATGTCGTCTGGAGTGATAATTACTCCACACGCGTGAATTCCTGTATTACGAACAGAACCTTCCAGTTCCCTCGCACGATTTATTACTTGTGCTGATAAATCACTTCCTGCGGCAATTGCTTTTAACTCATTCGCACGGTTTATATCTTCTAGGTTGTTCTTAAGCTTCTCTCGAAGATCAGGGTCGGGCAATCCAAAGATTTTAGACAATGATATGTCTGGAATCAACTTTGCAATTCGGTCAGCATCAGGCAATGGCAAATTAAGAACACGTGCCGTATCTCTAATAGAAGATTTCGCAGCCATGGTTCCATATGTAATAATCTGTGCAACTTGATTGGAACCATACTTGTTGATTACCCATTCAATGACACTCCCTCGACCTTCATCATCAAAGTCAATATCTATATCCGGCATTGAAATACGATCAGGATTCAAAAAGCGCTCAAACAGTAAATCATATTTAAGCGGATCAATGTTGGTGATTTTTAAGCAATATGCAACAACAGAACCCGCTGCTGACCCTCTTCCTGGCCCGACAGAAACTCCCATATCTCGTGCAGCCACCAAGAAATCCCAAACAATTAAGAAATAACCCGGATAGCCAGTATTTGTAACCGTCTCCAACTCAAAATCAATCCGCTCAGTAATTTCTGGCGTCATTTCTTCGTAACGCTCCTTTGCTCCTTCATATGTAAGGTGCCGCAAGTAATTATTTTCTCCTCGTTTACCACCATCTTCTTCATCCTTTGAATCCAAGAATTCTACAGGGATATCAAAAGCAGGCAATAATACGTCTCTTGCAAGACCATATTGCTCACATTTATCAATGACCTCATCGATGCTTTTAATAGCCTCTGGGAGGTCCAAAAAGAGTTCTTTCATTTCATCTTGTGATTTGAAATAATACTCTTCGTTGTCTAAGCCATAGCGAAAGCCTCTACCACGACCTTTAGGAGTTTCAACAAGTTCATTGTCCTTCACGCACAATAACACGTCATGCGCTCCTGCATCTTCTTTCGATAAATAATATGTGTTATTCGTTGCAACAAGCTTTACCTCATGCTTATTGGCTAAACGAATCAATGTTTCATTTACTCTTTTTTCGTTGTCTTGACCATGGCGCATTACTTCCACGTACAAATCTTCACCAAAAACAGATTTCCACCAAACCAAAGCCTCCTCTGCTTGCGTCTCACCAACATTCAATACCAAGCTAGGAACTTCTCCATACAAGTTTCCAGTAAGCACCATAAGGTCTTCGGCGTACTGCTCAATTACTTTTTTATCTATTCTAGGGACATAGTACTTCCCTTCCGTAAATGCAATCGAAGCTAGTTTGATCAGATTATGATATCCGTTTCTATTTTTTGCCAAAAAGACAACTTGATACCCATTGTCTTTTTGCGTTTTATCTGTTAAATCACGACACACATTGAACTCACACCCAATAATCGGCATGATTTCTTGACCTTCAAACGCTTCTCCTTTTTCTTCTGCTTCCTCACGCTTTTCTTTAAGGTCCTTGTTGAAATTCGCAACGGCTCGTTCAAAATGAAAAGCCGCCATCATATTTCCTGTATCTGTCAACGCTACCGCACGCATATTATCCTCACCTGCCTTCTTGACCAAGCCCTTCACATCAATCGTTGATTGAAGAATTGAAAATTGCGTATGGTTGTGCAAATGCGCGAAAGAAAAATCAGCCAACTCTCCGAGCACAGCATCTTTGTCAATATCGATCTGTGATGATTCAGTTTCATCTTCCAAGAATTTAGCACTCTCTGCTTTGAGATTTAAATGCGTCAATCCAGCCAGACCTATTGGTTGTGGATTGAACTCTTTAAAATCTTCTAGATATCTATCTTCTTGCTGTAATTCAGCTGGCAAGAACACTCCTCGGCGCAACAATTCGAAAAAACAGCGTGTAGTTGCCTCCACATCAGCCGTGGCGTTGTGTGCTTCCGAAAATGGCTGATGAAATAGATACTCATGTAATTCTGTAAGCGTTGGCAATTTAAACTTACCACCTCTACCTCCAGGGATTTGACATAATGTTGCCGTAGTCTCTGTACAGGTATCTAGAATGTCCATATCAGACATTGGTGTTTCAATCCCTAATCGATGAAACTCACAGCCCCAAACATTTAAATCGAATTTGATGTTTTGACCAATGACAAATTTAGCCTTTGTTAGTGCCTCGTTAAACTCCAAAAGTGCTTCCTCCAATGGAACACCTTGATCCTTAGCTAGCGCTGTAGATATTCCGTGAATTTGCTCTGAATCATAAGGAATGTCGTACCCATCAGGATAGATGAGATAATCCTTACTATCAACAAGACGACCCATATCATCATGCAACTGCCATGCGATCTGAACAACTCTTGGCCAGTTATCCGTATCGGTTAGGGGTGCATTCCAATTTCTTGGTAATCCAGTGGTCTCAGTATCAAATATGATGTACATTCTTCGCGTAAATTCGAGGAATTAAAATTACGGAATTCTTGATGAGAACGAACCGTGACGGTGGACAATTTATGAACAACTTTACACCTCAAGCAAAAGCCCCAAAGCAAAAATGATTTGGGGCTAAAACGCTTTTTGGGATTGATTAATTTGTTGAAGGACCTCGGCTATTCACAGGGGTTCCTGAACTTGGCTTTGGTAGAATCTTACCTTTGATTCTAATCACCATTGCCCCATTGTTAATTGCGTTGGAATAAATCGTAACAGATTTGTTGAAATCTCCTGGACGTTTTGTGTCATACTTCACACGAATGGTTGCCGCCTCACCTGGTGCAATTGGTTCTTCTGGCCATGATGGAACAGTACAACCACAGGTTCCTTGTGCACGTGAAATAATCAACGGTATGTTTCCAGTATTGGTGAATTCGAATTCACAATGACCGTCACCATTATATATCACCTCTCCATAATCATGCACTTCTTCTACAAATGAAATGATTGGTCCATCTTTAACTTCCTGCGCGAATGTAGTTGACATCCAACTACACATAATTAAACAAACAACTAATGTCTTTTTCATACTTTAAAATTTAGAATTATTCATTCAATGTATGAAGAGAAAATTATCCTGACACTCTAATTAACAGTCATTTAACAGCTTTAACAAGCCGTTAACCAAAATTTCAATAAAAGATAAGATTTGAACTATTCGTTCTTTGGAATCACGTTGACTTTGAAACGTATTTTATGTGTTCCTTGTCTCGTGTTTGCTGTCAGGTATACTATTCTGTCTTGAAATTGATATTTACCCTCGGTATCAAAATGTACCTTTAATGCAAACGTATCTCTCGGTAAGATTGGACTTGTAGGAAGATCAACAGTTGTGCAAGAGCAACTCACCTCATAGTCTGAAATGATCAGAGGAACTTCACCGGTATTAGTAATAAGGTAATCGTGTTCTAGCTGTGTTCCTTCATAGGTCTTAGGAAACTTGAATACAGCTTTATCTAAACGAAATTCCGCCGTTTGGCCGAAACCAAAGGCGGAATTCAATGCTATAATTATGATCGCGAAATATAGCTTCATTTAATTGTTTGCAGGTGCTCCTGTGTTAACAGGTGTTCCATCCGCTGGCTTAGGGCTTACGTTCCCTTTGATACGAATAACCTGAGTTGGTGCATTTACTGCATTCGATGTAATTGTTACACTCTTGTTAATAGCTCCTGGACGCTTAGTGTCATACTTAACAGTAATAACAGCTGTTGCACCTGGTGCGATTGGCTCTTTTGGCCATGATGGAACTGTACATCCACATGATCCTTTAGCTTGAGAAATAATCAAAGGAGCATTTCCTGTGTTTGTAAATTCGAAAGAACATTGACCATTTCCACCGTACTCAACAGTACCATAATCATGTGTTTCTTTTTTAAATTCAATCGTAGCTCCATTTTGAACTACTGCATCTGCTTGAGCCATAACTCCATTTGAAGCAACTGTAGCAACAAACATCATCATTAGAGAAAATAATACCTTTTTCATGTTGTAATTTTTTTAAGTTTCTAATCCTTCTTCAAATATAATGCAAGAATTCGGTTGAATCTACTTTTTAACACAACGTTAACGATTATAAAATGGATTCCTGAGAGGAGACGACTTGCATGCAGCGCTGACAATTAACCAAATAGAATAGTAGAACAACTAATACCGATTAGTTGTTTTGCATGATGATTTGCTCAATTGTTAAATCAAGATTGTCCAATCTTTCTTGAATATCATCTACTTTTTCCTTCGGTAAATCTGGATATTCACTCAACAAAAGTTCATAATAGTAACGTACTTTCGTCGTATCTCTCGGCTTAATCCAAATATCAAAAGAGCCGGCTTGACTCTCAATAATCAAAGCACGATTGATGTACTCAGGATATTCATTGATGATTCTATCAGCGTATTCTACAGATTCAATATAATCGGACTCACTAGAATAAATCATGTGGATTCGGCTTAAGCATTCTGGTGCAAAAGGATCTTCCGGATATTCTTCAACATATTCATTGAGCAGTACAATTAACTCTTCTTTCTCCTTAGGATCTAATTTCTCGCCAGGAGCCAACTCTTCAGACAAGGTTGTAATTTCTGCTTCCTTTTCTTCAATATGAGATCTCATACCGGCTTGTGCTTCACTGTTGGAACAGCTCGTCAAAACAAGTACGGAAACCAATAATAAGTAGAGTGCTGTCTTCATTATCTTCCTTTCTTTTTCAATGGGTATTTCATTCTGTAATCAACCTCAACATCTCCTTTTGAAATGTTTTGCAACTTCTTACTCAACAAGCGCTTTTTTAATGGAGAGAGATGATCGGTAAATAGAACTCCGTCTACGTGGTCGTATTCGTGCTGAATAATTCTAGCCGCATAACCATTGTACGTTTCCTCTTTCAACTCCCAGTTCTCATTATAGTAAGAAATGATCAATTCTTCTTGACGAAAAACTTCTTCTCTAATTTTAGGAATAGAAAGGCATCCTTCATTAAAACCCCATTTTTCACCTTTTTCCTCTTCGATCACAGGGTTAATGAACACTTTCTTGAAGTCGTCCATACCTTTTGCTTTTGGATCTTTCTCGTCTTCTTCCTCATCATCGTCTGCAAATGGACTTCCATCCACAATGAATAAACGAATAGATTTTCCAATCTGAGGGGCTGCCAATCCAATACCAGAAGCTGCGTACATCGTTTCATACATGTTCGCAATTAATCCTTCCAATTCTGGATAATCTTTATCAATCTCTTCCCCTTCCTTTTTAAGTACAGGATCTCCGTAGGCTATAATGGGTAATATCATCTTCTAATTAATCTTGAACAAAAATAATGCTTTCCAATAAATTTCAAGCCATTCAAAGGTAAAATAGCCAATTGACTATACATTTCCACCTTGATTTAGGTAGGACTGCAAAATGATTGTTGCACTGACTTTATCCACCAACTCTTTTTGTTTCTTCTGTTTGCGAGTAGCGCCAGCGAAATGCATGGCTTCAGATGCCATCTTTGAAGTGAAACGTTCATCTACCAAATCAACTTTGATCGACTTTAGTTCTTTCTCGATAGCCTCCTTCAACAAATAGACATTCTGGGTAATGTGCGTGTCTTTGTCATTCAATCGCTTCGGTAATCCAATAACGACAGTAGAAACATTCTCTTTTTGAATTAACTCTTTCAATCGACCCATTAGATCTTTTGATTCCACTGTGTCCAATCCAAACGCAAAAATATTTGAATCGTCGGTAATGGCCAACCCTGTTCTTTTCAAACCAAAATCAATTGCAATTATTTTTCCCATTGGCGTAAAGATGGTAATTAATGATGAATTGAGGAGGAGGGTAGAATTTGGATGTCGGATCATTCGACAGGCTCATGACAAGTGTTGGGATTTAGTGAATGAGATATTACGCCGTGAGGATGTTTTGATTGTTTTTTAACATCACTGATGATAATCTCTATACTTCATTAAATTTGCGCTACTAAAAAGGAAGCATGAGATCAGTAATAGAACAAGCTTGGGAGAATAGAGAATTGCTAAAAGATGCAACGACTATTGAAGCTATTGAATCAGTGATAGAGGACCTTGATAAGGGACGATTACGCGTTGCAGAACCATTGGAAGATGGGTCTTGGCAAGTGAACGAATGGGTGAAGAAAGCTGTTGTGATGTACTTTCCTATTCGACAAATGGAAACCATTGAGGTTGGTCCGTTTGAATTTCATGATAAAATGGCCTTGAAAACTAATTATAAAGAACTAGGCGTACGAGTTGTTCCTCATGCTGTTGCACGTTATGGAGCATTTGTAGCGCGCGGCGTGATTATGATGCCTTCATACATTAATATTGGAGCTTACGTAGATTCTGGAACAATGGTAGACACATGGGCAACAGTTGGATCCTGTGCTCAAATCGGAAAGGATGTTCATCTAAGTGGTGGAGTTGGAATAGGCGGTGTATTAGAACCATTGCAAGCGGCTCCTGTCATCATTGAAGATGGTGCCTTTATTGGATCACGCTGTATCGTTGTAGAAGGAGTACGTGTTGGAAAAGAAGCAGTTCTGGG
Organism: Crocinitomicaceae bacterium; assembly: GCA_033791225.1. Lineage (GTDB taxonomy): Bacteria > Bacteroidota > Bacteroidia > Flavobacteriales_D > Crocinitomicaceae > UBA4466. The sequence continues at coordinate 109,845 of JASJHD010000006.1, forward strand.
AGCAAATGTTGTATTAACTAAATCAACAAAGATTATTGATGTAACTGGAACCGAGCCGAAAGAAATAAGAGGATTCGTTCCTGAGAGAAGTGTTGTAATTCCTGGATCGTATGAAAAAGAATTTCCAGCAGGAAAATTCAACGTTCCATGTGCATTGATCATTGGAAAACGAAAAGCTTCTACAGATTTGAAGACATCGTTAAATGATGCTTTAAGAGAGAATGATGTGGCCGTGTAAAAAAAGAGGAAGCCAAAGACTTCCTCTAAATATCGGAGAGAATAGTTCTAGTTTATTTTAGCATGATCTTTTGGGTAGTCTCTCCTATACGGATGAAATAAATTCCAGCGCTTAAATCACCTACATTTAGTTGTAAATTTTCTTGACTTCCGATAACTTCAATTGATTTAACCAATTGCATAGAAGTAGTAAAGAGTTCAATTGAGCCACTAATTTCATTTGCTGAAGCAATATTGACAACATCAATTGCCGGATTTGGATAAATTGAGAAGCTCAACGCTTCGCTTTCATCAACACCAACGTTGTGATCAGAAATCTTACTCACACCTGTGCTTGTTGCAACCCATACATCATCATTTCCATCTATTGCTAATGCTCTAACTACAGGCCCAATGAGTCCATCTGCAACATGGTATTCAATCCATTGACTTCCATCGTATGCACACACACCGCCTTCAGTTACGAGGTAATCAACATATACACCTACCCAAATATTTCCTTGGCCATCCATTTCAATATCTTCAATCGGATTTAAAGTGTCAGGAGCAGGAAGTGTAAAAATGGTTGTGTGATGCATGGCTACTGAATTCGTGTTGTCCAGTACCGTGATGCCTTCAGAAGTTGCAACCCATTTGTTGTCCGAACCATCAATCACCAATCCTCTAATTCTATCATCGATCAAGCCTTCTGCCGTTGTAATAGCTGTAAACGAAGAGCCGTCGAAGATCATCATTCCACCTAATCCAGATCCCATCCAAAGATCTCCATTTGCATGAGCGCTAATTGTTGTTACTCCTCCAAAAGGTAAGCCTTCTGCAGTTCCATAATTTGTCCAGTTGGTCCCGTCAAACTCAGATGCTCCGTTGTTCGTTCCGAACCAAATATCTCCATTTAAATCTTCCGAAATACATTTGATTTGATTGTTTCCTAGTCCATCAGCTGTTGTGTATGATGTCCAAACACCCGTACTCCAAACACTCACACCAAAGTCTGTTCCAGCCCAAACGTCGCCTGAATTGGCAACATAAATCGCTTGAATTGTATTGTCAACTAATCCATCAGCCGTCGTATAACTCCCCCAGATCGATCCATTAAATACGGAAACTCCATCTTGTGTTCCAAACCAAAGATTATCAGTAGCATCAACGTCAAGACAATTGACATTATCATGCAACAACCCATCGGATGTGGTATAATTCGTAAACGTTTGAGCAAATAAATTGCTAACTAATAGGACTGCACCTGCAGTAAGAAATTGAATTTTCATAATTTACATTTTATGGAGTAATCATTAATTTTTTAATATAGTTTTCACTGCCAATAACAGCTTGAAGCAAGTATATTCCTGTTGAAAAACTGGAGACATCGACCACACTGGTACTATTGCCCTCGACAGCTAGTAATTGCGTCACTAATCTTCCATCAAGTGTATACAAAGACACATCACTGGTCTCTGACGTGTTTATACGAATGTATATTTCTGTATTTGCAGGATTGGGATATACGAAGACAGGATCTGATAACACAGACACTGCATCTGCCCTATTCTCATCAGCTATCGTTGGTAGCATTTCCATGAAATTTCCAGTTCCATTTGGATATCGCCCAAAGGATGATATATTTTGTTGAACACCCAACACAACAGAATCAATTACTGTTCCATCGATATAAGAAATCCAGAGTGTATCTCCTTCTGAATTCATTTCGAAATTTGTGTGATATCCTGATTGTCCTAGATCATTGTCCAGCCACACGATGAAATGTTCACCTGAATTCAGTGTTGCCAAAGGAAATTCCCATTTCAATAAGTTATTTTGCTCATTGGACAAATACATGCCACTGGTAGAAATCTCAAACACTGAACGATTGTGCAACTCAACCCAATCGTCGTATTCTCCATCCTGATCATTTCCTGTTGCATTATTGTTCAGTTTCACTTCATTGATGACCAATTCATTTCTGCCCAACTTGGATGTGAGTTCATAAAACTCAAACGCCGCTCTTTCTGGAGAAAACCTGCCCACACTGTCGTTTTCAGCATAGATGTAATAATCTACTTTGTAACCAATGTTTTCAATTTTAGCGCCGAACAATCCATCGCCGGCGATTCCATCATTCTGGGATCCATCATCGCTCATTGGAATCATTGTAAATGCATCTTTCTCTGTCAAGCGATAAGCAAGATAGACCATAATAGGAGATCCTGAAACAATTGCGTTGACCCAAACATCATCACCCGTGAAAGTGTTAGAAGGATACGTACTAACTCCAGTTATATCTGGTGCACCTTGAACTCCAGGATAACTCATTAAATAAGTCGATCGGTCGCTCATCAACTCAGTGATTCCAGGGTAATCTACAAGATCGCTTACAGTTGAATTAATATTTGCTAAAAAATCAGTATCTGAATAAAACTTGTTGGTGTCATTATATACGCTTTGATCAATAATATCTTGAAGGTAAACTGCTCTATCTGAATAGTCTGAATTGTCGAAATTCTCTTCAACTATTGTTCGGATGTGGGCAAGGTACATTCTCTTGTACGTATCATTAGACACTATATTCCGAATCAATGGTCGCGGTTGAACAGAGAAACTATTGAGGTGTTCCAATGGATCAATTGTCTTTGCTTCTTCTATGGTAAATCCATCCCAGAAATCTGAAGCATCAGTCAATCGGTAACTGGCAAACGACATATTCAAATCCCACAAAACAGGATTGAATTGGCCGTTCTCATCTTGATAGAGGTAATAGTTCTGGGCATATCCTACGTAGCTATCAAAGTTAATGAGGGTATAGTTGAAAGCGTGCATCCATAGGGTGCGGTCCACATTCAATACTTCTTCAATATTTTCAGGAGAATCATTCAGTGTATCTATCAATCCCTTCAAATCATACCAACCAGATTCGTCACTCGATTTCAATTTGTACAGAGCGGAATAATCTGCAATATTAGTCCCAGGTGTGTTCGAGAGATTTGCATTCTCTCCATTCAAATCAAGATTTTCGGGATTACATTTAATAAAGGTATTCTCATTTGATGTAAAGTGATCTGCTAAAAAATCTTTATTCACCGCCTCAACACTTGTATAGACACCAATCAACGTATCGTTGACATATACATTGGCATAGTTTGCACGTGAAGCTGGCATGTACTTTCTAGCAATTTCATAGGACAATACCTCTCGTACAAAAGATGGATCTTGAATCACATTGCTCAATTTTATCTTCTTGAACCCTTCATGGTTTTGATCATCATGAATGTAATCTAAATCAATATTGAGTGGATTCTTATTTCGAGATGAACTGTACGAACTAAAACCTTTGTATCGTACTCCGACATCTTTGTATTCGACGCCATCAATGATAACATCAGCTCCAAGTCGGGCTAACTCTCCATCAATATATAATTCGTCAAGGATTTCATCCCAATTCGGCTGTGTAAAGTACAGACGTATTTCAGAAACATGTTCGACATCGTAAAAGTCTGATTGTGCAATCAGACTTTTACTACCGCCAATAAAGGCGATGAATGTCAATATGAATAAGCTTCTTTTCTTCAATCTTAATTTCTATCGAACTAAAGTTAGTTTTTTTGTGATTGATGTTTCTCCATCGAATAACAACTTTGCGAAATACACGCCATCAGGCATGTTTGACAAATCAATGAATTCACTGTTTTCGATTTCCAATACCACTTGACCATACATGTTTACAACTGTAGTGATTAACTTATTTCCGTAGATGTCTACTCCATCAATTTTATAAATCCCATCTGAAGATGGATTTGGATAAAATTGAATGTTCGCCAATGTTTCTTCCGACAATGCATTCAATCCACATGGGTCAGAGCCTAATAAGGCTATAACTCCAGCGTGATCACATTCGTATCTAAAAGCCTTTGTTGGTCCGGCACTGTATTGCCAAACCATGTTATCACTCGCATCAACTTCATACATATATTCGCCAGAAACATTTACGAATGTATTTCCGTTCGACATTCTATCAGAAGCAGATTGGCCTGTTGAATTAGCCAAACAATCATGTCTCCACGCATAGTTAGAAGGCCCATAAGATGTTCCAGACATCGTATACATGAATCCATTTTCAGGAGCTTGGATAGCATCTACTGCTGAGTTCCCACCTGATCCACCTTCGTTATTAAAGTATTGAATGTAACCTGCATTTGGTCGTCCATCTGGAATCCAACGTGGATCGTGAACGGCCGCAGCGATCGTTTGTGTTCCATTTGATCCATAATTAGAAGGATTTCCCCAACGGTAGATAAAGTCTCCTCCCATTCCTGAATTACCTCCAGAATGAGACGCTGCCTCAGCTGTAGTTGTACTATGATCGATTACGATGAATTCACTCAAGTGACGTGAACTGAATACCAATTGATCAAGCGTAGAATTGTAATCAACTCCATTCACATGGAACCAATCTCCACCTCCGCCACCAGGGCCACCACCTCCGCCAGAAACAGTCAAAAGGTTGACATCCATTAATTCAGGATGATCAGCTATAACTCCATAATTGTCTTTGGAAGCATCATGATCTTGGATAAAGTGATCTTGGATATGCCATTCCCAAACGATTTGCCCGCCAGTACCATCTTGCTGAATCTCAATAAAATGCGTTGGCCACTGTTCAACAGATGGGCTGTTTACTCCTGCTTGAGTCAATTCAGCAGTGCTCATTACCTCCCAGGCTGTTAGAATTACATTCCCATTTGGAAGAAGAGTTAAGTCATGGTGTGAACAATGGTCAGAATTTGAATAAATATATTCCCAAACAACATTACCTGTAGGGTCAATTTCTTGAACCATACCACCAATCGCAGCACCGTTTAATGAGTTACTTCCATATACTCCACCGCGCATTATGTTTCCATTATCCTTTAACAATACAGTATAATTACACGATTGTGAGCATGACCAAGAGTGGGCAATGTTACCATCCTTATCAATAAGGTAGGTTGTATTTTGATTTTGGAGATTGTACAGCGCATAACCATTGAATGATTGTGCGTTTGCTGTTTGTACTAGAAATAAGGAAAGCAAGCTCGCCAATCCTAAGTTTAAAGCGTTTTTCATAGTTTGATTTTATTCATTCCAAAGAATGAGGTTCAAACTATCAGTTGCCATGTTTAAAATAAACTTGCGCTCCGATGTAAACTTTTTTCAAAGTTTGTTAGAATAACCTCGATCCAGTGAAAGAATAGACCGATGAAAAGAGTAAAGGTTTAATGGAAAGAAGCTCTTATGTTAAAAATTATTAATGCTAGGTTAATCGAGAATCTCAATGTGCAAGCACGTGTTGTCATACATATTAACAGAACCAGCGAGTAAAACAGTTTCATCACCAGATGAATTTACTTGATTAACTCGATAAGGAACATTAACTCCTTCTACCGTCCCTATATTAAAGTTATTAGTAAATCCACCAGTATAACATTCTGGAATACCAGGAGAATCGTCATTAACATCAAGACTACCTACATATTCATTATCAATGTAAATTCTAAACTCAGTTATTGAGTTTGAAATGAAATAAGTACTCCAACCGGTACTAAGCCAGAAATTTACATCTGTTGTGAATGTTTGGTACGTACAACTTCCATCATCAACTTTCGCTTCTGAATTGTAATTTAATGCTCCTGCATCTGTACAGCCTTCCTTATTGCATGAAGAAAGGAACATCGCGGTAAGAACAAGTAGTCCAAAAATATTTTTCATTTTGTAGTATTATATCTGATTGAGGATGAAAAGTACAAAAAAAGCGCTCAAGAATCAACTTGAGCGCTCCAGTTAGTTATACAATAACTGTTTAGTTATTCTGCGTCTTGATCAAGTTCAATGCTGATCCAGCCTTGAACCAATCAATTTGTTGTTCATTGTATGTATGATTCAACATAACAGATTCAGAAGAACCGTCTGTGTGATTGATTAACTTACTAATCGTTTTCCAGATGGCTTGAACCTAGTCAGTACAATACCGTCAACGGCAGCTTCATACTCTTCCATTGTTGGAGTTCTTCCTAAAATTGTTGATAATACTACCACTGGAGTAGATGACAGTAAAGATTCACCTTTTTTACCATCAGAATCTTTAACAACTCTTCCTTGGAATAAACGTGTAGAAGTAGCTATTACAGTATCACCTGGCTCAGCTTTTTCCTGGTTACCCATACATAAGTTACATCCCGGACGTTCTAAGTATAGTTTATTCTCATATTTAGTACGAGCTGTGTTTTTCGGATCGTTGTCATCAAATACAAAACCAGCATACTTCTCTAGTACTTCCCAATCACCTTCTGCTTTTAACTCATCAACAATATTATATGTCGGAGGAGCCACAACTAAAGGAGCCTTAAACTCAACTTCACCTTGTTGCTTCTCAATATTCTTAAGCATTTGAGCCAAGATCTGCATGTCTCCTTTGTGAATCATACAAGATCCTATGAACCCTAAATCTATCTTCTTGGTGCCATTATAGAAAGACAATGGTCTAATTGTATCATGCGTATAACGTTTCGAAACATCTTCGTTATATACATCTGGATCAGCGATCATTGGCTCGGCAATCTCGTCTAAATCAATTACAACCTCCGCATAATACGCAGCGTTAGCATCAGGTTTCAAAGCTGGCTTTATTCCAGTTTTAATCTCTTGAATTCTTGCATTTGCCTTATCCACTAAGCCCTGAAGCACTTGCGTTTCGTTGTCCATTCCTTTATCAATCATGATTTGGATACGACCTCTAGCAATTTCTAGTGATTCAATTAATGTTTCGTCTTCAGAAATACAGATTGAAGCTTTTGCTTTCATCTCTGCCGTCCAATCCGTAAATGTAAATGATTGATCAGATGTTAAAGTACCTATATGCACCTCAATAATTCTTCCTTGGAATACATTTTCTCCACCGAATTGCTTCAACATTTGTTGTTGCGTTGCGTGAACCACATCACGGAAATCCATGAAACTTCTCATGTCTCCTTTAAATGTCACTTTTACAGACTGAGGAATTGGCATCGAAGCCTCACCTGTCGCTAAAGCTAAAGCAACCGTTCCTGAATCTGCACCAAACGCAACTCCTTTAGACATTCGTGTATGAGAGTCCCCTCCTATTGTGATATCCCAATCACTTACAGTTAAATCATTTAATACTTTATGAATTACATCAGTCATTGCATGGTAACCACCTTTAGGATCACGGGCAGTAATTAATCCGAAGTCGTTCATAAACTTCATTAATCTTGGAATATTAGCCTTCGACTTGTCATCCCAAACTGAAGCGGTGTGACATCCTGATTGGTATCCACCATCTACAATTGGAGAAATTACCGTAGCAGCCATCATTTCTAACTCCTGAGAAGTCATTAATCCAGTGGTATCTTGAGAACCAACAATGTTTACTTCTACACGAACATCGGAACCAGCATACAAGGTTTTACCAGGTGTAGTTCCCACTGCATTTTTATTAAATATTTTTTCTACTGCTGTTAATCCTTGTCCTTCAACGGAAATTTCTTTTGAATTAGCAAAAACTTGAGGCGCCTCAACTCCTAAGGCTTTAGCTGCAAATGTTTGTATTTTTTTACCAAAAACAACAGCGTAAGAACCTCCTGCTTTCATAAACTCCATTTTCTGAGGGGTAAATGCTGCAGAGATGTCCTTTAATTCTTGATCACCATTGTAAAGCTTCTTTTCTTTTGTATTGATAGTAAGAACTGTTCCCGTTTCAACAGAATACTCATGCTTTAATACTGGATCTCCATCTTCATTAACAATTGTATTTCCTTCAGCATCCTTTTGCTTAACCCAGTTTTTAAGATCTAAACCAATACCTCCTGTTACACCAACAGTAGTTAAGAAAATTGGAGAAATTCCGTTTGTTCCTGCAATTACGGGAGCAATATTTATAAATGGTACATATGGGCTAGCTTGAACACCTGTCCATAATGCTACGTTATTAACTCCTGACATTCTTGACGAACCAACTCCCATTGTTCCTTTGTCAGCAATTAACATCACACGCTTCTCAGGGTGTTTTTCTTGTAGTGCTAAAAGTTCATTTTGCATATCCTTATTGTGCTCAAACAAACACTGACCGTGTAGTTCACGATCTGACCTAGAGTGCGCATCACCACCAGGAGACAGTAAATCCGTTGAAATATCACCAACACCAGCGATGTATGTTACTACATCAATCTTTTCATCAATCTCGGGTAACTTGGTAAAGAATTCTGCCTTTGCATAACTCTCAAGAATATCTTTTGCAATTTCACTACCGTTCTTATAGGCCTCTTCCAAACGATTTGTATCAGCATCGTATAAAAACACTTGAGTCTTCAATACTTTTGAAGCTTCTTGAGCTATTGAAGTGTCATTCCCTAATGCCAAATCCAACAGCACTTCAATAGAAGGTCCGCCTTTCATGTGTGATAATTGTTCAAAAGCAGATTCAGATGTAATTTCTTCCACAACTGATTCTCCAAGAATAATTTCATTTAGAAATTTAGCTTTCACGCCTGCTGCACTTGTGGTACCGGGTAAAACATTATAAATAAAGAAATCAAGAGATTCTTTTCGATGCGGGTTAGCTAAATCTTTAATTTGTGAAATGATTTCACTAAGCAATTCAGCACCATCAATTGGCTTTGGGTGAAGCCCTTGATTTTTACGTTCTTCTATCTCTTTGATGTAATCTTTATATATGTTCATAATAGGGCGACGTGATTTGTATATGAGTATTAATTATAAGACGTGCGAATTTAATAATTTTGTATTGATTGTAAAAGATGGATGCTATTGAAAATTAGTGTTTTCGACGAGTTCATATAATTTGGAGACAAAAAAAGCAATCTTTCGTACTGTCACACAGTATTTCAACTTATTTTTAATATCTTTGCGCTCCTGTTTTATGAAAAAGCAGGGAATATATTTATTAATTAAAAATTCAATTTTATGAATTCTTACGAAACTGTTTTCATTTTAACTCCCGTTTTGTCTGAGGAACAGGCAAAGGAAGCAGTACAAGCATTCGAGAGCGAAATTAGCTCATTGGGTGGTAAAGTTAAGCACTCCGAAAGCTGGGGACTGCGCAAATTGGCTTACCCTATTCAAAAGAAGTCGACAGGTTTTTACTTTTTGACTGAATTTGAATCAGCAGGTGAATCAATCGCTGAACTAGAAGTTATGTTCAAAAGAGATGAGCGTGTAATGCGTTTCCTTTCTGTACGAATGGACAAAGACCATTTAGCATACGCTGAATCGCGTAGAGTTAGATTGGGCGCAAAGAAGAAACCAGCTGCTAAAGCTGAGGCTTAATTTATTAACACTTAAAAAGAGAAACAATGGCTCAAAATGATGTTCGCTATTTGAATCCGATTAACATCGAGATCAAAAAAGATAAGTACTGCCGTTTTAAGAAAAGCGGAATTAAGTTTATTGATTTCAAGGATGGTGACTTCCTTTTAAAATTAGTAAACGAACAAGGAAAAATATTACCAAGACGTCTTACTGGAACTTCAGCGAAGTACCAAAAGAGAGTGAACAAGGCAATTAAGCGCGCGCGCCACATTGCTGTACTTCCGTACGTTGCGGATATGTTGAAATAATTCATTTAAAATATAGTTCAGATGGAAGTAATTTTAAAGAAAAACGTAGATAACTTAGGTTACGCTAACGAAATGGTATCAGTAAAGAACGGTTTCGGTCGTAACTTTTTGATTCCTCAAGGATACGCTATTTTGGCAACAGCTTCTGCAAAGAAGGCTCACGCTGAAATCATGAAGCAAAAGTCTCATAAAGACTCTAAGATTCTTGCTGAAGCTCAAGAGCTTGGTAAGAAGTTGGAAGGAACATCTGTAAAGATTGTTACGAAGGCTGGAGAGAAAGGAAAGATTTTTGGTTCTGTAAACACTATTCAATTGTCTGAAGCTTTGAAAGCGGAAGGTGTTGAAATTGACAGAAAATCATTGAAGATTAAGGATGAGCCTATCCGTGAGGTTGGTTCATACGAAGCATCTGCAAACTTGCACAAGGAAGTACAAGCTACTTTCACGTTCGAAGTTGTTGGTGAGTAATTCGTAATCACACTTTATAGAAAGCCCTACATCATTTGATGTGGGGCTTTTTGTTTATTAAATAGTTGGTTCAAGGCTTTTTAGTACATTCGTTCTGAACATGCTACGATTCAAACTACTACTACTCATAATAATTGGAGCTTCATTGAAGTCATTCGCACAGGATGTGGTGATTATAAACGAAGAAGCTGATCAGTTGAACACTTCTATTACTAGTCAATTTACTTTGTATGAATCAGAAGAAGATCTGACCTTCGTAGAGTTTATTGATCAACGTTTACAATTAGAACAAAAAAAACTGGAGCGTTCCATTGAAAATCTGGACTTTACCTCTAGCCACTTTTACATTTATTTCAGAATAGAGAATCAAACGAAAGAGACCAAACAACTTGTTCTGGAAACCGCCAGACCAATTACCAATGGTGTTCACCTTAAAAGTATCCTTGAAGGGAAAATGGTAGAATCAGGAGATGGTATTCCATTTTCGCGAAAATCTATTCGCTCAAACAAGAGCGTGCTGCCAATTGAATTACAACCAGGACAACGGGAGTTATACATCCTAGAATTATCAAGTGACGGAGAAATAATTAGCCTTCCGATGATCTTTTGGGAGAAAGATAAGTTTGAAATAAATGAACGTTCGCATCAATTTTCGATTGGAATATTTTATGGAATCTTCTTATTCGTTATTATCATTTACACTACTTTCTATGTGTTGTTGAAGGATCGATTGTTCTTCTTATATACTGCATATGTTCTCTTTTCTGGACTCCTACAGTTTGCATTGGACGGATATATACATGAATTTGTTTTAACATCTGGAGGATATACAACTCAGCATTCCGTAATTTTCATTGCTGGAATTACCGTTTGGTTCGCACTCCGCTATGCAACCCGTTATTTGGCTCTCGAAGGAAGACTCCGTAAAATTGCTTTGGGCTTTTCCGGAATTGTACTGATTACTGTCGGCCTTTCACTTATACCAGGTAAAATCTACGAAATCTGTTACCCATTAATCAATGGCTTCAGCTTGTTAGCAGTAATTTTCCTTTTACTTGTCGCTATTAGAGTTCGAAAGCACAACGCGTCTATTAGTCGATTGTTTTTACTTGGACTTTTCAGCTTACTGGTTGGTGCAGTGATTTTCATTCTTGGGAACTTTAGCGTAATTGATTATCCCGCATTGACCCAGAATTCTTTGAAAGCTGGAACCTTAGTCGAAATTATCTGCCTCTCAATACTCATGGCAGGAAAATATAAGTCTTTACAGGATGAAAAGGAAAAGGCTCAGCTTCAGTTATTGAGCGAAATGGAAGCAAAAAACATCCTTATTGAAGAAACAAATGTACGTTTGGAATCAGAGGTAAAGGAGCGGACTAGTGAGATAGAACAACAACGAAAATTGCTTAAGACAAAGAATGAAGATTTCGTCTCTAGTATTAAATATGCTGAACGGATTCAGAGTGCACTTCTTTCTAACGAACAAAAATTCAAGAGTCATCTTCCAAATTCATTTGTCATATTTCGTCCTAAGGACATCGTAAGCGGAGATTTTTATTGGATTGAACATATTGACCCCGCAGAGTCGTGGCCTGAAGGACTGACTGTTTATGCAACAGCAGATTGTACTGGACATGGAGTTCCAGGAGCGTTTGTAAGCATCATTTGCAACAACCTATTGAAACTGGGAAAAACACACAAGGATGTAAATTCCCCAGGAGAAGCATTGGATTTTGTGGACAGAGAAATCAACTCCACCCTAAACACTCAATATTCGGATGAACAAATTCGCGATGGTATGGACGTAGCCCTATGCGCAATTGATCGACATTCAATGACATTAAATTTCGCGGGCGCCAATAGCAAAGTATACATTTCTCGAAAAGGCGAATTAATTGAAGTCAAAGGAGATCGAAAGGCCATCGGCAACACTCATGACGACAAGTCCGGTTTTAACACAAGTACGGTTCCAATAGAATCAGGTGATATTCTTTATACATTCTCTGATGGAATTGTAGATCAATTTGGCGGACCTCAACACAAAAAATTCGGAACAAAGCGACTAAAGGAGCTATTACTCACCGCCACATCGCTTTCGTTGGAAGAACAGCAACGAGCAATCAATGACGCCTTTGATCAATGGAAACAGGACGAGGAACAAATTGATGACGTATTGTTTATTGGTGTTCAAATTGACTAACTCAAATTCATGTGCTATGAAATATCTTAAGACGATACTGCTTTTCATGTTCATTTTTGGCCAACACATGATTTACGCAAAAGGAAAATCAATTGATCTATCTGAGTTAATAAAAGAAAGTAAGCTAATTGTTATTGCGGAATATAGAAGTTCCAACCTTATGAAAACTGTATTTCATTTAAAGGTAGAAAGTGTACTTCTGGGGAAAATAGACAATACAACTATCAAAGTAAAGAGTCCTGACAATGGCACCCCTTATGTACGTAAAAATGAAAAATTCATCGCTTTTATAAATAAACAAAATGAATTCGAATGGATTGGATATATCGCTGATCTTGAAAATGACATGGTTTACCTCTCTGGGTTTTACGATTACAATAGTTATGATGTTTGGCCTAGTTCTTTAACCTTCCCCCAGCTAAAATCATATATCGAAACAAAAAAATACAGTGGAACTATTCACACCGAATTGAAAATTTTGTCATTGGAAACCCTTGAATATGAGCCAACAGACATCTACTTCGACCTTGCGTATAAATACACAGATGACATGCATTGTTCAATAACTTCTACGAACTTCGAAGCACCTGGATTTCCAGACAAACCAGAATTATCTTTTTGGGGAAATGGATTTAGAATTACTTATGATGAGAACAATTATCATCCCTTGGAATTTCATGGATGGACAGAGGAAAACGACATTGAAAACAATACTCATAATGGCCCCATATACGTCTATGCTCCAGATGACATTTCACAAAGTGAATTTGAAGAGTACATTACCAATTCCAGAGCGGGATATATCTATTATGAAGTTGAAATAAAAACACCAACGGACACCTATATTTTCATGGATGGCGATGCGAAAGACAATTCTCGCACTTACCTGATAACACCTGAAGGGAATAAAATCGATTATTCTTCTTACAACTTTCCCGACGATGACGACGAAGGATATTTTCGATTCGGTGATTACGATAATTTAGAAGTTGAAATTTTATTTCCAACCGTGGAGATCAGCGAGCAATTTGAACGGCTAACTGATTATCAACGTGTACAACTCCAGCCTCTCGATGGAGAGTTTTTTGAATACAGGGACGGCGTGAGAATAAGTCTTGGTCCATGCACCTTCAGAGTCAAGAAAAAACACTTTGCAGTTTATTAATGACTGAACAATTACCATCTTTGTACTATGACGCGAATTTGGTGGATTTTCCTTCTTTTCTTATACGGTTGTTCAAATGAGATTACAGCCGATGTCGAAACGTCGAAAGAATTTATTGAAATCCCTATTGAATATGCCGAACATTTCAAATTAAACGTAACCGATGATGGGTACGAATTAATTATTCTGAACCCGAATACAGGCGAAATCGACGAGCAATTTATTATTGACCCTACAATTGACCGAAAAATAATTGGGTTAACTACTACTTTGAATGGTATGCTGAATGCGCTTTCCGCGTCTGACCAATTAGTTGGAGTTACATCTATGCAATACGTTTATGACTCGGAAATTATAGAACGATTTAATAAAAATGAAATTACTGAGTTTGGAGACGAAACAACCTTCTCGGTTGAGAAAATCATAGCGAGTACAGCCAATACTATTTTCTACAGCGGCTTTGGAGACGACTTTCCACATCGTGACAAGTTAGAGAAATTCAATTTTTCCATCTTTCCAATTTATGACTGGAGAGAACAGCACCCACTTGGCAAAGCTGAATGGATTAAGGTTGTTGGAATTCTTGTTAATCGAGAACAAGAAGCACTTGACTATTTCGCAACGATAGAACAAGAGTACTTGAGAATCTCAGCAATTGCACAATCGGCAAATACGCGCCCATCTGTTGTGTCAGGTGGAGTTTATGGTGATATTTGGTTTGCTCCTAGTGGTGACAGCTACATGGCTAAACTAATTAATGATGCAGGTGCAAATTACGTTTATCATGACCAAGAAGGCACTGGAAGTATTGAACGCTCGATAGAACAAATTTTACTCGACAATCAACACACAAATTTTTGGATCAATCCTGGTTTTATGACAAAGGCATCGGTTCTCGAAACGAATCCGCACTCAGACCATTTAGAAGCCTTTGACAATGTTTATTGTTACTCGCCTAACATCAATAAGTTTTGGGAAAACGGAGCCATAGAGCCTCATCTTGTGCTCTCCGACTTAATCCATATCTTTCATCCTGAAATAGCAGAAATTGACTCATTTCATTTCTATGAAAAAATAGATTAGTGTCCATCTCTAAAAGACATATCACTATCTTACTTGTTCTTGTAGCCTTGCTGCCTGTATCAATCTACCTTCATCTAATGAGCGGTCAAATTAGCCTATCCATAGGCGATTATACTGATGCTCTTTTTTCATACGATGATCAAAATTTCAACCAACTCATTGCCCGTGAAATAAGAATTCCACGTATGGCAATGGCATTATTGGCCGGTGCTGCGCTTTCTGTTTCTGGGTTACTCATGCAGACCTTGTTCAACAATCCATTAGCGGGACCATATGTATTGGGAATAAACTCAGGTGCCAGTCTATTCGTTGCCTTTAGTTTCATGACGGGAATTCCAATACTGACAACTACACTTGGAACCGTATCAAGCGCCTTAATTGGTGCATTCCTGTTTGGGTTGATCATAATGTCATTCTCCTACGTAGTGCGCTCGCACATCTCCTTATTGCTAATCGGATTGATGCTCGGAAGTTTTACCAGTGCACTTGTATATGTATTGCAATCGATGAGTGCCTCTGAAGAATTAAAAGCATTTACAATGTGGGCAATGGGATCCTTACAACATGTTGACTTAAGTCAGTTGCTGGGTATTTTCGGCCTATTTATGTTGGGTATAGTAGGATCTCTCGTTTTAATAAAACCTCTCAATGCAATGGTTCTTGGAGAAAAGGACGCCACTTTACTTGGGATCAATTTTAAATCCGTTCGTTTGATTATCATTTTGATTACGGCTTTACTTACTGGATTGATCACGGCTTATTGTGGGCCAATTGCATTTGTAGGACTCGCTATTCCCAACCTTGTCCGTATCTTGTTCAAGTCACAAAATCATTTATTATTGCTCATTGCCAGTTGTCTCATTGGCGGAATCTTTCTTCTTGGTTGCGATAGCCTTATTCAATTGGTTGAAGCTAAAATACATGTGCCGATCAACGCTCTCACCTCTATTATCGGTGCTCCTTTCGTTGTATTCATCATTCTAAAACGTTTGGCATGATAGAATTCAAAAGTGTCCATATAGGCTACAATAAATCGCTCTTTGAAATTTCTAAATTGACTTTAGAGAAAGGGAAGCTGTACATATTGGTAGGCAAAAATGGCTCAGGAAAATCTACACTTCTAAAATCCATCACAAAGCAAATTCCGGTATTGAATGGAACTATTTCTTTGAATGGGAAAAACATTTCACAGCTTAAGGACCACCAAGTTGCACAAAATGTAGCCTTCGTTCGATCTACTTTCCCACAAGTAGATTTTCTTTCAGTGATTGACTTTATTGGACTTGGTAGAACCCCACATACAAACGCATTCGGGCGATTAAGCGCTATTGATAAAGATGCTGTAAATCGTGCTATCGACTTACTGAAATTACATCACCTCCAAAACAAATTCACAAGTGAACTAAGTGATGGAGAACGACAACTTGTCGCACTTGCGCGGGCCATTGCACAATCTTCCGAAGTGATTATTCTTGACGAACCAACAGCATTTTTGGATTACTCCAACAAACTTATCGTATTGGAGACCTTGAAAGATCTTGCATCAAAACTCGATAAATGTATCGTCCTCTCTTCGCATGACATTGATTTAGCGATTGAATCAAAATCAGATTTTTTAGTTCTGCCAAAAGATGGATCTTCACCCAAATTACTTCCTGCTCCAATTGATAAAAAACAATTATTGGAAATGACCTTTTTGTAGCTGTTACTTTTTAAGTCGAACCCATTATAAGAAAAACTCTTTCTATGCGTCTTCTCATATCATTCCTAGCCTGTCACTTATTATTGTCCTGCTCAGCAAGCATTACGAACGCAGAAGATGGATCTGTCAGTCATGCCGATACGATAGTCGATATATCCCAACCAGAAGACACTATTCTCATCAATGCACTCGTAACTCCAGAGATTTCTTACAATTCAACTAAACAATCCGTGAAAAATGCCATTGCGCAAGGCAAACATTCTGGAGCCGATTTTGAAAATTACCTGATTCACCATATCGTTCCTTATTGGTATGGAACCGAATGGGATTTTAATGGGTATACAGCCATTCCTAATGAAGGGGTGATAGCCTGTGGGTATTTCGTATCAACGACTTTGCTCCATATGGGCGTAAACATCGACAGGTATAAGTTAGCCCAACAAGCAGGACTTCTAGAAGCAAAAAGTTTGGCCTTAGGCGATGAACATTACGAGACCATTTGGGGAATTGACAATCTAGAGAAAGTGCTGAAAGAAAGGTATAAAGACGGAGTTTATTTTGTTGGACTAGACAATCATGTGGGGTTTCTTTATATCAAATACGGCACGCCCTATTTTCTACATTCTAATTATATTGAAGACGGAGTAATGATGGAGCCAGCGTTGGACGCCCCTGCCTTTCAAAGTAACATCTATGTCATTGCCGAGTTGAGCACGAACGAGGATTTCCTTGCCAAGTGGAGAAAAGGTGAGCGTTTCAAGGTTCATCTAGAGTGAACATATGATCATAATCATTTTATAATGGCTTTTGATTGATCATCTTTACCGCTAAACTATCACCATGGCGACATTCTTATTTGATGCACACGTTTTTGGTCCAATCAAGAGTCGGAGGTTAGGCTCCTCTCTTGGGTTAAATCTCCTTTCTACCCAACAAAAGGTATGTAATTTCGATTGTGTTTATTGCGAATGTGGCCTCACTCACTCATATAAAGAAAATGAAGCGCTTTACGTGGACGAACAAGAATTCATTCAACAATTAGAAGATCGTTTAAAGGTTTGTAAAGTGGATAAAACTCCAATTGATGCGATAACTTTTGCAGGAAATGGAGAACCAACCTTACACCCGAACTTTGCCACAATCATTGACCAGGTGGTTGAACTGAGAAATCAATTTTTCCCAAATGCGAGCATAGCCGTTCTGACCAATGGTGTCACTTTGAAAAACTCCGAAATCGAAACAGCATTGACTAAGGTGGACAAAGCGATTGTGAAATTGGACGCTGGAACAAGTGAGGACATAAAACAAATAGATCAACCAAAGCGCACGGTTAATGTGGATGCATTGATTGACTTGTTACAGAAATTTAAAGGTCCATTGCACATTCAAACAATGTTTTTAAAAGGAACAGTCAATGGTCAAATTATTGACAATACCAGTGGTGACAGTTTGAAAAGTTGGTTATCTTGCATTGAACGAATTGCACCAAAAGAAGTAATGCTGTATTCCTTAGATCGAGACACTCCAATTGAAACACTTGAGGCAGTCACTAAGAAAGAATTAGAAGCGATAGCAAAGAAGGTTGAGGCAATGAATATTCTAACGCAAGTAGTCTAAAATGAGTGATGGTCAATTGTACTTTTTTATAGCTGTCGTAATTTCAGTTCTCTTTCTTTTTGTCTTTGGAATGCTCTACGTGAACAAGAAATTACGCGAAAACAAATCAATAGGAAAGGTAATTCTTGTCCCAATATTGATCAGTTTATTTCTGGCAATAGCACTTTTTATTATCGCGTTCTCACAGGTCTGAATTACATTTGAAGTAGTGCATAACAAACGGATTCTATCACTCTGGACATTCGTTTAAGATCCAACGTTTCCATGGTGTCAGAATTGTTGTGGTAGTTATGATTACGGTAGAAAGCTGTGTCAGTAATCATCAATGCGCTGTAGCCAAATTTCCAATAGTTCAAGTGATCCGAGAAATCAACCCCAGCAACCGATTCAGGAGCAGATATTCGTTCGGTCTTAATCCGCTTAGCGTCGACAAAATTCGTGTAAAACTGATCGTTAAAATTGTCAGGCTTATCCCGATTAATAATTGATATAAAATCTCCCGATGTCCCGTAAACATCAGCCATTCTTGGATCTGGATACTCTTGTGAGTTTGAAGCGTCCGAATAGTAACCAATCATTTCCAGACATACCATCCCGGCAACGTCTGCATTGCTGTTTTTAAGTGATTCTGCATGCACATAGCTTCCCATTGCGTCGGTCCTAAAATAAGGTGGTTCTTCCAATGTGTATGCAACCAAGTCTACCTGTTTAGAGAGCGGCTGATTATCTAACAACCTTGCCAATTCTAGTAAGCCCACAATACCACTTGCATTGTCGTCAGCTCCCTCTTGATTACCACAAACGTCATAATGCGCCCCCACAATGACCTGCTGATTATGGTCTGTACCAAATGAACAAATAACATTCCGGTAAACCTTTTCTCCTACATGAAAAATTTGATAATATGTTGTATCTGCAAATTCGGAAAAATGTCTGTAAATGTACGCCGCTGTTGAATCCAGTTGACGAATATTTTCATGATTCCTAGGAAGGTCCGTTTTCGTAAGTAAGGTCAAATGCTCTTTGATGATTAGTGTATCACTGCTTATCTCTAAGGATAAAAAGTCATCATTTTCTGAACTTGAAATTTCTGGAGTATCGTTTTGCTTATTCTCACTAGGTGCAGAGGCACATGCACACAAGAGGAAGGTTAATCCGAAAGCTAGTATTCTCATATCTCGCATACAGCCAAATATAGAAGATTATTGGGGCACTATACGGTTTAATCTAGTTATGCTCCAATAATTGATGTTATTTAACAAGGATCGTTAACTTCCCAGCCCTTTTTCCTAAACTGCCACCACTTCTTATCGTAACGGGTCTCATAATCTTTGAACAAATCATCGAGTTTCCACATACTTGGCAACAACCTGATATAGCGCTTGAGCTCATGCTGCGATTCACAATTACACCACCATTTTTCCAATGTTGACATATCTCTGGTCTCACCACGTGATCCTAACCTCTCATGATTAATATCAATTGTCCCTCTTTTCAGGTGTGTTTCATAAAAGTAGGTACGTTTTCTTTTTTCCTCTTCTACGCTCAAATCACCCATTTTAGTACAGTACTCATCAAAAGTTTGATAGCTACTTATCATCATTTCTTTCGGGTCTAAATAGGATGATAGGTAACCGAAAATATCAAAGTTGACCGCTATTAAATGGATTGGATCTAACATATTGTCAAATCTCCATCCATTAATTCGAAAATTTTTATCGTATTCTTCACAAAAAGCTCTGTTCCAAGATTGGGGACCTCCAAATGACAATACTGAAACTATTTTGGGCAATCTGTGTTTTTTAGCACGCAATTCAAACTTGAGGAAAGAAGCCAAAACTACTGCCAAACTACCGCCAGCACTCCATCCAGTACAGTTAATGGAATAATTATCAGGGATAGCATTCTCGACAAGAAAGTCATACAAGCCAACACCATTTTCATCCTTTAGCTCTTTCAATGCTTCCAATTGTTCAAGTAGGCCTCGGCCAACCAGTGGTCCTTTATCTGGAAATCTTGTGTATGGCCATGGAGCGAGGTCAAGACATTTCAAATAATTCATACTCCAATCGTGAAATGAGTCCAAGTTGTAGTCGAAAGGTTTACTCGTGATCACTACAGAATACTGAAACCCATTAAAAGCAATATAACAATGAGTGCCCTCTCCATTGTATACAGGCCTCCAAACTAAGCGCCATTTAGTCTTCGAATTCTCAAGATAATATCCGATCCTATCCTTTCTCGCATAACTCGCTATTGCGCACATGCGTATAGCGACACTATCGCCTCCCACTCTATTATCCAGACCTCTTGGTCTTTCAATCTCTTCAGAGCCAAGGTATTCATTAATTATTCCATACAAAATTCGAAGGTTACAGTATTGTGTACTATATTACATACAAAACTTAAGCCCTACAAACAATCAGATAAAATCAGGTATTTATACTAAACATCATTGCGACAATTACCTAACACTAATTGCGGCTAACCGTATTTGTATCTTTTAAGTGCCTGCTCATCATTAAAATAATCTATCTTTAATATCCATTAAGTATCCAATTGAATGAAGGTGTTGTTTGTATGTTCCGCTAATGTTGATCGCTCTAAGACGGCAGAAGATTTTTTCGCAGAGCAGTTTACAAATATTGCATTTGAATCAGCTGGCACCAATCATTCTATTTGTCAACAAAAAGGGACTAATCCTTTGGATCAAGATTTCTTAGACAACGCTGATTTGACTTTAGTAATGGAACAGAAGCATTTGAATTGGATGAAGGAAAATCTTAATACGAAAGGAAAGAAAATTGAAATACTCGGTATAGAAGATCGCTACCGTTACTATTCTATGGAGTTAATTGAATTGCTTCAGAGAAGGTGTCACTCTTATTTTTACGAATAGTGAATTTTGCAATTATCGACATAGAAACAACTGGTGGAAGTCCAAAAAGTTCAAAAATCACGGAAATAGCGATTTATAAGCACAATGGAACCGATATCATTGATGAGTACGCCACATTGGTTGATCCTGAGATGCCCATTCCTCCATTTATTTCCAATCTTACAGGTATCAATGACCAAATGGTTCAAAATGCACCTAAATTCTTTGAGATCGCTAAAAAGATTGTCGAATTCACCGAGGATTGTGTCTTTGTAGCTCACAATGTTGGCTTTGATTATGGAATCATTCGCCATGAATTTAGATTATTGGGATTCGATTACCGTCGCCCACATCTATGTACGGTTCGTTCTTCTCGCTTTGTAATCCCAGGGCACGATTCATATAGTCTTGGAAAACTTACCCGAAGTCTTGGAATTGAATTGATCGGAAGGCACCGCGCAGGAGGAGATGCATTGGCAACCGCGAAGCTATTCACCATCTTGTATCAAAAAGACCCAACGAACTTAGCTACGTTCATTCAAGAAGAAGTTAACCCGAAGCGCTTGCATCCGAATCTGGATATTGAGACCTTGGATGAACTCCCAAATAAAACGGGAATTTATAAGTTTTATAACGATGTCAATCAGCTAATCTATATTGGCAAGAGTATCCATATAAAAAAACGTGTGGATCAGCACCTGAGAAATTCCAAGACAAAGAAAGGAATTCAAATGCAACGCGAAGTATCACGTATCGAATATGAACTGACAGGATCAGAGTTAATAGCTCTATTGAAAGAGTCTCATTTAATAAAGGCTCATAAACCAATTTACAATCGCTCATTAAGAAGAGATTTATTTCCGTTCGGATTGTATCAATACATGGATGATTCGGGCTATATACGCTTATTTATCAGTCAAACTTCTAAAATGACAGAAACTCCACTTACGAGTTTTAACACGCGTAGTGAAGGGATTAGTTATTTGGAGTACGTTGTTGAAGAGAACAATTTGTGCCAAAAGCTGTGCGATCTATACAAAACAAATACTTCGTGCTTCCAGTATACAATTAAACAGTGCAAAGGGGCTTGCGTTAAAGATGAGTCACCTGAAGATTACAACGCTCGTTGTGAAAAACTAATCAATGATTTGAACTTTAACAATGCTTCATTTTACATTGTAGATAAAGGAAGGGAACGCAAAGAGAAAAGCATCATTTTGGTAGAGAAAGGTTCTTTAAAAGGAATGGGGTATGCTCCATTTCACTTTGAGCAGCAACCACCTCATAAATGGGATAGATTTATTGATATTACAGTTGAAGACAGGGACGCTCGAACAATTCTTAAGTTGTTTCTACGTAAAAACGATAAGCATAAAATTGTAACGTTGGATTAACTTTTCAATTCAACAAAATACATATCTATATCTCCCTTATTTTTTGCTGCTACTTTCCCACGATGTTCTGTAAGGAATTTATCTTGTATTAACTTGAAGGTGCTTCCTGAAATATTGACTTTCCCTACTTCACCGCTTGACTCCATTCTAGCGGCTGTATTCACTGTATCGCCCCAAATATCATAAGCAAACTTCCTTACCCCAATAACTCCCGCTACCACTGGGCCAGTGTTAACCCCGATTCGGATATTCCACTTTGGTTCGTTCGCTTCAAGCTCTTGATTATACGTATTGATGTAATCACGAATATCAAGTGATGCATGAACAATTTTTTCAGCATGATCTTCTAACTCATTCGGCAATCCGGCAGCATACATATACGCATCTCCAATTGTCTTAATTCGCTCCAATCCATGCTTCTCAATAATAATATCAAATGCGTAAAAAATACCATCAAGTTTTTCCACCAATTCCTCAGGGCTCAATTTTTCAGAAATCATTGTAAATCCTGCAAAATCAGTAAACCCAACACTTACTTCTTGATATAATTTTGGTTTGGAATTACCGTTTAATTTTAGTTCGTCGGCAACGGCAAAGGGTAAGATGTTCAACAATAGACCATCGGATTTTTCCTTTTCTTTTTCAATTTGTTTTTTACTTTCTGCAATAATTAGCGCTTGCGCTTCAATGTACTTTTTACGCTTACGCAATTGTCTGTAAGCAAAGAGAATTCCTATTAATATCAGTAAGATGAACAAAAGTGCTCCCATGACTAACTTAATTGTATTCTGAAACTCTTGCTCTTCATTCTTTCTTCTTTGAACTTCGAGTTCCTTTTCTTGGGCTAACAAGCGAATTTCATTTTCGTTCTCTTGCACAACGAGACGTTCCCTCTCCAATGCCAGTTCTTTCAATTCATTGTCACGTTGAATAAGCTCTAGCTCTTTTTGTTGGTTCTCAACCAGCAATTGCTCTTCCAATAATTTTAATCGTTGCAGCTCTTGCAATGACTTCAATTCTTTGTACTCCAAATCCGCAATCCGTAGCTTATTTTGCTCTTCCATTAACCTGCGTGCGGCTTCTTCTTCGGCTTTCTTTTTCGATTCGTTAATTCTATCTTGATCATCGGCAGCCCAAATGAGGCGTAGTTGTTTCTCGAGTTGCTCCACCTTGTACTGATCAAACAACATTTTATTCTCATTGCTTCGCTCTTCCACTGATAGTGAATCACGAATAGACAAATAACGCTTATAACTTTCAAGGGCCATTTCAAACTCAAATAGATCTTGATGAATGAATGATTCTATCTCGTAAGATTTTCCCAATACTTCAGCGTGATTATTTTCCTTTGCCAAAACTATTGCTTGCAATACGTTCTTCTGAGCATTGAATTGGTCATCTTCGAGATAATAAGTCATGGCCTCCATATTGAAGCTTCTTGCCAATTGCTCTGTATTATTTTCTATTTGGTAATGCGTTCTTGCATTATTAAAACAGATCAAAGCTGAATCTGCATTATTTGCATTTTGATATATTAATCCAAGATTGAAGTTCGCTGCCCCTAATAATTCGTTGCTTGCATATGGACTTTGAATGGTTGAATTGAACGCCGCTTTTGCCTTCTTAAAGTTGTTTAAATACTTGTGGGTATAACCAATATTGTTCCAGTTGGTTGGAGCCAAATATGCATATTTCGTCCCCTTAATTAGTTCACCCAAGGCATTGTAACTCTTCAATTCTTCATCATATGCCCTTATTAGGTGATAAATTTCAGCACGCTCTTTATGAATGGTGATTTGTTGAAGTACTGTAAGATGATCAGATTTCAAGGCCAATCGCTGAGCAGCCTCTGCGGCATCGGTCAATTCTTTGGCATGTTTTAATGATCGGACGTACCAAATATTTACTTGGTATTCAAGTTCTGGACTTATCGGGTTTAGCTTTACTGCCTTACTATAAATATCAGACGATTTGGAATACAGTCGTTCTTCAAAGTACAATGTTCCCAAGATGTGATATGCTCCTCCCAACTCATCCAAGGTGCCATATTTCTCGTATAAGCTAACGAGCATCAAAGAATACCTTAATCTTTCATAAATTGTTTCATCGTTTTCATAGAGCTTCACCAATCCTGAGCAAGCCCTTATTTCTCCTTTATGATACTCTAGCTTATTTGCAATCAGCAAGGCTCGATTGTAGTAGAAGTAAGCACTATCCGGATTATTACTCAGTTCTGCTTTTAGAATATACTTATGTACAAACTCTTCATACACTTCACCGTTGTATATCTTAACATCTTGTGACCAAAGAGGTAAACTAAACGTTACCAGCGCTATGAGGAGAAATGATCTCAATTAATTCAATTTAAAGGTTAACCCAAGCTTATAGGTTCTGCCGTATTGAGGATTAATTCCCCAAGTGTTTGAAACATTGACATTGGAGATCCCAGACTGAAAATTATCGGTCACATTGTAGACTCCTCCAAAAATACTTAACTGTCGGAAGAGTTGCTTATGAAGTATAATATCCAAATTGTAAAAGTACTGTTCAATTTCTTCGTGTTGAATGTGGTCATTGATTCGATAAACCTCTGTAATATAATCTCCTAAAATAGTGTTCCGTAGGGATATTGTGAAATCGAAAAATGATACATTGAAATTAGCTTTCACCATGTGTTTAGGTACAAAACGATAGCCTACGGACTCAGTCAATTCTTGTGGTGCATTCTCGTCACCAACTGCAGACTCGGAGCCTATGGAATATTGATAACTCAAAAGAATATCAATGTCCCAATTTTTATATTCTTTCTTAAACTCAGTATTAAACATTATTGAGTGTAATGTAGAGTTAGCATCTTCACTATAATAGCCATATCCGATTTCGTCCTCTGGTTTAATGCTTATTGAATCTTCTATTGGTGGAGGCAAATATTCCTGACGCATAATTTTATTGTCCATGGTATGCGTGTAATATTTTAATGTAAATTTCAATGGATCGACAACTCGCCATTCTATACCTATTTCACCACCATACAACACTTCAGAATCCAGTTCAACGCGCTCTCGCTTCAACCCTTCTCCCTGCTTATGCTTCAAGAAATATTCGTTGTAGTTATTGTATAAATAATATGAACGTGGTGCTCGATAACCAGTTCCAAAATATGCTCTAATTTTTAAACGAGGTGTTGGCCGATATACCAGACCTAATTTTGGTGTAAATACAGTGTGTCCAAAACTATTGTAATCTACACGTACGCCCAATTCCCCATTCCATTTACCATTATCCGATTTGTAGGACACGTGAGCGAATCCACCAAAATTATAGCGCGTATAGCGTTCTAAAGGCACCAATGAATCTATCTTAGAAACAGTATCATTGAGTATGTTTTGATAAATAGCTGTTTCCAATTCTTGACTTTGAGTTGGTACATTAAAACTGGATTCTTCACTTCGGTAGGGTCGCCACAAATAGTTTGTGAATGGGTGAGAGATACTGTAATCTCCTGTTGCTCCCAATGCCAATTTCCAATTTGCATTGATTTTTAGAACTCCCGAGTATTCCGCATTAAAATCGAGTGAGCGGGCGTACATGAAATTCATACCGTTTGATAGAGCATTATTCACTCCATAATAGGAGGAGTTTGTTAATGTGCGGTACATCAATGCAGAAATCGAGAATTGCGACATGTATCTTTTCTTCTTTTCGTCGTGGTACTTTAAACTAAAAGAGTTGATGTTTTCTCCAAATGTTAGTCCTGGATTATGGTACGAACTTGCCAAGGGATCACTTCCGAAACCACTGTGTTCTTCGCGAAACATATTCATGGCACTCAACTCAAACCATCTAAATTTCAAATAAGCTCCTAATAAACGGCTTTCACGCTTTAAATCATCTATTTCAGGTACGTCACTCTCTCCAATATATAATGATTGAAACTGCGGAGATTCCAAGGTATTCCCATCAACACGAATTGAATCTTCTGGGATATTTAAATTTACATCTGAAGCCCTATGGCTGGTAGCAAAAAGTTCATAATTCAATATATTTTTTCCCTTACCAATTTTCCCTCCAAGGGTTAAATTAAATTCACTAGCTCCAGGAGTTAACAAGTTCACGTCGGCCCAAGCAAATACTGGTCTATCGATTTCTGGCAATACGATATTGATTACACCACCAATTGCATCCGTTCCATACGATGCAGACGAAGGCCCTAGCATGATCTCGATACGTTCTGCATGCCGAATAGGCAATTGAGAAGCGATCGGCATTCCACGCACGGCCTCTGGCTTAACTGGAATCCCATTCACTAAAATTTTAACGTAATCGTTTCCATAGATTCCACGCATTAAAAAGGTTTCGCCCTCCATTGCGTTTCCTGGCTGGGATGTTCTAAACCCCGGAATGCTCTTTAAAACATCCACCAAGGTAGAATAACCATATTTTCGAATCTCATCTCCATCGATAATGATAACCTCTTGGGCCATATCCTCTGGGCTTTCGGCCATACGGTTGGTAGAAGTTATGATGCGCTTTTTGTTCCCGTTGTCTAGATTTAGATCGTCATATCCAAAAAGTTGAATACTTAAAGAATCCTCATCTTGCGCGTACAAGGAATTGGAAGAAAAAATACTACTGATGAGTAATAACAGTATTAAGCTACAGTTAACATAGCGCTGAGGAACAATAGTCATGGAAACAAAGAAAGCAAACGGTGTGGTCAATTCCTAGCAGAAGATTGTTCTTATTATTCTGCGGTCTAATTAATGAGTGAGATATCCAAACAACCAGTTGCCCACAATCATCACTACCACCAAACCCACAAACACAATCATTGATCTTCCTTTACTATTAAAACGCTGAAAATCCTGTTATAGTTGGCAAAGAAGAGAGAATTAATCACAAAAAAAGGGAGGCTCAATGAACCTCCCTTTTTTCTATATTGAAATTTGTTACGCCTCTGCTTCCGCTGCAGCTGCTGCCGCCGCTTCTTCAGCTTCGATAATTTTCTTTTTATCTTCTTTCAAAGTCTTACGTGAGAAGTCGATAAGAATCGGCGTTGCAATGTACAATGATGAGTACGTACCTACAATCACACCAATCATCAACGCGAAGATGAATCCTTTAATTGCCGCTCCACCAAATAAGAAGATGATTAACAATACCATGAATGTTGTCATCGACGTATTGATTGTTCTAGACAGTGTAGAGTTCAGCGATTTGTTGATTTGCTCTTCTTCATCGTCGTTCTTATGCAATTTCAAGTTTTCACGTATCCTATCAAACACGACAACCGTATCATTTATTGAGTATCCAATAACTGTTAAGATCGCTGCGACAAACGCTTGATCTACGTCCATGTTGAATGGTAAGATTCCGTGGAATATCGCAAAGACTCCAAGTACAATAGAAACGTCATGCACCATGGCAATGATTGCTCCAGTAGAATATTGCCATCTACCGAATCGCATCAAGATATATGCAAAGATGATAAGCAATGAAATAATGATGGCCAAGGTAGATCCAGAAATTAATTCTTCAGAAACACTCGCAGAAACACTTCTTGTTTCCTTGATCCTAAATGTTCCAGCTAGATCTTCACTCTTCGCCAATCCTTCCTCTAGCTTAGCTCTTACGATTTCATTTGCATCTTCGTTAGAACGTAAATAGTTCGTTTTAATCTCAAGGTAGTAACTCGTTGACTTGGTTTTAACCTCTACTGATGAACCGTCACCAAAAGTAGTTTCCAAGTTCTCACGGATGTAATCGATATTATCACCTGCTCTTTCTGAGAATTCAACACCGTATTGACGTCCTCCAGAGAACTCAACACTTAAGTTCATCCCTCTGAACATCACAGCTGCCAATGATCCGATTACAAGAATCGCAGAAATAGTATAGGACAATTTACGCTTTCCAACAAAGTTGATATTCAATTTCTTGAATGCTCCTTTTGTAAGCTTCGTATCGAATGTGACTTCTTTTCCAGACTTCATCCACCAGTTGATGCAAAGTCTTGTAATAACAAGCGCTGCAAAAACAGATGTGAAAATACCAATGATTAATGTTGTAGCAAATGATTCAATTGGACCAGATCCAAATGTCTTCAAAACAATTGCTGTTAACATTGTAGTAACGTTCGCATCAATAATAGATGAAAGTGCTTTCTTAAATCCAGTATCGATTGCTGCCTTCAAATCTTTTCCAGCTGCTTGCTCTTCACGAATACGTTCGAAGATCAGTACGTTTGCATCCACGGCCATACCAATTGTAAGTACGATACCGGCGATACCTGCCAATGTTAATACGGCTCCAAATGATGATAATGAACCAAATATGAAAAGTATGTTTGCAAACAATGCGATATCGGCAATGATTCCTGCTTTACCATAGTAGAATACCATGTAAACGAAAACCAATAACAAAGCAATACCGAACGAGATCAATCCCGCACTTGAATTCTCAGCACCAATTGTAGGTCCGATTTTCGTTTGATCTTTAATCACACATGGAGCAGGTAAAGAACCACCGTTCAATAATCCAGCTAAATCTTCTGCTTCATTGATTGAGAAATCTCCAGTAATTCGAGTATCACCACCAGTAATCGCTGAGATTACGTTTGGAGCGCTATATACAACGCTATCCATTGTAATCGCAACTCTTTTACCAATGTTCTCTTCAGTCATTCTCGCCCACTTATCACTACCTTCAGTAGTCATGCGCAGATTGACTGTAATTTCATTTTCTTCAGTATCGTATTTTTTCTCAGCGTAATCGATGTCTTTACCACCTACACGAGCTCTACCGTCATCCGTTAATTTGATTGGGTATAAAACGTATGCCATTTCACCGTTCTCACCGATCTGCTCCATACTCTTAGACCACATCAATGCAAGATTCGGAGGGAACGCTGCCAATACATCTTTACGCTTAAGTAAGCGATCTATCTTTAATTTATTCCCAGCAGTTGCGAATCCAATAGAATATTCTCCACCACCTCCACTGAGTAGGCTTGTCAATCCACCTTCTCCATCGGTACCCTCACCTGACAAATCATCCAAAGATGTAGTGTTGTCAGCAATATCGTCCAAAGAAAGAGGTTCACTAGCTGTTGTATCTTCAACTTCAGGATCAACAACTACTGTAGTATCTTCAATTGCAACTTCTTCGTCAGCCTCAACAACTTCTGATTCTGGAAGTCTTGAAACTGCATCTGCTTCTTGCCAGAAACCTCCAATTTCATTCACATGAAATACTTCGAAGAACTGAAGATTTGCAGTTGATTTTAATTTATTTGCTACAGTAACCTCATCTTGAACTCCTGGAAGCTCAATGTATAATCTGTTGTTTGATGGATCTTCTTGAATATTAGGTTGTGCAACACCAAACTGGTTAATACGTTGCTCCATAATTTTTCTAACCCCAGCCATTGAAGACTCTTCTCTTTCTCTAAGGAAAGCAATCACGTCATCGTTTGTTGAATTTCTTGTCAACTCATCGATGTCAGTAATATTGAAGATACGAACCAATTGTTCTTTCTCTTCGCCTGGATTGATTTCCAAGTATGATTCTAAGAATATAGTGATGAAGTCTCCTCCACTTTGACCGTAGGTCTCTAAGGCCGCTTCGTAAGGTTTAGAGAATGTTACTCTGTTCTTATTAGCTGCGAAACTTTGCACCAACTGTGGAACCGAAATTTCCATAGTTACACTCATTCCACCTACAAGGTCTAATCCGAAAGCAAGACTTCTTTTCTTTACTTCACTAAAAGTAGAACCGAAAAGAGGAAATACTGGCGTTTCTGCCATTTGCATCAATGTATCATTGATATAAGCGGACATTGCTAAGTCTCTTGCGTCTACGTCTCTTGGGTCAACATCTGTGCTATTCGGTAAAAGAATAACAGTGTCACCATTCGCCGCTGCCGCTGCAAAAATCTCATCTACTTTTAATTCTGAAGCTTTCTCAGCCTCTTTCTCTACACCATTAGCAACCCAGGTGAACGATAATTGGTAAACACAAATTATAGTAAGTAATATTGTCAGAAACCAAAAAAATCCTTTATTACGCATTTTCGTAAAATAGTTTATTTGTTAATTAAGCCTGCAAATATAGACTTTCCCTTTGTTAAAGTCAATAGAAAAGAAGGAATTGAAGCAGAAAACATAAAGAATAATAGAATCTTATTCTTTAGTTAGTGATTTTCAAGATTTGCGAAGTGCCTTAGTGCTTTTTAATTGACCTAATTTTACAAGAAATAGGGAAACTACCCGAGCCAATAATTTGTGCTAAATCTTCCGCTTCTTCTTCAGTGAAGTTTCCTGAGATTTGTGTGTCTCCGCCCGTGATTGCAGAAATAACATTTGGTGCAGAATACACCTGATCATCCATTGTTATGGCGATTGCTCTCCCAACATTGTTCTCTGTCATTCTTGCCCATTTATCACTTCCCTCCGCAGTCATTGTAAGATTCACAGTAAGTTCGTTATTATCTGAGTTAAACCCCATTGAAGCGCTAGTGATGGCCCTGCCACTAACGTAAGGAATACCATTATTAGGATAACGACAAGGATACAGAATATACCCCATTTCACCAGTTTCGTAGTTCTCTTCTGGGGCAGCAGACCACATAAATTTAAGTTCTTCAGGAAAGTTTTCAATCCTGTCCAGCTCTTCTAATCTATTATTTGCTGCGGCAAGATCTGTTTCTTTAACAAACATTACTCCAGCTCCATACACTTGGAAATATTCGCCTATATCATCTCTTAAATCTTCTGAAAGCTCAAATGTTTCAAACATAAAGCTAGCGATTTCTTCTTGCCTGTATATTTCTAAAAATTCGACATTACCGCTTTTTTGAATGAACGAATACACTCTTTTTTCATCTTCAATATTGTACAATTGAATTGTAATTTGATCAAGACCACGGTTTATCTGCACTCCATCATTAAACCCATCAAATCTTGCTTCTAGAATTACACCGACAGCATCCATTGCCTGCTGTTTCTTCATTTGAAAAAATTCGATCACTTCCTCATTCGAAGCGTTTGGCGCCAATTCCCCGTCAAATGATTTAAAATAGCTTATAAATTTTTTGTTGGGATACATAATTTCAGCACGATTAAAAAACTGATCAATAAAATCTCCATCATTCAATTCGTGTAAAAGCATTGTCTCGAAGTACACGTTGTCAAACTCCTTCTGTGATCCTGCGTGTACCATTTCGGAAAGTAAATCTTCAGGACACACATCTATAACTACATCCATTGGATTTTGCTTCACACAGCTTGTGAACAGAAAAACCAAAACTAGAAGTCCAACAAGTACATTTTTCATTTTATAAAGTTTTTGAAAATTTGATGACTTTTTCGGCGAAATTCTCCCAGGTGTTTTCGGTCTTTTCTTTCTGGATGTTAGCACTAAACTTCGACATTAGGTCTTCAGTAAAATACGTTTGTATAGCTTCTGATATTTTTGAACTTTCAGGCTGATCTACTATCAATCCTGTAATGTTGTGTTTTGTGTTTTCTTTCAATCCACCAACATCTGTCGCGATAATTGGAACATTAAAATGATGTGCAATAGCTGTTATTCCGCTCTGGGTTGCTCCTTTATATGGCAGCACACAAACATCAGCAGCGGAAAAATACATTCCCACCTCATCATCTGAAATATATTGATTGTAAATGTGTACTCTGCCTTTTAATTCTAATCTATCAATTTGCTCGGTGTACTTCTCAAAACTACCGTATGCTTCACCAGCTACAATTAACTCATATTCTTCGGACACGTCTTTCATTGATTCAATCAAAAGATCCAAGCCTTTGTAATCACGAATGAATCCAAAAAACAACAAATACTTTTTAGAAGAGTCAAGTCCCAAAGTTTCTAGAGCCTCATTGCGAGGCCTTGCTTCACCGAATTGATTATAAACTGGGTGGTCAAGTCTTAAGTACTTTGCTTCCGGAACCAAGCTCAATAAATCTTTGAGTACGGCATCACTCAATACAACAAAACCATCACTGTGCTTTAAGAATTTTTTATTAGCCCACTTATCAAAAAATCGTTTTTCATGAGGAATAACGTTGTGTAAAATACTCAGACGTTTGGCTCCTTTTATGCGTTTATGTACTCCGCCCGTAGAAGGCCCAAAAAAGGTCATCCAATATTGACTAATAAAAATGTCTGGTGCTTCTGAATTGATCTTCTTCGCAGTTGACGCAAAGCTCAATGGGTTCATGGTATCCAATGTTCTTTCTGCGGGGATCTTATCTGCAACATCTTTATCTGTTACAAATTGGGACGATCCTGGAAACAAAAAATTGGGGTATTGTCGTGTAAAAGTATAGGCCTTCACATCATGTTCATTCTCCAAAGCTCTATAGAACATAGCACTGAATTGAGCGATTCCTCCTCGGTATGGGTAAAATGCTGAAAGTAGAGCTATTTTCATTCTATAACGAAATTAGTATAAATTCAGAATGTAAAGGATGTTCAATGGGAGAATTACTGGATTCCAGTAGTTACATATGTCATGTAGAGTTCTGTACCAAAATCTACTACCGGACTTGCGAAGAAGTGTGTATTGTATTTGTAATGTTTATATACCAAACCTACGTGTTTTTTATACACTTCATAGATTCTTCTATCGTATAAAGCATGTTTAATAGACATCATTTCAACGACCAATGTAGAATCTAAATGTGCCCCATTTAATATAGTATCACCGTGAATATCTCTATAGTAACACTCTTGGTATTCATCAAGGTTGTAAGCGTTCGCATCCCACTCTTTTGCTGTGGTAGGCGCAAATACTAATTTCACTCTTCGCTGATTTTCTTCTATTAACTCTCCTCTAATTCCGTCGAATACACCATGCCACACATCGGTTAATCCCCATGGTAAAGTTGCATCGTCTCTTTTGAAAATTATGTATTCACGTCCTTCCCGCCCTTCATTGTCAATATAGACATCCGCCCAAAGCGTTTTCATCTGATAGCGTGTTGTATCATGGGCTTGTTGGGCATCATCATGAAAAATCTCGACTACATCATAAACAACATAGCGTCCTTCTTCCATTCCAAAATATTCGAAATGAAACTTCGGTGGATCTTCCTGTTTACAAGCTGTAAAACATATGGAAAGTAGTACTAGAATTAGGTAGAAATACTTCATCTATTTATAATGACGAAGTTAGTAAAGATTTGGTTGTCATCCATTCGGAGATAATCCAAGTTCTTTCAATTGCTTCATCTTCTCTTTCAAGGCATCTCCAGAAAGAGGTTTGCCATAATAGTAATATTGTCTCAAGTATTCGTTTCCTGAAGCATTGTAAATAATGGACCATCCATGACGTATACCATTTTTGAATCTCGTCATCGAATATTTTTTGCCTTCAAGGTCATATTCCATCCAAACGCCGTGTTTCTTGTTATCCACATACGACCCCGTAGTTTTTACCTTAAGATTTCTATGGTATGCTTTGTATTCACCACTGAGTACACCATTTGCGTACATCATTACTTCTGATGGAATTTGTGATTTGTTAGACGGGTCTTCAGGGATAAAGTAAATGACTTTTTTTCCGTGCAATTCTCCTCGTGAATATGTCTCGGTGTTACTCAAACGCTCAGAAGGTCCAAAATTAACCCAAATACTATCCTTTAATTGATTAAGATAAATTCCGTGGCTCATGAAAGCTCCATTCTCATGATAATAGTAGGCGACCGATCTATTGCTATTGTCATCATGCTCTACTACCGCCTTCACTTTAGAAGATTTATAGAAATAAGTAAACTTACCGATTGGCTTATCATTTTTGAACTGCCCTTTGTACATATAAACACGCGTACCAGGATAAATCTTTCCCCACTCACCTTGCTTACGACCTTGAGAGTCCACTTGATTTGGTTGTGCCTGAGCAACTAGCATACTTAGACAAAAAAGAAAGCTCAATTTAAATTTCATGTGTAATCATTTTAGCAAATGTTGTCAAACTGTCTGTCGTTAAATCCGCTTCAACACCGATTGGCTCATCTGTTTGAATTCGCACCGTTCTCATACCAAGATTCTTGCCAAATAGAATGTCAGAATCCGTATCTCCCACCATCACACTTCTGGAATAGTCAATTTCTGGATATTCCATTTTTGCTAATTCCGCCATTGCTGGACTAGGCTTTCGCATATTGTCCTCAGCTCCTCTCAAATTCGGTGCGAAGTAACATCTATCAATCTTTCCTCCTTTCCTATGAATTTGATCACACATATAAGTATGTATTTCAAGAAGGTTACGCTCTTCCATTAATCCTTTACCTATTCCCTGTTGATTGGTTACGACAAGAAGCAAATGAAATTTTTCAGACAGTAAGACGATGGCTTCTTCAACACCTGAAATGAAATTAAAATCTTCTGGACGAGTGATATATCCTCCAAAAATACGTTCATTGATTACACCGTCTCTATCCAAAAAGAGCGTCCAGGTTTGATCTATGTTCCAATCATTAATCGACATCAATTGTCTTTTCGACCAAATAGATATTTCTTGAAGTTGAGCTTCTTCCAATTAATTCAGCGACAAACCCCGCAAGGAAAAATTGTACACCAATTATCATGGAAACCAAGGCAATAAAGAATTCCGTTCGATCAGCAATTAATCGCGCAGCATTATTAAAGAAGAGTTTATCAATTCCTAGGTAAGCAAATATCCCAAAACCAATGAAGAACATTAACATTCCGATCACTCCAAAGAAGTGCATAGGTTTCTTACCAAATCGTCCCATGAAGGCAACGGTCATTAAATCTAACGGCCCATTGATAAATCTATTCAATCCGAATTTAGTCACACCATACTTTCTTGCTTGGTGTTGCACTACCTTCTCTCCTATTTTATTGAACCCAGCATATTTAGCCAATGGTGGAATGTAGCGGTGCATATCACCGTATAGCTCAATACTTTTAACAACTGCCAATTTATATGCCTTAAGTCCACAGTTGAAATCATGTAATTTGATTCCAGTGATCATACGAGCAGCCCAATTGTAGAGCTTCGTTGGTATTGTTTTGGTGATAGGATCAAAACGTTTCTTCTTCCAACCGGAGACAACATCGTACCCCTCATCATTTACCATTCGGTACAATTCAGGAATCTCATCTGGAGAATCTTGTAGGTCAGCGTCCAAGGTTATAACAACACTTCCTGAAACTGCCTCAAATCCTTTTTGAAGAGCCGCTGACTTACCATAGTTACGTTGGAACTTAATGCCTTTTGCATTTGAATCTTTGGCGTGAATTTGTTCAACGACATCCCAAGATCCGTCATTACTTCCATCATCAATGAACATAACTTCATAAGAAAATGAATTCTCATCCATTATGCGTTTAATCCACTCATGGAGTTCAGTGATCGATTCAGCCTCATTAAATAAGGGAATGACTACAGATATATCACATTTTGCTTCCAACTTCTAATTTTAGGATTGAACAAATATAAACAATCATGGAAGTCTGCGAGAATGAATCTTCTTAATTTACCTTAAAGACTTTATGAGTTGTTTCTCCTAATTGTAAAAAATAGGAACCATTTGGTAAATTTTGGATATTGATTTCATTGTTAGAAGAACTCACTACCCCTCTTTGAACAACAGTACCGTCATTCGCAACCAGCACAAAATCTTGTTCTCCTAAAATGCCTGAAACATATACCTTCCCTTCTGTCGGATTAGGATAAACCACGAAGGATAAGGCAGCTTCATCAAGTCCAATGTTTGCCTCTTCAACAATATAAAACTTATCAAATGCAGCTTCAGTTATATTCACCGCAGGTGAGATATCAGATGTTGTAATCATTACCTGCATTGTGCTAGTAAGTGATATGTAATCAGTTATAGGCAAACTAATATCAACCCAGCCAACGCTATCTGGATGCAATGGACCTACAGCGTCTATTTGAACACTTGAAATTCCATTACTGATCCGCACTCTTAAAGAATCATCTGGTGTTTGCGGTCCGTAATGACAGTAGAACCATCGAGAGTAATTAATATATGGATTCGTATATGTAGACAAATCCATAACAGGAGAAAAAAGCACAGCTGTACCTTGATCAACATCGTCATCATCACCAGCCAATGAAGCCATATTGCCTGTAACATATGCCTCTACTCCACAATCGTAAGAAACATCATCACTCGGTGCTGAGCCAGAACTTGTGCCAAATGGATCACCTCTTTCCCAGAGCCCCGTAACTGCAGAACCTGCAAGGCTCCAGCCCAAATCAAATACAAAATCATCTTGATACCCCAGATTTAACTCAACTGTAATTGCCCCAGTCGTGTTATCAATTTGCATGTTATCGCAATAGGCGTAATACCCCCATTTAGCCACAACGAAATCGTACATTCCTTCATAAAATAGAGTCAATGATTCCTGACCAATTCCATTTGTCAATCCGCTGTGTGATTGTTGTGGAACTTTGCATAGAATCTGTGCTCCAGGTATAGGAGTGCCCGTTCCAGCTTCGACAACCGTAATATCAAATGTATATGGAGGGATTGGAACGAGTTCAACGTCCTGTATCGTTATCACACCATTGGTTAACGAAACACTAAATGTTTGAGGAAAATATCCTACTTTGTCATATACAACATCATATGTTCCAGCTGTTGCAATTCCGGTCGCGTAGAATCCAGTATTATTTGTCAGTTCGGGTTGATTACTGCCTGTGATTTGAACATTGGCAAGGTCAATCGGTGCAAAGGTCACAGCATCAGTTACAATTCCTTCCAAATAAGCTGCTGGAGAATAAGAAGGTCCAAGAATAAATAATCCCTCAGAACGATCAGTAGCAAGAATATTTTGGGACGGCAGAAATGGATATGCTCCCCAACAACCATCGTATCCTGTTGTTTGATCTGGGTATGTATCATAATTTGCAACTTCCACTAAATTGTATGGATATGTGGCATCGTGAATGACAACACCATCCGAATAATAACTTGTTACTATATAGTTACCTAAAACGTGTGCATTATGAGGTATCACTCCGGCTCCAGGAGAACTTTGAATTCTATCTACCTCAAAAATATTCGCAGGGTCTGAAATATCATATGCTCCAATATAACCTCCAGAAACTTCATCGGTTGTAAATGCAAATTGTGAATCACTTGAAGGCCAAACATTGTGTGTAAATGTGGACGGACTTGCAGCCGTCCCAAGCAAAACTGGAATCGCGGGATCAGTCACATCAACCATACTCATAAAACCGTCACTGATATGCCCAAGATACATTGTATCGCCTCTCGTAAATCCATCGTGCACATACCAATCATCAAAGACTCCAAGTTCTATTGGGTTCATTGGATCAGTGTTAACATCCAAGATTATTACTCCACCATTGCCTCTGTTTGATCCATAGATATAAGCGTACCCTTGTTCGTCAATGTATAAATTATGTGCTGATTGCCATGCAGAATCAGTAGCATTTGGACCAGTATAATATGCAACAGGTAACACAGTAGATGCCGGTAAAGGTGAAAGGTCAATAATTAATAAACCGTTGAGCGCTTCAGTTGTAACATACGCGTAATCTCCCCACGTTTTTAAATCTCGCCAAGTCGAATTCATTCCTGTTTCCCAAAATACTTCACTGGGATTTGTAGGATCAGACACGTCTACAACACTTGTTCCTTTTTCACAACCAACAAGGGCATATTCATTTCCAAGTTCATCTGTATAACCCCATACATCGTTGATCATAGTGTTGTGGGGACCGAATAAAAAATTCATTCTTCCTAATGAATCTACATTGAGTTGTCCAAATGAAGAAAACGTGATGAATAGGGCGCAAAGCGCGATAATATTTCTCATAATTTCAGCTTAGTCTTACGAATTTACAAATATTAGACGGGCTTAAAGAATAAAAATTGCAGCCAGAATAAAGAGAATGATTATTATCACATATTGCCAGACATCCACGAAATACGGATAGTATTTTTTAAATTTCTCTTTGAGACCCATCCTGCCAAATATACACAATCTACTTCTCCACCCTGATTTTGAGCCGAATTTCCTTTTAATTTTGCTCTTGATTTCGTATCTTTGCACCCAATTATAAATGCGTGGTATGGCAAACGAATCAGTCACTGAAACTTTACAATCTGTAGATTTCGAATCCTTTAAAAATGAAGTCCTTGAGGACTTTAAACTTGCAAGTATTTCGCGAGAAACGTCTCTTTTGGGTCGTAGAGAAGTGCTTTCAGGAAAGGCTAAATTCGGAATTTTTGGTGACGGAAAAGAGCTAGCACAAATAGCTTTAGCCAAACAATTTCAAAATGGTGATTTCAGATCTGGATATTACAGAGATCAAACCATTATGATGGCCATTGACCAATTAACGGTTCAGCAATACTTTGCAGGATTGTATGCTCATACTGATCTTGAGCATGAGCCCTTATCGGCTGGTCGCCAAATGGGAGGACACTACGCTACCCGTAATTTAGATGCTGATGGCAACTGGAAAAATTTGATGGAACAGAAAAATAGTTCATCAGATATCTCTCCAACTGCTGGTCAAATGCCAAGACTACTTGGACTTGCATTGGCTTCAAAAGTATACAAGCAAAACAAGAGCTTATCGGAACTAGAAGAGTTTAAAAAATTCACTAATGGTGGAAACGAGGTTGCTTTTGGAACCATTGGAGACGCTTCAACTTCTGAGGGTCCATTCTGGGAAACAATCAACGCAGCTGGCGTACTCCAAGTACCAATGGTTATGTCTGTTTGGGATGACGGTTATGGAATATCGGTTCCCCGTAAATTTCAAACATCAAAAGATAGTATCTCTGAAGCGCTAGCAGGAATGCAGCGTACGAAGGATAAGCCTGGATATGAAATTTTAGTAACCAAGGGATGGGATTACGCCGACCTATGTAAAACATACGAGAAAGCGGTGAAAATAGCCCGTGAAGAGCATGTTCCCGTTTTGGTTCACGTGAAAGAAGTAAATCAACCACAAGGACACTCAACAAGTGGTTCTCATGAGCGCTACAAGGATGAGGCAAGAATGCAATGGGAAATTGATTTCGATTGTATCAGTAAATTCAAGGAGTGGATTTTAAGCTTCGATGCTGACGGACTTAAAATAGCCACAGAAGAAGATCTTGATGCCATTCAAAAGGATGCCAAAAAGAACGTTCGTGAGCAGAAAAGTGCAGCTTGGAAAGCATTTACAGATGATCTTAAAGGTGATTTAGCTGAAGCTCTTTCATTGATAAAGGCTGTTGGTCAGGAAAGTGAAAATGGTGTTTTCATTAATAAAATGGCGGAAACATTGGAAAAAGCAATGGATCCAATTCGTAAGGATATCTTAAGTGAATCGCGTAAAGTTCTTCGTATGGTTCGCAATGAATCAATCGCTTCGAAAAAAGCACTTTCTACTTGGATTAAACAAAAAATAGACGACAATTACGATCGTTATAGTTCGTATTTGTATTCTGAAACGGAAGGTTCTGCAATGAATGTAGTTCCTGTTCCACCACGTTACGATGATGACGACATGGTTGATGGAAGATTAATTCTTCGCGACAATTATGACAAAATATTAGAAAACTATCCTCAGGCATTGGTCTTTGGAGAGGATGCCGGAAAAATTGGTGGTGTAAATCAAACATTGGAAGGTATGCAAGAAAAGCACGGCGAATTACGTGTTTCTGATACTGGAATTAGAGAGTGTACTATCATTGGACAAGGAATTGGAATGGCAATGCGTGGATTACGTCCTATTGCCGAAATTCAATACCTAGATTACCTATTATATGCGATACAAGTTATGTCTGATGATCTTGCTACAGTTCAATACAGAACAAAAGGTGGACAAAAGGCTCCTTTAATTATTAGCACAAGAGGTCATCGCTTGGAAGGAATCTGGCACAGTGGTTCACCAATGGGAATGATTGTTAATTCATTACGTGGAATGCACGTATGCGTACCTCGTAATATGACAAAAGCCGCAGGTTTCTACAACACTTTGATGGCAGCTGATGAACCTGCATTGGTTATTGAACCATTGAATGGTTACCGCACAAAAGAACGCAAACCAAGTAACCTTGGAGAATTCAGAGAACCTTTAGGAATTCCTGAAGTTGTGTTAGAAGGAACTGACTTGACGATTGTTTCATACGGATCAACTTTCAACATCTGTGAAGTTGCAGCTCAACAATTGAGCGAATTAGGTATATCCGTAGAATTAATTGATGTTCAAACGCTACTACCGTTTGATATTGACCACATGATTTCGGACTCGTTAGAGAAAACAAATCGTTTGTTAATTGTGGACGAAGATGTAAGCAGCGGTGCTACGGCGTACATGTTGGACAAAATAATGGTTGAGCAAAAAGGGTATTACCACCTTGATTCAGCTCCTGAAACTTTGAGCTCTAAAGACCACAGACCTGCATATGGCTCTGACGGTGATTATTTCTCTAAACCTAGTCTTGAGGACATCGTGGAAAGAGCTTATTCGATCATGAACGAAGTTGACCCTTCTACTTTCCCTTCAATTTACTAAGAAGTAATTCTTGTTTTCTTGAGATTGATTCATTGCAATAATTTGCAAGATACATTCGTTGTTTCTATATCCGGTTGCCATTATCAATGGTAACGCGATGAGTATTAATCACTTTTAATTTGAACAAATGAAAAGTATAACCAGATTACTGCTAATTGGAATCATCGGACTTCTTATTTCATGCCAAAAGGAAGTACAAGAAGCAGAGATCGGTTCTACACAGGTAGACATTGTATTCACGAGTCCAACTTACGGCTCCACCTTTAATGGTTCGGGAGAAATATCGATTGAAGCCCGAGTAGAGGCTGATGCAATGATGGCCGGCTATCGTGTAACAATTACTGATAAAAAGACAGGCGAAATTGTTGATACGATTGACGATCTCTACGAGCAAACCATGTATATGGTACATCATCATTGGTTTCCAAGCGTGCATGAGTCCACAATCTATGAAGTTAAGATTGAAGCTTTAGAGAAAAATCTCCTCGTTCTAGGGGAAAACACCTTAGATATAACATGCACACCATAGTCTAATGTGATTTTAGTCACATTCCGTTCTCTTCAATCTCCTCACTTTTGTAAGGCAATAACACGAGCAACGTTAAAGTAGTAGATATGAAGTGGAAAGAATATACAAGTAAATTTGAGGAGATTTTAAACGGAACTAACGCAAGTGCACCGTACGACAATCCAAGTTATTTAGAATACGTTAAGTTGAACAATTCACGATCCAACAGATGGATGAAAAGAGGTGAATTGACTTCTGAAACAATTGCAGCGCTAAGTGATTTGAGAAGCCCTATGCAATGGATTCTAATTACAGAGCCGTGGTGTGGGGATGCAGCCCATAGCGCCCCTTTCATCCATCTAATGGCAGAAGCTTCTCCAATGATTAATTTAGATATTCAACAAAGAGACTCGGTTCCGTCCTTAATCGATGATTACCTCAC
This sequence comes from Crocinitomicaceae bacterium, assembly GCA_033791225.1. Classification (GTDB taxonomy): domain Bacteria; phylum Bacteroidota; class Bacteroidia; order Flavobacteriales_D; family Crocinitomicaceae; genus UBA4466. The sequence goes on from JASJHD010000006.1 coordinate 151,721, forward strand.
CAATGGTGGAAAGTCAATACCCAAATTAATTGTGCGTGATGAGTATGGAAATGATTTGTTCACTTGGGGATCTCGTCCTGAAGGATGTCAAAATCTGGTAATGGATCAAAAAACAATGGATATTACAACCCAAGAAAAGAAAGCGCAACAGCAAGCTTGGTACAATAAGGACAAGGGAGTTTCAATTCAAGAGGAAATTAATTCTCTTATTTCTAGCTCTGTTGTAGAACATCGTCGAACAGCTTAAAGTACTTCTTATATTTGTTGGAGTAATTGATATTCATGAACTCTCAACCAATCGTCGCTTTAATTCCAATCAAGGCAAATTCTCAGCGTTTAGCAGGCAAAAACTTCCTGCTCTACAATGGACGCCCTTTGTATCAAACGATGCTGGACACCTTGTCCCAAGTTCCCGAAATTGAGAAGGTCGTCGTAAACACTGATTCCAAAGACATTGCCGATTATTGCAAAGCATTAGGAGACAAATACTGTGTGATTGAGCGGCCAAAGTCTATTCTTGGAGATATAGTTACGATGAATACAATTATCGAGCATGATCTATCCATCATTGAGGGACGGCACTTTCTTCAGACCCACGTCACAAATCCACTTTTACAAGCTTCTACAATAAGTGCAGCCATTGAACAGTACCTTGAGCAGATCTCTAATAAAGACTCATTGTTCAGCGCTTCTGTGATTAAGAAAAGAGTATACGATACTGATATTAAAGCCATCAATCATAGTAATGAAGAATTAGAGCAAACACAGGATTTACAGGACATTTTCATGGAAAACTCCAACCTATTCATTTTTAGTCGAAGTTCATTTAAGGAGAATGGAAACAGTAGGATTGGGAGAAGCCCTTCTGTCTTTTGCATGAATGAATACGAAGGAATAGACATTGATCATAGTGAAGATTTACACTTGGCAAACCTGATCAATCAAAACCGTTCCTTATTTGGCCTAATGGATTAATGCAGAAGCATGTTGAACGATGCGTTCTGAAGCTCCAAGATTTTTTTTAAAAAAAGCACTTATTTCGTTTGAAACCTCTTGAGTCCTAGACGTAGATTCTTTGTGCATTTTCACAAAAGCCAATAACTCATCGGCACTTTTGAAAATTTCAGCACAATTTATATCCAAAAGGTCAAGAGCCTCTTTTTTATTGCGGTGATTGGCTCCAAAAGCTACAGGAATACCATACACGGCAGGCTCCAAAATACTGTGAATCCCAATAGCGTCAAATCCCCCTCCAATGACAGCAACGTTTGCAAATCGATACAGATGCTTCAACCCTCCAACAAAATCAATTAGTAGAATTGCGTCTTTACTATCTGAGAATATCTGATCAGAATATCGCTCAGTTGTCAAGCCATGATTTTTCAATGATTTCTCCAAACCAGATTCGTGAAACTCGTGTGGCGCAATAATCCACTTAATGGGAACACCTTTTAAAGAGACCATAACTTCTTCGATGATTTTCTCATCTCTTGGCAAACAACTTCCCACTACTACGCAAAATTCTTCTTGAACAAAGCCCTCAACATCACTGTACAATTCCTTTTTTGATGCGTTGAATGCAGCATCAAATCGGGTATTTCCAGTTATACTAACATCGGACAGTCCGTTATCAATAAGCAACTGTTTTGTTGTTTCTTCTTGCGCGTAGATATGCGTAAATGCCTTAAGACAATCAGTATAATGTCTCTTCACGGGCCATTTTAAAAATTTGCTTTCATTCCCCAAGGACAAAGAAGTTAGAAATACTGGAACTTTATTTTGGCGTAAAAACATTAGGTAATTGTACCACAATTCAGACCGGCTAAAAAATGCTGCTTTTGGTTGTAAAAGCTGAATGAAATCACGTGCATTTCTACGCGTATCTAGTGGCAAATACATCAATTTATCCACAACATTCTCCTTCTTGAGGACTTCAAATCCTGATGGTGAAAAAAATGTCAGAAGTATTGGGGCTTCAGGAAAATTGCGCTGAATTCCTTGAATAACATACTTTACATCTTCATACTCACCCAAGGAAGCACAGTGAAACCAAATGAATTCATTCTTTTTGATTCCAGAAAGCTCACCCCTCCATGAATTTCTTCCTTTTACCCACAATTTTGCCTTTGTATTGAAGACAGATCCAAACCTGATTCCGAGGGCATAGGCTCGAATCACCAATCCATATACCAGCAATCTCATAGAAGAAATTCACTTAACTGTTCAGTTGTATGGAATACAAAATCGGGATTAGCATTCAACAACTCACTTTCCTTTCCATATCCGTACGTTACAGCTGCTGTAATTATTCCAGTATCTCTTCCTGCGACAATATCCTCTTGTTTATCGCCTATCATTATGGCTTCTTGAGGATTACATTTTACGCTTAGAATTAGTTTTCCTTTATCGAATGGTGTAAGTTGCTCTTCCCAACCCATAACATTTGTGAATACCTCATCTACACCATGATACTTTAATATTTCTTTGGCGAATGGTGTTGGTTTAGCTGTAACTAAATGAATCTTAACATTTCTGGAAAGCGAAATAAGTAGTGGTTTTACTCCAGAATACAATTCACTTTCATACAAACCTGTTTTGGAGTAATAATCCCGAAAATCACTTATGACCTGATTAAGTTTCGTAGTGTGAACTCCACAAATCTCTTCGAGTGATTGAGCTAAGGGAATACCAACCATTCGTTGAATTGTCTCTTCATTGATTGACGCTTCATCAGATTTTTGGAGCGCGTATTGAATCCCATTCTTAATGCCAAGAAATGAATCGGCCAACGTTCCGTCAAGATCAAAGAAAACATGCTTTAATCCAGATTTCATTACTACATTTTTTTTGTTGCTATTTCAAAGATGCGTTGGTTCTCAGCCCCTTCAACTGTAAGTGAAGCTCCTTCAAACAATTCAATCGTTCCACTATCCGAAGCAGTGATTTTAGCGCCTTCTTTAATCACTAACTTTGCGCTTTTACGAATACGCAGCGTAGTATTTGGAGCTAGTTTTAATTCAGTGTTTTCATCGATGATTAATTCACCATACACATCAAGTACACCATTTTCTTCCAATTGAATTGCTCCCATCACAGTCTTTAACGTACCACCAGAGGCAATGGTTAAATCTGCACCTTCGGCTATAACAAAATTAGATCTTACTTCCACTACTCCAGAACGCTCTACCACGGCATCTTGAGTTTGAAATCTGGCAGTAGAAATTCCTAGATCGGCGTAGTACGGAAATTTCGGCTCGATGATGAATGAGTCAGCTACAATGTGAAATACAGACTCAAACACATCCTCTTCGGAAGTATGCAAATGACGCAGTTTTTTATTCACATTCATCCTTGCATCACGAACAGCTTGCGGATCATCTCTCAAGATTTGAATGCTGATATCTTCTCCCATAAAGCAATGATAGTCCTCCTCGTATTCAGGTAGCTCATCCTCGTACAGCAAATAATATAGGTTGTGAAATACCATGTAATCTAATCCAGAGAAGATCCCTTCAATTCCATCTTCCTCATGTGTTTGATCTGGATGCGTCCAACGGTGTTCTGCAGCCCAACCATTGTTCTGATATGCAACTACACGTTCTGTACTCGGACAACAATCACTTCCCTTCAAGCGATAAGATCCTTCAGGTGGCATGGCATCCATGTAGGCTTTGTAAAAACTTCTATCCTCAAGTGGTTCTTGGTCATACAGCAACGCATTAATTAATTCCAATTGTCTGTTTTCTGTAACATCAGCCCACTCATTCACGTGTGTACTGTCCCACCATCCCGAAACAACGCCTAAATTGAAAAATATCGTGTTGTTATAATGGGTAATCGCATCATTGCCCAAACTCAATTCACTCAGTGGCCATGGAAACACTTTCATTTTTCCATCCGTGTGCAAATCTGTATATAAATCTGGATATGATCTTGCTGCCACTTTCTCCCAAACCCATTTAAGCCTTCTTACCGGAATTTTAAGCTTGCCGTGCTTCAACCAATCCATGAATATTGAAGAGTCCTGATTGTTCAAATCTCCTGCAGGATAACCTAGCTGTAATTCACGCCAAGCTTTGTTTTGTCCAAAAGAGAAAAAGTTGAATCCGTCGCAAGCTGTTTCTCTATCGACAGAAGATAAACCGTATCCGGTGAGACAATATTGAACATTAGCAGATTTCTGCAGTCGGCGAGATGCCCACTTTTTATATTTATCAGGATCCTGACCAATTCGTTCAGCTGCGATCAACATTGGAGCAGCCGCAATTGCTAAATCTCCCCCTCCGTTTCCAACAGGCCAACCGTTAATGTCTACGATTTGCCAATTTCTGTCAGAAGCATAACTCACCATTCTATCGAAAATTGCTACCGCTTCGCTTTGTAAGCCGAAAGCCCTAGCGTTTGCAGTGGGTTGAATTAATTCATCCCCTACTAATTTGTGCACCAATAATAATCCAACCAATACACTGGACATCTGATCCAAACTTGGAACATTTTGATAGGAAGTAATTGCCTCAACTTTAAATCCGCGATCAGGATCATTGATCTTAGCAATATTATTGTTCTCATAAAATGCTGAATAGACGCACCCCATATTCATTGGCTCATCCGACCAATTCAATGTAAAATCTTCTCCTACGTCTTCTCTTAAATAAAATCCATTGAGATTTTCATCGTAGTAATCTTCCGTAAAGTAGATGTCATTTATCTGCGGTTCAGCAGTTCGGTCTAAACGATTTATAGCAGCAAGCGCATAATACAATTCATTGCGAATACCTTTTAGTTCAAGTCCATTTTTCTTGCGCAAGGCATATTCGGTGGCAAGGAGTCCTAAATAATACCCTTGTCTAATAATACCATCGCCCCAGCCCATTGTTCCATACTCAACATTCCCCCATTCTGAACGGGTGTCTACACAAGTTCCTGGAGATCGGTATCCGGCTGGCAAACTTTCTCCTTGCTCTGGACCAATTTTAATGTACTGCTCAACAAATGTGCTTCTGAATTTCCAATATTTCTGAAGATTTAATTCATCCGTTTGCCCATGTACGAGAACAGGAATCATTAAAAGAAAAAAACTTAAAATCTTCATTTATATTCGTTTAGCCACGCATAGTGAAGTGATTTCATGCGAATTGCATAAAGATAACTTTCGTCAGATTCATTGAAAAGAAAAGCGAAATTATTTTGCCGATTATTTACGGAGTCAACGTTACGAAGTGAAACTCTTTCGTGAGAGAAATGTAATCTGGTGTGTAATTACCATTCTCAGCGCGAACTGTCAAATGGAACACTTCAATGGCTTTTATTGATCGTTCAAAGCAAATAACTACTCGTTTTGGTACATCATCTTCCTTACCATTAATTTCTATTTGCTGAGCTGGATATAAACTACAATTTAATGCAGCGTCAATCCAATGTTGAACATCAGAATAAGGAACAATGAGCCAAAGTGCACCAGTCTTGTTTAAAAGAAATTCCGCCTTTTCAATTAAACGCTCTGGAGTTAATTCACCGACATGTTTCGCGAGCGCTTCGCGGCTGTCATCATTCACCAATGTAGATTGGTAATAGGGAGGATTTGAAAATAGTAGATCATACTTCTCTTTCGAATCATACGATTTAAAATCAGCCTGAAAAGAATTCAATCTGCTACTCCATGGAGAATTAAGGAAATTCTTTGCGCATTCCTTTACAGACAGCTCATCCAATTCAATAGCGTCTATTTGTATTTTAGGATTGACCTGCGCGACCATCAATGAAATCACACCCGTGCCTGCTCCAATATCCAATCCACGCAATTTGTCGGAGCTATTAATGAGTGATCCCAATAACATTGCATCTGTTCCAACCTTCATGGTTGAAGTAGCTTGTTGAACTGAAAAATATTTGAATTTAAAGGTGGACATTATCCCAAGTACAATTCGACCAAGCCGTCAGGGGCTTTTACATGCAATTCTTTTGCATCTCGGTCTACTTTTGTTACTAGGTCCTCAAGTAGGGGAATCAAAACTTCAGTTTCACCTTTCATTACCTGAAGCAAGGGATTTACTTTAAGATCAATTACCTGTTGTAAAATACCAACTTCACCAAACGATTCATCGATCACCTTAAAACCGATTACCTCATGATCGTAAAAATGAACTCCATCTAGTTCAGGTAGAATCTGCGCGGGTAAGTAAACATCCTTGCGCAAAATTTTCTTGGCCGATTCCTCTGTATTCACTCCTTCCAATCGCACAGCCGAAAAACCTTTGTTTTTTAGCTTCAGAGAAGTAATAAAAAATGGAGTTAAATGATTGTTGAGGTCGATATAAATCGCATCTAACGTCGCATAATCCTCTGGATTAGTAACGTCTAAAAACAGCGAAACTTCACCTTTAAATCCGTGAAGTTTCGCTATATATCCTAAATGAAAGCAATCTGCTTTATTCATTTAATCTTTTTTTACTCTGCCGCCTTTTCTTCAGCATCTGCTTCTGGTGCAGCCTCTTCAGCTGGCTCCTCTGCAGGTGCTTCAGCTTCTGGTGCAGCCTCTGCTACTGGCTCCTCTGCAGGTGCTTCAGCTTCTGGTGCAGCCTCTACTACTGGCTCCTCTGCAGGTGCTTCAGCTTCTGGTGCAGCTTCTGCTACTGGCTCCTCTACAGGTACCTCAGCTTCTGGTGCAGCTTCTGCTACTGGCTCCTCTACAGGTGCTTCAGCTTCTGATGCAGCTTCTGCTACTGGCTCCTCTGCAGGTGCCTCAGCTTCTGGTGCAGCTTCTGCAGCTGGCTCTTCAGTTACTTCTGGCTCTGGAGTATTTTTAGCTTCAATTGCTTTAGCTCTTGCTTCAGAAACTGCAACTTCAGCTTTCAACTGATCAGCCTTCGCTTTAGCAGCATTCTTTTCAGCTCCGCTTGCTTTATCAGAAATCTTTTGATCTTTTTCTTCCAACCACTTAGCAAATTTCTCTTCTACTTGCTCCTCAGTTAAAGCTCCCTTTGCAATACCTTTAATTAGGTGATTCTTGTAAAGGATTCCTTTGTAAGACAAAATCGCTTTAGCTGTGTCAGTCATTTCCGCACCAACTTGTACCCAATGTAAAGTCTTGTCGAAATTCAACTCAACTGTTGCAGGATGTGTGTTTGGATTGTACGTTCCTAACTTCTCGATGAAGCGTCCGTCTCTCTTTGCTCTGCTATCCGCAGCTACAATGTGGTAAAATGGTTTCCCTTTCTTACCGTGTCTTTGCAATCTAATTTTAGTTGCCATAATTGTTTATTCTTTTGGGTACTAAACCCTGATTAATAATTACCCGCCTTCTCGAGACGGAGCGCAAAGATAACACATTTACTGTTATGAAGCATGGGCTTGCACTTATTTTCTTCGACAATTTTAAGTACTCTTTAAAAAACAAGCATACTACTGACACTGGTGATTCATCCAGAATCACTGTTTCATGTCTGAGGTTTATGATTATGAATCCTGAGAATGGAGCTTTAGCAACAACATAGCCTTCATCAAGGATCGAGTACTAGACTTTCTTTTTTCCATTAAATTTGCATCATGGAAATTCGCGAAATAAACGGCAAGGAGACAATGCTCCAGAACTATGAACTTCTAACGGAGGTATATCCAGCTATAACTTTGGAGGAGTACAGCAATGAATTAGATCTCATGCTACCACATAACTACGGTCAGGTTGGAATGTTTGATGGAGAAGAGTGCATTGGAATGACTGGGTACTGGATTGGAAATAAGCTTTGGTGCGGAAAATACATGGAGCTTGACAATGTTGTAGTCTCTAAAAATCACCGATCCAAAGGAATTGGAGAGAAGTTGTTTACGCATATGCAAGACAAGGCTGAATCGCTTAATTGTAACATGCTCGCACTGGATTCATACTCCGATAATTTTAAGGCCCATAAATTTTTCTACGATCAAGGATATATTCCTAGGGGCTTCCACTTTATCAATTTGATCAACAAGGACTGTATGCGTTAACACGCGCTACTCAATTACAAAAACTGATCTTGATAAAAAACTAAGCGTAGCAATTACATTCTTTCGCTTTCAGGCATTTCGCGCAAATCACAAAAATATTATCTGCGAATTTGGGTGAAACAACCAAAGAATTCTTTTTGTGCTGAATAGTTGTAAGTGAATCAAATTCTTCCTTAGCAGTAACGGTAATCTCGTCTTGCATTTGTAATCCGATCTTATCAACGTATTGTAAAAATTCAGTTGAATTATCTTTCACGGCAACAATTCTGCACTTCTCCCCTTCGTTCACCTCTGATAGAGTTTTACGAAATGGGATCATGATTTCTCCTTCTGAATTGGGAATGGCATCACCGTGTGGGTCAAACTCAGGGTAATCAAGATATTGATCCAATCGATTAATCAACTTCTTTGAATGAATATGTTCTAAATCTTCCGCTAATTCGTGAACCTCATCCCAAGTGAAATCCAATTTATTATGCAAAAACGTTTCCCACAATCGATGTCTACGAATAACCATCATTCCGGCTAGACTACCCTTTTTCGTCAAGGATATCTTTCCGTACTTTTCATAATTGACCAATGATTTATCTTTCAGCTTACGTACCATATCACTCACAGTGGCCGGTTTAACGGTTAATGTTTCTGCAAGTTTATTAACCCCTACTTCTGGACGGTCTTCTTCGAAGACGGTGAGCTGCACAAGTGCCTTGAGATAATTCTCTTCTGTGAACGAAAGCATGACCAAAGCTAAATAAATTTATTCAAACTATAATTGTTAGGCTTATCTAACTATATTTGTTCTGCTAATAAAATTACACAAAACTTCCTTTGGGACTAATTGTATGAAAAACCTATTACTCTTATTTATCATAACAATTACCTATAGCGCCTTCGGGCAACATTCCCTTGAAGGAGTGGTTATGAATGATGACAGCCCTGTTCCATATGCAAAAGTGAAGATCAAAGCGTTGAATGCATTTGCTATTACTGCAGATGATGGAAGCTTTAAACTGACCAACTTAACTGAAGGGGAGTTTGAAATTGAGGTCTTCAGTCATGGATTCGAACTTTCTCTCTCTCAAATAACTATCCCTTCAGAATCCATCAATATTGAGTTGATTTCAGATGGACAGGATATGGAGGAAGTTGTTGTAAGCGGAACCTTAAAAGAGGTAACGAAGAAAGAAAGTACGGTGAACGTAGAAGTTTTCTCCCCAAGCTTCTTTAAGAAAAACCCAAGTGCTTCTGTATACGATGCCTTGCAAAATGTAAATGGTGTTCGCCCTCAGCTCAATTGTAATATTTGCAGTACTGGCGACATCCATATCAATGGCCTAGAAGGTCCTTACACTATGGTCTTGATTGACGGGATGCCAATTGTAAGTAGCCTTTCAACAGTCTATGGTCTAAGCGGAATTCCTAATTCAATCGTTGAACGCATTGAAATCGTAAAAGGTCCAGCCTCAACCCTTTACGGAAGCGAAGCCATAGGAGGAATCATAAACATTATAACAAAAAGACCTCAAAACGCTCCTATTGTGGCTGCAGATGTCCACACTACAAGTTGGCTTGAGACCAGTGCGGATGTAGCCGTTAAATTCAATCTTGGAAAGAAAGTTTCTGTATTAACAGGCATCAACTATTTCAATTATGATTGGAAACAAGATAATAACAATGATGGTTTTACTGATGTAACACTTCAAGATAGAGTCTCTGTTTTTCAAAAATGGAACATCCAACGAAAAGACTATCGTCTGTTCTCGATTGCAGCGCGTTACTTGTATGAAGACCGTTGGGGAGGAGAAATGAACTGGAACAATAACTTCAGAGGTGGAGATAGCATTTATGGCGAAAGTATCTACACCACTCGCTGGGAGTTATTAGGTAGCTATCAATTACCCATGAAAGAAAAAATCTTCCTATCGGCTTCTTTGAATAATCATGACCAGAACAGTTATTATGGAACCGTTCCATTTATGGCGCAACAATTCATTGGCTTTGGACAATTGCACTGGGACAAAAAAATTGGTCGACATGATTTAATTGTTGGTGCAGCCGTTCGTTATACTCAATATGATGACAGCACTCCTGCAACACAATCCTCTGATTCAATATCACCAGTTAATAAACCTTCTAAATCTTGGATTCCGGGAGCCTTCATTCAAGATGAAATTCGTTTAGGTGACAATCACAAATTATTACTTGGTTTACGCTACGATCACAATTCTTTGCATGGATCAATTTTTACTCCAAGGATTGGGTATAAATGGACGATTAAAAAAACGAACATCATCCGCCTTAACGCTGGAACGGGTTATAGAATTGTCAATATTTTTACGGAAGATCACGCTGCATTAACTGGATCTAGAACTGTAATAATTGAAGACGACATCGCACCAGAACAATCGTACAATGCCAACTTAAACTTCAACAAAACAATTATCACAAAGAAGAACAAGTACATTGGCATTGACTTCACGGCATTCTACACCTACTTTACCAATCGGATTATCGCTGATTATGAGCAAAACCCAAATGAGATTTACTATGCCAACCTAAGTTCTCATGCGATCAGTCAGGGCTTGAGTATTAAGTTTGATTTGAATATCATTCGAAATTTAAAAATCCAATTTGGCGGAACATACATGGACATTGCTTCTTATGAAGGAGGGAAAAAGAACTATCAAATACTCACTGAAAAATTCTCAGGAACGTGGAGTGCATCTTATACTTTTCCGAAGATCAAGTTAGTTATTGACTATACTGGAAACATCTACAGCCCAATGCGTTTGCCATTATTGAACGATTTGGATCCAAGAGCGCAATATTCTCCGTGGTGGAGCATTCAAAACATCCAATTCACATATAAAGGATTTAAGTCTTGGGAGATTTATACAGGGGTAAAGAATTTTTTAAATTGGACCCCAAACAAAGGCACTCCGTTTATTATCGCAAGAAGCAATGACCCATTTGACAAGAACGTAAGTTTTGACAGTGACGGCAACGCTCTGCCAACAGCAAATAATCCATATGGACTGACCTTTGACCCTTCTTATGTTTATGCACCAAACCAAGGAATTCGAGCATTCTTAGGAGTTCGTTACACTCTCAAATGAGACTGCTAATTTTCATAGTGATCATTTTAGCTTCCTGTTCAATTCGAGCACAGGACTTCATCGAAATTCAATCCATGAATAACTGGGATGATACTAGTAACGATTACAAAGTGATTTTTGTTAGTGCTGAGTGGTGTGCAATATGCAAATCCAATAAACATTTGATTGAAAGTTCCAGTGAAATAGCTGAGGCAGCCAAAGACCAATTCGTTTTTTTTGAACTTTCAGAAGAACACAACGCTCCAATTCTATTTAAGGGAGAGGAGTATTATTACGTTCAATCAGCTGTAGCATCAGGCCGACATCAATTGATTGAACATTTGCTCTTAGAGATAGAATATCCAAGTTTCATTCTTCTTTCTCCAGACAATGAAATAATTATACGTTATTCAGGATTTATTAGTGAATCTGATTGGTCTACAATTTTTGGTGCAATTTTAAACCAAACAGCATCTCCCGATTCCGAACGCAATAATTGATATTTATGGGACGCTGTTATTCGTGAATAGGCGTTGAAATGCCACCATTCACTAGGAATATTACTAAAACTCTGAAAACGCATCACTTGTCTTAATAATTTCCTGTTCTGCCACTGCTCTTGCGTAAGTTCACCTGACTCCAAGAAATGAGCTTCTAAACTCGGAAAAGCGATCCTCCTAAAATCATCATAGCCGGCTCCCATATCCAATGGCTTCAACAAAGAATCTAAAATGGTTAAATCCACAGCGGCTCCAAAATTATGCACACTTCCCAACGCTGGGTTTGAGACAAATTTTCCACGGTTCAAAACTGGAATACTGTCTAAAGCATCCCACATTTCTTGTTGAACCTGAACCGGCCGAACACCGTCGTACACTAATAGGTGATATCCAGGATGAATTGAATCTAAAAAAGATTGACATTTAGATAAACGTTCAGCTACATCTTTCTGCAAAAACAGTTGATTTAATGTATCATACAGTACGGCATCCATGAAATTGTTATCCGAAGCATAACGCAAATCGACTAATATGTTTGAATCTACGGATTGAATATCCACCAATCCAATTTCTTCCAAATTGACTCGAGTTATAGAATCCAAGACTTCCTGACTTCTATCCTCCAAAATAATCTCTACAAATTCGAATTCACCCGAATCAGTTACCACAGGATCAGAACTGCAAGCAGCAAACAAAATTCCAAAAAGAAGAAGTCTTTTCATTCTTCAAAGAAACAAATTCTTCTTCGAACCTTTCTAAACTCTACTATAGAATTACAATAGTTGTCACCTTTTAAGAAAAGACAGTTCTTAATTTGATTCGATTGCAGTAATTTTAGTCGAACCAAACAATTGCATACTATGAAATTATTGATTTCTTTCTGTTTAATGCTTTTCATTAGCATCGTATCAAATGCGCAAAACATCACCATTACCCCAGACGGATCTACAACTGACATTCAAGGTCAGGTTTTTAATGTTAATATTCTGCCAGGGCAAGGCTCTTATTTATTAGGGCAATTTAATTTTAACAATGAGTCTGGTCAAGAAAAAAATTGGATACTTACAAGAGAAATTATTTCTCAACCTGCCGAATGGCAAGCATATTTTGTTTGGGGAGAATCTTCAATTATTGGAGATGCATATCCCTCTTCGACGGACACTATTTTCAATACATGGCCGATTACAATTCCCGTTAATGGCTCAGGTATACTAATGCCTCAATTCTTTGATCCACAGATGACCACGACTGGTTGTGCTACATGGCGTTATCATATCTCAGAAGACGGTGTTAATTACCTAGCGTTTTTTGATATTGAGGTTTGTATGACTCTTGGAACTAAAGTTCTAGAAAGTGATGCCTTTACAGTTTATCCAAATCCTGCACAGGATCACATCGTCATTCAAAGTGAATCCTCTGAAATCACTAAAATAATCATACTTAATGAAGCCGGAAAAATAGTTCAGAAATCTGCATTCATCCCTAATGAGAGCATCGACATATCTGAACTCCATGATGGGATTTATTTCGTGAATATTGAAACTTTAGAAGGCAGAAATGGTTCTCACACAATAATAATTCAGCATTAATTTAAATTGCCTGTCCAATTCTTACGGAAGAAATTTTCTTCTTATGATTTATAGCTGAAACTTTCTATTTATTTTCGTTCAAATTTTTAAGCACATGCCAAATATCTCAAATAAGGCTATTCAAATGCCTGAATCTCCAATTCGTAAATTAGTTCCCTACGCTGAAAAGGCAAAATCACAGGGGAAAACTGTTTATCATTTGAATATCGGTCAACCTGATATTGAAACGCCAGAAGTTGCATTGAATGCCATTAAGAATATAGATCGCAAAGTAATTGAGTATAGTCACTCAGCTGGTTTTCAATCATACCGAAACAAACTTTCTGAATACTACAAAGGAGTTGGGATTGATGTTTCTCCTGAGGAAATTCTTGTTACTACTGGTGGATCGGAAGCTTTAACGTTTGGGTTTATGACAACATGTGATCCTAACGACGAAGTTATTATTCCAGAGCCATTTTATGCAAACTATAATGGTTTTGCGGTAGCAGCTGGTTTAAATGTAGTCCCTGTAACAGCGTCAATTGACAATGGATTTGCACTCCCTCCTATTGAAGAGATTGAAAAGAAAATTACTTCAAAGACAAAGGCAATTGTGATTTGTAACCCAGGGAATCCAACTGGATATCTTTATTCGAAAGAAGAATTAGAAAAATTGAGAGACATCGTACAAAAGCATAACTTGTTCTTGTTCGCAGACGAAGTTTACCGTGAATTCTGTTACGATGGTGCACAACCATTCTCGGTGATGAATTTGGAAGGAATTGAAAATAATGTGATTCTGATTGATTCTGTTTCGAAGCGCTACTCTATGTGTGGAGCTAGAATTGGTGCAATGATTTCCAAGAACAAAGAAGTAATGACAGCTGCTTTGAAATTTGGACAAGCACGACTTTCTCCTCCAACAATTGATCAAATTGCTTCTGAAGCGGCGTTGGACACTCCTCAATCATACTTTGATGATGTAGTAGCCGAATACGTTGAACGAAGAAATATTATGGTAGACGGACTGAACCAAATTGATGGTGTATTCTGTCCTAAACCACGCGGTGCATTTTATTGTGTCGCAAAATTTCCAGTAGATAGCGCGGAGAAATTCTGTCAATGGTTATTGGAAGATTTCGAATATGAAGGAGCTACTGTTATGATGGCACCAGCAAGCGGATTCTATTCATCTAATGGATTGGGGACGCAAGAAGCCCGTATTGCCTACGTATTGAATCAAGATTCTTTGAAGAACGCAGTGAAGTGTTTAGAAGAAGCATTGAAAGTATACCCAGGAAGGTTGTAATCTTCCAAATCCAAGACATAAAAAAACCGGTGCCTTTCGACACCGGTTTTCTTTTGCAATAAAGTATTTCTTAATCGACTAAATAGATGATAAAACTATTCGATTCCGGTGTAATTTTATCTTGCCTTTCGACTCCATCTGCTTCAGTAGCCTTGAGATTACAACACGAGAAGAATGCAAATCTTCTGCAATTTGTTGGTGCGTATGTTTGATTTCGAGTGAGCCCATGATCTTTGCCTGATCTATAAGATAACGGTCCAAACGCTCATCTAAACGCATAAATGCAATTGCATCGATTGTTTCCATTAATTCCGTCATTCGGGTATGGTAACTTTCTAAAATATACCTACGCCAAGAAGCATAACGGTCCATCCAATCTTCCATATAATTTACTGGAATCATAAGAATGCGCGAATCTTCCATTGTTGTGGCTTTAATTTCACTATTACTTCTTCTTACGCAACATTGCAAAGTCATAGCACAGGTATCTCCCGATTCAATATAATAGAGTAACAATTCTTCCCCTTCTGCGTTTTCTCGAGAAACTTTTACCGAACCATCTAAAATAAATGGCATTTCTGTGATAGTGTCACCAACATCAACAATGAGATTATCAATTGAGATCTCACGAACGTTACCAACCTTAACGATTTCCTTTAAAAGTTCTTCTTCAAACAAAAAACCAAGACGGTCTCTAATTTCATTTTCCAAATTTTCTTTGTTTGTCATACTTGATGAAAAAATTGATCCAAATAATTTTAGACAATGCGTATAAATATGGTGACAAGATAATAGATGCCCCGATGATAATTCCGATCTGCCACCATACACTTACTTGAGGGGCAAATAAACTCATTGACACCCAAATAGTAACAAACAGTGCTACTGCGAGGGCGTATGAAACAAACATGGCACCAAAATAAAAACCTGGTTCCTTTGAATACTTCAAATCGCAATGCGAACAATTTGTATATATATCGCCAGCCTTTTTTAAATCATATGGATTCGATTTAAAAAAATCACCTTCCTGACACCTCGGGCATTTCATTCTAAAAATACTGTACAGTCTCGACCCTTTGCCAAACATTGAATTTACTTTGAACTGTAAATATAAGATAGATCAAGCGATTACTAAGTGACTTATGTCACATATAATGATCCCTCAATTCACTCCAGTTATTTTCAAAAATGTGATATATATCATTTTTTGAGCGCGCATTAATCATTTCAATTCGAAGACATTTGATGTTACTTTGTTCCTATCATCACAGATTATGCCTATGAAAGAGACACTGGAGAGTACAACTGAATTATTAAAAGATTTCGAAGCAAAAATTGAGGCAGAGATTAAAATCGAGCCGCGCGATTGGATGCCGGACGAATATCGCAGTCATCTTGTCCGCCAAATGTCACAGCACGCACACTCGGAAGTTATTGGAATGCAGCCCGAAGGCAACTGGATTTCTCGTGCACCTTCATTACGAGCAAAGAAAATTCTATTGGCTAAAATTCAGGACGAAGGTGGACATGGATTATACTTGTACAGTGCCGCAGAGACTTTAGGTGTAAGTCGTGATCAATACATTCAATGGCTCCACGAAGGAAAGGCAAAATACGCAAGTGTGTTTAACTACCCTACTTTGAATTGGGCAGATATAGGTGCTATCGGCTGGTTGGTTGATGGAGCAGCTATTACTAACCAAGTTTCTTTACAAAGAACTTCTTATGGACCTTACTCAAGAGCTATGGTGCGAATTTGTAAAGAAGAATCTTTTCACCAACGTCAAGGCTACGAAATTATGTGGAAGATGATGGAAGGAACTGAAGATCAAAAGCGAATGGCTCAAGATGCTATCGATAGATGGTGGTGGCCAGCTCTTATGATGTTTGGACCTCATGATACTGATTCTCCCAGAACTAGCAACGCTGTAAAATGGAAAATCAAGCGTGAAACAAATGACCGTTTGCGTGAAAAGTTCATTAACAAAACAATACCACAAGCTGAACTCATTGGTTTAAAGGTCCCAGATGCTAACATTAAGATTGTTGGACAAGATCAAATGGGTGAAAATATGTACGAACACAGTGACATTAATTGGGATGAATTCTGGACAGTAGTGAACGGAGATGGTCCATGTAACAAACAACGATTAGAGCATCATATTAAAGCACACGAAGAAGGCGCATGGGTAAGAGAATGTGCACTTGCTTATCACAATAAATCAACGAAGAAATGATTAAAGAAAATATTAAAACTAAGTTGTTTTCGATGCAGGAAAACATCATTGTAGAATTAAGTGAAAAAGTTCAAATGAGCCATAGTCTAGTTGACTTGGATGAGGACGACACACACGATCCTGACGATTATTCACATCAGTTTGAATCTGCTGAAATGGAACAATTGATGAAAGTTCAATTGAATAAAGCCAAAGGTGGTTTAGAAAAATTGAAGTCAATTGACTTTTCAGAAAAATCAACTGTTCAAACAGGTGCATACGTTGAAACAAACAAATTCAATTTTTTTATTGGGTTTTCAACGGTTCCTTTTGATGTAGAAGGGAAGCATGTTGTAGGAATTTCAACAAATTCACCAATATTTCCAATGATGTCTGGTAAAGCAGCAGCAGATAAATTTTCTTACTGCGGTATTAATTATGAAATAGAAACCATCTACTAATCACACTATTATGTCAGAAACTGAAAATCAAGGTCCACTTTGGGAAGTGTTCATCCAATCAAAAGCTGGACAGCCATTTAAGCATGCAGGAAGTATTCATGCTTACGACAAAGAGTTGGCAATTGAAAACGCAAGAGATGTATACACACGCAGAAATGAAGGTATTAATTTATGGGTTGTTCCTAGCGATCAAATCATTGCTGTATCTTCCTCCGAAGCTAGCTCATTCTTCGAGCCAGCAGACGACAAAGTGTACCGTCACCCTACATTCTACAATTTACCTGATGGGGTTAAACAAATGTAATTGACCATGGACGATAAATTAAAATACTATTTGGAAATCGCAGACAACGCATTTATTCTAAGCCATAGAATTAGTGAGTGTTCAAGTAAAGGTCCTTTTTTAGAAGAAGACCTCGCTGGAACTAATGTTGCCTTAGATTTAATCGGATTGGCTGAATCAATGTACAATGAGGCAGCTAAGATCGAAGGAAAAGGAAATACTGGAGATGATTTAGCGTATCGTAGATCAGAGCGTGAATATTTCAATTGTCTTTTGACTGAGCAACAGAATACAGATTTTGCCTACATAATGACGCGCCAATTTTTTATGGACGTGTTCAATTATTATTTCTTCGTTGAACTAGCGAATAGCTCTGATGATTTCTTGAATGCTATTGCTTCAAAATCGTTAAAAGAGGTTACATATCACGTAAAGAGAAGTTCAGAATGGATAATCCGCTTGGGAGGAGGAACAGAAGTTTCTAATAACAAAACTCAAACAGCGATCAACGATCTTTGGAAATATACCGGCGAATTATTTGCTGCGAGTGAAGCTGATGAGCACATGCGAAACGACAACATTAGTGTTAGTCTTGAGAATGTTCAAGCCAAATGGATGCAAAAAATCAATGAGGTTTTTTACTTGGCCACTTTGAAAAAACCTGAAAGTGAATACCAAATGATGGGAGGAAAAACAGGTATTCATTCAGAGCACATGGGATTTATCCTTACAGATATTCAATACTTGACAAATAAGTACCCTGAAGCTACTTGGTAATAACTTTAAGTGCCAGAAACTCTGTGCAACCCATCCTTATCGAGAATTTCAATTTTTCTCGCATGAGTTTTGATAAGATTTTCTTCTTTGAAATCTTTTAGAAGACGAATCAAGGTTTCCGTTGCAGTTCCTACAAAATTTGCCAGATCTTCACGGGTGAGATTGATCATTTCTTCTTCGTAGATATCTTCAAGTAAGATCAATGAAAAGGCAAGACGCTCTCTTACAGATTTCTGTGCCATATTGGTTATGAAGGTTGCTCTATCTGCCAATTCAGTAGAAAGTTCTTTCATTATCCCGTTTCTCAATGCAGTATTTTTATCTACCATATCCAAGAAATCAGACTTTCCAATAAAACAGATATTGCATTCCTCTAGAGTTGTTGCTGATACTTTATAAGGATCACCGCTAAACATAGCCCGGAATCCAACGATATCTCCACCAGCCGACAAATGGATGATTTGCTCCTTCCCTTCTTCGCCACGTGTAAAGATTTTCACCTTACCACTGTTCATGCAAAATACACCACGAGGCGTACTTCCTTCGAGAAATAAAGGTTGGTTCTTTTTATAAAACGTGCATGTCTTGAGTTCATTCAGTCCATCCACCTCACCTTCGCAAAATGATTTAAACAAAGAATCTCCCCTTTTCTTACACGTTTCACATGTAACATGTCTATGAGATTTATCCGGCATGCTCTTACTAATTTTTCCCCAAAGTTAAAAGAATATGTGGTCTATTCAAAAGTGATAAAATTCATTTTTTCACTCTATCTTTGCTAATACATTTATTATCCCTAAGAATAATACTCGTGAGCAACTTAGTAGAAAAATACAACGTACCTGGACCGAGGTATACTTCATACCCTACTGTACCCTTCTGGAAAAACAATCCGTTAACTATAGAAGATTGGACAGGTACCATTGCAAGAAATTCCAAAGAATTCGCCTCGAATGACCTGAGTTTATACATACACTTGCCATACTGTGAAAGCCTTTGCACGTTTTGCGGATGCCATAAAAGAATCACAAAAAATCATGCAGTTGAAGGCCCATATATTGATGCTGTAATTAAGGAATGGGAGCTTTACAAAAAGGATTTTAACTTCACTCCTGAAATCAAAGAACTACATTTTGGAGGAGGAACTCCTACCTTTTTCTCTCCAGATCAGCTGATTCGCTTGGTAGAATCTATTTTCAATAAAGAAAGTGTTGATTCGACAAAAACGGAGTTAGGATTTGAAGCGCACCCAAACAATACAAGTGAAGAACATTTAGAAAAGTTGTATGCCTTTGGATTCAGAAGATTAAGTCTTGGAATTCAAGATTACAGCCCTACTGTTCAGCAAGCAATCAACCGAGTTCAACCCTATGAAAATGTAAAACTAGTGCATGATCAAGCACGTGCTTTGGGATATACATCGATTAGTCATGATTTAGTTTTTGGATTACCAAAGCAACATATTGGAGATATAATTGACACTGTTGAAAAGACTTTAACGCTTCGTCCAGATAGAATTTCATTGTATAGCTATGCGCATGTTCCTTGGATCAAAGGAAATGGACAACGTGGCTACGATGAATCAGATCTACCTCAAGACAATGAGAAAAGAGATTTGTACTTAAAGGCAAAGTCATTATTGGAAGAACAAGGCTATTTGGAAATAGGAATGGATCATTTTGCTTTACCTCATGATGATCTTGCAAAAGCATTCAACGCAAAGAATTTACACCGAAATTTCATGGGCTACACGACTCAAAACACTCCGTTTCTTTTAGGATTGGGAATGTCTGCAATTTCTGATAGCTGGTTTGGATTTGCTCAGAATGAGAAGGTGACCGAAACATATATAGAGCGAGTAAACAACAACGAAATCCCAATTTTCAGGGGACACGTATTGAGCGATCTAGATGTTGAAATCAGAACGTACATTTTGGATTTAATGTGTCACTTTGAAACTGAATTTGCTGGAGATTCAGCAACACCAGAATTACATACATCTATCGTAGACCGATTGGACGAAATGATCTCTGATGGACTTGTAATAGTTGATGGAAAGAAAGTTACCGTAACAGATGAAGGAATTGCATTTGTTCGTAATTGCTGTATGGCCTTTGATCAAGATCTAGCCAACAATCAGCAAAGAGAGAATATGTTCTCAAAAACAGTATGAGTTCAAAGGCTCGTTAACATTGTGGAGACGATTGCGAATAATCAATAATTGATCAAGCCCTTAAAACCGGGCTCCTTGTGTCGCAAATCAACACCTCCTTCGTAAACAGATTTCAGGTTCACCATAAAAAAGGACCAACCTGTATCACATCCCAATCGAATTCCACGCTTTGATGAATCATCAGTCGGAATTCCTTTCTGCGTTAACTCCACAATTGTGTATTCGCCTTGGGTCTGCAACTTGACGTCCACCAAACAATCACCGGCAAAAGTAAATTGAAAGAAGTCATTTCCGTTAGCACTTACTACATCTCCGTTATCAATGATGTCATAATTATACCACGACCACGCATAGGTGTTTCCTCCTTCTACATGCTTAGTCTTATCAAGCTGCGTTTCCCCATCAAAATAATCTGCATTGCTCAAAAACCACTTCTCTATTTCCGCAGGAATCGTCCATGCATCATAGATTTCTTTCATACTTGCCTTCACCGCAATGCGTTTCGTGAATTCTGTCCAATCAAAATCTTTCATAATATTCAGGTCTAATTCACTTTAAATATACGTTATTTTCCCAACGATTATTGCGACATTTGAGAATGTTAACAACAGAACACACAAACTTATGTACGTAGGAAATCAGCATACAGTTACCGCTAGTCTAGCCCAAAAAGTTGACTTTAAATGTGAACATTGTGGATTCGAAGGAACTCCAAATGTCACAGGTGTCGGACAAGGAAAAGGTAATAGCGCCTATTTTATGGATGAAAATGGAGCTAAGCAAAGAGCATCTTCTGGCGCTGAAAAAGCTGCATTGAAAAACATAGCCCAAACAGTGAAAATTGCCAAATGTCCAAAATGTCATAAACGCAATAGCGTCAACGTTACCAATTTCTGGTTCATACAAATGCTGAAAATAGTTGGCGGTTTCCTTGCTATCCTACTTATGGGAGCAGTCTTGTTTTCAGTTACACGCGATGACGTTATTTTCATCATTTTCGGAGCATGTGGTCTTGCCTACATGCCTTTGATTTTTTTCTTAGATGTTAAATGGCGCTGGTTTACTGTGGACGGAAGGGTTGACTTCGGATTAGAAGACCCAAAATATAGGGATATCATAAAACAAGTTTTAGGTGATGATGTAAAATTCTAAATGAACCTATTCGAATTGTTGCTGTACAGATAAAAAACAGCAACATGAAAAAATCCATTTTAACCCTATTCGCACTAATCTTCGGAACCGCATCAATTTTTGCACAAAGAGTTCCTCCTCCGGTTCCGCATAAAGTTCAAGTAGCTATTTTGTTAGACACCTCAGGTAGCATGAGCGGTTTGATCGATCAGGCCAAAGCAAGAATCTGGAACATTGTTAATGAAGTAAGTGAACTCACCTATGAGGGACAAGTTCCAACAGTTGAATTCGCACTGTATCATTACGGAAATGATCAACTGCCATCTTCAGGGAATTATATCGAGCAGATATTGCCATTGAGCACAGATTTGGATGAACTTTCACAAAAACTTTTCGCATTGTCCACCAATGGAGGTGATGAATATTGCGGAGCTGTAATCGGCGAAGCACTCAATAACCTTAATTGGTCTACGAGTCGATCAGATTTAAAAATGATCTACATTGCTGGAAATGAATCATTCAACCAAGGACCAATTCATATAAACATTGAATGCAAGAAAGCAGTTGGAAAGGACATATTCATCAACACCATATTTTGTGGTGACTACGACGAAGGTATTCGCGAGGGATGGAAAGATGGAGCTCTTTGTAGTCAGGGAAATTACTTTAACATTGATTCCAACAAGGAAGTTGTACACGTAGCAACGCCTTATGATCAAGAGATTCAATCGTATAACGATTCTATTAACACTACCTATTACGGTTACGGTGCATTGGGTGATGAAAAGAAAATAATGCAACTGGAAGAAGATGTGAACTCTGAAGAAATGTCTCCAACATCAGCCACTGAACGTTCAATTGTCAAATCCAAAACCAATGTATACAACAATTCAAGTTGGGATTTAGTAGACGCGGCAGACGGAGGTTTGGATGTCTTAGAATTGTCCGAAGAACAACTTCCTGAAGAGTTCCAAGGAAAAACTGACGAGGAAAAACTTGTATTGATTGAGGAAAACCGTGAAGAACGCATCCTTTATCAAAATAAAATTGCGGAGTTGGCTAAAAAGCGTCAAGACTACATCGATGTAGAAATGAAAAAACGTGCCGAATTAGGTGAAGTGGATGACTTTGGAACATCCGTAAATGAGAGTATTATATTGAAAGCCATTGAAATTGGTTTCTCAAACGAAGCTCAGGAAGAGTAAATACGCAAGCTTTTCATGCGTAGAGTAAGTTTTCATGTTTTAAGTCCCACAATTACGTGGGACTTTTTTATTTTGTGGAATGCAAAAAACCTTTTCTTCGAAGATTGGATATCTACCCAAATTGAAACTGCATCACTTAACAGTTTCAGACGATACCCTCAAAATCTTTGCGGAAGAAGGCGATAAATCCATCTACAATCAGCGATTTATCATTGCGGTTAGCAGTTCTATTACTTGGCGTGGAGGAACCGTGTCTCTCGGCAACAACTCAGCGTACATCACATTTTCAAAGGAGCGCATGAAACAGTTGGACGTCCACTTGGATGACACGATCACCTTCACCTTAGAAAAAGACACCTCCAAATATGGATTTGAAGTTCCCATAGAGTTTGAAGAAGTTTTGCGTCAAGACCCTCATGCCAAACAGCGTTTTGAACGAATAAGAATGGGATTGCAAAGAGCTGTCATCTATCAAATCATTCAATATAAATCAGAAGCAAAACGAATTGAAAAAAGTATTTTCTTTCTTGAAAACCTAAAAATTTCTCCGGAGGGTGAAACCACGATGAGGCATATTTTGGGCAAGGATTTACCGTAATTAAATTCATATCTTTGCACCTTCTTTTTTATAGCTTATAAATATGTCAGTATATCTCGATAATGCGGCAACAACGCCAATAGCTCCCGAAGTTGTAGAAGCTATGCTTCCTGTTTTGAAAGATGGATTTGGTAATCCTTCATCAGCACATTCTTATGGTAGAAAGTCAAAGGCACTTTTAGAAACATCAAGAAGGTCTATTGCCAAGCACTTGAACTGTAAACCAGCAAATTTAATTTTCACTTCAGGTGGAACGGAAGCGGACAACTTGGCCTTATATTCAGCTGTGTATGAAATGGGGGTAGCGCATGTGATTAGCTCTTCCATTGAGCACCATGCAGTTGGATACACAATCGAGGCATTTACGAAATCTACAAATGTTCGGGTTTCATTGGTGAAGATTGATGAAGACGGAATAGTTGATCTTCAAGATCTAGAACGCCTATTGCAAACGGAAGAGAAAACACTTGTTTCTCTTATGCATGCAAACAATGAGATTGGAACTTTACTTCCATTACAACAAGTTAGCGATATGTGTCGCAAGTACGGTGCTTTATTTCATTCCGATACAGTACAAACGATGGGGCATTACCCATTCGATTTACAAGAATTAAACATTGATTTCATTACATGTGCAGCACACAAATTTCATGGACCAAAAGGTGTTGGTTTTTTATATGTTGGTGAAAGAGCAAACGTAGAATCATTGATTCGCGGTGGAGCTCAAGAACGCGGTTTCCGTGGTGGAACGGAGAATGTTTACGGAATTGTTGGTTTGGCCAAAGCCATGGATCTCGCATATGAAGATGTTGCAGCACATCAAGTACATGTTCAATCATTAAAGTCTTACATGATCACTGAATTGAAAGCGTTTTTTAATACAATTGATTTTCATGGAACAATTGATCCTGAAAAGTCATTGTACACTGTTTTAAATGTTTGCTTTCCTAAAACTGATAAATCAAGTATGTTACTTTTTACACTTGACATGAAAGGAGTTGCAGTATCTGGTGGTAGCGCATGTTCTTCTGGTTCAGTTCAAGGATCACATGTTCTTGAAGGTATTAATGCGGATATGAGTCGTCCAAATGCCCGTTTCTCATTTTCTCGATATACAACTAAATCCGAAATTGATTTTGCTTTGGAAAAAGTGAAAGAAGCATTCGAAAAGACCTTAGCTTAATTTCGTAATTTGTCCTTCTGTGAGTAAAGAAAAGCACATTCTATTTATGAGTTCTTGGTACCCGCATGAGGGGAAACCATTTCTAGGAAATTTTGTGCAACGACAAGCTCAACTCCTATCTCAAGCTTATCAAGTTACCGTAGTTCATACAGTATCAAGTGAAAAGCATTCTGAATGCACTTTGGTAACAAACAGCACTGGAAATTTGAAGGAGATCATTGTGTATCATCCACAAGGGAAATCAGTATTGAGCAAATCGAAAATTCAGAAGAAGGCACTCAAACTTGCATTAGATCAAGTAAGCGATGTGGATGCCTTGTTAACACAGGTTATTCTTCCAAGAGGTTGGCAATTCCTTGCTGTTCAGAAGAAGTACAAATGTCCATGGATTCACCTTGAGCAAGGTTCCTACTTTAGACCCGAGAAACGCGAACAATGGAGCGTCATTGAAAAAGTTATTGTACGTAAGGCTTGTAAGAAAATTTCAAGATTGCTCGCTGCATCCGAATTCGTAAAAAAAGACTTGAAGAAAGTATTCTGCAACAGAGCTATTGATGTGATTCCAAATCATGTTGACACAACTCTATTTCAACCTAGTACAAAAGCTCATTCGTCGGAAAAAACAAAATTCTTACACATCTCTACCTTGGATGAAAACACGAAGAATCCATTAGGAATGTTGGAAGCTTGTTCACTACTAAAAGAAAAGGTGGGAGAAGTCTTTGAATTTTTAATCATTTCGGATGAGCCAACAGAAAAGTGGCAAGCGTATGTAGTTGAATATGGACTCCAAAATATTGTGAAATTTGATGGACCTAAAGCTTGGAATGAGCTCCCACAATTCTATCAACAAACAGACGCATTTATCCTGAATTCCATTTACGAAACGTTCTCAATCGTTCTAGCGGAGTCTTGGGCTTGTGGAACTCCAACAATCACGACTCCAGTGGGTATTGGTTATAATCTCCCTGAACAATTAGGAATGAACACAACGATCGGCAATTCTAATTCTATGGCAAACGCCATGAGCAATTTTATCGAGAAAAAAGATCAATTCGATCGGGATCATATACGATTGCAAGGAGAAAATTACTCTTCAGAAAAAATTCTTGAACTATTAACAACAACCATAAATCAGCACATTGGATAAGCAATCAATTCTAGACGAAATCAATCGACTTATCGCGGAGCGTTTAGAACGTTTGCAACGAGAATTGGATGATTTAAAATCGGGATTGGCTTCCAATACTAAAAGTACTGCTGGTGATAAACATGAGACCAGTCGTGCAATGGCGCATAACGAGCAAGAGCGGCTGGCTGTTCAACTGGACCAAACGCTTCATCAGAAAAGAATGGCGGCTGGTATCGATGCTAGCACCACTCATACAAAAGTTGAATACGGAAGTTTGGTTAAAACAGATCGGGGAACTTTTTTCTTCTCTTTAGGATTGGGGAAAATTGCAATTGGTTCGGAAACAATTTTTTGCATTGCTGCAAACACTCCAATGGGTCAAGCCTTACTTGGGAAATCAACTGGAGAAAATGCTCAAATGAACGGAATTGTTAATATTCTTGAAGTTTGCTAACGTAGAACAGTCACGTGTCCATTGAACAACAACTTTTCATCATTCAGTATATTCTTGGTCCAAATAGTCCAAGTATACGTTCCAGTTTCAACCATTCTACCATTATAAGTGCCATCCCAAGCTGATTCTGGATCTCTCGTCTCCCAGATTAATTCACCCCAACGATTGAAGAGGCGTAAGTGGAAATTGTAGATATCAATTCCTTCCATATGAACTCGCCAATCCTGATTAAATTCATCACCATCTGGAGTGAACGCATTTGGCGCATATAAAATAACTTCTGGGTAAATAATCACCGTTTGATATGCGGTATCAGAACACCCTAGTTCTGAGGTAGCAATTAGCATAACTTCATATTCTCCTGTCTGCCCATCTGGAAACAACACAGTCGGGTTTGTAACAATCGAGGAGCTAGGATCACCATCAACAAATGTCCAATCGTATTGGTTCGCATTGATAGAACTATTTACAAAAGTGATCTGTGTATTGAACATTGTTGTTGGATTCGGAGAATATCCGAACGCTGCCGTAGGTACGGGTTGGACCTCCAAGGCTTCAATGAAAGTTGTTGAATCAAGACACCCTTGGAAGTTTGTAATGATCATTTGAATATCATATTGACCCGCCCACAATTCAGGAGTATAAATTGTATCTTGATTTGCGTAAGCATATTGACCATCTACCAACCAAAACACGTATTGGCTCTGTGAAGGGTCTGTTGTATTCACAATCTCAAATATTGCCGGCTCACATTGCACAGGATTTGTTACCATGTATTGAGGAACTGGCAAGGCCGCAACATTCACATCTACTGTCAAAGTTATTGGTGTGGACTCACATCCATCGCTAATGGTAACAGTGTATGTTGTTGTGTCATTTGGTGCAACCGTAATACCATGAACTCCTCCAGTAACGGCATCCGCTCCAGTACTCCACACAAACGTATAAGGCGCTCCTACCCCACCAATCACACTAGCTTCAATATAAGCTGAATCAGTAGGACAAATGGTTGCAGCACCAAGAATTGCCCCAGTCAAGGGTGGGAACAAATCAACCGTAATGGTTTCTGGTGCAGATACACAACCGTTTTCATTTTCAACGAACACAGTATAATTGGTCGCAATAGCTGAATTAACTGTTTGATAGGCTCCCGTATTGGCCGTGAAATCCCAATGATATGTAAAGCTTGTTCCTCCTGCTCCGTAAGCTGCTAAAAATGCTGTTCCATTTTCACAAATTATGGTATCATTACTTACAGTCAATGTCACTGGAACTGGATCTGTTAAGATTACATTTTCACAAACCACACATCCAAGTGTACTCCTAGAGCAAATGTTGTAATTGCCTTGTCCAAGATTGACAAAGAATGAATCCGCTTGCCACGTCACACCTCCATCGTCACTGTATTCAACACCTAAAGTATTGTCAACCAATATTTCTCCATCTAACAAACCCTCACATGAAGGATCAGTAAAAGATGTTAGCTGAGCTGGCGTTTCAACCGAAACTATAATCGTATCAGCAGATATACATAATGGAGCAAATGTAATATCATCCAACGCAAAATCGTTACCCGAACCTGAAGTACTCTGATTTACTATACTTAAAATAGCTGAAGTCGCACCTCCCGAATTCCAAATGTCATTAACCCCTAACCAACCACAAACCGCCCCAGTAGAATTAATCGGTCCAATCGGAATACCGTTTATATACAATTGAAGATCAGAAGTGGCAGGATCATTACTTACACGCATTGCCCAATACGAGAACAAATAATCTGTTCCAGCGGTTACGTTTACTGTCTGCGACCAAACCATAGTATTCGCTACAGAAGCGCCATTGCATACAAGCATATTACCAAAACCAGTTGTATGATCTCCACATACTGGAAAATTGTTGTGTACTAAATTGGGTGAAGTTGTAATGGCGTACTCACCTGCATTGGACAAAAGTCCCCATGCGCCTCCAGACCCAACATTATAAGACGTTGTAAAACTATTAGCAGCAGCTGTTGTTCCACCTTCAAAATCTCCATTGATTACCTCGTTGCCCATCAATGTACCTCCTTCAAAAATGTACGTTCCAGCGTTTCCAGCAGAAATTGTTTGAGCAGTTGAGCCTGTTGACCAACTGTAGGAATCAAATCCGGCACCTGCATCCAAAATTAAAGGTGATCCAGCACACAGAGTTGTATCAGGCCCTAAATCAACATTTGGAGATAACGAAACATTTACGAATGAACTTGGTGGACAACCCGGATTTGCATCATAAGTGTACAACCCAGCTGTATTAATTGCAGGATCAAAAGTTCCTAAATCACCATTGCTAAGAGCGGATGGTCCGGACCATGCTCCACCTGTTGGAACATTCGCTGAAAAAGCACTAAATAAATCAACTGATGAATTTTGACCACAAAAAGTGTAAGAAGTATTCTCTGTAACGCCACAAACTTCAAGCATCATGTCATCAATGACCATATCGTTATTTCCAATATTCGAAGCATTATTAATCACTTCGAGACGCAATATTGTTGTCGTTGCAGTAAGTGCTGGGCTTACATATTGATTCCAAGCGGCTCCAGTTGAAACCACAACCGTGGAAGAAAGTAACACTCCATTTCCATCATAGACATTGAAAGTGTTGTCATTTGTACCTCCCCAAGCATCACGATGATAAAATGAGATTCTATATGTATTTCCAATACAAACGTTATACGGTCTATCGAGCGCTGGACCTGTGAATCCATTCTGGAAATTAAGATACAAATGATATGATCCGGTATAGTTTGGTCCAAAACCAGACCCTTTAGGTGCAAGATGATAAACAGATCCAGGAATTAAATATGGACAATTGGTGGTGTACTCGAAAGAATCAAAATCTTGTGAGTTCCAGTTCGTACACTGAGCATCGACCCAAGTTGATAGAAAAACGATTACAACAACGAATATATATTTCATAAATTCAATATTCACAGGAATAGTAATCAGTGGTTGACTGGATGACGCAAAGATATTCCATTGCGTTGCTTAGTACGTTGGATTTACAGAAAAGTTTAGTCTAAATCAGTTAAATCCTTAACACCAAGGGTTCTTTCAACAGTGAAACCTTCCGCATATCTGGCGCCAATTGGACGTCCAAATTGAATCAATCGCGCTTCAATAAACTCTAAAAATTCTTTCCCAGAAATTGGTGTTTCAGGTTCTTCAGAATTAGGATCGAAAAACTGAGAACTGTATGCTTTAATTGCTTGAATCTTTCGATCATAGAAACCAGTCACATCAACCACAAAATCTGGTTTAATATATCTGTCTTGAATGTAATGATATACGTTCTTTGGTCTGAATGGTGCTTGATTCTCACCTTCAAAGGTTGTTTCAAATTTTATCAACCCAGCTAAAAAGCATGCTTCAGATACCAATTGACTCCCTCTACCATGATCAGGATGTCTATCTTCAATGGCGTTTGCCAAAACTATGTCCGGTTGAAATCTACGAATTTGCTCAACAATCAAACGTTTGTTCGCTTCAGAAATCTCGAACAATCCGTCTTTCATTTTAAGATTAACGCGAGCATGAAGTCCCATGATTTTACTGGCAGCTTCAGCCTCAGCATATCTTGTTTCTACAGTACCTCGTGATCCTAACTCACCTTGTGTTAAGTCTACAACTCCTACTTTTTTTCCAGTAGCAATGTGTTTCATCAGTGTTCCCGATGACGAAATTTCTACATCATCGGGATGCGCGCCAAATGCAAGAATATCTAGTTTCATAGATCTGAATTTGCTGATTTATCCTCAGCCGTCTTACCTCTAAGATAGGAATAAAGGAAGAGTAATGCATTCACAACCACAACCAATCCAATTATTTTACCGCCTGAACTTACTAGCTCTGAGAAACTAAATAATTTAAAAATCAATGTGAACCCGAAAATAAATACTATTGATATGACTATCGCGATCAATTTCTTAAGAAGCACCTTGGCTGGGATAATTCCGTTTAACTCATGCCGTTTGTATTGGATGTACGCAATTTCCGTAAACACATAAGCACCGGCAATAAACCAATAGAGCCATTGTGGTATTTCGGCCAACCCCTCTCCTTGCGCATATGAATGTAATCCAACCAAATAAAAGTTCACTCCGAACAGTGTAAACATTATCGCTGTATATCCCCAGAAACTGAACACATTGAATGTGAACTTACTCTTCAAGGCTGGAATGTAACGGAAGTGTAGAATCACAGCGTACACTAATACTGCGACAAGTGCCCAAGTTTCTTTTGGATCCCATCCCCAATATCTTCCCCAAGACTCATTCGCCCATACACCGCCTAAAAAGGTTCCTACGGCCAACATGAACAGTCCGATTGTCATGGACATTTCGGCAACGTACGTCAATTCATTGATATGGTATGAAATCTCTTTACGCTTCTTCGATCTGAACACATAAAGAATCAAATTGAGAAAGCTAATGATACAAGATAAACCAAGAGGAGCGTAACTACCGGTGATAATAGCCACGTGAATCATTAACCAATAAGATTTAAGTACAGGTTGTAGACTTGTAATCTCCGGATCCAAGAAATTCATTTCTGAAACGAAAAGAAGTAAAAAAGCCAAAATGGTCGCAGCTGAAAGAATTACCGCATGCCTTCTCGAAAAACCTAATCCAGCAGCTACAGCAATCCAAGCAATGAATACTATTGCTTCGTAAGCATTACTCCAAGGTGCGTGACCCGAAATTATCCATCGCATCGCCAAACCATAACCATGGTAAAGGAAAATCACCAGTGTAAAGCCAATCAGAATTCGAGTGATCCACTTAAAAATCTTTTCTGTGAGATCCTTTGGAGCGAAAAATATTCGTACAAAAAAGACCAATAATAATCCAAAACCAATTGCAATATATGAACGCATTGTATTTTTGAAAAC
This sequence comes from Crocinitomicaceae bacterium, assembly GCA_033791225.1. Lineage (GTDB taxonomy): Bacteria > Bacteroidota > Bacteroidia > Flavobacteriales_D > Crocinitomicaceae > UBA4466. Next base: position 182,721 of record JASJHD010000006.1, read on the forward strand.
GTGCATCTTATTGTAACTGATTTCCATCTCAACGATACTGGTGCTCGGTACTATTTCATGACCAAAGTTGCGTTGCATAGCTTTAAGGTCAGTTAATAAATCCGATGCTGTACCATACTTTCCTGATTGAGCCGCAGTATGCAATTCATTCATATAACTAGCCACCAACATAAGAGTTGCTGAGTCTCCTCCGAGACTTTCATATTTGAAGGGATCGTACCACTTGTTATCAGGATCGTTTTCCATAGGAACAAACTTCATGTATCCCCAAAGCAGGATTTGCTGGAAAACGTGATAACGCTCTCCTAATTTAATGAGGCGCTTATCGTATTCGTCTCTGCTAGACTCAATTTTCTGATGTGATTTCTTGTACTCTTCCAAGAGGATGAACTCACTTGTTAAAGAATCTGTCAAGGACTTAAAAGACACCAGTCCTGTTTCAGTTCCCAGTTCTTCCCGAAGATTCGATTTAGAAGAAACGTAGATAACATCTTCGTTTACCCAATATGATCGGTACAAATGCATACTCATGACTGTCTGCACTGCGTTGTACTCACCGAAAGTATTTTTCCTAGATAGTTTGATCAATAACTCATCACATAAGGTATGATATGGTATGATTCTGCTTTTAATCTCATCTTGAATCAGAAATGAAGCCAACTCTTCAGAATGTTCTACAGATACTACTTCGTGAATTAATTCCTGTTGTCCTGAGTGGTTATGACCGTCTCCTTCATGGTGTTCCTCTCCAGTATTCTGACCAAATGCCATCGATGAAAGTATCATTGCACCGATAAACGCTGATAGCATGTTCTTTCGCTTTTCTCTAGACTTTTTCAAGAATTTAAATAACTCTCGGAATCTTCCTGAAGAAGCAAATAGTGACATTACCATTCCAATCGTCATCATTAAATAGCCGATATACGAAAGCATGGTTCCAGCTGCGTCATGATTCACACTTAGATGAGTACCTCCTTCATCTGGGTCGTATCCAGATTGAAAAAAGCGATAGCCTCCATAATCCAAGACTTCATTCATGAATATTCTTCGGTCAAAAGTCTTATCTGCGACAGTATCAATAACTGTTACCTCACTAGCAAACGAAGATGGAGAATTACTTCCTGGATACTTGTCCAATTGAAAATCTCTACAAAAAATCGAGAATGGAATTTCCATTTGCTTTGCTCCATAATCCATGTGGTAATTCAAACCATTGAACTCGAACATTGCACGTTCAGGTAAACTTCCAGCTCCTCCTTCTAAATCTACATACTTAACCAAATCACCATCCGTGATTTTTAAAGTTAAAAAATCCGAGCCTTCGCCTTTTCTATCTGCTGGCATTTTCATTCTTTGGGCATGGTTCAAAGCCTGCTTAAAAACAAATTGTTGCCCACCAATTTTATACAAAGTGGCGGTCTGAAATGGCACCAAGGAATCTATAGGAATTTCGATGAATAAGGAATCAGGAACACTTCCATTTCTAGCAGCCTTTTGCATTTCCGACATTGGCAAATAATGCATTGGCATTTTGGTACTCATTAAGTACTTTGCACCTTCCTTCACAATCTGAATTCCAGGCATCGCATTGTCTTTATCAAAGGACAGCGAAATATCTCCAAGCATTAAAAACTCACCTTCAGCAACAAAATTCGAAGACATTCCGTCCGTTACGATTTCCAAAACGGAACCTTGAATAGTATCATTTACAACAAGTGAGTCAATCAAGTTTTTTCTGAAATCGGCATATTCAATATGAATAGCTGCATTATGCCCAGGAAAATCAGGAACGTGTACTTCAAAATAATTTGATGATGGAGTTATTTCCGACATCAACACCTTAGTATCGTATGGTTTTGTTTGATTATCACCGTCTTCTATGATGAAGTAAAAATATGGATCGGACGAATAGATTATGTTGGACTCTTCGTTCTCACGAACCATCATCATCCCTTCAAAACTTACATAACGCGTTACTCCCGCCCCAATAATAATTACAATGAAAGACAAGTGAAACATCAACATTGCGATCTTCTCGGCTTTGTACATTTTGTAAGTGAAGATATTTGCGATAAGATTGAATCCTAAAAACCCCAACAAAATTTCAAACCATAGAGCATTGTAAATTAGAATTCTCGCCGTTTGTGTGTCGTACGTAGATTCTAAAAAAGTCGCTACGGCAATTGCTAGCAGAAAAATGATCATTCCTAATGCCATCATTCGCATTGAAAATATAAAGCGTACGAATTTTTCCATGTTTTGTCTTAAAAATAATTGCACAAAGATAAGCAGATATTCACTTTATAGGTCATGAAATTGTCAGAGCATTTCTGAGTATGCTCTTTTAATCTTCTGGAGTTGTTATTGACGAGGTATGATCCTTACTGAAACATCGGATCTAAGCGCCTACAATTGGCTGAGAAATCTTAACATTTTTTATTGTCTCACGCAGGAATTATTAGCGCAATTCTTCTATTTTTATATCCACTTAGAAATTTACAACATGAAACTGATCAAGAAGCTTTTAAAATGGACAGGAATCACCTTATTGGTTCTCATTATTCTCCTAATATTAATTCCTGTTTTCTTTAAAGATGAGATCAAAGAAATGGTCTTGGATGAAGTGAACTCTTCACTCACTGCTGAGTTAACTTTGGAAGATTTCGATCTGACTTTTATCAGCACTTTTCCGAATATGACGATTGAATTGATGAATGCTCGATTATCAGGCACGGGTGAATTTGAAGGCGTTGACCTTGCCGCTATTGAAAATGTAAAAGCGCATGTTGGATTCTGGAGTATTATCTCCGGAGATCAAGTAGAAATTGATGAAATTCACATCACTAATCCAACAATAAATGTTGTTGTTTTGGAAGATGGGCTGGCAAATTATGACATCGTTAAGCCTGACTCACTTAAAACTGAGGAAGAAATTTCGGAACCTTCAAGTTTCAAATTATCATTGTCGGAATACAGTATCACCAATGGAACTATCATCTATGATGACCGAGCTTCTGATATGTATGCTAAAATTGGTAACCTCAACCACACAGGAACCGGAGATTTAACCGCTGACATTATCGATTTTGAAACGACAACGACCATGGATGAACTGACCTATCGTATGGCGGGAGTTCCATATCTCACAGAAGTTGGAACAGATGCAACCGTTAACTTATTGATGGAATTCAAAGAAAACTCTTCAAAATTCACTTTAAGGGAAAATCAAATCTCGTTAAATGAAATTACATTCTCAGTGGATGGATTTTATGAAATGTTAGAAGATCACGACGAAATGGGACTTACTTTGGATGCTTCGCAAGCGACATTCAAAGAGTTTCTTTCTCTCATCCCTAGCTTCTACCATTCTGGATATGAAGGAATGATTTCATCAGGGTCACTTGCATTAAATGGATTCGTGAAAGGCAGGCTGGATGAAACAAATTTACCTGGATGGGACCTCAATCTAAGCATAGCAGATGGGTCTGTTAAATATCCAGACCTTCCAGGAAAAATCACCAACATTCAAATTGACGCAGGAACCATTTTCCCTGGTGGCGATGATCTAAACGCAATGAGTGTAGACGTTCCGAAGTTCCATGCGAATTTCTCCAAAAACACGATTGATGCTAGCTTAGGACTGCGTAACTTGGAAAGAGATCCATTCATTCAATCCAAAATATTGGCACATGTTGATCTAGTGACCTTGAAAGATTTCGTTCCACTAGAAGAGGGAGAATCATACAACGGTATTCTGGATGCTGATGTAGAAATAAAAGGGAGCCTATCTGATTTAGATCGTGGTGACTATGAAGCATTTACAGCAAGAGGAACAGCAGAATTGTCAGAATTTCAATATGCGTCAGAAGCTATTCCTGATGATGTTGATATCAGTCGTATGATGCTTACCTTCTCTCCTGAGAATTTAACATTGAATGAATTGGATGCTAAAATGGGTAAATCTGATTTTGCCATGAGCGGTCAGGTCGACAACTACTTTGGATACATGCTCAGAGATGATACCCTCTCTGGAGATTTCTCTTTCAGAAGTAACTATTTAGATTTGGAAAGTATGATTCCTGCTTCTGAAACTGAAGGAACTATAACAGAGGAAGCTGTCACTCCTGAAAGCGGTGACCCATTGCTGGTTCCTGGCAATATTGATTTTAATCTTGCAACAGACATTAAAAAAACAAGATACAATGGCATTGACATAGAAAATGTTCAAGGTAACGTACGTTTAAAAGATGAGATCGCAAGTCTTGATCATCTTACAATGCAAGCAATGGGAGGAACTGTTGGTGTTACAGGTAAGTACAATACTCAGGATCATCAAACGCCTAAAATGGACTTTGGTTATACACTTGAAGATGTCGACATTAAACAATTGGCAGACAATTTCTTAACTATAGAACGATTGGCGCCAATTACCAAGTACGTAACGGGTAAGATCTCTTCGAATTTTGACATGAATACAGAATTGACAGCTTCAATGGAGCCAATTCTTTCTTCTGTAGCTAGTGTTGGAGATATTCGATCAAGCAGCTTAACAATTGCTGGTTTTGATAATCTTAAGAAACTCGCTGATGTGACAAAAATTGAGGGACTTTCGAGTCAAACATTGAATAATTTCTCGACCTATTTCAAAGTGAAAGATGGTAAAATATCCGTAACACCATTCACTATTAAGCTGGGGAATATTGGGACTGATGTTTCTGGTTACACTACGCTAGACCAACAAATGGATTACACGCTTCAGATGAATATTCCGAAGGACGAGTTACCAAAGGAAATAATTAAAGAGGTGGAAGGGCTGTTGAAACAAGCAAACGCAGCTATTCCATTTATTGACCTTGGAGAACTCCCTGCGATCATTCCAGTAAAAGTTAAAATGATTGGAGATGTAAAGAACCCGACCATCACTACTGACATGAGGGAAGCCATCATGAATGCTCTAGGTGTTGAAGGAAATATCGTGGAAAATATTACAGCTGCCATTCAGGACACAATTGAAGCAGTGATTGATGATCAGATTGATAATGCCAAAGAAGAACTTGAGAAGCAGAAGAAAAAGATCATGGCCGATGCTCAAAAAGAAGCAGATAAATTGAAAGCAGAATGCGAGCAACAAGCCGTAAATCTCTGGGAAGAAGCCTATAAACAATCCGATGATGCTGTTAAACAAGCTGGATCGAACTTTCTAAAGAAAAAATTAGCAGAAGAAGCCGCGAAAATTGCAAAGAAAGAAGCAGACAAACAATTGGAAAAGGCAAAAGCAGAATGTCAGAAACAAGCGGATAAAATAATGGCTACCGCTCAGGTTGAGGCGGATAAACTCGGTAATTAAAGCATAATTTTCATTGTGAAATGCGATATGATAAAAAGGTCATTGAGTAACCTCATTGGCCTTTTTAAATTGCCTATTTTGCGGATCGATTAAACAATTAAAACCAAACTATTATGAAGAAAGTATTTTTAGGAAGCGCTCTTTTTCTTGGGTTATTACTCGTTGGATGTTCTAGCGGTGATGCAGTTGAAGGAGAAGACGCTGAAGGAGGAGAGGAAGAAGTAGCAGCAATGACTTGCGCTGACCTTGAATCACAAGTTGACGAATTAGAAGGACAAGAAGTTACCATTACAGCAATTAGCTGGGGAAACAGCAATACAATTGACGGTGACGTTAAAATGAACTTAGGAGATGTAGCTCTTGAAGGAATGCAACAAGCTCATGTTGTTGCTAACTTTAGCGCAGATAACGCTGACGCGGCAAATGGAGTTGAAAAGGATGCTACTGTTACAATCAAAGCTACTGTTGGTGGTTCTGAATATGGAGCTGTTCAATTGAACGATCCTGAAATTGTAAAATAATTTTACACGAAGTAAAAAAGGCGCTTGATCCCGATAGTTTTTTGGGACAGCGCCTTTTTTTATGTTCACTATTTTTTAATCTACTTATCGCTTTTCACTTCATTTATCGTAAATCCTACTGGTGCAGATAAGTCCCCAAAATCGTACATGTTGATGTAAATAGAAACTGTATCATCACCTCCCCAGTATACTCGATAGATATCTAACATTCCGGAATCCATAAATCCATTATCTGTATCAAACATACAACAACTCCCTTCCCTGTAATAACCAATAGATTCTCCATTTGGCCCCTTCAAGGCGTTTAAAAAACGGCGTTCATTCAATGGACCTTCGGAATCCGTGGCGCCGCCAACCATCACAGGATTTCTTTCGGCATATCCGTATGTTTTGTCAGTTGAAATTTTCGTTATATCAAAAGTGTTCTCATTTGCCAATGGAGCTCTTGTTCCAGTGCTACCTGAACCTCCAGAAGTTTCTTTTGTGCTACCGCAGGAAGCAACTAGCATCAATCCTACAAATAGGATGAAAGGATTAATTTTCATGATTCGAATTTATTATTGAGTTAAAATACGAATTATTCTTGTGTCTACTCGACTTCTACACCTTCTAAAAAGGCATCTACATTTGTTTGGATACGAGCAGTGATATCCGAAGTATCAGCTCTGTCAAACGCATTTCCTGTAATCTTTTCGTACAACTCAATATAACGGTCAGTTACGACTACCACAAAATCATCGGGCATAACTGGCATCGTTTGACCTTCCAATCCTTGGAATCCATTTTCGATTAACCATTGACGAACAAACTCCTTTGACAATTGCTTTTGTACTTCATCATTCGCTTGACGCTCTTCATAGCCGTCCGCATAGAAAAAACGAGATGAATCTGGAGTATGGATCTCATCGATCAAAATGATTTCACCGTTACGCATTCCAAACTCATATTTGGTATCAACAAGAATTAACCCTTCTTCAGCTGCCATTTCTGTTCCTCTTTGGAACAATGCTCTTGTATATTCTTCAAGCTTAATGTACGCGTCTTCTGTTACAATACCTTGAGCAATAATTTCTTCTCTGGAAATGTCTTCATCATGTCCCTCTTCTGCTTTAGTAGCCGGAGTAATAATTGGAACAGGGAATTTATCATTCTCCTTCATTCCTTCTGGCATCGGGACACCACACAACTCACGTTTCCCTAATTTGTACTCACGTGCTGCGTGTCCAGACATGTATCCACGAATTACCATTTCAACACGAATTGGGTCGCAGGCATATCCAACAGCTACAGACGGATCAGGTGTACCAATCAACCAATTTGGAACAATATCTTCAGTTGCCTTCAAAAACATTGTTGCAACTTGATTTAGCACTTGTCCCTTGTGTGGAATTCCTTTCGGCAAAACATGGTCAAACGCCGAAATCCGATCTGAGGCTACCATCACCAATAATCCGTTATCCAAGGTGTAAACATCTCTTACTTTTCCATTGTAAACATGTGTTTGACCTTTAAAGCTAAATGTGCTTTCAATAATTGCGTTTGACATATTCTGAATATTTCTTTGGGCAAAATTATAAATCCATTCGCTAATTATCTCGAATTTTTGAGAGAAGTTACGAGACATTTTCAACAATTCTTAAGAGAACAGCTCAGTCCTTATTATCCTTGTGAATCGTTTCTTTTGTGTTCCTTCCCTTCCACTTCATCGGCCTGTTCAAATGCAGTAATAATTTTCTTTATCAATTTATGGCGAATGACATCGGCTTGCCCCATTCGAATCACACCGATACCTTCAACCCCATCTAAAGCATTGATGGCATAAGCCAATCCTGATTGTTGTTTCCGTGGCAAATCTACTTGTGTCATATCACCAGTTACCGCAAATTTTGCCGTCATTCCCATCCTCGTTAGGAACATCTTCATCTGCATTGTTGTTGTATTTTGCGCTTCATCCAAAATCACAAAAGCTTTGTCTAAAGTACGACCACGCATAAATGCAAGTGGAGCAATCTCAATGATGCCAAACTCAATCATATCTGCCAATTTTTCTGCAGGAATCATATCGCGCAAAGCGTCATACAATGGCATTAAATAAGGATCGAGTTTTTCTTTTAAATCTCCAGGCAAAAAACCAAGGTTCTCCCCTGCTTCCACTGCTGGACGAGTTAGGATGATGCGTTTTACTTCCTTCGCTTTCAATGCACGAACAGCCAATGCAACCGCGGTATATGTTTTTCCCGTTCCTGCTGGTCCAACTGCGAAAACCATATCATTTTTATTTACCGCTTCAACCAGTTTGCGCTGATTGATTGTCTTTGCTTTGATTTTAGCCCCATGATTACCGTGTACTAAAATTTCCGAGCCATTATCGCTACTCAACATTTTTGGACCGTCGTCCATCATGAGATTATCAATGTTGTTTTCTGTAAGATTGTTGAATTTATTGAAGTGACGCAGGATTAAATCGAACTTGCGTTCAAAAACGTCCATGATCTCCTCGTCTCCAGCGATTGTCACCACATTTCCTCGTGCAACAATTTTCATTTTAGGGAAAAATGATTTGATATGTTTCAATTTAACGTTGTTCGTTCCGAACAACTCAGCTGGATTTATCCCCTTAATTTCTATTTTTCTTTCTAGCAATCGACTTCATTATTTTATGTCTACATCATCCATTTTCACAAACTGTACACAGGTAATCCACTTTCCGTTCAAAATCTAATTTCTATCCCATGCCTTCTGCAAAAGAATAACGCTTTATTCTTACCTTTGAATCAAATTTATAAAAATTATCGAGCGCTAGCGATTGATTTTATTCACAATGGGGATAATTACATTAACAACGGATATGGGAGTCAATGACCACTATGTGGCATCCTTGAAAGGAACGATCCTAAGCACCGTTGCAAATGCCTCTATTGTTGACATCTCACATACCGTTAAACCCTTCGATATTTCTGAGGCGACATTTTTAATTTCCTCTTGCTATAGAGATTTTCCTGAAGGAACAGTGCACATTGTTGGTGTTGACAGTGAACCTGTTGTGAATTTTGGTGGATCAGACGGGAGCTTCCCTTCAATTATGGTTCTTGATGGTCAGTATTTCGTTTCCAACGACAACGGATTTTTCGGATCACTATTAAAGGAAAGGCAACCTTCATCTTTTTGGAGAATCGACAATGTGCTGTCTAATACGAAACTATTTAAGTTCCCAACAAAGAATATGCTCTTGCCAATTGGTATTGCTTTATTGAATGGTGAAAAAATTGAAGATTTGGCTTCTCCTTTCGAAAGTTGGAAGAATGCGTTCACGCCAATGGCTGTTTCAGAACCTAATTTAATAAAAGGGCACGTCGTTCATATTGATGGATATGGGAACGCAATTACAAATGTTAATCAAGAATTGTTCACCCGAGTTGGAAAGGATGAAGCATTCACACTCTACTTTAAACGAGAAAAACGCGATTACTTCATCGATATAATATCAAATTCATACAATGAGGTTCCTCCTGGAGAAAAGGTAGCATTATTCAATGAATCTGGTTTTATTGAAATCGCTATTAATCGTGGCGCTAACAGAAGTACTGGCGGAGCGGAACAGCTCTTTGGATTATCTCTTGGTGACATGGTACGGATTGAATTTACTCCACAAGGATCACGTCAAACCTTGGATTCATTTTTCTCATGATCACGCGCATTGTCAAATTAGAATTTGAAAAGGATAAAACAGCTGAGTTCTTGGCTTTTTTTGACACCATTAAACATATCGTGAATGAATTTCCCGGTTGTTATGGAATGAAGTTATATCAAGATATTGATCGTCCGAACATCATTATGACCTATAGTCATTGGGAATCTCAAAAAGACTTGGACCGATATAGAGACTCTGAAGATTTCGGGAGAATTTGGCCAAAAATCAAACCTTGGTTCACAAATAAGCCAGAAGCATGGAGCGTTAATGCCTACTTTAATGGATTTGAAGAACAATAACTCTAGAAATTTATGAAACTCCTTCTTCTTATATGCTCCGCAATCATATTAGTGGTTGGGTTAAGTTGCATCAATTCAACTGACGAAAATATAAATGCTATCACTGATCGTGACAATTTCCGCTTTGAAATTGGATTGCAAAAATTAAATCAGGTGAAGCCCATTGATGAAGAACAGATTCATGGAAATTGGACAATGATCACTTCGCTTTTCACCATCACCTTTGGTGATGGCAGACACGGGAACACTACTTTTGGACTTGAAGGCAGAAAATATAATATTGATCGAGACGGAGGTTTATGGGATACCAATTCATGGAGTTTGACTGAGAATTCGACGCAAATCAACTTGATTTATGATGGTGAGGTTTTTGACCATTATAAAGTCAGAGTTAAACAGGACACTATGGAATGGATAGAACAATTGGATGATGGTGAACTCATGTATTTTGTTCTGGTGAAGGATTAAATTAATTCTACCGAATAATGCCTTTTTATAATTATCTGAATTTACTTTCCACATATCAACAAACGCCTCTTAATAAATGAAGTAACCACTTCACATTTTAGCGTTGATCTTTCGGACGAGAAACCCTATTTTTGGGCAACGTATATTCAAACACTTTTCAAACCAGTAAATGAGAGCATTATACCTTAAGGAAATCAGAAGTTTTTTAAGCTCAATCATTGGATACGTATTCATACTGATCTACTTGATTGCTTCAGGCGTATTTCATTGGCTTGGATCTGGCTCTACAAATTTACTTTCTGGTACAGAAGCTGATCTAATTCCTTTTTTTAACGCATCACCATTTATATTGATGTTTTTAATTCCTGCAATTACCATGCGTTCATTTGCAGAAGAACGAAGAACAGGAACCATTGAATTGTTGTTTACACATCCTATAGGAGATGTACAAATTGTACTTGCGAAGTTTTTTGCGTGTACAACCTTATTGATCATAGCACTATTACCTACCTTGATCTACTATTACTCGATGTACAGTTTAGCACTGAACCCTGAGACCTTTGATCATGGTGCTACAATCACTTCATATATTGGCTTAGTATTGTTGAGCGCCGCTTTTACTGCGATAGGAATATTTGCCTCGGCAATTACATCTAGTCAAATTGTATCGTTTATTATCGCCCTCTTTATTTGCTGGATTATAGTTCCTTGGCTTGGAGGGATTGCCTTACTCGGATCTTTTAACCTTATGGGGAGTTATGATTCAATCGTTCAATATTTTGGAGTAGGTTATCATTACGAAGCGATTCAGAAAGGAGTTATCGATGTTAAAAACATTATATACTTCCTCTCCGTAATTGTACTCTTTGTTTTTGCTGCGTTGACTGTCATTAAATCATTAAAAAAATAGATATGGCTGGAAAGAATACAAGCTCAGATCGTTTCTTCAATTGGTTTATGTTGGTGATTGTTGCAATTGGAATTATCCTTGTAAACATCATTTTCTCCTTACTCCCAATAAGGATAGACATGACTGAAGATCAGCGATATTCTTTGGCTCCAGGAACAATTGAGTTTTTAAATGAGGCCGAGAATTTTAACAGCAGATTGAACATCACGATATATTTAGAAGGTAATTTGCCCGCTGAAATTAATCAGTTCAGAAATGCAATTGAGCACAAGCTGAATGAGTTTATGCAATATTCAGGTGATCGAATTGAGTACACCTTCATCAATCCAAGCAACGGAACTGAGGAAGAAAATCAAGAGGTTTATCAAGAGATTTTTGCTGAAGGAAATGGAATCCTTCCAATGGACATCGTTTATATGGAGGATGCTGAGCAACGCCAAATCATGTTGTGGCCGGGTGCAATACTTGAATACGGTTCCGGACAAGGTTCAAAACGACAGGCTGTTCAATTACTCCCAGGATCAAAAATGGGGATGCCTTACCAATTGAATGGAATTACTGATATTATTCAAAACTCCGTGAACAATTTGGAGTACATGCTTATTAGTTCTATAAGACGCGTGACACAACTTGAGAAGCCAAGAATCGCGTTCTTGCATGGGCATGGTGAATTATCCTTCGCGGACACACAAAGAGCCAGAGCTTTGATCTCACCATATTTCTCTATTGCTGATGTAACCATCAATGATTCTCTTGCGGCTTTAGACAACGTTGACGGACTAATTATCGCTCGTCCACGTTCAGCTTTTAGCGATCAAGAATTATTTATCATTGATCAATTCTTGATGCGTGGCGGTCGTTTAATGTGCATGCTCGACAAGCTATATCTAGCGGAAGATACGTTGAAACAGAATGGACAAACGCATACAACTCGATATGATCTTCGACTAGACGACATGATTTTTGATTATGGATTGAAACTAGTCGACAATTACGTAATGGATGCATATTGTGTGCAGATGCAAACGCCTTATGCTCAAAAAGCCAGTATAAATTGGTTCTACCATGTATTGTCTTCAGGTACTGAACATCCTATTGCTCGAAATGTCGAGCCAGTAGCATTAAATTTTGCTGGAGAAGTTCAATTGCTAGCTGTACCTGATTACGAAGGAAAAAAACAACTGGTTGCAGCACAGAATCCGAATGTAACATTAACACCTATACTCACGTCTAGTACGAATTCGGCACCAACCGGATTAGCTCCGATGGTTAGCTTGGGCATTCCTGATACATACGGAGACAATCCTAGATTGATGCCAAACCCTGAAGCTGAAGCAAACAAGAAATGCTTAGCAGCATTGGCGGAAGGAATGTTCAAATCACATTTTAGAAATCGAATTGTTGACACGTATGCAAATCATCCAGACGTTACAATTTTAGATTCAAGTATTGCTGAAGGAAAGGTGTTTCTTGTTGGTAATGGTAGAATGATCGCCAATCAATACGATTCAATGCCAAACGCAAATGGAAATGGATTTATGTACCGTCCGAAGCAGATGAACGACCTTCAGTTCAGTCAGGACATGGTGAATCTCGATATTCCACATTTCTTTGGTAATCAAGAATTTTTCCAAAACTTGACAGATTATATGATGGGCGATAATTCTGTCCTAGACATTCGTAGTCGTCAGATTGACATCCATGAAATCAACAAGGAAGAAGTAAGACTTCACGCCACCTTCTACAAACTATTGAACATTGCGCTTCCGGTAATTATTATTTTATTTATAGGAATCGTTCTTCAATACGTCCGAAAAAGGAGGTTTGCACACTAATACTTTTTGAATGAAAAAAATTATCATAATTGTAATAGCAATTGCAGCACTCGGTGGCCTTGGATGGTATGCAATGCACCTTTCAGATAACAAAGGAAAATCAGACACTGAGCTGATTGATTTCTCAATTCAAAATGTGGAAGAAGTAGATAAATTCATCATCTCTGACGCTTTCGGAAAGACAATTGAAATCGTTAAGGGAGAAGAATTATGGACGGATGCTCAAGGTGGTTGTATTTCTCAAGCGAGTGTAGGTTTTATACTTGAGGCATTCGGAAAGATTGAATTCAAAGGGTACTTACCTGATGATTCACACGATCATTACAACACAATGATGGCGGCGCAAAGTACAAAAGTGGAAATTTTCGCAAATGGCGAATGGACAAAGACTTGGTACATTGGACCTTCTACCCAAGACCACTACGGTCAGATCATGCTTCTAGATTCTAAAGAATATGGAATGAGTAGTTTTCCTGTTAAAATGAAAATCAGAGGATTGAATGGAATTATTGAGCCACGCTTCTTTGCTGACTCCCGTAAATGGATGTGCACAAATATATTTAGACTTCATAGAGATCAGATTGCAGAAATTAATGTAGAATTCACAGAGGTTAAGGAACGAAGTTTCTCAGTAATCAAATCTGGTAATCGAATGAGTGTTTATCAGCAAGGTGTTCAATTATCAAACATCGACACGGCGAACCTCTTCCGTTATATTAACAACTACGAAAAAGTTCACTTTGAGAAGCCAAACTACGAGTTGTCGGCCCACCAAGTCGACAGCCTAAAAGCAACTCAGCCTTTCTGTATTCTTACCGTGAAAGAAATTACGGGGAAAGAAACAAAACTGAGGTGTTTCCATATGAGACAGCGTGAGCAAACAGAGACAGGATATATTGAATATATCACGAATGACGAGGACCGTTTCTGGTGTGAATTACCAAATGGTCAAGTTGTTAAATGCCAGTTCTTTGTATTCAACCCTCTACTTTTAGGACATATCTACTTCCCAATGGATCTTTCTGCCTTGGAAGAAGCAGATGAATAGCTCTGTATTTAGCCAGTCAGTTGTTGATAACTCGTTAAAAATCGAGTAGAAATACCCTATCCATTTTAAGGTGAAATTGATAGCTTTGGAGGCATCAACAAAAATTGAAATGAATTTTGTAATCTCTAGTGCTTCTTTACTGAAGCATCTTCAAGGAATCTCAGGTGTTTTAAGCACAAGTAATACATTGCCTATTTTGGATAATTTCTTATTCGAAATTGCAGATGGTCAACTTATCGTCTCAGCTTCCGATTTGGAAACTACGATGCGTACAACGATGGAAGTTGAAGCAAAGGAAGGCGGTAAAATTGCTGTTCCCGCAAAACTATTATTGGACGTTCTAAAGAACCTTCCAGACCAACCGTGTACGTTTACTGTAAACAGTGATACTTTCGCTATAGAAATAGCATATGACAACGGTAAGTCAAAAATGGTAGGATACAGCGGCGATGATTTTCCTCGTGTTCCTGCTTTGGAGAACGGAAGTTCAATTAAAATATCAGGTGAAATTGTTGCTAATGCAATCAACAAAACACTATTTGCTACAGGGGTAGATGATTTACGCCCAGTAATGAGCGGTGTATTTTGTGAGTTCTCTCCGGAAAGCATCACATTTGTTGCTACAGATGCGCACAAATTAGTTCGTTACACAAGAACAGACTCTCAAGCATCAGGAAGCTCTTCTTTCATTTTGCCAAAGAAACCTTTGAACTTATTGAAGTCAAACTTATCTGGTGATGAAGAAGTAGCATTGGAATACAACGATTCAAATGCGGTTTTCACGTTCAACGACATTGTATTGATTTGTCGTTTAATTGATGGAAAGTATCCTAACTACGAAGCGGTAATCCCTAAGGAGAATCCGAACGTGTTGACAATTGACAGACAACAATTCTTAAGCTCAATAAAGCGTGTATCTATTTTCGCGAATAAGACAACGCACCAAATTAAATTAAAACTTGCCGGATCAGAGCTTTCACTATCCGCTGAAGATATCGATTTCTCTAATGAGGCGAACGAGCGATTGACATGTAACTATAATGGTGAAGATTTGGAAATTGGTTTTAACTCACGTTTCCTAATGGAAATGCTGAACAACTTAAGCACAACTGAAGTTCGTTTGGAAATGAGTGAAGCAAGCAGAGCTGGATTATTGATGCCTGCTGAATCAAATGAAAACGAAGACATTCTAATGCTGGTAATGCCAGTTATGTTGAATAGATAATATATAACTACTTATGGAAAAGCCTGAGCGTCAATTGATGTTCAGGCTTTTTAATTTAGTTCCTTTTTTTCTTATTCTTCCGTTTGAAATAAAGTGCATCAACATAGAACAATACTTTTAATGAAATGCTATTAATCTGAGGCTGCTCAAATAAGGTTTCAAACGTTTGGAAATAGTTCGAATCTAAGTTGGATTTTGAATGGAAGAGATTATTTTTATATACTATGCGTAGCTCACTTCCAGGTAAAAATACCCAGCTATAATTAATATCCAGAGTGAAGGCGTTATAACTTGTATTATGCACTGACATTCCATTTTCATCCAACGGGTTATATTCACTAGCAATCATTTCTCCTTCATCCAACAATTGCCTAAAATCTACGTACCTCACCTGCTGCCAATAGTGGCGAAGTCTCAAGTCAATACCCATCCGTTTAGTGAAAATAAACTCTAAACCTAAAGTGTTTTCTACAATATTTCGATCTCTTGTTCCTAAGATAATTTCATTGTCAAATGCTTCGTCTTCTACGCTTACATACCCATAATCGTTATGTAAAGTCTCGTAGGAAGCTCCAAACATTACATTCATGCGATCAGAAATTCGAACTCTAGGTTCAACTTCAGCACTCCACCCGTACCGGTTTTCGCCCAGAAACTTAGCTAAATCAAAACGTACGTCTACTGCAAATCGTTTACTATAATCTGTAGAAAGCATATAGTCAAACCATACATTGGGGTTGTTTTTAACCTCTTTACCAAACTCTCGAGATTCAAAATGATCTACACTCCCAAATGGACTAATCCCGCCACCTATATTTGTGTAAAATTGCTGTTTATGCAATCCCCCAAAGTTTAAATTGATAGCCGCATACGAAAACGCACTTGGCAAATAAAGCTCTTCGTAATAGATATTTACATTCGCCGATTTACGGTAAAATTGATTACCTGCCGTGTATGTATTCCAACTCAGCTCACCATAATATGACCTAGAATTGTTGTTGTATAAAAATCCCAAATCATTCGGATCAAAAGTATTACTCTCCTCTCCATAACCAAAGCTGTATCGCCAAGTACCTGCGACCTTCGCAAAATTAGTCCCAATAGAATGTCCAATTACTGTCGTATTATTTTCAAAAATACTCGACAATTTCACTTGGGTATGAAGCCGATAATTGCCATCGGGAGTATACATATTCGCTGTTCCAACTGTTACATTTGCATCTCGGCTGCTCCCCTCTCTGAACACATGTGTATTCACCAATGAAACAGTACTATTGTTTCTTAAATTTTGTGACAATACAATCACATTGTAATTCGTGTAAGGATTCGTTCTGAACTTACGCTCATTCCCCATTGAATCTCTAATGATAGCATCTGATCGTCCCTCTATTGCGTTAAACACACCTATTCCTAAGCCCTGATTAGTTCTTCCGGACACTTTAATTCCGTTAATCATTGGAGCCAACGCAGCCTCTCCAACTACCTCTTCTCCTATTGATTCATCTACATCATCGTGTGCCTCATAGTAATTGAATGGCGTTGCAGCTATTCTTCTTGAATAAAAAACTCCTCCGATTCGAAACAAGTCGGTACCTTCAAGAAAGAATGGACGATTTTCATCAAACTGAACTTCAAAAGGACCTAAATTAAGGACTTGACGATCAGAGGCCGTCTGTCCAAAATCAGGAATGAGGGTCATATCCAACGTGAACGCATCATTTAATCCATATTTCAAATCAAGTCCTCCCGTAGCGCGCTGTTTCCATGTTTGTTCACCTGATTGTTCATCGTATGAATTTTCAATGTAACCAGTTGCGTATGGAGTGAATGAGAGTCTCAAGGGTGACTTAATATTTTTTATTCCAAGTACTTTCCCAGATTGTGTAATCTCGCCAAAAATGTTCGGGTCTATTGGATTCCATGTTGAATTGAGCCTCCTTCTTCTCACGCCCCTCCAAAAATTGATATTCCATTCTTGTATGTCCTTATTAGGGAAACGAATTGCAGAATACGGGATTTTAATTTCAAGAGACCAGCCATATTCCGTCTTCTTCGTGACACTTTTCCATACAGCATTCCATGAAAAATCCAAATTTGTCGTTCCTTCCAACGCATCTAATTGCACACCAGCGGCGGTCACCATAAAATCAAAAGCATTCACATTATTTCCATAAGTATCAACAGCAATTCCAAACCAATCACCATTACCCATATCATCTCTTTGAGAAAGAGCATAACTTACGGAATCAGGACTAGAATCAAATAATTCGGCCGCAATGTAAAATGCATTATCATCATAGGTCATATAAACCTTCGTCACAAACTCCGAAAGGCCTCCGAAAACCGGTTGTTGATCAATAAAATCTGTGGCAATTTCTGCAGACTTCCAAATAGCTTCATCGATCACACCATCAATAACAGGAGGTTCAGTAGCTGCTTCTATATGGTATTCCTTTTGCCCCAAAGAGGAGAAAGAAAATCCTAGAAAGAGTAGCACTATAAATCGAGCAATATTGTTATTCATAGTTTGTTAAAAGTCCGATAGTGGCAAAAATAACGATTACCAACATTGTGGTTACAAAAATGGTACTTATTAACAGTTTTAGATGATGAACGGAGATTTTTCATACATTTAATGAAACCATAAAATAACTACAATGAGAAAACTACTACTAATCGGAGCGTCTATTATGCTCACAATTTCAACATTTGGCCAATGCGATATCGTATACGCCTCTACAAGTGGAGTTCCCTCTGCAACTGGAGAAATCAATGATCCTATGGATCTAGAAACTGCTGTTTCAACTGCAAATGCTGGTGATTTAATCCGAATTGGGGTTGGAGTTTATGACATTGACAATGCCATCACAATTCCTTATGATAATATCATTATGGAGGGAGGTTTTGATGATTTCAATGCTTGGGAAAAGACAAGTTTGGCTGGAGCAACAACAATTAATCGTACTACAGCAAACCCAGAGGGTTCGGCAAATGACTATCGCCTAGTTGCAATATATGCAAATACAATCACTGGATTTGAAATTCATGACATTACAATTTCTACTGCTGATGGAACAGCTGATGGAACATCAACTTATGGAATACACATTGATAACTGTTCAAATTATGCACTTATTAGATGTGTAGTTAACCCTGGAAACGCCTCAACTGGGCAAGCCGGTGTTGATGGTACTGGAGGTCTTACCGGATCAGACGGCGGCAATGGGGCTGCTGGTTCTATTGACGGAAATGGCTCTGGTGGAGCAGGTGGAACTGGCGGTGCAGGTGCTGGGACAGGTGCCGGACCAATTACAGCAGGTGGAACGAACCCTTCTGGTAATGGAAATACAGGAGGAGCTGGTCCAAATGGAATGTATAGTTCTAACCCACGCGCAGGTGGTGCCGGTGGTGGTGGTGGATCTGGTGGCGAAACTGACCACAATGGTGGCTCAGGTGGCCAAGGCGGTGGTATCAATTTCGGTGCGAATCAAACTGGTGGTGGAAACGCTGGAACTTGGGGTGACCCAGGTGGAGATGGATCAAATGGTACAACTGGAGCTACAGGCGCAAACGGAATCAATGGAAGCGGTGGCTCAGCAGGTACTTTGGGTACCTTCTATACTGTAGGAAATCAGGCAAATGACGGAACTGATGGCGATGGCGGTAAAGGCGGTGTTGGTGGCGGCGGTGGCGGTGGCCAATCGTGTACTTTCTGCGATGACGGTTCTGGTGACGGAGGCGGTGGAGGTGCTGGTGGTGGCGAAGGCGGTACTGCAGGAACTGGAGGTTTCGGTGGTGGTGGTTCTTTTGCTGTTTACCTTGTAAATAATGGAGCAAACGGATCTATTTTAAATTGTACCGTAACTCCGGGATCAATGGGATCAGGAGGAACTGGAGGATCAGGAGGAGTTCGTGGATACGGAAGTTCTTATGGTTCTAATGAAGTTGGTGAAGGTGGTGATGGAGGAAACGGTGGTTCCGGTGGAATCGGTGGAGCTGGTGGGACTGGTTCAGACGGAATGATTGCTCAAGTTGAACTTATATCTGGAGATGTTCTCGATACAATGGACATTAACTATGATCTAGCTGCTCAACCAGAAATCACAATGAACTATGTGAACTGTACAAATGAGACAGTTACATTTAGAGATGAGTCTTTGCCAATTGGTACAGGCAATACACTTTGGAAT
This sequence comes from Crocinitomicaceae bacterium, assembly GCA_033791225.1. Lineage (GTDB taxonomy): Bacteria > Bacteroidota > Bacteroidia > Flavobacteriales_D > Crocinitomicaceae > UBA4466. Next base: position 202,255 of record JASJHD010000006.1, read on the forward strand.
TTTGGAGCAAATGCAACCACGCAGTTTGGAGCAGACAATCCTTTCTCAACATCATATACTACAACAGGAATGAATAATGTAGTTCAAAGTGGAAACACCTATACTGATTTTGTTCATATTACATGTTCGGTTGATGCTTCGGCTACGCAAAGTGGAGAATTATTGACAGCAACTACTTCTGGCGCACAGTATCAGTGGGTAGATTGTAATGATGGATATAATTTTGTGAATGGAGAAACAAATCAATCATATACAGCGGGTGCGGATGGAGATTATGCTGTAATTGTAACAATGGGAGGATGTAGTGATACATCAGCTTGTTTCAATGTAGATCATTCAGGAATTGATGAACTAACACATGGTGTAATGTCTATCTATCCAAATCCTGTAACTGATGTAATGACAATTAACTTTGAGTACGCTGAAACCGGAATCGTTAAGATTTACGACGTATCGGGTAAATTAGTTGACAGCTTCGATATTGAAGGAACGAATACAGTACAGCACGTGTTGAACGTGCCGAAGGGAGTTTACACATTGGAATTAACGACAGAAACTTTACGTACTGTAGAGCGCATCGTTAAGCAGTAATAAATTAAGTTTATAGAATCCGCTATCATTCAGTTGGTAGTGGATTTTTTATTCCAATGACAAGTGATAAGCACCCTTTCGCAAATTGTAGTTGTCTTCATTCAACTCCAAATAAGGCATGTCAATTACTTGGCTCACTGATGAACTTTGCTCTCCGTAACTTGTTCTCAAGAAAAGATCTTCTCCCCCAACTCTTTCAATTAGAACGCCATTAATACTGGATGTCAGTTTAAACACCTCCCCTTCAAACTCAATGGTCGTCATTCCTTCTTTCAATTCTATAAATTGTGCGTTAGATGGATGAATTGTCAAATAAGCTTTCATTATATATTCAGCTTTTTCTTTTGATCTTGAAATATAGACCAACTGGTCCTTACATTTCATACTAATAATCGGAGTCCTATCATTGAACACGACAAGCTCGCTTTTACTGCCATTTTGAAAGCGCTGAAATTCCAGAAAAGCAAAAGCGGTAAACAAGATTACTATTGCTCCCCATCGAATCAATTTCTTTGTTTTTAGGAGGATCGCTAATAACAGCGTGATATAAATAATGATTAAGATGTTTTCAGAAGGTGAAAATCCATAGGCTACTGCACCTGGCATTCGCTCTATGAACTGAATAAAAAACAATAATACCATGATCATCATGCCAAGTAGCATCCCCATAAAGCTAGAGACCATTGGAATGCCTTTGACTAAGAAAAAGAGTAGACCCATTCCTAAAATTAGCCCTGCAAAGAGCATGATTCCGAGGTTGCTCAGAGCAAAGTAATTTGGAAATTGATGAAAGTAATACAAGGAAAGAGGAACAGTAAAAGTCTGAGCGGCAATTCCAACAGCAGTGCCTTCCCAAGCTTTACGAAGAATCTTGTTTCGTATATAGATCAGTTTAGAAATGGGTCGATATAATGTGAGAATTCCAATCAGTGCCAAATACGAAAGTTGAAATCCAATATCAAATAGCATGAAAGGGTTTATCATTAGAAGTACAAATGCTGAGAAGAACAAAATATTTAAGGAATCAACCTTTCGCCCGCTCAATTGACCTAAAGCGATGAAGGAAAACATGAAACTTGCACGCATAACAGATGGAGAAAAGCCTGTAATTGCAGCGAAAATCCAAATGATTAGAATTGCGACAATTGAAGCTCGATTCTTTGTGAAAATTCGCGGGAATCGGCCTAGAACAAAAATGAGCAGATACAAGATAATTCCAACATGCAATCCAGATACCGCTAAAACATGCATCGCTCCTGCCCTACTAAAACTATTCCTTGTTTCTGTTGAGAGCTGTGATTTATCACCTAACAATAAGGCCTGGGCTATAGACAATTCATCACCTTCCAATTTGCTAGACAAGGCCTCACTTAATGAAGATCGAATCCATTCAATTGACTGTCCGACCCAACCCTTTTCTCTATGATCCAGCAATTGAATATTTTCTTCAACCACAAAGCCCATATGTTCTACATGTTTATTTTTCCAATACGACTGAGCATCAAACTCACCAGGATTGTTCCGGTTCAAGATCGGCTCCGATTCGAAACGCACCATCAAAACATCGCCTTCCTCAACTACTTCTGACTGAATGAACAAGAGCAATTTCCCTTGGGATTCTTTTATCGTTGAATCTTCTACTATCTGAATTAACTCGCAAACAGCCTTTCTCCACTCTTTATCTGGGTCAGCGATTTCATTAACGTGAACGACCGCGCTCACACTTGGTGAGTTAAAGAAAGGTGGAATTGGTTTCCTGACATGCCCATGCACTATTCCAAGTAGCACGAAACTGATCAATAATAAAATGGAAGTAAAGGATTTAAATCTATCTAATAAATGCAAAGTGACTACGCCAAGCAGAACAGTTAAGAGAAGAAATTGAAAATAAATACTGCCCAGAAACTCAAGTTCTGACATCACAATCCCTGCGGACAACATGACCGTCAAGAGAGTGAAAGGCTGATGTGCAAACTTCAATGAATTAGTGAGTTAAGGTTGGGTTTTGACTGTGAACTATTATTCACACATGCATATCAATTTAGTAAATCATGCAAAGCTTTGCAAGTGAAGTCGTTAAGCCACAGAAAGATTCTTCAATTTTTAAGTCACATTTTGTTCGAATGAATGCACCAATTCTCTATCTTTGGCCTCTAATTTATTTACAGTAGAATGATTAATATAACGCTACCAGATGGTTCTGTAAGACAGGTTGAGAAGGGAACTTCTGCCATGGATATTGCCATGAGTATATCTGAAGGTCTTGCAAGAAATGTTCTTTCCGCAAAGGTGAATGACGAAGTAATTGATGCCAACCGTCCGATTAATGACGATGCAACCGTGCAATTATTGACCTGGAATGACACTGAAGGTAAGTCAACTATGTGGCACTCTTCTGCTCACATAATGGCTGAAGCGATTGAATTCTACTATCCTGGTGTTAAGCTGGCGATTGGACCTCCAATAAAAAATGGTTTCTATTATGATATTGACTTCATGGAGTACAATATCACTGAAACTGATTTGGAAAAGATCGAACAAAAAATGAAAGAATTGGCGAAGGCCAAAAATGCATTTGTGCGTAAGGAAGTTTCTAAAGCAGATGCTATCGCCTACTTTACTGAGAAGGATGACGAATACAAACTTGAGTTAATCGACGGCTTGGATGATGGTACCATCACTTTCTATACACAAGGTGAATTTACAGATTTATGTCGTGGCCCTCACGTTCCACATACTGGTTACTTCAAAGCCGTTAAGTTGACTTCTATTGCAGGAGCCTACTGGAGAGGAGATGAAACTCGTAAGCAATTGACACGTATTTACGGAATTACATTTCCAAAAAATAAGGAGTTAACCGAATACCTAGAGCGCGTTGAGCAGGCCAAAGCAAGAGATCATCGAAAACTAGGTAAAGAGTTAGATTTGTTTACGTTCTCGCAACGAGTTGGACAAGGATTACCTCTTTGGCTTCCTAAAGGAGCTGCATTGAGAGAACGCCTCGAAAACTTCTTAAAGAAAGCACAAAAGAAAGGTGGATATGATCAAGTCATTACTCCGCACATTGGAAGTAAGGAATTGTATGTTTGTTCAGGACATTACGCTAAATACGGAAAGGATTCCTTTCAACCAATCAATACTCCAGATGAAGATGAAGAATTTCTTTTGAAACCAATGAACTGTCCGCATCATTGTGAAATATTCAAAGCGCGACCAAAATCTTACAAAGATTTACCAGTTCGTTATGCAGAATTCGGAACTGTATACCGTTATGAACAATCAGGTGAATTACATGGACTGACTAGAGTTAGAGGCTTTACACAGGATGATGCTCACATTTTCTGTACATCGGATCAAGTGAAGAATGAGTTCGTAAAAGTGATTGACCTTGTGTTGTATATTTTCAAAACTTTGAAATTTGAGAACTTTAAAGCGCAAATATCCTTACGTGATCCTGAAGACTCTGAAAAATATATTGGAAGCGATGAAAACTGGGAAAAAGCAGAACGTGCAATTATTGAAGCTACTGGTGAGCGTGATTTGAATACATTTGTTGAATATGGTGAAGCAGCCTTCTATGGTCCTAAGCTAGATTTCATGGTGGAAGATGCACTTGGTCGCGAATGGCAACTGGGTACAATTCAAGTTGATTACAATTTACCTGAGCGTTTCGAATTGGAATATACAGGCTCTGATAATCAAAAACATAGACCGGTTATGATTCACCGTGCTCCATTTGGATCAATGGAGCGATTCATAGCAGTATTGTTGGAACACTGTGCTGGTGATTTCCCTCTTTGGTTAACAACTGATCAGATCGCGATTTTACCAATCAGTGACAAATACAATGAATACGCTGAAAACCTTTTGCAATTGCTAAATAATTACGATATTCGCGGATTCGTTGACGATCGTAACGAAAAGATAGGTAAGAAGATACGTGAATCGGAACTAGGTAAAATTCCTTTTATGTTGATTATCGGAGAGAAAGAAGCAGATGAAAATCTGATGGCTGTCCGAAAAAGAGGCGAAGGAGATTTAGGAACGATGACGCTTGATCAATTTGCCAATTTAGTGACTACGACAATTAATGAAGAATTAGCTTTAAACGATTAATACTGAATGAGAAGACCAAACAAAAGAAAGTTTGTAAAAAGAGAAGAAGCGAAGCACAAGATCAATGACAAGATTTATGCTCGACAAATCCGATTAGTTAGAGAAGGTGCTGAACCAATAGTACTGACTACTGTTGAAGCCATTAAAATGGCCGAAGAGCAAGATTTGGATTTGGTAGAGATATCACCTAAAGCTGATCCGCCGGTTTGTAAGATTTTGGATTACCGAAAGTTCTTATATAACCAAAAGAAGAAAGAAAAGGAAATGAAAGCTAAGCAGAGCAAAGTTGTTCTGAAGGAAATTAGATTCGGTCCAAATACGGATGATCATGATTTCAACTTTAAACTTGCTCACGCAAAGAAGTTCTTAGAAGAAGGAAATAAAGTAAAGGCGTACGTATTTTTTAGAGGTCGTACAATTGTCTTTAAAGATAGAGGGGAGATTCTCCTTTTAAGATTGGCGCAAGAACTTGAAGAATTTGGAGTTCTTGAGCAAATGCCGAAATTGGAAGGGAAGCGAATGATTATGATGATCAACCCTAAGAAGAAATAGCGAAAGCTATTGATGGGGAAGCCACAGCTGACCTACAATGAATTAGAAATTATGAATTATGAATTATGAATTAATTAGAGCATTCATAATTACAAAGGAAGCTATATAGAGGTAACTTAAAATTGAAGAGAGATGCCAAAAATGAAAACTAAATCTAGTGCGAAGAAGAGATTCAAGATCACTGGAAGCGGTAAAATTAAAAGAAAACATGCTTTTAAAAGTCACATCTTAACAAAGAAGACTAAAAAGCAGAAGCGTAACTTGACACACGCAGGATTGGTTCACAAGGCCGATGTCGCGTCTATCAAGCAACAATTGTGTATGAAATAGTCATACGCAGGTTTATTATTTGTTAACCCAGTAATGAGTGACTAAGCCATCTGAAATAGTGATGCGCTCTTTATTAAAAAACTAAAAATTATGCCAAGATCGGTAAATCATGTTGCTTCAAAAGCTCGACGAAAGAAGATAATGAAGCATGCCAAAGGTTACTTTGGAAGAAGAAAAAATGTTTGGACTGTTGCTAAGAACGCCGTTGAAAAAGGGTGGTTGTATGCATACGAAGGACGTAAGCAGAAGAAAAGAAATTTCCGTTCATTATGGATCATGCGTATTAACGCTGGTGCACGTGAGCACGGAATGAGTTATTCTCAATTCATGGGACTACTAAACAAGAGCGAACTTGAATTAAACCGTAAGGTTCTTGCTGATTTAGCAATGAATCATAAGGAAACGTTCAAAGCTGTTGTAGACGCAGTTAAGAAGTAAATTAATCAACTTTATATAGCAAAAACGCCTCGTCATTGACGGGGCGTTTTTTTTGTGCTGGGAAAACAGGTCTGATAAACTAAGAACTACTAAAACTACTCTAACTTGCTACCCTAGCATCACCTTCTTATGTGATTTTGGTTGAAACTATTAATTGTATTATTCAGAAGGTCAAGCAACCATCATGAACTTGAGGAATTAGTAAGCTACCCTTTCACTCTGGTTAGAACTAATATACTTATCATTCAACTCAAACACACGCCTTAGAAATCATTTTAAATTGGTATTCTACACTTCATTAGACGCTCTCTTGACACAAGAAATGAAATGTCAACATGATTACTCAATGAAAACGACCAATCATTCCTGAAATGGTCTACTGAAAGTATACAGATGAAAAAAGCCACTTGCGATTAACGCATGAGGCCTATTTTCACTTGTGCAATTAAGTACTGACCTCACAAGAAGTATCTCTAATTTTCGGTGAGTAAATCAATCATATGAATTTAGAAAATGATCATTCTCCGCTAAGACAGTGGACGGAAATTATTGAAGGTTATTGGGTGTGCCCAAAGTTAGAAGGTGAAATATTCAACAAGCCGCTCATGCCTGGAGACGAGATAATCTCTTGGAATAATAATGACTACCTCAGTATTGCAAGTGATCAGAGCCTGTTTAACATCAAAAAAGAAGGCTCAACATTCCCATTGGGATCGCAACCAATGACAGGCAACAAAAGCGCTTATAATCGTCTGGAAACGAAATTGGCACTTCACGCAAAAAAGGAACAAGCTCTCTTTCTAACCACGGAGCATCAGGGAATGGTATCAATAATTGACACACTTCTTAAAAGAAATGATGTTGTAATCTATGATGCAGAATGTCATGCATACACCATTGACGGAGTCAAACTCCACGAGGGGCTTCGGCTACCTTTCAAACACAATGATATTGGATCTTTGGAAAAATGCTTGGAGCGTGCCGAGAAGCATTGCGCTACTAGTAGAGGAACTATACTTGTTATTTCGGAAGGAATATTCAGTATGCGCGGCGATCAGGGTAAGATCAAAGAAATAGCTAAATTAAAGAAAAAGCACTCCTTTACTTTCATGTTGGACGACGCTTATGGGTTTGGTATCCTAGGTAAATCTGGAAGAGGAACACACGAGCATCAAGGTGTCGCAAATAAGGTGGATCTTTATTTTGCCACTTTCACCAAGGCCATGGCATCTACTGGTGGATTCATCGCAGGTTCAGATAGAATCATTCAATTTCTCCGGAACAACACCAGTTCTCAAAATTATTCACCGACACCGTCCTTGATACTTATTTCTGGACTTGAAAAGCGATTGGACACAATTATTAAAGCAACTAAACAGCGAAAAGTTCTCAATACAATCACCAATAGTTTACAAAACAATCTCAGACAAAGTGGGTTTAATTTGGGGACGACCAATACGTATATTACTCCGATACATTTAAAAGGGACTCCATATGAGGCAAAGGCAATTGTACGTGATCTGAGAAAAACTTACAAAGTGTTTTGCTCAATGGTGTTCTACCCTGTTGCCCAAAAAGGTGAAATTATTTTAAGACTAATACCTACTTGCAGCTATACAGAAGAAGATATAGATCATACCATCTTTGCATTTACATGCATCGCCAACAAACTTGCCAGAAATGAATACAGCGAGTTGACAGAGCAATACAAAACAAAAAAGGGATGACTTTCGTCATCCCTTTCTATTAGTATGAATAGAATTTACTTCTCTTCAGTTGTCTCATCGGCTGTTTCATCAACTTCTTCGAAGTCAACATCTGTAACCTCATCTTCTGGGTTACCTTCTGCTTCAGCTCCAGCATCACCACCAGGTGCTGCTCCTTCAGCATTAGCTGCGTTGTACATTTCCTCAGAAGCTGCTTGGAATACCTCATTTAATTTCTCCATTGCTGGATCAAGGTTATCCATATTCTTCGCTTCGTATTCTTTCTTCAACTCAGCCAAAGCATCTTCAATAGGTTGCTTCTTATCTGCAGGAATCTTGTCTCCATATTCCTTCAATTGACGCTCAGTTTGGAAAATCAAAGAGTCTGCTTTGTTTACTAACTCCACTTGCTCTCTTGCTTTTGTATCTGCATCAGCATTTGCTTCTGCTTCAGCCTTCATTCTTTCAATATCCTCATCAGACAATCCTGAAGAAGCTTCGATCTTAATCGATTGCTCTTTACCAGTTCCTTTATCTTTTGCAGAAATATTCATGATTCCGTTAGCATCAATATCGAATGTTACTTCAATTTGTGGCATTCCTCTTTGCGCTGGTGGAATATCTGTCAATTGGAAACGACCCAACGTCTTGTTATCCGTAGCCATTGAACGTTCACCTTGTAAAACGTGAATATCAACTGAAGGCTGGTTGTCAGAAGCAGTCGAGAATGTCTCAGACTTCTTTGTTGGAATTGTTGTGTTAGCATCGATCAATTTAGTCAATACACCACCCATTGTTTCAATTCCTAATGACAATGGAATAACATCCAAAAGAAGTACATCTTTCACTTCTCCTGTCAATACTCCACCTTGAATTGCAGCTCCAACAGCTACTACCTCATCTGGATTCACTCCTTTTGAAGCTTCTTTACCGAAGAAATTCTTTACTGCATCTTGGATTACAGGAATTCTTGTAGAACCTCCAACCAAAATAACTTCATCAATATCACTTGTTGACAATCCTGCATTTTTCAATGCTGAACGACATGGAGCGATAGTTCTTTCAACGATTTCAGAGATCAGTTGCTCAAACTTTGAACGTTGTAATGTTCTAACCAAGTGCTTTGGCACACCATCTACTGGCATGATGTAAGGCAAGTTGATTTCAGTTGAAGTCGTTGAAGACAATTCTATCTTCGCTTTTTCAGCAGCTTCCTTCAAACGTTGCAATGCCATTGGATCTTTTGTTAAATCCAAACCTTCATCTTTTTTGAATTCTGCGGCCAACCAATCAATGATCGTTTGATCGACATCATCACCACCTAAGTGTGTATCTCCGTCTGTTGACAATACTTCAAATACTCCATCTCCCAATTCAAGGATAGAAACATCATGCGTACCACCACCAAAATCAAATACTACAATCTTTTGGTCAATTCCTTTCTTATCTAATCCGTATGCCAATGCAGCCGCTGTAGGCTCATTGATAATACGCTTAATTGTTAACCCTGCGATCTCACCAGCTTCTTTTGTTGCTTGACGTTGAGAATCGTTGAAGTATGCCGGTACAGTTACAACTGCTTCTGACACTTCGTGTCCCAAGTAATCTTCTGCAGTTTTCTTCATTTTTTGAAGAACAATTGCTGAAATCTCTTGTGGTGTGTACTGACGATCGTCAATTTGAACACGTGGAGTATTGTTCTCTCCTTTAACTACCTTGTAAGGTACTCGATCAACTTCCATTTTACAATCATCATATGATGACCCCATAAAACGCTTGATTGAGTATATTGTTTTTGTAGGATTAGTAATCGCCTGACGTTTTGCCGGATCACCAACCTTACGCTCTCCTCCATCAACAAATGCTACGATAGAAGGCGTAGTTCTTTTCCCTTCAGAATTAGCAATTACTACTGGCTCGTTTCCTTCCATTACGGAAACACATGAGTTTGTAGTTCCTAAATCTATTCCAATTATTTTTCCCATGACTGTTATTTACTTTTTTCAGTTTTTGAACTGTTCTCCCCTAGTCAATCATTATGCCACGGCATTTTTCGTAAGATTTTCTGACAAATTTGTCATTTCAGGTCAGTATTTGGGATGAATTAATGTCGATTTGACAGTCAAAATGTCATGATTATGAATTATTTGGCAGAATGCAGAGCATACTTTATCATTTGGTTTTCGAAGTACGTTCGAAGTTTAATCCACACCTTAGTATCCAGTAATAGATGTGTTCACGTACATTCCAGGAAACGAACTACTACAAGGATCACCCGAATAATAGATGGAAAAATCGTCGTTTTGAAAATAACCGATTACCGTTCCGCAATGAGCGGAAATAGTACCGTACTCACTTACAACATATGGAAGGTATCCTTCTGGCGTCAGAATGATGACCTCTCCTGTATCGCCATACATAACACTACCAATGTAAGAAGTATCCGTATATGTCTGGATAGTACCGTTTAAACTTGAATAAAAAGTATAGTGCATAGAATAGGTTCCTACGAATTCTCTTCTATAGTCATCTGGAATTTCAACAACTTCCACGGAACAACTGGTAATTAAAAAGGTAATAATAAAAACACTTACGAACCAACGCATATCTTTTAATTTTCATGAAGTAGTACATTGAATATCAGTAAAATTGACATTCAACATGCTTAAACACACAAAAATCAGTCCATTGCGCGATGAGAGTTCTCACTCATCTCTAGAAGTTGCTCGTATTGCTCAGGTGATAGATCTGAATGGTAGTATCCGATAGGGTTTACTTTCACTCCATTCTTGATTACTTCATAATGTAGGTGCGGTCCTGTAGACTTACCAGTAGACCCGATTAAGCCGATCAGCTCGCCACGTTTTATTACCTGCCCTTGTCGAACTTCAAATCCACTAAGGTGAGCGTACAAAGTTTTGTAACCGTATCCATGATTGATAACAATACTTTTCCCATAACCCCAACGTTTGTTCTCCACCAATTCAACAACTCCGTCTCCTGTGGCATACACCTCTGTTCCCCTGTCAGCTGTAAAGTCCATTCCGGTATGCATCTGACGCGTTTTATAAATTGGATCAATACGGTAACCAAACCCAGATATTGTTCTTTTCAATTCTGAATTACGTACGGGTTGAATTGCGGGAATACATGACAACATCTTCTCTTTATCCTGAGCTAGTTCCAATAATTCTCGGAAAGAAATACTTTGTGCATGGAGTCGCTTTTCTATTTTGTCCATTTCCTTAGAAGCCCGAATCAATAGTTCTCCATTGGTCATGCCTTTCAAGTAGTCATACTTGTCGCTACCTCCTGAACCCATTGCTCTTAATTCTTCGGGGAATTCTTCTGCATACAAAGCAACACGATAAAGATCTTCATCACGCCCTTGAATGTCATTTAAAACTTGATTGTACAATTCGAGATCTTCTAATAAACGTTCCACCTCCTTTGCTTCTTCGGCCAATTCTGCCTTCAATTCTCGTTCTTGTGGTGAATCAATTCGACGTGTTACAACATATGCCAAAGCTAATCCAATGATAACACTAGGCGCTAACCAAAGCAATAATCGTAGTACACGTTTAAGTGGACTGATATTTATCTCTTCATAAGATAAAGAATCCGGATTGTATTTGTACTGTTGTTTTGACACGACCCAAAGATAAGGAGAATTCAGCCAAGTGGATGTTAACATACACTAAAAGCAATCTTCAAGGAATTATTATCTTAGAACAGAATTAAGACACATGCGGGCAACACTACTACTAATCAGCACTTTTACCCTCCTATCTTGGAACACCCTTTCACAATGCAACGGGGATGTATCTACTTGTGATAGACGTTTTGATGAAGTTGCATACTTAACAACGCATAATGCTTTCAATGCACAAGATCAAGGCTATACCTTTCCAAATCAATCGTATGGATTAACGCAACAATTAAATGAGGGCGTACGTGGTCTAATGCTGGATGTGTATGATTTTCTGGGAACAACGTTGGTCTATCACGGCTCATCTATACTTGGATCTGACACCTTCAATAGCACATTGTATGAAATTCGGCAGTTTTTAGAAAACAATCCAAATGAAATAATCACAATAATTCTAGAGTGTTATGTTTCTGCCAACACCATTGAATCAGAATTGAATTCGGCAGGATTGAATTCCTATTTATACACAAAACCAACGACTGGTGAGTGGGCAACTCTACAAGAAATGATCAATGCGAATGAGCGTCTTGTTATATTCACAGATCAAGATGATGCCAGTCCATCACAAGGATGGTATCATTATGCTTGGGACCTAATGGTGGAAACACATTATACTGTTAACGACATCAATGATTTTAATAACACCTATAATCGCGGAGACGCTTGGAATGATCTTTTCATTTTCAATCACTTCGTAACAGATGCAACTCTCGGGATCGGCATTGAAGCAAGTGCTGCTATCGTTAACGAGTATACTTTCTTAAGCGATCGAATCATCCAACATTATACGGAACAAGGGAAATTTCCCAATTTTATTACATTGGATTTTTATCATCTAGGAGACGGGAAGGCTGTTGTCGATTCTTTGAATTCAGGTACTTATTTTGTTGGGAATCCGGAGTTAGAACCTACGACCTTCACAATTTCACCTAATCCAACGGATACGTACTTCACACTAGAAGGATTGAATGCTGGATCGACATCCATTTCTATCGTTAACGCATTAGGAAAAACAGTTCTTTTCAAGGGAAATTTTACCTCTTATGAAAAGATTGAAACCAGTACAATATCTCCGGGGATGTACTCAGTAATCATACATCAAAAAGGCAGTGCTCCTGTTGTTAAAAAATTGATCGTGAATTAATCATAGTTAATGATGTATGTAATCTTGAAAGATAGCATTATCTTCGCGTCTTATATTTAACAATAACCTAGATATGACAGATTTTCTAAATCAGGAATTTTACCACAATACCATCAAACAATGGGCTATTTCTTTTGGGCTAATTCTTGCCGCAATCATTTTTGCCAAAATTGTTTATTGGCTAATTGGTAAATATGTGAAGCGTTTGGCAGCTAAGACAAAATCAGGATTAGACGATTTACTTGTTGACAAATTGGAAGAACCTTTTGTTTACGGATTGATGGTCATTGGTGTTTACTGGGGATTCCATCGATTAACGTTTACTCCAGAGACTGACAATTTCTTCAACCACATGTTTGTAGTCATTTTGACAATGATCGTGACATGGCTTTTTGTTAGGGTAATTGACGCTTTGATAGAAGAATATTTGGTTCCACTTGTAGAGAAATCTGAAAGTGACATGGATGACCAGCTGATGCCTGTTATGCGTAAGACTATCAAAGGATTATTCTGGACGATGGGAGCTATCATCGGGTTGAACAATGCCGGATTTGATGTTGCGGCCTTAATTGCAGGACTTGGAATTGGAGGTTTGGCGCTGGCTCTAGCCGCACAGGATACAGTGAAAAACATTTTTGGTGGAATCATGGTCTTCATTGACAAGCCATTTAAAATCAAAGACCGAATTAAGATTGACGGTTGGGATGGTTCAGTAGAAGAAGTTGGCGTACGTAGTACTCGTTTGAGAACTTTGGAAGGTAGATTAGTGACTATTCCAAATGGACAATTCAGTGACAATGCGGTTGAAAACGTGACTTTGGAACCATCAAGAAAAATTAAAAACAACTTAGGATTGACGTACGATACCACTCCTGAAAACATGGAGAAAGCCATGAACTTTTTGCATGAAATCGTTAAGGCAAATCCAAAAGTGGAAGATGAAGCTTTGGTTTCCTTCAACTCGTGGGGTGACTCAGCTATGGGAATATTGTTCATCTACTATATCCCAAACCCAGATGATATTTTGAGTGCACAAACAGAGATCAATATGGCTGTTCTGAAGCAATTCAATGAAGCAGGGTTAGAGTTTGCTTATCCGACACAAACCATTTACAAGAAGGAGCTAAAGTAGCTCATGATAGGGAACGGTAAGTGACCTTCTCAAGACAAGAGCTACAATTAGAAAAGAGTATAATACAATATATAGCAGCTAACAATGACAACTTCAGAAATACGACAAGCGTTTTTTGATTATTTCGAATCAAAGGGACACTCTATTGTTCCTAGTGCTCCAATGGTGGTAAAAGACGATCCAACCCTAATGTTTATCAACGCAGGGATGAATCAATTCAAGGATTATTTCTTGGGCAATGCCGTACCCAAAAATCGTCGTTTAGCAAACACCCAGAAGTGTTTACGGGTTTCTGGTAAGCACAACGATTTGGAAGAGGTTGGTGTGGATACCTATCATCACACGATGTTCGAAATGCTTGGCAACTGGTCATTCGGAGACTATTTCAAGGAAGAAGCAATTGAATGGGCATGGGATTTATTGACTGAAGTCTATAAGATTCCTGTTAATCGTTTGTACGTTACTGTATTCGAAGGTGATGAATCTGATGGCGTACCTCGTGATGATGAAAGTATCACGATTTGGAAAAAATACATTGCGGAAGATCGCATCATTCTAGCTTCTAAAAAGGATAACTTCTGGGAGATGGGAGATATAGGACCTTGTGGTCCTTGCTCTGAGATCCATGTGGATTTACGATCAGATGACGACCGCAATGCACAAGACGGAAGATCATTGGTGAACGAAGATCACCCTCAAGTGATTGAGATCTGGAACAATGTATTCATGCAATTCAACCGAAAGGCAAATGGTAGTTTAGAGCCGCTTCCTGAGACACACGTTGATACAGGAATGGGATTGGAACGTTTAGCCATGGCTCTACAGGGAAAACAATCCAACTACGATACGGACTTGTTCCAAACATTGATTGCACACATGGAGAAAGTTTCCGGTGTGAAATACGGAGAAAAAGAAGAAACAGACATTGCGTTGCGTGTGATTGCAGATCATGTTCGTGCCATTGCATTCTCTATAGCAGATGGACAACTTCCATCGAATACAGGAGCAGGTTACGTGATTCGCCGAATTTTACGACGTGCGATCCGTTATGGGTACCAAACATTGGGACTGAAAGAACCATTCCTTGCTGAATTGGCAGGAACTTTGGCAGAATTGATGGGTAATCCGTTTACAGAATTGAACCAACAAAAAGTGTTGATTCAAAAAGTAATCAAAGAAGAAGAGTTGAGTTTCTTCCGCACCTTGGAGCAAGGCTTGAGAAGAGTTGATATGATTATTGAGGAGATGAAATCTGGTGAGGTATTAATGTCTAACGGAGATATATCATTCTCATCGAGAAAGAAGATTATTGATGGAACTATCGTTTTTGAATTGTATGACACTTATGGCTTTCCTGTTGATTTAACATCGTTAATTGCACGCGAAAATGGCCTATTAATCGATGAAGAAGGATTCAGGAAGGAACTTGAGAAACAAAAGAATAGATCAAGAGAAGCGACTGCGATAGCGACTGATGATTGGGTTGAAGTACGTGATGACAATGTTGAGGAATTTGTGGGGTATGACTTGCTTTCAACACACGTAAAGATCGTCAAACACAGAAAAGTAACTCAGAAACAAAAAGAATTTCATCAAGTTGTCTTTAATCTAACCACGTTCTACCCTGAAGGTGGTGGACAAGTAGGAGATACTGGATATATAGAAGACGAAGGTGTAAAATATACTGTCTTTGACACGAAGAAGGAAAACAACTTGATCGTTCATTTGATGAAGGAGTTGCCAAAAGACATCAATGCAACATTCAGTGCAGTTGTTGGACGAACGAAACGAATGGCTTCTGCTAACAATCACTCAGCCACTCACCTGTTGCACCATGCATTACGCACTGTTTTAGGAGAGCACGTTGAGCAAAAAGGATCATTGGTAAATTCAGATTACTTACGATTTGATTTCTCTCACTTCTCAAAGATGACTGATGAGGAATTGGAGCAAGTACAACAAATTGTTTCGTCGAACATTCGGGCAAACCTTCCGTTGGAAGAGAAGCGTAATACTCCGATGGAAATTGCCCAAGAAATGAGTGCAATGGCCTTGTTTGGTGAGAAATATGGAGATACCGTGCGTGTAATCAAATTTGGTGATTCAGTGGAATTATGCGGAGGAACACACGTTCAGGCGACTGGAGAAATTGGCTTGTTCATTATTACCACAGAAACTGCAGTTGCAGCTGGTGTACGAAGAATTGAAGCTATTACATCACAAAAAGCAGAGGAATACTACATCAAGAAAGCAGCTGCATTAGACAGCATCTCTTGTGAATTGAAAAACCCGAAGGACATTTTTAAAGCAATTGTAGATCTTCAAACCAGAAATGCAACCCTAACCAAAGAGATCGAGCAATTTCAAAAAGAAAAAGCAAAATCTGTAAAGGGTGATTTGAAGAATTCCATTGTTGAGCACAATGGAATAAATCTACTGAGTGGAATCGTTGAACTTGATGGTGGATCAATCAAAGACATTTTGTTCCAATTGAAAGGAGAAGTCGATAATTTCGTTGGTGTTCTCGGTGGAAAAAGCGATGGTAAATGTACACTTAGTGTAATTGCTTCTGACAACATCGTTTCGGAAAAGGACTTTCATGCTGGAAATATCATTCGTGAAGTTTCCAAACATATTCAGGGAGGCGGAGGTGGACAACCATTCTTCGCAACTGCTGGCGGTAAAAACGCTGATGGATTACCTACAGCAATTCAAGCCGTAACTGATAAACTTTAAGATTTCTTAAGCTGATCTTTTTGAATTTGACGCAACGCGTTGAAATCTTCTATTGGCATAGCTGGACTGCCCATTACCGTCTGATCTTTCGTTACGCTTTTGGTTACAGTACTTCCTAGGCCAACAGTTACGTTATCTCCAATGGAAATCCCATTTCTAATGCAGCTACTTGGCGCTATCCAACAATTCTTGCCAATAGTGACGCTTCCTGCAATCATACTTTTTGCAATGATTAAAGAATTCTCCCCGATTTTCACATTGTGCGCAATATGTACCAAATTGTCAACCTTGACACCTTCGTGTAGAATGGTATCGCTCAAAGAACCTCTATCAATGCATGTATTGTTTCCAATATGTACACCGTCCTCAAGTATTACTTTTCCATAATGTGGGAATTGCTCATATACATCAGAAATCACTTGGCTATAGCCAAATCCTGTTCCACCGATAACATTGCACGCTCCAACAATTACTTCATTTCCTAGAACCGTATTCTCATGTAAAATAGTTCCTGAACCAATTCGACAATTATCGCCAATAACAACATGATCTCCGATAACAACAAAGGCTGCAATCTGAGCATTTGCTCCAATTTTAGCGCTTGTAGAAATCACTGCTGTTTCATCAATATTCTCCTGTTCACTTTGTGCTTCAAAATTTAAGAACCGCTTACAAAATTCTATAATTGATGATTTTGGATTTTCAACAAACACCAACACCTTTGATTCGATTTTAGCAATTTCTTCATCCGTCAACATATTCGACTGCACAATAATGATTACCGCATTACTGGACAGAATTAAATCGGCAGCTGTTGAAGCAAACTTTGCACCGATGAAGGTGATTTGATTAATTTCTGCTTCTTGAATCGATCTTGGTTGCTCAATGATTTGACTTAAGTCCACACCATTATCGATGTGCTGAACTCCTTGCTCATTGAACCATTGTAGAATTTGTTTGATCGAAGCCATTCGTTATTTTTGAATAAATCGAATCATTTCAAAGGACTCGGCAAACTCTTCCTGAATCTGAATCCCTCTTAATTTAGCCAGTGAAGCAACGAATTCAACAGTACTATAGCTTCTGTGCTTCTGTGTATCATAGAAGTTTAATGCACCAATCTTTTTATCAATATGCTCTTTCTCAAGTTTGATGTATACGTAAGAAGTAAATCCGAAATTGTTCCATGGCATTTCATACCCCATCAAACTGCAATATTTAAATGCTCTAATTCCTTCTTCGTGAATCGTTTTGTGATCTTGGTGAATATCACTTGAAGATGGAAGAAATACCATCTCAGGTTTGATTGTGTTACGTAATACAATCAATTTTTCCAATATATCTTGGCGTAACGCTGGGAAGTCACGTACTGGAAAATCCATTATGTGCAAGTTCTCCTTTTTTATTTCAAGAAATTCACATGACTTGTACAATTCATCCTCGATAGCACCAATTTCAAATCCTTCTGGTGTAGATTTCTCACACATACTAAATACAGCAATGTGAATCTCCTTCCCCATTTCAGTGAGTTTGGCTATTGTTCCTCCTAACCCAAATTCTGCATCATCCGGATGCGGAGCTAAAATTAAGACCTTATTGATTGACGATAAAAGCATTATTTATTACTAAAAATATTAATTAATTGCTCGCAGATAAACTCTGACGTTTTACCGTCACCATACAAAGCAGTGAACTCTAAGCTACTGTTTTCATTGAGAAAGTGATCCGCTCCGTCAATAATCTTTTGGTAATCGGACCCAACAAGAAGTGCATTATTACTTTCTACCAACTCTACCCATGGCGTTTCATCCAACATAATCAGACAAGGCTTCTCCATGAAATATGCCTCTTTTTGGACGCCCCCAGAATCTGTTACTACTAAATCTGCATGCTTCTCCAGTTCGATCATTTCTAAAAATGAAACAGGAGGAATAATATGAAGTTTGTCGTTCTGTAATAATTGCGATAAACTTTCAGAATTTTCTAAGATGTTTTTTGTTCTTGGATGTAGAGGTAATACAATTGATTTGCCGTGATTTTCGATAATCGTATTAAACGCGGATAATATGCTCTCCAATGTATCGTGTTGATCTACATTACTTGGTCTGTGCATTGTTGCCAAGATGAAGTTTTCTCTTGGAATAGAATATTTTTCAAAGGTGGCAGCGCCTCTTGCATTAATTTGATCTAAGAAATACAATGTGTTGTCATACATAATGTCTCCACATCTAAATACTGCAGCGTTGCTTGCATTTATTGTTCCCTGAGGTAGTTCATTTACCTTGAAATTCTCTCTTCCCAAAGATTCCATTCCAGCGTCTGAGGGAACGAATAAAACAGAAGCCATATGGTCACAAATTATTCTGTTTACTTCTTCCGGAAATTCCTTGTTGTATGAACGTACTCCAGCTTCAACATGAATTATATCAACGTGTAATTTAATACCAACCAAACAAGCAGCGAGTGTAGAGTTCGTATCTCCATAAAGTAGTATTGCATCCGGCTTTTCAACCAAGGCGACCTTTTCAATCTCCGTTAGCATTTTTGCCGTTTGTTCAGCATGACTACCAGATCCTATCTGTAGATTGTATTTTTCCTTTGGAATTTTTAACTCATCAAAAAACACGGAAGAAAGCGCCTTATCGTAATGCTGTCCAGTGTGAACAAGCACTTCTTCAATAGACGATGCAAAGTGATTTCTAATGGCTCTGCTAATTGCCGCAGCTTTTATGAACTGAGGTCTAGCACCAATGATTGTAAGGATTTTTATCATGTAAAACTTACTGAATTCTCAAATATACAACTATAGATTTGTTTCATTTAGAATCCCATCGAATATCTGTCCCAGTTTCTTCGTGAGCTCGTGCCCCGAAAAATTTTCCACATTTACGGAATCCACATTGTTGTTTTTATTCAAGTATAGTCCATGCATCGTCTGAAGTGATTTCCTTATTTCATCTACATCATCAAAATCACAAGGGTATCCTGCTTTACATTGTTGAATAATATCCACTGCATCCCCTTTTATAGGCCCCAAAACTAAAATTGGTCGTTTCGATTTCAAGTATTCAAACAATTTACCAGTTAAGACAAATTCTGCATTCGGAATACGATCAATTGGCAGCAATAACACTTGTGCACCGAACAAATGAGCTTGCGTCTCAACGTAGGGAACATAATCGATTTTATTGAGGAATTTTTTAAGTTTAAATTTCTCAATTGAATCCACAACATTTGGAGCTAGATTCCCAATAAGCTTAATCTCTAAGTTCTTAGAAAAAATCGGATCTTCATCTGTCATTTCCTTAAGAGTCTTCCATAAGTCATCACAATTCCGATTCTTTAAAAAAGAACCAATATGGACAATAGTAAACTTGCTATCCAGTGGATATTCGTCAATGGCTTCATCACTTTCATTGTAGCCATTGTAAATGATCTCAGATTTCACTGAATAATTGGCGTCAAACTCATTGAGCATTGTTCTTCCAACAACAACCACTTTATCCGCTCCTCGAATTACAGACTCTTCTAATCGAGCATGCTTTTTACGCGCATATTTGGTAATAAACATTTCCGACATATAATCCATGGACGTCCATGGATCACGAAAATCTGCAACCCAAGGAATGCTGAATTTGTCCTTTAATTTCTTTGCAATCAAGTGCATTGAATGAGGCGGGCCAGTAGATACTATCAAGTCTATTTTATTCTCCTCCAAGATTGTACTTAAAAATTTCACTGAGGGTTTAATCCACAATACTCTTGCGTCTGGGATGAACATATTTCCTCGTACAAACCACAAGAGTTTTTGCATAAGAGAACGTTTTTTTCCCTTTTGCATTTGCGCTTTGAATACGCCATCCTTCTTCTTAGAAAAAAGACTTATCCAATTATTAGGCTCCTTAATTTTTAGCTTGTACGTTTCGATACCGTTTGGGATTTCTTGCTCAAGCTTTTCATCCAGAATACCATAATTTGGATTATCCGCAGTATAGATAACTGGCTCCCAACCAAATTCCCTGAGATGCTTGACATGTCTTAACCATCTTTGAACTCCAGCACCTCCACTTGGGGGCCAATAATACGTGATAATTAAAACTTTTTTCATTCAGTTGATTAAGTCGAAAATAGACATCAAAATTTGTGTTACAAATATACCATTTGTAGTGTCTTTCAATATTTATCACTGTAGAATTTTAATTCTTGAAAAATTGAACGAAATGGCATGTTGATTGTATGCAAAGCAAACAACTCACTATGGAAAAACTCATCCTACTCTTACTTGCCGCGCTGAGCATGTCTTTTGGCTCAGAAGAAGAACGTGGTGTGATTACAATTTCGCCAGTATCTCTGGAAAAATCCGAGAAGGTTCCAAATTTGACAATCAAAGAATCTATTTTCCGATTTCAGGTAAAAAACATCACAGACGACAAGAAAAATCGCGTGATCATTTATAGTATTAATGGAGTAGAAAGAAAAGCGAGATTAATCGATAATGAATTTTTTGATGTACGAACTGCACCTGGGAAACACAAGTTTCAATTTTACTATGACGAGCACTACAGTGAAATTTACTCGGACTCTCTATTGATTAAGGGGCAGTATAGAGATGTGTATTCTTTGTATTTCGAAAATCTAGATTTCCCTGTAATGATTGACAAACCAGTGATTTATCTATACCCAGAAGTGGATGCCAAAGTTTCTGTGCAGGTTGATGTCAGAGGAAATAATCCATTTTTCTACCCAGAATACAACGATACATGGGAGTTTACAGCTACTACACAAGGAGAATTGAAGTTCGGAAATGCATCATACAATTACCTTTTTTGGGATGCAGAACAATTCTACCCATTATCGGCTGAAGAATCTCAAAATGGCTATATATGTGAAGGAGAAAATGCTGTTGCTTTCTTGGAGGAGAAACTGACAATGGCAGGACTTACATCACAAGAGCAAGCTGATTTTATTACATTTTGGGGACCACGACTACAACATAATGAGCTGAACTATGTTCATTTTATGTTCAATGAAGAATGCAATGCATTTGCTGAGCTTACTATTTCACCGAAACCTGATCATGTTTATAGAATTTACATGATGTGGAGTCCGATTGAAAGTGAGTTCATTGTTAAGGAGCAGACCATACTTCCAATGGATAGAAACGGATTTTGCGTCTTAGAATGGGGAGGACAAGAACAACCTATGATTCAAACCTTAGAAATTTATTAAAATGAAACATCTACTGATCCTATTACTGATTTCCAATATATCTTGGGCAGAGCACGGTACCGTATATATTTTTCCAATATCTCTGGAAAAATCCGAGAAGGTTCCAAATTTGACAATCACCGAGTCGATTTTTCAATTTCAGGTGAAAAACATTATGGATAACAAGAAAAATCGTGTTATAATATATAGTATTAACGGAATAGAAAGGAAAGCAAGACTAATCGATAATGAGTTTTTTGATATTCGAATTGAGCCAGGGAAATATCTGTTTCAATTTTACTATGACGAGCACTACAGTGAAATTTACTCAGACTCCATAACAATTAAGGGGCAATATAAAGATGTCTATTCCTTGCATTTCGCAAATTTAGATTTCCCAGTAGCAATTAACAAACCTGTGATTTATCTATACCCCGAAGAAGATACTCAAGTTTCCGTACAAGTTGATGTTGTTGGACACAACCCATTTTTCTATCCGAAATACACTGATGTTTGGGAGTTCACAGCCACGCCTCTAGGAGAGTTAAAGTTCAAAGATGCAACCTACAATTATCTTTTCTGGGATGCTGATCAATTTTTCAAATTATCTACGGAAGAGTCTCAAAGTGGTTTTATATGTGAAGGAGAAAATACTGTTGCGTTCTTGGAAGAGAAATTAACTTTGGCAGGACTGACATCGCAAGAGCAAGCAGATTTTATTACATATTGGGGACCGCGCTTACAGCGTAATGAATTGAACTATATTCACTTTATGTTCAATGAAGAATGCGCTGCGTTTGCTGAGCTTTCCATATCACCGAAACCCGATCATATGTACAGAATCTATATGGTATGGAGTCCGGTTGAAAGTGATTTTTTTATTGAAGAGCAAACGATACTTCCAATGGATCGAAGTGGCTTTTCAGTATTGGAGTGGGGAGGATTGGAACAACCAAGAATTGAAAACATAGAAATCAACTAATTATGAAACAGCTATTTGTACTCTTATTACTTGCGAATTTTACGTTCGCGAATGATGGTGAAGGATATGGCGGTTCAGACGTGTTGCTAGAAAAGTCAGAAAAAGATTTAACACTAAAACCTGATGAGTCAGTATTTCGTTTCAAATTTAACGGCATTTCCGACACTTTAGAAAAACGAGTTATCATCTACAGCATAGATGGATTGGAAAAGAGAGCCAAGTTAATAGACAATGTATATTTTGAAGTGACTACAACGCTTGGAGAACACAGCTTTCAATTTTATTACGACGAGCATCATACTGAAGTAACTTCGGATACCTTGGTTATTAAAGCTCAATACAGAGATGTGTATTCAGTTCTCATGAGGAATGTTGATATTCCTTATGTAGTGGGGAAACCTGTTATCTACCTCTACCCTACAGAGGCTACTGATGTTAATGTAGAAGTACTTACGAAAGGACAATTATCTTTTGCTTATCCGGAATACAATGGCACTTGGGAATTTACTGCTACTCCACAAGGAGAATTGAAATTCGAAGAGGCAACCTACAATTATCTTTTCTGGGAAGCCGATCAATACTTCATATTATCCCCTGAAGAAAATCAAAATGGTTTTATTTGCGCCGGAGAAAATGCTGTTTCTTTCTTGGAAGAGAAACTGACATTGGCAGGACTTACATCACAGGAAAAAGCAGACTTTATAACATTTTGGGGGCCACGCTTACAGCGCAATGAATTGAACTATGTTCACTTTATGTTCAACGAAGAATGCGATGCATTTGCAGAACTCTCAATATCACCGAAACCCGATCATGTGTACAGAATCTATATGGTATGGAGTCCGGTTGAAAGTGAAGTCTCTCTCGTACCCCAAACAATTATTCCAATGGATCGAAGTGGATTTTCAGTATTAGAATGGGGAGGAATGGAACAAGCAATCATTGAAAACATAGAAATCAACGAATTATGAAACAGTTATTCGTACTCTTATTTATCGCCAATTTCACCTTCGCGAATCACATAGAATCGTGGACTTTACCAGTTTCACTTGAAAAGTCAGAAAAAGATCCCAATTTGACCAACGAAGAATCAATTTTTCGATTTAATGTGAACAACATTTCAGATGAAAATATAAATCGCGTTATAATCTATAGCATTAACGGAAGAGAGAAGAAAGCTAAATTAATTGACAATGCATTTTTTGATATACGAATCACACCAGGGAAGTACATCTTTCAATTCTATTATGATCAAAATTATGCTGAAATATTCTCAGATTCTCTAATAATTAAAGGAGGATTTAGGGACATCTATTCTTTGAACTTCGATGCTGCAGGTGCTTCAGGATTTGTCTGGAAGCCAGTCATCTATCTATATCCAGACGCAACGACACCCGTCACTGTTTCGGTGAATGTTGTTGGAAACAATCCATTTTTCTATCCAGAATACAATGATACTTGGGAATTCACAGCTACTCCACAAGGAGAATTGAAGTTTGAAAATGCATCTTACAATTATCTTTTCTGGGAAGCAAATCAATATTTTAGACTCTCTGTCGAAGAACATCAGAGTGGTTTTATTTGTGAAGGAGATAATGTTGTTGCTTTCATAGAGGAGAAACTAACAATGGCAGGACTAACAACACAAGAACAAGCAGACTTTATTACATTTTGGGGACCACGCTTACAGCGCAATGAATTGAATTATGTTCATTTTATGTTCAACGAAGAATGCGATGCATTTGCTGAGCTCTCCATATCACCAAAACCTGATCACCTATACAGAATATATATCATCTGGAGTCCGCTTGAAAATGAAATACCTCTTGAACCCCAAACAATTCTTCCAATGGATCGAAGTGGCTTTTCAGTATTAGAATGGGGAGGTATGGAACAGCCGATTATTGAAAATTTAGAAATCAACTAATTATGAAACAACTATTCATTCTATTATTAATAGCTAATATCTCATGGGCCGAACGTGGTGAGGGATGGAATTATCCAATATCTCTGGAAAAATCAGAGGTTGACTCAAGTTTAACCAACGAAGAATCTATTTTCAGATTTAGAGTAGCCAACATTACCGATGCGAACGAAAATCGTGTAATCATTTACAAAATTGATGGTAGAAAAAAGAAAGCCAAATTAATTGACAATGAATATTTTGATGTTCATACTGTACCAGGGAAGCATGTATTTCAGTTCTTTTATAAAAGATGTTACGTTAAGGTTTACTCAGACTCTCTTTTAATTAAAGGCGGGTACAAAGATGAATATTTTGTGCGCTTCGATGAAGTGAATTCTCAAGATGCTGTTACGAAACCAGTAATTTATTTGTACCCACCCGAGGATACTCATATTTCTGTTAAGGTAGATATAGAAGGGGATAATCCCTTTTTCTACCCATCTTATCCAGGCAAATGGGAATTTATAGCGACTCCAGATGGTGAGCTAAATTTTGACAATGCAACTTACAATTATCTCTTTTGGGAAGCGGATCAGTTTTTCAGATTAACTGCTGAAGAATATCAAACTGGATTTATTTGTAAGGGAGAAAACGCAGTTGCTTTCTTAGAAGAAAAATTGACCTTAGCAGGACTGACATCAGAAGAGAAAGCAGATTTCATCACATTCTGGGTGCCACGTTTACAGCGCAATGAATTGAACTACGTTCATTTTATGTTTAACGATGAGTGCAACGTATTTGCTCAGCTTTCCATAACTCCACAACCTGATCACGTGTATAGGCTTTACATGATTTGGAGCCCAATTGAAGGTGAATTTGTTGTTGAAGAGCAAACAATTCCTCTAATGAATCGAAGTGGATTCTCAGTGTTAGAATGGGGAGGAATAGAACAACCAATCATTGAAGACATAGAAATCAACTAAATATGAAACAGTTATTTGTACTCTTATTACTTGCGAATTTTACTTTCGCGAATCATGTGGAAGAATATATTCCTCCTGTGTCACTTGAAAAATCAGAAAAAGATCCAAGCCTAAAACCTGATGAATCAGTGTTTCGTTTCACTTTTAAAAGCATTTCAGACACTGAAGGAAAGCAAGTTATTTTCTACAGTATTGATGGGTCGGAAAAGAGAGCCAAGTTAATGGACAACATATATTTTGAGATAAGCACAACCCCTGGAGAGCACAGCTTTCAATTTTATTACGACGAGCATCATGATGAAGTAACTGCTAATTCATTGGTCATTAAAGCGCAGTACAGAGATGAGTATTCAATTCGTTTGGAAAATGTTGACTTTCCCATTATGGTAGAAAAACCAGTCATCTATCTCTACCCAACAGCGGTCACGGAAGTTACTGTAGAAGTAATTACGGAGGGGCAATTAACTTTCACTTATCCCTCTTATGAAGAATCTTGGAAAATGACTATTAATCCAGATGGGACAATTCAAAATGGTGAAAATTCATACCGTTACTTATTTTGGGAATCTCAGCATACTGCCTTTATTAAAAGTGATCCTTCCACAGGATCTGCAATTGCGAACAAGGACATCGTATCGTTTCTAGAAGCCAGTCTTGGTGAATTTGGCTTCACCACTCAAGAGCAAGCTGATTTCATCACTTATTGGGCGCCAAAAATGATTAGATATCCAGGGTGTAAAATCCAATTTTTGTTAAATGATGAATGCAATCAATTTGCCCAATTAAACATAGATCCCAAGCCAGATCAGGTCTTCAGATTTTACATGCTTTGGTCACCACTTGAAAATGTAAACGATTTTAATTATCTTCGTCCACAGAAGATCCAATCAATCAGTCGATTAGGATTTACGGTAATTGAATGGGGAGGCTCACAGATTGAACTTTCCCCGAAAGAAGTGTTATGAAATTGAGAATGCTTTCCTTATTGTCGGTTGTTCTTGTTCTTACTATTAAGAGCATGAATATTTCTGCGAAAGATTACCACGAGCTTCGCGTTTTTGCCAATGTCATTCCTGATGCTCCATTTGTTCCTTTCTTGCAACCTGAGATGAATACAGAATTGGACAGTGTTATTTATCAATTGGCTCAAGCGAACAGCATCAAAGAACGGTGTGTTGGATATGGTGATGCTGTGACGGAAGAATTCCTAGCATACGAGCGCTTAAAACTCATCGCATCTGAAGAAGAGTTGAATGAACTGATGTTACACGAATCTCCAATTGTGAAAGTGTATGCGTATCGTGCCCTTATCGTAAATGATATGAACATGAATTGCGATTATGAATTAGCCTTACTAGAAGATTCTACTTGCATTGATTGGTTTTCTGAGGACATGCTGACCAACACTACGGTTCAGGAAATGGTTCAAATGGCCTACTTCGAATAAAAAAGCCCATCCGTCAATCGACGAACAGGCATTTTCAATTACATAAATGTATTAAGGAATTACTTTGAATCACTTTTCCAACCGTATACGTAAGTCGCATACGACAAAATCATAAACGCTAAAGGAGGTAAAACACCCATAATAGGCTCGCCAGCTCCTGCATGCGCACCGATTGCCAAAAGTAAATTGAAAGTAAATCCGGCATACGCCCACTCTACAATTCTTTTATTGAATTTTGTAAGCAGTGTAATCACCCCTAATATTTTGGCCGTCGCCATTGGGTAAATCAACCATGTTGGAAAACCTAAAGCTCCAAACATTCCTTCTACCATCTCTGTTTGAAACAAGTACATTCCTGCTCCCATTAAAATCATTGCTGAAAGTAAAGCAGTGAAAATCCAATGTGCTATTCTAATCTTCTTCATAATATTACCTAGTTTTTAATTACCTCGGTAAATATATGGTTTAATATTTGAATTGAACCAAAAAGACAAAAAAAAAGACCTCATGGGAGGTCTTTTAAATTATATAAATAAGGATTCTTAAACGTTCTCTCTCTGATTGGCGAACAACTTCACCTCATCAGCGGAAATTACATCTCCACCCAAAATGATCAAGCGTTCAACAATATTTCGAAGTTCACGAATATTTCCCGACCAATCAGTCTTTTCCAATTGTTCCAATGCTTTATCATCAAATGATTTTCGTGCAATACCGTGCTCAGCACAGACCATTGTCATAAAATGCTCAGCTAACAATGGAATATCATCTCTACGATCATTCAATGCTGGAACGTGAATAAGAATCACAGCCAAACGGTGGTACAAATCTTCTCTAAAATTTCCTTCTTCAATTTCCTTTCGGAGATTTTTATTGGTTGCCGCGATAACTCTTGCATTCACTTTAATGTCCTTCTCACCTCCTACACGTTGAATTACATTTTCTTGCAATGCTCTTAATACTTTTGCCTGCGCACTCGCCGACATATCTCCTATCTCATCTAAGAACAAAGTTCCTCCTGATGCCAATTCAAATTTTCCTTTCTTCTGCTTTATAGCAGAAGTAAACGCACCTTTTTCGTGTCCGAATAATTCACTTTCTATAAGCTCCGATGGTATTGCCGCACAATTCACCTCAACGAATGGTGAAGACTTACGTTCGCTGTAATCATGTAAAGATCTTGCAACAAGTTCTTTCCCTGTTCCATTCGCACCTGTCACCAATACACGCGCATCGGATGGAGCAACTTTTTCGATCATTTCTTTGATCTGCATAATTTCATCCGTATCGCCAATAATTGATGATCCTTTGAAACGTTTAACAGTTTTCTTGAGAACTTTCTTTTCCTCAATAAGAACAGTCTTATCGTTCGCATTACGAATCGTTACCAAAATACGGTTCAAATCCAAAGGCTTTTCAATGAAATCAAATGCTCCTAGCTTGATCGCTTGCACAGCGGTTTCAATATTTCCGTGCCCACTGATCATGATCATTGGTGAATCTACATTCGCAGCAAGTACTCCATCAAGCACTTCCATACCATCCATTTCTGGCATTTTAATATCACAAAATATAATATCGTATGCTCCTGACTTGGCCTTGTCTAATCCAATCTTTCCGTTCTCCGCTTCGTCCACTTCAAATTCTTCAAATTCTAGAATTTCTCTCAGTGCGCGACGGATCGCTCTTTCATCATCTATAACAAGTATTTTGCCCATGGTATCAGTATTTACGGTAAAGATAAGAAAAAGCGTAGCTTTTGAACAGGCAAACTATAGAGCCGCCTATAAGCAAATCGTTTTTTATATGAGGATTTGGAAGTGATTATTGAAGGGGTGAATGTGTGATCTCGACTGCGCTCGATCCACACATAACTACGCCCTATTTACATAAAACTGCGCTCGATTCACACTAGATTGTGCAATCAAAAGCACCTTCTTTCAAAGAATAGGGAGAAACAAATACTCTTTTAATTTCTAATTTCTCAATGATCCATTGAATTTTCACCGCAGCTATTGGCAGCATCTTCTTACGAATGGGTACTATCCATTCATTTTGCATCCTCTCATTATAGCTTGAGTGAATACACTCGTTCAATGTTTCTTTCAATTTCGTCAAAGGAATTTCAATAGATTTTTCTACGGAAGGAAACAGCTCTTTAAATGTCATTTCATAGAGAGTCTCGAAACTTCCCGAAGAACCTATAAGTGTTTCGCACTCCATCCCGTTCAATGCATTTTGTTCCGTTTGATCTAGAAACGCCCTTATTTCATGAAGATCAATCTCACTGTATTCCAAGGGTTTGTTCAATTGCTGAAAAATTCTTGAAACACCAATGTCCAGACTAGCTATTTTCAATACTCCAGTTCGATTTGCTTGCACGAATTCTGTTGAACCGCCGCCGATGTCCATGATCACCGATGGTTCATTCAATTCGTGAGAAAGCCCAACGCCTAAATAAATAAGCTCTGCTTCTCTTTCACCGCTCACGATTTCTATTGAGAAGTTAAGTTCATCTAGCGCGAAGGAAATTAGCTCTGCACTATTCGATGCACATCTTAGAGCGGAAGTTCCAATTCCTTTGATTGATTCAACGTTATATTGAGTACAAATAGCCTTGAATTCGCTCAGCGCTTCCTTGGCTCGACTCATTGCATCTTTCGCAATAACTCCTTCATTGATTCCACCCATTCCTAATAAAACAGGACGTTTGGTTGTATATTCAATTGTCAATTTATTCTCCTGACATTCTCCAATCAACAGATTAAAGGTATTGGTTCCTAAATCGACAATTCCCTTACGCATTTATGTTTTTTTCAACCATTTAAAAATATGCTTGATCCGCACTCTATGCCCAAATTGTAATATTCCATTCTTGTAAAGTCTTGAAGCGATGCTCAACATTGCAAACGCAGATATTATAAGAATCATCAGGGACATGTACATTTCATAGGTGTGATCTCCATAACCTTGGGCTGCTCTAACCATAACGACGACTGGAGAAGTAAAGGGCAAATAATGCAGGACAGATGCGAGCGTTGTCTCTGGATAATGTAAAACATAGTAACCTGAATACAGCGCTAGGCAAAGTAAGATCACCAAAGGCAACACAAATTGCTGACCATCACTTTCAGATCCCATTGTTGCTCCAACAGCAGCAAACAGCGCTCCGTAGAAAAAGTATCCTGCAATGAAAAACATTAAGAAGGTTCCGAGCATAAATCCAAAGTCGACCTTGTTATACACCAATTTCACGAACTCATTGTACTCATATGCGGCGTACATTTGATCTTGATACGTTTGCCCACCTGATTGGCTTGCCATTTCAATGATATCCATTTTAGAAGCATCTAGTAAATCAATGAAAAGGTTCTCACGCATAAAATACAATCCAGCGCCAATGATCAGTGACCAGACAACGAATTGAACAAGTGCAGATAATCCAACACCGATAATCTTTCCTAGCATAAGTTGATTAGGAGATACCGATGCGAGTAAAACCTCAACGATACGATTACTTTTCTCACGTGAGACACTTCGCAAGACTGTCATACCGAACAAGAACACGAAAACAAATATGATTGCTCCGTAGAAATACCCTGCCCACCCGAGCAAGTCTTTAGACTCATTTTCGGGGTCAAAAACATCATGGAATGACAACGTCAATGGCTGTTTTATCATACGGTATTTTTCAATTGTAAAATCCGTAAATTCATCGACCATTATTTCTTCGAGTCGTCTTTCGACATGGAACTTGGCCATGGTCTGAATCCTAACCGACGGTGCTTCACGGAAAAATATATGTCCAATTTTATTGGTATACACTTTCTCATTCAGCTCGAATAATGCATCGTAAGACTGGTATTTTTTTCCATCTCGAAATTCATCTATTTCGATATACCCATCGGCAAATGAATACGTAATCCCTTCATCAGCTTGCACCAAGATTTTATTGTCGAAAATGTTTGCTGGATCTGAGATCAAAACATTCCAGTGTTTTTTGTTTTGTCCTCCAAAGGCAAATAACAAGTAAATTAAGCCCAGTACTACCAAGGGCCCAAGGAAAGAGAACAGAATAAATGAACGTGAGCCCATGCGTTCTTTCCATTCACGAACGGCTATCAATAAACTATTTCTCATCGCTTACCTCCTCCACTGGTTGAACTATATCAATAAATATGTCTTGCATACTTGGGAGCACTTCCCAAGCTGCTTCTATCTGTACTTGTCCGATCAATACTTTTAGTAAATCTTCGAATGAACTTGTTCCACGCATTTTCAATCGTACAACAAACTTATCATCTCCAAGAATGTCTTTGTCAACCACTTCAAATCCTGTCCAAAGTGCATTTACAAAGGCGATCATGCTTCCTCTGAAACGAACTGCATACAACCCGCCTTTTCTTTCTGCTTGAAGATCTGAAATTTTACCTTCTGCTACTTTCTTTGCTTCGTTGATCAGCACAACTCTATCACAAATCTCTTCGACACTCTTCATGTTGTGTGTTGAAAGGATGATTGTTCTACCAGCTGCACGCATTTCGATCAACTCTTGTTTGATTAGCTCAACATTGATTGGATCAAATCCGCTGAACGGCTCATCCAAGATCAATAATTTAGGCTCGTGTAAAACAGCACAAATGAACTGCACCTTCTGCGCCATCCCTTTTGAAAGTTCTTCGATACGTTTTTTACGCCAGTCATTAATTCCAAATTTATCAAACCAATAATCGATTTTTGCATTGACGTCTTTTTTAGACAGACCACGTAATCTTCCAAGAAACATCGCTTGAGCCTGAACGGTCATGTTTCCATAGAGTCCTCTTTCTTCTGGCAGATAACCAATCTTGATCAGGTCATTGTCAGTCATGATATCTCCATCTAACCGCACAGAACCACTATCAGGTTCAACGATACGATTGATAACACGAATCAAAGTTGTTTTACCAGCACCGTTTGGCCCAAGTAATCCAAAAATTTCACCTTTGGATACTTTAAAGGACACATCTTTGAGTGCTTCTTTTCGGTAGAACGACTTACTTACGTTACGTACTTCTAGCATAATTGTGAAGATAGGAAAATTGTAAAATCAAGTGATTCCATGTCGTAATAAGTTATACAAGTGGATGTGTTAAGATGAGGTATCGTAAGTGTAGTTGAACAGAGAGTGTACATGTAGATTTAACGAGGAATGATATGGACGTTACAAATCTTCACATCCCATATGTTTTACTATATTTAGTTGAATCTAATGCTTAACACTCATGAAAACTTGCGTATTTCTAATATCTCTATGCTTTTTTCTGATTTCCTGTGAAGGAGATTATGACATTGGGTACGAATGGGTGGGAATGGAAGCGTACAATGCTGATAATTACACCAGCCATCCTGAAATAAGTCTTTCGGATTCAATTGCCAAAGAAGTGTATGTCCTCCGCTTAGACATGATTACAGTAGAACTGTATAGGAATGGGAGGTATTTGGATACTGAGACTCCACCCACAAATGTGAATTCTTTGGAGAAATTGGTTATTACGAGTAACACTGACTTTGATGCTAGTCATATAGTTGGAGCTGAGTTAAACGATTTATTCACAATCTTTAATGAAAGTTATTTTCATACACTTCCAGCTGACGGTAGTGAAGGATATTACATTACAAATGTTCATTCACCGAATTTCTACGATGAGCCAAACCCTACACATATCGACTTAATTCTAAATACTCCACCAACAAGTACAGGATTGCGGACATTTTATGTAGAATGCACCCTAAGAGACGGAACTGTTTATCAGGACTCAACAACTATAAATCTATACTGATATGAAAGCCATCATATTTGCTATAACTCTTTTGAGTACAGGACTAGTTTACAGTCAGTATGACACCTCCAAGGTATACATCAGTTTAGGAGCAAATATGGGAATGCCGGTCTTTCAGAATTTAGCTGAGCAACCATTTGGAATTGATGATTATCTAACAAATCGACAATTTTCGTTTTACTTATCGGCTGGACTTGGAATTGATATCAGTAAGCGAATTCAACTTGAGTTTGGTTATACGCATAACGGCCTAGCCTTCGATAAAAGGGTATACAGAGAATCTCAAGCCGAAAATTTTCCTGATCACATAGTTTTGATGGACGATTATTCCGACGTAACAAATTCTTCAAACAATTCACTAAAATTTCATGAAGGTTCCGTACGATTTAATTTTACTATTCCTCGTAAATCAATCCATTTTGTTCCTTACGTAGGAATTGGAGTTGGTAGATGGAATCACCGCAATTACGAGTTTGTACTGAAAGAGTTGACTTCCAACCAATTTACAATCTATTCAGTGCATCAGAAAGCACGCGTGCAAATCTCGTATTCGGCAGGATTCAAATTTGCAATCGCTAAATGGCCAAACGTATTTATCGATTTCAATTACCATGGAATGGGTTCATCTTTCAATTACATGATCAGCACTGAATCGACTGATGATGTCACCAATTGGGATCATTTCATTGTCAAACATCGTGTGCATTCGTTCACCGTAGGTTTGAACTTGCGTGGACGGTTTTTAAGTGAAAAAAAGCGAAAAAGAAGAGGGAGACATTAAATTAATTATCATTCGCTTTTGCTTTAGAACTTTAGTATCCGACTACTCGTGCTAGAAATACCATTGCTTGTATGAATGAAGTAAACTCCATCCGGTAAGTGAGTAATGTCCAGTTCTAACTTTAGCGATGTAAACTCAATCAAACTTTCCAATTGATTACCGTAGACATCCACTACTTCTAATATTAAAGGCTCCGTATCAGCGCGCTCAACTGTGAACACTCCTTTCGTTGGGTTTGGATAAATATTCAATTGATTACTATTCAGTTCTTCAACCCCAACTCCTCCAAATAAGGCATTGACAATGACATACCCATTATCTCCAACGGCAAACATAACCTCATCATATCCTCCCATACCGTTTAACGCATGATCTACGATTGTTTCAGACCAATTCAACCAATCATCAGATTCAAAAATTATCCCAAAATCATTTACACCGATACCTCCAGCATATAAATCACCACTAGCAGACTTTGCAAACCCTCGGGCTGCAGGATAGAAAAAACCAATGGTCGATTGATTTTGCCAAGTAAGTCCAGCATCTGTCGATATTAGAAAGCCAAACCCTGGAAGAATCGGTTCTTCATAACCTGCAAATACCGTGTCAGCGGAAGCAAACATTACCGAAGTAAGTTTACGATCACCTGTAAACATGCTTGGAATTTCATCCCATGTTGCTCCATTATCAACAGATCTTAAAAATGACTGCCCATTCATCACGGCAATTCCAACATTTCCGTTAAAGTCCATTTCAACAATGTACTCATCTGGATTAAACGACTCATAATTGACGATTGAGCTACTCCAAGAAGAACTAGAAAAATGATCAATTTGACCACTTTGGAAACATCCTGCCCCACCGATGAAGTAATTGTCCTCACTATTTACAAACAGGGAACTTTTATAACACATATTCGATCCAGAATTCGAGGCTGGAAACCAATTTAAACCACCATCGACAGTTTTATAAACTCCATCATTGTCATTTAATATGGCAATGAATCCGATTTGTTCATCGACAAACTTCACATCCACAATTTGATGAGAAAATGCATTGTTGGGTAATCCCGAATGAATTAATTCGAACCAACTCTCGCCGCCATTTGTAGTTTTAAAGATAGTCGTTGAGTCACCAACTATGTATCCCACGCTATTTGAAGGGAAATCAATCTCATTTAATTTATCATTGGAAAAAACAGGTACATCATACCACTGCGCTGTGACCAATGTGGTACAAAAGAAAATATTAAGTAATACAAGTGTGATTTTCATAATTGTTCAGATTCTGTTCAAACAAAGTTAAATGAACAGCATGATCTCTACCATGTACAATTAAACTATAACCTTGTACTTTTCAGAAACTTGGGCGCTTTAACCTCTATAGTAATAACATGTAGTGAATTCCAGCCATAGCATAAAAGAATTATCACTTTCGATATTCACTTGGACTTGTATCGTACATTTTCTGAAAAGACTTTGAAAAATTAGCGAGGTCTGAAAACCCACAATCAAATGCGACATCTGATACACGTAGTTCAGTACTTTTTAGCAATTTGGCTGCTTGCTCCAATTTTCTTCTTCTCATGTATGAAGCTGGTGGCTCATTGTAATTTTTTTCAAAGGTGCGTTTGAATGAGCTCAAGCTTAAATTGGTCAATAATGCCAATTCTTGTGAGTTCATATTGTTGAACAAATTAGCCTCAATCACTTCTTTAAATTCTGCTTGTTGAGGATCGTATGCTCCCGCCAATAAGGTTTTGATAATATCAGCATTGGATGTTTTGGACAATAGTAAAATCAACTCCTTTAGTTTCAATTTTAACAGTTCATCACTAACCAGCTCAGGGTTTTTGAAATAAAACTCCAAACTTTCAATGTAATTCTCTAAAAGACTTGTCGACTGCGCACGTTCGTAGAGAGCTGGCGTCATCTGCTCAAGGTTCGTTAAAAAATCAGGGAATTCATTATCATAAACCAATTTCAGCATATCGGGAAAAAGATGTATCGCAATGGCCTCACAATATTCCGCATCTTTTGAAGCAATGAAATCATTTATGTAGGTACCACATTGCAAAACGATCCCTTCGTCAGAATTCATATCAAAGTTGTCCGTAGGTGCATACACTCGCTGAGTACCTGATTTCACGAAATAAAAACAAGCTTCATTATGCATTTCAAAAGACATTCGAAAGGGTGGCTTTACAACCGCTCGTACGAATGTCATTTTTCCTTGAAAGTCAAATTGTTGATAGTCCAATATCATAGTTTTCTAAAATAGTTATTACATAGATACCACGCTCATCTACTTATGATAATCTTCATAATTATTGCTTAGGACAAAGTTATGAAGATGTCACCTCTTATCTTTTATCAATTCGCTCAGAAGTTTGTCAAATTGGTTCAAAAAAAATGCCCACTTCCAATTGGGAGCGAGCACATCTATCAACCT
This sequence comes from Crocinitomicaceae bacterium, assembly GCA_033791225.1. Taxonomy (GTDB): domain Bacteria; phylum Bacteroidota; class Bacteroidia; order Flavobacteriales_D; family Crocinitomicaceae; genus UBA4466. The sequence continues at coordinate 238,289 of JASJHD010000006.1, forward strand.
TTTTATTAATCTAACAACATCCTCCTCCATCGTAGAAATACGTTGAGTTCGAAATGTATATATCGTTTCTACTCATTGCTCCCAAAACTCCTGCTGTCTTATCGCAAACCGCCAATGGAGAATTTTGCATCAATGTGTGGCCAATTCCATCATCATAGAAGTCATCGTTACCATAGTAAATAGCAGTTTTACCCGTAAATACACACGGCCCATCTGCCGGCATTGGATCTTTAATCGCACAAACCTCAACACTTTCCAAATAAATCAATTCATCTGTATCATAATGCGCAGGATCTAATACTCTATATGGGCGTTTCGCTCTAACCTCAATTGTTCCAAACCCAGCATCGGTTAACATTTTTATATACTCATTCAAGGGTAAAGAACCGGAAAGACAAAGAGCTCTTAAATGCTCGTCGTTCTTCAATGATTCCGGCATTGGATCTTCAGTCACTGGATCAGACAATACCAATCGACCATTTGGTTTTAATACGCGGTACATTTCATCGATTGCCAACTTCAAATCTTCTTTATCAAAAATATTGAACAAACAATTTTGTGCAGCAACGTCAATTGAAGCATCATCAACTGGCAAGTTTAGTGCATCGCCTTTGCGCAAATCAACAAATTCAGATTTAAACCATGGGTTTGCAACCTCCGCTTCCTTCAGGTTGGTCTTACATGCGTCAATCATTTCATCTACAACGTCAATTCCAATCACACCCTTTGGCTTACGACTGAAGTAAGAGAATTGAAACACTTCCATTCCACCACCAACTCCAACATACAGTACAGTTGGCTCATTCACTAAATCACGTGGATTAACAGTACTTCCGCACCCGTAATTCATTTCTAGCATTATGCTTGGCATATTCAATTCAGGTAAGGCCCAAACAGGAGTTGTTGTGCAACACAAACCAACATCTGGAGCAAGTGCAGCTTCTCTATATACGTCAACCGTGGTATCTAAGTATGATTTCATTTCGTGTGATTTAAACCGTAACACCTCCACAACTAGACCCTGCACCAGCAGTACATCCGTAGCAATGTTGATTCACGATAATATTTCTATTCTCTAAACTTTCTAAATTAAATTCTGACAAGTGTTGACCTTTCGCTTCAACTTTTAATTCAAGCATTTGATTAAAGTCACAATCGTAAATAAAGCCATCCCAACCAATGGAAATTGTACTCCTACACATCACATTTTCAGCAGCTGAAGGGTTGTACGCATTGACCAATTTCTCCATATATGATTCATAATTCTCACTTGCTACCAAGTACTGAAGATAACGGCTAATTGGAAGATTCGTAATTGTAAATAGGCTATTGAACTCAATGTCAAAATTCTCCTTTAGTTCTCTTTTGTAGTCTACCTCAAGTGACAATTGATCACCTGGTAAGTTAGGGCCACTTGGATTGAAAACTAAATTCAATGTCAATCCAGAATTTTCGATTCCGTATCCTACTTCATTTAGCATGTGCAATGCCTTGATACTTTGATCAAAAACACCATCACCTCGTTGTGCATCCGTATTTTCACTTGTGTAACAAGGCAAGGAAGAAACCACCTCTACACTGTGCTTTTTAAAAAACTCAGGCAAAGAATGATACTTTTTATTCGCTACGATAATGGTTAGGTTACAACGTACCAAAATCTTTTTTCCCATTGAGGACAATTGTTCAACGAACCATCTAAAATCAGGATTCATCTCGGGAGCTCCACCTGTTAAATCAACAGTTGTGCAATCTGAATTTGCAATTGCTGCCAAACAAAGTTCCATTGTTTCTCGGGTCATGATTTCTTTGCGGTCAGGCCCAGCATCAACGTGACAGTGATTGCACACTTGATTACACATCTTACCTAAATTGACTTGAAATGTATCCACACCGACAGCTTTCAATGGAAACAGGTCAGTTTTTTTTAGGTTTTCTTCAAAACGGATAAGACCAGTTTCATCAATCAACTTAAGTTGCTTTTCACTTTCTGAAAGCGCATGCTTTTGAGCTGATAATGATTTATGTGTTAATACTGCCATGTGTTAATCCTTTCTTGTCTTGTTCTAAAGACGCTTGGAATATTTATAACTTACAGATAGGTCGGAATTATTATTCGGATAATCGCTGCTTCCAATTTCCCCATTTGTACATTTTAGAGAAGATTATCAGCAATAAAGGTTGAAGTACAACCAAAGTCAGAATAGCCTCCCATCCAAAAGATGGAGGAGCCTTGTCTACAAAGAGTGCATCGGTTTGAAAAGCCTGCCAATCGCTGGTCACTATCAAAGAGGCAAAAATATTGTTCACTGCATGGTATCCCATTCCGAGCTCCAACCCATTGTCCATATGGGTCATTAGACCAAGAAAAATACCTGTAGCGATGTAATACACCAATAAGATATCACCGATCTTGTCTACTTCTGGATTTGCCCAATGTAACAAGCCAAAAAGCACTCCGGATAGAAGCAATGCAGGTAAAGCACGTTTAAATACTGATGTAAATCCTTGAAATAAATATCCTCTGAACAAAACGTCTTCGGAAGCTGTTTGAAGCGGTAAAAGAATCAGTGAGACAGGTAAAAGCGCCATGAATTTAGTAGCATTGAAATTCCATTCATAGGGCTGACCTGTAGCAATCCCTATGATCAATGCAATTGTCAAGACACCTCCCCAAATGAGAAAACTTGTAAAAAATCGTTTCCAATCGAAAGATTCTCGTGCAGTAAACAATGATACAATTGGACGCTTGTGCAAATGCTTGATACACACTGTCAGCGCAATTAATACGGCAGCAAATGGCACAATCATCAATGATAACAGTGAATTGAAATCGGCATCTGCGGGAATTTGCGCCAAAGAAAATCCAAGGAATGACGTGGCAAGCATTTCGGCTATCATATTACCGACAATCATTGCCATTAATGCAATGCAGATCGTCAGCAGGTAGGTACCGAAGTTCCCTTGCCCTTTTTTAGCCTGATCTGCGTAATTCATTTAATGAAACATATCTTTCATTCGCTGAAAGAAACCTTTATCGTGATGATCTGGATTGGGAACAAAGTTTTCACTTTCTCTCAATTTCTCTAGAATTGCTTTTTCTTCTTTCGATACTTTCTTCGGCGTCCATACATTGATATGTACAAACAAGTCACCTGTCCCGTAACCTTGAAGAACTGGCAATCCCTTTCCTTTCAAGCGTAACATTTTTCCACTTTGCGTTCCGGATTCAACCTTAATCTTGGCTTTTCCGCTCACTGTAGGGATTTCGATAGACTCTCCTAGTACAGCATCTACAAAATTGACATACGCTTCGTAATGCAAGTGCTCTCCATCTCTGCGCAATTCATCGTGCGCTACTTCCTCAACTACAACGATCAAGTCTCCAGGAATACCATCCATTGGTCCAGCATTTCCTTTTCCAGTAACACTGAGTTGCATTCCTTCCATAACTCCAGCAGGAATGTCTATTTCAATCACTTCCTCCTTACGTACCAATCCATTGGCATCTGCACCGGAAGGCTTTTTGTCAATCATTTTTCCAGCGCCATGACATACGTTACATGCCGACTGCGTTTGCATCGCTCCCAAAAATGTTTGCGAAACACGTGTAATACGTCCTGTTCCATGACACGTTGAACACTCTTTAAAAGTGACACCGTCTGCATTGACCAGCTTGTTTACTTTGATTTTTTTCTCGACTCCTTCAGCGATTTCCTGAAGCGTCAATTTCATTTTCACTCGAAGGTTGGTTCCTTTGACAACACGTGCTCTACCGCGACCTCCGCCAAAGCTTCCACCGCCGCCGCCGCCACCAAATGCGCCGCCAAAAATATCTCCGAATTGAGAGAAGATATCATCCATGTCCATACCAGCACCGCCGCCACCACGACCTCCAGCACCGCTCATTCCAGCATGTCCAAATTGATCATAACGACCTTTTTTCTCAGCATTACTCAGCACTTCATAGGCCTCAGCTGCTTCCTTGAATTTATCCTCGGCAGCTGTATCTCCCTCATTCTTATCAGGGTGATATTTCAACGCCAATTTACGGTACGCCTTCTTAATCTCAGACGCATCCGCATTTTTGGAAACTCCTAATACTTCGTAATAATCTCTCTTTTGACTCATCCTGTAATTTCAATTATTGTCCAACGACTACTTTCGCAAAACGAATTACCTTATCGTTCAACATGTATCCTTTCTCCACAGCTTCGATCACTTTCCCTTTTTGCTTTCTACTCGGAGCAGGAACATTTGCTATTGCTTCATGAATTTCAACATCAAAATCCTGACCAGCTGAATCCATTGGATTCAATCCTTTTCCTTCAAGAATTCCTTTGTATTTCGTGTAAATCAAGTTAAACCCTTGTTTTACCGCTTCGATATCATCGACATTGTCATTGTTTGCAATTGCGCGTTCAAAATCATCCAGTACAGGTATTAGGTCCTTCAATACTCCAGCATTTGCATTGCTAATGATATCTACTTTTTCTCTGTTTGTACGCTTTCTATAATTATCAAACTCTGCATGGATTCGAATGTATTTATCATTCAATTCTACATACCGTTCTTCTGCAGTTGGTTCATAATTTTCTGACGGCTCAGTATTATCATCCGTAGTTTGTTCATTCACTACTTCCTCCTCATTATTGACCTTATCTTGTTCTTCAGACATAACACTTAATATTTGTGGCAAATTCGCAGGCAAAGATACTGCCAATTGGGAAAACAGGACAGAGTGGCAGGGAATTTATTTACAGAAGTGCTAAGATGTCAGAAGACCTACTGACAATAGGTGATTTGATACGATGTGATTTACCGTGAATCATCATTATAATGATGAGAAAAAAAGATGACAATCACCGATTATTTTGAAGTTGAAACACAATAGAATTAACCAAATATCGTTACTCGTGGAGCCAATGAAAATATACTACTTCATATTAACGGGACTATTGATTTCAGTCATTGCTTTGATCTTTTCGCCAATTGTTTGGATGGAAATCGGACCTGGAGGATATGCCTATTATGGGCCAACTGTACCGGACGTTTATATCTATGGTGGATTCATTTTTGGAAAGGACTTGGCTTTTGGACCTATAGACTTTGCGTGGAAATTTCAGCTGACCTGTATTCTCTTGTACCTTTTTTTAGTGATTCTTAGCATGATTCGCTTGAAAAAAGGGAAAAGAATTGGTGTATTCGCATGGATTAAAGTTGGACTTCTGTTTTTATTCCTTCCATGGATTTCACTTTACATTGGAGGCGTTGAATGCAACAGTGACTGCGCGGAATTAACCACCCGTTGGGCGTATGGAATAGTCATTTATGGGATTCTTTGTGGATTGAATGTACTCCTAATTGGACTGATTCTTTTGCGTCCAAAATATTAGTAAATCCAGCTATTCCTGTTCCCAATCATCTGTACGAAAGGGGATCAAAGGCAAGCCCTCACTATTCACTACATTTCCTAATTGTAAATTCTTGAAACAATATCGCACAGCAACTGGATGTGGTACTTCAGAAGAAGAAAGTCGGAAGTAACTCTTATTGAGACTTAAAACGGCATCGGCTGAATAAAACACTTGGTCTTCACCTGCAATTTCAAAGCCAACGTATTCCGTCCGCACTTGAATACCATCATAGCAATGTGCCAAGGTGATTTCAATTTCATTCCTATCAAACCTGTACAAAACTATCGATGGACTATGCGGTTTGAGGTCGTTGAAATTATAGTGATAAAACAAGGCTAGATTTGCCAAACGTTTGCCTATTGGAGCTTTCAAACTAGGATGAGCAACTAAGTGCTCATGCGATAGGAGTAAATCATTGGTAGAAACGATCTCACAGTTTGGGATGCGCTTAGAGGCCAAGAATTGCGCTTCTCTCAGTAGTGCTGATTCTAGGGGGTTGTCGTACAAATACGGCGTGATTTCAACAACATAAAAAGGTAAATCTCCAAGTCCCCATTCATTTCTCCAAAAATCAACTAAGTTGACCAGTTTGTCCTCATAAGTTACATAACGATCCACACTTCCCTCTCCTTGATACCATAAAAACCCATTAATCGTAAATCGAGTGTAGGGCGCAATCATTCCATTGTACATTGCGGTAGGCTTTCGCCAAACAGTTGAATCTGGAATCGATTCTAATGAAGGTACGTCGTCATACTGTGAAACTATTTCTTTGCTCAACCATCCTTCAATGGTAGAACCACCATAACTCGAATTGATAATTCCTACTGGGACTTCCAGTTTCTTTTTCAATTCTTGGGCAAAATGATATGCTACTGCACTGAAATATAGAATATTCTTCGCTGTGCTTAATTTCCATTTACCAGCTCCAACTGAAGTTGGTTCATCAGACAGATTTCTTTTAACTGTTAGCATACGAATTCCATTGTCCTCACTGGCAGAAGCGAGAACCTCCTCGTAGGTAGAAATTGGCTGATTATTAAATCCTTTGAAATACATCTCCATGTTCGACTGGCCTGAACACAACCATACTTCTCCAATAAGCACATTGTTAATTGAATGTTTTGCTCCGCATTGCTTCAGGGAAATTGTTTGTGGTTCGAAAGATCCAAACGTGGTTTTAATAATCACCTCCCAAGTTCCGTCTTTGTTTGGTTTTATGGAATATGTTTCTTCCGACCATGTAGTCGTAATAGTCAGTTGCTTTCTAGCTCGTGCAGTTCCCCAAATTTTAATTTCGGAATTCTGCTGTAGCACCATGTTGTCACTGAACAATTCTGGCAATTCAATTCCTGCATGAACAAGGCCATGAATACAAATCAGCAAGAAACAAATGATTCCATTTTTCATTTACACGAACATTGTAAGAGCTTTCTAAAGCTACAAATCTTTCAAGAATTCGGCCAATTCAGCCGTAAACAAATGCGCACCAGTTTTTAGCAAGTGGGCATTGTCGAAGAAATACTGGTCATCTTTGTACTCTTCTATGTTTGGATCAAATTCATATACAGTTCCATAACCATCCAATAGTTCCTCTACTCGCTCTTTGAATCCGTCAGTTGCAACTCTGTAATTAGGAGGAATAGCGATTACCAATTCAATATTGTTCTTTTTACACAGTTCAACGAATTCAGTGAACGCTTTTAGTTTCCAGTCAAATTCTCCTTGCGTAGAATAGATATACGGCTCTGATTTGTACACGTAATCGAAGTCTTTTTTCTGTTCCCAAATTAACATGGAGCCACCGCTCATAACAGAATCTCTCTTGGTGAATTTCTTTTGTTCAAACATCAGATGATCCTTATTCAATTGATGAGCCACAAGAATATCTGCAAAGAACCATTTCTTCTGATTCCTCCTAACTAACTCATCTCGAATGGCCTTGTACTCTACAAGTGGAAACATGCGATCAAACCGAAATTTAAGTGCTACGGTCCTCTTGAATTCATCTCCATCATCTACGACTAATACTATTGTCGATGGTTTTTGATTGTCCTCATTGTCCAATGTTGCTCGAAGTAGATACTCATGAAAAGTAATGTCTGATCCAGGATACGAGAGGTTATAACACGTTCGATTGAGGGAATCTGTTATTTGATCAGCAACAACACTTCGTGCTCCTCTAGAAGATCCAAAAATGAGAATGTCGTTCTGAATCTGACCTGTTACGATAAATTCCAAGCGCTTGTCCACCTCTAATTCAGGGCCTTGATCACGGATCAAAATCAGTGCTTTGTCTACAATCAAGAGACAAATACCAAACAACGCTATGTTCACTAGGAATTTTTTCATTGATTAGAATTGAAAGTAGATAAATGCTTGTTCCTCTCCAATTAATATCATGCAGAGTAAGAACAAAACAATGTAAAATAACCAGCGGAATGGCCGGTACCAGCGTAAACCGAACTTCTCTAGGGCAAAATTATTCTCACGACCCAGCCACTCAATAATGAGCATTAAATAGATCCCGTAAATGACAATGCTCGCCTCATCTGGAAGATCTGGTTTTTCGAAGAAATCTTCTTTGAAGATATTTCTAATAAAATACCATGCGTGCTCAAGGTCCTTAGCACGGAAGAAGATCCAACCAAATACGGTGAGCAAGAAGGTCAACAGCATTCCGAATAATTCACGAATGGACGGCAACAATTTTCCTTGTGCGATGTTTTCCAGATTTCTACGGTTAGAATTGGTTAAAAGAAGCGGCAGAAAATAGACTGCATTCAGAGCTCCCCAGACGACAAAGGTCCAATTTGCCCCATGCCAAAAGCCACTGACCAGAAAGATGATGAAGGTATTGCGGATTTTCATCCACGTCCCTCCTTTCGAACCACCCAATGGGATGTATAAATAATCTCTGAACCATGTTGAAAGCGAAATGTGCCACCTCCTCCAGAATTCAGCGATATCACGCGAGAAATATGGGAAGGAAAAGTTTTTCTTGAGGTCGAATCCAAACAAACGTGACGTACCAATTGCAATATCTGAATAACCTGAGAAGTCACCGTAGATCTGGAACGCAAAGAACAAGGCTCCAACGAACAACATGCTTCCTGAGTAATCCTCGGGCGAATTGAATATCATGTTTGCATACTCCGCACTTCCATCCGCTATGACAATTTTCTTGAATAAGCCCCAAAGGATTTGGCGCATTCCATCCGTTGCCTTTGTATAATCGAATGTGCGTTTTTTATAAAATTGGGGCAAGAGATTCGTTGCTCGTTCGATCGGACCAGCGACCAGTTGAGGGAAAAAACTTACGAACGCTAGAAAGGAAATTGGCTCTCTACAAGGGTCAAGTTTGCGTCTGTAAACATCAATAGTATAACTGAGGGTTTGAAAAGTGTAAAAGCTAATCCCAACGGGTAGGATAATCTCTAGTTTAGTCGGCTCAATGTGCGATCCAAAGAAGGTGAAGGCGTCTGAAAAACTTTCTGCGAAGAAGTTGAAGTACTTGAAAAATCCAAGAAAACCTAAATTGACAATTAAACTTGTTGCCAAGAGGAGCTTGCGTTTCCCTTTATGTTCCTCCTTGCCAAGTTGTAGTCCAATGATGTAATCCAAGACAGAACTGAAAGCGATTAAAGCTAGAAAGCGATAATCCCACCAACCGTAAAACAAGTAACTTGCAGCTACGAGAAGTGCATTCTGTAATTTGAGATTTTTATTGACAACGAACCAGTAGAGTCCAAATACAATCGGCAGAAATAATGCAAATTCTATTGAGTTGAATATCATGGCTCGAAGGAGAAAGTCTATTTAAGCATCTTGTCCAAAGCGAGGTGCAATCCAAGCCCTCTTAACTCCGAACCGGCAGCGACAATTTTCCCATCACCATCAATTAGAAATGCCGTTGGAATGGACGTGACTTGATACATTCTAGAAGCCGTACCATCATTGTCCCAACCGTGCATTTTCCATATTAATCCATCTGCCTCAATAGCCTGCACCCATCGTTCGGCATCTTTATCTAAAGAAATACTGAAAACTTCGAATCCTTTGCCTGTTTTGAATTTGGATTTTCTGTACTTGCCGTAAGCTTCAACAACATTTGGGTTTTCTGCACGACATGGTCGACACCACGAAGCCCAAAAATCAATTAGCACCACTTTTCCTTTAAGACTTGAGAGTTTAACTTTCTTACCCGTTGGACTGATTAAAGTGATATCTGGAGCTTGCCTTCCTGGAACCGGTCGCTCTGTTGGTGGAGGAACAATGTCTTCTTGTGCGAAAACTGCTGTCATGCTAAAAAGCACCAATCCAACAAGGGTAAGAAAACGCATTATCCTATTCTTCGAATATCAGCTCCAAGGTTATTCAATCGAATATCTATGTCTTGGTAACCTCTATCAATTTGTTCGATGTTGTGAATTGTACTCTTTCCGTTAGCAGAAAGTGCAGCAATCAACAATGAAACTCCAGCGCGGATGTCAGGAGAAGTCATTTGAATACCTCTCAATGCCGTATGACGGTCCAATCCAATAACTGTAGCTCTGTGTGGATCACACAAAATGATTTGTGCCCCCATGTCGATCAACTTATCTACGAAGAACAAACGCGATTCAAACATTTTTTGGTGAATCAACACACTTCCTTTCGCTTGAGTAGCCATTACAAGAATGATTGACAACAAATCTGGAGTAAATCCAGGCCAAGGAGCATCTGCAATGGTCATGATTGAACCATCGATGAATGTTTCTATTTCGTAGCTGTCTTGTTTAGGAATGTAAATATCGTCGCCTTTGCGCTCCAATTTAACTCCCATACGACGGAATATCGTTGGAATAATTCCAAGATTATCCCAGCTTACATCTTTAATCGTAATTTCTGAATTCGTCATTGCAGCCAAGCCGATAAACGAACCAATTTCAATCATGTCAGGAAGAATACGGTGATAACAACCGCCTAATTTCTTCACTCCTTTGATCTTAAGCATGTTTGAGCTAATTCCAGAAATATTGGCTCCCATGCTATTCAGCATGCGACACAATTGCTGTAAATATGGCTCACAAGCCGCATTATAAATTGTTGTTTCACCTTCTGCCAATACAGCCGCCATCACGATGTTTGCTGTTCCTGTCACAGAAGCCTCATCCATGTGGATGTATGTTCCTTTTAATTTTTTTCCTTCTACTGCGTAAAAGTGTTCTCCAGCATCGTAGTTGAATTTCGCACCCAACTTCATCATACCTACGAAGTGTGTATCCAATCTTCTACGACCAATTTTATCTCCACCTGGCTTTGGCAAGAAACCAACGCCAAATCTGGCAAGCATAGGTCCAACGATCATTACGGATCCACGTAGTGAACCTGCACGATTTTTAAAGTCTTCAGTTTGGAGATAATCTAAGTTGACATCTTTCGCTTGGAAGATATATGTTCCTTTCTCTACTTTTTCGATGTTCACACCCATTGCTTGCATCAAGCCTATTAGCTTGTTTACATCAACAATGTCTGGAATATTAGATATGGTTACTTTTTCAGAAGTAAGAAGCGGTGCGCAAAGTACTTGCAAGGCTTCGTTTTTTGCTCCTTGCGGAATTAATTCTCCTTTTAGTGGTTTACCGCCGTAGATTTCGAACGAAGCCATGTATTATCTTTTGAATTTCTTTTTCTGTTGTTGTTGTTTTCTGCGGTTGTTATTGTTGTTACTTCCGCCTGATCTCTTCTGATTCTGACTTTGATTTTGCTTAACTCCCAATAGCTTTAGCATTGCATTGGTTCCTGTTAATTCATCGTCAGGGTTTTCCATTTCTAAACGACCATCAGAAAGTTGCTTCAATTGATCAGCAATTGATTGATTTTCAACCGCATTGTTATTGTGAACGAGGTATTGCTTTTTCATGAAATTCCCCATTACTGAGGTCATGTAGGCCATTTCCTTTTCATCTGTGATCTCTTTTGTAGTATCAATCATCTTCTGAGTGTACTGACCATAATGACCGTAACGTATCTTGTTTTTAGGATAGGTCATCAATTCTGGCTTCTCCTCAAGCTCCTCTTTTTCCGGAAGCTCGTATGGAGAGTCAACATCTAATTCAAAATCAGACATTACGAACAAGTGAGTCCACAATTTATGGCGGTAATCATCCACATCTCTTAAATGCGGATTCAGCTGTCCCATCACCTCTATTATGGCTTGCGCCGCTCTATTTCTCTCATCTCTACCCTCAATATCCATTGCATGAGCAATCATGTTCTGAACATTTCTTCCGTATTCAGGAAGAAGCATTTTGGGGCGGGCTGTGTTGTATTCCATTAATGTTTATTAGACTCCGAAATTACTAATTTTCAAGGTGCTTCGCAAGTGAGTCGTTGAATAGACCTTTTGACTCAGCGATGAATCCGAAGTGCTCATCGTCAATCATCAATTTACCTTTTGTTACGTGACCAAGTAAAGTGAAGCTTGTTCCGCAGTGCATCATACGCTCTAAGAATTCATCTTCTTGGTCTTCATTTACTGTTACCACTACTCTACCTTGTCCTTCTCCGAAAAGGAAAGCATCTTCACGAACTTCTGAATCTGTAACGATATCGTATCCTAAATCTCTTGGAATTGCCATTTCAGTTAAAGTCACAAATAAACCACCGTCTGCTACGTCATGCGCAGCATTGATTAATTTATCCGCAATCAATCCTTTAACTACTTGTTGCATTGCAAATTCCTCTTCCAAATTGAAGTAAGGAGCTGGAGAAGCATCTACACCGTGGTATGAAACCAAATATTCCGATGAAGAAATATCGTCATAAGATCTACCAATAATAAAGATTAAGTCTCCTTTGTCTTTAAAATCAAGTGTCATCACCTTATCCTTGTCCTCAACAATTCCAATCATTCCGATCGTAGGTGTTGGGAATACGGGAACTTCTACTCCGTCAATTGATGTTTGATTGTAAAACGACACGTTTCCACCAGTAACTGGTGTTTCAAATTTGAGACAAGCCGTGGACATTCCTTTAATTGCACCAACAAATTGCCAAAATGATTCAGGGTTGTAAGGATTACCAAAGTTCAAACAATTGGTAATTGCACTTGGATTTCCTCCAGCACATGTAATATTTCTAGCCGCTTCAGAAACAGCGATCATCGTTCCTATTTCAGGATCAGCATTTACATAACGAGAGTTACAATCAACCGTCATTGCCAATGCTCTGTTAGTTCCTTTAATGTTAGTGATACCAGCATCAGAAGGGCGATTCGTTGTCATTGTACTTGTCCCAACCATTGAGTCATACTGCTCAGTCACCCAATTCTTAGAGGCAATATTTGGATTCTGCAACAATGAGAAAGCTACTTCTTTTAAGTTTTCTGGTTGCTCAATAGAATTGATATCAAACTTTTTGAATTCTTGGTAATATGCTGGTTCTGTATATTCTCTTTCATACACTGGAGCTCCACCACCAAGTACTAATGACTCAGCAGGAACGTCAGCAACAATTTCTCCACCCATTGAGTAGCGAATACGTCCACCTTCAGTTACAACACCAATTTGCTCAGCATGTAAATCCCATTTATCAAAAATATCTTTTACCACTTGCTCTTGTCCTTTTGCAACGACAACTAACATTCTCTCTTGAGATTCAGAAAGTAAAATCTCGTAAGGAAGCATGTTGTCCTGACGTGTTGGAACCAAATCAAGGTTGATCTCCATTCCAACGTTGTCACCTGCCGCACTCATTTCACAAGAAGAACAAGTAATACCTGCTGCTCCCATGTCTTGCATTCCGACAATTGCATCCGTTTCAGACAATTCCATCGTCGCTTCGAGTAAAAGTTTCTCCATGAATGGATCTCCTACTTGAACCGATGGTAAATCATCTGCAGATTCTTCTGTTATATCTTTAGAAGCGAAAGCCGCCCCAGCAATTCCGTCTTTACCAGTTGATGATCCTACAATAAATACTGGATTCCCCGGTCCTGCAGAAGTTGCAGAAATCACCTTTGTTGGATCCATAATTCCAGCAGAAAATGCATTCACCAATGGGTTCGTATTGTATGAATCATCAAAGAATACTTCACCACCAATGATTGGAATACCAAAGGCATTTCCATAATCACCGATTCCTTTCACAACACCTTTCACCAACCATTTCGTACGGTCTTTTTCGATATTTCCGAAACGCAATGAATTCATTTGTGCAATTGGTCGAGCTCCCATCGTGAAAATATCACGGTTGATTCCTCCAACTCCAGTTGCAGCCCCTTGGTATGGTTCAAGAGCACTTGGGTGATTGTGTGATTCAATTTTAAAGACACAACCAATTCCGTCTCCTAGATCTACCAATCCGGCATTTTCCTCACCTGCCTTAACAAGCATTTGCGGACCGTCTTTTGGTAATTGTTTTAACCAATGGATTGAGTTCTTGTATGAACAATGCTCCGACCACATTACTGAATAAACAGCAGTTTCTGTGAAATTCGGTGTTCTTCCGAGAATCCCTTTGATCATTTCAAACTCCTCTGGGAGCAATCCAAGCTCTACTGCTTGCTCTACTGTTGCTTCTTGATTTATTGTGCTTTCCATATTCTATTTATGATGATGCAAAATTAGGTATAATAATGCAGGCAACTAATATGAAAAGAAGGGATTTATTAAGGTTTTTTGAACAATGGAAATATAACGCACGAGGGACATCTTTTGAAGTAGATTTTCAATGACCCATTTCTATCCCTCCTGTTTTAGTTCTGAGAAAAACGCATCCACTTCTATAAATCGTATAAGCTAACTTTGAGCTCAGCAGAGTTCAGTGTAACACCATCGCCCCCAGAGCCATTGCTTCCTGTTGATACAGTAATAGATAATTGTCCTTGTTTGAGATAAAACAGTCCGATCGATTGACCAGTAAGACTGGTCGTGCCAGTAGAAATTATTGAAAAAGATCCAGTGCTACCGCACTCGAACGAACCTGCCGGAATGTTTAACACAACAGAAGCGTCTACTCCAGAATTGGAATTAAAATCGAACGATCCAATCAAATCCATTTGAATTAAATATAATCCAGCATCATTAACCGTTACAAACTGGGAATTGCCGGTTATCGGGGTGAAATTTGGGATGTTAATATTCGAGATTGAAGAGTTAAAGACAACAGTAGTTGGAGGAACTGCTCCAATTTGTGTTACCAGAGTCGAATTGGATAAAACTATTGATTGATCGGACATTATTTCAGGTAATGTTTCAACTAACGCTATTGTCCCACTTGCATCAGGTAATTGATACACCCTATCCTCAGTTAACAAATCTGTTTTAATCAACCCTTTTATGTGTGTGGTATTTGTATCTGTTAAAGGCTGAGGATTTGATATGATTGAAAAATTATCATAATTATCTGTAAAAGAAAACAGCTGATTTGGTGTAACAGGAAATGATTCTACAAGACTGTATAATCCAAAAACGATATTATCAACACTAAATTGACGGTATACAACAATACTGTCAATATCAAATTCATCAGGAATCATAACACTAAAATCAATCTGCCCTTCAATGGTATTATCGATGATGTGTGTAACAGCACTTTCTGGGCTTAGTTTTGTTCGTGTATCATTCTTTTTTAATAAATATGTGTAACGGTAATAGCGATTATCTACGATTCCAGGCGTGCCACTTCCTACTGTTGTAGGCGGCACGAGTGGATCCGTCAATTCTGAGCATATACCTAAACTATCCTCAGGACAAACAACAGCTGCCCCTCCTGAACTCTCGGCATAAAGTGCATAAGGAACAGACAATAACTGTGAGGTACCTAGTAATGAGTAATTTGTCCCTCCAGTTGGGTCCGTTCCAATTTCAATGAAGTAAGGACCTGCTCCCCAATTAATATTTGCGAAATTGCTGAAAGTTGGGGTGCCACCACCAATCTCAAGTGTTACTAAGCCATTTGTGTTCGTATTGGTCGTATGCATTTCATTATAAACGCTACTCCCGCTAATCGTACCTTGGATTATTCTAATTTGAATTCCAATGGTCGTATTTGTGATTAGAATATCATTGCCATCTCTAATTACGGCCTGATAACTCATCTTCTCCGGTGCTTGTGAAAAGACCGTAAAATTGAAAATTATGAACGTAATAAGTAAGGTTACTTTTTTCATATGCTTTGTGTTTTAGTGTTTGATGATTTTATAGGTCTTCGATTCTTGCCCGACAATTATTTTTAATAAATATGCTGAAGGTCTTAGTTCACTTATGTCTATGAACCCTTCGGACTCCAACTTTCCCGACTTTATCAGGTTTCCATTTAAGCTAAATAACTCGAATTCCATATCACTCGAATACTTTTCATCAATTGCAATATTCAAATAGTGTGAAGATGGATTAGGGTAAACGGAAACATTAAGATCCTCAAGAGTTTCAGTCAATTCTACTATTGAAATCTCGAACGGTTGCTGAACCCCTTGAATCACTCTTACCGTAGCTGAGCTATTAATTGTATAAACAACCTGTCCTACCGAATATGCAACCGATCCATCCGAGCCTGTTATATTCCCTCCAGTTGACAATGATGACTCTTGTGCATTTGTTTTTAGTCCTAAAAACAGAAGCATCAATAAACATGAAATAGATTTTATTGAGATCATAGTTATGATATTAGCATTTTCATGACTCAAATGTAAATGAGAGTTTGATAACCGCTTGTACCTAAAAAGTAACAACCTTAATGTTTCTTTCCACTATCTTTGATTTTTGCTTACAAATGAGAATACTCTTCACATTCATTGTCTTTTATCTGTTACCAATTTTGAGTTTTTCTCAAGATTCAGTTGAAGAAACTGTCAGGGCTTACAACTACCAAAGTCTAGAGTTCAAGAAAAGCAATTTCGACTCTTCTATCTACTATGCACAAAAAGCCTATCATTTAGCTGATGAAAATAATCTCCTAATACTAAGGGATTCGTCCACCATTTGCTTAATACAGGGCTATTTATTTAGCGGAAACAGAGAAACAGGAGATAGTCTTCTATCAACTATTGGTGCCTCCATAGAGAATGACGAAAAATTTCATGCCAAAATCGCTTACTACAAATTACTGGGATTTTCTTATACCAGTAAAGGTGATTTCCGTTTAGCAATAGAGTGTTTTCAGAACGGAATCAAACTAATGGATGAGACCAATTACGACTTATTGATTGCAGATTTTTTGGTAGACATTGCTGTTAATCAAACCAGTATAGGCAAACTTGTTGAGGCCCAAGAGAACTACAATGAAGCGATGAATTACGCATTGCAAAACGATGATCGTGATTTACAACAGTACATTCTGATCAATTCAGGGGTTCTAGCCAAAGACTTGAAACAATATGAAAAAGCATTGGAATTATACGAGCAGGCTTTAACACTAACCCAGCAGAGTAATGACAGTGTGATGATGGGAGACGTATATGCCAACATTGCCGTTGTGTACTATGATCAGGGAGACCAAATTAGCTCACTAAAATACAATCGAAAGGTAAAGTACATTCGAGAGCAAACAAATGATCTAGGAATCTATTATGCAATTAACCTCAATAATATTGGACTAAATTTCTTGAAATTGCACTCGCTAGATTCTGCTTCATACTATTTCGACAGGACACTTCTATTGTGTGTTGAAATTGAAGATAATTACGGTATCGCGGATGTAAAGATTAATATGGCTTGTTTAGCAATTGAGCAAAAGAAATTCAGCCTAGCCGAAGAATTAATTTCAGAGGGGTTAGACCTTGGGGAATCAATTGATGCCATTGAATTACTTGTTGATAGCTATGAGGAACTGGCGACGTATTTTGCTGAATCAGGACATTATCAAAGGGCTTACGAATTTCATAGAAAATATCAAGTATTAAATGATAGCATATACGGTATTGAAAATCAAAAACAAATCTCGGAACTTAACATCCTCTATGCGACCGAATTAAAACAAAATGAAATTCTCCGTCTATCGAATGAAGGAATAGAAGCAAAGGCAAATGAAACCATCGCAAAAACAACTGCATGGATCAGTATTAGTGCAGCAATTGCACTTTTGTTCATTGGTATCTTCTTTTGGAATCGGAAAAGAACCAGACATGCACTTGATAATATTCAAACGGCGATAGACTCTAGCGAGAAAGAGAAAGTTAGAATTGGAAAAGAGCTACATGATACTGTTGCCAGCGAGTTGATTTATCTTTTTTATGAAACTGAAACTGATCAGCCTGTCCTGTCGAACAAACTTCTCTTAGCATACAACGACGTTCGAAAGTTATCCCATCAACTCAACAATTTTACTGGGAAAAATCAAATGCTGACAGACCAATTAAGTGATTTGGTTCCTGACGCATATCAACATTGCTTCACGCTTAATATTTCTCCACATGACCTGCATCTGGAAGAGCCAATTAACACCCATTTTTATCGAATCATTCAAGAGCTCGTTACAAATTCCTTGAAACATTCTAATGCAACCAAAATAGTACTTTCTGTCACTAAAGAAGATCAAAAAATCAGTGTACATTTTTATGACAATGGAGATGGAGTTAAAGAATTCAATAAAGCTGGAGGACATTCTAGCATAGCGGACAGATTGAAATTAATGAAAGGTTCAATAACTGTTACAAGCTCTGTAAATGAGGGGTTTGATGTAGGACTAACAATCCCCTTGTTGCCATGAATATACTCATAGTAGATGACCATCCAGAAATAACAATTGGAATAAAGCACCGAGTAATGTCTGTTTTGCCCAATTGCAATTGTATCGTTTCCAACTCTTATCAAGACGCTGTTTATCAGAGTAGATCAATTCAGATAAACCTACTATTAGGAGATTTAGAATTTAAGAATGACTCGAAGAAAGACGGTTGGCAATTACTGGATCAACTCAAATCGAGTAATCCAAACTTGAAATCTATTGCCTATACGGCTCATAGTTCATATCAAATAATGAAACGTTGTATCGATTCTGGATTTAATAGCTTCCTAGAGAAAGGCTGCTCTTTGTCTGAGTTTGAAGAAACTTTACTCGGTGTTCTTGACAATGGCGACTATTCTTCTTCAAGCATGCTCCGATTAAAACGTAAGCGACATTTATTTGTTACTTCAAAATTCAACGACTCCATAAATAGCATTGCGAATTTAAGTCGCAGAGAATTAGAAGTCTGCATTCTCTTAGGCACTTCAAATGAAGTTAAGGATTTACCTCAACTATTAGTATCGTATAACAACAAGAGCGTGAGTGCTCCGTCTGTAGAGACTTACATCAAACGAGTAAAGGAAAAGCTTGAAATAAAAAAACGTGCAGACTTAATTCTTTTTTGCCATGAACTCATTGATGAATTGAAGAAATTTAATTGATGACAAATTCGATCAGCTGATAACTGGCTGTTGCTGCGATTGGCCTAGAGGTAACATACGAGAATGAAGTCATCTCTTCAACGTTTGGAAAACCTACTGCTCTACTGTGAACAAATAATACAGTTTTATAATCGGTTCCTTCGAGCTCGTTGAGAACCAAACAATCAACATTTTCCAATTCCATTCCAGGACTAACGTACCAATCTAAAAAATTATATTCCTTTTGTCTAATGACAATTTTGTTAACATCAGTAAGTCCTGCAGCAAGTTGCCAACGGTTCTCAATTAAGACAAGTCCATCATTGCTTTCACTCCAACGTTCAATCTCTTCTTTAATTTCCACTTCCTCGACGGGCAATCTTAATGTTTTCCAATCAGCGTAGGTTAATCCTGCTTCCACCTGATTCCTGTAATACAATCCTAGGTCAAATAATGAGATTAATACAACTCCAGTTATTAGTAGTTTTTTCCATTTGAAACTGAGTATCCATTTCAAAATTCCCGGAAAGAATAAAAACGCTACAGGTGCAAAATGTCTCAATTCATACGACACAGCTCTATCCATCAAAAACATGATAATAAATGCGAGAAAGAACAATCCGCTAAAAACGATCAGAAGCTTTTTGTAATCATCATTCTCCTCTTGCTTACGAACAATTCTCAACACTACAAGGATTGTAAGAACAACGGGGATAATCTGAGTATAGTTAAAACTTGTTTTGGACCAATTCGCTAATTGAAATACAATTTTCATTAAAGAATCAAAGCGGAAAAATGTATTCGCTGGACTACCAATTGCATATGTAAGATCACCCACTAGGTCATTTGGAATTCCATTGTATCCTTCAATATCAATAGCGCTGCTCGGAGTTTCTCCTAAAGAAATGTGAAAGAAATACGCTAGTCCCGCAACAATAAGGAACGGTAAAAAATAGCCCAAGCGTTTGGTGACATTGAATGAAGAAGATCTCAGGAAGATAAAAGCCAAAGAAGCGATCATCACAATGAGAAAGGTGTTCTTAAAAAACGTTCCTATCAAACCGAATAGGAAAAAGACTACAAGGCTCACCCAATATTTTCTTTGCTCAACCTTAAGTAAGGACAATAAGAAAAAAGGAAAAATGGAAAGCATCAACAAGTCACCTCCGTAGTATACCATTGTATGCCAGTAGAACAATTGATTGGTCACAATGCAAAGTAAACTAGCATAGACGATCGCTTTGTTGAAGCCCAATTTTGTGAATAATCGACCATATCCGATTAAAGCCATTGGCAGACAAATAGTAATTATTAAAGCCTGAACAACTTGGAACGATTCGATGGAGAGTAAAGACATAAAGATCCAAGGAACCACCCATTGTCCAGGTGACCACCACGCCACATAGTACGAATATGTAGGATTGTCAACTGAGGGATAACTCAAGGAGTTCCATTCACCTCCTGCAGAAAACTGCTCCATAATTTCATAGCCACGCAGCGCATCAGCAAAGGTCGTTGTGCCGACTGTATACATCACACCTAACAGTAATGCTAGTATAGCAACTACCGAAATAAGCAAGGTGCGATTGAGTAATGAGTTTGCCATGTATGATCCTTAAATAATCAGCTAAAGATAAGGATTTGTTCAATCACCAATAACTGTATTCTTTTTAGAATAATTCATTATCTTCGTGCTCACAAAATTTGAACAGTATGAGTTACGATATTATTGTTGTTGGAAGTGGACCTGGAGGATATGTTGCAGCTATCCGCGCTTCACAGTTAGGATTAAAAACGGCGATTGTTGAAAGAGAGTCGTTAGGTGGAATCTGCTTGAACTGGGGATGTATCCCAACAAAAGCTCTCTTGAAGAGTGCGAATGTATTTGAATATATTTCACATGCTAGTGATTACGGAATTACTGTAAAAGATAGCAATGCTGACTTTGGAGCAATGGTTGAAAGAAGCCGTGGTGTTGCCAATGGAATGAGTCAAGGAATTCAGTTCTTGATGAAAAAGAACAAAATTGACGTGTTAGCCGGAACTGGTGTAATCAAAGCAGGAAAGAAAGTTGCCGTTACCGACGATAAAGGAAAAACTATAGAGTACGCAGCAGACAAAGGTGTTATCATCGCGACTGGTGCTCGTTCTCGTCAACTGCCAAACTTGCCACAAGATGGAAAGAAGGTGATTGGATATAGAGAAGCAATGACATTGAAGACCCAACCTAAGAAAATAGTTGTTGTTGGATCTGGAGCAATTGGAGTTGAGTTCGCTTACTTCTACAATGCAATTGGAACGGAGGTTACTGTTGTTGAGTACTTGCCAACCATTGTTCCGATTGAGGATAAAGATATTTCTAAAGAGTTGACAAAGTCATTCAAGAAGTCTGGAATTAAGGTAATGACGGGATCATCTGTAGATTCAGTTGATACTTCTGGAAAAGGATGTGTTGTGACTGTTACAACTAAGAAGGGAGAAGAAAAGATCGAATGTGATGTTGTTCTTTCTGCTGTTGGAATTGAAGCGAACATTGAAAATATTGGATTAGAAGATTTAGGAATCGTTACTGATAGAGGAAGAATCTTGGTAAATGATTTCTATCAAACAAATATCCCTGGATATTATGCGATTGGTGATGTTATCCCAACTGCTGCTTTAGCACACGTTGCTTCTGCTGAGGGAATCATTTGTGTTGAGAAAATTGCAGGACACGCTCCAGAGCCGTTGGATTATGGAAACATACCAGGATGTACCTATTGTTCTCCTGAGATTGCCTCTGTTGGAATGACAGAAGAGCAAGCGACGGAAGCTGGTTACGAATTGAAAATTGGTAAGTTCCCATTCTCTGCATCTGGAAAAGCAAGTGCAGCTGGAGCAAAAGAAGGATTTGTTAAATTGATCTTCGATGCTAAATATGGTGAACTACTTGGTGGTCACATGATCGGAGCAAATGTAACAGAGATGATTGCTGAAATAGTTGCAGTACGTAAGTTGGAAACTACGGGTATGGAATTGGTTAAGACCGTTCACCCTCACCCAACAATGTCTGAAGCGATTATGGAAGCGGCTGCTGCGGCATATGGTGAAGTGATTCATCTTTAGATATTGGATCGTCCCGTTGGGACTTCTAGATATTAGATCGGCTAGGCCTTTTGGATAGTTTGATTTATTAAAAAATAAAACGTCGGTCTCGATAACTATCGGGATTAGGCGTTTTTTTTTTGTGATGTACGCGTCAGTCAGTCAGTCAGTCAGTCAGTCAGTCAGTCAGTCAGTCAGGAAGGGATTTCATCTTATTCTTAGTGAGGCGACATAAAAAACCATCCATGGCTTCCAGCGACTGCGCCTGCGGTCGTAATCAGACTCAGAATTAATAAGACCCAATGGAGTCTATGGATTATTTTGAATGTCTTTGATGGGTTCTTTTCTGCATGAACCTTAAATAACTTATGCAACACAAGAGGCTCAAGAACATAGAGGACTAATGTGAATAGAATCCACACTAAGGTCATTGCGTGAAGCCACCAGAACTTCAAATCAAAATATCGATCCCATGCATCGAGAACATAAAGCATATAGAAGCCCGACACTCCAGCCAATAAGGTTGTGATTTTCGCTTGTAGGGCAAATCTCCCTTCAATCTGCTCGAAGGTCTTCATCTTATCCTCCTTTGATTTCATGTTTTTCACCGCTGGAATTATAACGGTAGTCACCATTGCAACGCCGCCAATCCACAATACGATTGCTAAGACGTGAATTACTCTTGCTAAAGCGTAATCATCCATAGATTCTTTTTTACTCTAAATCGAGATGTGAGTCATCACAGTATGGTGGCTTCTTAGAAATTTTACAATTACACAGCTTAACTTCCCCATCTGCCAAACCTTCAAATCGAATTGGTTTTATCATGGTTCCGTTATGCGAGCCATCACAAAAGGGTTGAGTCCTACTCATGCCACATTGACACCAGAGATATGTCTTCCCCTTGACAAGCTCAACAGTAACTGAATCATTCGTTTTGGTTTCTGCTTTTACGTATGTCGGGCAAAGTTCGCTTTCTACATCCGTTGATTTAAAGACAGGATAAAAATAGGGAGCCGCCCAACCATCATTCGTTGGATGTTGTAGCCCGTAACTTGCAGGGTAACCGTGGGGAAATTGAGCCGTTCCAAAAACCTGATCCCAGACTGTCATGGCACCACCAAAGTTTCCGTTTGGATTGGAGATAGAATCTTCAATCGATTTACCATGGTGAGCATGATGAAAGGCAGGAGTCACTACGATCCGTTCCAAGACTTTGATAATTGGTGTTAAACGAGGGTTATCATAAAAGGGTTTGTCCCACTTTAAAAGGCTGTGATTTCCTAATAAGATGATGTTTCTGATTATTAGGCTAATCGCAACTGCTTCACCGGCGCCAAGGAATACGATTATCCCAATGTACCATAAGGGTGGCATCATCCAATAGTAGAAAAAGGAATTACGGTATATCACAAAGAAGCCCATCTCTTCTGCTTGATGATGTGTTCGGTGTAGTTTCCATAAAAACTTACTTTCATGTGCCTTACGATGGTACCAATACAACACGAATTCTTCAATAAAATAATTCGCAACAATTAATAGAACGATGTTCACTCCTGACAACATACCCAATGCTTCAGGAAAGAGCCAAGCTCCAACAAAGGCACAAGTGAATAAAATTGTTGGTTGAATGAAACTCAAGCAAAGAAATGCAACTATTTCTTGAATCCAATCCTGTTTGGTTCTCTTTGATTTACGAAGAAGACCTGCTGCTAGTTCAGCTAACAGAAAGAACAGAATAATTCCAATTATAAAAAAAATGTGTAGGTCTGCTATTTTCGAAACATAATCCATTTCCTCTCAATTTTGTGATTCGACTGAGTTAAATACTCTGAATATTTGTGGGCGAAAATAGCAATTTTAAAGAACTCTGCAGTATTAAGTGTACTCGGATTAACTATTTAAAGCTATTGATAATACCCACATTCACCAACAACATTCACTGTTCTGGTGTTTCCCATAACGTCAGTGATTTCTAATTCACCTTTGTACTCCCATTTATCACCGATTGTTTTACCCGTTGCCTCTGATGCAAGGATGATATGAAGAATGCCATTGGAATAATACTCTTCAAAATAATCGCCTCGATACTGTCCAGCATCAGCATCTGCTGACATTTGTATTAAACGCTCTAAAGTGTCATTCAAATTGATGTAACCAAGCTCGTAATAATCATTGACGAATACATAATCACCTTTGGATAAGGTCCACTCATCCAATGAATAATAGCAAGCCCAATCGCCTAACTCATCCGGTATTTGATCAATTCCTCCTAGCTCCAATGCCTCCCGACTACAGGAGGATGTTACTAGTAGAATTACTAATCCGCAAATGTTTAACCCTATTCTTCTCATGATTTACTATCAACTAACCATTCAATGTATCGCTTCCTAAATTCACCTACTTCCATTTCTTTAATTGCCCACAAGTAATACTCAATTCCATTGTCATTGTTATCACACAATTCCATAGTGCAATTTTGAATGTTTGTAAGCAACGCATAAGGCATCCCTTTTATCCTATCCGCAAGAATAATTGCCAACTCACCTTTGGTAATCATCCTCCTTTGGCAACTGGAATACATTTTCAATTCTGTAGTATCGTTAAAGAAATCTATTAATGTCCATAAGGCATCTTCTCCCATATCAATGACTTCCATGCCCATGGAACTGGAAGCAATGTTCTTTGTGTCCATAACATATTTCTCAATTTCATTCAAGCGAACATTCATCTCTGCTTTTAGCCTCAAGTCTTTATCGGGCTCAGGAATTAGCTCTCTACTATCGTCACTGGACGATCCACTCGTTGAGTTTCCACAACTCATAAACAGAGCGAGAACTGAAAAGCAAATGATCGTAGTAATGTATTTCATATCAATCTCTATCAATAATAAGCTCTTCGTTTACAATTTCATCCCATACCAAAGGTTTCGTTAGTACAGAATTGCCAAACCAATGTACATCATCTTCAAAGCTTATTCTTTCACATTTATTTCCATCTGTCAAAAATAGCTGACCATCTAATGACAAATAAAAGAAATCACCAACCTCCGACGTTTCATCAATTGCAGCTCTTCCATTCGCATTGAATTCAGTATAGTATGTAAATGATTTAGCGGGTTCTATAAATTCTAATTTTCCCTTTTCAAAATCTGTAACTAACCTGACCGCTCTTAAACTATCCAGCTCGTCTGGTGGTATACGCATTTCATTTATTACAAATCTTTCTGGAGTATATAGATTACCCCATTGGTTTGGATAAATAATCTTCCATTTATCGCTTAAATCCACACCAATGGTATTAACAGAAGTGTTTATTATTTCAACCTTAATGTAGAAATAATCAGGATTTGGACCTTCATAAAGAACATTTTCAATCTGAACAGTACATAGTTCACTATTCCAAATAAGAAGACTAGATTCAGTGGGGTTGTCTATGATTTGATCTGTTGAGTTTGTTTGAAGCGGTTTAGGACTTGCAGCAGCGCACGACATTATAATAGCAAGAATTAATATTTTTATCATCTGTTTCTCAATTTCATATAACGTTTTTCGGCATTGTTATAGAGCTATTACCTTAATACAATGTCGCCTGGGGGCATTGAACCTCCGCCAATCCTGTAACCCCCATTGGTTGTGTCACTTATATTGACCAACATCAGGAGAGAATCACTGGATTGAATTACCACATATTTTTCCATGATGCATCCATCTCTTTTTAATTCATTATTCGGCTGATCGGCTGCTTTGAACGTCACATATATAGTGTCATTATTTATAACATAAGAGCCTTTGTTCTTTCCAAAGTAATAGCTCATTCCACGACTATCACTCTGATACAATGAATCTTGTGTCATCTCCCATGATACTTGGCCCCAACCACGCATCATTGAATTAGGTTCATTCTTATGAAAAACGATAGTGTCCGTTCGTTGTCTTTCATTGGTGTAATATTTGCCCGTTATGATTTCCGTTTCGATCAATTCCACCTGTTGAGGCTCGGAACAACCAAGGGCAATTAATACTAATGCAAAAATATATGGAGTGTTCTTCATGCTCTATAACTTGCTTATAAACACTAATATAACCATTCTAACTTGGATGTTCCCAACCAAATCTTCCATTATGGGTGTTTATCCGATAGCTATCGAATCGAATATATGCGCAAAAAAATAGGGAGTACTAAACTCCCTATTTCTTTAACATTGAATAAGTCTTAAAATGCAGCACTGGCTAATTTAGCCTGAATCTCTTGCATTCTTGTCAATTGTTCTAGGCCGAATTCTGAAGATGCTTCTGCCATTTGAGAAGACCACTCAGTACCTTTTAGCATCAATTCTTGATACTCAGTCATTATTGACATATCAGAAGGATCTGCTTTTTGCTTTTGAATTATTGCTACATAATCATCTACGTAATCTTCATAACCATCTAAGATTTCATCCCACTCTTCATTACTTACTGAATCATCCGTTTCCTTTAAATCCTCATCATCATCATCATCATCATCTTCTTCATCATCCTGTGAGTCTTCGTATTCCGACACAATGTCATCTAAAGTTTCCGCAGGTTCACTGTTGTCTTCTCCACCACAAGAAGCGAATACCATCGCAAGGATAGTTGCAGTCATAATTAAATTGAATTTTTTCATCTGCTGTTTTTTTTACTAAGATAATCGCTGAGATTGAAAAGTCAAATACTTGGAAAGAATATAGTTGTTGACGAGTTGATTAATACGATTGTATGTGGCGGTCAGTTCTATATTATGTGTATCTCAATAATCATCTAATGGCAATTATTAATTGAAATGTGGGAAAATATTCTTGAATTAACTGGCTTCTCATCAATATTTGCTGGAATCCAGTCGGGCATGTTCTCTAATAAATCAATAATAATATTGTTAATAGTTGAGTTGTCGCCTCTTACTATCTGAATATTCGCTATGCTTCCATTAGCTAAGACAATGAATTGGAAATATATTGGTCCATTATAGGTAGTAGGCCAGCTCTCGTCTCTTTGAGCTTCCATTAATTCCTTCGAAAGGTATACAAAAAATGCAGTTGAATCTCCAGGGAATCGCGCTTCAACATCTGGAAAGTCTACATACTCAATATTCACGTGTAAGCTGGAATCCAAATCATTTTGAGTAAACCCAATTTGTGAATTTAATAAAAACAAGAAAAGAATTATCTTCATTTTAAGTGTGAATTATTTCATCTTGATTACACATAACTTGTGTATGTGCACAACTAAGATAATTATTATAACCCATATTTTTCATCCAAACCCTTCCAGCATCAATATCAACAGGAAATTAGTTGATAATAATGAATTGTGTTTTTAGAGGCCCATCACCGAAGAAGAAAAAGTGCAGCTTTTTGATCTCCCATGAAGCGAAACGGTTACGCCAGCCTTTTCGGTATGAAGTATAAGATAGCCGTCAGTGTCAGCAGTACTACTTTTTTAATATCCTTCCCATTATACTATCCCCATCATCAACTGTAATTTCGTAGAAATACATTCCTGACTTAAGATCCATACAATCGACATTGAACTTATCCATCGTACTATTTGAAAGACTTCTAACGAGGCATCCTTGGGCATTATACAGTTTAAAGGAACAGTTAAAATAATCCATTGTTGAGGATAATTCAACAGAAAAATAGTCAATCACCGGATTTGGGAAGATACTTACCGTGAATGGATGAGGATGTTCTATGGTTGACAATGACGGGTTGACCGTTGCATAGTAATCTTGCAAGTGATTATTTAGTGGATCATTCACATTGCGAAATAAAATCTTCGTGTGTGCAGTGCCAGGAACCTGAGTGGACATAACAGAAAAATACATTCGGAATTCTAAAACTGAATTTGGCGGAATAGTAACTCGTACGCTATCGTCTGTAGGGAAAGAACATTCATAAGCGCATAATCCACTGACCCAATCATTTGATGGCAAATCATTCTCTAAGCGTATGATATCAATGACTAGTGAATCAGAACTTACATTTTCAACATTAGAAGTTAAATACTCTGTATTCGTATTCATAAGAAGTAAGGTATCACTTGTCATGGAGAAGCTAAATACTTGCGCCATTATGTGCATTGGGAAGAGCACAGTAATTATTAAGAGTACAGAAATTCTTTGAACTTGTATCACGTATTATTCTTTAATTATTTTACCTTCTCCAAGAAATTTACCCCCTGAATACAGCTTGTACGAGTAAATTGCAGAATTCAAATCATTTAAATTCACAGTAAGTTCATTTGTTGAATTAAATGACTGAGACAGTACCTTTTTGCCTGTTAAGTCAAAAATCAGAACTTTTATGTTCTCATAATCCTCTTCAAATATTATTGTGAATAAATCCGAAGTTGGATTAGGATAGGATTTAAATTTAGATGCCGACAATTCCTTGATACCTACGAAAGAAATGTACTCTACAGTGATTAAAAACTCAGAAGAACCATCAAAGTCCACCTGTTGAATTCTGTAATAGTAATGCTCATTTATATTAGCTGTACTATCGGTGAAACTATAATTTTCTGTTGAATTACTAGATCCAACACCATTTACACTACCCAATTGGATAAAGCTTATCGAGTCAGAAGACCTTTCAACAACAAAATAATCGTTGCCGGATTCTGAAATAGTGGTCCAGTCAATGTCTAGATATAATCCATTAACGGTTACTTGAATTGATCCAAACTGAACAGGTGGGCATTTAGCATTAATTAAGGAAGTGCCAAATACAATTAATAGTAGTAGAAGTGATTTCATAGTATATGGGTTATTTTAACTGTAAATTATACAATTCTCGCGAGTATTAGAACAGGTTCTTGCATATGGTATCTGTTGATTATCAAATGGTAAGTGGCGATTACCAGTATAGCGGCTCACGGCTATGCTTCCTATCAATATTCATAGACGAATTCAGAATAATTGTACACCCTTCCATTCTCGTCACGATGTTCCACTCTTGCGAGTAACCCTTTACGACTTCTGAAATAAACTGTTGACGCGTTACCCGTAGCTTCCTCATAAGACATTTTCATGATTCGACCTTTTCTGTCATATTTGAAGCTTACGTAGTGGGGGGTATCATCTTTATAGAAGTGCATTTCTAGTCTCGATAATTTTCCAAACTTGTTAAATGTTCCTATTGTGCTATCGCATGCAGCAATTGTTTCATTATAGACTTTGATCAAGTTACAATCACAGTAAGCAGTGACATTATTTTCAGGATAGTAATAGCTTAAATATTCTTTCAATTTTCCGTTTTGAAAAATCTCCTTGCGTTGTAACCTTCCATTTAGGTCGTATTGGAAGGTTGTCCAATTCTGCTGTGAATAACGAATCTCAATTAGGTTATTGTCATTATAAGTGTAGTTAGTTGACCAAGTTGAATCATTTTTTGAATTACGAATTTCGATCAATCGTTTATTTTCATTGTAAATATGTTCTCGTTTGAAACCAGATCCTTGAAGGATACCATTCTTATAATGATATTTGTTCGTATCTGTATGTTGATGGGGAAACATCGCGTAAAATTGCTCCGTTAAATATCCGTTTCTGTCGAATCCATAAAAGTTGTAACTGAGAATAGAATCTTTATCTAAATACTCTGTCACTGAATAGGATTTAATTCCAATTTTATTTCCTTTTAATCGTTCAAAATGGTCTATATAAGGCAAGGTGTCAAAAGGCTCTTTCCACATTTGAGAAAAGGATGCCATAGAATTAAGCAGAAATAGTACAACAATATATTTCATTAGGTTTTTCTATTTAATGTCAGAATTGAGGAATGGTAAACAATGGATTTATTGCATATAACTTGTATATATCCACAACCAAGATAATTATTATAGCCCAGATATTTTCATCCAAACCCTTCCAGCGTCAATCCGCACCTCTACTTGTCCAACCTCACCTACCAACTTACCTATTCCACAGCCCAACTTATCCAATCTCACCCACCTACTTACCCATTCCGCAACCGTACTTACTCGAACTCACCTACCAACTTACTCAATCCACAACCCTACTTCCCTTATCCACAACCGTACTTACCCGTTCCGCAACCGCACTTATCCAACCTCACCTACCAACTTACCCAATCCACAACCCTACTTCCCCTATCCGCAACCCTACTTACGCACACTAACACCCCTCCAAGATGTATTGTTCTCACTGAGGTTTGTGGCGAACAGTTAAAACCCAACTTTCTGTATTAAGAAATTTTAACACTACTTCGTTCATTTTCAGTGGATCTGGCACAGCTTTGGATAAATGGGTTGCAATGTTTAACGTTGGAGGAAGACGTGGAAAAGTTCCCCGTGCAATCCGACATAATACCAATGTTATGTTAAAAACATACAGAAACAAGTTGGCCATGTACAAAGCAGTGGAAACTGTACTTACAGCCAACGGTCAAAGCTGGTCAGGGATACCAGCGTTCACAACAGCCGAGGTGCTGTTTGCCGACAAAATGTCCCTTCTAACAAGTCACGTGTACGAACAAGAAACGGCTTTGCGCGGCGTGACGATTAACAAACGCCAAAAGCGTCTGCAAGCGGCTGTGATTACCGTGGAGATTGCCCATGCAATCCGTGCTTATGCCAGAGCCATCAATGACCTAGGTTTGGCGAAGTCTATGCAAATTTCTCGCTCACGTATCATGTATACGAGCCATTTGAGTTCATTGAACCTCATTTCGGAGGTGATTGATCAGGCCGGTGTACATATCACAGCCTTGGGAGATTATGGCATCGATCAGACGAAAGTAGATGCACTGGTAACACTCCATGAAGAATTGGTGGAGATTATCGGATCACCACGTATGGCCATTCTCTCGAGAAAGGGGTCCACACAAATGATTAAATCTACCATTCAGGATATCGACGGAATCCTGCGTGGCCAAATCGACAACCTTGTGGAATCGATCAAATCTGTAGCGCCGGAGTTTCACCTCCACTATTTCAATGCGCGTCAGATCTACGACCATGGCACACGTCATAACAGTGAAAACGGAAGTTTAACCGAAAATGATGGCTATGGAAACGAAGAGTAAAAGCCAAATTGTTGGCGTCGTATGAGCCCCTTGCATATTTGATGTAAGGGGCTTTTTTGTGGTAATAAGTGTAAACAATCCTCCTAACTAACAGTATTCATCTCAAAATAATTAAGAATACTATCGTTCATAATAGTATTACTATTATATTTGCAGTGATAAATTTATGAAAAACCTTCATGTACATATTAAAGTAGACGATAACTTATACTCTAGAAACCCTGATTCTAGCGAATTGGGAAGGAAAATTATATCTACCAGTATCACCTTGATCAACGAACTCGGCTTCGAAGGTTTTACGTTTAAAAAGCTTGGAGAACAAATTGGTTCACCTGAAAGTTCTATTTATCGCTACTTTGAAAACAAGCATGCTTTACTCATCTATTTAGTTGCTTGGTATTGGAGCTGGGTTGATTACAAACTTGTGTTTTCTATTGTCAATATTGAATCGCCGAACGAACGATTGAAAAGAGCAATTGATGTTCTTGTTCAACCGGTCAAGGTAGATCATTCAATATCTTATGTGGACGAGACCCTCCTGAGTGAAATTATCATTAGAGAATCCGTTAAGGCGTATCACACTAAAAATGTGGATAATGAGAACAAGAATGGGAACTTCAAAGATTACAAACAAGTAGTTCAACGGGTAAGCGAATTGGTCTTGGATGTAAATCCGACTTTTGAATACCCTCACATGCTTATCTCAACGGTCATTGAAGGAATGCATCAACAACGGTATTTTGCCGAGCACCTCCCTTCGCTTACAGATATTAAATCAGGTGAAGATGCAATTTCTTCGTTCTATCATCAATTGATAATAAGTGCGCTAAAATGAAAAGGTTCAGCGCTAGAACATATAATTTCAATTCCAAGTTGCTTTTAAGAAGCGCAATGGCATTTCTGCTCATTTGTTTTGTCCTATCGAAACCATTGTATGCTTTCACACAAACTTTTTCTGAAGATCAAGCAAAGTATAGTTGTGCTGATACTGATGAAAGGGAAACGGATGAAAAAGAGTCCGACGAGAAAGAAACGGAAAAAGAAGACCTTGAAGAAGATGATGAAAAGGAAGATAAATTATCCCTTAATCATTGGAATGAACTAAGCGCTTCTTCTCAAAACCAAGTTGCCATTATAGAGCAGCTACATGCTTCAGAATTTCATTTAGGAGTGGCCTTGCCTCCTCCTGAGATTGTCTAGAAATAATTCAACGGGATAATACAGTAATCACTGTAGATTTTCCCGCCCCACGATCAAATCAATACAACTCTTTTGTGGTCCTGAGACTTGTCTTAGCGAGAAACTTCGCTTGGGTTTTAGGCGCGAATTACAATCAATTAAAAATGAAATTAAATAATAATCTTAATCCGTTTAAACATTTAGGAAAGGACATTCCTGCAGGATTAGTAGTGTTTTTAGTAGCACTACCCTTGTGTCTAGGAATTGCCTTAGCATCTGGCGCACCATTATTCGCTGGAGTTATTGCAGGAATTGTCGGAGGCCTTGTGGTGGGATCTATTAGTGGGTCTCCATTAGGGGTTTCTGGTCCTGCTGCTGGACTGGCCGTAATTGTTGCCGATTCAATTAAAGAACTGGGAACAAACGCTCAAGGCGATTTTGACATGATGATTGGCTTTCAAGCTTTCTTAGTCGCAGGAATTATCGCTGGGGTAATTCAACTAATTTTGGGAGTTATAAGAGCAGGGATTATAGGCTATTACTTTCCTTCATCCATTATCAAAGGGATGTTAGCCGGTATTGGAATAACACTTATATTAAAGCAAATACCTCATGCTTTGGGTTGGGACAAAAACCCTGAAGGAGAATGGGCTTTCTATCAATCTGACGGACATAATACCTTCAGTGAAATTGGATATGCATTTCAAAATTCAACCACGGGGGCTGTCATTATAGCCGTTGTAGCTCTAATTATTCTAATCCTATTTCAACAAAAGTTTATTAAAAAGAATAAAGTTCTTAACCTCATACCAGGTCCATTACTTGTTGTTTTGGCTGGAATTTTATTGAATGAAGTCTTCAAACTCTATTTTTCCGATTTGGCTTTGATGAATGAAAACCAGGCGGTTAATGAAACGATACTTTATAATAACCACCTTGTCAATATCAAGTCTGCAAACGCTAATTTACCTTATTACGGCTTGTTTACATTTCCAGATTGGAGCGTATTATCCAATCCTAGAATATACATGATCGGTATGACGATGGCAATTGTAGCGAGTTTAGAAACATTGTTATGTGTTGAAGCCACTGATAAATTAGATCCACAACGACGGGTTACTCCAACAAATAGAGAGCTTTTTGCTCAAGGAACAGGAAACATAGTGTCTTCGCTAATTGGTGGTTTACCAGTGACTCAGGTTATTGTTAGAAGCTCAGCAAACATTAACAGTGGAGGAAAAACCAAAATGTCGGCAATAGTTCATGGTATCTTTTTGGCCACGTTTGTTTTAGCACTGCCATGGCTATTGAATAAAATCCCCCTTTCTTGTCTTGCAGCCATCTTATTAGTTGTAGGATATAAGCTCACAAACATAGGACTATTCAGAGAAATGTACCGAGATGGATGGGGACAATTTGTTCCATTCGTGATCACAATTCTGGGAATTGTGTTTACAGACTTGCTCATTGGAATTAGTTTGGGGATGGTCGTAGCCATATTCATCATTCTCCGAAACAACTTTAAAATACCCTACAAAATGGAGCGCGAGAATCTGGAAGGAAAGGACAAGATTAGAATTGTATTATCCGAAGATGTGACGTTTTTAAACAAGGCCTCGGTCCTAAAATCTTTGACCCAAATCCCTGATAACTCCAGCGTAGAAATTGATGCGCGGAACAACCACTTTATTCACCATGATGTGATAGAGATAATTGAAGATTTTAAAATAAATGCAAAATCAAGAAACATTCAAGTTGTTGTCATTGAACTCTACAAAAACACGAGCGATGAACCGATACAACACTATTCAGTAACCGACAAATAAAAATATTATGAGAACTCAAACAAAATATACACAAGAAAATATTACACCAGAGTATGCACTACAAATCTTAAAAGAGGGCAACTGGAGATTTGAACAAAACGTGAGATCCTTACGTGATTTACGTTCACAAGTGAAAGAAACAAAAGAAGCTCAGTACCCTTTTGCAGCAATTCTAAGTTGCATCGATTCAAGGGTTCCCGCCGAACTAGTTTTCGACCAAGGCATTGGCGACATTTTTAGTTTGCGCGTTGCAGGAAACATTGTGAATGAGGACATGTTGGGATCACTTGAATATGCGTGTAAAGTGGCAGGCTCGAAAATAATCGTGGTGCTTGGTCATACAAAATGTGGAGCCGTGACAGCTGCATGCAATAAGGTTGAATTGGGTAACATTACACCGCTATTGAAGAAGATCACCGCTGCTGACGATATCATTGGACAGCACAAAGAGAGAATCAGCGATCAAAGCATAGAAGTCGTTGCAATGGAAAATGTAAAAAATTCTGTTGAAAGGATAAAGGCGGAAAGTCCAATTCTTTTGGAGATGCTGGAGAACAATGAAATTAATATAGTCGGAGCAATCTATGATGTAGCCAAGGGAAGGGTTGATTTTCTATGATTAGAAATATTCAGATTGGGCGCATGAAACTCAATTAAGTCGAGTTATTTCGGCTTAGTTGAGTTTATGTGTTGTACAATCATCAGCACACTCCAACGCCCAAATATTTACTTAAAAAACAACTCTCAATTGGGAAATTCGCAATATCAAATAAGTTGAGAAGCTGAACAACTAGAAAGACTATGCCAATCATCCCAAAAACAATCCAAGATACTCTGTGTAAAATTGGAGAGTTCCCCCAAAAAGAAATGTTCTCGTCACTAATTTCCTTCCGTGTTAACTTAGCGCCTGGCCAAATCAATAAGGAAATTCCAACAACTATTAATGGAACTGGTGTATACATCAAAAGCCTAATCGTTGTTCCTTCAACCTCAATTAATAAGACGTTAAAAACAAAGAAAAGCAGACCTAATCCAATACAAACCATACCGTTAATTGGGCCGTTTAGTTTTAAATATTGAATCATAGGGGTGATTTTTCTTTTAAATACTGCTAAGGTTTTCTGTAGATTCTATACGCGTTTTAAAGCGTCAAATAATCATTGGTCTTTTATACAACGTATTGAAAAACCGCCAGCTTTATTGAACTTAAGTCGTGTTATCTCAGAACTATCATACTTCACACTTCGGAACCAGGCATTTACATCATTCGCTGAAGTAGATGACCACCAGTAACTTCTTTGCTGGTAGTTGGTGAAAAATCCAAGATTACTTCTACGTCCACTTGCTATTGCTCGAAAGCCAGTGCTATTGGTCCCACCTGTATTGGGTGAGTTCCAATGAGTCGTTCCAAGTTCTTTTAATTCTCCTCCAGGACCATTTTCAGCTATCGTCGTATCGGATATACTGATTAGATATTTTTCTAAAATATCCCATTCATCATCTGATGGAACGTGCCAACCAGTTGGGCATATATTGCGACTATCTACAGCGGCATGCCAGTTATAGAGTCTGCCGTGAATCTGAGAATAATAACTTTTATTACCATAATCACAATACGAGCCAACAGCTGCATCGTTCCATGAGTAATTTCCATTCGGGATTTCTGAACGATCACGATACCTCGTTGTCTTTAAGTTTTCCACCATCCATACTTGCGTTCCTATTTTTATAGTATGATAGACATTTCCGTCAACGTCAACCACTGTGTCGTTTAGTACTTGTCCGAACGATGTTATAGAAATTAGTAGAGATGTCGTCAGAAGTAATAGTTGATTTTTCATAATTGAGTTTATCTATGTTTCATTCAATTAAAAGGAACTTGTATTTATTCACACCGAATATAATCATTCTAACCCTTTCACTTTCATCCCAATCTCAAGTGCTTTTGAGCTGAGGTTTAACGTCGAACTTTGTCTATTAACATATTCGATTGCGTAAACGGCTTTGGGCTACAGTTGCCATTTTTTACTTAAAAAACACATGCATAATATCTTCACTTTGACCTTTGAATTGTTTAAGGACAATAATTGAATTGGTGTAGCTGTGAATGACAAAATAATAGTCGGATTTATAATTGTCTGTATTTACAATTTTAAAGTAATTAACCTCATTTGCGGCTACCAGTAAACCTTCAGACCCACCCTCACGGTTCTCCTTGTAGTACGTATACCTCAGAGGGTTATTTTCGATGTCAATGGAATAATATTTCCATTTGTATCTTTTGAAGATCTGTTTAAATAAATTTTTGTCAATAGGATTAATAGTAAAGGTTGTAGGGACTATCTGGTTCGAATCTATTTCTATTCCAGAATAGGTGCCCCAATCAACAACACTATCATTCACGTAAGAATATTGATACTTCCATTCTCCTGACAAATTGCTCTCGTTCAAGTTAACGCTCTTGATGAATTTTCTGTTTGCACGCCTATTGTGTCTTTTTATTTCCTGCAGATGAAAAAAACTTATACGCCACTGACTTCTAGTACTAATAGTACTTGGAAATGGATACGACCGTGTTTTGCGAATGTCATTACTATGATAATATAGCCTTATTGAATCTTTGACGCTTTCAAGTAAAGGGTTTCCTCCTATGTCTATTGCGAAATTGTGTCCAAAACTAAAAAAACTTTCAGGCAGCTCTATTAGTTCATTGCCAGTGATGTTAAGATCATCTAAATTAGTTAGAGAACCGATTGAGTCTGGAAGTTTTTTAATCTGGTTACCAGAGATCCATAACGATTCAAGTTTGGATAAGTTGCATAGTTCATCAGGGAATGATTGAATATTGTTATCTCTTAAATCTAGATGAGTTAACTGCTGGTAGTTTTCAAAATATGAAGGTATCACAAATAGTTCGTTACCATAAATTGAAAGGCTCTCTAAATTCGTCAGGTTTCCGAACGATTTTGGTAGCTTAAAGAGTTGATTGTATGTCAAATCAATTTCCACAAGTTGGTCCAATTGTCCAATAGATTCAGGTAATTGAGCTAGCTCATTATTTGCTGCATTTAAGTGTTCTAATTTATATAATTCACAAATCGAATTTGACAAAGTAGATAAATTAGCATAAGGAATATTTAAATACGTGAGTTCTTTTAATTTGCCAATTTCCTGCGGGATCACCTGTATATCGTTTTGTCCAATAAATAGTTGTTCAAGACTGGTTAAACCCAAAATAGAAGGAGGAAATCCATGATAACGATTGGCAGAAATATCAAGGTGGAAAAGGTTTTTAAGGTTGACAATGGAATCGGAAAGAGATGAGAGCAGGTTAAACCCAACGTCAAGACACCTTAAAGAGTTAATAGTAAATAGCTCGTCTGGCAGTTCTTCAATATCATTCGAGGATAAATCAAGCGCTTGTAAATTTGGAAATAGTAAAATCTCTAATGGAACCTCCTTTAAATCCAAGTCACTTAGATTTAATACTGTGATACGCTCTTTGTTCTCTTTATTTTTCAGAATTTCACCAATGTCTTGATCCTTTTTGAATGAGTAATCCCTACTTAAGTTTAATCGCCCTTCAGAACATTGACCATACGTTACCGTGGTACATGTGAATGACAGAAATATAAATAGTAGTAGCTTCAAAATGTTTATGAATGTGATCCTTTCTTTAAAGATATGAAAAAATCAAGCTATCTTTTCAACAAGCGCAAATTCAATAATTGTTCATTCAATTTTCTTCGTATGATTTAATGAATGAAGCATAAAACCCATATACTCTTAGGTGATATTATTGGTTAGTCCAATGTCCATAGCGATTCACGCTGATCAATTACAATTTATGGGATTACTTCAAAATCGATGTGATAATGATCATCATGTGACTTATCGACATTTGGCGGCAAGTTCATGGTTATATAGATCTTTTTTTTGAGGATCATTTTTCCACTAGGGGTAGCATATAAATCGTTCTTAAGACTTTTCATAAGAATGACTTTTTTAATCTTTAGTCCATGCAGTTTCGCAAATTCGTTCAATGATAAAATGTGTTCCCCCATCATATCGAAATCAATAGATATGCTTGTGTCAGAGCGAAGTTTGCCCTCATCATTAAAATCAAGTTGATAATGTAGTCCACCTATGTCGTTCAGACCATAATAGGCACTGTCATTTTTTTTGAGCGGCGTCATAAAATCAATACTCAATCCGTTTTGATGAGTTCTATGGCCAGAGATTTTTCCGCCGGATTTTAAGGAGCATTCCATTATTCCCCAATACTGGTCTGGGTATCGAGCCAATAAACTATCGTAGGATTCTAGAACGACATCTCTTAATCTATGGTTCATAAAAGCTCTTCCATGTAGATAACTCCATTCGCTAAAGTATTTAAAGTTAGATCCTTCAAAAGGAAAGAGTTTGCCATTTTGCATTGTTCCTTCACCTGCAACGCCTGTGGAAATACTGTTACTCAGCGTGTCCATGTGCAAATCAGCATACGTTTGAACTGCTGATTGGATGGGGACCGTGTCTCTTTCAGTTGTATTAGATTGTCCAAAGGAGTTTGCTGCCGTTAGAAGGAGCGTGATAATTAGTATTCGAATCATACCAGACTATACAAGTAGATTTGAGAATGGTTCACCTAGCTCTATTACCTATAACGGTTTGAAGCTACGCTACCTTCACTCTGTATAACTGCACTACCGTTCGTCTTCAGAAACAATGTTTCTTCTTGTTTTTCAGTCGTTGCACGCCTTCTTCTTCGAAAGTAGAACTTTCTCTTGTGCTGACTCTCGAAGATACGAAAAGTGATTAGCTTAGAGAGGCACCGCCGAAGAAGAAAAAGCACTGCTTTTGATCTCCCACGAAATGAACCGGTAGTGCCTAATCGTCACATTCATCACCCCAGCATTCGACACAGGGCTGATCTATAATAGGGAAGTGATTTCTGAAATTCTCAAATACGAAAAGTCCATTTCGCTTGGATATTTTTGGGACATTCGAGGTCCAGCTTCCAATTCCTTTTGATTGATCGACCCATTGAAACGTGAAATTACCCTTCTTCCCGCTTAACTTGCACTCAACGGAAAAGACAATCTTGTTCTTCTTTGATGATATCTTGTTGATCCAATATTCTGAATCTTCTTGTTCGCCGTATTCTAATAGAGTCTTTTTACCATCTATCTCAGTGATTAAGATTTTGTAATCCCCTCCAGCACAATGATTGAATATCACTTGTCCAGTATCGGTTTCAGTTAAACCAATCCATTTTTCTGGAAATGAACTCATCGATAAATTGGTATCAAAATCACGTGTGAATCGGATTGTATATTTGTCAAATAATCTCGTTTTGTTTTTGTGCGCAACTTCTTTTCTCAATGGAATCCAATCGTCATCGTAAAATGTCGCCTCGATATTATAGGGTGTTGCATTAGACGCTGAAGTTTTCTTTAAGCAAGTACGGTTTTCGTCGTCCCATTCAAACGTGTCAAAATAATAAAAGCCTTCAAAAATGGGTTTTTGTGATCCCCAAATATTAAAAATCAATCGATCTCTTTTATCAAATATGGAATATGAATACATGTACGTACTGTCGGTGATTCTTTTGAATTCTGTTAATGTGTCACCATTATATGTATAGCTAATAGCGTATTCACACCCATAGATGCATTCTGATTTTACCAGTTTCTCTTGATCAAAATAAAGTTTCCGAATGGCAACTGTATCTCCTTGACTATAATCGTATTCCATATTGAGAACTGTGTCACGAATAGTTCTCACACATGTTAAATAGTTATCATTTCCATGACAATAAGTGGATTGATTTTCACTATCAGTTTGATGTATAAAGTAAACTCCGTAATCCTCGATAATATGAGTCTCATTGAACACTTCAATTCCTTGACCTGTGTAGGCTACCAGTGAATGATATTGAGAATACCTTGAATCCTCAGCTGGAACTTCTCCATTCACAATTTCAATCTTGGATTCGGTATAGATCGTGTCTTGCGCTAGAGAACAGATTGAAATAAGAAAGGGGAATATGATGAATACTAATTTCATTAGGCTCTAAGATATAAATATTTGATGTGATTTAGTTAAAGCCGATAGATTAAGAAAACCAACGTTTCCGATTGAATTTTGATTATTATCGAGTTTATTCGTTGATAATCAATTACGGTTTGAAGCTGTGCTACCTTCATTCTATTGGTCTTCGAAAGTAGAAGTTTAGTTGTTTTTAACTCAGTTCTATGTTAGCTTCCGTATTTGTTAAATATTTCGGATGGACGAGTGCTTCATTGTATTCAGCTTTGGAGAAAAATGGCCAATAATTTTTAACCCCCTCATCATCTTCCTGTATCACTTCAACTGCACCTTGGAACAATCTTCTCAAATATTCTCGAACCTTCTTAATCATAGAAGGATTAATCCATTTATACTCAACATCTGATTTCAAGAAAAAAATGACTCTTTTTAACAATCTTTCATCTGAATCACCCATTTTCGATTTGCCGCTGTTCCTATGCACTCTAATATCATCATATAAAAACCATAGCTGATTTTTAATTTCGTTCACAGCTCTATCATCACTTTCTATGTTGAAATTAATTTCATCAAATTCGATATTATCAATTAAGCAAGACCAATAGTGCCTGCATGATTCTGCCAGTTTATTTCTATTTTCTCTATCGATCATTCTAATGGTTGCTAACGGTTGGCAGCTACGCAACGTGCGGATTTCTACCAAGGATTGTTTTCTCGAAGATAGGAATAGTTGTTCAAAATAGAAGTGATCTCTCGAAGCATAAACCCGCATGGTGTGTAGGTGCGGTTATGTGTACTATTTAACTTTCAGGTAGAATGTTCTAGTCCACCTACCATTACTGCTGATGTTCTTTTTTAAAATTGCTGTTGAGTCATTTATTTTAAGGATTTTCATTGGTCCAAAAAAATGCTTGTTTCGAGAATTGTATTTCAGACTATCTATTGTTATTTCAATGTGATCTTCATCAACCGCTCTCCAAGTGAAACTTTCTGAGAGCCATGATTTATAAAAACCTGTTGAATCTGTAGTAAATTGGACATCACCTCCCAACGTATTGAAAGAACGAATGGTATCCCCTGATAGGTTGATGTAAATTTCATCATAAATAGTAGTGTCACCGGCAATTACCTCAACGGTTTTATATATATGCCAATTTTTACTCAATAATTGCTCTGTATCAATTCTACTTTGAATTGTAGATGATAAGATGAGTATGCCGAGAAGTGAACTTACGATTACTATTTTCATTACACATAACTTCTTTATAAACACAACTAATATAATCATAATAACTCCCACTTCTGAACAATGTTTGTCATGAAAAAC
Organism: Crocinitomicaceae bacterium; assembly: GCA_033791225.1. Taxonomy (GTDB): domain Bacteria; phylum Bacteroidota; class Bacteroidia; order Flavobacteriales_D; family Crocinitomicaceae; genus UBA4466. The sequence goes on from JASJHD010000006.1 coordinate 279,589, forward strand.
AAGCTCTCTGTCGACTTAACCGATAATAACCAATTGTAAGCATTTGAAAGGTGAAATTGAGCCTAAGCTCTATTCCCAACACAAAATTTGCCTTACCTTCACTCCATGCTCATCACCATCCTTATGCCGTTCAAGAATGCCGCTCCGTGGATTAGTGAAACGGTGGATTCTATTCTATCTCAGAGTTTTCATGATTGGGAATTGATTTGTATTGATGACCACTCAATTGACAATGGGGCTGAAATTATTAGAACGATAGACGATTCTCGAATTCGCGTGTTTGAAAATTCTGGAGATGGAAAATAAAGGTTTAGTTGTTTTTAACTCGGTTCTACCTAAGTTAGCAACTTCAATTTATTCATATATTTTTACTTCGAACTTCTTAAAGTTCATGTCATCTTTTGGTGGTGGGGTGAAATTGTTTGCTGTCAAAAAACTATCAATCATAGTAAAATTGATAGGTAAACCATTGTTTACAGTTATGTTTCCATTTTCCTCATACGCATCAGGAAGATAAATGGAGAACTTTGTATCATTTTTAAACACTCCAATATGAGTATCACCGAATTCATTGTTGGGATCCAAGTAAAATACATAGCTATCATCAATACTTTCTATCGATTCAGCGAATCCAATTGAAAAATCTGGAATGTTCGGATTTTCTTCATAGCCAGTATACCATCCAACTAGATTGTGATAGTCGTAAAAATCAATTTCTTGAGGAACTTCTATCATAAACCAATTGCCGATTTTTAATATCCCGAATTCTACTACATAATGATCGCCTTCCGTGCCAGCAAGTTCACCGTACTCAGATGTCATTGATTTTATATAGTCCTCAGAGGTGTTTTTTACCAAAATATAACGATTGTAATTCGCAGAGACAATCGGAATTATTTGCGTTGAGTCAGTAATTGTTGAGGAATCCTTTTCAATTAACCCATTTTCATACCCTTCAGGAGCATTGCAACCCAAAACTATGAAGTTTATAAGGACAAAGTAAAATATTTGAATCGCTTTCATAATTGTTGCTAACGTTTTGAAGCTACGCACCGTGCGGGGCTACAAAGATTGTTTTCTCGAAGATAAGGATTGTATTGTTAACACATAAGTGATCTCTCGAAGCGGTTACCCGCATGGGGTGTAGGTTGTGTTATATACCGTCTAATGCGTATTTGTTGCAAATTAATCATAGAAAAAAGGGTATAAGTACGTGTTTCAATTCAGTTCTAAAGTTGTAATTTAGTGCAGGTAAAATAGTGAATTCGGCAATAATTTGTAATTGGATTAAATGAATGTAAAAATTAGTACTGGTAACTACGAAATAATTGACTCAGGTACAATAGTTGCAAATAGTGGTGAATCAATAGTTTTCGAAGTTAGTTCTTTGACTTTTATTTTTGAATTTCGGTCAGATCCTAACAAGCCAAAATCAAATATATCCAAGGAGGTAGATGGGGATAAATCCTTGAAAATCATTTTGACGAATTTCAATAATTCGTTAGGTACAAGAAACACTGATCCATTATCGATAGGCACAGTTAATAATCGTCAATTGTTTATAAACTTTAATGTTTATTTTAATTCAGAATCAGTAGGTCCAACGTTTCATTACTCATTTTTATATTTAAAAGAAGCGTAATATGGCAGATAAAATTGATGCTTCGAAATTAAATGAATCCACGATTTACGAAGGAGGTTCATTGTCCCAAATAAATGCTGAAGATTTATTAGGGAATGAAATAGCTATTAAACAACTAATTAATAATCATTTATTAGTGAGCCATCAAAGCCGACAAAAGGATTTGGAAATTCAGGACAAAAAATCTACTATCGAATATTTGAAAACATCCCCTTTTGTGGCAATTATTGCTACGATAATTAATATTTGCGGATCAATTATAATTGGGTTTGCTATCAATTTATACGCACAAACACCATCACCTGAATATTCATGGATTACGCTATTAATAGGATCATTATTAATCTTGACAGGATCTTTAAGTACAATATTGTACCCATATGCTAAAAGGTGGTTCAACAAAAAAGTAGAAGGTGATGAGAGTTAAAGGTGTATGAAAAAATAAGCATAACCCTGCATTTTACTCAATTACTTCCGTTGGACAATTCTCGAATGTGGTGGGCAACACCTTCATGGTATATAACTCGTATATAAACACAACTAATATAATCATAATAACTCCCACTTCTGAACAATGTTTGTCATGAAAAACAAGCTCTCTGTCGACTTAACCGATAATAACCACTTGTAAGCATTTGAAAAGTACAATTGAGTCCAAGCTCTATTTCCAACCCAAAATTAGCCTTACCTTCACTCCATGCTCATCACCATCCTTATGCCGTTCAAGAATGCCGCTCCGTGGATTAGTGAAACGGTGGATTCTATTCTATCCCAGAGTTTTCATGATTGGGAATTGATTTGTATTGATGACCACTCAATTGACAATGGGGCTGAAATTATTAGAACGATAGACGATTCTCGAATTCGTGTACTTGAAAATTCTGGAGATGGAATTATTACTGCATTGCAATTGGGATTGAGTGAAGCACAAGGAGAGTATATCACACGAATGGATGCCGATGATTTGATGACTCCAAATCGTTTGGAGTTGATGCTTGAGAAGATGTACGACGCAAAGGAGAAAACAATTGTTACTGGTAAGGTGAAATACATTTCTGAGGGAGAACTATCGGAAGGCTTTTTAAAATATGAGCACTGGATCAATGAGCGCATTGAGAAGAATGATTATTTCGACCATATTTACCGAGAATGTGTTGTTGCTTCTCCGAATTGGTTGGCAAGAAGAGAGGACTTGATCCAAGACAGGATCTTTGAGGATTTACACTATCCTGAAGATTACGACATGGTATTCCAATGGATGAAAAATCACTATTCCATTAAAGCGGTCGATGAGGTTACACTTCTATGGAGAGATCACCCGAATAGAACTTCTAAGAATTCAGATGTTTACAATCAACAGGCCTTGTTCCGTTTAAAACTGGATTGGTTTCTACAATTGAACGATCTCAGTACTAATTCGCTCGCCATTTTTGGAGCTGGAACAAAAGGCAAAATCACTGCGCGTTATCTACAAGAACATTCGGTGAAATTCAATTGGTACGATGTGAACCATTCCAACTACTCTACCCTCGATGGAATAGAAATTCAAAATCCGGAGAATACTACAGAATCCATAGTGTTGATTTGTGTGTATCCTGATAATCGTGAAGCGCTAGAGAATATGCTTGAGTCAAAAGGGTATATTATTGGGAAGAACGCGTGGTATCTGTAGAAATTTAGAAGCAAGTGATCATTCCTTCTCTTGATCAATAATAGTATGATCCATCTTTCCTTTTCTCTTGAATCGAATTCCACGTGCAAATATTCGGGTTGCCAAGACAGCAATTAATAATATGCCCGTTCGATTGAAAATACCGCGGGAAAAGTCTGCAACTGTATAATGACAGCCATTGGACATATAATCCCACAAATCATCGTAATTTGATTCATTTTCACACTCTGGTAAGTATTCTGGCCAATCAAATGAATGGGAGAGAATCTCATTTTTGTTAGTCTCAAACCGATTAATACTGAATGCTATACTTGAAAAAATAAAACAAAGCAAGAGCAACGGTAGTACTCTGATTTTAATTTGATTTCTCCAGATAATCAAACCAATAAAAATTCCGAACAGCGCGATGACAATATGCTCTAATGTACGAGGACCAATGCCAATAAAATTTCCAGTGTTTTCCCAAACGACTGAGGCTATCCAAGGAAGTGAAATGCATATAAGCGATAATAGAACTACCCAACCGATTTTTCTCATATTTGCTAAATAACTTCCAACACACTTTTCTTTCCAAATGACTTATCGTCAAAATGAAAGTCTATTCTTCCTAGATTTACACCCGCCCAACCAACTTGATTGATTAATACAGTTTCATCGTCTAGATTTGTTGCTTCTGTTGGCTTATCCAAAAAGGTATGTGTATGTCCACCAATGATTAAATGTATGTTACGAGTTTTAGCGGCAAGAACTCTGTCAGAAACTTTATCTGATTTGTATTCATAGCCCAAATGCGAGAGACAAATAATCAAATCGCACCCTTGCTTTTTAAGGGCCGCTGCTTTGTCATTCGCAATGTCAATAGGATCAATGTACTTTGTTTCCAAAAACTTCGCATCTGGAACCAAGCCGTCTAATTCAACTCCTACACCAAAGATTCCAATTTTAATTGCGCCTTTCTGCATGATGAAATCCTGTTGTGTATGTCCGTCTATTATGGTGTTTGCGAAATCATAATTTGAACAGATAAACGGGAACTTTGCAAATTCTCTCGCCTTCACGAAACCATCAGTTCCAGCGTCAAAATCATGATTTCCCATAGTGGCAGCATCGTAACCCAATTCTGTCATCAGCTTCATTTCCAACACACCTCCAAACTTGTTGAAATAAGGAGTTCCTTGGAATATATCGCCTGCATCCAAAAGAAGAACGTTCTCCTCTTCACTTCGGATTTGCTGAATCAATTCATACCTTCTCGCTACACCACCCTTACCTGGGTATCTGGAGTGATTTTCGGGAAATGGATCAATGTTCGAGTGTGTATCGTTGGTATGAAGAATGGTCAACTTGCTATTGAAGGTATCCTTGGTTTTCGCAAATAAGCTCGGAGCAACAAGCACACCACCTGACACCAATATTGAATTGCGTAAAAAATCTCTTCTCTTCATTATTCCAATAGATAACGTTCCTCATTGTTATATACCAAGGTTTTCTGCTTCTTTGCTTCTTCAATAAAAGCATCGCGAAGAAGAACTTCTGGATAGACAGCACCGAGTTTCTTCTCAAAGAAATCCATGTCGTCTCCTCCATTCATTAGATAATCCGAAGTAACAACCCAAAAAGTAGGAGTATTTTTTATTGGATCCAAAAACACCAATTTATCGTCAACAAATTTAGCTCCGGCGATGGGTTCACCACCTCTGACCAATAAGTACGCTTCCATTTCTGGCAGAACAGATGTTGGCAATTCCACCCAAACGACTTGATTATCGAAAGGCATCAGTTTAAAGATGTCGCCAATCGTAATATCTCCCTCGTTCAAAGGATTTCTCAATCCACCAACATTTAACAGACACATGATCTGCTTTCCCTGACCAAATTCTCTTTGATTTACCAATAAAGCATCTGTGGCCCAATTGTTCAATGATGCATTAGGTCGTCCCTTAATAAAGTCTTGCTTTGCCTCGGCAATTACGATGTTCATTTCTACCGCAAGACTTTCTGAATACGGCGCTACAATGCTATCTATCTTATTTGGATTGGCGTAAGCATCCGTTACTGGCGTTGTGTTCGACTCAACTTCAATGGTACCAACATTTGCACAGCCAATTAATAGGCCGCAAAACACTAATACACCAAAGAGTCGAAGCTTCACTTTATTTTGTTTTTACGAGATACATGTAGATTGGAAAGTGATCACTAAATCCTCCAAGCCACTTCCTTCCTCCATAGGTTCTAAATGGTGTCCCTTGATACTTGCCAGTTGCCTGTTTCAACAAAGCCACGTCGTGAACCTCAGCTTTATAAAACTTATAGGTCGCAAACTTGTTCTTGTGATCAACAAGGTTTGACGTACAAATGAACTGGTCGTATAAAAACCAATCTCCTCTATACTCCAATGAACCAGTTCCGGCGGCATGCATGATTTCCATAGGATTGTACAAATCTCCATCTTCCACCTCACTATAATTCCCTTCGGTGATCATTACTTCTTTCAAACTAGCATCGTCCGGATCATCATTCAAGTCTCCCATGTAAATCACCTTCGCATCGGGGCTTTTCTTTTGAATTTCTGTAATCAATTCTCTTCCTAAAGATGCTGCCAATTTTCTCTTTGGTTCACTCGCCTCTGCCCCACCTCGTCTTGACGGCCAATGCGCCACAATAAAATGAAACTCTTCTCCACCCAATATTCCTGAAACCACCAATTGATCTCGTGTAAAGAAATCTGCATTCTCAGGATCCTTTAAAGGAATAGCATAGGAATCTGTCGGTTTGAAATACTTCTCTTGGTACAACAGAGCTACATCTATTCCACGTTTATCTGGAGAATCGAATTGGATGATCTGATAATTTCTATCCTTTATCAATGGCATCGCCACAAGATCTTGTAGTACTTGAAGGTTTTCAATTTCACATACTCCCAAAACAGCAGGGCCGTCTGGTGTAGTCTCTGTTCCTAAATCCGCAATAACTTTTGAAAGGTTTCCTAGTTTTTCATAATAGCGTTCAGTGTCAAACTTCTTTGAACCTTCAGGTGTGAAATCGGCTTGCAAGATTTTATTCGCATCAGGATCGACAATGGTATCAAAGAGGTTTTCCAAATTGTAAAAGCCAATGCAAACTGCATCATACGATCTTTTTGGACTGAGTGTTTGAGCAGTACAATAGTTGATGATTGTAAAAAAGAGTACCGCTGCCGACAGGATATTTTTCATATTCTAAAAATAACGATTTGATCTAAGTTTTTCCAAAGATCATACCTACAATTCAATATAGTTGCAAACAAAAGAGCAGGCCATGTGACCTGCTCTCTAAAATCAGTTTACGATGAGCTATAATTACTTAATCACCATCGATTTCTGTGCGTTACCGTAAGGCGTTTCAACACGAACGATGTAGCTTCCCGCTTCATATTTCTTCGTATCGATCTCTATTAGCGGTGCATCCATATCTTCCATTGTAGAAACAACTCTACCTTGCATGTCTACAATTACAAGCTTATTAATTGTTGTTCCATTCACTTGAATAAATACATTCTCAGCTGCGGGAACAGGATATACCACCAAGTTGTTTTGTACTTGCTCTTCCAATGATACTATGCATCCCAAAGGTCTATGTAAATTATCATCAAAGTTGATGTAGCAAACAAAATCAGTTGAATCTATGAATGGATTACGGTTGCCTTGTAAATCAAAAATGTATTCATTACGTGCAATCTCATAATCGTCTGGGAGGTCAGTGAAATGCCAATCTCTCAACAATTGTTCGTCTTGCTTGTCAGCATCAAGATCTCCAGATAAAGGGAAGTCATATGCAATAGCCATGTACAAGATAGCACGTGCTGCATTTCCTTTTTGCGCATCTCTTGGCTCGTACACCATTTGTGTCCCGTCATTCCCAACACTGCCTTCGAGGTAAGTAAACACTGGAGCACCAACGATCTCACCCAATGGCAAGTTACTTCTTGGTGAATTTGCTCCAGCCAAGTTTGTAGGATACAAGTTATGTTGGTCAGTGTATTCTGGTTGTTCTGGGCTATCCGCTGGCCATGTAGCCATCCATGAGTGCGCATACGTGTGCTCTCTACTGTATCCTGTCGCTGTCCAATCAAATGGATCATCAAAAACCAATCTCTCTCCTGAATATGCACATGTTACATATGATTGACCTCCTGTTGTATCACGGATTTCAAAATCAGACATCATTGTTTGTTTGTACATGAAGTACGAAATCATTGTGTGCGGATTGATCAATGAATTCAATTCACTCACCAAAGTTGGAGATCCAGCACTAATACCGCTGTAGTATGATCCAATTTGTTCTCCCAAACTAGATTCAGTTCCAGTTGCTGGAGAAGTAGTCAAGTAATTTACAAAACTACCTGCTCCATTAAACGCATACACTGCGAAGTAATAATCTTGATTTGCAATAATTCCTCTAGGTGTAAATGAAGTTCCAGCTCCAACGTATGCAACACGCGCGTCACCAACAACATCTCCTCTCAGGTATGATGTACCGTCTACAGGTACTCCCGTAATAGCACTTCCATTTTTCCAAAGAACGATGTAATCTGTATTTCCAGATCCAGCTGTGTATTGAGCACCAAGAGTATATGCTTCAATAATTGGGAAGGTCATATTCGTTGCATTTGCAGTTGGCTCGGTTGCCAAATTATCAAGTCCCACACCTTCGAAGTTGATGATGTATGGATTTTCATCTGCGTCATTTGAAGCAATTTCCATAGCAGCGAAAAGCGAACCATTTCCTAAAGGAGCTATATCAATAGTAAAGTTTACATTCGACAAAGGTCCAACTGTAGAACCGCTATATGTAGATGAGAACTCACCAGCATTTGGACCAGTAAACATCAAGTTAGAAACAATCAAGTCTTGTGTTCCAAGGTTTTCAATTGTTGCATTTATCGTACTTGCATTTCCGTAGAAGTAATCTGCATTGTTTAACTCAGTAAGACCTTCAAGAAGTAAGTTGATTTCAAACGCTGGTGCAACGTAGACAATGATATCATTCAAATCTCTAGGAATAATTTGGTAATCGGCATTGTACTGCCCCATCAATCCAGTTACCGTAACAGTACCAGTAGGAATAGCCGTACCAACCATCGCTGTTCCGTTATTCACACGCAATTGCAAGTTGTTTACGCCATCCGTTAACGTGTAATTAGTATTTCCAGCAAAGTTTCCTGTTTCAACAAAAGTTACGTTTTGCACTTCAATCAATTGTGATTCTAAAGACTCACCAGCTGAAGTAATAGGAATTTGCAAAGGTGTAGGCATTGTAGTTGGTCCGTGATTTACAACAGTAGTAACTATAGAAATCTCTAACAATCCAGCAAACTCAATTAGCGGCCCAGTAACTGTAATTGAATCACCACGGTTCACACCAGTAATTGGTCCTCCGTATCCAGCAATTCCTGCCGTTGCATCTTGCATGTAACGAATGCTTCCTAATTCAGAACCATTTGTTGCTACTCCGGTAACTGTTATCGTCTGACCGATTCCGTACGTACGACCATCTGCGATGTCCGTTTGAGCCATTGCTCCAATAACAAAGAAGAAGGCTGTTAAGATTAGTACTACTTTTTTCATGTTTGTTTATTTAAAGAAACTATGTTCCTGTTTAATTTGTGTTCTATTTAAAATTCAAATCCTAGTGATACATTGAAACGAATTCCTTGTCCTACAAAAACTCCCACCGAATTAGTTGTAAAGTCTGTTCCAAATTGATTTGTTCTCGCATCAGATATATACATTGAGTTCAATACATTGAAGACATTCGCTCTGAAGTTTAAGCTGCTTTTCTTGATTTTTAAACGGTAACCAGCGTGAATGCTCATCAGTCCGTAACCTGGAATTCTCCATGATTCTCTTCCTCCATTTGCTCCAGTTAAACTGAACGGATCAAAATTCGCGTAATATCTATCGAAATACGTGTATTTAACCTTGAGATAACCGTTCTTTACAAATGCCCATCGAGCACTTAACGCATATGTTGATTGTGCAGCATCACCAACGTGCACACCTTTTGCATCAAATTCAAATTCAGTTCCAAGTACATCAATAATTTCAGACGATTGCCATGTCCAATCTCCAATACTTGCCATTGCTTCAACGGTTAAGGTATTAAGAACACGGTATGAAACATCTACTTCAATACCCATGTGCAAAGCATCCATTCCATTTACATTAGCTCGCACGAATTCTGTTGGGTCTAATGGATCCGGAACACTTACTCCAAAAGGGAATGGTTTGTTTTCCCAATAGGTGAAGTATCCATTTGCATTTAAACTTACTTTCTTACTTCTGAATCCATATCCCAGTTCAGCTGCATATATCTTTTCATTTAAGATCTCTACAAAGAAATCGTTTGTGTTATTGTCAACAACATTACTGAATTGTGGTGTTCTATTCAAATACCCAAGATTCATAAAGATATTTGATCTTTCTGTCATGTTGAAGTTTGCACCAGCCTTAATCGTTGCTCCTGCCAACCACTTCCAACCAGTGTCGCTATTTTCTAATCCATCAGATCCTCTTGTGTATGTTTGACCATCTAAAACAACGGTATCGGCATAACCTATTTCAATCAATGAATCACCAACTTGCATTGTTCTTTTTTGGAAGTGATCAACTCCACGGTAACCATTTGTCACTCCAGAAACATTCAAGAATGCTGTCCATCTTGTATCTGAGTATTCTGCTTGGATGAATCCACCAGCCCATTGAACATAACCATCACGATGATTTTGATACGGCCGATCTTCACGCGCGATTTTATCTCCGACAACTTTCATTGTGGTTGGAGCATTTAAGTCAGATTCATTGATGAAATAATCTCCACCCAATAAATCTACCACTTCAGTGTAGTGAGTTCCTTTGTACCAACGATAATCAACGCCACCGGCGAGAGTAAATCTATCATTCATCTTATAATCGAATTGAGAAAGCCCCCCAATCCACATATGATTATTTACCGATGCAGATAAAATTTGTGATGACTTTAATAGGTCTGGGTCATAGGCAACATCAGCCGTTGAATATACAGTACCGAACAATGTCTTCCATTGATTGTTGTACTCTATTTCGTTCCAGTCAACCAAACCTTCATCATCTCTAATAATTGTAGAAGAAGAATTGAAGTAACGCTGCCCTCCACCTCTACCAATGGACATATACGCTATGTTCGACCATGAAAGTTTATTATTGATTTTCCAGAAATCTTTCAAAGTCACTTGCGGCTTGTGGTAATAATTCAAGCGCTCATTCATTACCGATTTTTTACCTGCGTCGTCGGTTTTCCAACCCCAATGCTGATTGTATCTAAGACCTCTATCAATGTTTGTGCTGTCAAATTGGGTCACACCCAATTTCCGAGCATATTCGCTGTCCCAATATTCAATTTGTTGATTGTATGAACGTTGTCCATGTTTTTGAGGAGCTCCGAACCCACTCAAGGAAAGAACGTGATTTCCAAATTTCTTTTGAATTTTTAAGTAGTAAAATCCACCTTGTGTACTCAAACCATCAACCCAACCGTCACCCTGCTTGTACGATCCAGAGAATAATATTCCCCAACCATGTTTCAAGGTTCCTGACTTATATGAGATAGATGTTCTGAAAAAATTTCCTGTGCCGTATTCTTGACGGACTTTAATTTGTCGAGTACCTCCCGCATTGTCCGTTAAGATATTCATTGTCCCCCCTACTGAAGGCATTGCTAGTTTAGTTGCACCAAGTCCACGCTGCACTTGAATCTGAGAAGTGATTGCGTCCAAACCAAACCAGTTCGACCAATACACCCATCCATTCTCCATGTCGTTTACTGGAACACCATCGATCATTGTACCAACATTGCGCTGATCAAATCCACGAATAGTAATTCTTGCATCTCCATCACCTCCACCCGTTTGAGTCGCATGGACTCCAGGTGTTGAATTCAGAATCATAGGTAGATCTTGTGAACCTAATTCTTCCGCTAACTTTTTCTTTCCTAATGTTGTAACAGCTACTGGTGTTTTTCTGTCCTGTGCTATATTTCCAATCACTTCCATCTCCTCAATCTCCTGACTTCCTCCCATTAAGACATCATAGGTGAAATTTTCACTATCTACCTTAATCGTTACCGATATTGTATCAAACGACAACATTGTAATTGTTGCATTATACTCACCAAACGGTACGTTCTCAATTGTATAATTCCCATCATAGTCAGAATATGCTTTGTATGCATCTGAAAAAATGATTTTTGCGCCTACGACAGGTTGATTTGCACCATTGTCGGTAACTTTACCAGAAACGGTAGCAGTTTGTGCAAATGAAGCACATGAAACAATAGTAGTTAGTACAAAGAGAATCAGTTTCATTAGGGATGATCAAAAAAAGAGGCCGCTTCAATAATTTGAATCGGCCTCTAGATGTTATAATAATTATTTAACAATTACTTTCTTCACAATCGTGTTGTTCGATTGATCTGTCAATTTAACGAAGTAAACTCCGTTGCGTTTTCCAAGGTCAAATGATATTACTGCATTCGTGTTGTTTTCTACACTTGCAACTTCTTGTCCCAAAGCATTGATTACAACAACCGTTGTATAATTGCTCGCATTGTTTACAAAAAACTCTCCGCTTGTAGGGTTAGGGAAGATGGTCAATTTCTGTGTAGAAAGAGATTCATCTACTCCTGATGTTGCACAATCACACGTATGCTCTCCTAAAGAAAACCAGTTACCGTATGTCTGTCCACCAATATCAATTACTGCTGGAATTGAATCATACTCCAACAATGCATCAAAGTAAGAAATCGTTGGGTTTGTTTCTCCATGAAGAATATTAGCCTTACGAATCAATGAATGATCTTTTGTGATTTCATCTCCTGCTCCGGTGTATGGGAAATCAGATGTCCAAGCTACTCCTGGATCTTCTCCAATTTTACCAAATACATCAACAAGCGTTGAATTAGGAATATCATTCACTGTACCAATTGCCAACGCTACAGCATCATTACCATTCCAGTAAAATGCGTTTGTAGTGTTGTAATCTGGACAGTAAAAACCATCAGCTCTAATTTGAAGCGAATCCCATACTGGTGCTTCTTGTTGAGTTCCATTTGGATCTAGTTTCTCCAATACAGCAACGTAAACATCATAAGGAGCAATTGTTCCTGTTAATTGAACTGCATTTGCAGCTGTAGCCGTAGTTGCTCCATTTGAATAACGGATGACCATATAATTACTTAGATCAATTGTGGCGTTTGTTGGATTATAAATCTCCACGGCTTTGTTATTACTCCATCCCTCCACATACTCTGAGATGAATAAATCTGTACAGTCCTGAGCGAAGGTCATGGTGCTCATAATTGTAGTTAATACAAGTAGCATTCTTTTCATAAAAAATAAAATTAAGTTGATAATGAATTTACAGTAGAATAGACGAACAATGATGTACAAAAGTTGGAAATTTGTCGAGCGACATTTCCAGCGCAAATACCAGATGACCAGTATATTGTGTAGTACATTCTATTTCATTCTTCGAACAATTTTTATTCCGGCATGGTTTCAGCAAATGAACTGCATCAAGGACAACATGTCAGAAACATGTGACAAATGTACGACAAAAAGTATGATCAAATGTTACCTATTTATTAACAAAACTGGAATGTTTTTCACTATTTCAATAACTGCCAATCATAAACAAATGCGTATTTTAGTCCACCATTAACTATAAAAACAACAGTAGTATGTTAAAGAATTTTATCGCATTCATTCCCTTTGTCTTACTAAGTTTAACTTCATTAAGCCAAGACTTATCCGTTGAGAAAATTTGGAAAAACTACGAGTTCTATGGAGAATACGTGGATGGCTTCCGTTCTATGAACAATGGAAATTACTTCACCAAAATAACAAACAACAGAGGAGGCGTTTCTATTACTAAACATGAATTCGCCAATTACGAAGGTGATGGAGAACTGATAGTTGGTGCTGAGATGCTAAGGTATGAAGGTGTTGCCTTAGAAATGGATGATTATTTCTTCAATGAAGACGAATCGAAAGTATTAATTACGACCAGCACGCAAGGAATTTACCGTCACAGTTATTCTGCTGTATATTATTTGCTTGATTTGAGCACCAAAAAACTTCAGCCTTTGGACGAAGAAAGACAGCCTCAAACACTGGCTGAGTATTCTCCAGATGGAAAGAAGGTTTCTTACATATTTGAGAACAATTTGTATGTGAAGGACATTGCAACAGGAAACGTCCAGCAAATCACCTTCGACGGGAAACAAAATGAGATCATCAACGGAACAACTGATTGGGTCTATGAAGAAGAATTTGCAATTATTAAAGCGTACGGATGGTCGCCAGACAGTAAATATTTGGCGTTTCTACGTTTTGACGAACGAGATGTGAAAGAATTTACCATGATGTACTTCTCAGAATTATATCCAGATCCTTACACTTTCAAATATCCTAAAACAGGTGAAGCTAATTCTGTTGTTACCGCACACTTATATAATATTGATGACAAATCAATGTCCAAAAAAATTGACCTTGGGAAATACGAATATATCCCACGACTGAAGTGGTCAACAACCAGTAATAAGTTGATCATTCAGACGATGAACCGTCACCAAAACCATTTGAAATACCATGTGGTGAGTCCTTCACCTGAAGGGTTAGATGTTAAAATGTTTTTTGAAGAGAAATCAGAGACGTACATTGACATTGATAACAACCTTTTGATTCTGAATGATGGAAACACCATACTAAGAACGAGCGAATCGAACGGATACAACCACATTTATAAATTGAGTTTTGACGGGAAATCAACGCAGATAACCAGTGGAGAATGGGATGTTATTGAGTTATTGGGAATTGACGATAAGAACACCACGATCTATTATTCTTCGGCAGAAAATGGAGCCATTCACAAAAGCATCTACCGTATTGGAATAAAGGGGACTAAAAAGAAATTGATTAGCTCGGCAACAGGCTATAACGACGCTGATTTTTCCAACGGGATGAAGTATTTCGTTAAAACTTATTCTAACGCAAATACGCCAAATGTATTTACATTGTGTGACAATTCAGGAAGAGAATTGTCTGTACTTGAAGACAATAGTTCACTAGCCAAGAAACTTGATGGCTACAAACTAGGCATGAAAGAATTTATCACTTTCAAAGGACACGAAACAGAATTAAACGGCTGGATTATTAAACCGGTAGATTTTGACCCATCAAAAAAGTATCCCGTGTACATCAATATATACGGAGGCCCTGGTGCTAATACCGTTGCAGATTCTTGGGGAGGGATGAACTACATGTACCATCAATTATTGGTGCAAAATGGATATATCGTAGTTTCCGTTGATCCAAGAGGGACAATGTACCGCGGAGAGGAATTCAAAAAGTCAACGTACTTACAATTAGGGAAATTAGAAACTGAAGACTTCATAGCTGTAGCAAAAGAACTGCAAGGATTGGAATACGTGGATGGATCACGTATAGGTATCATGGGTTGGAGTTACGGTGGGTATATGACATCGCTGGCGATGACTAAAGGAGCAGATTACTTCAAAATGGGTATTGCCGTCGCACCCGTTACGAACTGGAGATACTACGACAACATTTATACAGAGCGCTTCATGCGTACTCCGCAAGAAAATGCAGATGGGTATGATGATAATTCACCTATCAATCATGTGAAGAAGATGAAAGGAAAGTACTTATTGATTCATGGTTCGGGTGATGACAATGTACATTACCAAAATACAATGGAAATGGTGAATGCATTAGTTGCCGCCGATAAGCAATTTGATTTATTCATTTACCCAAATAAAAACCATGGAATTTACGGAGGGAATACACGAAACCATCTCTTCAACATGATGTTTAAATATACGCTGGAGAATCTCTAATCCGTTCAAATTATATCAGTATACCCTTGATAGAACGGAAAGAAATGAGTACTTTAGGCGACCGAATAAAACATCACAATTAAGAGATTGGAAAGAAAATGAGTGAAATTGCTAAAATTGAATTAGGAGGAGACACCTACGAACTACCTGTAATAGAAGGAACTGAGAACGAAAAAGGGATTGACATTAGTAAACTGAGAGGTGCAACTGGTGGATATATCACATTAGATCCTGGATTTAAAAATACGGGGAGCACGAAGAGTGCGATCACTTATCTCGATGGAGAAAACGGAATCTTACGATACCGTGGGTATCCAATTGAGCAATTGGCAGCGAAAGCAAGCTTCTTAGAAGTTGCTTACTTATTGATCTATGGTGAACTTCCTACAACGGAAGAATTCAAAGGCTTTCAAGCGAACATCACAAGTCATACGTTGGTTCATGAAGACATGAAGCAATTTTTTGAGGCATATCCAGCTCAAGCACACCCAATGGGAATCTTGGCATCTATGGTTTGTTCTCTATCTACGTTCTACCCTGAATCATTGAATCCAGACAGAACGCCTGAAGCAAAAGATTTAACGGTACACAGGTTGATTGCTAAGTTGCCAACATTGGCAGCATGGTCATACAAGAACGCAATGCGTCACCCATTCATGTACCCTAATAATAAGCACAATTACTGTGAGAATTTCTTAAATATGATGTTTGCAATGCCTACATCTGATTTTGAATTAGATCCTGTGATTGTATCTGCATTAAATACATTATTGATCCTTCACGCTGATCACGAGCAAAACTGTTCAACTTCAACAGTTCGTGTAGTAGGATCTTCTCATGCTAACTTGTACTCTTCTATTTCAGCAGGAATCAACGCACTTTGGGGGCCACTTCACGGTGGAGCTAACCAAGCGGTGATTGAAATGTTGGAGCAAATCGCTAACGATGGTGGTGATGTAGATAAGTGGGTTGCCAAAGCGAAAGACAAAGAAGATTCTTTCCGTTTGATGGGATTCGGACACCGTGTATACAAGAACTTTGATCCACGTGCGACTATCATAAAGAAAGCGTGTGATGATGTATTAGAAAAACTTGGTGTTGATGATCCATTGTTGGACATCGCAAAGAAATTAGAAAAAGTAGCCTTGGAGGATGAATACTTCAAAGCGCGTAACTTATATCCAAATGTTGATTTCTATTCAGGAATCATTTACAAGGCAATCGGAATTCCAACTGAAATGTTTACAGTCATGTTTGCTATCGGTCGTTTACCAGGTTGGATTGCACAATGGAAAGAAATGGTTGAGAACAACGAACCAATTGGTCGTCCTCGCCAAATCTACACTGGATACAACGAAAGAGATTACGTTGATTTTCAAAACAGATAATCAATTCAATAATTAAGGGCGCTGATTAGCGCCTTTTTTATTTCATACTTTTTAGCATGACCCGATTACTTTCAATAGTCTTTTTACTTCTAAGCTTTTCAAGTGTTGCCCAACTTAGCCACAGTGACCAAGAAGCAATCGACAGCTTATTTACGGAATGGAATGAATCAGGACATCCAGGCGGCGTAGTTGGTGTGCAGGAAAATGGAGACCTCGTTTACCTTAAAAGCTATGGTCTTGCAAATGTTGAGCATAACGTTAGCAATGAGACGTCAACCGTTTTTAACATCGCCTCCATCTCCAAGCAATTCACGGCGATGAGCATAATTATCCTTGAAGAACAAGGAAAACTCTCTATTACTGATGACGTACATAAGTTTATCCCAGAACTTCCAGATTTCGGACAGACGATTACTATAGAACACTTGATCTATCATACCAGCGGACTAAGAAGTGTTCATGGTATGCTACAACTTGCAGGGTGGCGCGATGATGACGCTAGAACCACCGAGGACATTCTCCGTTTTACAAAAAAACAACGTGAGCTTAATTTCCTTCCAGGAGAAGAGTTCGCTTATTGCAATACGGGATACAATTTAATGGCCCTGATAGTAGAGCGCATTTCCGAGCAAACATTCGCAGATTGGATGAAAGAAAACATATTCACTCCACTTGGTATGAATTCAGCATTTGTGGAACCTATTTACAACAACCCTGGTATTGGAGTAGCAACTTCATATGAGTATGTTGGCGAGCAAATTGTACGACCTTCACCTTACTGGGGATATCAAGGGTCGGGAAACATGCATTCAGATGCAGAAGACTTATTGAAATGGCTTGAAAATTTCCATTCACCTAAAACAGGATGGGAAGAGCGCTTCAAGAAAATGACAAGCCTAGGAGCTCTGAACAATGATGAGCAACTTGACTATGCGTATGGGTTATTTATCAATCAAAATAACAATTTAGAAAGAGTTTCACACAGTGGAGCCATTGGAGGATACAGAGCATATGCAGCAACTTTCCCTGAAAAGAATCTTGACCTTGTTATTCTAACGAATTTCTCAACGAGCAATGTCAACAGTAATATTGATGCATTGGCGAAGATTGTTTTAAAATCTGAAAACGATGAAACTCCTTTGGTTGTGAGAGAGCCAATAAAATTATCTACAAAGAAGTTGAATGAATTTACCGGCGATTTCTGGAGCTCTGAGGATCTACTTTCGCGAACGATAACGATGAAAAATGACAGCTTATTTTTGGACAATGGTCATGCAGTCTACAGCCTACTTCCAATTAGCAAAACAGAGTTGATCATCGCGGATATTCCTGTTGATGTTGTTGCTTCATATACGGAAGACAAAAAGTCACTGAAATTTGTTGTGAATGAAGAGAGTGGGGCCTCCTATGTCAGGTATGACCTATTCACTCCAGATGAAAATTATTTAAATGAACTCAGCGGAGAATATTATAGCGAAGAACTCGAAACGTCGTATTTTCTGCGCATCGAAGAAGGTAAGTTCATCATTTATCATTCGCGTCATGGAGTCATTGAACCACAATTAATCGTGCGTGATGTCTTTACTTCAGACTGGCCAATCGAATCAATGAAAATCATTCGTGACGACGCAGGCAAAACAATAGGCATTCGATTATCAAACAGCAGAGCACGTAATCTCTTCTTTAAAAAAGTAAACTAATGGGATCAATAGTAGGAATATCAGCACGAATTAAGAAACGCGCACCGATGGATGTGTTTTATGCAGCCAAAGTAAGTTTTGCAGGCGGTGTAGGTGATGATAGTAGAGGGAAACTTAGAAATCACCGTCAAGTTACTTTGATGGCACAAGAAAGCTGGAATGAAGTAAGTGAAGAAATGGGGAAGGTCATTCATTGGACAACGCGTCGCGCGAATATTTTGATTGAAGGAATCGACCTCAAGGATACTACGGGAGAATATTTGAAATTAGGAGAAATCATTCTCAAAATCACGGGAGAGCTTGAACCTTGCGGAAGAATGGATGAGCAATACGATGGGCTAACCAAGGCTCTAACTCCAAATTGGCGTGGTGGTGTTACCTGTGAAATAATCCGTGAAGGACAAATTATGGAAGGCGATCGAATAGTATTTGTGGATCCAATTTAGCGGTTGCAATATTTGACACGTTTCCCAAAAGCAGAATCCATGCCTCTTTCTTCTAATAACTTATATACCTCACAAGCTTCTGGAAAGCGTTCAAGCTGGACGTAGCATTCAGCCAAACTAGCCCAGGCCATTACATAGTCATCGTTGTAGTATATTGCTTTTTTCAAGTAGATAATTGCAGTTTCATAGTCTCCTAATTCGGCGTAAAGTGCACCCATGTTTTGGTAACTCATTGGATAAGTAGGGTCAGATTCAATTGCTAATTCTAAAAGCTCTTTCGATTTCTCTAAATTCCCCAAATATCCTTCAGAAACTGAATAGGATACAAGACATTCTACATTCGTTGGATCTATCTCTAATGCTCTCAAATAATCCGCAATCGCTTCTTCATGACGTTCCAGTTTCCGAAACGCCTTCCCCCTGTTGTAATAAAATATAAGGGAATCTGGAGCTATTTCAATTAGTTCAGTATAAATTTCTATTGCTTCATTGTACTTCCCAACGTTTTCGCTCTCAACAGCTTTCTGAAAATTACTTACGATAGAACTCAAGTGAGGATCAATAATTTCCAGACAATTTTCTAACACATACAGGTGCGCATCCGGATGCCCCATAAGCATAGCAAAACTAGCATCTTCACACGCCTTTTCTATTAGGCCTGTCGAATCTCTGGAGATCGCCCTACCATAATAACTTTGCAAGTGATTAATTTCTGAAACATCCGTTGCTTCAATGTGCTTTGTGTACCATTCAATAGCTGCTTCATGATTTTCTTGTCTTCGGTAAATATCCCCTTTCAATGAATAAAAAGGTGCATAATTTGGATCAATTACCAAGTAAGCATCTAAAGTCCGAGTTGCCGTCTCAAGCTCACCTTGCATAAAATGAGAAATAGCCAACTCCAAGTATCCTTCCGGTAGGTTAGGATTAATTTCGATTGCTTTTTTAAATCCTTCTTGCGCTTCTTTTGGGGCTCCAAAATGGTCAAATATGTTTGAGCGCATGATATATGCTTCGGCCAAAGTGCTATCAAATCTGATCGCCAAATCACAGTTTTTAATCACCGCAGTAAAATCGTGGAGATCATAATACGGCCTGCATCGCATGAAGTAGTACCAGCCATTTGTTGGGTCTTTCGCAATGGCCTTGCTAAAATCTTCAATGGCCCCTAGCTCATCGCCGAGAACTTCATGTTTAATTTGTGCACGTTCCATTAACCATTCGGGATCATTGCCTGAAAGTTCAACACCTGTATCCCAATCTTCCAATGCGCTCTTTGTGTCTCCCAATAAATAATGGTGATCTGCTCTAGTTGAATAGCTTCTTGGATCCTCTGGTATTGCTTCAACTAGAAGATTACACACTGCCAAAGCTTGCTCATATTTTTGTTCTTGATCCAATACCACAATAAGATTCTGATAAGCTGATGTATACAGTTTATTCATGGTAATAGCCATACGGAAATCGGCTTTTGCTTTTTCGGTATCATTCAAATCCATGAACAAATAGCCCCTATTATTTAGGGCGATTTCGTTTTCCGGCTGCATTTCTAATGCACTGTTATAGTCATTCAATGCTAACTCATACGATTTTCTACCTTGATGCAAAACTCCTCGATTTACAAAAGTGCTGAAACGCGTCTCATCCAAAACATTCAATTGAAGACTCTTGTTGTAATCTTCAATTGCACTATTGGTATCTCCCAACATACGGTACAGTACGCCTCTATTGTAATACTCTTCCCCCGAATTTCGATCATTTTCGATGATTGCCGTTAGCTGATCCAATAATTTCTGGATTGAATCTCTTTCATTTTGCGCATGAGCCGAAGCACTGCACAATACGACTAACATTATTATTCCTATCTTTTTCATCCGCATTTAAATCCTATTACACATACATCATCAACCTGCTCCAAATCTCCTTTCCAAGCGTCAAATACTTTATCTAAATAATCCCCTTGCTCAGACATTTCCAATCCATTCATTGAAATCAACGCCCGTTTAAAAGGTGCATATTTAAATTTCTTTCCTTTCGGCCCTCCGAATTGATCAGCGTATCCGTCAGTAAACAAGTACACCATGTCACTCGTCTGTAATTCCAATTCATGCTGTGTGAAAGGCTCAACGCCAGAATAATGTCCCACAGGTTGTTTATCTCCCTTGATTTCAATCAGTGAAACCTCATCTCCCCTCTCTATTTTCTCTGCATCATCTGCAATAAACTTATTCTTTCGCACAACCCATAAAGGATTATTTGCTCCGGAAAAAGTCAGCGTGTTTCCTTGAATTGCACACAGCGAAATATCCATTCCGTCTGAGACATCTCCCCCACTCTTGGCGAAAGTTTCAATGACATACTCACGAGCCTTATCCAGAATTCTCGCTGGTTCCGTTAAGCCAAACATGTTTACAGCTCTATTCAAAGCGTTACTACATACAACACTTACCATCGCCCCAGGAATTCCATGACCAGTACAGTCAGCCGCCGCAATAAAAATGAGATCTCCCTTAGATTCGAACCAGTGAAAATCTCCACTCACAACATCCTTGGGTTTGAAGAATAAAAAACTATCAGGCAAGTGTTCGTTCACCTGACCAGCAGTAGGTAAAATTGCCGTCTGCAAACGTTTGGCATAATTGATAGAATCTGAAATCGCCTTGCTTTTCTCCTCAACCTGAGTTTTCTGCTCTTGGATCGTTTTGTTCGTATCAACGAGGACGTCATTCATCCTTCTTCTACGTCTGTTTGCATTTATGATAAAAATCAGAAGAACTATGAGAACTATGAATCCGGCAATGCTCAGGTAAACTACATTCTGAACTTTGGAAAGTCGTTCGGAAGCTTCCATTCTCTCAATCTCCTGCTCCAGTTCCAATTGATGCGTGATATCTCGTGCTATCAAATCACGCGTGAGTTTCTTCTCATCCGAAATTGCTTTCAATTCGAGAAAGTTTTCCAAGGCAAAATATGCGGAGGCGTATTCACCAATTCTTGAATTGTACCGAGAATACAATCTGAAGTATTTTTCATTTAAGGATTCAAGCTCATTGTCTTCAATCAAAAAGTAAATTGACTCTACCAATGCACTCAAACTATCGTTGGACAACAGATCAAATTGAGAATTACCAATTTCAAGAAGAGCCGCGGTCTCACCATAAGCATCTCCCATTGCCCTTCTCAGTGCAATGGCCTCTTCCAACATTTCTTTTTTCTTCTCTTGTGTTAAGTCTGTCCCCTCTAAAGTCGCATACATCTGTAAACTTGCTGCTAATCCATATGGATAATCGATTCTGGAATAGATCTCTAAAGCTTTTTCAAAATAAAACACTGCGCTATCAGTGAATTGCTTCGATTTGTAGATCTGTCCTATCGTATTATATGAGATGGCGACACCGAATTCATTCCCTGACTGAAGTTCAAACTCCATACTCTCCAACTCATATTTCAAGGCCTCATCGTAGAGTTCAATTTTTTGATAGATGGCCGCAATATTGTGCAATGCAATCGTATTTCCCTCTTCGGCCCATGTTTTTGTTTCACCTGTTGGATTCGTAGCTAAAATTGTCTTATTTGCTTCCAGCGAAAGAACTTGATAATCCAAACTTTTATGGTACTCCTCCATATCGAGGTAAGAATTCCCAAGATTTCCATATGCATCAGCTACGCCCTGCTCATTTCCGCATGCTTTCAAAAAAGTTAGTGATGCGTAAAACTCTTTGTTCGCATCCTTAAATCTGGAACGATCCTGATAGTACCATCCTCTGAATTGATGCGCTCTTCCTTTTAAGTCATTGATTCCGGATGCGTATGCGTAAAAAATACTGGAATCCGCGTAAATTCTAGCTTTGGATGAATCAGAATACTCATATTCTCGAAAGACTTTAAAGTAATGCACAGCCCAAGTAGAATCAGAAAATTCCTGAGTAAAAGTGTGATTAGGGCTCAATAAAAAAACCAAAAACAGAACTATGTTGAGAATTAAGTAGCGCACCTAGCAAATTTAGCATTCTTAATTTGATGACTTAGACAACCAATTGATCATTAAATACGTATATTATATTGGACTAACATCAATATCTATATGCGCTTATCAATTCAAATCATTTTTGTCTTCCTCACAATTTCGTTTATGAACTATGGTCAATCACTCGATTGGTTAGTGAGTGCGGGTGGGGCCTTATCTGACAAAGGAAGTACTATAGCAGTTGATAGTGACGGAAATACCTTCATCACAGGCTATTATAACGAACAGGCACAATTTGGTCCATTCGATACCGGTTTTTCCTTTTCACATAGTAAAGAAGTCTTTGTAGCTAAACTTGATCCTGATGGAAATTTTCTATGGGTAACTAATGGCTTAAATTACTACGACGATCGTGGTTTAGGACTATGCCTCGATCCTCAAGGAAATGCTTATGTTACAGGAACGTGTTGGGGTGGATTGGATTGGCCACCATTTAATGTTTACAATCCTACTTCGTACACCGATCAAATTTTTGTTACAAAAATAGACACTGATGGCAATGTAATCTGGATGAAAAATGCTGGAGTGGATCAAACAGGTTTTTTGTACAGTGATGATCACGGACACGCCATTGAATCTGATAGTCAAGGGAACATTTTTGTGACCGGACACATTGCAAACAATGATTATGACCCGCAATCAGCACACTTTGGCGCAATTGATATACCATTGAATTCTGGAGATACTTTAGGATTTTTAGCCAAATTATCCAATGATGGTGTTTGGCAATGGGTACAAACTTTTGGTGGAGTCAACTGGTACCGTGATAATGATATCGCTGTGGATGATGAAGACAACGTCTATGTTGCTGGAGGATTCGTCGGGACAAGAACCTTTGGCACTGACGTAATTACGAGTGTGAACAATAGCTCAGATATTTATGTCGTGAAGTACGACAATGACGGAGTCTATCAATATGTCCTCCAAGTTGGAGATTCACTCACCGATAGGGCCGACGGAATCACCTATGGCAACGATGGGCACATGTATGTGACTGGGGAATTTGAGGATGAAGTCTTCTTTGGTACAGATGATCTTAACAATTATGGAGGACCAGTGGACAAAGACATATTCGTAGCTAAAATGACCAAAGATGGCGTTTGGGTCTGGGCGACAAAAGCTGGTTCAAAGAAAGGAAGTGACCGTGGAATAGGCATTTGTTCAAATGACCAAGGAGATATTTTCGTTTCTGGTCAGTACAAGGACACAGCAAAATTTGGCGCCATTGAAGTCTACGCGGGGTTAGATAGTATACAGTTCTTTGTTGGAAAAATAAGCTCAGACGGTATTTGGCAATGGGTACTTGATGGTGGCGGACCTTGGAAAGACCGCGCAAACTTTGTTGCAGCGGACGATCAGTGTAATGTATATTTTGTTGGATTCTATAAAGATCAATTGGATGCTGCTGGATTATCCATTGTTTCTGCTGGACTCAACGATATATTTATTGGGAAAATTTCGGATGCTTGTAATATAGTAGGCCCACCTACCCCCGAAGAACCTGAAGAACCCCCATGTGATCCAAACGTTTCGGATTGTGTAACAGGTGTTCACGTTCCAACAGGATTCTCTCCGAATGGTTCGGGGGCGAATGAAACATTCTCTATCATTGTTGGTATAGATGTAACAAGTATCGTATTCTCAATATATGATAGATGGGGTAACCAAATGTTCCAATCAACTGAGACTAATTTTGAGTGGGATGGCACTTACCATGGTCAACCATGTAACGTAGGTGTTTATGCATACATGGTGGAAATTGTATACAACGATGGAACTGCAGAGGTGAAATCAGGAAACATCACACTTGTTAAATAAGATATTGAAGAGGATTCAGTGATGGTAAAGCGAATGGGAATCTAGACACATAACCATCGTACATTAAGCATCGCGAATATTGGCATGCAAATTGCAAAATGTCACGCATATTAAAATCTAAACTATGCGCTTTCTTGTGATAATTTTAGCCATTCTTTTCTTGGGACCAGCTTATTCTCAGGAGTTACCAAACTTAAATTGCGATGCTCCGCGCATGCCCTATTTCATAGCCGGATCATCACTTGAAGACGATGGAGCAATAGGAGGTTATTCGTCCTCAAACAACAGACCAATTGAAGGAGCAGATCAATTAAACATCCGTAAAATAGGGGTGCAACTGTTTGTAGATCGTTCATCACAAATTGAATATCAAGAACCTGTGCTCAACTCCAATATAACGGAAACTGTCAACGGACACTTCCTATACCTTGTGAATAATAGTGATTCAACAGTAGGCATCAATGCTCAAGACAGTCGTATTAAAATACTAGCCGAAGCATATATAGATGGCGAATGGCAAGAAATTGAATATTTTCAAAATAGCTGGTGTGGAAATAGCTACCACAAAGTCTTATTTCGCTCAAACGAATATTGGAAATTCAAAGTTCCCGTATACGAAGGAAGCATTCAAACCAAGATTCGTTACAAATTGTGGATGCCATCGCTAAAAACAACATCCTCAGAGCTTGGCGGATATATCTACTCAAACTTCATTAGCGCCAGTATTAACAGATCTCAAATTGTACAACCTGATTCTCAAACCAATACATTAACAGAATAATTACTAATTTTATTTTTATGAAAAGAAAAATTACACTATCACTAACATTTTTAATGCTCGGAATTGCTCCAATTTTTGGACAAGATGTTTCAGGCTTTGAACGTGTTTATTATAGCGCACCAAATTCAGTTGAAACAGATGACTACACGCTTGATGTAAAGAATGCTGTTGCTCAATTTGACCATTGTAAATTGTCGATGAAAATCACGAACAACACCACTGATTTTTTATTGTATAAATCGAAGGAAAGTAAATTCAAATATCCATTCGGTGAGAAAAAACCAACGGTAAAACCAATTTACATTAAGCCAAATGGATCAAAAACAAGAACATTGCAGGTAAATGGCGGAGAACAATTTTTACAACAACGCTTTTCAGTTGAGATGGGTGGATTGTACAGAATACCGTTGGAAGGTACTGTTACTGAAGCACCTGATTTCAAATTGCCAGCTTCCACAAATAGCTTTACTGTAGGTGATTTTAAAGTTGTAATGAAGAAATACGATGCCAGTACACGAGAAGCGAAAGCAGTCTTTGAATGCACTTATATGGGCAATGACGTTGCCGTTGTAAACCCATCTAATCTATCGGTTCGTGTTATAAGTAAGAAAACCAATGAAGAGTTGGTGTATGCGAACGATGCGAAGGTGACGGATCCACAGATTTTAAATAAAGGAGATAAAATCAAATTCAGTGCTACATTCCACATTGAGGGAAGAATTGTTGACATGCAATTCGCAACGATGCATATTGTATGGAATGACACATTTGCAGAGTCAGAAGAAATTCCGCTAAGTGCTGAGACAATGGACTTTGAAATGGATGAAGAGTTGACGCGATCAAAGAAATAAAGATCCGTATCACAATTTTATTGAAAGGGGAGGGACGAAAGTTTCTCCCCTTTTTTAGTATTAAAATCGCCTAGGATTTCATACTTTGGATGTAATGAAAAACTTGAAAGATCAATTTCTTCTTAGTGAAGAATACACGCATTTAAACCACGGCTCTTTCGGGGCTTGTCCTCGTCCAGTATTTGAGAATTATCAGCATTGGCAATTGCAACTTGAAAGAGATCCTGTTGACTTTTTCGTCTATAGAGGGAACGTTCAATTACAAAAGGCAAAAGAAGCTTTAGGAGCTTATATCAATTGTTCAGCGGATGATCTTATATTAACTACAAACCCAACTTACGCCATCAATATTATTGCTAAAAGTTTAGCATTGAATGCCGGAGATGAAATTTTGAGTACCAATCACGAATACGGCGCATTAGATCGAACATGGAATTACTACTGTAAAAAGGCAGGAGCGAAATATATTCAACAGGAAATAGATATTCCTATTCGCTCGAAAGAAGTGTTCATTGAGCAATTTTGGAAAGGGTACTCAGAAAATACCAAGGCCATTTTTATTAGTCAGATCACAAGTCAATCTGCGACCATTTTTCCTGTGAAAGAAATCTGTGAACGTGCAAAAGAACTAGGACTTCTAACCATCGTTGATGGAGCACACGTTCCTGGACATATTCCACTAGACCTTCAAGAATTAAAGGCAGACATCTACACTGGTGCTTGTCATAAGTGGATGTTGACGCCAAAAGGATGTTCTTTCCTGTACGCGAAAAAAGAAATTCAGAACGATTTCGATCCAGTTATTATCAGTTGGGGCTATGAAGCTGATCTACCTAGTAAATCAAAATTTCTCGATTATCATCAATTACAAGGAACGCGTGATTATTCTTCATTTTTAACAATTCCAACGGCAATTCAATTTTTAAAGGAACATAACTGGAGCGAAGTTTCTCGTCATGCACGTCAGCTCATTTTAGATAACTATCAAGATCTATGTGACATTTTTGGAACTGAGCCAGTCTGTCCAGTGAATAGTGATTTTCTTGGTCAACTTTGTGCGGTACCAGTGCCAACGGATCAACCAGACGAACTCAAATCAATATTGTTTAATGATTATAAAATTGAAATTCCAATTTATACTTTACTAGGACAAGTGTACATGCGATTGTCCGCTCAAGCATACGTCAGTCAAGAAGATGTAGATTATTTGAAGAAAAGTCTAATTGAAATTAGAGACAGTAAAAACATAATAAACGTATAACCATGAAAATATTTCTCACATTTATTTGCTTGTCGGCATTCATTTCATTTGGACAAAATAAGTATGGCATCCAATGTCAACTCATCCAAAAACCATTAATACTGACAAATGGTGAAGTTACCGAGACCATGGAGTTTTACTTACGTTGTTCTGCGGCAGATCATTTCATAAAACTCTGTGAAAGCACAGTGACTGAAGAAGATTTGATAAAATACTTGGATCAAGGATTACCTGCAGAACTCGAAATACGTGAAGGCGCTTGGGACATTTGTGAAGATGATCCCAAAGAAATGCAAAGTCGAGTTGGAACTTATGTTATTATCCTAGAATTAGATTCAACTAGTGATGATTGATATATTGCTTAAGCTATTCGAACGCGATTTAAATGCACTTGAAAAAGAGGTTGAACTCTATTCAAATGAGGAAATTCTTTGGTCCAAAGAAGGGCAAGTGAACAACTCAGCAGGCACGCTCGTGTTGCATTTATGTGGAAACATGCAACATTTCATCGGTGCGACCTTGGGGAATACTGGATACGTTCGAAATCGTTCACAAGAATTTGATCTTAAGATCAACCGAGATCAACTGCTCAAAGAAATCGAGATCACCAAATCTACCGTATTATCAACCTTGAAAAATGTTACCCAGGAACAATTGGACTCTGACTTTCCTATTGACGTTTTTGGGTATCAGATGACTACGGCTTTTTTCTTGACACATTTACACGGGCACCTCACCTACCACTTGGGCCAAATTAGTTACCATAGACGAATTCTTGACGTGTAAATTGAATCCCAATTATCACCAGATATAAATTCTGGATCGCTATTTATTTTTTGTATGTTTAGGCTCATTTCTAAATCGGTTAAACCCAATAAAACATGAAAATAACAGCAAATTCAATCCTACGCTTTGCATTATTCGCGGTACTGGTATTCTCTGTTCAAGGAGTATACGGTCAACGTAGAAACAGGAACAAAGGTGACGTTAAGAAGGAAGTACCTTCTAAGGACGCTCCAAAAAAAATCTCAGAACTCACCAAAAAGAGTACAAAGTTTGAAGGACTTTTTACGATGTATCAAGATTCCGTAACTGGAAAAATGTACATGTTGATCACTGAAGATCAAATCGGACATGAGTTTATTTATTTTAGCCAAGTTGCAAATGGTGTAGCCGGAGTTCGTGGTTTCAGAGGAAACTACAAGGGTTCCAAGGTGTTTAAGATTGAGAAGTACTTCAATAAGATTGAATTCATCACGCAAAATACTTCATCCTATTTCGATCCTGAAAATGCACTGATTAGAGCGGCAGACGCAAATATGCCGGATGCAATCATGGCAAGTTTAAAAATTGAAGGAATAAACGATGATGAAACTGCCTATTTGATTGATGCAGATAAGTTATTCCTAACTGAGACTTTCTCGCAAGTGAAGCCTCCAAAATTCCCTGGAAGTTCTCCTTTTTCATTTTCATTAGGTTCACTTGATAAGGATAAATCAAAAGTAGACAGAGTTAGAAGTTACCCGGAGAATACAGACATAGCAGTAGAGTATGTTTACTCAAGACCATCTGTATTAAATGGTGGAAACCGTGACGTTACTGATGGAAGAAACGTAAGTATCACAGTTTTCCATAGCTTGATTGCAATGCCAGACAATGACTATGTTCCATTGATAGACGATCCACGTGTTGGATATTTCTTGACAGAAGTTACTGACATGACAAGTCCAGAAAATGCAAATTACCGTGATTTAGTTCACCGTTGGCATTTGGTAAAGAAGGATCCAAGCGCTGAACTTTCTGAGCCAGTCGAACCAATCGTTTGGTGGATGGAAAATACGACACCGGAAAACTTAAGACCAATCATTAAAGCAGCTGCAGAACAGTGGAATATCGCTTTTGAGCAAGCAGGATTTAAGAATGCTCTAATTGTTAAGCAACAACCAGATGACGCAGATTGGGACGCTGGAGATATTCGTTACAACGTTTTACGCTGGACGGCATCACCTTTCCCTCCGTTTGGTGGATATGGACCTAGTTTCGTCAATCCACGTACTGGACAAATCTTAGGAGCTGACATTATGTTTGAATACCGATCAGTATTAGGCCGATTGAGAGCAGAAGAATTTTTCTCAGAGCCAACTGGTGCTGAAGGGGAAGAAATGGTTCAATTGAGTTCTTGTTCACACCCTGGATGTGAAGCCTCTCAAGTTGGAGCTGTAAATACTTCATTCGCATCATTGATCTTACAATACATTGATGGGGAACCAATTGAGGACAGTAAAATGATCCAAGAGTACCTTCATTATTTAGTACTCCATGAAATTGGACATACGCTTGGTTTGAACCACAATATGAAAGCAAGTCAATTGCATGATTTGGCTACTATTCACAACATGGAAATCACAGGAGCTGAAGGATTGATGGGATCTGTTATGGACTACCCTTCTATCAATGTTGCTTTGGACAGATCACAACAAGGACACTATTTCACAAAGCGTCCTGGACCGTATGATCTATGGGCCATTCAATTTGCATATGAGCCAAATAGAACCGAAGCTGAAACGATGGCTTTACTGAATCGCTCAACGGAACATGATTTAATGTTTGGAAATGATGCAGACGACATGCGTTCTCCAGGGAAAGCGATTGATCCTCGAGTGAACATCTATGATTTAACGAGTGATGCGGTTGAATACGCTGTAGAACGAATGGAACTCGTGAAGATATTGGCAACAGAAGTCCGCACAAAATATGACGATGCTAATACTTCTCACCATGATCAGTTCATTGCCTATTTATCACTCTTAAGACAATACCGTGACGCTGCTAATGTAACTTCACGCTATATCGGTGGTGTTTATATTGACAGAGCCATGAACGGACAAGCTGGAGCTACTCAACCATATACGCCGGTTGATCTTGCACAACAAAAGCTCGCAATGAAATCCTTGAATGACTACATCTTCTCTCCTACTGCATTTGATTTTGGAGCAGAATTGTACAATCACATCCAACCACAACGTAGAGGGTTTAACCATTTTATGGCAACAGAAGATCCTAAGATTCACAGCTATGCTCTTCGAATTCAAACTGGAGCAATTGCACATTTGCTTCATCGAAACACGATGCAACGAATCGTTGATTCAGAATTGTACGGTAACGAGTACACATTGTCTGCGTTCATGAAAGATTTAACGGATGGTATATTCAAAGCTGACATCAGTGGAAATGTTAATTCATTCAGACAAAACCTTCAGATTGCGTATGCTGAGAAGTTAATCAGTATTGTTCAATCAGATAAGTACATGAATGTAGCTAAATCACACGCCGTTTACTTCTTGAAGGAGATTCGTAAAATGGTAGCGAATGGATCGGGAGATATCTCAACAAAAGCACACAAAGCGCACTTGAGCACATTAATTGACAATGCGTTGAAAGAGATTAAGTAATTTTATTTGAAACAGCTTTAAAAGCCATCTGTTCTGCAGGTGGCTTTTTTTATGTCAGAACCTCAGTATCAACTTCAAGTTGAATCGCCGTTGAGTAAGATAGTTCGGGATCGAATAATACTTCCCTTCAGTGTCTTGTATCCATTGTTTAGAGAGAACATTGTTTACTCCCAACAAATTGAATACTTCGAAAGAAATCACTGCAGTGGTAAAGTTCTTACGGAAGAAGTTCTGCTTGTTTTTCTTTTTGTACAAGAAATCATATGACATTCCTAAATCCACACGGAAATATGATTTTTGGCGAAGTGTATCCTTGTAACGTTTGAAATCTGGTGGTCCGTATGGTAATCTCGATCCATATTGCATTCCCATTTGCACGCTAAAACTCTCAAATTTCCCTGGCATTCTATCCTGTACCAAAGCTCCAAAACTAATCCATTGGTCTGTTGGTCTTGGAATATACCCAGGCTCAACCAACAGGCTATCTGTGACTGTTTGATCTTCACTAATTCCGAAGATGATTTTATCACCGGATTCGTTGAAGTAATCGTAATAGTAATCCGTCAGAACATCTTCTTCAGTTCGCAAGAACCCAATTTTAAAGAATGATTCTATTCCTTTCACAAATTGACCGTTGATATTCAAGTCAATTCCATACGCATAAGCTTTAGCATCGTTGTTCGCATAGAAGCGCGTTCGTACATTGTCAATCTCATATGAGTTAATGTCCCACATGTACTTATAAAAAGCCTCCGCCGTAAATTTAAAAGGGGATTCCCTCCCCCACATTCCAAAATACACATCTGTACCTGCAACTATATGTGCCGATTTCTGAGCAAGAACATCTAGATTCAATTGACCATCAAACGTTCTAAATTCTCTATAGAATGGTGGCTGATAGTACAACCCTGTCGAGAGGTGAATATTTACATTTCTTCGGCGAATTTTTTCATCCTTGACCATGTACGCTCTCGGATAATAGCGCAAAACCATTCTTGGGGTAACATAGAATTCACTGTTCACTGTTGTATATCCAGAACGTGCTCCAAAACTCATTGTCCAACGTGATGGAGAATTGTAAATAGTATCTACGAATGTCTTCCGTACTTTATGTTTAATCCCTTCTTCATCTTTGTATCTGTACTTCTTTGTTATGCTAACAATTTTGTTGAACTGGTTATTTTTCCAAACAGCGTTCCATTCAACATATCCGGTATAACGTTGAGATTGTAGATTAAACTCTCCTTTCACTGTTTCAAATAGAACGATCTCACTATCGTTACCCGATTGTGGCAAAGAGAATCCGGCTGAATCAACCATTTTCCATTCGCTCAATTGGTCATAGAAATCATCCATTTGAAAATTAAGTCCCCACTTCAAGGTGTGCGACCTAAACTTTGTCTTGGTTGTATCCTTGAATCCAAATCTAAACGTGTGATCACCATGATGGTAAATATTGATAATTGTAGCGTTCAGTTTATTTCGAGCGTGATTCAAAAAACCTCCAACACCAAGAACGGCGATAGAATCTCCAAATTCTTCCTTGGAAGGGTCCGTTTCTAATTCATTAATGTAATACTCGCCAAGAATATCAAAATACTCTTGCTCAACTGTATTGAAAACAGTAGCATAAAAGTCCAAATGTGTCGTTGAGTCAACTTCCCACTTAAGAGAAGTTCCTCCAAGCATCGTCGTAAACTGAGTTTCTTCTTGACCTTCAAAATATACTTTAAATGAATAGGCTTCATTTGCCGTTCCGAAATCTGTTTCTTGCGTCTCAGGTTTAAATCGGTAGTTGTTTGAAGAAAAGTGACCAATTACAGACCATTTTAAATTTTCAGTGATATCAAAGTTGGTGAGGAATTGAGCATCCCAAAACACAGGGTTGTATGCCCCCTGGGTTGGCAATGCATTTAACAAATAGCCATTTGAACGATAACGAGCACCAACAATATAATTGAACCGTGATCCAACACCCTGTGCTACATGTAATTCTACTCCCAAGAGAGATGCCATCAAAGAACCACTGAATTCTTTCGTTGCTGGAGATTTGTACGTTATATCCAATACAGAACTCATCTTGTCTCCATACCGCGCTGCGAACCCTCCACCAGAAAATTTAATCGACTCAACCAGCGCTGAGTTGATAAAACTCATTCCTTCTTGTTGTCCCGACCTTGTTAAAAACGGACGATAAATATTAAATCCATTGACGAGTACTAAATTTTCAAGAAAACTCCCACCTTGCACGTTGTAGTTTGTAGTGAGTTCATTGTTCGATCGAGCAACAGTGGTGAGCACTAAAAACTGTTCAACACCATTCGCTGATGGCAACATTTGGTAATCGATTCTCTTTAAATCATCTATATCACCAGGTTTATAAATTCGAATTCCATTTGCGTTAACCCCAGCTTCCTGTTGGAAAGGAAAAACTACATCTCCTACTTTCGTCTTCTTTGACTTAACGTTCACTGTTAACCTTTCTTCATAAGAAGCGGTTCTATAGATAATTTGTACTTCTCCCTCTTCCCTAAAGGCCAATTCATAATACCCTAAAGAGTCCGTATAAATCTTCTGTTCTATTGCTGTTGGAGAATAAACGATTACGTTATCAATTGGAACACCGCGTCGATCAACACAGTAGCCCTTCACCCTCAATGTTTGACCAAAAGAGATGCTAATAAGTAGCGTAAAAAATAACGTGAGAATTCCGCGCATTGTACAAAAGTAGCTTTAGAAACGAGATAATATGATGATTATTTCATTGAATTATATTTCCCGAATGACAATGAAGTCATTTTCTTCAGGATTCAAGCTCTTGTACAATTGATCAAGTTTCTCAGCGTAGTCACCATCTGGACAAAAGGAGAAGAAATTAGCTGTTCTTTCTTGCAAAGAATCATTAGGGAATAATCGTTCCTTCACGAACTCAATAATCTTCATCGCCTCTTCATGCTTTTGTTTAGACAGTTTAATGAGTTTTTCCTTTATACCTGTCATCTGCTTCTCAAGACGTACAATTTCACTTTGTGCGTACTGCATTTTCGTGGAGTCAATTGCCTCTACCGACTTATTTATAAAAGCTGCAAGTTGCTTTGAGGCATCTTCTAGCTCTTCAAAATCCAAAGTTCCTTCTGAGTTTTGTTCAACGAATTCGCGTTTAATTAGGTCAGTAGCTTTAAAGGTGTCTTCGAGTAACATGTCAATCTTTGCCATTTTCTTAGATGTTCCGCCATCTATCCACATGAGTGAATTACGCACGGAAATCATTGGGTATGTACAATCTACAGCATCAAAAACACCTTTCAATTGCAGCCAATATGAAATCTCTCCAACTCCGCCTGTATAGGACAGATTTGGTAAAATGGTTTCTTGAAATACAGGTCGTAGTATGACGTTTGGTGAAAACCGTTCAGGGAAATTTTCAAACTCTGCAAGGATTTCAGATACAGAAAAGGTTCCGACCTTATCAATGGTATAAATTCCGTCTTCAAATTGAATTCTGGATCGAAGACCATCTAGAATATAAAATAAATTAATCTCTCTTGATTTAACCTGAATTTTTCCGCCGTCTCTTTTCAATTGTTCATTGGTTGACGAAATGGCTTTGAATGAAAACTGCTCCTTCAGTTCTTTTTCGATCACTGATCCAAAAAGTTTTTTCAGCTTCGGGTGATCTCCATCAACAATCACAAGTCCGTATTCTTTGAATAACTCGTGTACCAAATTCCTTGTGGCCTCTGTAAGACTCTTTCCATCGTACGCATCGATCAAATCATGAATTGGAGCATCAGGATGATTCTTGAACATCTCCTTTACTTCAGAGCGAACTTCATCCAAGCCATCAAGATTAAATCTACCAACTGGACCTTTTTGATCAGACTCCCATTTCAAGGTTTTCCCAAACAAATTAAATGATTGAATTTCTTCAAAATCGTGATCTTCAGTTGCCATCCAATAGACAGGGACAAAATGATTATTAGGAAATTTTATATTTAATTCATCTGCCTGTTTTACAACCTGTAAGATTTTAATCACAAAATATAAAGGCCCTGTCATAAGTGACAATTGATGTCCTGTAGTTACTGTGAAAGTAGTCGAATTACGCAGCGATTCAATCTGCTCCTCTATCTTCCCAAGCTTCTCAATGTGCGTGTATTGCTCATTGAGCACATCAGCAAGAATAGATCTTCCAAAAGCACAATCTTTCTCTTTCTCAAGGAGTTGCTTTTCAAAATTCTCATATCCAAATGGACGATTGATATATGGTAAATACATCTCCTGATTGTATGCCAAATTGATATGTTGGTCATCAAATCGCTTGAGTTGATTTCTATGAAATCTGAATACTTGCATATACAAATGTAACCAAGAATGTTGTTCAAACAAAAGTGATCTCGAAGGAGTCTATCAAAGGAACCGATATAATTTCTTCTAATTTTCACAAGACCTGTGGGTCATCGTTCGGAGCTTCTTATTGGACTTCGCTACAATTTGTAATTCAAATCTAGATTTTCACGGCCAACACGCTTTCATTTACTTTCAAAATGATGATATTTGTAGAAATACGAATTCAAATAATTATGGAAGCAATAATCAAGACAAATAAAGGAGAGATGAAAGTGGAATTGTACAGCAACGACGCTCCTAATACAGTAGCTAACTTCGTTAAATTGGCGAAAGATGGATATTATGATGGACTTAAGTGGCACCGTGTACTTCCAAATTTCGTGATTCAAGGAGGATGTCCAAATTCACGTGATGGTGAGAGTGGAATGGTTGGAACAGGTGGGCCTGGATACGCTATCGATTGCGAATTAGATGGAGGAAATCAGCACCACGAAAGAGGAGTTTTATCAATGGCTCATTCTGGACGTAACTCTGGAGGATCTCAATTTTTTGTTTGTCATTCAAGAGATAACACGGCTCACCTTGACGGAAACCACACATGCTTTGGTAAAGTTGTAGAAGGTGTAGACAATGTAGACGGTATCAGTGAAGGAGATAGCATTGACAGCATTGTAATTGTTGATTAATTGGCTGACAAAGCAATAATAGTTGGTGCCGGAATTGCTGGGATTGCCTCTTCCATTCGACTCGCGAAAGGCGGTTTAGAAACGCATGTTTTTGAGGCAAATGCCTTCCCAGGCGGAAAAATTAATAGTCGCCAATTAGGAAAATATCGCTTTGACCAGGGCCCTTCCCTACTCACTTGTCCCGAGTATATAGAAGAATTATACGAACTGTGTGGAAAGGATTTCTCCACATTTGAAATGGTGGACCTAGAATCATCGTTTAAGTACTTTTATAATGATGGTAGTGAAATCGAACTTACACGCGACCGATCACAAGTAGTTCAGGAATTGGCGAATAAACTCGGTGAAGACAAAGAGCGCGTGGAGCGCTATTTATCGAAAGCGAATAAAAACTATAAACTTATTGCGCCACTTTTCATTGAGAAATCATTGCATAGATGGCGCGGACTGTTTGGCAAAAAACTGCGTCAGGCACTTGCTCATTTACCAAGTTACAAGTTGTTCAGTACAATGGATCAGGAGAATCGACGCTTCTTCAAGAACCCAAGGACAACGCAAATTTTCAACCGTTTCGCACAGTACAATGGAAGTCATCCATATTTGGCTCCAGCAATGTTGAACATGATTTCACATTTAGAGATCAATGTCCCTCCTTATTTACCAAAACGAGGAATGATTCAAATCACTGAGGAATTACACAAACTTGCAGAAGAGGTTGGCGTTCAATTTCATTTCAATGAACCGGTTGAAAAAATTCTGATTGAGAACAAAGAAATTAAAGGAATCAAAACCGCTAAAGGCACCTACGATTCAAAATATGTCGTAAGCAATATGGACATCTCTTTCACTTATGAGAAACTGATGTCAGAGCAAAAACGTCCTGAGAAAATTTTAAGTCAAGAGAAATCAAGTTCGGTTGTAGCATTTTATTGGGGGATAAAAAAATCGTTTGATAAACTTCACATTCACAACATGTTATTTTCGGATACCGACAAGGAAGAGTTTGATGCCGTTTTTATCGATAAGCAATTGCACCAAGAACCTTCTTTGTATATGTACATTTCTTCTAAAGCCGTACCAGAAGATGCCCCTCAAGGTTGCGAAAACTGGTTCATTCTCATTAACGCTCCGATTGATCAAGGTCAAGACTGGGATTCTATCGTCAATGAGAAACGGGAGTTCGTCATTCAACGAATGAGTAAATTAGTAGGTGAAGATATACGCCCACTGATTGAAGTTGAAGCCACACTCGATCCACGGATTCTTGAAGCAAAATATTCAGGGAAATTTGGGTCAATTTATGGGAATGCCTCCAACAATCGTTTTTCCGCCTTTTACCGCCATCCTAATTACAGCAAAGACGTCAAAGGTTTATATTTCGCAGGAGTATCTGTTCACCCTGGTGGTGGAATTCCGTTGGCATTGAATAGCGCCAAGATTGCCTGTAAGTGCTTGTTTGATGACTTTGGAATAACGTGAGAATTTCACCACAAAGGCACAAGGACGCAAAATTATTTCCACAACACAATAAAGAGTTTGACACAAGTAAACCTTTTGGTTTACAAGCCATAGTGCCTTAAACTACACTTTGCTTTGCGCCCAGTCCGAAGGACGAATTGTGGCTTTGTGGTTCAAAAAATCAAGTGATAGAATTCCATTATTGAATAGCGCCAAGATTACTTGTAGATGTTTGTTTGATGACTGAGTTAACTGCCTAATTCCTTTGCAAAACCCTATTGGATTTATTTCATACATTTGAGTATCATGCTCAAATTTTTCGTTATTCTTTCGGGCTTAGCCTCATTCTTAATTGCACTCGCCTTATTATCGTTAGGCACAAGTTTGTTTGCCGACTTCCGCACCGAAAACATAATGGGGCCAGGAGTAGACGTTATTTTGTTGGATAAATACCCGACGGGGACAGAACCTATTCGCATGGAAGTTATCGCACGGGGAGGAAAAAAAGCTGGGCTTAATTATGCAATGGCCTTCTACAACGGTGAAATCGTTGGTACTTCTGAGGGAGATGGTATGGATTGGGGGGATATGATTTCAGGGAAAGGACGGGGCGATGAGCAAGTCATTATATACGTCGATCCAAAAAAATTTAATGATGCCAACAGCTACAAATTCGAATTAGAAGTTAATTATGTTTGGGCCAAAAGTAGCGGTGCAGCTTCTTTTAGTAACGCAACAGAAACATCCATTATTTCTATCGATATACCAAAGTATGAAGAAGGTGAAGTTACATCAGCTAAACTTGCAGATCTTTCAATCTCCATAGGGTTTCTAGCACTTCACTTTATCTTCTGGTACGTCTTGATTTATTCAGCGGCCTTACGAGAGAAAAAAGGCGGTGCAGTTGACGCGGCAAATGCTGATGAAGTTACTTCATACGCACTATTTGGAAACTACATGGCGCTATGCATCATTGGGTATTGGATCTTCGCATTACCAATAGCTAAAACCTTCAACATAGACTCATCCTTATTTACTATTTTCAATACAATTGTTTGGTGTGCAATACCTATCCTAGTTTATGTGATCGTGAAAAAAAGAACCGGTGCAATACTTTAGCTTGAGTGCCCAACGGTGGTGCTGCTTGTAGATTTTTCATAGCTTTGTTACAACTACTTATTTGACACTTTCTCGATGAAAAATTTCAGC
The DNA here is from genome assembly GCA_033791225.1 of Crocinitomicaceae bacterium. GTDB lineage: Bacteria > Bacteroidota > Bacteroidia > Flavobacteriales_D > Crocinitomicaceae > UBA4466. The sequence continues at coordinate 318,261 of JASJHD010000006.1, forward strand.
CTTTTACTTGTATTCTTGTCAGGCGTATTCACACTTTTCGCTCAGGACACATTAAATTATGAGTGGATCATGCGCCGAAGTAGTCCATTACCTTTTGGGAATTCTGAAGGTTGGTCCATTGGAACCGATGCAAACGAGAATATTTATTGGGGCGTAAATCAGGATATGTCAGGCTTCCAAATATTAATGGATGCCACGGTGTACAAATTTGATAGCGATACGAACGAATTGTGGATGGAACATGCAGTGAGTGATATTTATTCTCAACAATCGTATAATCTTAAAGTTACGGATAGCTTAATTTATTTAGCTGGGAGAACCTGTTCCACATTAGGAGTTGGGAATTGTCAAGCATTATTATTTACAACTGATGTAGTCACTGGAGCCACTCAACAAATCACCCTTTGGACACAAGGAAATGGATACGAAGAGATTGATGGAATTCACTTTGAACCAGATGGAATTATCCTTACTGGCTGGACAAGAAGTGCTACTACGGCTATGGATGTTCTCATTCTCAAAGTAGATTATCAAGGCAATGAAATCTGGAGAAAAGTATGGGGTTCGGGTGTACCTAATCGAGATGAACACCAAGATGGGCACATAGTCGTTGACGATTCCATGATTTATGTTTCGGGTTTGTATGAAGGAACCCCTGGACTTGGTTTCCAAGGAAAAGCATTACTTGCCAAGTTCGATAAGACCAATGGAAATTTTGTCGACTCTGTATTGTATGGTCGTAATGACTTATGGATCAATGCGGAAAATGCATTGGGCATGTCAACCGACGGGGAATTTCTGTATTGTACTGGAGTTTCTACGACTGCCCCAAATAATTGGGATCTTTTTCTGACAAAGTATGATAAGGATTTAAATCAAATCTGGTACACCACCTGGGGAGGGTCTGAAGGCGAATCTGCTAGATCCGTTCACGTGGCGAATGATGGGAATATCTATGTAGTAGGAAATACTGAAAGTTATGGGAATGACAGTCTGAATATCGCATTTATAAAATTTAATCAGAACGGGGTTGAACAATGGTATAAAACATGGGGAGGCAACGATAGTGATCAAGCCCTCGATTTTCATGTATATCAGGACAATTTCTACATTACTGGAAAGTCACAATCCACGCATCCAAATGGAATGTGGGAAGCATTTCTAATGAAAGTAAACCTCAATACTTTGAACGCGAATAAATTGTCTGAAGGGAATGATTACCGTATTTACCCAAACCCCTTTTCGCATCAAACTACCATTTCATTTTCAAACGTAAATCAAAATCCTGTTGAATTTGAAATAATGGATCTTGCTGGAAACAGTGTTATGAAGCTGAAGGGCATTACAACGGACTCAATTGTGGTGGATCGATCGGACTTATCATCTGGTCTCTATATATTTAATATCGAGTTGAATGGAATTTCCATTTCAGGTAAATTGATTATTGAATAAATATATTATTACGTATGGAATTCTTATTATAACGCATCTATTTGTAAATACTTCACATTATGTCTATCCCGAAACCCAAGTATTGCGGCCAAGACTGGCTTGAAATGAAGCCTGCCGAAGGAGGTAGAATATGTAGTAAATGTGAAAAAACAATCGTTGACTTTTCCAAAAAGAAATGGAAAGAGATTGAGTTAATTCAACAAGAAAGCAATAATACTGTTTGCGGGATGTACTCCAATAAACAATTGGAAAATTGGGGCAAGGAGGTTTCTCGTTTCAACGGACTTGGACGTGTAGCCGCTACTGCTTCTTCATTGATTCTTATGTTAACACAACTTACCAGTAATGAAGCTATAGCCCAAACAACGGTAGAATATCCAGTCGAAATAAGTGACTTTTCACTTCATCGTGCGGATTCGATTAACCAATCCGATACAGTAAACATTATTATCAAAGGAACCGTTTGGGACGAAATGGGTGAACCCTATCCTTTTTGTAAAATTAGAGTGAATAATATTGCTGACCGAACAATAGCCGGAGCTATCACAGATTATGACGGCCGTTATCATATAAATCTACAGCTTAGAAAAGAAGAACTCCAAACTTTACGACTTGAAATAACAGAGTTTGGCTACGAGGTCGAAGTAGTTCAACTAAGTAGTTTCCATCCAGAAATTAATTTTCAAGATTTTAATCTAACGAAAGGTAATGAGCCAGAAATCAGCGTATTTTATGTCCCTTACCCTGAGAACGCCAGAAAAGTGTTCAGAAAAGAACGAAGACAGAAAAGGCGAGAAGAGAGAAGGTTAAAGAGAAATAGATAGTCTTTCAGACTGTTAGATTGTCAGCCACATTGAAGGACATATTACAACTTAGCGGTTCATTATTATGGCAAGGTATTTTTAACACAAAGGCCTTTAGGTTTGTTTTGATAAATTGTTCCGCACAAGTAAACCCTTTGGTTTTAACACAGTCCTTAATCTGACCGTCTGACATCTGTCTATCCATTCGTTCCCAACGAATAAGGTAAGTTATCAACAATTCTAGTCAACATCGAACGAAAAAATTAACTTTGTTTTGATGAGTGAATTTATTGTATCTGCACGGAAATATCGTCCACAAACCTTCGGCACTGTCGTTGGACAAAAGTCGATCACCTCTACGTTGCGAAATGCGATAAAGAGCGATCATTTAGCACAGGCTTTCTTGTTTTGTGGATCTCGTGGAGTTGGTAAAACTTCAACTGCGCGAATTCTGGCAAAAACGATCAACTGTATAGACAGAACTGAAAATATAGAGGCGTGCGATAAATGTGACTCATGTGAGTCGTTTAACTCGGGGGCATCATTGAACGTTTACGAATTGGATGCTGCTTCGAACAACTCGGTTGAAGATATTCGAAGTCTGATTGATCAAGTGCGAATCGCTCCTCAACTAGGATCTCACAAAGTATATATCATTGATGAGGTTCACATGCTCTCAACGGCTGCCTTCAATGCCTTTTTGAAGACCTTGGAAGAGCCACCAAAGCATGCAATTTTCATTTTGGCAACAACTGAAAAGCATAAGATTATTCCTACGATTTTATCGCGTTGTCAGATTTTTGACTTTAACCGCATCAAGGTAAAGGATATCGCTGATCATTTAGCAAATATCGCAGGTCAAGAAAACATCACTGCAGATACTGATGCTTTGCACATCATTGCTCAAAAAGCGGATGGAGCATTAAGAGATGCACTCTCGATTTTTGATCAAATTGTTACATTCTCAGGAAATACGATCACCTACGATAATGTCATTCAGAACTTGAACATTCTCGACTATGATTACTATTTCAGAATCATTGATAGTAGTTTGAAGGAGGACATTCCAAGTGCATTGCTTTTGTTAAATGACATCATTGAGAAAGGATTTGATGCGCACAATTTCATCGTTGGACTGGCAGATCATTACCGTAATCTACTTGTTTGCAAAGATGTTAGAACCGCTGCCTTGCTAGAAGTAAGTGAATCAGTTCAAGAGAAATACATTGAGCAATCAAAGAAAATAGAAGGCCCTCACTTGTTAAGAGCGCTGGGGGTTTTAAGTCGTGCCGACGTAGAGTATAAAGCTGCTAAGAACCAACGATTGCTGGTCGAAATGGCTCTTATGCAATTGTGTTCCATCAATCAGGAGCTCGAAAAAAAAAACGACTAACGGATCCAGTCAGGATAATCCCGTTTCCGGAACAGAATCTTAGAGACAAGGTCAAGAAAACCGCAGCGCCAAAGCCTGCTATTAAGAAAACTGCAGAAAATTTCTTTGTAAAAGAGCCACCAAAAGTGATGACTGCTCCTTCTGGAACATTGAATACTTCAAGTATTTCCATTAAAAAGATGATGGAAAAGAAAGAGGAAGAAGGTGAACAGCACTTGGATTTAAGTAATATGCCGCGGAATCCATACTCTACGGATGATCTTAAGATGGCTTGGCGAAAGTTTGCTTTCATTATGAAAAATGAACGAAAGGAAACGATCTACAACGCAATGATCAAGCGCGATCCAAAACGTGTAGATGAGGACGACTACATCATGGAAGTCGACAATCAAACCCAAATTGATATGATTCAGGGGCGGTTCTCAGATCTCTTGGGTTATGTGCGTAAAACCTTGCAGAACTACGACATAACTATCAGAATGGAGATCACAAAAAACCCAGATGAGGAGGTGAAATTTCAGACAGGAAAAGACAAATTTGCGGCACTTGCGAGAAAAAACCCTAACTTGCACACGTTAAAGAACACGTTTAACTTAGATATTGAATTCTAGCACACACGCATTTTTCTCTCGAAGCGTGTTCTCAATCAACATTAAATTATGAATAAAGAAAAAAACCTCGCGGTCATTATTGACGGCGATAACATACCCTCAAAATATATTAAAGAAATGATGGAAGAGATTGCCAAGTATGGTAATCCAACCATTAAACGCATCTATGGAGACTGGACAAAACCTCATCTCTCAAAATGGAAGAAGATTCTTCTAGAAAATGCGATTCAGCCGATGCAACAATACGCTTACACAACTGGAAAGAATGCAACAGATTCTGCGATGATCATCGACGCAATGGATTTATTGTACTCAGATAAAGTAGATGGTTTCTGCATTGCATCAAGTGATAGTGACTTTACACGCTTGGCGACTCGAATTAGAGAAACAGGTAAAGCAGTTATTGGAATTGGAGAAAAGAAAACCCCGAATCCATTCATTGTAGCTTGTGATAAATTCATCTATCTAGAAATTCTCGGAACTGAAGAAGAGGAAGACGATTCCAACGAGCCAAGTAAGCCTAAGAAGAAAAAACAAGTAGATGCCATAACACCGAAAATCATTAAGCTCATTACACAAACTGTGACTGACTTAGCAGATGAGGACGGCTGGGCCTTTTTAGGAGATGTTGGAAGTTTAATTCAAAAGAAACAACCAAACTTCGATGCACGTAATTACGGTTTCGAGAAGCTGACTCCATTGATTAAATCAACCGATAAGTTTGAAATTGACCAACGTGAAAGCGGAAAAGGAAGATATAAGTTGATCTATATTCGGAGAAAAGCGTAGTATTCAATACAAATGAATCACATACCTAAACGTTGAGGTGGGCATTGCAAATATTTTCACCTCAACAGGTATTCTTTCCCCGCGCTGCAAAGTTTCGAACTGAGATCTAGATGGAAAGACAAAATCCGTCCATTTGCTTTTCTTAGTAATCTTATGAATTGGGTATTTCCAATGATAGAATGCCAGTGCTTGCTCGTAGGTAATTCCTGTCCTCAATGCTTTTTTATCCTCATTTTCATTCGTAGATTCGGGATTAACAACAGTCCATTTTTGTACAATGAATTGGCCAAGATCATCATGTGCTCTCACTCCACTTGATTGTCCTTGTTCGTTGAATTGATCAAGAATGATGTTCTTTCCGTAGCACTCCCACGTTTCACCGGAATCTTCGTCCATGCATTGCATAGAAATTGATTGGTAAAAGTCGCCATAATTTGAATCGGCAACAATTGTAACAGGACCTACCTCACTCCGGCGCTTCACATCAATATAGGCGTATTCGAATGCTGGTGTTTTGCCGATCATTGAACTATAAAAATCAGTAACAAGTTGTGCCACTTCTGGGTCGTTCATTTTAATTTTCGTTCGATAATTTAAACTGAATGCGTCTCTTATTCTGACTTTGTCAGCGGGGTCGAATTCTCTGTATTCTAAAGAGCTTTCATCAAAGTAAATGTCAGAATGACTTAGGAACTCAGCGGCTTCTTCCAATTCACTCAGATTACTAAACAGGTACTCGCGCAAGACAGAATCCAGCACGTGTTCCCTGAACTCATCGTATTCTCCGACTGTAATCTGCCATTGATCTGTATAATCATGATTCACCAGTTCAATTTGTGCTGGATGACTATCCATTAAATCGTAATCCTCTGCGATAGGAAGGTCAATTTGTACAGGAGTTATTAATTCTGTTTCTCTTACAACTGCTTGGAGATAGTTAATTTCTCGCCATCGGCAGTATGCTTTCGCCTGCTCACCTGTCAGTCCGACCATGGGAGAATCTTTAAAGAAATGTCTGTACACTTGACTTAAAATAGCATATTCATCGAATAGATGTTCTGACTCAATCGCCCATTGATAATCATCGGGCATTACAGGAACTCGTTCTTCAATAACTCTATATTTGTATTCGTAATTCCCATTCCCACGACCGCTGGTAGAATCATACATTGGGTTCTTAACCCGTCGAATACAGTGAAAATCATATATCAATTTACGCTGATCAATTTCTTTTTTACGATACACCCTTTCGTACGGAGGTAGATACATATCAGCGAGAATTGGTACTATTTCTGGATCTGTGTAGCGAAATTTCTTCTTCCAATTCAAAACAAACACTTCTCTCGATTTTATCCTGTCAGCTCTATCGTATTCAACGTACTCAAGTTCCTCTTCGTCGAAATAATATTCATCATAACTCAAAATACAAGAGGCTTGATCGTCGTCATCAAAACCAAAATACATTTTCTCTAGAGCAATCGAATCTTGAATGTACTGCATGAATTCTTCATACTCTCTAACAGTAACGGCTGTTGGGCGGATATATCTGTATCTGAAATTACGATGATACCAAGGAGTTGTGAGCGCACTTCTGAAACTTAAATATTCACCATTCAATGAAATCCCAACGGTATCTCCAACTTTAGTTAGGGAAGTATCTACCTCCACCCCATGGTATGAGACTGAAGCAGGAAGGCTATCTCGAAAAGGCAACTGAACTAAATCTTCATCCGCGATCTTTATCAATTCCTTTGCGGATTCCTCATACATTTGAGCAGAACCAAAAAACGTAAATAAACTGATACATAAGAAGGTTAGAGCACTTTTCATATAACTATAAGTCTTAGAACTTAATTCGTAACTGTAACGTCAGATCTGTTTTAGTTCCTCCCCTGATTTCTTCGCCACCAGTTCCAAGAGATTCTCGATTAGAGAAAATACTTACCCCATATCTTGCCCAAAGATCAAAGCGCTTTAAGAAAGTCCATCGAACTAAAACATATGCTCTACTTCCTTGGTAATAATAGGATGGTGAAGAGAATACATATAAAGCATTGTTTTCATAGGTGTAAATACGCGTGTCGTAGCTATCTGTATCAAACAAGGCGTATCGCAATGCAATATCAATTGGGAATGATTTCGGACGGAAAATTAAATCTTGTGTTAAAATAAAACCTTCTTCTTTCCCACCACTTGCTCTATTGATGGTCACATACTCTATTCTACTTTTCAGCTTGATACTTTCCGAAACTTGATAGCTAATATTCAATCGGTAGTTACGCTGAATAACAGCTTCTAATGGTGTAATCCCTCCAATAGTAATTCTGCTGTTGCGCTGTTTGTGTTGCTCTCGGAAGCGCCCATAAATCTCCAGTTTTCTACTTGGACGGTACATCGGTTGAACCAAAAATTCATGACCTTTTGACGGACCATCTACTTGGTACTTCATCCACGGAAATTTGAATACATCAATGTATGCATTCACTGTAAATGATTTTGTCAGGTTAAGTTTAAGACCAGCATACAATCCACTTTCGTTCTGAGTTTCACTTCCCTCGGCAAGGCCATTGTTGTAGAACGTTTCGTAATTGCGCGAGTAATTTCTATACGCCAAACTCATTGAGGCTCTTCTGTCAAGTGAGAATAAAACCCCGTGAATATTTGCAAATCCACCTGAATGAGTTGATGTGGAAACTTCTCCAAAGAAATTAAAATTGCGAAACACCCAACTGTAATCTGCGCTAATTCCAATAGTACTTCGACCTCTAAAATCAAATTGATTGTAGGCAAAAGTATCTTTCGCAAAGATTTGATCGTAGCCTTGATAAACCGCTGCTACTCCAAGCTGCAACGCTCTGCTTTTGTACTGGAGATTTCCTCCAAACATAGTTTCATTCAGTGTATGTCGCTTTGCGATCTCAGAATTTGTTCGGTGCAGGCCATTGTAATTAATGCTCTCTACCAACAATTCTGAATTTTGCAATGAATCGACAACCGATGATAGTGCACCGTCCACTTGCTTATACGATGCGAAAGCTGTAAATGAAAATCTCTTTATACCCAATTGCACTGCTGCACCACGTAGGAATCGCGCTTCATCTACCGAAGTATATGGTTTAAGAGAATTGGCTGTCTTTTTAATATTGGTAGCATCTGCTGATTTTCCAAAGGCGTAACCCGACCACAAATTCAATCCCTGCCCAATTTGAATCTGATAATCTCCCAATGCCACGGAGCGCAAATACTTGCCTCCCTTATAGAAAGCGTGCGCCGAATAAAAGTCGAAGCCGTCTCTCCTATTTCCAGTAAAAAATTCTTCCCCTGGATCTTTCTCGGCGGTTATTCCGATGCTCAGGTTTGTTCTGTATTTAAATCGGAATCGGGCGTAATAGCGATCTGGATTCCCATGATAATATTTACTGCTGTTCGCCAATGTAGAATCATCGACATTGTCATAACCGGTTTTGTGTTCTGCGATTCTTTGATAACGCAAAAAGGCCTCAAACTTTCCTTGCTTAAATGCCTCCTTAATCCCCACGTGCAACTGATCCAGCTTATCGTCAACCCTAACAAAGGGCAGTACCAAACGAATTGTTTGCATGTCCCAATATTCCAATCCTTGGATTTCATAAATAGAGATGAACTTCCCAAATAGCTTTCTGTGTAGGAGTAAATCGTTGATCTGAATTTCAGAAAGCAAACTCAAATCTTGTAAATCTTCCATCTCCGCTGAATTCAAATTCAATGGATGGTCGTAATAATAATTCAGCTGCTCAACAATGTTTGTCAAGTCAAGTTCTTCGGTTTCTAAAAGTTCAGATATAAACTCTACACGTTGTTGGATAATTTCACTCTTTTCATCCTGAGCAAAAAGCGACGAGCTTGATAGAAGAATAAGCGCTATAATGATATGTTGACACCAGCCTTTCATTTATTTCTTCGCTACAAATACCAGTGAGAAATGTGGAGACCAGCCTAAATATTGATGGTATGCCGTTCCAAAACCGATGTGAATCTTTTTCATGTGATATCCCAAACCAAAGCTAAACTCTAATGGCGCAGTTGCAACTCCTCCGCGGATATAGAGCTTATCGATCACTTGATACTCTAATGCTGCTTTAAAACGAAAACGGTGCTCTAGAGCTTTTTCGGCTTCTAACAGTACTGTAAATTTTTTGGAAAAAGTGTAGGAACTACCCAATCGCATGATTGTTGAAAAGCGATCATCTTCATAATCCGATAATTTAGCTCTGTTCAAATTGAAGACACTGAATCCTAACTTCCACTTGTCTGTAATCTTCGCATATATTCCTGCTTCAGCGGTCAAGTTCCCACGGGATCCATAGCCATCAGACAAGGTAATTCCTTGATAGTTCAATTGTACACCTGCATAAATTTTCTTAGCCAAGCGCATACTGTATCCTAAACCGGCTTTGTAGGATCTAAATCGATTGTAGCCATAAAGATGTCCTCCAATGGATATCACTCCGACTTTCAACGGAATCGCAACAGCAATTCCCTGACTTTGCAATTCTTTTAATAAAAATCGGTTTTCATAGGAAATTCCAGCAGTAAATTCTTCTACTGCACCAAGTGCACCAGGGTTATTGTGATACGCCCATACATCGTCGATCGTTGTTGACGCATTGGCCAATGACATCGACCTTGCTCCTGCAGGAACCCATCCTTGGGCAGAGGTTGTCACCGTGATTAAGCTAAGTAGTCCAATAAGTAGTAGGCGCATAGGTTTATTTAATTAATCGGTGTTTCGATTTCATTATGTCATCGTTGAGATAATCTATTTCTTCCATGAAGAACCATGAATTTCCATGGTCTTCAGAGATTGCATAAATATGAACTTCCATTTGGTCTACTTCATAGTAATAATCATCAACAGACACGAAGTTATATTTCACATGAATGAATTCATCTTTGGTTTCAATTTCTTTGATTTGACCATCGTGGAGATAGCTGTATGATTCACCATCGAATGATAAATCAAATTTTTCTGTAAAGATGCTATCACCTTGGTTTTTATAATAGACTACAACATCTGGATGTGTAAAGCCAACAAATACTTTTACGCGTCCTTCGTTCTTTGCATCAAGATAAAAGCTAACCGCCTCACTTAGAGAAGCCTCCTGATCTGCATTCAAAGAACAGGCTCCGAGCAGAAATAGAAATAAAAAGTAGTACCATTTCACTTTATGAAAATACGTATTTTTTGAATACTTTAGAGACGTCTCGAGATTAATTAAAGACTCGCTAACTAATTAAACTATGAAATTTATTACTACCCTTTGCTTGGCAAGTGTCACGCTCTTCTCTTTCGCTCAACAAACCAATGAAACAATTGACGTTGATGGTGTTAACAGAACTTACGTACAGTATCTACCCACTGGATTTGATCTAGGAACGGAATCTTTACCCGTAGTATTCTGTCTGCATGGAATTGGTGATGTAGCAACAAACATGGCCAATATTGGGTTTAATCAAATTGCTGATACGGCACGATTCATAGCTATCTACCCTCAGGGAGTAGCAAATGGTCAAGGACAAAACTCTTGGGCGAATGGAACGTTGTTTCTGTCTTCAACAGCAGATGATATTTCATTTTTCAACTTGATGATTGACGATTTAATTTTGAACAATAACGCTGATCCGAGTCGTGTTTATGCTTCTGGCTTTTCAATGGGAAGTATTATGTCGCACAAATTGGCTTGTGAATTAAATGACCGTATTGCAGCGATTGGTACAATGTCAGGAACTATGTCTTCTCAGGATTTGAATAATTGTGTTCCAACGTATGCTACCCCCATTATTCATTTTCATGGAACAGCGGATGCGACTATACCTTATGATGTAGGAGCATTACCATCATTAACATTGGTGCCAGCGACACTTAATTTCTGGAGAGATGCACACGGTTGTGTTACTACAGCTGATTCTACGCAAATTCCAGATGTTGCATCTGACGGATACACCGTTGATCGTTTTATCTACCAAGGCTGTACTCCTCTAAGCTCTGTTGAATTTTGGAGAATCAATGGAGGGGATCATGAATATTTCTACCAACCATTTAATGACTTCACGGAATCAATTGAGATTTGGAGATTCTTTGGTCAATGGTCACATTCCAATCCTGCGCAAGTAGGTGTGAGTCCAATTGATCAAGCCTCTTTCTCAGTTTATCCCAATCCATCGTCAGGACAAATAACGATTTCGTCTCCAGTGATTGCTGACATATCAATTCATTCCGTTAATGGACAGTTGATTCAGACAATTGGGGTCGAAAATGGAATGACACCTTTTGATTTGGATTTAGAAGAAGGAGTTTACATTCTTTCCTCTTCTGATTTCCCAGAATATTCACAAAGAATAGTGATCCAATAATTGATCAAATTCAACTGAAGTAGAGTGTTCGAACCCTTCCATGGAAAGGTTCAGTAAATCTTGAATTCTTAATATCTCCGGGTATTGTTGGGCTTCTATTGTAAATAGCTGTGCCTTTGATCCTATGATTTGAATTTCATCAAAATTGCGGTCATTACGAATACGGTAATACACCTTATTGTTCGAAAGTTTTCTGTATTGAGGAAAGTCGGTAACTTTGTCGAGCATAAAACGAAATTAGAGAATGTTTGTCAATAAACTACATGAAGAAGCACACGAGACCCTGAAAAATGGAGACGTCGAAAAAGCAATTGAGCAATACACTCAAGTTCTACAAGAACATCCGAACCATTTCGATGTACTGAGCGATAGAGGAGTTGCCTATTTACATGCGAACAATCAACTGGGCTGTTATGCAGACCTAGATCGTGCTATTGAGTTACAACCCAACTACTCTTATCGATACGCTTGCCGTGCATTTGCCAAGAATCACTTTAAGGACATCAACGGTGCAGTTGAAGATTACGAAAAGGCTGTTCAATTAGATCCGGATGACGCTATCGCCAATAACAATTTAGGTATGTTACTTGAGAAACAAGGGTATCAGCAGGCTGCCGTTGATCGTTTTGATCGCGCAGACAAGCTATCTAAAGCAGAAGATCAACTGTTGGACGTTATTGATGAGCTCGAGGAAAATACTCCTGAGCTTAAGGAGAGAGTTGAACTACCAGAATCAAAAGAACCTACTGTTGAAGAAGATCAAACAACGAAATCAAAAGAGTTCAAAAAACTCTTTACATCAAAGTCACAATTCAAGGAGTTTATCGCCTTCATGAAAAACGGATTCAAAATAAAATGACAAAAAAAGAGAAGGGAAAATATATTATTGAGGAGTTAGAAAAATTGTATTCTGAAACTCCGATCCCATTGGATCACACAGATGAATACACTCTTTTGATTGCCGTTCTTCTTTCCGCTCAATGCACAGACAAACGAGTAAACTTAATTACTCCAACCTTGTTTAAGCGAGCAAACAATCCTTTCGACATGATCAAGCTGGAGGTTGCAGAAATTAAAGAGATCATTCGCCCGTGCGGACTTTCGCCAAGGAAATCACAAGCAATTTTTACGCTTTCTGAAATGCTCATTGAAAAATACGGAGGAGAGGTTCCACAAAGCTTTGAACAATTAGAAGAACTTCCGGGAGTTGGTCATAAAACAGCATCCGTTGTCATGTCCCAAGCATTTGGAGTTCCCGCTTTTCCAGTTGATACCCATATCCATCGCTTACTGACGCGTTGGGGAATTACCTCGGGTAAAAATGTTGTTTTGACAGAAAAAGATGCAAAGAAATTATTTCCTGAAGCATTGTGGAACAAATTGCATTTACAAATTATCTTCTACGGAAGAGAGTACTCTCCTGCCAGATCACCAAAAGCGGATATAGATTTTATCACACAAATGATTGGCACTGCAAAAGCAAAAAAGGAGCTTACATAGTTGTCTCTGTTAGAATTCAACAGACAGACAGACAGACAGACAGACAGACAGACAGACAGACAGACAGACAGACACACAGACACACAGACACAAGCCTTGTGTTTTTTTTAAGTTCCGATTAAACCTTTTTCATTTCCGTTTGTCTGACTTAGCATAACCTTAAAAAATTAATGCCATGAACAATAGATTTTTTCCATTCGTATTTATCGCCTTCATCTTCATTTCTTTCAACTCAATCTCTCAGAGTAATGTACGTTGGGAAAAGCTTGGAATGCGCACTGTCGATTATAAACTAGACAGAGATGTGATTCCAGTTGGTGCAATGCAAGGAACTTTCTCTAAACTTAAAGTCACCATTAACGGAGGAGCCGTGAACATGCACAAAATGATCGTTCATTATAAGAACGGAACAGAAGAAGTCATTACACTTAAACATGCTTTTACAAGTGGATCGAACTCACGTATAATTGATATTCGCGGTGGAAGACGGTTAATTCAAAAAATTACTTTCTTCTACGATACGAAGAACCTATCTAGAAATAAGGCGGTCATCAATGTATTTGGAAGACACTAGCCAATTCGTTTCATAACAGAAGGAGTCCGCTTGTCACGGGCTCTTTTTTGTTTCCGTTAATCGAGTTATTCTCCCGTTTATACTACAATCATGGTTTCCTTTCGAAAGATTTTTTAATTTCGGAACACTTATAAAACCAAGGATATGATTTCAAAAAAATTCATTGTACCAATATTCGCCATGTGCGCTTTATTGAGTTCTTGTGGATCAGACCAAGACAGTACAGCAGATAACACAAGTAATGTTGAGCGTAAAACACCAACTGAAACGCAAGTAGATCGATTCGCAGATATTCAGATCTTGCGTTATGAAATTCAAGATTTCGATAAATTATCGTTGGATCAAAAGAAACTTGTTTACTATATGTCACAGGCCGGTTTAGCTGGTCGAGACATCATTTACGATCAAAATTCAGCGTTCAACTTGGAGATTCGTAATTGCCTTGAATCAATTATTGAAAACTTCGATGGAGATAAAGATAGTGATGATTGGTACTTCTTTATGAGCTATACAAAACAAGTATGGTTTGCGAATGGAATTCACCACCATTACGGAATGGAGAAGTTTACTCCTGAGTTTAGTGAAGAATATTTCAATGAGATCAAAGAGGCGACTGGAGCTGAAATCAGTGAATCTGCGCAGGAAGTTATCTTCAACAATGAATTAGAAGGGAAACGTAAGGTGAAAGATCCAGATGTTGACATGATTGTTGCTTCGGCTAACAACTTCTATGGTGAAGGTGTTACTCAGGCAATGGTGGAGGAATTCTACGCTTCGCGGATTGACAATTCGAATCCGCATCAAGTAGAGTACGGATTAAATTCTACGTTGATTTTAAAGGATGGAGAGCTTTATGAAGATGTTTGGAAATCTCGTGGTAAGTACGGAATTGCAATTGATAAAATTATCTATTGGTTGGATTTAGCAGCAGGAGTTGCTGAAAACGATGACCAGAAAGCAGCCTTGGAAAAATTGATTGAATATTATGAAACAGGTGATCTTACAACATGGGATGAATACAATGTTCTTTGGGCTAGATCAACTGCTGGAGATATTGACTGGATTAATGGATTTATAGAAACATATGGAGATGCAATAGGTAAACGTGCGTCGTATGAGAGTATCGTTCAAATCACAGATTTCGAAGCTTCAGAGCAAATGAAAGTTGTTACTGACAATGTACAGTGGTTTGAGGACAATTCACCTTTACTTGAAGAACACAAAAAGAAAAATGTTACAGGTGTGAGTTACAAAGTAGTTCAAGTTGCCAGTGAATCTGGGGACGCTTCTCCCTCTACTCCAATTGGAGTAAACCTTCCAAATAACGGATGGATTCGTGAAGAAATTGGTTCTAAATCTGTAAGCCTTGGAAATATTATCGAAGCAGGAAACAGTGCCGGTGGTTCTAGTATGTTGGAAGAATTTGCGCACGATCAAGAAGAAATTGATTTGGCAAATAAGTATGGACACTTAGCAGATAAACTTCACACAGCATTGCACGAAGTAGTTGGACATGCCTCAGGAAAAATCAACGAGGGCGTTGGACAACCTTCTGAGACTTTAAAGAACTATGCAAGTACACTAGAGGAGGCACGTGCTGACCTCGTTGGATTGTACTACTTGATGGATGAGAAGTTGATTGACTTAGGGTTGATTACAACATTGGATGTTGGTAGAGCGGCATATGATGATTATATCCGAAATGGTATGATTACTCAATTGCAGCGCCTTTCGCTTGGAAGCGACATTGAAGAAGAGCACATGCAAAACAGACAATTGGTTGCTGCATGGGTTATCGAAAAAGGAGCTGATGAAAATGTGATTGAGAAAGTTGTTCGCGATGGTAAAACATATTACAACATCAACGATTACGAAAGACTTAGAGTATTGTTTGGAGATTTGTTGAGAGAAATCCAACGAATTAAATCAGAAGGAGATTACGAAGCAGGTAGTAACTTGGTTCAAACATATGGGGTTACTGTTGACCAAGCCGTACATGCCGAAGTATTGGAAAGAGTTGCACCATTAGACCTTGCGCCTTACAGTGGTTATGTGAATCCAGTATTTGTTCCTGTGACTGATGGGGATGGTGAAATCACGGATATTAAAATTGAAAATACGCAGACATTTGTTGAGCAGATGATGTATTATGCAAAGACTTACGGAATATTGGAATAATTGATCCGTTATAACATTGTTAATTGGGGGTTTGACACAAGCGAATCCCCAATTTTTATATAAAAGAATGACCTATGAAGACTAAGCAAGAAATAGTAAACAACTGGCTCCCACGCTACACCGGACAGAAATTAGAAGATTTTGGTGAATACATTTTACTCTGTAACTTTCACAATTACGTAGATCGCTTTGCTGAAATGCACGGTGTTGAAGTAATCGGAAGAGACAAGCCAATGCAATGCGCAACAGCTGAAGGAATCACAATCATCAATTTTGGAATGGGAAGTGCATCTGCTGCAACGTGTATGGATTTACTTTCGGCCATAAGTCCAAAAGGAGCTTTGTTTTTGGGTAAATGTGGTGGTTTAAAAAAGAAGAATGAAGTTGGAGATTTAATTTTACCAATTGCAGCAATTCGAGGAGAAGGAACCAGTAATGATTATTTTCCTTCAGAAGTTCCAGCACTACCTTCATTCGCATTACAGAAAGCAATTTCAACTACCATTCGTGATTTAGGAGAGGATTACTGGACGGGAACATGTTACACAACCAATAGAAGAGTTTGGGAGCACGACGATGAATTCAAAGCGTATTTGACGAAGGTTCGAGCGATGGCCATTGATATGGAAACAGCAACAATCTTTACAGTAGGATTCGCCAATGAAATTCCAACTGGTGCACTTTTACTTGTCTCAGATCAACCAATGGTATCTGAAGGAGTTAAAACCAGTGCTAGCGATACTACGGTTACAGCAAATTATGTAACTAATCATCTTAAAATCGGAGTTGAATCACTCAAGCAACTTATCAATAACGGGAATACTGTGAAACACCTGCGTTTCGGATAATGATAAAAAAGCGTTCAATTTACCTTCTGGGACTGGTCACTTTATTGATTTTTCCTTTGCCTACATTTTTCGGATTGTATTTTATCGAGGGAATTAGTCCTTGGGAGATTTTACAATTAGATCGTTTACATGTTGGTGAATTAGGGCTAGGAATTGTTGTAGGCTTACTTTACGCATGGCTTTCACTTGCACTAATGACAGCACCTGTATTTAAGTCCCTCCCTACTCGTGTTGAGCACGTTGTAAAAAGTATGAATTTAAATCTATGGGATTGCATCTTCTTATCCATTTGTGCAGGCGTTGGTGAGGAATTATTGTTCCGGTCAGGAGTACAATTTTATTTGGGCCCGATAATCACATCCGTTCTTTTTGTCGCTATCCATGGTTATCTGAATCCTCTCAAGTGGAGAATGTCGTTGTATGGATTGATTGTATTGCCATTCATTCTATTGATTAGCTATGGCTATTATGAATTTGGATTGTGGTTTAGTATCGGTGCACATTTTTCGTATGATTTATTGTTGTTCCGAATTATGACTGAAAAAGATTAGAATCTAGCCTCGCGTTCTTTGCGCCTTCACGGTATAGTTTCTCTAATTGTAGTTTGTTGAACGGCAAAGGCGCAAAGAACGCAAGGATGATGACAACGATGATGATAGTGATAGCAACGATGAGAGCTACGTCAAATGAATTATTGAATTACTCTTGGAAGATTTGCAGGCGAGTAGTTCGTTGAACAAGTAAGCAATGAGGCACGACCGTAGACCCATCAATCTTTAAAACTTCAAAATAACGCAATCCACAGAGCTCTTCGGGAAGTAGAATGAGCGGTCCGGCACCAGCAACATAAAGCTCACGAAGTTTTCTTAATTGTCCAATTTCAATAGGAAGCTCTTTGAGATAGTTCCTAGTTAAGTGAATGAATTGCAGATTTTCACATTGCCCTATCTCTGGCGGAATACTCAACAACTGATTAAATTTTAATTGCAATACTTCCAGCTTCTTGAGTTGACCAATACTGGCTGGCAGCGAGGTAATCTTGTTCTGGTTGAGGATCAACTGTTCTAAGCTCTCTAAGTCTCCGATAGATTCAGGAATGGATTCAATCTCATTGTATTGGGCCGAAATGAGTTTTAGTTTCTTTAATTGACCTATTGATTCGGGCAAACACTTCAAATCATTTCTCCCCAAATAAAGCTTCTCCAAATTGACCAATTCACTAATTCGCTCAGGAATACTATCGATGTGATTGCCATATAACTTCAAGACTTTAATAGAAGTATTGTCAAAAACCTCATCAGGAACCTCTGTTAAACCACGTCGTGATAAATTCACGGTAGTTCCTTCAACCAATTGTCCAATATCTGAGACCCCACAGCTAGTTGCGAGCGTTAAAACAATCAGAAATAATAGAGGATTACGCATCATTCTCCTTAAATGTACAGTATCTCTGAAGTTTTTTTACTCTTTCAAGCAACTTTTCCTCTATTTTTACATCTATACATTAAACCATTCAAGTTATCTTGTGTCTTACATGGGAACATTAATATGAGAAGTATGAAAAAGTTAACATTATTGATTATCGGGACATTTATCATGGGAGCATCATTGTTTGCTCAAGACACCCGTGTCAAAATGGAACCAGAGGAGAAGGCTGAAAAGATGACGCTAAAAATGACAGAACGTCTTTCATTGGATGAGAGTACCTCTGCGCAAGTTCAAACTATCAACCTAGATTTTATTACGGATTTAGCTGCGATTAGATCGGATGAAGCATTGCCAAAAGAAGACCGCAAGAAGAAAATCGTTGAATTAAAATCTGAGCTTAAAAATGAGCTTAAGGCTGTATTGAACGCAGAACAGTTTGCGGAATTGGAAGCTTGGGAAGCGGAGAAAAAAGCGAGAATCGAAGAACGTAAGGCATTGAAAAATGCAACTCCTGAGGAGCGCGCTAACGCAACCACAAAGAAACTTACTGAATTGTTAAGTCTTACTCCAAATCAAATCGAACGTGTTCGAATATTGAACATCCTCGTGGAAGAAAAAATTGAAGTGATTAAGAATGATGATTCAATGACTCCTGAAAAGAAAAAGGAATTCATAAAAGGAAATCGCACAGATCAAAAGGCAGCATTGAAGTCACTTTTAACAGAAGAGCAAATTGTAATTTTGGAAGAAGCGAAAAAGAACAGACACGATCATTAAGCACTGAATATCTAACCACTAGATATTTTAAGGTCTCCATTATTGGAGGCCTTTTTTAGTGCAATAAAAAGAGGTATTGCTTTTTATCCATGATAAGATTTGTTCTAAGAGACTCGCTATTTCTTTATTAAACCACAAGAAAAAACACCGTTTTTGAAGACAAGTGGTAACGCAGGTAGACACGAGGACACAAAGAGAATATGTAGGACACAAGTCTGCATGTAAGCAGACCCTTTGTGGCTTTTACTAAACATTCAAATAGAATTTTTGTGATTCGTCAGAGACGAATTTGTGCCTTAGTGGTTAACACTAAAAAGTTATCGTTTATACTAAAAATCGCTAACCTTTATTGAACTAGCTATAATTAAGGTTAGTGCAATAAATTCGCGAAAACGTTCTTAAACTTATCGACCTTAGGACGTACGATTGACTGACAATAAGGATTTTCCGGATTATTGTCTAGATAATTACTGTGATAATCCTCGGCAGCGTAAAAGTTCTCCAAAGAAACTATTTCAGTTGCGACAGGAGCTTCCCAAACTTGCTCGTTGTTCAATCGTTGCTTGTACGTGTTTGCGGCCTCCAATTGTGCTTCTGAATGGTAGAAGATAACTGATCTATAATGACGACCGATATCATTTCCTTGTCGATTGACTTGAGTTGGATCATGTACGAACCAAAAAAGCTCAAGTAACTTGTCATAAGAAATTACTGTGTCATCAAAAACTACGCGCGCTACTTCCGCGTGATCAGTTGCTCCCGAACAAACATCATTATAGTTGGCCGTTTTCTTTGTGCCACCTGAGTAACCAGGCACTACAGAAGAAATTCCTTTAAGATCTTTAAAACAAGCCTCGATGCACCAAAAACATCCAGCTCCAAACGTTGCTTCTTGAGTCATTTTACGAAAATAGATTTTTAATTCGTCTTCTTAAACTTCAATGAAGCAGAATTTATGCAATATCGCAAACCTGTTGGTTGAGGACCATCATCGAAAACATGTCCAAGGTGTGCATCACATCGATTACAAACAACCTCTTCCCTCTTCATTCCATAAGATCGGTCTATTACTACTCCCACATTGTCTTTAATCGCAGGTGCGTAAAAACTTGGCCAACCAGTACCTGATTTGAACTTGGTATCACTCGAAAACAATAAATTATCACAGCATACACAATGGTAGTTTCCATTCTTCTTATTGTCCCAGTACTCTCCTGTAAATGCGCGCTCAGTGCCTTTCTCACGCGTTACGTTGAACTGTAGCTCTGTCAATTGTTCTCTCCACTCCTTCTCCGTCTTAACAACTTTGGTTGAGTCGTGGTCAAAGCCAGCCATTATTTCAATCGAATTCTCGTTGCTTTCTGAAGAAATACTAGAACTGCATCCAACCGCCAAGGATATTAATCCCATAAATATTAAATAGATTCTCATAATAAATTGTCTTTTCAAAGTTATGACGTAAATCGAGTTACTTTTGTGCCGTGAAACTGTTAAAGTATCCCAAAAATTTCTGGATTATGTGCTGGGCCCTGCTCGCATTCATGATCAGCTTTAACCTGTTTCTGCCGGAACTACCTGATTTTATCACTGAATTAGGAGGGGAGAATCAAAAGGGATTAATTTTCTTCATGTTCTCCATTTCAGCACTTCTTGCGCGTCCATTTTCGGGTAAGCTTTCCGATACCATTGGTCGAAAGAAAGTAATGTACATTGGAATAGTCATCGGAATTGCTGCCACAATAACTTATCCATTTACAGATGTTCTCTTT
The DNA here is from genome assembly GCA_033791225.1 of Crocinitomicaceae bacterium. Taxonomy (GTDB): domain Bacteria; phylum Bacteroidota; class Bacteroidia; order Flavobacteriales_D; family Crocinitomicaceae; genus UBA4466. The sequence continues at coordinate 338,776 of JASJHD010000006.1, forward strand.
GTATTTTTCTCAATGCGCTTACTCCACGGATTTAGTGCTGGATTTTTACCCACAGGAGCTACCGCTTTAGTTACAGATGTATTGCCGGTTCAGGGACGGGGCGTTGCCATGGGAATCTGGGGTACATTCATCTCCGTTGGATTTGGTGTAGGAAATTTTTTCTCCGGAATGATTACCGATGCTGTTGGAATCATTGGGTTGTTCATGGTCGCTGCGGCTTTCTGTCTGTTAGCAGGATTAATGATCATGATGATTAAAGAAACGCTTCCAAACCCACAACCGTTCTCTTGGTCTTTGTTAAAGGTAACATGGAATGATGTAGTTGAACCAACGGTTCGACCTGCCGCGTTTGTTATGTTTTGCTCTGCAACAAGCACTGGTGTAATGTTCGTAACCTCTCCTGATATGAGCGGCTATATGGGCATCGATAATAAAGGATGGTTCTTCCTTTTCTATATGCTATCCACTATAATCATCCGTCTATTTGCCAGCAGTCTATCCGATAAAATTGGACGAAGAAAGGCGATGTTAATCGGTCTCTTTTTTATGGCAGTAAGCATGGTTGTCGTTGGACTTTCAACTGAGTGGATTCAATATACCATCGGCGCAATACTCTTTGGAGTTTCAACGGGAATTTCGAGTCCAACCGTCTTTGCTTGGACGGCAGATTTATCTCCTGAAGATCGCAGAGGTGTTGGCGCTGGGACAGTTTTCATGGCGTTGGAACTTGCCATTATCTTCGGTGCGTTAATCACTTTAGCCTTGTATGACAGCACAGTGAACACTATTGCTATATGTTATTTCATAGCAGCGTTCTTATCAATTGTGGGAATGGTTTACATCTGGTGGCATTTGAAATACAAGGAATCAAAAACGTAGTTCATCCTTCACATGTAGGAAGCGCCTCAAGTATTTGACTGCGATATAAATTGGAATTGTATCAACTAGCGCAAAGAAGAACTTGAAAAGATAACTGCTCACAATAAAGGCAATCAATGCATTTGTAATATTGGCACCTTCAGGGATTGGTAAAGCATGCGCGTAATAATGAGTAATTAGAATAACGGCAATAGAGTCGATCAATTGACTAGTAAGGGTTGAGACATTATTTCGAAGCCAAAGTAACTTCCCTTTCGTTTTATTTTTCAACCAATGAAAAATCTGAACATCCACAAATTGCGCAGTGATGTAGGCTATCATCGAGGCGAAAGTAGCTCCAAAAGTAAGCATACGGATTTCATAAAAAGCATATCCATAAGGCGCTTGAGGTTCTCCGTTTACTACTTCCAATGGCAATGTTCCATCTGGTAAAAGATTCTCAGGTGCTTGAATCCAACCACCAAACCACATTACTAGTAACACCCAAATATTCAGAAACAATCCAACCCATACGAGCATGTTTGCGCGTTTTCTGCCATAGATTTCTGAAACAATGTCAGTACACAAAAAGGTGATTGGATATGGCAAGACACCAACGGCTATTGAAAATCGAACACTGCTAGTATCAGAAATACCAACATAAGACGACAAATCAATAAATCTTGAAACTCCAAGGATATTGAGCATCGTAAGGGAGCCTAAAAAAATTCCGGCTAAAATTAAAAACACCCATTCTCGGCGTCTTCTAACTAATTGATTTTCTAAATCATTGTCTTGTATAACCATGATGCACCAAAGAAACGAAAAATTGATAAGTCTCAGTTATTCCTTAAAATATTCTTATATTCGAATTCAAACACTACTGATTTGCCGAGAGTTAACGAACTTCATTTAAAGAAATTATACTACTCCATTGGAGAGGTTGCTAAGATGTTCGATGTCAATACTTCATTGATTCGTTTTTGGGAAAAAGAATTCCCGATTGTTAAACCCAAGAAAAATAAAAAAGGTAATCGATTATTTACTCCGAAAGAGGTAATGAAGATTGATCTGATTTATCACCTCGTAAAAGAAAAAGGGTATACGCTTGATGGTGCAAACAAAGCCATGAAGAGCGGAGCTAAATCAGAGCCTATGGCTGAGAGTTCTCAAGATTCCTCTGAAATCATCGAACGATTAGAAAGCGTAAGACGGAAGTTGAAGGCGCTAAGGTCCTAGTTCAAATTCAATTGCTTATTCTTAAAATGCAGGAAAGTTTCCAAGAACAATTCTTGTGATATTTCTACATCGTACAGGCACTTTCCTATACTTTCTAGCAAACAACATTGAATCTTATTACCCTTGTTCTTTTTATCGTTACTCAACATTACAATCATTGCATTGATGTCTTCATCCGAAAACTTTGGCAATCCATAACCAGCCAACAAATAATCTTCAATTTCGTCATAACTCTCTTGAGACAGACCACTTATCTTTACTGAAAGGTAAGCTTCCATCACCATTCCAATAGCTACAGCATGCCCATGTGTCAAAGGTTTCGTCTCCATGAAGTGTCCTTCAATTGCATGACCAATTGTGTGACCGAAATTTAAAATCTTTCTCACTCCAGCTTCATGCGGATCCTGCATCACAATCTCATTTTTCACTTCGATGCATCTCACAAGTAATTCTTCAGGAATATTCTCTGGATCTTGCATCTGATCACAAACGTCTTTAAATAAGTCTGCATCACAAATCAAACCATGCTTAAGCATTTCGGCAAAACCACTTTTCACCTCTTCTACAGGCAAAGTTTCCAAAAATGAAGGATCAATGTACAAAGCAACCGGATTAGAAAACAGACCTATCTGATTCTTGTACTTCTCAAGATTCAATCCTGTCTTCCCTCCTATTGATGCATCAATCATAGCGAGCAAAGAAGTTGGAATATTAATAAAATCACACCCACGTTTGTAAACAGAAGCCACAAATCCTCCCATATCTGTGATGACACCACCGCCAAGATTAATCAGAACATCATAGCGCGTAATATTATATTCTGTCAATGCTCCCCAGATACTTGTTGCCACTTCTATTTGCTTGTTCTCTTCACCCATGGGCAAAACCATTATTTCGGCATCCGCAAGTTCTTCAAAGTTCGTGATCAAGTAATTCAAACAGAATTCATGCGTATTATCGTCGACAATAATCATTTTTGTACTGTTCGCATATTTCTCTTTGAGTAAGGTTCTTAATGAAGAAGAATCTAAGCTTCCTATTTCAAGTGAATAACCGTTTGTTTCAATCTTGCGCATAATTTGAATCTAGCTGATTTTTAAGCAAAAATACAGAAATGTTCATCTTCTCATATAAAAAGAAGCCATGGATCATATTGTTATTCTGAAAAGCGATTAATTTTGTCGGTATGATTTCATTCGATAATACGGAAATAGCGTTCAAAAACAAGTCATCAAAAGACTTGAAACGAGCTCACTGGCTGTTTAAAATGGTGGCCAGTCCTAGGATGGTTAAGTTCGGTAAATGGGCGACGAACATTGCTCTTAAACTCCGATTACCTATTAACGGAATCATTAAAAAGACCATTTTCAAGCAGTTTTGTGGAGGTGTTTCTATAAAAGACTCACTAAAAGCTTCAGATAGATTAGCTGATGGAGGTGTAAAAACGATTTTGGATTATAGCATCGAAGGAAAGACATCTGAGGAAGATTTTGACAAAACAGTGGATGAAATCATTGGAACGATTCATGAAGCAAAAAACAATGAGAACATTCCATTTGCGGTTTTTAAAGTAACTGGAATTTGTTTGTTCGAGACTTTGGAAAAGACCAATGAGTCGTCCAACAATTTATCAGATAAGGATCAAGTGAATTATGATAATATGGTGAATCGCGTAGATCGCATTTGTGGTGAAGCACATAAAATGAATGTTCCGATATTCATTGATGCTGAGGAAACTTGGATTCAAAATACGATTGACCGAGTTGTGTACCAGATGAGTGTGAAATACAATAAGGAACGTGCAATAGTATACAATACTGTCCAGCTGTACCGTCATGATCGTTTGGCTTTCATGCAAACTGAGATACAGAGAGCTCGTGAGGAGAATTGGTTCATTGGTTTAAAACTAGTTCGTGGAGCATACATGGAGAAAGAACGCGAACGCGCTGAAGAAAAAGGATATCCATCACCAATACAACCCAATAAAGAAGCGTGTGATGCTGACTTCAATGCAGCGCTAAAGCTATCTATTGAGAATGTCGATGTCTTATCAATCTGCGCGGGAACCCACAATGAGGAAAGTTCTGCAATTTTAGCGGATCTATTAGAAACAAACAATATCGATTTTAAGGACCCTAGAGTGTACTTTGCTCAATTATTGGGTATGAGTGACCATATATCTTTTAACCTTGCGAGCAAGGACTATATGGTTGCTAAATACGTTCCTTATGGACCAATAAAAGAGGTTCTACCTTATCTTATTCGTAGGGCAGAAGAAAATACTTCCGTTGCAGGGCAAACAAGCCGAGAGCTATCCTTGATACGAAAAGAGATCAATAGAAGAAAGTCCAAATAATTCTTATTCCGCCAAGCGGCAATCTAGATTACTTAATCAAATTGATGTGTCCGTTGAATTCGTACTTATTATCATTTAAGATATCAGTACAACGCACAACCCATTGGTATGTTCCAGATTGAACAATCTCACCGTGATATGCTCCATCCCACCCAATTGTTGCATCATGACTTTCCCAAATAATTTCTCCCCATCGATTAAAAATGTACAGTTCAAAATCATAGATATCAACTCCAGAAATATGGATGAACCAGTCTTGGTTGTATTCATCACCATCTGGTGTAAATGTATTCGGTGCGTAAATCACTACTTCATTCACAATTGAAACAAACTTTGTGATCGAATCAGTACATCCCCATTCACTCACGACTTCTAGGGTAATTGGATACTCAGCAGCTACACCCGCTGGGAAAGTAAGGTTTGAAATGTTTTCATCTGTTGAAGTAGAAGGATCACCATCAGGAATTGTCCATTGCCACGAAATAACATCTCCAGAGCTTTGATCGATAATATTCACCACAGGCTCCATCATAGAGGCCTGATTTGGCGCAATCATAAAGTTTGCATTTGGAGCATTAAAGACTTCAATTAGGTCTGTATAGGTTACTGAATATTCACAACCGTTTACTGTAATCATCGTTAATGTAATAGTATAAACTCCCGCCGCATCATATGTATGCTCAAACGGATCTAATCCATTTACAGTTATCTCAGATCCATCTCCAAAATCAACGGTAGTACTTACAACATCATTAGAGGCAGTAGTATTGACAAAATCAACTTGATGAGGAACACATCCATTCAAAGTATCTCCAATAACACTTGGCACTACGTCTGCTGGTTCCGTTATCACATATTGTTCGGTAATCGTACAACCATTTGCATCAGTAATATCCACAGAGTAATTTCCTGCACATATGTCAATTCCAACTCCTTGTTGATTTCCATTTACACCTCCTTGCCAGTTATAACCATATCCAGCAATTCCTCCACTTGGAATAACGAGAACCTCTCCATCGCATTGATCAAAACAAATAGCATCAGTGATAACCAGGGCCGCAGTTAATTGAGTTGGCTCTGTTACAATTACATCTACCAAATCACTACACCCTTCTACTGAAAACACTTCAATTGTGTAAGTAGCGGCTACCAATCCATTCACAGTAAAAGGACTTACAGCTGGAACTTGAGCTCCTCCGTCTATTGAATAAAAGTCAATATTGTTTCCGGTAATTGTGATCGAACCATCATTTCCTCCGTTGCATCCTACAGACAGGAACGTCGAGTTCGTAATATTGGTGATAATTTCTGTGATAGTTACTTCTGCCTGATCAGTACACCCATTACTATCCACAAAATAGACGTAAATACCAACAGGCATCGTTTGCGGGTCGAATGGCATATTCACTGGATTTCCAGCAGGATCCAACCACGAGCCATTCACAGAAGCAGTTACTCCTAACAATGGGAATAAGTCTTCTGGGGCGCCTGCCGAGCATACTTCTAAGGCTGCATCCTGACCTGGGTCTGGGGTTGCCGAAATACTTACTTCCACTGTATCACTGACGGCACATAATGGATGACCTAAAGGGTACGTCGTGAAAATTAACATCTGTTGACCACTAGCTGTTAAGGTTGGGTCAATAATTGCGGGATCCGAAACCGATCCTGGCGGCGTCCATTCAAACACCATGTCAGGCACACAGTCGGCCACAAATTGATCATTCATTACACCTCCAAGGTTAGGTCCTTGGGCAATGACTGTTGCACCTTGATCATCAGTAATATCATACGAACATTCGCCTACAAATGCTCCATTTGCGTTAAAAGTGACATCTACTGTTGCGCCTGTTGGAATGGACAGATTAAAGGTAATAGTATTTCCATTTGCCATTGTATAATCCGTGGGAACGCCATTCACTGTAATAGTTATCGTATTCCCATTCCAGCCGTCGCCAAAAGTATCATCAAGAGTCAGTATATAATTACATGTGGAAACCATCCCAGATATTTGAGCCTGCAATTGCAATCCATTTCCGTTACACAAAGTCGTATCATTTCCAGCATCAACTGTCGGAAGAGGATCAACTGTCAGGACTAACGAAGTATCATGCGTACATCCAAAGTCATTGGTTACCTCAAATGTATACGTGAACTGTCCAGCTATAGGTGTAACCGTTAAAATATTTCCATCTGCTGAAAGTCCGGTTTGATATGCTGGATTCACCCAAAAAGAAGAATCTGAATTTGGTCCAATCTGTGGCTCAAACTGAGTAATAGCAGGATAATAAGATGGATCGAGTGTTAGTCCAAAACTGAATAAGGTCCCGTCATCGGCAGCCCAGTTATCTATAACTGTTAGTGTCCATACTCCATTTGTTGGACATCCTACCAGATTACTCAATGGATCAATTGATGCGTAATTGCCTGCTGGCAGAGTTCCTCCCCCATTTGCAGCAACCCAATCAACCCATGTTTCTGTAGCCGTAGGTGTAAAGCAATAAGTATATGGTACACCCATTGTCGCTGGATCAGAACAATCTACATTATCTGCTTGAATGGGTACGCCTAACTGGGTTCCACCTCCACCTTGTTGATGCAGTATAGCATTTTGCCCATTGGGGCATTCTATCATAATAACTAAATCCCCCATATAAGAATGCTCAAGGTCTATGCAAATGCTTTGAATGTCATTCACGTTTGCAATTACTGTTCCCGCCGAAAATCCAGTCTGTAAGAGTTGAATATCTTGTGACACACCTAACAAGGTATCTGGCAAACATCCATCATCAACACTTTGACTTCCTGGGAATCCATTCCAAAGTACTTCGTACGATTCAGGGTCGGCGGTAAATGTCGCCGATTCACCCATACAAATGGAAGTATCTCCCGGGAACCCCGTAAAATCGGGATAAGTGGCGACCAGTACTTCAAGATCAATTAGATTTGGATTAGAACAACCATTATCATCAGTCACAAATAGCTGAACTCGATATTGTCCAGGAACAGAAAATGAATGTGAAACATTCTGGCCGCTGCCTGTGGTTCCATCCATAAAATCCCATGAATAGTCAACCAAGTTAAATCCTGGCTGTGCAAAAGAGCCTATCTCCTGAAAGTCGACCAATTCATCCACACAAACACGGATGCTATCCGTAGTAATTCCATTCAATATTACTCCGCCAGCCTGTGGGTCGTTACATGGTGTTTCACAAGCGACACTAGCCGTAAACATTCCTGTTCCTGTAGAATTCGAATAAAATTCTAATGTCAAACACCCTGTTAAATTCAAAACTGTTGCCTCTATAACAACACCTTGCAATTGATTGGTATTGTAAACCCCCATTGAATTTGCTGCTGTAGAAGTTCCATCATACACGGCCATCCAGTCAACATTTGGATTCTGTTGTGTTCCTGTATTTGTTGGGTCTAGGCTGAATAAGTTAAATACAATCGAGATGATTTCACCCGGTGTATCAGGACAAATGGTAATCACTGTACTTTCATTATTGGAATACCCAGGACCACCTTGTCCACCGGAATCAATAATAAATCCATTACATGTATTGAATGTCATACCATCATTGATTGGAGAGAAATCAATGGGCATTTGTGCTTTAATTCCAAAACTGACAAGCATTGCCAGTAGTGAAAAAAGGAGAGTTCGTAGTTTCATACTAAAGTTTTAAGCATTCCAAATATAACGATTTAGCAACTACAATGATGTGATTTATAACACGCTTATTTACAGGATTAATCCATAAGGAGCAGAAACGACTGTCTCTGCTCCTTATACAAAAAATCTGATTTTTTATTACTTAATCACATTCACATGTCCAGTGACAAGTTTGCGTTCATCATTTTGAGTAGTCTTGAAATCAATTTTCCAAGTGTATGTTCCGTCTTCAACAAGTTCTCCATTGTAAGTCCCATCCCATCCGATACTCGCATCAAAGGATTCCCATATAATCTCTCCCCATCGGTTGAAGATCAACAAATGGAAGTCATATGGATCGTAGCCAGATGTAAACACGGCCTTGAAGTACTCATTGTACATATCGCCATCTGGGGTAAAGGTATTCGGTACCCAGAAGATTGTCTCCTCTTCAACAGTGATCACTGTCGATACTGAGTCTACACATCCGAGTGGTGAGTATGCATACAACCAAACAATGTAGGAGCCACCATTTTCATATGGATAAGTATGACTTGGATGCTCTTCTGTGGTGCTTCCACTACCGTCTCCAAATGTCCACATGTAATCAGTTGCTCCGATTGATGTGTTGGTAAAGTTGACATCTGTCATAATAGTAGTAAGATCTGTTCCTGATGTTGTAAACGATGCTAACGGAGCACTTTCAACATAGATATAGTCTGTATAAGTTACACTTGCTGTACATCCAATCGCTGAAGTAGTTGTTAATGTTACATCATAGGTTCCACCTACTGGGAAGGTATACGTTATATCTGTACATCCTTCGATTGGTAATGGTGCTCCTTCAATGTTCCATATACAATCAACGAGTGGTGAAACCGATACCGAAGTGTTCGTAAACGTTACTGTCAATGGCTCACATCCTGAGAGGATATCTCCCATGAAGCTAACAACAGGTGGATCTTCCACTGTAACTGTTACATCATCCGTTGAGATACATCCTAGGTTATCAAGAGTTACTGTGTAAACTCCCGTCTGTGTTGGGAAGAATGATTGATTATCAACTACGGGGTTCGTCCAGACTATTGGTATAATTCCCATTGGGTTATCTGCAGTTAAAGTTGCTGATTCGCCTTGACAGATAGTCTGATTTGGTCCTGCATCCAATGGTGGGTAAATTGCTTCGATAGCTATCTCTTGGGTTACCGTTGTTGTATTTCCACAAGCATCTTCGATTTCATATGTACGGATAATTACTTCATCCACACAAACTGTTCCCGTTGACACATCACTGATCCATGTTACCGTTGGGTTCGGATCACAGTTATCTGCCTCATCAGTCACCACTGTTACATCAAACGGTGGTACATTCATAGAACCTGCAACTGATATAGATGTTGGGTTACTCGCCGTTGGTGCAATGTTATCGTTGATACTAAATGTATACGTCCAAACAGATGCATTACCTGCACAATCAGTATAAGTGAATGTATAAATCTTATCTCCTGTACATACTGGATCTGCATTCTCAGTCATCACCGGTACAATGTTGTTTCCACATACATCCGTCACCACTGGTGGTGTTGGCATGTAAATATCAGTGAAACAAATTACAGCCTCTGCTTCATTCGCTGGAACAACTGGTGCAGTGATCACATCTATTGTATAAGTATAAGTCCACACTTCTACGTTACTTGCACAATCTGTATAAGTAAACGTATAAATCTTATCTCCTTCACAGATAGGGTCTGCGTTTTCTGTCATTACTGGGATTACTGCATTTCCACAAACATCATCCATTACAGGTGGAACTGGTGCTGTCGCTTGCGCTAAACACTCAACTGTTGTTGTTCCATCTACTGGCAATATGAATGTTGGCATATCTACTGTATAAGTATATATCCAATCCAATGTGTTCGATGCACAATCTGTGTAAGTAAACGTCCATACCATGTCTCCTTCACACCCTACTGCTACTGGTGCAGTGACTGTTGGGATAAGTACATTTCCACACATGTCTGTTACCACTCCTGCATCCGCTGGCTGAACCATTGCATCTGCTGGACAATCAACTGTTGATGCTCCTGCAGGTGTTGCGATTGCAAACGCTGGAAGGTCTACTGTATATGTATATGTCCAATCAAGTGTATTTAATGCACAATCTGTGTAGGTAAATGTCCAAATCATTCCTCCTGTACAACCTACCGCAGATGGCGGTGCTATTACTGGAACCAATATGTTTCCACAAAGATCTGTGATCACTCCTGCATCCGCTGGCTGAACCATTCCGTCTGCTGGACAATTAACTATTGATGCTCCCGATGCTGTTGCAATTGCAAACGCTGGAATATCTATTGTATACGTATGTGTCCATGCTACTACATTACTTGCACAATCAGTATAAGTAAATGTCCAAACTACATCGCCTTCACAAGCCAATGGTCCGTCATTCACTACGGCTGGTGCTAGTACATTTCCACATAGGTCAGTTACTACCCCTGGGCCAGCTGGCTGTGCATTCGCATCCGCTGGGCAGTTAACTGTACTTGTTCCTGCTGCTATTGCTATTGCAAACGTTGGCATATCTACTGTATAAGTATGTGTCCAGTTTACTGTATTCAATGCACAATCTGTATAACTGTACGTCCACACTACTGTTCCTTCACATGCTGGTAATGGATCTGATCCTACCAACACTGCACTTACTGTGTTTCCACATCCGTCTGTGATATCTAATGGTGCTCCTGGGTCAGTTGCATCTGCTGGACAGTTCACTGTACTTGTTCCCATTGCTGGAGCTACTAGTGCTGTTGTCATATCTACTGTATAGGTATGAGTCCATACTACTACATTACTTGCACAATCTGTGTATGTAAATGTCCAAACCATATCTCCTTCACAGCCTACTGCTATTGGTGCAACAACTGCTGGAATGATTGGGTTTCCACAAAGATCAATGATTGCTCCTGCGTCTGCTGGCTGAACCATTGCATCTGCTGGACAGTTTACGGTCGATACTCCTGGTGCTGTTGCGATTGCAAACGTTGGCATATCTACTGTATAAGTATACAACCAGTCCAGTGTATTTCCTGCACAATCAGTATAAGTGAATGTCCAAACCATGTCTCCCTCACAAGCTACTGCTAGTGGTGGAGTTACTGTTGGAATAAGTACGTTTCCACAAAGGTCTGTCACAACTCCTGCATCCGCTGGTTGAACCAATCCATCTGCCGGACAGTTCACTATCGATGCTCCTGGTGCCGTTGCAATTGCAAATGGTGACATATTCACTGTATACGTATACAACCAATCCAATGTGTTTCCTGCACAATCTGTGTAAGTAAATGTCCAAATCATTCCTCCTGTACAGCCTACTGCTGATGGCGCTGTTACTGCTGGAACCAATACGTTTCCACACATGTCTGTTACAACTCCTGCATCCGCTGGTTGAACCATTCCATCTGCCGGACAGTTTACTATTGATACTCCTGGTGCCGTTGCAATTGCAAACGCTGGGATATCTATTGTATATGTATGTGTCCATGCTACTACGTTTAATGCACAATCAGTATAAGTGAATGTCCAAATGACATCACCTTCACACGTTAATGGTCCATCGTTAGCGACTACTGGTGCTAATACATTTCCACAAAGGTCGGTGATTACTCCTGGACCAGCTGGCTGCGCATTCGCATCCGTTGGACAGTTAACTGTACTTGTTCCTGCTGCGGTTGCTATTGCAAACGTTGGCATATCTATCGTATAGGTATGTGTCCAGTTTACTGTGTTCAAGGCACAATCAGTGTAGGAGTACGTCCATACTACATCTCCTTCACATGCTGGTAATGGATCTGAGCCTACTAGGACTGCACTTACCGTATTGCCACATCCATCTGTAATATCTAATGGGGCTCCTGGGTCAATTGCATCCGCTGGACAGTTCACTGTACTCACTCCAGCTGCTGGAGCAGACAATGCTGTTGTCATATCTATCGTATACGTATGTGTCCAGTTTATTGTATTCAATGCACAGTCTGTATAACTGTAAGTCCATACTACTGCTCCTTCACATGCTGGTAATGGATCTGATCCTACCAAGACTGCACTTACTGTATTTCCACAACCGTCTAAGATGTCCGCTGGGGCACCTGGGTCTGATGCATTCGCTGGACAGTTTACTGTACTTGTTCCAAACGCTGGCGCGACTAATGCTGTTGTCATATCAACCGTATAGGTATATAACCAATCCAATGTGTTTCCTGCACAATCTGTGTAGGTAAATATCCAAACCATGTCTCCTTCACATCCAACTGCTACTGGTGTAGCTACTGTTGGAATAATTGCGTTTCCACAAGCATCATTTACTACTCCTGCATCACCTGGTTGAACCATCGCGTCTGCTGGACAGTCTACTGTACTTGCTCCTGGCAAGGTTGCAATAGCAAATGGTGCTAAGTTGACAGTATACGTGTAGATCCAATCTGCTGTGTTTAATGCACAATCTGTATAAGTATACGTCCATACGGCTCCTACTCCTGTACATCCTGTTGGAGATGGTGGAGTGATTACTGGAATCAGTACATTTCCACACTCATCAACTACGACACCTGGATCACCTGGATCAACTTGAGCGTCTGCAACACAATTTACTATGCTTGCATCATCTAAATAAGGAATAGTAAAGGCTGGAATATCTATTGTATACGTATGTGTCCATGCTACTACGTTGCTTGCACAATCAGTATATGTAAACGTCCATACTACATCGCCTTCACAGGCTTGTGGGCCATCGTTAGCGATTGCTGCTACTAGTACATTTCCACATAGATCTGTGATTACTCCAGGTCCTGCGGGCTGAACATTTGCATCCGTTGGACAGTTAACTGTACTTGTTCCTGCTGCCGTTGCTATTGCAAACGTTGGCATATCTACCGTATAAGTATGTGTCCAGTTTATTGTGTTCAAGGCACAATCAGTATAGCTGTATGTCCATACTACATCTCCTTCACATGCTGGTGCGGGAGATGATCCTACTAGAACGGCACTTACTGTGTTACCACAGCCGTCTGTAATATCTAATGGCGCTCCTGGATCAATTGCATCTGCTGGACAGTTCACTGTACTTGCTCCCATTGCTGGGGCAGTAAGTGCTGTTGTCATATCTACTGTATAAGTATATGTCCAATCTAGTGTGTTC
>JASJHD010000007.1:0-107888 GCA_033791225.1 Crocinitomicaceae bacterium
AATTTCGGATTTCAGTAATCACTCAGCTGGAGGCCATGAGATAGTATTAGGAATAATGTTAGGAAGATAAAACCACAGGATGAAAAAGCAATTAATATTAGTAGCCTTACTAACCACAGTTTGTAGTGTTGCAAATGCACAGTTTTGGAAGTATAGTGACCCTGCCAAATTAGGAGGATCGGTGAATACTCCAGCCGAAGAAAGTATTCCGGTATTTTCAAGAGACAGCTCATTGCTCTATTTTGTTAGAACCTTTGATGCAAGTAATACTGGTGGAGAAACTGACCAAGACATTTGGTACAGTGAGCGCGGCGAAACCGGAGCTTATGGTGAGTGTGCTCGACTAAAATCTTTGGACAACAAGTTTAACAACGCAGTTGTGGGTTTAGGAGATAATGGAAGTACAATGTATCTCTTAAATTCTTATGATGGCAAGAAAGACCAAGCCAAGGGGATCGCTGTTTCGTATGGAGACGGAACTAAATGGTCAAAACCTGAAAAACTTGACATTCCAGGATTGGATATAGAAGGTGATTTCTACGGATTTCATGTAGTTGAAGGTGGAGATGTAATCATCATCTCGTACAACGGAACAGGTTCTATGGGAGAAGAAGATTTATATGTAACAACAAAAACTGGAGGTAGCTGGTCTGCACCTATGCATATGGGGTCTTCAATTAACTCAACTGGGTTTGAAATTTCACCTTTCCTTTCACGAACAGGTGACACCTTATTCTTTTCTAGTAATGGATTCGGTGGAGAAGGAGATGCAGATATTTTCTATTCTGTAAAACAAGGGAGCTGGACCAGTTGGTCAGCCCCCGTGAATCTTGGAAACAAAATCAATTCTCCAAAATTCGATGCGTATTTCGTATATGCTGAAGATCAAGCGTATTGGTCAAGTAACAGAGAAGACGAGCGAAGTGATATTTACATGATCGATATTCTTACACCTCCACCATTGGTAATTGCCTGTACTTCTACAGATGCAACGATCTATAAAGGAGCTGATGGATCAATTGATTTGACAGTTGAAAGCGGTGCAGATGGATACTCTTATGATTGGTCGAATGGTCAAACTGCAGAAGACGCGATGGGGTTGGTTAAAGGAGAATACACAGTTACAGTTACAGATGGTGTTGGTCAAGTTGCCACGGCGACCTGTTCTGTAGATGAACCCGCTATGCCGATAGATGCTGTAGATGTTGTGGATTACGCGAACTTGGACTTCAAGCACAACTTTGGATACAATAAGAACAAGATTTCTGTCAAGAAAGGGCCTTTGAAGAAATTCATCAAAGAAATTGAAGAGCAATTAAAAGATGGACGTGAGAACATTACTATCCAGATTGTTTCTTCTGCGTCGCAAGTTCCAACCAAAACTTTTGGGACAAACGAAAGTTTGGCTGAAGTTAGAGCTGAAAACATGAAGTATGATCTAGTAGCTTACTTTGAAAATAAATATGCTGGTAGAGTTACAGTTGTGATCGTTGAAACGAAAGTTGATGGACCAGCTTATGAAGATGATTCATCAGCAAGAGATAAATACGAGCCATATCAGTTCGTTAGTCTGAAGACAGAATAAGCGAGAGCCTACATTTCAATATTAAGAATCCCCATTGTCTTTTGATGATGGGGATTTTTTTGTCTAAAGTCTAAAGTCTAAAGTCTAAAGTCTGAGGTCTGAGTGAGGTTCTCGAAGTGCGAAGTATACTCCTCCTAATTGAACTTAATCGCCTTAACCGGATTGATTCTCGTGATCACGACACTAGGGATAATTAAGGATAGAACGCATACTAATAGGGTTCCTATGTTCAACAACAGCCAATGCCAAACATTGAGTGAGATCGGAACTTCTGATAAGTAATACACCTCAGGGTTTAACGTGAGGATTCCGAAATAACTTTGAGCCAGACAGATTCCTACTCCAATAATATTTCCCCAAATAAGACCCCGTCCAATGAGGAAGGTCGCTTGAATTAAGAAGATCTTTCGAATGCTCCAATTGGTAGCTCCCATGGCTTTCATCATTCCGATGAAATTTGAGCGTATGAGGATTAAAACGAGTAGAGCAGAGCCCATGTTTATTATCCCAATAAGTACCATCAGACTCAAGATAATTATCACGTTGATGTCAAGGAAATCTAGCCACATGAAAATATCTTGTTCATTGTCTTTAATACTTGTTGTCTTTAAAATTTCATTGTATTTCGTAGGAATGAAGTCTACGCGTTTGGATATGGCATCAATCGTTTGATCGAGTTCGACCCATGAATTGATCATGATTTCAAATCCTCCCACATAATTCTGTGAACTCCCCTTACCCGGAATTGACTTGAAGTGAATTTTCTTTTGCGCTGCTTGTAAATAATAACTGTACCCTAGTTCATCGGTATACGTGCGATCAATTTCATCAAAATCATCCAGTTGAATATCGCACGGACTATATGGTGTCCCTTCTATTGTAATTTCTAAATAGGCGGTATCTGGAATGCTTGTATCTTCCACAGGAGCCATAATGTCCGTCCAGAAATCAGAAACAATTAAGCGTATCACGGTGTCTTTAATCGGGCACATTGTAAATCCGGCGTACGTTTCGAATCCATCTCCCCAATCATACCTGAAATTACCATTTCCACCAACCACATCTGCTTTGATAATCAATTGACCATTGGCCAAAGTATCTGCCAGCTCAATACTTGCTTTTATACCCCAATCGTTCAGTTCTTGTACTTCGGATAAATTGCCCAGAATTATTTTCTTGTCCAGCTTATCAAGGCCAGTTTCATAAATTCCAGCAATAATGAATTTCCGCTTGATTGGGGCATTTTTCACAAAGAATGCACTAATGGTGTCGTTTAGGGAATATTGTAGATCACTTGCTATTCGCTTGGAAATTACGATTAGATTTAAGTTTGAATCTGAATAAAAGGTCGGTAAATATCCTTCCAATAGGTGTTGCTCAAAGAATGTCCAATCGTAGTCTTCATCAATTCCTTTAAGAATAGAACCCTGAACCTGTTGCTGGATTTCGGTCGTGTCATCACCGTTCGCTAATTGATACGTAAATTCGTTTTTTGCTGACTGAAGCAGTACAGGTTTATAACCAACAGCATTCACGGATGCGACATTTTCCAGCGATTCTAAAGAGAGTACGTTAGGCTGGTCAGATCGAATAGCTTCACTTTCATAAGAGCTATATTCTCCAGAACTCATAACAAAAATGTGGGCTCCAAAACCACTAACTTTTTGGCGCACTTCTTGCTGAAAACCAGTCACAACTGCGATTGTCACTAGGTTAACGATCATCGCTAAAGCAATACTAATAACGGAGATACGTACAATGGGTTTAGAAACTTTCTTACCTTGTACGACACTCTTAAGGGTTCTTCTAGATATGAAATATTCGAATGCCAACGCGCGACTAAGTTTTCGACTAAAGTACACAAAGGTTTTGTGCCTGAAAAGCATTTTTATTTTTTTGATATGTTCTTGCGCGAATGGAAGTCCAACTCCAGAAACCACTGAGACTATCATTCCAGAAGAGATCAGCGAAAAAACAATCGTGGTTGGAGCAGCGAAGTTTGACGCATACCTTTCCATGTTGGAAGGGAAGTCCGTTGGAATAGTTGGTAATCAGTCTTCATTAGTTGGCACAACGCACTTGGTTGATACACTATTAAGTCTAAAAGTGGATGTTCAAAAGGTGTTCTGTCCAGAACATGGATTTAGAGGAGACGCGGATGCCGGTGAACAAGTCGGGAATTCGAATGATATAAAAACTGGATTGCCACTGATCTCATTGTACGGGAAAAACAAAAAGCCTAGCAAGGAGCAAATGAAGGGAATCGATGTTATAATTTTTGATATCCAAGATGTAGGAGTTCGCTTTTACACGTATATATCAACCTTGCATTATGTGATGGAAGCATGCGCAGAAAATAACGTTAAGCTCATTATACTGGATCGGCCTAATCCGAATGGACATTATGTTGACGGTCCAGTATTGGAACTGGATTTTAGTTCATTTGTAGGAATGCACCCAGTGCCAATTGTGCATGGCATGACGATAGGAGAATATGGCTCAATGATCAACGGGCAAGGTTGGCTCGGAGATCAAGTTAAATGTGAATTAGTAGTAATTACTTGTGATAACTACACACACGATACGCCCTACTCTCTCCCTGTTGCACCATCACCTAATTTAAGATCTGATTTGTCGATTCAATTGTATCCTAGCTTATGTTTATTGGAAGGTACTGAGGTGTCTTGTGGACGTGGAACCGATTGTCCATTTGAGCGCTATGGTCATCCAGATTTTTCTGAATCAGAATTTTTCTTCATCCCTGAGTCTGGTTATGGTTCGAAATCACCAAAATTTGAAGGACAAAAATGCTATGAGATCAATCTTCGAGACACTGGAATTGAGCGCGCAACTAAGTTCGATATCTCTTATCTAATAGATGCGGATGAGCAACTCAATGGACAGTTATGGGCTGGAAAAAAGAAGATCTTTAATCTCTTGGCTGGTAATGATACCCTTTGGCGACAAATAAAGGCGGGTTCACCTGAAAGCGATATTCGAAAAACTTGGGAGCCTGCATTGAGCGAATACAAAGAAATGCGCAAGAAATATTTGTTGTACGATTAAATTTTCGATCATCTGACTATCTGACTATCTGACTATCTGACTATCGAACATCGAGCAAGAAGAAGCATTGCTTCTGAAGGAACGAGATGAGATGAGATGACACCTACTTCAACCCCTCAGCACTTTTAAGCACTTTTTCCTTTAAAGTTTCCATGTAGTCTGCCATGCGTTGCAAAATCTCAGGATTTGACGCTCCAATGATCTTTGCCGCCAGAATTCCAGCATTTTTAGCTCCATCCAAAGCAACTGTTGCCACAGGAATCCCACCTGGCATTTGAAGAATAGACAATATACTGTCCCAACCGTCAATAGAATTTCGTGATTTAATTGGAACGCCAATTACCGGAAGTGGAGTTAAAGAAGCCGTCATTCCAGGAAGATGAGCCGCACCTCCAGCACCTGCAATAATTACTTTGAGTCCACGTCCATGAGCTGATTTGGCATATTCGAACATCAATTCTGGAGTACGATGAGCAGAAACTACATTGATTTCATACGCAATCCCTAACTCTTTCAAGATATCTGCCGCCTCCTGCATAATAGGTAGGTCGGACGTGCTTCCCATGATAATTCCAACTTCAGCCATAAGTCTAATTTTTGGTAAAGTTAATCAGGAATTATGAATTATGAATTATGAATTATGAATTCAGACCTTGTCAAGTACTTTATACCCTTCTAAATTGTCGACTCCCCAGTTCTCTAATTCTGATTCTGTCCATAATTCAGGGAAGAAAATTCTTCTTTGGTAACGTGGGTGCATGTACTTGTGCCAGTCACTACCACCAGTTGCTTCAGCATTACCTTCACCGCTGTCTAAATATTTCGCAGCTGCATCGTAATGGTGAATTACCCAGTCGATATTTACAGTATGATCATAATGACGCATTGCGTTCACTAATTTCACGTTCTTTTGATAGTCTTCTGGCAATTGTTTGAATTTCGTCCAAAGGTTGACTGTATTATACTCCTTCATCCAATCGATCAATTCAATCTTGTACTTCTTTTCGAAGTTGACCATCAACTTATTCTTCCCACCTGTTTTATGATCTTTTCCAGCAACTTGCCAATACATGTTGTTGAATGCATGGTCATAAGGTGTATCTCTGTCAATCGTCTTTCTGAATCTATAGTCGATTAGATTAATCAATTCTGTCGAAGCAATTTCAATTTTACGGTATTGTGCAGATTGGAATCCACTTGCTGGTGTAAGCGTATCACGGAACTTCATGTACTGACTCAATTCCATTCCCTCACCCATCACATCAAAGGAATCCGAGAGCATATCGAAATAACGACTAATACGCATTAAATGCATTTCAAATTTATCTGGTCCAATGTCTTCTGTGAACGAAATTTGCTGCATTTCCCACAAGATCATCTTAAACAAAAGCTCATTGATCTGGTGATACATGATAAATACCATCTCATCTGGAAGCTGCGTACGTTGCGTCTGTAAGCCAAGTAATGCATCCACTTGAACGAAATCCCAATATTGCATCGGTTCCGCATAAAGTAATCCTGATAAGTGAACATTAGGATCCTGTCCCATTGCTTCGTACTTCTCATCTATCGCCTTCAATAATTCGTCTCTTGTCATAACCGTAAATTGTGAAGCCAAATGTAACGAATAGATCACTTATAAATCATGACAAAAATCACCTTATAGACCTAAAATAGATTTTAATCCGCTGTATGACGTTCGACTGATGGGCAGTGCCGTTCCATTTGTCAAAGTTGCCCGATAGCTATTCTTTTCAAAAGATTCTACACGCGTCAGTGCATTAATATTGATGATAAATGATCGATGAATGCGAACGAAGTTTTTTGAATTCAATGTGCTTTCATAATACGACATTGTTTTCTTTTTCAAATGATATTTTCCTTCTGTGTGGATTTTTACGTAATCATCGTAAGCTTCAATGTACATCACATCTTCAGTAGGAATGATCTTAATATTACCCCCATCTTTTACCACAATTCGCAATTGTTCATCTGGCTGTTTGTTTGGAGTATCACTTACGACTGAAGCGGTGACCGGCGGATTGTTTTTCTTCCACTTGTCAATTGATTTATCAAAACGGTCTTGCGTAAATGGTTTTAATAAATAGTCAATAGCAGATGTTTCAAAAGCTTTAATCGCGTATTCATCAAAGGCAGTAGTGAAAATTACCGCAGGATTCTCATCGATGATTTCTAACATTTCAAAACCATTAATTTTTGGCATTTGAATATCTAAAAATAGAAGATCGGGTTGGTGCTCTTCAATGGCCTTAGCACCCTCAAATCCATTGTTGCATTCCGCCACTATTTCCAAATAGTCATGCTTACGAATAAATTCCTTCACAATGGATCTTGCCAAAGGCTCGTCGTCTATTATGATTACTTTTTTCATAGTTGGGGAATTTTAAGCGTTATGGAGTGGATGTTGTCCTCTTTTTTAATGGTCAATAAGTTGGATTGACTATACAATATCAGCATTTTCTTTTCAATAGACTGTAGGCCATAGCCTGTTCCTTTTACAGAAGATTGTAATGAGGCATCGAAAGGATTTTCTATCGTGACGATCAATTGCTCTTCGGCTGACGTTGCATGTATATTTATGCAGACTGGTTCAGTGTGACCGTATAATCCGTACTTAACAGCATTCTCAATCATTGGCTGTAGGATTAAGGAAGGAAGCACGAGAGGAATTGCCGCTTCGTCAATCGTATAATCTACTGTAAGACGATCGCCGAAACGCACTTTTTCAATGTCTGTGTACAACTGGATGTGGCGAATTTCTTCTTCAAGAGGTATTAATTCTGAGTGGTTTTCTTTCACAGCAACGCGCATAAATTCTGAAAGCAGATGTACCATTCTTCTAGCTTCTTCAGGATTAGAAATGGTGAGGGCGTTGATGGAATTCAAACTATTGAACAAGAAATGTGGTTTAAATTGCTGTTGTAGGCTGTTTAATTCAATTTTATTGGCTTCACGTTCCTTCTCAATGGCAAAATCTTGGATGCGTTTTTCCTGTATCTTTTGCTGATCAATCCAGAAAAACATTAAACTGATAAAATAAACAAAAGCTACTATGAGAACTCTGTAGAGGAGAGTACTGTTCAAATATTCTGGGTAGTCTAGGTCTTGAGGCGAATACATGGACAGGGCTAAACCTCGATTCACAAGTATAGTGAGCCCAGTAAAAAGAATAATCACACTTGTATTTGCTGTATTCAATACGTCACGTGAATGGTAATAGCGTTGAATAACAAGCAGTAGGTTGGAAAAAAGTAACATGGATGCGAAAAGAGAGAGCACATCAAAAATTGCAGTACTGCTTTGAAAGCCATTTGTACGCATGAGTACGAATAGTCCAATGCATATACCTGCAATGAGAACAATCGTTTTGATCATTCTCATTGAGAAAAGTTGGAACTGTGAATTTTTTGTAGACACTACGCGTAGCTTTGAATTTCAAGCCCACCGAATACACAAGTGCCTTTCAAGGTCAATACTTTGTTTTCATCTACTTCTGTGGAAGTCATCATACTTCGTTTATCCTCAACGGAGCCAAAAATAGTGGTAACTTCTACTTGCACTTCCCAGTTGGAAGGAACGATCAGTGTTACGCCACCAAAAGCCGTTTTCGTATTAATCGTTACAGGTTGTTGAATATCAGCCTGAGTTAAGTTTATTTCAGTTCCACCAAATGCAGTGGTAAATTCGGCTCCTTGAAAATCTTTACTTACAATGTTCTTTGTTACGCCACCAAATAACGTGGTGGATTCGATAAAATTTTCAGAGGAGATTTCTGTATCGTCATCAAACACTACATGACGATTCTTTTTTTTTTGAGTTCCGAAAAGATTCGTTGCTTTACCGATCATTACCAGTCCAAAGACAATTACCAATCCTGGTACGATGAGTTTTGTATCAATTACGTCGCTTCCAATTTCATTAATTAAGAAAAGCGCTCCGACAGTAATCATCACATAACCAGATATTTTTTTGAAATAGTGCTTATAGAGTGTCACGATTCCAGCGGAAATTAAAATGGTTTCCCACGAAATCAACCAATCAGCAATTTGCATCCCAGAACGGTCCATAAAGAAGATTACTCCGAAAGCGATAATAAATAGTCCTACAAGCACTTTTGCTTGGTCGTCTCTTTTTGTGCGTTTAGTTCTAGCTCTCATAATTTTGTTTTGTTTCTCCAAATCTATGAAGTCATTTTCGAGTATAAAAGAGAGAATAGGTGAGTTGTAGCTATTATTCGGTGAATGGTAGAAAAAAAGCCGCGCAATTAATTGCGCGGCTTTTGTGAATAGTGGTTAACTATTATAATGTACCTCTTTTCTCTTGTTCTCTTTCAATTGATTCAAACAAGGCTTTGAAGTTTCCAGCTCCGAATCCACGAGCTCCCATTCGTTGAATGACTTCGAAAAATAGGGTTGGACGATCTTCAACTGGTTTCGTGAAGATTTGTAATAAATATCCTTCTTCATCAGCATCGATCATTATCCCTAGCCCTTTAAGCGTTTCAATATCTTCTCTTAATTCGTGATTATGCGCTAACAATCGCTCAGGAACTGCTGTGTAATATTCATCTGGAGGAGTACTTAAGAATTCAACACCACGTTTTCTCATTGCTGAAACAGTAGAAATGATATCATTAGTAGCTACTGCAATATGTTGAACACCTGGCCCTTCGTAGAAATCAAGGTATTCCTCAATTTGAGATTTCTTTTTCCCTTCCGCTGGCTCATTGATTGGGAATTTAATTCGACCGTTACCGTTACTCATAACCTTACTCATCAAAGCTGAGTATTCAGTAGTAATTTGTTTATCGTCAAATGACAAGAAGTTCTCAAACCCCATCACATCTTCGTACCATTTCACCCAGACGTTCATCTCATTCCAACCTACATTTCCAACCATATGGTCGATATATTTCAATCCCACAGGCTCTGGATTGTAATCTGACTCCCATGCCATAAATCCTGGTAAGAACGTTCCGTTGTAGTTCTTACGCTCAACAAAAATGTGAACAGTTTCACCATACGTATATACTCCAGAACGAACAACTTCTCCATGTTCATCTTTTTCAACAGTTGGCTCCATGTACGATTTTGCTCCACGTGAAGTCGTCTCTTCATATGCTTTACGCGCATCCTCAACCCACAAGGCGACAACCTTTACTCCGTCGCCATGCTTCACGATATGATCGTTAATAGATGACTCCGAATTTAAAGGAGTTGTAAGGATTAATTTTATTTTGTCTTGCTTAATAACATACGAAACTGAATCCTTTGATCCTGTTTCTAATCCGCGGTATGCGTGCGATTGAAACCCAAAGGCTGTTTTGTAGAAATGCGCAGCTTGCTTAGCATTTCCAACATAAAACTCAACATAATCCGTGCCCAATAGAGGCAAGAAATCTTGAGCTCCTTCAAATATTTTCTCTAATCCGTAATCTACGTTTTGAATATCTTTTGCCATAATGTATTTATTTGTGACCCCCCTCTAGGAAGATCAAATTTTATATTTATTCAGTTATCCATGACTTGTAATAGTCATCAACCTGCAAATTCATTGCTTCCTCTGTAATCATTACCGGAGAGAATGGGTCAATCATAACCGCTAACTCTTCTGTTTTAGTCTTCCCAACACTTCTTTCTATTGCACCTGGGTGCGGTCCGTGAGGAATTCCACCTGGGTGTAGAGTGATTTGACCTTTATCGATGTTATTTCTACTCATAAAATCACCATCTACATAATATAACAACTCTTCTGAATCGATGTTACTATGGTGGTATGGAGCAGGAATTGACTGAGGGTGATAATCATACATTCTCGGAACGAATGAACAAACAACAAATCCTGCCGCCTCAAATGTTTGGTGAATTGGAGGTGGTAAGTGAATTCTACCAGTGATTGGTTCGAAATCGTGAATTGAGAATGCATAGGGGTAATGGAATCCATCCCATCCAACAGCATCAAACGGATGATTTGAGTGCGTGTATTCCCATAAAACACCTTGTTTTTTCGATAATACTCTGAATTCTCCTTTTTCATCATGTGTTACCAAATCCTTCGGTACTCTGAAGTCACGCTCACAAAATGGAGAGTGCTCCAACAATTGTCCAAAGTTGTTGCGGTAACGACTTGGAGTAAGAATAGGACTAAAAGATTCTATGAATAATAGGCGATTGTCTTCCGTATCGAAATCAATTTGATATGTTGTTCCTCTTGGGATCACCAAGTAGTCTCCGTACTTGAAGTCAATGCTACCGTACATTGTTCTCAATTTACCAGATCCAACATGAACGAATAACATTTCGTCTGCATCACTGTTTCTGTAGAAATAGTCTTTTGAAAATGACTTCGGAGCGGCTAGACCAATGTGCAAATCAGAATTCGCAAAAAGTACTTTTCGGCTCTTAATGTAATCTTCTTCAGGCTTCAATGAGAATCCTTTAAAGCTTAAAGCTTTCATGTTTTTCTCAATGGCAATTTTAGGCGATACATCTTCAAGTCTTTTCACTTCAGTAACCACAGTTGGTGGGTACAAATGATATATAAGTGAAGACATACCAGCAAAACCAGCCGTACCGAATAATTCCTCTTGGTACAAACTCCCGTCTGGTTTTTTAAATGTAGTATGTCTTTTCGGTGGGATTTGTCCCATCGTATGGTATCTTGGCATAATAATTTGATTTATAGTGAACTAAAAATAACAATAGTACTCTTAAGCACCCTCATTCAGGGTCCCTTTTTAGTAAAAACATCAGGTCAATTTGTAATTCAGTCCACATAAAGTGAGTTTTATAGGGAACGAAAGTACGGAAGGCCATCAGTGAAAAAAATGATAATTATCAGTATTCTGATGTTTGGAAAAAAATAGCCAATCTCTTAGGAAAATTGTCAAATATTAATTCTATTTGTCACTGAACAATTCATCGATAAAAATACTTATGGGAAAGGTACTCGTTATAGGAGCTGGAGGACAAATTGGTACTGAATTAGTGCTAGAACTTCGAAGAATGAAAGGAACTAATAATGTAGTTGCCGCAGATATCAAGGATGAATGTTCTGATGCTTTAAAGAATGGCCCCTACGTTAAAATGGATGTTTTGGACCGTGAGGCTGTACGTTCTTATATTATTACTGAAAAAATAAAGGAAGTGTATCTTTTGGCTGCATTACTCAGTGCAACAGCTGAGAAGAACCCTGCGTTTGCTTGGAAATTGAATATGGAAGGACTTTTCACAATTCTAGATTTGGGTAAAGAGAATTATTTGGATAAGATATTTTGGCCAAGTTCAATAGCCGTATTTGGCCCCACGACACCACAAGAGAATACTCCTCAATTGACAGTGATGGAACCAACTACGGTTTATGGAATTTCAAAACTAGCAGGAGAACGTTGGTGTGAGTATTACTATAATCAATACGGGGTTGATGTAAGAAGTATTCGGTACCCTGGACTTATTTCATATACGAGTTTACCTGGCGGCGGCACTACTGATTATGCCGTCGATATTTTCTATCAAGCGAAACTTGGAAATGATTTCACAAGTTTTCTAACAGAAGATACAGCACTACCAATGATGTATATGGCAGATGCTATTCGTGGAACAATTGAACTCATGGAGGCCCCAAAGGAAAAAATCAAAGTTCGATCCGCTTATAATTTATCTGGTTGCAGTTTTACTCCAAAGGAAATAGCAACAGAAATTCAGAAGCATGTTAATGACTTCAAAATATCATACAAACCTGATTTCAGACAAGAAATTGCCGATACTTGGCCGGGAAGCATAAACGATAATGCGGCAAGGAGTGATTGGGGATGGAACGAAAACTTCAATCTGTCTTCAATGGTTGAAAAAATGCTTAAAAATGTCGACCTATCTCTACTGAAGTAAGCCATTTTAGTTGATTGTTAGAGGTTTGGGCTGAACATTGCGAAAAAATTTGTCGAAGAAAAATGCCCATTCGCCGAAAACCCGTCAAATTATTTTGAAAAGCAACCTTGGATTAGTATTTTCGTTATAGAACTGTTATCTCTACATTGATAAACTATTTGAGGAATTATGTTTAAAACAATGTTCTTATTAGTGTTTGCTTTCACACTTGCTGTGCCAACGGCATGGTCTGTGAATGGAAATGGAGATGATCAAGGAGATGATCCGCTCAACGAAATTGATGATTTAGGTCGTAAACAAGGTAAATGGGTTTATTTTGGAA
Organism: Crocinitomicaceae bacterium; assembly: GCA_033791225.1. Lineage (GTDB taxonomy): Bacteria > Bacteroidota > Bacteroidia > Flavobacteriales_D > Crocinitomicaceae > UBA4466. Next base: position 12,881 of record JASJHD010000007.1, read on the forward strand.
AAGATCGTCCTGAAGCTGGATTTCCAGTAGATGGTAAGATCGAAGAAGGTCCATATATTGACGACAGAAAAGAAGGGTTGTGGATTAAATACCACAATGACGGAATCACACCAAAACTTAAGGGAGAATACATAAACAATAGACCAAGTGGTGCTTACATTAAAATTTGGCCTGATGGAACTGTTCGTGAAAGAGGTATTTTCAGTAGAGGTCAACATTATGATTCCCTCACACGATTCTATGAAAATGGTGTTATAGAACATCAGGCAGTTTACAATGATGCTGGTAAGGAACAAGGTGAGGTGAGATACTATTACCCTAACGGACAATTAGAATATGTCTACCAAGCGCAAAGCGGAACGCCTACAGGAAGAGCGGAACGCTATTACGAAAATGGAGATATTAGAGAAGTTATTTTCTATGGTGAGGATGGTTCGGTAACAGAGAGAGAGCAACGAGAAATGGTGAATCCTGCAGTTACTGTAGTTGACCCTGGAATGGTGGACCCTGTGCCTGCACCTAGTGTTGGACCAAGTCCACGTACAAAGGGAGAGAAATTCCAAGCGAATGGATATAACAAGGTTTACAACAAAAACGATGAGATCTGGGAAGACGGAGACTTCAGAGGTGGTAAACTTTGGGATGGAAAAGTATACGAATATGATTCTGATGGAATCTTATTAAGAGTTAAAGTTTACAAGAATGGAATATTCCACTCAGAAGGACAACTTTAATCAAATAAACTAGAGAATTTTGAGCCCCGATTTATCGGGGCTTTTTTTATGTATTAAGTTGTTATATTTGTTTACACCTAACGGTCTAATAGACTGTACAACAGAACTGGAACCTTGTTCCTAAATAAAACGACCAACCAATGAGTAAGAAAAACGGAAGGACTAATCTCGTTATTCCGGACTTTTCTTCTTCTCCCTGCATAGATAAAGTAGGAGTAGAAGAACGCGTGTCTCGATTTCAAAAACGAAGCATCAAATCATCATCAAAAATGCAAGGGCTTAGAATGGCGCTCAGTATGATTGATTTGACAACATTGGAAGGAAAAGATACTCCCGGTAAAGTGAAACAAATGTGTTATAAGGCACAACACCTTCATGACGTACATCCTAATTTGCCAACAGTGGCAGCAGTGTGTGTGTATCCTTCAATGGTGAAAATTGCAAAAAATGAAGTAAAGGGATCAGGAGTGAAAGTTGCCTCAGTTTCTACTGCGTTTCCAAGTGGTCAGGCTCCTTTAGAGGTTAAACTAACGGATACTAGGTTTGCTATCGATCAGGGAGCAGACGAAATAGACATGGTTATTTCACGTGGTAAATTTCTGGCTGGTGACTATAATTTTGTATTTGATGAAATCGCAGCAATCAAAGAAGCGTGTGGCAAAACACGTTTGAAAGTAATACTTGAAACTGGCGAATTGGTAACGCTAGATAATGTTCGTCGCGCAAGTGATATCGCAATGTATGCAGGAGCTGATTTCATTAAAACTTCTACAGGGAAGATAAGTCCTGCCGCTACAATGCAAGTAACATATGTGATGCTTGAGGCAATCCGTGATTTCATGGACGAAACAGGGATTAAAATAGGAATGAAACCAGCAGGTGGAATTTCTAATTCAAAATTAGCGCTTCACAATTTAGTTATGGTAAATGAAGTACTCGGTAGCGAGTGGTTGAGTAACGAGTGGTTTAGATTTGGTGCGAGTAGTCTTGCTAACGATGTTCTCATGCAAATCATGAAAGCTGAAACTGGAAGCTATCAATCTTCAGATTATTTCTCAATTGATTAATTATGGCAAAAAAGAATACAACTAAGAAAACATCAATTGAATGGACGTATGATGCAGCTCCTGAAAATACATCACACATACAATTGAAGGAAAAATATGATTTATTTATCGATGGGAAATTCGTAAAACCATCCTCAGGTAAATATTTTGCAACACATAATCCAGCTACTGAAGAGAAGTTGGCAGACATTGCACATGCGAATGAAAAGGATGTAGACAAGGCCGTTAAAGCGGCGAGAAAGGCATATAATAACGTTTGGTCTAAAGTTAGTCCAGCTGAACGCGCAAAATATATCTACCGCATAGCCCGATTGATGCAAGAACGTGCAAGAGAATTGGCTGTTGTAGAAACACTTGATTCAGGTAAAGTGATTCGTGAATCTAGAGACGTCGATGTGCCTCTTGCATGCAATCATTTCTTTTATTACGCCGGATGGGCGGATAAAATGGAATATGCTTTTCCAAATAGAAAGGCTGAATCATTGGGCGTGGCGGGACAAATTACACCTTGGAATTTCCCGCTATTAATGGCAGCATGGAAAATTGCTCCGGCGCTAGCAGCTGGAAATACTGTTGTACTTAAGCCAGCAGAAACTACACCGCTTACAGCATTGAAACTTGCGGAGATAATACGAGATTCAGGACTGCCAGCAGGAGTAGTAAACATTGTCACGGGTTATGGTGATACGGGCGCAGCAATTGTTAATCATAAAGATGTAGATAAAATTGCCTTTACTGGTTCAACTGCTGTTGGAAAGATCATTCAAAAGGCTATAGCAGGAACAGGGAAGAAGGCAACATTAGAACTTGGTGGTAAATCCGCGAATATTATCATGGATGATGCGCCAATTGATCAGGCTGTTGAGGGAATAATTAATGGTATTTTCTTCAATCAAGGACATGTTTGTTGTGCTGGGTCTAGATTGTTCGTTCAAGAAGGAGTTGCTGATAAAGTGATAAAAAAGCTTAAGCGAAGAATGGATACATTAATCGTTGGAGATCCTTTGGATAAAAACACTGATATAGGTGCTATTAATTCGAAAGAGCAGCTGACAACCATCGAGAAATATCTGAAAATTGGGCAAAAGGAAGGTGCAACTATGTACCAGAGCAAATGTAAGGTTCCGAAAAAAGGATACTACTGTCCTCCTACAATTTTTACCGGTGTTGCGCAATCAAGTACAATTGTTCAAGAAGAAATCTTTGGTCCGGTGCTTACGATTCAAACATTTAGAACTGTTGATGAAGTAATTCAAAAGGCCAACAATACACCTTACGGATTAGCAGCTGGTGTTTGGTCGGATAAAGGGTCACGTATTTTTAATCTCACCACTAAGTTGAATGCTGGTGTCGTTTGGGCGAATACCTATAATAAGTTTGATCCCACTTCACCATTTGGTGGATATAAGGAAAGCGGTTTTGGTAGAGAGGGTGGATTGCATGGGTTGAGTGCGTATGTTAAATTGAAATAAGATGGAAAGATTGAAAGTTTTAAAAACATATAAGATATACATTGGCGGGAAATTCCCTAGAACTGAATCTGGGAGATATTATACACCGTTGAACGCTAAAGGAGAACAGCTTGGTAATATCTGTCTTTCTTCAAGAAAAGATGTAAGAAATGCTGTTGTTGCATCAAGAAAAGCATTTGGTGGCTGGTCCGAAAGAGCGGCTTTCAATAGAGGTCAAATACTTTACCGCATTGCTGAAATGATGGAAGGAAGAAGAGCTCAATTTATTGAAGAGTTACAATTTCAAGGAATTTCCAAAGCTAATGCTGGGAAGGAGGTAGATTTGTCCATCGATCGCCTGATTTATTATGCTGGATGGTGTGATAAATATACTCAAGTATTAAGCTCTGTTAACCCTGTGGCCTCACCGCATTTCAATTTCTCTGTACATGAGCCAATGGGAGTTGTTGGAGTTATTGCAGATGAGTCAACGGCCTTAATAGGGCTAATTTCTGCGATTGCACCTGTAATCGCCGGAGGGAATACATGCGTTGTGATTGCTCCGGAGAATTTGCCACTATGCGCGGTAACTTTTGCGGAAGTATTGAATTCATCGGATGTACCAGGAGGAGTTGTCAATTTGTTGACAGGTATAGGTAGTGAGATGATCAAACCAATGGCGGATCACATGGATGTTAACGCAATACTTTACTGTGGAAAGGAGCCAGCGATGATAAAATCACTGCAAGAAAGCACCGCATTGAATATGAAACGTATTGTTCATTATTCGGATGATTGGAAAAAAGCTGATGCGCAGGATCTGTATAAAATCGCAGATTTTCAAGAGTTAAAAACTACTTGGCATCCGATTGAAAATATTGGAGGGGCTACTTCTTCTTACTAAGGATACAATTGATAAAAGAAAAGCCCCGATCACTCGGGGCTTTTCGGTTTAGTTCAATGTAAAATTGATAGGCAATCTACAACGTGTTCTCACTTTTAGTCCAGCAACTTCACCTGCTGTCCAGCTAGGCATTGTGCGCACGAGACGTTGTGCTTCTCTGTCTAAATCTGTACTAACTCCTCTTTCAATAGAGATTCCAGAAACAGAGCCGTCAACTTCAACGACGAAAGAAACATATACCTTCCCTTGCTCACCCATTTCAATAGATGTTTGTGGATATTGAACATTTTCTGCTATCCAGCGCTGAAGTCCGTCCAGAGTTGCTGCCACATCAGGGAATTCTATTACTGGTGGTGGCGCGATAATTACATCTGGACCAATGTTTATGTCCGGTGGTGTAAGAACAATCCCAAAATCTGGTTCAGGATCTCGCGTCAAACTATCAATGATAATGTTTTGATCTGGTGGCGGTGTTGTTTGCACCTGAGGAGGCTCGGTTGGTTCAGGTGTTTCCGGTTCAGAAGCATCAATTGCAAAAGTGATGTCCGTGAAATTTTCTGCAAGTTCATTTCCTGTATCGCGCTCAGACCCTACTCCATAAGTAAACGAGGCTAGAACAAGGCTGCCGGCAAATAATAATGCTGTAAGCGTGATGGGGAAGCGCAATTTTTCTATATTGGCCTCGTTACTTTTCTTTGTTTCCATAACATGTAATTTTAATTTGTAATAGTACTTTTTTGTCGATGTACTAAAATCAAATTGCATGCCAAACTTGGAAGCATAAAAAAACCGCGTACAATTTGTACGCGGTTTTCCTTTTATAATGTGATCTATTAGTTCAATGTAAAGTTGATAGGAAGACGACAACGAGTTCTCGCTTTTCTACCTTTCGCTTCACCAGCTATCCAATGTGGCATCTGACGTAACAATCGCTTTGCTTCACGGTCAAGATCATTACTGACCCCTCTTTCAATTGCAATATTCGAAATAGAACCGTCGGGCTCAACAACGAATGAAAGATATACACGACCTTGTTCACCCATTTCAATAGAAGTCTGTGGGTATTGAACGTTGTCCGCAATCCACTGCTGCATAGCCGCTGCTCCACCTGGGAAAGCCGCTTCAACATCAGGGAAGTCAATAATTTCCTCCTCAACGATTACCTCTTCAACAATACCTATATCAACAGGTGGTGGAGTTTCAACAACCGGTACTGGCTCAACTTCAGTATTTTCTTCTTCAATAATTTCTTCAGTAATTGGCGGTGGCACATCCACTTGCGGTGGTGGTGTCTCCTCTGGCTGATCTTCAGGAGCTGCTTCTTCAATGAATTGAATGTCAGTATCACTAGCACTATTGTTCGCTAGATCAGTTCTATCCTGTCCAATTTGATAAGAAAATGAAGCCAATACTACACTTCCTGCAAACAAGAGACCAACCAAGGTAAGAGGTACCTTTAAGTTTTCAATGTTTGCGTTCTCACTTTTCTTTAATTCCATATTCGAATTGAATTATTATCGTAAATATATGAATAATCTATTACAAATTAAATGCCATTAACTCAATAACAAGACGCGTATAATAAACGAAATGTTATCAATCCAAGTCCAGCACCAATAACATCAAAGGCTAAATTCCAAAGGCTAAACGTTGAGGAAATTCCAAATGCATACATGCAAATTTCAGAAATTAACCCTAAACCAAGTGCGGAAACAAATACAATGATGAAAGCTTTTCTTCTTAATACTTCATACCTGGATTGCTTTTTAAGAGCACATACCCAGAGGTGTACGAATCCCCAAAACAGGACACAATGCACTACGGCTCTGGCGGGAACACTCTCAAAAAAATATTGTTGAGCGACTCCAGTTGGCGTTAAAAACAATAATAACATTGCGCTTAACCAAGCAATTCCAAAGAGAAAAAAGCGTAGACTCAAATCGAACGATTATCCAATTAATCCTGTATAAGCCGCTGCATCCAACAACTCATCCAATTCAGACGTATCTGACATTTTTATTTTTATCATCCATCCATCACCAAAAGGGTCAGAATTCACAGTTTCTGGAGCAGCTTCTAATGCTTCGTTGAATTCAATTATTTCTCCTGAAAGTGGCATGAATAAATCAGAAACAGTTTTAACGGCTTCAACAGAACCAAAGATTTCTTCTTTGTCCAATTTTTCGCCTTCCGTTTCAATTTCAACATAAACGATATCCCCAAGTTCTCCCTGAGCAAAATCTGTAATACCAACCGTTGCAACGTCTCCATCAACGCTGATCCATTCGTGGTCTTTTGTGTATTTCAAGTTTTCTGGAATATTCATAACATCTAATTTTTTTGTCGTTAGCAAATGTAAAATATTTCTGCACTGTTAGTGGCGTTTTTTCAATTTTTGTTCTGAACAATTTTACCATCTTTTTAACTAATTTTGTCCTACATGATAAACCAAGATCAGTTAAAGCAAATCCGCAAACGTATCGATGTCATCGAGGAGTACTTGAAAATCAAGGAAAAACGAATGAAATTGAGCGAAGAGGAGCTAAAAACACAGGATCCTGACTTTTGGAACGATTCGAAAGCGGCGGAAGCTCAAATGAAATCTATTCGTGGGTTAAAATACTGGGTAGAAGCCTTTGATGATCTTGAGTCGTCATATGAAGATGTTGAAGTTTTGTACGAGTTTGTCAAAGAGGGAGAAGGGGAAGAAGAAGAGGTTGATGAGCAGTTTGAAAAATTGCAGAATTTGGTTGAAGAGCTGGAGCTTAAGAACATGCTTTCTAGTGAGGAAGATATTTTGAGTGCAGTGCTGCAGGTCACTGCTGGTGCAGGAGGTACCGAGAGTTGCGATTGGGCCTCAATGTTAATGCGCATGTACACGATGTGGGGACAAAAGAATGGGTACAAGATTAAGGAACTTAATTATCAGGAAGGAGATGTTGCGGGAGTGAAAACTGTTACACTCGAATTCACTGGTGATTTCGCTTTTGGCTATTTGAAGGGAGAGAATGGGGTTCATCGTTTGGTAAGAATATCGCCATTTGATTCGAATGCAAAACGACATACATCTTTCGCTTCTGTCTATGTTTATCCTTTGGTAGATGATACGATTGAAATTAATGTAAATCCTGCTGATGTTACTTGGGAGACTTTTAGATCTGGTGGAGCTGGTGGTCAAAATGTAAATAAAGTTGAAACTGCCGTTCGTTTGAGACACGCGCCTAGTGGAATCATCATTGAAAATTCAGAATCACGTTCTCAACTTGGAAATAAAGAAAAAGCCATGCAGTTGTTGAAATCACAGTTGTATGAATTAGAATATAGAGCTAAAATGCAAGCCCGCGAAGAAATTGAATCGAATAAAAAGAAGATTGAATGGGGCTCACAAATTCGAAATTATGTGATGCATCCGTATAAATTGGTGAAAGATGTACGAACAGGGCACGAGACAGGTAATGTTGATGCTGTAATGGATGGCGACTTGAACTTGTTTTTGAAGGCTTACTTAATGACTTATGGAGGATAAAATGAAAATAACTGTTTATCATAACCCGCGCTGTTCAAAAAGTAGAATGGCCGTTCAGTATTTGGAAGAAAAGGGTGAGAAATTCGATGTAATTGAATATTTAAAAACGACACCAACGAGAGGTGAACTGCAAGAGATTTTATCAAAATTGGAAATGTCCGCGATGGGTTTGATGAGAAAAAACGAAGCAGATTTCAAGCAGCATGTTGCTGGTAAAGAGCTGACTGAGGCGGGATTGATCGATACAATGATTGAATACCCAAAATTAATTGAACGCCCAATTGTAATAAAATCGAACAAGGCCGTTATAGCTAGACCAACTGAAAGAATTGACGAGATTATTTAATAATTGAATTTTCGGCATTCGTTTTGATTGAAACGCATTATATTTGCGCTCGCTAAAAGAAGCAACAACAACTGAACATGAATTTACAATCAATATACATTAAGCCTGATTCGCAATTTTCAACCTATTTAACTGAATGGGCTGAAAAGATGGGTGTGGAGGTTAATGAATACGATTTGAAAATAGAAGAGCAATCAGCCGAAGGGTTATTGCTAATCAATGCAAATCAAGATATCGATAAAGATATTTACGACCTGCATACTTTGTTTGACAAGAAGCACATCCCAACTCAAAAAATCGATATTAATGGAACAATGCAAGTTGCAGTTTCAAATTTCGAAATGTGGTTGAGAAATTATAAGTGCAAGAATATTTTGATTCTAGGTTCTGACGACCTTATCAAAAATGAAAATCTAGATCGATTTTTTAATAAAATCGTTTCAAAGATTAACGCATAATCATTTTAGCGTCCCCGTCTTCTTCGAATTCTTTCTCTGCTGGCTCCCATAATTCAATGCGATTACCTTCTGGATCTTGAATGTGCAAGAATTTACCATAGCTATATTCTTCTAAGGTATCCACGATTTTAACTCCAGCTGCTTCTAGTTCTTTTTTGAACTCAACTAAGTTATCTACGCGATAATTGATCATAGCTCGCTGCTCAGGAGTTCCGAAATAATCAGACGTTTCTTCAAAAGTGCCCAATTGTAAATATCCTCTCGATTGTTCTCCACCATTAAATTCGAACAATACTCCATAGGGATTTGTCGTCATTCCCAATACGTCTGCATACCATGCGCGCATTTTTGTGGGATCTTTAAACTTGAAGAAGATACCTCCAATACCAATAACTTTTGCCATACCATTTGTTTAGGCTAAAAATAGAAAAATCAAACTGGAACTGCTGATTCAACCAATTCAGGAATCTCGACTTCATTGCGAATAAGATCTTCCAAACATTCTCGCTTCCGAATTAAATGAGGAACTCCATTGTGTAAGAGTACTTCTGCAGGGCGAAAGCGTGCGTTATATTGATTACTCATTGAAAAACCATATGCTCCAGCATTGGATATGGACAAAATATCACCTTCGCGAATTTCATTCACCAATCGATCATGCCCAAAAGTGTCACTTTCACAGATATTTCCGACGATCGAATAAAGTTTTGCTTCTCCTTTTGGATTAGATACATTTTCAATTCTATGGTAAGCATTGTAGAGCATTGGGCGCAACAAATGGTTTTGTCCGCTGTCTACTCCAGCAAATACAGTTGAGGTTGTTTGCTTTACAACGTTTGTACGTACTAGCAATTTACCAGATTCACTCACAATGTATTTGCCTGGTTCAAACCACAATTCTATCTCTCTGCCATAGCGTCCACAGAACTCGATGAAGGATGCAGTGATTTTTTGTCCGACGTGTTCAACATCAGTAGCCATGTCTCCATCTTTGTATGCCACCTTGAACCCACTTCCGAAGTCCATGAAGTTCAAGTTGGGGAAATGTTCGGCCACTTCATATAGTAAGTTAGCTCCTCTTAAAAACACATCTGCATCCAATATATCACTTCCTGTGTGCATGTGCAGTCCAACTACATGGATATTGTAATTTTCAACTATTCGTAAGACGTGACGAATTTGATGAATAGAAATGCCAAACTTTGAATCAATATGACCTACGGAGATATTTGAGTTTCCTCCAGCCATGATATGAGGGTTAATTCGAATGCAGCAGTCCACAGTACTTCCGTAGTGTGCACCGAACTTTTCCAACATATTCAAGTTGTCTAAATTGATGGCTGCTCCCAATTCTACCGCTTCTTGAATTTCTTCAAAAGCCACACAGTTTGGAGTGTACATTATTTGGTTTGCTTCAAAACCTGCGCGTATCCCCAAATGAATTTCTTGAATGGAGACAGCATCTAATCCTGCCCCTTCTTGTTTTAAAAGACGCAAAACATTTACATTGTTTAATGCTTTTAAAGCATAATGCAAACGTACGTTTAACGGTTGGAAAGAATTGTGTAACTTTCTGTACTGATCAACGATTTTTTTGGAATCATAAACATACGTTGGTGTTCCAAATTGTTGCGCAATTGTAGATAATGTGTTTTGCTCCATTGTTAAAATTTAAGTCGGCAAAGATATACAACGAAATAAATAAACAAAGCGTTAATAATAATAAATAACGTTAATAATATAACACTGATTCATTTTAAACGAATTTGAGAGTGAACTGTATCAACTAAAAAAAACTTACTATGAGAACACTTGCGATTTTATTACTATTCGTTCCATTTATTGGACATTCACAACAAATTCATGAGCAGATCGTCACTTCCAATATTGATGCTGTGAAGCTTTATTTGACGGCAGGGCAGATGACACATAATCAGCCTATAGACCTAAAACAGGGAAGAAACCGGTTGGTTTTTAGTGGTATTTCTGCCTACGCGGATCCTCAATCCATTCAATTTTCTTCTGATGGAGCGTACAATATAGTTTCGGTTTCTACAGAAATGGACTTCTTAGCAGCAGAAGAATTTAACCCGAGAATCTCCGTTTTAAAAGATTCATTAGAGAATTTACGCGATGATAAAATAGACGTTGAAGATATTTTAGGTGCATATCGAGCGGAACAAGATGTTTTGAAAATAAACAGAGATCTAGGAGGAAACAGTCAGAATCTTACAGTTGATAATATAAGAGAAGCGGCTGATTTTTACCGTACGCGTACATTGGAAATCAACAAAGAAATTACCAAACTGAATAAGAGAAAGCGCAAGCTGACAAAAGCCATTGAGGACACGCGCTTCCAATTAGTTGAGCTGAATTATGATGAGAATCAACGAAGTAATCAAGTCATTGTACTCTTGGATGTGCCGAAGACCCATACAGTTCAAAGTTCATTAAATTATTTAGTGACAGACTGTGGGTGGGCGGCAACATATGATCTGTCAGCAGCGGACTTACAACAAAAAATCAATTTGAAATACAAAGCTCAAGTATATAACAATACAGGTAACTCTTGGAAGGATGTTGATCTCATGCTGTCAACAGGTGATCCACATTTATCTGCATCACATCCAGAGTTATCACCTTGGTTACTGAGTTATTACGGAGGAGAAGGGTTCTTGTCTTCAGGAAGAAGTAATGCGTACGTTGCCCCTTCTGTAATTCAGGCTGAGTATAGAGACGATGCAATTTCTAATATCAATGAAGCAAACAGACGAGCGTACGATAATTATTATGTGACGAATGAACAAGATGAAGCGGATAACTTATTCAATTTTAATGCTAATATTTTAGTGCAAGATCAGACCGTAAGCAATCCACAAGCTCAATTTGAGCAAATCGAGATTTCCGAATTATCAACAGAGTTTGTTATTGAAGCTAAATTTTCATGTCCATCTGATGCCAAACCATATATGGTTAATGTGAAAGAACATGAACTTGAGGCTACTTTCTCGCATGTATCTGTTCCTAAAATGGATCGATCAGCATTTTTACTTGCGCACATTGTAGGTTGGCAAGACTTGGATTTAATTCCTGGTCCAACACATGTTTATTTTGGAGGGACGTATGTAGGGATGTCATCCATAGATATTCGCAATGTATCGGATACACTTAGCTTATCATTCGGTAGGGATGATCAAGTTGTTGTGATGCGTAAATTGAAAACGGAAATGAGTACAAAACGGGTGTTGGGAAGCACTAAGAAAGAGGCATACATGTATGAAATGGTAATTCGTAATAACCGAGATGTACCGATTAGTATTACTGTTTATGATCAAGTTCCAATTTCTCGTAGTAATGAAATTGATGTTATTGTTGATGAATTATCTGAAGGTGTCCAAGACGAAGCCACTGGTGAAGTTACTTGGCGAATGGTAATTCCTGCTACTGGTGTGCAAGGTAGAAAATTGGGCTATACAGTTAAATACCCTAAGAATGCCCAAATCACAATGAAGAAGTTCAGAACAGTCTCCAGTCCATCATTTTAATAAAAACCTGTGTTTCAGTAAAATTGAGACACAGGTTTTTACAATATTCTTGGTATTTTCGCGTTCTACGCGTGAAAAGCATGAAATTTCTAGTTGCCATATTATTGTTTACCGTCTCCCTAACTGCTCAAGCGCAAGGTGGGTATCATACGAATGCATCAAAGTCTGAGTTAGGCATAATGGGCGGTGTCACATATTATATTGGTGATTTAAATTCATTTGGACATTTTAGGAATTCGCATATAGCTGGAAGCCTGATCTATCGCTACAATGTAAATGCTCGTTGGGCGGTGCGTGCGAATTTCATGTATGGCAGATTAAGTGCAGACGATAGTCAGGCAAACGATCCAATCAAGAAATCAAGAAACCTCAATTTCAATACGGATATTTATGAGTTGGCAGTAGGAGTTGAATTCAACTATTTCCCTTTTCAGTTAGGTCATGATCGCTATAAAGGGACTGCATATATTTTGGCAGAAATAGGTGTGTTTAGAATGAACCCGAAAACAATGTACAATGGTACTGAAATGGAATTACAGCCATTGGGGACGGAAGGACAAGGAACTTCATTGAATACGCGAAAACATTACAGTTTAACACAATTTACGATTCCATTGGGAGTTGGAGCACGTGTTTCCTTAGGTGAACGTGTTGGATTAAATTTTGAATTCGGGATTCGTAAGACCTTTACAGATTACATCGATGATGTTGGTTCAGATTCGTACGTTGATCCTGATATCTTGGCTGAAGAAAGCGGGCCTATTGTAGCTGAGTTATCGAATCAATCTGGAGAACGTTATGGACCACGTGGAAACAGTGCAACGAAAGACTGGTATGCATTTGCAGGAATAGGATTTACCTTTCGATTAGGCAAGCCAAGTCGCTGCCCTCCAGGCCAAGGACGTTAAACACAAAACCCTGACTTCTCAGCCAGGGTCTTTCAATTATTATTTAAGATATCTTAATCGTGATTATGACCATCATGGTCGTTGTGCTCATGCTCTTCAATAACTGGCGGTGGATTGCTTCCTTCTGTAGGAGGAGCAGGTGCTTGAATATCCATGATCTCAATATCAAACACTAAATCCGAATATGGAGGAATTGCTCCTGGTCTACCTGCTGCACCGTATGCTGCGTGATAAGGAATGATCAATTTAGCTTTTCCACCTTTTCCTATCATACCCATTCCTTCTTCAAATCCAGGGATCATTCGTTGAACCTTGTAAACGAAGTCCATTGGTTGTCCACGGTCGTAAGATGCATCGAATTGATCTCCACTTGCTCTGAATGTTCCTCTGTAATGAACAGACATCGGCGATCCAGTAACGGCTGTCATAGCTTCTCCTTCATTCTCGATAATGTACACCAAACCAGAAGCAGATTTTTGCGCCGTTGGGAACATTTTCAATACCTCTTGGTACATATATTCATTGTACTCCTCAACACTCATTGAAGAAAATTTAGCAATCTCCGCTTCTTGTCTTGCACGTTCTGCATCAATTTCTCCCATTATTGCAGCATACTGCTCTGAAGCTTTCCACTTTTTAGCTGTTTTACCTTTACGAATGATTTCAATAGAAATGATTTCGTCACCTTGCTCAATTGCATTTACAACATCTTGTCCGCTAATCACATGTCCAAAGACTGTGTGCTTTCCATCCAACCAAGGTGTTGCTTTATGTGTGATGAAAAATTGACTTCCATTTGTGTTTGGTCCTGAGTTTGCCATTGACAATATCCCTGGTCCCGTGTGGCTCAAACCGTCAACAATCTCATCATTGAATCGATGGTCTGGTCCTCCAGAACCTGTTCCCAATGGATCTCCGCCTTGAACCATAAAATCAGGAATTACGCGGTGAAACTTAAGTCCATCGTAAAATGGTGCATCGTATACAGTTGTATCATTCACTGTAAAATTTCCTTCAGCCAATCCAACGAAACTTGCCACGGTCATAGGTGTTTTTTCAAACTCTAATTGAATTAAAATCTCACCTTTTGTAGTTGTAAACTGGGCATACATTCCAGGCTCTAATTTCGGCTTCTTGTCTTTTTTTCCTTCTCCAGCAAAGGCACTTGTTACAAGTACAAGTGATAGTAACGTCATTAATATCTTTGTCATAGTCTATTTTTTATTCCATCAAAAATATGGATTTATTATGAGACGGCTAAGAGCAAAAGTCCTGCCGAATGTTAAAACTCTTTAATCTAGTTCCTTTTGTCTATTCCCCACAACATTTTGTTACGGATAGTATCCAAGAAATTATTGTCCTCAAACTTGATTACATTGATCATATAATCGGCCTTGTGGATCGTTACTTCTTCGTTTTGACGAATGCTCATTGACTTCCCATCCAAGCTAATCAAATATGTTCGGTTACGTCCTTCAATGTTCAGTTTAATCGGCATGTGATCTGGAACTACCATTGGTCGAACGTTCAAATTGTGGGGTGCAATAGGAGTGAGGATGTGTACCTGACAGCCAGGTGTAATAATTGGTCCACCACAACTTAAGTTATAGGCTGTTGAACCAGAAGGCGTCGCTACAATTAATCCATCGGCCCAATACGAATTCAAATATTTCCCTTCCAATGAAGCATGAACCGTAATCATGGAAGAAGTATCTTTCTTTTGAAGAGTTACCTCGTTGAAAGCAACATTGTCATCTCCAAAATGATTTGCGTCCGTTTCAACACGAATCAATGATCTACCTTGGTGCACATATTCCTTCTTTCGAACCAAATCCATTGCTTCTTGGAGATACTCTTTCGAAACATTTGCCAAGAATCCTAAACGGCCCGTATTGATACCGAGTACCGGAACACCAGAATCACGTACGAATTTTACATTTTGGATGAATGTACCATCTCCTCCGAGCGTTATGCTTAGGTCAATTCCTGAAACAAAGTCTGCATGCGAAGAAAATTCTTCATGACTTGCGCTTATTCCAGCTTTCTTAATAAGAAGTTGTTTTAAACTAGACTCAATCACAGGAGTCCATCCGAAATCTTTGACAATTTTTAAAAAATCGAGATAGTACTCGATATTTTGCTTGGTTACCTTTCGGCCAAATACTGCAACATTCATTTGCTTACAGATTCAAATAATTCATTAGAGCATCGTATCGGAATTGCATATCGTCGCCAAAAGTGCTTTTCTGAAACGAGGCTTTGATTACATAATCATAGCGCTCAAAGGTACGAATAATACGATCTAGCTCAATTTGATTGATCTTGAGCGTCACTTCAATATTCGTTGAGTCGGCTGAACTCATGATATATGAACTTAAAATTTTCGCATCGTTACTTTCAACTATTTGACCAATTTGAGCCATTGAATAATCCGCTCGTGCTACTTCCAGAACTAATATCCCTCCATTTTCTTTAATGCTGCCGGTATTGGCGATAAGTGACATTAAATGCTGTACACTTGTGCACCCTAAATATTGTTCGTTCTCATCTAGAATAGGCATAACTGAAAGCTTAGCTTCTGCTATACGTGCTAATACATGATAGATATGGTCTGTTCCAAAAGCATAAGAGCGAGGCAGATGTTGGAAAAGTTCATCAAGTGTCTTTTCCAATTCCATTTTATCTAAAATATCAGATTCGGAAACAATCCCTACGAAATTCCCAGATTTTAATACGGGTAAGTGGGATACTTTGAACTCCTCCATCCAATGCAATGCTTTTTCACCGGTATCAGTGTGCATTAATGGTGGAATTTCCTCTGTTATTAAATCAATTGCTCTCATTATATACGCGAATTTAGTATAATACTTAGTAAGTTCTTACTTTTGAGATCAGAAAATTGAAGCCTAAAATGACAAAATTAAGTGTAAACATAAATAAGATCGCAACCCTTAGAAATGCTCGTGGAGAGGATACTCCAAATGTGGTACAAGTGGCAAAAGATTGTGAACGATTTGGTGCCGATGGCATTACGGTTCATCCACGACCTGACGAACGCCATATTACTGAACAAGATGTGTACGATTTAGCGAAAGTGGTAACTACTGAATTCAATATCGAAGGATATCCCAATGAACGATTTATGGACTTGCTCAACACAGTTCAACCTGCACAGGCTACGTTAGTTCCAGATCCTCCAGGCGTATTGACGTCTAATGCTGGTTGGGATACTAAAGAAAATCAAGGATTACTTACTGAGTTGTCAACTGATTTGAGAGCCAAAGGTATTCGTTCTTCCATTTTTGTAGATACTGAATTGGTAAATATTGAATATGCTGCAAAATGTGGTGTAGATAGAATTGAACTGTACACAGGGCCTTTTGCAAACGATTATAAGAGTAATCCAGAACAAGCTATTGCTGATTACGTTGCTGCAGCCAACTTGGCCAATGAGTTAGGTTTGGAATTGAATGCTGGACACGATTTGAGTTTGGATAACCTTAAGTACTTCAAAGAAAAACTGCCAACTTTATTGGAAGTGTCTATTGGACATGCCTTGATTTCTGATGCATTGTACTTTGGTTTAGAGAATACGATTCAGCAGTATAAACGTTTGTTGAAGTAATCGGAAAAGCACAGTATGGGCATTTGATAGATCATTCTCTATATGTATACCTATAGACTTTTGTTGGGGTTATTTCTAAATCATGTTGTTCAAAAGCAGATTGGCTCTCATACATGTATAATTTTCTAATTAGGCCATTGTCATCATATTCCATATAATACCCACTTAGGAATGCATCGCCTTTATAAATGACATGCTCCACACGTAAATTTCCATTGTACCTGAATGTATGCAGTAAATTGAGATTTCCATTGGTGTTTAGGCTCTTGAATTCAATCAAATTCCCAATTTCATCGTAGTTGAATAGATGCTTCTCGCCAGAGCCATTAAATTCAAAGACCGAAAGTCTCTGATTTGAGTCGTAATAGGATGTGCGTTCTCTTGAGGTGTTGTTTTTTATTGTAGTTATAACAGAATGTTTAACTGAATCGCCTTCATAGCTGTATTCATTGACCCATCGCGGGATTCTATTCGCGCCCATTTCTATGATTTTCACTAATCTATCGTCTTCATAAATAAACGAGTCAATTTCATAGTGATCAATATTAGGAAAATCATCAATCTCTAAAAGCACCCTGTCCAAACTGTCGTAATAAGTATAATGTGAACCATTTTCCCAAAGTCGATCAACCCTGATTATCAATCCCTGTTTATTAAAACTGAGTTTCTCAAAAGGAATCGTATCAATTTTGTCAAGTTCAATTGATACTTTACAGATAGTGTATGATTCAATATTATTCTCAACAATTAATTCTTGTGTATGATATCTGTCCATCGTATATTGTGCATTGACAGACATGATGAATAGGGCTAGGATAATTGTACAAAGTTGTTTCATCATCAACGTATTACAATTCTGCCCAATTTTTCTGCGATCATGCGCTTAACTTGTTCCAAAGTAACTTGTTCAGCGAGTAAATCCATGAGCTCCTCATCTTCAATCGAAGAGCCTTTATCGACGAGTACTGTTTGTATTGCACGGATGCGTTTTTCTACCTTAGACGACTTGAATGCGTATATAGAACCCATTACCGCAACGTGCAGCTTGTCCTTTTCAGAATTGGTGTGAATCTTATGTTTTGTAATCCAATTGTGACTCAATTCGTGTTGATTCATCTCAATTTCCGTCACAAATTGTATGATCGCTTGATCTTCCTGTCGCTTGAAATAACTTGTTTTCAGCAAAGTGTTTTCGGACAAAGAACTTGTAATGATCTGGTGCATTTTATTGAAGACGGGATTGTCAAAAACCAATTCATCAACGGATAGTTCGTGACAAATTAATTCTACCACACTTGTTTCAACTTGTTCCTTTTCACCCTTTTCATTGAGTTGTTCTGTTATAACTGCCAAAGGACCGTATAAGGTCAGAATGCGCATCAAATCATGTTCATTCGGATCGTCAAGTTGAATTGTTTGTTCAGAAACCGCTGGTCCTTCAAAAGGACTAGGCTCAAATGCATACGGATCGAAGTCTGTTGATGGAGTAGTTGGACGCTCTTTTCTTCGTTTCGCGTCTTTTTGTTCCTTAATAACCGCTTCGTTTCTATTCTGGTTGACTTCATTCCAAATTACTTCTTCTCTAAGGTCGAAGCGTTTGGCAACAATAGGAACGAAAACACTTCTCGTAATTTGGTCAGGTACCAACGACACACTGTGTGCAATGTCCTTAATTAAATCAACGCGCTTGTTCGGGTCATTTCCTTCTGTGTCCAGAAGAACATCTGCTTTAAAGGAAATGAAATCTTGCGTATGCTCTTTAATATATCCATCAAGTTCTGAGGTGCTTGATTTTTTAGCAAATGAATCTGGATCTTCACCATCAGGAAAGAGAACAACTTTAACGTTCATTCCTTCTTCAAGAATTAAATCAATTCCACGGAAGGACGCTTTTATTCCAGGAGCATCTCCATCATAAAGAATGGTAATATTTTTTGTGTATCGCTTAACCAAACGAATTTGTTCACGGGTAAGTGATGTACCCGAAGAGGAAACAACATTTTGAATTCCCGCCTGATACATGCTGATGACGTCTGTATAGCCTTCACAGAGGAAACAATTATCATATTTGATTACATCTCCTTTTGCAAAATGTAATCCGTAGAGAATCTCACTTTTGTTGTAGATGATGCTCTCAGGTGAATTAAAATACTTTGCAATTTTTTTGTCCGTAATTAGTGTTCTACCACCAAACCCAAGAACTCTTCCTGAAACACTGTGAATTGGAAACATCACTCTACCTCGGAAAAAATCGAAACTTCGATCATCTTTGGTTTTTGTGAGTCCAACTTTCTCCAAATACTCAAGTTTGTATCCTTTTTCAAGAGCTGCTTTGGTGAATGCATCGCTTTTATTGACACAATATCCCAACTGAAATTTTTCAATAATCTCAGGCCTGAATCCACGTTCTACGAAGTACGAAAGCCCAATCTTCTTTCCTTCATCCGAGTTTTGCATGTTTTCCTTGAAGAAGTCTTTTGCAAACTCATTGATGATATGTAAACTTTCTCGCTCTGAAATGGCCGCAAGCTCTTCTGGTGTTGCAGGTTTGTCTTCGGGAAGTACAATTCCATACTTGTCAGCCAACCAGCGCAATGCTTCTGGATAGGAATAATGTTCCTTTTCCATGAGGAAGGAAACCACTGTTCCACCTTTCCCTGTAGAGAAACATTTAAAAATCTGTTTAGCAGGTGAGACAACAAACGATGGTGTTTTCTCATCCGTGAATGGACTTAATCCTTTTAAATTCGACCCAGCACGTTTCAATTGTACGAATTCACCAATAACTTCCTCAATTCGGGAAGTTTGCATGATGTCGTCAACGATATGTGGTGGAATAATTGCCATTATTCAGGATAACCATAGTCTCCTTCGTATACAAGTATACCTTCTTGTGAATATCTTTTCCAAACTCCTACAGGTTGATTGTTTGAATATTCTCCCACATAACGTAAAACTCCATTCGGATATTTAACCATAATGTGCCCTTCGAAATTTCCATGCTCGTACATGGTCATTGAAAGCTCTTCTCCTTCTTCAGAAAAATACAACCATTTACCATGACGCTGACCGTTTTCGTCTTGCGTTCCTTGAAATTTAATTTTCAATTTACCTGGATAATATTCGGTAAAAAGATCTCCTTCAATTTCTACTAAATCTTCATTGTTTGTTGTAGGTTCAACAATTGTACTGTCAACTGAATTCTCAGTTTCTGTTCCAGATTCAGCTTCTGTAACAGGTGCATCTGATTTACAAGAAATCAGTCCAATACATACGAGTGTAAAGAGTAAATACTTCATATTATTTTTTACGTGTTGTTGTGTATTCAACGAGACCAAGAACGGAAGTTTTAGCATCACTTTCAGGAATGTCGCTGATTAAATCAATAGCTTTTTGCTTGTATTCCAGCATTTTAGAATGTGCATAATCTATCCCTCCGTGTTCAATTACCAATTCCACGGCGCGCTTTACTTTTTTTGGATTTTCATTGTGGTTCTTCACAATATTGATCAATTCTTTGCGCACTTGTTCAGGGCTATTATTAATGACATAGATCAAAGGGAGGGTCATTTTACGTTCACGAATGTCAAGCCCTGTAGGTTTTCCAATATTTCCTGGTTCTCCGTAATCAAAAATATCGTCCTTAATTTGGAAGGCTATTCCAACAGTCTCTCCAAAAACTCTCATGGTTTCAGCAACATCATTCCGATCAACGCTTAAGGCTGCTGCTTCACAACAGGTAGAAATTAATGATGCTGTTTTCTGACGAATGACGTCAAAATAGACTTCCTCAGTAATGTCAAGTTTACGAGCTTTTTCTATTTGTAAAAGTTCTCCTTCGGACATTTCTCGAACTGCACGTGCTACAACTTCCAAAATGTGCGTATTGCCATTTTCGATAGAAAGCAGTAGTACTTTTGAAAGCATGTAATCACCAACGAGAACGGCAATTTTATTCTTCCAAAGTGCATTTACCGAGAAGAATCCACGGCGTTCATTCGCATCATCCACAACATCATCGTGTACTAAAGTTGCGGTGTGTAACAATTCAACCAGTGTTGCCGCATCGTACGTCTTGTCGTTTACTTTTCCAAGCATTTTGGCCGTAAGAAAAATAAACATCGGACGCATCTGTTTGCCTTTACGACGAATAATGTAGTGCGTGACTTTATCAAGCATCGGCACTTTAGACTTCATACTGGCACGAAATCGTTCCTCGAACTCCTTCATCTCTGAAGATACGGGATCCATTATTTCATTTACTGACATCATGTACCTACAAATATAATAGTTAAGCAGGTGGAAGTTGTTAAAATTATGAAGGAAAGAGGAAAAGGGGTCAATCATTTAGTGATCCGGCTTATCCGTTCCTTGTATGAAATTGAATTCAACAAAAAAGGCGTTCCTGAATTTCAGAAACGCCTTTCAATTATTTGAGGTTCGATTAGTCTCTCGCTAACTGAACAAATCCATGTCCATCTATTTGAGTTGTACCATCCGTACCTGTAAGAAGGTATGTATAGAAGTACGTTCCTTCTTGAGCTTCGTTACCGCTTAATGTTGTTCCATCCCAAGCTGGGTTGAGTGGGTAATCCGAAGTAGTTTGGAACATAACGTTACCCCATCGGTTCGTAACTACTATTTCTACTTTAGTCCAGTTCGTTAATTCCATAACGAATAGGTTGTTTACATAGTCAGCGTTAGGTGTAAAGATGTTAGGTACAACAGCTGTTGGCGTTGGGTATGTACAACTTTGATCATCAATTAATGCTGAAGGATCATAGTTGTCAGCCAAAGGATCTGTACATCCACAAGGTACAACGGTAACAGTTTGATAAGTTGTATCCGAACAAGACAACGTAGCATCCGTGTAAGCAATCAACATAATCGTTGCAGTCTGAGTGTATTCATGCGAGAATGGTGTCATGTCGTTTACAGTTAAATCTGTAGCATCACCAAAATCCCAATAGAATACGGTTGTATTTTCAGATTCATTTGTAAGTGTCACATTCAACGGTCCACATCCATCATCTGAAGTTGTGAATTGAGCCATCGGAGGATCTTCCATTTCAACGAAAACACTATCGGATTCTGAACAAACATCATCTGTAATGGTAAAATGGTACCAGCCTGAACTCAGGTCAGACCAAACAGAAGCATCAATGAAACTACCTGTTCCTAGGTTGTCATGATTTGCTTGATCATCCCAATGATAGAATGGATTCCCCGCTGCTACAGTCAATCCGGAAACCATTGCAGAAACTGCACCGTCTGGATCACATGCACTTGCTGGGAATTGCATTAAAGTATCAATGGTCAACAGTTGATTAACTATGAGGACGACACTGTCATTCCTGAAATAGCCACAACCATCCGTAAGTAGAACTTGATACCAAATTGTATCGTGTTTATTCGCGTTTGCATAAATAAATGTGCTGTCAACTGTACTTCCTGTTGACCAATCATAAGTTACTACAGGCTGTGCTCCAGCTAAATTCTCAATTTGAACTTCGGCCGAATCGTATGGACAATACAAGAACATGGAATCAACCAAGTCGTATGTCATATCATCACCAATAATATCAATGAAAATTGTGTCTGATGCACATTGGAAAACTCCTAATGTATCGTATACCAATGCTACAAATGCAGAATCAGTTGTTGGTGCTGCACAAAATTGATTTGTATTTGAAAGACCATTACTCCAGTCAACAGTTGCACTATTACACGGTCCAGCGTTTACATTGATGTCATCCAATCCCCAGTTATCAAAATCTGAACCTGAAGAGTTTAATTGAATCCATCTAAACATAGTTCCTGTTGAAAGAGCTGCAAGAGGAATTGGAACGTTGAATGTAGACCAAGAAGTATATTGCGTTGCCCCTGTTGTTCCTGCACCTCCAGTTCCCGGATTGGCAGGCAATTCAAATCCAGCAGGGCTGTAATAAACAATATCAAACCATGTTATTCCATCAAGGCTATATTGCAGTGACACTCCCTCCTCAGAAAGGTCAGGCCCCTCACACGGCGTTCCTTGACCTTGTATAGAATAAACCATATCAAACTGTATCATTCCACCACAGCTAATATCAAATGCTGCTGTAGTAATTTGTGGAGTACCTGTTCCGGCAGTTGATGCCCAATAGTACGGAGTGCCTGTTAAGCTTGATCCACAAGGAGTTCCCCAAGCACTTCCACCGGTAGTGCCCCAGCCTGCTGGCAAAGATCCGCCGTCAAAGTTGAAACTCTGTCCACCTGCCGTAATAGAAGCAATTGCAGAGAAACATACAGAATCTCCTGGACAAATAGTTGTATCTGCTGGAGACACAAAAATATTACATGTTACCTGGCTAATACCTGAATTGGAAGTTCCCAATAAAAGAATAGCACCGAACAAAAATTGTTTTAGATTCTTCATGATTAGTCGACTTTAAATTCAATCAACTTCAATGATTCGAACGTCCGTCCGTCATCGAAGTTTAGGTTATTAATAAGTTTAGATAGATCTCTCTGCTCAAAAGTACAATCACCAGCAAGTGATGAGTTGGCAGGAATAGTAATCGTTTGAACCGATTCTACATTCGCAGTACAACCGTAGCAATCACTGTCATATTGAACAGCCATTTGGAAAACAACTGTCTTATCGACATTTGTTGTATTTACCATGTTGGCGAAAGAATAATCGAATTGTTTCGGTGCTCCTTCAACTGTACAAATGTCTCTTCGTACAAAAAATTGCACGCCATTGTTTTCTTGCATCAATTGCCATTCCGATGTTAAATCGCTGGCTGATACTTCTGTTTGTCCGAATGCCGAAGTGCCTAAAAAAGCAATTAGAACGACATAAAACAAGTTAGATAACTTCATTTTTTTCATAATAGGTTTGCGGTTAATTACACTATTGACGACAAGAAATAAAAATGGGTTGCATCTTGAATTGAACAATAGGTAATTTATGCTAAATAGTCAAGCCGCAAATTTACATCAAATCATATTTAATACAATGAAAAAAGTAAATTATGCACCAATTATATCTGAATTAGTATGAATATTAACATACTTAATGGTAGAAGACTAGAATTCTTACTTAAGAATTCGTTCCTCGTTATTGATTGCTTTATTTTTATTGGCCAATTGACCACAAGCTGCGTCGATGTCTTTGCCACGACTACGACGAATGTTTACCACAAGATTTTTACTTTCTAAATAATCTGCGAATGCGTCGACTTTAGCTTTTGGCGCTTGTTCAAAGTCACCCCCATCTATAGGGTTGTATTCAATAATATTGATTTTACATGGAACACATCTAGCAAATGTTGCAAGCTCTTGCGCATCTTCAATTCCATCATTGAAATCTTTGAAGATGATGTATTCAAAAGTAACTCGAGTACCTGTTTTGCTATGAAAATAACGTAGTGCTTCAGATAAATCTTCTAAACCGTTAGTATCATTGATTTCCATGATTTGACTTCGCTTCGCATCATTTGCCGCGTGTAGTGACAAGGCTAAATTAAATTTCACTTCGTCGTCGCCAAGTCGTTTGATCATTTTGGCTATTCCCGCAGTGGAAATAGTTATCCGTTTTGGTGACATACCAAGTCCATCGGGAGAAGTAATCAACTCTGTTGATTGCAACATGTTTTTGTAATTCAACAAAGGCTCACCCATTCCCATGTATACAATATTGGTCAGTGGAGCATTGTATCGAGATTCTGCTTGATCCCGTAAATAGGCCACCTGATCTACCATTTCACCGGCGCTTAAATTACGCATGAGTTTCAGTCTGCCTGTCGCACAAAACTTACACGCCAAACTACAACCGACTTGTGAACTAATACAAGCTGTTGTTCTGGATGAGGTTGGAATTAAAACTCCTTCAATTACCTTTCCATCATCTACCGTAAAAGCACATTTGATGGTCTTGTCAGAACTAATTTGTTGATCTTGCAATTTGATGTGATCAATGAAATAACTTTCTTCTAATTGTTCTCGGAATGCTTGAGACAAATTGCTCATATCAGAAAATGAGGTTGCATTTTTCTTCCAAAGCCACTCATAGATTTGCTTAGCTCGGAAAGCCTTCTCGCCCATTTCCTCAATGGCCAGTTTTAATTCAGGCAATGAAAATTCTCTGATATTTTTTTTTGTCGACATGCGTGGTGCAAAGGTAGGTGATTTCTCGCGACTTAGATGAATGCCAAATCCTCGAATTTCACAAGGTGCTCATCTCCTGGGTACGTTTGAACCCGAATGTATTCTGCAGAATCCTTGTCAAGAACCTCTACGCGTGTACCTTCTGATAGATTCATTTGGGTAGTTGTTCCCGCTTCTGAAAACGTTGGGATTTCCTTTTGCGTGATGATTGCAAAATTGGTTTCTTGGCTGTATTTCTTTGATCCATATGCGGCCAATACACTAGCTACGACAAATAGGGTTAAGAAAACTCCACAGATGAATAAAAGTCTTTTGACGGATAGTGAATGTAATTTCTTAAATAGAATTACCACTAAAAAGAGCAAGACACTTAAAGAGATGGATAGAATGGACCATGCGTTCGATGAGAGGCTGTAAACATTGGCTAAAAAACTTCCGGTTGCTGGCTCCCATTCTTCCATTTGTTCAAGTTCTGCAAAGCAGAGACCACTATTTTCAAGTGCCTCACCATCATTTGGATTGAACTTCAGAACTTTTTCAAATGCCCAAAGCGCTTCTCCAAAATTTTCATCCGCCATTTGTGCCAATCCTAAATTGTAATAGGCCGCGACATCATTTGGAGTTTCAGCGATCACTTCTTTAAATTTTTCTACTGAAAGAACATACTCTTTATCATCATATGCTGCCACGCCTTCATCGAAGGTTGCACGGACAAAGTTGAATGAAATGCTCACAAATAGGAGACATAAAATGACGCTATTTCGAATTAACTTTTTCATCCTTTCAAGGATTTAAGAATAGATTCCAACTGAGCGAAGAGTTCTTGCTTTACACTGCCATTGGCACCAAATCCAAATCTGAATTGTTCACATTTGTTTAAGAAGTCCGTTACTTGCTCTAGCAAGCTTGTATGATTTGAGCTTTCCAAAAAGGCAATGATTTCTTGTCTGTTTAGAATTCTGTCATCGGAAATTTTCATTTCCTTTTCAAAGGCTTTTTTAAGCGTCGCTTCTGCTTTAGAATAAAAGGCATTGTCGTCTGAGGATAGTAAAAGAACCTTCAATTCAGCATAATGTTCAGAGAATTCGTTGTGACGTGAACGCACCGCTTGTTTTACTACAATTTCCTCTTCTGATTTTTCTCGTCGCTTCAAGAATAGAATGAATAAAAAAGCCGAAAGCAATGGTGTTCCAACTCCCAACCAAAAAGGTGGAGTTCCAAATAATGTTGCGTTGTTTTCTGCTAGTTGAGATCTACGTAATTCAGCAGTTGGGATCAGCTCAGTCCCGTTTTCAGCATTGGCATCGTCAATTTCATGAACAACGAAATCCGCATTTTTCGTCACTTTAATTTCGAACTCTTCGGTGGAGACTGTAACATATTCTTCTTGCTCAATATTAAAATAAGAAATCGTGGTCGCTGGAAGAGTTAAGTCACCAAACTTATTTACTTGGATGTTATATTCGTAAGAAATCTCACCAATTGCACCTTGAGTAGAGTAGGATATTTGCTCTTCAACGATTGGATCTCCATATATCAAAAAGCCCTTAGGTAGAATTGGAGTTGGCTCTAATATATTCTGCAAATTTCCGCTTCCTGAGACAACTAGTGTCAGTTTGAATACATCACCTTGATCAATTTCATCTTCGTCAATTGACATTTCGATATCAAATGATCCAACCGCACCTATGAAATCCGCAGGTTGATTTCCTGGCAAAGGTTTCACTTCAATTGTTGCGCCACTCGATGTAAGCATAAAGCCCTTCATTCCTTGGTGCAGATTCATTGAGTAAGAATTGATTCTGAAGTTCCCAGTTCCGATTGGAAAGATTATGTTCTTATCGTATTCAAATGCGTAAAGATTCATGCCTTTGAATCTCTCTTCCGTCTTATTGATCCTGTTGGAGCTTCCAATCGGGTGCATATCAACAACTCCATTCATGGAATATGGTTGATATCCATCTAAGTGTGTAGGGTCAAATTGAGCGTATACTTTCGCTAATATCAATAATGGTTCGCCTTCGTAAATGGATGTTTTATTGGTTTGGATGATTCCAAAGGCGGGGTCGCTTAATTGACTTGCCGTTACGCCACTAGAATTCATTAATGCCGCGTTTCCAATGGACACCGTAACAGAGTTTGATGCAAAAGTTCTGTTACCAGCGTTAACGTATGCTGGACCAATCGTATAAGTACCAGCCTTGCCTATAGCCCCAGTTTGAGAGATGTAAAAGTAAGTTGTGAGCGTACCGGTATTGTAATCCATCTCACTCTCCATTCCACTCATCATCTCATATCCGTGTACAAATGATGCTGGAAGATTATCAATATCGAATTCACCTTGAACAGTTGACTTAACAGTAATCGTTAACAATTCACCAACTCCTGCATTGGTCGGTGAGATAATTAGTTCAACGCGTTCGCCTTGTCCGAATGAAAATCCAGCAACAACAGTGAGCAATATGGTCAGGGCTTTATTCAACATTTTACCAATCTCTACCCGAGGCAGAACTTTTATTGTCTCCTTGAGAACCGTTCATTTTCCGTTTGGTTTCTGCTTCGTCTTTCATCAACTTCTCCAACATTCGGTCCACAGTCCTATTGGGCAATGTACTCCCATTGTCAGGGCCATTTCCATCAGAAGGGTCATTGCCTTGGTTTCCTTGATTCCCGCTTTGGTTTCCATTTTGATTCCCTTGGTTCCCTTGACCGCTTTGGTTCCCTTGGTTCCCTTGGTTTTCCTGATTGCTTTGTCCCCCTTGATTTTGTTGCTGCTGCTTGAGCTTGCGAATAGCCTCAGACATATTGTACCTAGTTTGGTCGTCGTTAGGATTTAGGCGTAAAGATTCTTTGTATGCGTCAATGGCACCAGCATAATCTTGCTGCTTCATGCGTGAATTGCCAAGGTTGTGATAGTTGTTAGCTTTTTTAACGGCATCAACTTGATCTGCTCCACTTTGCTGATAAATTTTCTCCGCGCGTTCAAATTCTCTTGCTTTATACGCAGATTGCCCCATCTCTTCTGAAAGATCAATGTCGTCTGGGGCTTTCCTTTGCGCGGATTCATAATATTTCAAAGCCTTGATGTAATCTTCGTCCTCATATGCAGCACGTGCAACATCCAACGAGTCACGCCATTCTTGAGCAGAAACTGAAAAGCCTGCTAATAGAATTAAGATATGGAGACAATATTTAATCATTTTTTATAAATCGGTCCAATACTCCAACGTACTGTCTAGACCACAATAAGTAGACAATCCAGAACACTAATGACGCTGTCAACGGAATCTGGTATCTTTCTTTTTTCACGTCAAAGTCAAAATTATCAATTTTCGTCCGCTTCATTTGCTTGATTTGTGTTAATAAAGCTGAAAGATTTGGAAATTCACTGGAACTCACAGATGCCTTTCCTCCTCCTTTTGAGGCAATTGACTTGATAAACCCTTCGTCCAACTTGGACATAACCGTTTTACCAACGGCATCAGTTTTGTATCCTAACTCTGGGCGACTAGGGTTTTTCGGAACCAAACCACCTGACTTAGTGCCGATTCCAAGAATGCTTAATTGAATTTTAGACTCTTTGATCTCTGCCAATACTTCATCTGGACTTTCTTCATGGTTTTCTCCATCTGTTACCAGAATTATGCCCTTAGTTGTTTGTTCTTCGGAGAACATATCTTTAGATACCGCCAATGCTTCTGCAATATTTGTACCCTGACTACTTATCATATTGGTCTCAATGTCCTGAATAAACAATTTTGCCGCAGTGTAATCACTGGTTAAAGGCAGTTGTACAAAGGCATGATTCGCGAATAAACAAATCCCAATTTTTTCTCCGTGTAAGTTGTTCACTAGCTGAACCAATGCTCGCTTTGAAATGTCCAATCGTGAGGATTCGTCTGAGATGTCTCTTACATTCATAGAATTTGACACATCTAGACACACCACCAATTCTAACGATTCGGATGTTCCTGAGACTCTTTTCTTCCCGTAAATTGGTTGAGCCAATGCAATGATTAAAAAGATAAAAGCATTTCTGAAAAGGAAATATTTTATGAAACTACTAAAGGTTGAAACCGGCTTTAAGAAAGATTGCATCACTCTGGTGTTCGCCCGATTCACCATTCTGTTATGACGGAAAACATTGTAAAAATATAGACCAGAAATAGGCAGTAGCAACAGTAGCAATTTAAATGTGCCTGGTTGTTTATACATTATGTGATCAACCGTGGATTTGGATTCACTTGATCCGAAGACATTCATGAATACCAAATAGATGACCCAAAACAAAACCTCCCAAACGAGGATTCCGGAGATGATCCAATTCAGACGATATGTATACTTCTTCTCACTCATTGTATTTGAACACAAAGTAATTTGTTCCCCATGTTAAAAAGAGCAATACAACAGCCCAATTCAAGAAAGATTCCGGATTAGCAGGAGGTTCAGATTTAAAATGCTGATCTTCCATTTTTCGCTTTTCCAATGTTTCAATTTCAGCGTAGATGGATTTTAAACTCTCTGTATCTGTTGCTCGGAAGTATTGTCCATCAGTGATTTCTGCAATTTTCATCAAGGTAACTTCATCAATTTCCACGGACATATTTTGGTATTGCATACCGAAAGGAGTGATTACAGGAGACGGTGCTTCTCCTTGACTACCAACTCCAATGGTGTACACACGGATGTTTTTCGCACGCGCTAATTCTGCTGCCATGATTGGAGAAATTTCCCCTGAGTTATTACTTCCGTCAGTCAAAAGGATAATCACCTTCGATGCTAGGCTGTCATTTCGTAAACGTGTCACTGCAGTTCCTAACCCAGTTCCAATGGCTGTTCCTCCTTCAATCCGATCACCACTAATTTCGTCGATTTGCTTTTTTAAGACCTCGTAATCGAGGGTTGCTGGACAAGCGGTATAGGCTTCACCAGCATAAACAACCAATCCAATTCGATCACCTGTTCGCCCATCAACGAATTGCTTTGCAACCTCTTTTGAGGCTTCCAATCGATTCGGATCAAAATCACGTGCAAGCATAGATAGTGAAACGTCCATGGCGAGAATTATGTCAATTCCGTCTTTGAACTCCTTATCCGAATCGTCGTATTGTGACCAATGAAATGGCTTGGCTAGGGCAAAAATGAGAAGACAAGCGATAACGCCGTAAATGATAAGAAAGCCTTCTCGAATTCTTGAAACCCAAGGAGAGCCAAGGCTTTTTTGATCCTTGCTTGTTCGCGAGTATTTAAATTCACCTTTGCGATTTTTTTCAAGGAAGTAAATAATAACAAGCACGACAGGAACTCCGCACATCAACCAAAGCCAATGTGGAGAGAAGTATTCATATTCCCAAAATCGTATGTTCCAGTTACTCAATAGTTCCAAATTCTAGGGGGCTTGTTTCAGCCACCACTTGTTTTGCTAACGTTGAAATGCGCAATATTGCGATCGTTTCAGGTTTTGATTTAGCGAATTTCACCATGTCGGCTTGTGATAAAATGCGCACAATTACTTTTACTGTATCCTCATTCAACCCTTTTTTTGTCAGGAGAAGAGTTGTTTCATAGGTCGTTTTTTCGAGCAATGAAATTTTGTAACGTTCCGTTAAATAGGTTCTCAATATGTAAGAGAGCTCTACAAAGTGTTCTTTTAATTGTTCGTGCTCCCACAATTTTTTATCGTCCAACACTTCAATTTTCTTAATGGCACGATCCTTTAAAGATTCAGAACGCTGGACAAAAACTTCAGGCTCTCTTTTCTTGCGTAATTTCCAGAAAAGAAAAGCTCCAATCAACACTACAATAATGAGCAATACCCACCAGTTATCTTCTAGAAATCGTTTCATGGAAAATGGTCGAGGAGGAAGCTCAGCGAAACCCTCCTTAATATCATATAAATCTACATTCTTTACAGGATCGACAAGATGACAAGTGATTTCTACATCATCAAAGAAGTAGGTTGAGTCGTTTATAATAATTGCCTGACCTGGGAGGATATAAATGCCGCTATCCCAAGCTGTGATCACATATTGTCCAATCCAATTTTTTCCGTCAGTTTCAAAAATAAAAGTATCTACAAATACATCGCGTAATTCAAATTCAACTCCTTCAGCAGATAATGATGCATCGTCCATGGTTGCACGGGCCTCGATCATGTCAACTTTAGGAGAGAAAGACATTGAATCCGAAAGTTCTAATTCAACGGAGTATGTGAGTGTAACTGCTTGCCCAATCATCATCTGATCATCCGAAAGCTCAGCGTTGAGTTCTTGCCCAAAGAGAACACTTGGAGTTAAAATCAACAGTAGATATGAGAGAAAGCGCATCATCTATTCTGAAATAGTTTAACCATTGGTTTGATGAAATCTTCTCCAGTAAAAAGGGAGACATAGTCGATCCCTGATTTTTTAAAATCTTTTGAAAGCTTCTCTTCGAAATTCTGAAAGTTCTTTTCGTGGATACCCTTGGCTTTCTGACTGTTTGAATTAACCCAAGTTGTTTCACCTGTTTCAGAATTGAACAATTGGACAATTCCCATGTCTGGTAATTCGCTTTCCGCTTCGTCAACAAGTCGCAGTGCAACCATATCATGTTTCTTTCGAGTCACTTTTAACCCTTCCATGAAATCATTGTCATCAATAAAATCGCTTATCACGAAAGCGATGCTTCTTTTTTTCTGGGTATTTCTAAAGTATTTAAGTCCTTCGTTGAGGTTTGTTCCTTTGCTCGTCGGTTTTAGCTCAATGAGCTCACGTAGAATGATCAGTGCGTGTTTTTTTCCTTTTTTTGGGGCAATGTATTTTTCCACTTTGTCTGAAACGAAAATGGCACCTACTTTATCATTGTTACTCATGGCGGAGAAGGAGAGAAGAGCGGCAAGTTCAAGCGCCAGATCTTTCTTAGTTTTTTCTTTCCAACCAAAATTTTCCGACCCAGAAACGTCAATAATGAGCATAACAGTCAACTCACGTTCTTCATCAAAAACTTTTACGTATGGCTCATTGAATCGCGCTGTAACGTTCCAGTCAATGGTACGAACTTCATCACCTATATTGTAATCTCGAACCTCGCTAAACGTCATTCCGCGTCCTTTGAACGCAGAGTGATATTCACCTGAAAAGATGTGCTTCGTTAACCCCTTGGTTTTGATTTCAAGAAGACGAATTTTTTTGAGAAGTTCTTTCGTATCCATTCCTCGAATTAAGGTACTTCAACCTTATTTACAATCTTGTTTACGATATCTGTAGCCGTTATATTTTCAGCTTCAGCTTCGTAGGTCAATCCCATTCTGTGGCGCATAACGTCGGGTGCTATTGCGCGAATATCTTCTGGAATTACAAATCCTCGTCCTTGAATGAATGCAAATGCTTTTGCAGCTATTGCTAAATTGATACTTGCTCTAGGCGAACATCCAACGCTGATCATCGGCTCAAGGTATCCCAAACCATAATTCCCAGGTTCCCTTGTCGCGTACACAATGTCAACGATGTATTGTTCTATTTTTTCGTCGAGGTATACTTGTTTTACCAAATCACGACAACGCTCTATGTCCGCTACAGAAATCACATTCTGAGCTTTCGGCATTCCGCCTGGTTTCACATTGGCTCTGATAATTTGTCGCTCTTCTTCTTTTGATGGATAACCCAAGAATACTTTAAGCATAAAACGATCGACCTGTGCTTCAGGCAAAGGATACGTTCCTTCTTGTTCAATTGGATTTTGCGTTGCTAATACTAAAAATGGCTTCGGCAAAATATGCGTTTCATCACCAATTGTAATTTGTCTTTCCTGCATTGCTTCTAACAAAGCACTTTGCACTTTGGCCGGGGCACGATTGATCTCATCCGCTAATACAAAATTCGAAAAAATCGGACCTTTCTTTACCGTAAATGTTTCTGTTTTTTGACTGTAAATCAATGTTCCGGTTACATCGGCTGGCAATAAATCTGGAGTAAATTGAATTCTACTGAATTCTACATCAATCGCATCTGAAAGTGTTTTAATCGCCAAAGTTTTAGCGAGTCCAGGAACACCTTCAAGTAAAACGTGTCCATCCGCAAGTAAGGCAATCAGTAAACGGTCCATCATATAGGTCTGACCTACGATCACTTTTGCCACTTCATCACGCAATAATTTGATGATGACTGACTCCTTTTTTATTTTTTCGCTAACAATCCTAAGCGCTTCTGCCGGATTCATAGGATCTGATGAATTCATTGGTCCACCTGGATCCATAGGGTTAATCTGATTTTCTGACATATGCAATTTTATGTAACTGGTAAAGATGTAAAGATAAGGGTTGAAACCCTTGATTTTGCTGTTAATTAATGTTAACATTGTTAGGTGAAACACTGATGAATAGAGCGATGGTAAAAAGATCATGTAATGAATGTGAACAAACTTTGAATGGTAGGAAAGATCAAAAATTCTGCTCGGATTACTGTAGAAACACCTTCAATAATCGCTTGAATGAAGATGCCACAAAGTACATTAGAAGAATCAACAATATTTTACGAAAAAACCGTCGAATACTTGCTCTGTTAAATCCAGAAGGGAAAATCACTGTGGATGGCATAACCTTGGCTGAAGAAGGGTTTAATTTCCATTATTACACCAATATTTATACAACTAAGACAGGTTCGAAATACTATTTCTGCTACGAGCAGGGTTATTTAAAGCTCGACAACGATAAGTACATGTTGGTGTTGAAGCAGGACTATGTCAGGTAATTATTGGTATTTCAATCCTGTGAGTACCCTTCCTTCCATATGATGGTATAATTTGAAATCCAACAGATAAGAAATAGTCAATGGAATGTCGATCTGCGAATGTAATTCATTGATTTCTACCCCTTTTTTGAAGTCTGGACCTAAGGCAAGTAAACTGATTCTTCTGCACCCTTCGCATCCATCACCATGACCTGCAAATCCATTTTCAATACCAGTAGAATGTCTTCCGTGATCGTTCGTTACAAATAGCGTTGTTTTGTCTTTGTAGATTGGGTCTGATTGAATGAACTTCCAAAGTGAGTCTATGTATTGATCAGTTGATTGAATTCCCTCCAAATAATTTCCCCAATCTCCCGAGTGCGCTGAATAATCTGGTTCTCTAAAATTAATCAATGTCAAAGAGGGGTGATGTTCGTTGATGATTTCCATTGCTCTAACGAATGTGGTACTATCATCGCGGTAACCGTTTCCAACTCCAAGTCCATTCACTCCACAATTGGTCATTGGCATATAATGATTCGTCCAACTTGTTTCTTCACAATTGGCCAATACTGCAAGTTTGTCCTTACTGGCGATGATCCAAGCGTCATTTGGTGTTTTGTTGTAATCGTGCATCCAATATTGAAAAATGGAAGGTTGGGAGGGTATTTCTAATCCATTGTTGCTGATTTCTTGGTAGTATCCTGTAGTTAGTGCAACATGGCCCGGAACGGTAAAAGTCATTCCAGTATTGCGGAAATTAGTGTACAATGTTCCCTCTGCCTGGAGTGCTGATTGTAGTTGAATGTTTGCATGATACGGATCTCCCCAAGTTTCGGTGTATCGAGGACCATCAATAACTACAATAAATACATGTTCTGTAATAAAATCTGGATTTACCTTGTCACTTTTACATCCAATGATTAGTGTGCATCCAATTAAGGAAAGCGCCAATTTTGTTCGTCTAAGAAATGAGATGTCTTTAATGCCTATCATTCAAGGGTCAAGATACAGAATGTTTTTTGAGTGTCCACTGAAAATTTCTATTGGAACGCAAAATCTACATGATAATGGTCGTCGTGTAATTCATTGATCAGCGGCGAGAGATTCTTGGTGATATAAATCCCGCTGTTTTTGAGTTCTGTGCCATGAACTGATGCGTACAATTCATCCTTGAGTTCCATTTTAAAGATCACTTTCGTAATTTTTAATCCGTTCTTTTTGGCGGCCTCATTTAGGGCAAGGAGGTGTTGTGCAATCATGTCAAAATCTATGGTAACATTTGGGTCATCGCTCAATTCTCCGTCATCGTTAAAGGCCAATGAATAATGTGTTAGACCCATGTTATCAAGCTCTTCGAATCGCTCCCCATTCTTTAGAAGAGGAGTCATGAGGTCAACACTCAGTCCGTTTTGATGAGTTCGGTGTGGAAATAACCTGCCGCCATGTTCGTTGGAACACTCCATCACTCGAAATGTGCGCGCTTCACCGGCTTCATAAAAAGCAGCGTAGCATTCAGTCAATGAACGTACAACGCGTTGGTGTGAAAAAGCACGACCACTTAGGTAACTGCTTGTGTCAAAATAACGATAGTTGTCTCCTGAGAAAGGAATTAGCGATCCGTTTTCTAAACTTCCATTGCTTACTGTTCCAATTGACTTTCCGTCTATTGAATCTTGAGCATGAGCAAAGTAATATTCCCAAACAGGGTCTGGTTTTAGTGCTTCTTGATTTGCTTCTGTATTTTCTGTTGGTTGAACTGTTTCGGGTTCTACTTGACTCGTGCAGGATGAAATAGAGAATACAATTAATGGAATAAAGAAGAAGCGCATATAAGATCTAATAATTTGCTGCACCACTTGCAAGAATCATACCTGAGCGTGATTGCTAGTCAATAGCCATTGTATTCACTGTTTTGTCTTTAATCTCTTGTGGAATAACATGTGAATCAATACCAAAAAAGGGTAGCATGAGTTTACGTTCTTCCTCATTCTTACCTTTATCATTCCGTCTGTTGGTTACGGCTTCTATTTTAACATAAAAGGTCGATGCACATTTGTCACAAGAGTTAAAAGTGAACTCATAATAATCACCGACAGACTCCGCTGCATTTTCCATTTCCATTAATGGTGTCAGGGTTGAACGTGAAATCAAATCCTCTAAGGATTCTTTGGACAATTTAGTTGTCGATTTCTTGCGTAATTTATATTCTCCTCGAGCCCATTTATTGCACTTCTCACAGAATACAGGTCGGTCTTTATTGAAGTAGAACATCGCAATTGCTGGTCCTATTGTAATCAGTGCAGCTTCAATTCCCCACATAATGTAGAGCGTTGTTCCGGTAAATTCCAAACCACCACTTCCAAATCGTCCTATTGAAAATGATTGATATGAAAGAAGTTCAATACACCTCCCCAAATTATTTCCAGCATAAACAAACGATTCTTCAAGAACGTAGGAAATGTAACTGACCCAAACGGCGTATACACCGGCGATACCATACACCAAACCTGTGAAAACGGCCACTTTGGTATTACGAATATTCCCGACATCAACTGTCATGATTACTGCAAGAGCAACGATTGCAATGTAAACAAGAGTCAATATGAGGTTCAGATAAATGAATGGGTTAATGTGGCTTAAGACCGCATAGCCGTATGCAGATCCACCAACAATGGCAAAACCAACCAATGAGATAAGAAGAGTATAAATAAGATTAATTTTCCCCGATTCTTTGTAGTAGCTCATATCAATAGTTTAAGAGATAACTTATCCTGAATAGCGTACCTTGTTTTTTTCTGTTTCTGCGATTTGCACTTCCAACTTAAAACGTTGGTCGATTTTAGTGCGAAGTAAATCCCATATCACAACTGCAATATTTTCAGTGGTTGGATTTAGTGTTGCAAATTCCTCACAATCGAGATTTAAATTGCGATGATCAAACCGCTCTATAATTTCTTCATGGATGATTTCCTTGAGGACTTTAAGATCAATTACAAATCCAGTTTCTGGATCGATTTCTCCCTCGAGCCATACCTCTAATGCGTAATTATGTCCATGATAATTGGGGTGACTGCATTTACCAAACACAGCTAAATTTTTAGCGTCGTCCCAATCTGATCTAAACAATCGATGGGCAGCATTAAATGTTTCTCTTCGGCAGACTTTCATCATATTTCAAATCTACTTAATTTCTGGCTTGACAGAGATAACGGTGACATCATCTGTTTGAGAACTTTTACCAATCCACTGTTCAAAATCCGATTCGATCATTTTTTGTTGCTCACTAAGCGGTAAATGGATATTGGATTCGAACAATTCTAAAAGTCTTCTAAATGAATACTTTTTGTCTTTCGGTCCACCAAATTGATCTTGGAATCCATCAGAAAAGAGGAATAAGTTATAGTCACCACCAAAGTTGGTATAGTGTGAATTATATCGATTGAAAGATTCCTCTTCATCACCTATATGCTTGTTGTCTCCCTT
The DNA here is from genome assembly GCA_033791225.1 of Crocinitomicaceae bacterium. Lineage (GTDB taxonomy): Bacteria > Bacteroidota > Bacteroidia > Flavobacteriales_D > Crocinitomicaceae > UBA4466. The sequence goes on from JASJHD010000007.1 coordinate 49,793, forward strand.
AAACATTGTGAATCCTGATTTGTCATAGACCAAGAACCGTGATCCTGCACATGCGTAGGCCAATTCATTCGATTTATCACTGAACACACAAACAGTGACTTCCATTCCATCGTTTACAGTGTTTTCACCTTCGCCTTTCGGCAGGTACTCCTTCAATTTTTTATCTAGATCATTTAAAATAGTTGCTGGGTCTGTAACACCATTTTCCAGGACGACGCTATTAAGAAGGTTGAAACCGAGAAGTGTCATAAATGACCCTGGAACTCCATGGCCGGTACAATCTGCTAGAACCAGCACGGTTTTGTCATGAATTTTCTGCATCCAATAAAAATCACCTGAAACGATATCCTTGGGTTTAGAAATGATAAAATACTGCTCAAAATTTTGTTCAAATTGTTGCTCCTGTGGTAATAAGTTATATTGAATTCTTCGCGCGTAATTGATACTAGAGGTAATTGCGTCGCGTTGATCCTTGATTAAATATTGTTGTTCTCGAATTTCTGTAATGTCTCGGGCCATTGCAATAAACCCTGTGATGTAGGAGTTAGACCCAGCCTTGTAAAGCGTCGTAACGTACTGTCCAATCCAGATGATTTCTCCATTCTTCTTTCGAATTGGGAATTCTCTATACGAACTAGATTTATTTTGACTGAAATGCGATTCGTAATAACCAGCAGCTTCTTCTCGATAAGCTTCATCAATTAGCTCCAAAGAAAATCGTCCTACGAGTTCTTCCTTTGTGTAGCCCAATTTGGTGAAACAGATTTGGTTTAAGAATACAAAATTCCCGTTGATATCGCACCGGTAGATGAAGTCTTCTGCATTTTGCACTAGTAATTCGTAAGTGTTTTCCAATTCCATTTTCTCGGAAATGTCACGCCCTAAAAGAACACGGATATTATTTCCAAAAACTTTATAAGACCATTCGAGCCAATGAACCTCTTGGTCTCCATTTTCCATTGGGACGAGGTACTTTTCTCCATCGACAAAGTCTTTCACGACATCTTGACTTTTGAATTCATCCCCAAAGGGCACAAAATTATTGAGAATGGAAATATTGTTTCCTAAAATTTCATCATGAGTTATTTCTGCAAAATTGGAAATGTTCTCACTTGCATAAGTTACCACCCCTTTATCATTGAAAGCGATGGCCGGAATATTTCCTTTATTGATAATAGAGGAAATGAAAATTAATTTCTCCAATGAGTCATAGCGTAAATAGCTGCTGAAAATGGTCAAAGCTGACATTACGAACATTGCTATCATAAAGTATGTCTTGGGATAAATAGTATCGTCAAGAATACTTACAAAACAAATTGCGATAGACAAAATTACAAGTGCAAATATGATCGTTGACTTAATTTTACTAAGAATGTAAGGCGCCATCATAGAAATTAGCACCACGCCTATGATATTGAATGGGTGTAAATGTGAAGCATATACTTCCCACATGTAATCAGCCATGACAAGTATAAAACCTATTTTTAAATAGGTGTCATACAGGTGAGTTTTGTTTGTGTTTTTTGCGCTGAGAGAAAGAAAGTACAGGGTAAATAGAATGAAACCAATGGTCAATGATTTAGCCAAATTCAAAGTTAAATCTGGAACCAGCACAGGCGCTAAAATTTCGGAAGCTGGTACAATGATCGCTGAGAAAATCAGAATTATTGGTGTCATGCGAAGGTGCACCACAATGTCTTTACTGGACATCAATTTTCCGCTGTCAATCGATTTGTAGTAATTTAAAAGGAAAATATTCAGTCCAACAACAATAATGGTTAAAACAATGATAAACCAATTGGACTTCCAAATAGGGAGGTTTACATAGAAAGGATAGATCGTTGAGTCACTATAGTTGATTCCGTCATACGATGCTCTTACCTCCAGTTCATACTGTCCATTGCTTAGCCCATGTATTTGAATGTTGTTCGTCTTTTCTTCTAACTCTATCCACTCAGTGTTTGAGCCAACAATTCGGTACGAATATAGAATTGATCCTGCTCTCGGATGATTTACATGAAACTCAAATGAAAGAGGGTGTACATCTTCATCATGTCCAGTTGAACGTTCAGAATTGAAATGTTTGCTTGTTCCTAAATGTGATACAATTGGAGGCAAAGGGGTCTTTCGCTCTTGAAGCATTTCTGTATTAATCAGAAATAAACCTTCAATCGTTCCAACAAAAATGCTGTTACCACTTTGAAATTGAGAACGCATATTCGTTTCGTAACCTAAGAACCCTGATTCGTCATCGTAGTGCTGAATACCGCTTACAGAACAGTCTTCTGTCATGTTCAGTATAGTAATTCCTTTGTTCGTTCCGACAATCAAATTACCTAATTGATCGGAATTCAAAGTGTAAAAAAGAGTTGATTTAAAGTATTCATCTCCTTCAATAACAACTACTCTTTCTTGTCTGTCAACACCAACGAGTCCACCTTCTGTTGTGAACCAAGAGTTGCCATAAATATCTTTTGTTGATACTCCTGAATAAGATCCGAGTCTGGGAAGGTCGTATTGCAGTCGTGAGAATACATGGTCCTTTTTAGAATAAATATAGATCCCATTATTTGTTCCGAAATAGACGGATTGTTGGTTGTTCGAAATTTCACCCGTATAAAAGAATTGAGGCAATTCAATCTCGGACGCTTTTATTATGGTAATCTCTCCGGTGGAGACATTCAATTGGTGTAAACCCTTTCCAGCGATGCCTACCCAAAGTGTGTTTCCATCAGCCAAAAGGAATGTGATATTTTGGTTTTTTAAATAAGCGATCTCGAAATTTGGATAATCACTTGGGTGATATAATCGAATTCCTGTGTTCGACCCAATATAATATACCCCGTCGATTACTTGAATTGCTTTTACAGTAAAGTCAAACTTCTTGAATGGCGTACGTTCGAAAAGAGTACCAACAAACGTTTCATTGTTGTAGGTACTTAAAATGATGTCTCCATAAACTGTTCTATGCGGCATTGAGATATCCCCTGATTGATAGGTTTCATCCATTTCTATTTTTGTAAAAGGTTCTAGGGAAACTTTATACATTCCTTTTGAACCCGAGACAATCCAAAAATCGCCGTAAAAATCAGTATAAATGCGCTGAACTTGATCCAGCGCTTCTGTGTAATTATGTGCTACTACTTTTAATTTCTTTTTAGAAAAAGAATAGATACTACCAGCGTTGGTCAAGATCCCACCTGAAGCGCATTTAGGATTAAAGGACAATGAAATAACGGATTCTTCTTCGTCCAATATTCTTGGTGTATTCAATTCTTTGAAGGAAAGCAATTCCCCAAACTCGTCTACATTTACCTCTAACCACCTGTCCGCTTTTTTTGTTGTGAAAATGATTTTATCTTCAAAAGGATAACCAAATTGGAATTCTTCAATACGATCTACGCTGCTATTTAACCAGTCATTTAGTTTTTGGGCTTTACCATCAACCAAGCGATAGCAAGTATTGTCATTAAATATAAAAACTGATCTAGGAGCTTCTATGATGTTACTAGCAGTAAAGGACGATTGATTGGATTTTAATCGGATTAATTCGGAATAGTCATCACCGTTTCGAAGGTAGACACTTCTAGATCCAACAAAATAGTACAGTTCTTCTTTTCGATAAACTCCGAGGGCCTCACCAATTTTAAGTGCATTATTCAACTTAATAATCGTGTCTTTTCGTGGAGAGTACTCGAAAAATCCTTTATAACGACTTGAAAAATGAACATTCGAATTGTCAAAGGAAATATTCTCAATATGATGATTATTGTTCTGACCAGGCAAATGAATTTCCACAAAAGTTTGGCCGTCGAATCGAATTAACTCAGCTCCATCTGTACCAATCCACAAATATCCATCGCTTGACTGGTTAACGCATAGTACACTCGCCATATTAAGACCGTCGCGATGATTGTAATTTTTATAGGTGTAAAGTTGACAAAATGCACTGTGGCTTACCCAGAAAATGGCAGCCAGAATAAACAAGTATCGAATGATTTTCGTCAAGTGGAAGTGCATTTGATTGAACCAACCAAATTAACAAAAACAATCCAATAAACGTATCCTTTAGGCAATAACGCTCAATTCTCCTTTAATAGAGTTCGCTAGGTTTTTCGCTTCATCGATGGTTGAACCAGTAACAGTAATGTGCCCCATTTTTCGATTTGGCTTTGTTGATTCTTTACCATAGAGGTGAACGTGAACTCCTTCTTTACTGACGATTTTGTTCAGGCCATCATAGATTGCTATTCCTGAATGATTTTCGCTTCCAAGGATGTTTAGCATTGCACCATATCGCGTCATTTTGGTAGATCCTAAAGGTAGGTTTAGGATAGATCGCATATGCTGTTCAAATTGTGAGGTAATATTGCACTCAATGGTGTGGTGTCCACTATTGTGAGGTCTTGGAGCAGCTTCATTCACAAGAATCTCACCTTCTTTTGTTAAAAAGAGTTCTACGGCCAAAATTCCGATCATGTCCAATGCATTAATCACATTTTCAGCGATTTTTCTTGCTTTTATTTCAATTTCGGGAGAGATGTCGGCAGGAGAAAATAAATATTCTACCAAATTTACAGCATTGAACTCACACTCCACCGTTGGGTATCCGGTTGTTTCTCCATGCTCATTTCTAGCAACAATAATTGATAATTCCTTCTCGAAAGGAACCAACTCTTCAATGATAGAAGCTTCTGGAAAAAAGGACTTCAAATCTTCTGCCTTTTTCATTATCTCAACTCCACGACCGTCATAACCACCAGTGCGTAATTTTTGAACGAAAGGCAATTGATCTGTATAATTTGAAGCATTCTGATTGGCATCAATTAGTGTAAATGCAGAGGTCGGAATTCCATGTTCTTTGTAAAAAGATTTCTGTAAACCTTTGTCTTTAATAATTTCTAAAACGCGCGGTTGCGGAAATACTTTCACTCCCTTTTCTTCAAGAGCATAGAGGGCTTCAATATTGACATTTTCGATTTCTACAGTGAGCACGTCCAGTGTACTTCCAAATGCCAAAACATCATCATAATTAGTAATATCTCCAGCAGTAAAACTAGTTGCGACTGAATAACATGGTGAGGTTTCATCCTTGTCCATTATATGAACATGGATGTTATAGCTGATCGCCTCTTGAATGAACATTCTTCCCAATTGACCGCCTCCCAATATTCCAAGCCGGTGTCCAGATCCGATTAAATTTTGCTTCATGACTACAAAGATAATGGGTATTTATTCTCTACGAGGCAATCCTCTCGATTTGTTGGTCATTCCTAATAAAATAGTACCTTTGAAAATCAAATTTGAAGAAGGGTGATTAAGGTTCTTGACAAGACATTTGAAGTGTTTATTACACGTGAGGAAATCCACAATGAAGTGGTTTCATTATCGGAACAAATCAATACTGATTTTAAGGGGCAAGAGGTCATCTTTATCGCTGTATTGAACGGTTCGTTCATGTTCGCTTCCGATTTAATGAAGTGTATAGACCTTAAATCAGAAATTTCTTTTGTTAAAATGAGTTCTTATCAAGGAACCGAATCAACTGGTCGTGTAGATGAGTTGATTGGTTTGAAAGGAGACCTTGAAGGTAAGACTGTCGTAATTCTTGAGGATATTGTTGATACGGGGATTACAATTGACAAGATTATTTCACTCATGGAAACAAAAAAACCGAAGGAAGTAAAAATTTGTACACTCTTGTACAAACCTGATGCTTTCCGAGGAGTGCATAAACCAGATTATGTTGGCTTTTCAATTCCAAACGCATTCGTTGTTGGGTACGGGTTGGATTACGATGAGAAGGGACGAAACTTGGATGCAATTTACCAGATTAAAGAATGAGATTTTAATAAGACGATATGTTAAACGTAGTACTGTTTGGCCCTCCAGGGGCAGGAAAAGGGACTCAGTCTGAACGATTGAAAGAAAAATATGGATTGGTTCACATCTCAACAGGAGATGTCTTCAGAGCATTGGATCCAGAGTCTGAAATGGCAAAACTCGCAAAGGGTTATGCAGATAAGGGAAATTTAGTTCCAGATGAGGTAACGATTCAAATTTTAGAATCTGAGGTTTCTAAACATCCAGATGCGAAGGGTGTTATTTATGATGGCTTTCCTAGAACAACGGCGCAAGCTGAGGCATTAGATAAGTTTTTGAGTGCAAAAGGAACAGAAGTTTCAATGATGCTTTCATTGGTTGTACCAGAAGATGAGCTTAAATCTCGTTTGATTGCAAGAGCCGAAGTTTCTGGACGAAAAGATGATGCAGATCCGGAAATTATTCAAAACCGTATCAACACGTATAACAGCTCAACGGCACCAGTTGCTGAATTTTATAGAGCGAAGAACAAACTAAGTGAAGTAAATGGAGTCGGATCTATTGATGAGATCACTGGACGTCTATTTGCAGTAATTGATAACTAGATATAATTGCTGAGATTTCAGCGATTTAAACATTCAGCCCTATGGCCTCTGATAATTTCGTTGATTATGTAAAAATTCATTGTACTTCTGGTAAAGGGGGAGGTGGATCAACACATTTTCGTAGAGAAAAATACATTCCTAAGGGTGGACCTGATGGAGGTGATGGAGGACGTGGTGGTCACATTATCTTGAAAGGGAACAAGCAATTGTGGACCCTTCTGCACCTAAAGTTCAAGAAACACACGAAGGCTGGGCATGGTGTACATGGAGCTGGAAACTTAAAAACAGGAGGGCAAGGACGCGACGAGTTCATTGAGGTTCCTTTGGGCACAATTGTACGTGATCCGGATACTGCCGAATTTTTATTCGAAATAACTGAGGACGGAGAAGAAAGAATTGTTCAAAGAGGAGGTCGAGGAGGATTAGGGAATAATAATTTTAAATCTTCAACGCATCAAACGCCTAGATATGCTCAACCAGGAGAAGATGGACATGAGGGATGGAAGACGCTCGAATTGAAGTTATTGGCCGATGTTGGGCTGGTAGGATTTCCGAATGCAGGAAAAAGCACGCTATTATCAGTTGTTTCTGCAGCAAAACCAGAAATTGCCAATTATCCTTTTACAACAATCCGCCCAAATTTAGGTATTGTAAAATACCGAGATCATCGCTCTTTTGTGATGGCAGATATTCCAGGAATAATCGAGGACGCACATAAGGGAAAAGGACTAGGATTGAGATTTCTTCGTCACATTGAACGAAATTCGCTTTTGTTGTTCATGGTTCCTGCAGACAGCGATGATATCAAAAAGGAATATGAAATATTGATCAATGAATTGAAATTGTACAATCCTGAGTTGTTGCACAAGGACAAGCTATTGGCGATATCAAAATCAGATATGCTCGACGATGAATTGAAGGAAGAAATTGAGAAAGATCTACCAGAAAACGTCCCATATTTATTCATTTCAGCCTTAGCACATCAAGGTCTTGATCCTTTGAAAGATCTAATTTGGAAAACCCTCACAGAAGATGGAATCGCTTGAAGCCATTGATCGATCCATTGTTCTTTTTGTAAACGGACTAAATACACCGTTTTTAGACGAACTTATGTGGATTGTATCTGGTAAGTTAACTTGGGTTCCAATCTACGCCCTTCTTTTGTATCTATTCATTAAAAAACACGGTGTTCGAAATGGAATGATCTTCCTTGTCTGTGCGTTTTTAGTTGTTGGACTGTCCGATCAAATTTCGGTGCATCTTTTCAAGAATGTGTTCTTACGCTATCGACCTTCACATCATGCACTCTTAACAGATCAGCTTCATTTTTACAATATTGGTAATGGTGATTTCTACAAAGGAGGAGCCTATGGATTTGTTTCGTCGCACGCGACCAATTTCTTTGGTGTCTGCAGTTTTGCATTCCTTGCTTTACGAAGACATTATCGTTTTGTTTTCCCCATGCTTCTATTCATTGCAGTCTTGGTTTCTTTTAGTCGTATTTATCTAGGAGTTCATTACTTAACAGACGTCATCGTTGGTGGGCTTTTAGGAATCCTTATCGGAATGACCGTCTATCGTTTTGTTTTTATTGCTATCATTGGTAAAGAAAAGTTAAAGGCATGACGTATCTCTATATCTTTCTCGGTGGTGGTTTAGGTAGTTTGGCGCGCTTTTTAACTTCCAAAGCTGCAGGCCGTGTATTCAGCACGGATTTTCCCTTGGGAACCTTAATAGCTAACCTTATTGCTTGTGCTTTGTTGGCAATGTTTGTACTACTCTTAAGTAGTAGACAACAAGAAACGGATTGGATTCAGCCCTTATTGATTGTTGGATTTTGCGGAGGTTATAGCACGTTCAGTACATTCAGTAATGAGACCTTTACACTGATAGACAATGGTCAAATAGGATTGGCAATAGCGAATGTTTTGATTTCTGTTGCAGTTGGAATCGGGCTGATCTTTTTGATCAGAGCACGTGCTTAATCAAAGCTATTTGGCACAAGAGCTTCAACATTCTTCTGTATCTCTTCTCTTTTCTTAATCAATGTACTTAAGTCTGTCTTGTTCACTTTGCCCTTGATTACAAAATGCTTCAAATGCTTGAACCAATTGTACGCTAGAAGTCCAAATACCCCAATGCTAAAGAAGTAGCCAATAGAAAGCCACCAACTCGGATAAACATAATGGTAGAACAAATAAATGAAAACACCATTGAATAAAGCAGCCAATACTCCTCCAACAAGCACTTTTGTAGATCCCCAAAACACTGTTCGTTTGAATGAACCTTCCACATATTTCTTTGTGATTAGATAGGGTAGAAGCAGGTGAGCCGTTCCAACAACTGCAAAAGGGAACAAAAGAATCATTAGCAGAATTTCCTTGATGCGTGAACCACTTGGATGTGTCATTTTCCAATGAAGAAAATATTCCTCAATTTTGAATCGCTTCAATAATTTAAAATAGCTCTGGAGTTCATCTTTCAATTTCTCCATTGATTCGCTCGGTGATTCCATTTCAGAATTTAACCATGTGGCGAGTCGTTTTGAATACAGCCAACGTTGTTTTAGGGAGTATGAGTGATCGTAATTATGGACGTTCATCCCTTTGCGCGTAACCATCATGATTTGTTCATGAAATTCAGCATTGTCCACATTCTGTACATGCGTAATTTGATCCTGCATCATTTGCTCAATCAAACGTGTGACTTCCGTAATGGCTTTGCTTTCGTTCTCTTCGAATAGTTCTTTATAGTCGTTTAGGCAGATTCTATCTGATACCGACATCAACAATCCACTTCCAAATGTATTAGGATCTGTATAATTACATCCAATTGCAGCCATGTACACTTTCTTCTTCCAGTTCATTTTCACCAAAGTCTGGAAACCAATTTTTACGGCGCCCTTCTTCACAGGTTTGAGCCTTCGAATAAAAACGTCATCTGTAAATCCTTCTCCGAAAAGCAAAAGATTTCGACCAAATGATAGAATTTGTTTACACTTTTCAAAAACTTCCTCGTTCTTTTCCCGAGTATCTTCACCGTCATGCTGACGGTAAATAGGAAGCATATGGCTGGCCCATAAAAATGGTTTGCTAAATTTATTGAACACATCGGCGCGTGTCATGAAAAACACAATCGGATGCTGGAATGCTCCAATGGCTATAGGATCCATAAAAGATGCAGGATGATTACTCACGTAAATTGTTCTTCCGAAAAACTTTTTGGGAGCATTGACAAGTTTGATTCCACTAAAGTATAGACGTAGTCCAAACGCAACAGTAATTTTAGATAGGAAATAAAGAATCCTCATAGAACGGAATTGATCTTTCTAAAAGTAAAAATATTGATTATTCTTCTTCAGCTGGAGTTTCAGCACCTTCTCTAATTTCTTTATCAATATTTCGTTTGCGACCTAAATAGATTCCCAATTGAATTTCATGCGTACCACCATTGCGTGTTTGCACGGCTCCCGTTGATTGCTCGTAACCATACGATAGGTACAAATTCTTGATCAAATTGGCGCCAAGTTGGAAGGTGACAGCATTACTTGTTCTGTATTGAATCCCTAACCAAATACTCTTGTTGAATATGAAACGCGCACCAATATCCATTGATATTGGAGAATTTTCTGCCATTTTACCAACTACTGTCGGTTCAATAGTGAAATTGTCACGCACATCGAATCCGTATTTCAATACAAGAAAATAGTGACGGTTGAAGTTACTCTCGGTATCAACACCATCAAAAACAGCATCGTTTTTGAACAATTGTGAAACAGAGAATCCACCAAAGAAATGTTCATTGTAGAAAACGACTCCAGCATTCGCGTCAAGGATGTTTTGACCAGATGAATTCCCGAGAAATTGAGAATAGGCCATGTCATCTGTCTCATACAATTTCACTCTGCTTTCATCAATTCGGAAATTACTCCAACCAATTCCTAGTCCCGCTCCAAAATTTAGCTTTTTGGTGAACGGCATGTGAATGGCGTAGCTTCCAAAAACTGAAGTCTTAGCAAAAGGGCCAATCATATCGTTGAATACCTTTCCGCCAATAATGTGTTTCAATGAGCCAGTTGTATTTGTCGGTGCAGCAAAGAATGGTTTGTCTTCTCTGTTGAACTCTTCCAGAACTTTGTCTTCGCCTTTCTTAAACTTCACTTGGCTGTTTGCACTTAGCAAAAAAGAACGTGGACCTCCACTGTAGCCAAGCCATTGTACGCGTGAAGAAAGCTCAACTTGTACAACATCTCCCAATCCGCCAGCAGCTGAATTAACCATGTACGGATTGTTTGCCACATTTAGAAATTGTGCTTCCTGTTGTGCATTCAAATTAATGATTGAACAAGCCGTAAATGCAACGAATAGATATAGTGATTTCATTTTCATCATAACAATTAGTGAATTATGCTGATGTCTCCATTGTACGTAGTACCTTCTGGATCGTTTAACTCAATTTTGTAAAAGTAGGTTCCCATTGGTAATGGCTCTCCTTTAAAGGTTCCATCCCATGGATCTTCATACCCTGTTGATTCATATACGACAGATCCCCAGCGGTTGAAAATCACAACATGGCAATCTGGATATACTTTCTCCAAGAAATCAATATGGAATAAATCATTTTTACCATCAAAGTTCGGCGTCATTACAGTAGGGATGTACGGATCAAATCCGTTACATAAGCTTGTAACAACTTCCAGAGTATCATAAACGGACGGACAAACAGGATGTCCTACTTCGTATACAAATAGATTGATTCCTAATGCAAAGTCAGTAACTGTGGCGTTCGGAGGAGAAATATCATCCAAGACTAAATCTGCTCCACCTGATAGAACTGTCCAATCAAAATAGTTCTCAGAACTAGGGATTGATGCAACGATATACAGAGAGTTATTCTCTAAACAAACGGATGTATCCGATGTCGTAATATTTGCATCAGTACTTACATATACCATTAAGGTGTCAGCGTTTGCTGGACAAGAGCCGCTTGATATCGTCCAAATGAATTCATTCCATCCAGCGTTCACTAATGTAGACGTGGTGTTTGAAGAGCTAACATCATCAATAACGCCTCCTTGATTAGTACTCCAGGATCCAATACCAAACAGTGGAACATTCGATTGTAAAATAACAGTAGCGTCAGTACAAGCATAAATTGTGTCTTGAGTACTTGCAGGTAAATCTTCTTGCGAATTGACAACAACTAAAGTGTCGTAATCATTCCCACAAGCTACCGAAGTTACAGACCAAACATAAATGTTTTCGCCATAACCTACATTGTTCACACCAGTTGAGTTTTGAGTTGCGTTATTGAATGTTCCCTGTCCTGAAAACACGGACCAACCACCTGTTCCACTAGTAATTGGGTCAGCGTCTATAAGTGTAGTATTCTGATTGCATAACCAAAGTGTATCTAATGTAATATTAGCAGGTGATGGGAAATCTAATATTTCAACATCGAAAGTACAAGATTGAGAGTTTCCTGAAGAATCAGCAACAGTGTACTCCAATGTTGTAATCCCGATAGGGAAAACCATTCCAGAACTAAATCCAGTCAAATCAGTTTGTGACATTGCGGCTAAGCAATTATCGTTAAATGTAGGATCAGAATAAGTTACGTTCGGGTCGCATGTCGAAATATCAGCAGGACAAGTAATCGTTGGAGCACCATTTTCTGTAATTGTCAAGTCGAATATACATTGATCAGTATTTCCACCTGCATCTGTAACCGTTAGTGTAATTGTATTTGATCCAGGGTTTACTACTGTTCCGGCTGGAGGTGTTTGATCAATTGTATAGTTTGAACAGTTATCTAATACACTAGAGATACTAGCATAGTTAGGCAATACATAATCGCAAGCCAATCCAAGGTTGTTTGTTTGATTTGCAGGACATGTAATTGTAGGAGCGGAAATGTCGTTCGGTAACAAGTTTGTGATACAAGAAGCCTGATTTCCTTGCTCGTCTGTCAAAGTAACAACAACCGAAGTGAGACCACTTTGAGTGGAGGCCGCCGGAGGATTTTGAGTAATTGTCATATTTCCCAAAACAGAGCAGTTATCTGTGCCGGTAACTAAACTGCTTAAATCTGGAGTAGGATATTGACAGCTTCCATCAATAGTTACCAATTGATCTCCTGGGCAAGTCACAGTTGGTGAAATTGTATCTGTATGAACGGCATTGAATACACAATTGGCGGTGTTGCTGTTTTCATCAGTCACCGTTAATGTAATTAATGTGGTTCCAGAGATAGTTGTACCTGATGATGGTACTTGTGTAACGATCAAATTACCAATGGAAGTACAATTGTCGGCTGGAGTAGCCATTCCAGTGTAATCTACTAAAAGACCTTGGCAGCTGGCATCAACAATGACATTTTGATTCGAAGGACAAGTAATTGTTGGAATCGTTTGATCTTCAACTGTGATGTCAAATGTACAAGAGCTTGTATTTCCGGTAGCATCAAATGCATTAACTGTGATCGTGTGAACACCAATTCCAAGTAAAGTTCCTGCTACAGGTGATTGGGTGTATGCGATAGAAATTGCCGCTGTACAATTGTCTGCTCCAGTAGCAGTAACTGTAAAATCGGACAGAGAATAATCACATCCTGTATTCGTACCAACCGTTACGTTACTAGGGCATGTTACTGTTGGCGCTAGGTTGTCGACAATGTTCACATTGAATTGACATGATGCGTTGTTTCCACTATCGTCTGTCACCATTAAAGTTACGGCAGTCGTTGTTGCAATACTTGTTCCTGGAAGATCAGTTTGTGTAATGCTCATTACAGAAGAACAATTGTCTCCAGTAACAACCAATGAAGTATAATCTCCTAAAAGTGCAAAACAGTTAATATCTGCAAATTCATCTTGATCACTAGGACAAGTTATCGTTGGTGAAATCGTGTCAACGATTGGCTGTGTGAAAATACATTGGTTAGAATTTCCAGATGCATCCGTGACGGTCATTGTTATATCTGTGTCGGTGGCACTCGAGATGACAGTTGTGGCAATTGGTGATTGCGTAATGCTTAAAACAGAACAATTTTCTGTAATTGCTACTGATCCAGAATAATCAGGAAGCAGAACCTGACAAGATCCATCAACATATAAGGTCGTTGGGACCGGGCAGGTAACGGTTGGTGAGATCGTATCGACAAACAAAGCGTTGAAAGAACATTGTTGATCTATGTTCGGAATCGCTCCACTTACCGTAAGGGTAATAACTTGATCAGCGGTAATTGTTGTACTTGGCAATGGACTTTGTGTAATTGTCAATGAGGAGAATGGAATGCAATTATCACTTGCAACCGCATCTCCTGTGTAATCTAAAAGTAATCCATCGCATGAGTTATCCGCATAAACATTGGTATCTGTAGGACAAATAATAGTGGCTACCAGAGTATCAATAGTTCGTGCAATAAAAATACAGGAGTTCGGATTTCCGGATTCATCAGTCGCCGTAATTGTTACTGGTGTATCTACAATAGAGCCATTGATAATCGTTCCTGACAATGGACTTTGTGTGATAACAAAGTTTCCGGCAGTAGTACAATTGTCCGTTACAATTACATCTCCAAGGTAATCCTCAATAATCCCGTCACAATTGGTGTCAACATAAATGTTTGTATCCGGCGGGCATGTTACCGTAGGAACCTGAGTGTCAACAATATTTAATGAAAGAACACATTGGGCTTGGTTTCCAGATTCATCGGTTGCTGTTAGTGTGATAATTTCAGATCCACCAGGACTGCTTCCAAAAATTGTAAATTCCGGTATGTCTTGTGTCACAATAATGTTAATTGAATCCGTACAGTTATCAGCCAGTGTCACCATACTATTGGTGTAATCACCACAAATTGCTTGACAGCTTACACTCACTGTGAGGTCAACAATTGCTGCTGGGCAGGTTATTGTCGGATCAACTGTATCTGTCCCTGTTACTATGATATTATCTACAGCGAAAGACACGAGCCCTAAAGTTGCATCATTGTATGTGAATCTAAATCCGAGTTCAAAAACACTCGCATCAACAGCACTAGGTAACCCGATCGTAGTCGTTGTCCAAGTGGCAGACATTGGTAATTCTCCGCTTGCTGAAAACCAGCTAGTTCCTCCATCCGTAGAGTATACCACTTCGCCAAAATCTTCGGCAACAATACCGTCAATTTTGTAATCGAAAGTTACTTGGATATTTGATGCACAAGTGGCATCAATCGTTGAGTGCTCAGTTGCCATAAGAGTTCCAGTTGGAGCATTGGCATATGCATATTGAATATCTCCTGTTGCACCGCATCCGACTCCTACACCTCCTTTGGTGATATACATTGCATCACTTCCAGCCATAGAAGGCCCATTGCCTGCACATGACTCAATGATCCAGGAATTGGGGAGTAAATCATCTGCCGCTGTCCAAGGTGGGCTTAAAGCTTCAAAATTTTCTGTATGCAGGGTAGCTTGAGTAAATCCGATTAGCGATATAAATAGTGCCAAAAGAGATAATAAGTGCTTAACCATACGATGTGTTTTCTTAGTGACTAGAATCTATTAATAACAGCGGCAAATATAAGGGAAAGAATTGTCAATAAAAACTTGAATAAGAGAGATATTGAGTAGTTAACAGATAAACTACTGAAAACTTTTTGGGTAGATGAAAATTCATCTTTCTTAGTTCACTATTTTAGATTCGTAAAATATGTAGAAATATGAAAAACGTCGGTATTATTTGTGGAGGATTCTCATCCGAATATACTATATCAGTACAAAGTGCTACTAATATTTGCGCAAATTTCCCATCTGAATTCTCGGCTAACCTTGTCTTGATGGATAAAGACGGTTGGAAAGTCCAATTGGATGATAATTCTACTGTAGAATTGAACCCCAAAGATTTTTCGTTTGAATTGAATGAGGAGCGTTGCAATTTTGATGCGTGTATCGTTTATATACACGGAGACCCAGGGGAAAATGGTAAGGTTCAAGCATATTTGGAAATGATTGATATGCCGTACATTAATTCTGGACCGCTCGCGTCGCAACTTTCGTTTGATAAATGGTATTGTAATCAATTTTTAAAAGGATTTGGATTTCTTGTTGCTGATTCTGTCTACCTCACAGATGCCTCTACCACTGTAGATCCTGAAGATGTGATTAAGCAACTTGGATTGCCTGTTTTTGTGAAGCCTTGCGATTCAGGATCGAGTTATGGAATTGCTCGTGTCGATGAGACAGGTCAATTATTAAATGCAATTGACATGGCCTTTAAAGAGGGGAGAACTGTGATCATTGAAAGTTTTTTGGATGGAACAGAAGTGACATGTGGCGTATACCGTACAACTGATGGAGTTAAGGCGCTGCCGTTGACTGAAATTGTGACTGAGAATGCGTTTTTTGATTTTGAGGCAAAATATAAAGGGCTTTCCGATGAAATAACGCCTGCAAGAATTAGTGATTCAGCAACTGCTAAAGTTCAGTCAATCACAAAGGAGATATACAACCTAATGCAATTGCGATCAATAGCTCGAATTGATTTTATGCTAGTCGGAGATCAAGCTTATGTTATTGAAGTGAACACAACACCTGGATTTTCGAATGAAAGTATTGTTCCAAAAATGATTGCCGCCGAAGGTATATCAGTTCGTGAATTTTGGACGCAAATAATGAAAGCTGAGTACTAATATTTATTGCCCTGCGATTGTATTGAAAATCAATTCCATTTTCTTTCGCATTGCCGATGACGAACAGGTATAGTTGTTTACAATCAAAGCAAAAGCATAATGTTCACCGCTTGCTGTGTCAATATATCCAGCATAACTTTTCACCCTTGTCATTGATCCACTTTTCGCCATCATTCTACCGTGAGCGGTCTGGTTTTTACAGACGTTTCGCAAAGTTCCTGATTCACCTGCAACCGGTAGCGTTGCTCTGAATGCCTCAGCATTCGTGCTTGTATTCATTTGTTTTAATAAGTCAACAAAATGATTTGCAGAAATAGCATTCATTCTTGACAACCCACTGCCATCATTTATTTGTGCACCTTCCATGGAAAAGTATTTTCTCCAATGACTTTCTAGAACTTTCAATCCTGAATTTGTGCTGCCATCCCCGGTTCTCTCGTAACCAATTAGGCTGATCATGTGCTCAGCAAAAAGGTTAACACTACGCATATTCGTTTGTTGAATAACATCAATTAGTCGAGTGCCTTCCAATGTCATCAAAGATGTTCTTTTCATGTAATCCTGAGGCGTAGAGAATATTTCCATTTGCCGAGCGGTCTTGATTCCTCCAAGGAGCTCAATACCGTTTTCTTTGAGTTTTTTCGACATCTCGTACGCGAATTGATACTCAGGATCTGGAAGGCTTCCTTTTACAATAAAACTAGATCTATTTGCCGGTAAAGTTCCTGTTGCAAAACGGTCCAGAGAGTACGGAGCACCATAGATGTAGACATTATCTCCACTTGCCTTTGCGGATACAACATAATTATGGAATACCATATCTGGAACTTCAGGAGTCATTTCATTTATGGTCGCTGATCGTCCAATAGTTGAAGGAGTTTTGAAATCAATTTTGAGGAGGTTGTCGTAGACAGTTAGTCCTGATGGTCCTGCTCCGTAATAGTTTCCCAAATCGACCCAATTCCATCCATCTGGAGCACCTTGATAACCGAATTCAGAAGCATCCGCGATTACAGCACCTTCGATTGAGGTGATTCCAAGTTTACGGATTGATGCACATAATTTTTGAAAATTGTGGTCCGCAGGTCGACCCATGTTGAAATACTTGCTCCCAAATGAAGGATCACCACCTCCACGAATCCATAAATTGCCATGAAGAATTCCACTAGAATCAATTGACCCGTCATAATAAAGACGTGTCTCAGGACGATAATTGGCTCCCAACAGTTCCAAAGCAGTTGCAGTAGAAAATAATTTTGCTGTCGACGCTGTTGGCATTGTAAGCGAAGGATTTAAGCGAGCAATGGTTTTGTTAGTTGCTAAGTCGATGACTTTAAAGCTGATAGAGGCGTGTTTGAGTGCTGGGTCATTATTAAGATTGTCTATAGCTGTCTGAATTCGGTTCTGACCATAAACAGAATTTAAGCTTAGGAACAATGTTAATAGAAGGAGACTTAGTATCTTCATCGTGCATTTTTTATAAATGTCAGAAAGAAATATCAATGAATATGCCAACAAGCCAATTACTTTTAAACACTTTGTTTAGGAAATTGGAAACTGTTTGGGATTTGATTCGTCAAGATAACGGTGAGAAAGATTAAAGTACTTCGAATAATCAACAGGTTCAATATTGGTGGGCCGACTTACAATGCTACGTTTCTAACAGCTTTTCTAGGAGAGAAGTATGAGACAATGTTGGTGGGTGGACTGCCTGATGTTGGAGAATCGGATTCGCTGTACATTCTGGAGCAATACGGTGTTAAACCACAGTTGATAAAAGAAATGGTACGGCAACCAAATATTAAGAGCGACCGTGAGGCCTACCAGAAGCTCAAACAAATTATAGAAGAATTCAAGCCGGATATCGTTCATACACATGCATCAAAAGCTGGTGCTTTGGGAAGGAAGGCCGCCGCTGCATGCAATGTTCCCATTATAATTCACACTTTTCATGGTCATGTATTTCATTCGTATTTTGGAAGGGTGAAAACATCGATTTTTAAGGCAATAGAAAAGAATCTAGCTAAGAAATCTGATGCCATCATTGCGATTTCGAATATTCAAAAGAATGAATTGACTCAAGAACATAAAATTTGTTCGGCGGACAAGGTCAGGGTTGTTCCATTGGGATTTGATTTGCAATCATTTCATGATAAGCGAATTTCTGAGAGAGAGAATACTAGAAAAAAATACGGAATTGAACCTGATGAAATAGCCATTGGAATTATCGGAAGATTGGCCCCAATTAAAAATCATGATTACTTCTTGGATGTAATAGAACAGGTGTTCGATCAAGCGGATGAAAAAATAAAGTGCTTTATTGTTGGAGATGGACCAGAAAGAGAGTCAATTATACTTCGAGTAAATGAAATCAACAAAAAAGGCAATAATTCGATACAATTAACGTCTTGGATTTCAGATATTGGTACTTTTAATGCAGGAATGGACCTTATTTGTTTAACTTCTAAAAATGAAGGAACACCAGTAAGTTTGATTGAAGCTCAAGCGGGAGGAATTCCTGTGGTGACAACCGAAGTGGGAGGAGTAAAGGACATTGTGTTGGAAGGAGAAACAGGTTTTATTGTTCCTGCTGATAACAAGAAAATGTTCGTAGAAAAAGTCCTTGAATTGGTCAATGATGAAAAAAAGCGCGAAAAAATGTCACAAAATGGATGGAACTACGTAAGAGAAAGATTCCACTATACAACCTTGGTCAGAAATATGGACGCGTTGTATACTGAGTTAATTGAAAAGAAGATAAAATGAAAAAAGTTTCTGTCGGTCTGTTTTTAAGTGCTGTTTTATTTATGTTATTGGTTCAAAGCTGTGGCGTCAATAGTAATTTGATGTTTAAACAAGCGAAAAACGACATAAATTTTGACTCGATTCCTATGCAGCCAACTCAGGAATATAAAATTTCAGCTGACGATAAAATTTCATTTACCCTTTCAACAAACAATGGTTCGCAGATCATTGAAGCGATGAGTGGCGTATCGGATGAGGGTGCTCAAGCAAATAGCGGAGTGGAGTATTTAGTAAGAACTAATGGAGAGGTGAGACTCCCTGTTATTGGTAAAATAAAAGTTGAAGGATTAACTGTTGAAGAATGTGAAGATACTTTGGCACATTTTTACTCAGAACAATACCGTGAGCCGTTCGTACAGGTTAAAGTTACTAATCAGCGTGTAATTGTGTTTACGGGAAATGGATCCGATGCTAATGTAATTCCTTTAACCCACACCAACACAACATTGATGGAAGCACTAGCATTAGCTGGAGGTATCACTGATAGAGGGAAAGCAAATACAATTAAATTGATGCGGAAAGTTAACGGAGTACGGGAAGTGTACGGGATTGACTTATCAAAAATTGAAGGGCTGAAATATGTAGATATGATTGTTCAGGCAAATGATTATATATACGTAGAACCAACTCCAGAACTTACCAAAGAAATCCTTAAGGACGTCGTACCTGTCATATCACTAATATCTAGTGCACTATTTATTTATTCAGCAATTAACGTATTGAAATAGTTTGAGTAAGAAATCCGTCATAATTAATAAGTCATACGATCCTCTTATTTTAAGAACGATCGTGAAGAGATATTGGTGGTATCCACTTACCTTTATTATGTTGTTGAGTATGTTGGCGTTTTTCTACTTGCGTTACACGAAGCCCGTCTATGAATCTTCTATGACATTGCAATTGTCCATGCAAGATGATGCGAAAGAGGTTTTAAATATTGAAAGTGTTGGTTCCAAAGGTCAGCAACTCTCTGTTGTGGTAGAGTTAATGCGATCAGAATTACTCTTTGAAAGAGCTGTCAGTTCAATGAATATGAACATTAGCTATTTCTCAAGAGGAAAAATTCTTACGGAAGAAAAATATTTATCGAGTAGTTATCATGTTGTTCCATACGAATTAAATGATTCTTCATTGATTTCTATGAACTCAGAAGTAATCGTTGTTTTTGATGAGGGTGAAGTGGAATTGACGTACTCAGTTCTTGGGAATTCTACGGTTTTAAAAGGCAAGTTGAATGAGCATTTGATTAACGAGGACATGGACGTTGTGGTTAAGTCCAGTAGACCCGAAGTGCTCAAGGAAGCTTCTAATAGCAACGAATTGTATTTTATTTTTAATAGTACCGAATCGATATCTTCAAGATTATATTCAGGATTGACAATTGTGCCTATTGACATTGGAGCTAAGACAATTTCAATCTCTTACAGAGGACATAACCCTAAACTTTGTCATGACATCACTTGGGCTGTTTCAAGTGCTTTTATGGAATACGACGAAGAAAGCACACGAAAAAGCGCCGAAAACATTCTGAGATTTGTCAATGAACAATTAGATTCGTTGAGTAGGGAGCTGCAGCATTCAAAAGATAGCCTAATGTTCTTTCAACGCGCTCAAAATTTACCTGATCCAGATAATGTTGGTGTTGAGCTAGTCAGCAATATTAAAATGCTGAATGAAAAGTTAATGGTCATTCAGGATGAGCAGCGCTCATTAGAGATCTTAGATAATAAATTGACGAATAACGTTGATCGCCTAGAAGTGTATCGATTGCTTCCCGAAATGTTGGGTAGGAGTTATGAGAACTCACTTGTCGGTCATATTAATGAATTGCATGAACTTCTTGAGAGAAAGGACGACTTAATGTACGATGGAACTGAGAGCAATACCGCGGTTCTGTTAGTCACAAGTAAGATCAGGGCGAAAATAGCCATGATTCAAAAAAGTGTTAATGTGATTAATACGAGGTTGTTGGTGAATGCCAATGTACTTTTATCTCAGATCGGCGAACTGGAAGGTGAATTGTATGAATTGCCGGAGAAGAAAATGGAATACGGTCGTTTGAAGAATGTTCAACTCTTAAATGAAAAATATTTTACACTTCTCACAGAAAAGAAAGTTCAGTACGCAATTTCCAATGCTGGTTACGAATCATCGAATAGATTTTTAAGTATAGCTAAGATTCCGACCGTCCCAGTTGCTCCCAGCCAGAACTTCGTTTATAGTTCTTTTATTATGTTTGGGGTGTTGATTGGTTTAGGTGTGATGTTCTTGAAATACTTAATGTTTAATGAAATCAACCTTATTGAAGATCTTGAAAACATCCTTCCGGAAAAGGCATCTATTTTGGGAGGGGTACCGTTGTTCAAATATTCAATGGAATTTTCTCAGTTGATTGTTGCAGAAGCTCCTAAGTCTATGATGGCTGAGGCGATGCGTAAGATTAGAACGAACTTAAGTTATATAAAGCCAGATTATAAAACAATTGCCATATCATCTTCAATTTCTGGAGAGGGAAAAACCTTTGTTGCTTTGAATTTGGGTGGAATTATCGCAATGTCAGGGAAGAAAACAATCCTTCTAGATTTGGATTTACGTAAGCCAAAAGTCCACTTAGGATTTGATGTTGACAACACATTCGGAATGAGTGCGCTAATTGTTGAACAATGTACGTTGGAGCAATGTATTCATAAATCGCCATTGGAGAATTTTGATTTCATTACAGCAGGTCCAATTCCTCCTAATCCTTCCGAGCTTTTATTGAGTGATCGCTTCAGTGAAATTGTTGAAGAATTGAAAGAGATATACGATGTTGTGATCATTGATAATCCACCAGTTGGACTTGTATCAGATGGGGTGAGAAACTTAACTGAGGCAGACATTCCAATTTATGTCTTCAAGTCACATTACTCGAAGCGAAACTTTGCGGATAGAGTGAAGGAATTGTTTGATGTACAACAATTGAAAGGATTGAATGTAATTCTGAATGGAGTTCATTCAAACAGAGGTTCTATATATGGTTATGGTTATGGTTATGGCTATGGTTACGGCTATGGTAACGGATATATCGACGATCAAAGTAAGAAGTTTAAAGAAGCCGCTAGACAGAAAAAGTGGTATAGAAAAATATTCAGAAAGAATGGTGATTAACGAAACGAGCATCCCAGGGTTGCTAATTTTTGAACCAAGAATATTTGCGGATTCACGTGGCGTATTCTTCGAAAGTTTTAATCAGAAGACTTTTGAGAAGGCTACCGGAGGAAAGTACACATTCGTACAAGACAATCAATCTTCTTCAAAAAAAGGAGTTCTCAGAGGGCTACATTTTCAGAATCCACCATTCGCTCAAGGTAAATTAGTAAGGGTGATAAAAGGATCTGTTATCGATGTTGCCGTTGACATTAGAAAAAACTCCGTAACGTATGGTCAACACGTAAGTATTTTGTTGAGCGAAGAAAACAACAAACAATTTTGGATTCCACCGGGCTTTGCTCACGGGTTTATTGCACTGGAAGAGAATTCGCTATTTTCTTACAAGTGTACCAATTACTATGCTCCTCAAAGCGAAGAAACAATTCTATGGAATGATCCAACTCTTAAGATCGATTGGACAATGAAACCTCTATTCGTGTCAGAAAAGGATGAAATCGGCACGGAATTCAGTAACTTTGTATCTCTATTTGAAGAATAGTGATATATAAAATACTACAACTTTTAGCTTTTTCCGCTGGTGGAATGATTGTCGCAATGGTAAGCAATGTCTTATTGTTGAGTTTCTCAAGGTCTTTAGGGATTCGAAATAAGAATGACGTCGTAATTCGATGGAGTAATGAATCGAAACCATCTCTAGGAGGAGTTAGTTTTTTTGTCGTTTTTGTATTTGCCGCGATCGCTTATTCTATCGTCTTCAATGATGCTCCCAATATTTTTCAAAATAAACAATACGTAGGATTATTCACGGCTGGATCATTGGCTTTTCTTATGGGGCTGGGTGATGACGCTTATAACACTAAGCCGATGATAAAGCTCTTCGTTCAGATTCTTTGCGGAGTTCTTTTTGTTGTAACGGGCTCATCCATTGAGTTTTTTCATATTGAGTATCTGGATTGGACCCTTACAGTTCTATGGGTAGTAGTTGTAATGAACTCACTAAATATGCTTGACAATATGGATGGAATCACTGGCACCACCGTCGTGTTTATCCTTATCGCTTGCATTGTCTCTTGCTGGATTGTATTGCCCTTTAATATCAATATTTGGATGCTAATGTTGGTGTCTGTTCTAGGAGCCGTAATCGGTTTCTTAACGATGAATGTTCATCCGTCCAAATTATTTATGGGAGATGCCGGTTCTCAGTTTATTGGATTGTTCGTTGCATTTTTCGGAATGAAATATTTGTGGAATGTTGGCAGTGCAGTTCCTGGAGAGCCACATCCTTCTTGGGTTGGTTTGTGCGTAACAGTTGTAGCGTTTACACCCGCGGCAGTAGATACTTTAACTGTAGTGATTAATCGATTAAAAAAAAGACAGTCACCTATGATTGGTGGAAAAGATCATACTACACATCATCTTGTTTATTCTGGGATGTCTGATTTAAAGGTTTGGTGGGTGTTTGTAATCATTGGAGCATTGTCATGTGTCTTGTCGGTGGCTATGGTTAATATGATGTCTTTGGGCTTGTATTCATCCATTCCTCTATTCGTTGTATTTACGGTTTTTGTCTTTGCTATTCTTTATAGAAATACCTTGAAGTTCAAGGCTCCAAAAAAGAAATAATTCTACTTATTTCTTACATTCGTGAGATGTCCCTTAAATCAATTAAATTTCTGATCCCCGTTGCTCTTATTATTCTGTGCATTTCATGTCAAGAAGATAAAAGCCAAGATGTTCCTGAACCAGTGTTTGAGACTATTTCGGCGGAAAAATTTGTACTTCCGGCAATACCAGATTCAATAGAGTTCTGTGGTCAGATAGTTTACTTCGATGATTTCGACATGCGTGAACGTTTGGACAAAGAATTAATCGTAAATACATTTTATCACAGTTCAACAATTCAAGGATTAAAAAGAGCGAACCGTTATTTTGGAGATATTGGAATCGCATTGACTGAGGCAGGAATCCCTGAAGATTTTAAATACCTCTGCCTCATCGAAAGCGGATTGACACAGGCTGTTAGTCCAGCTGGAGCAAGAGGTTTTTGGCAATTTATGCCCGCAACAGCAAAAGAGTACGATTTGAAAATCAACAAAGAGGTGGACGAACGTTTGAACATCCAAAAAAGCACTCTTGCTGCATGTACATATCTGAATAATGCGAACGAACGATTCAATGATTGGGTACTGACTGCCGCTTCATACAACATGGGAATGGGCGGTGTTGCGAATGCTATGGAGAGTCAAGAAGTGGACAGCTATTTTGATCTGTATTTATCTTCTGAAACCAGTAGATACGTATTCCGAATTTTGGCACTAAAAATCATCCATGAGAACCAAGAAGCATATGGGTTTAACAGTGAAGAATTGGAATTGTACGAACCCATTCAAACGAGATCTATTGAGGTCAATGAAACTATTGAAAACTTGAAACATTGGGCCGTTGAAAATGGTTCGAATTACAGGAAACTGCGCATATTGAATCCTTGGATAATTGGAAACAAACTGACATGTAAGGAAGGAGAAGTATTAACGATTGAGTTACCAGAATAATTGGCAAAACAAGAATACATAGAGGTGTACGGTGCTAAAGAGCACAACTTGAAAAACGTGGATTTGAAAATTCCGCGGAATCAATTGGTCGTGTTCACTGGACTAAGTGGAAGTGGTAAATCGTCCTTAGCATTTGATACAATTTTCGCCGAAGGTCAGAGACGCTATATTGAAACGTTTTCAGCATATGCTCGACAATTTTTAGGCGGATTAGAACGACCTGATGTCGATAAGATTGAAGGTTTGAGTCCAGTGATTTCCATTGAACAAAAAACTGTTTCGAGATCACCAAGGTCTACCGTAGGAACAATTACAGAGGTGTACGATTTTATGCGTTTGCTATTTGCGCGTGTGGGTACTGCCTATTCGTACAATACTGGTGAACCAATGGTGAAATATGCCGATGATCAGATTGTCGATTTAATCATAGAGCAATTTTCAGGTAAAAAGGTAATCGTATTGGCTCCCAAGATCAAAGGGCGTAAAGGACATTACCGTGAACTTTTCGAACAAATTCTCAAAATGGGCTTCACGAAAGTTCGTGTGGATGGTGAACTCAAAGATATTGAGAAAGGAATGCGTCTCGACAGGTATAAAATTCATGACATTGATATTGTTGTGGATCGGCTCGCGGTATCTGACAAGGACCGACAACGTCTGTACGATGATGTTACTACAGCAATGAAACATGGTGGGAAATCACTCATGATAATGGACTTTGAAACCGAGGAGGTCCGTCATTTTAGTCGATCTCTAATGTGCCCTAGTACCGGAATTAGTTATCCAGAACCAGAGCCAAATTTATTTTCATTTAATTCTCCATATGGAGCGTGTAAGACCTGCTCTGGTTTGGGCGAGGTTACAGAAGTGGACTTGAACAAAATAATTCCAGATCCATCAAAATCGATAAAGAAAGGCGGAATTATTCCCTTAGGAGAATACAGACGAACTTGGATTTTTGAGCGGCTGGACAAATACTTAGCACAGGAAGGTTTTTCTTTGACCACTCCAATTTCGGAACTTCCAGAAGAAGTTTTGCAAGTCATCTTGTACGGCAATGAAGGAATTGAACGCTCACGAAAGGATGCGTCTTATATTTTAAGTGGGATAATCAATTACGTTGCTCGATTTAACGACGATAAATCCGCAGCTGGTCAACGTTGGGCTCAAGGGTTCATGAACAGGAAGGTATGTGGTACATGTAAAGGAACGCGAATCAAAAAGGAAGCACATTATTTTAAAATTGGTGACAAGCATATTGGAGAACTAGCCGGAATGGACATTTCCGATTTGGCGGTTTGGTTCACTACAATAGAAGAGCATTTATCAGATCAACAGAAAACTATCGCTGTTGAGATTTTGAAGGAAATCAATGCCCGATTGGGGTTTGTTGTTGAGGTAGGATTAACGTATTTGACCTTGCACAGATCTGCTAAGACATTATCAGGCGGAGAAGCTCAACGAATTAGATTGGCTACCCAAATTGGGAGTGAGTTGATGAATGTTTTATACATCTTGGATGAGCCATCCATTGGTCTTCATCAACGAGACAATTCTCGATTGATACGTTCATTGGAGCGATTAAGGGATACAGGGAATTCCGTTATTGTGGTTGAACACGACAAGGAAATGATTGAAGCTGCGGACTTTGTAGTGGACATTGGTCCAGGAGCTGGTGTGCATGGAGGAATGATTGTAAATGCTGGAAAGTTAAATCAACTTACAAATACAGATTCTTTAACAAACCAATATTTAACAGGAGCTAGAAAAATTGAAATTCCTGCTAAACGAAGAAAAGGAAATGGAAAGAAACTGGTATTGAAAGGCGCTAGTGGAAGAAATTTACAAAATGTGAATCTGACAATTCCCTTGGGAACTTTTACTTGTGTTACTGGTGTGTCAGGAAGCGGAAAATCTTCTTTAATCAACCAAACATTGTATCCAATATTATTGAAGGAAATCTACCGTGGTGTAAAACGACCATTACCTTATAAATCCGTTAGTGGAATTGAACATTTGGACAAGGTGATTGAAATTGATCAGAGCCCAATTGGAAGAACACCTCGCTCCAATCCTGCGACTTATACAAAGTTGTTCGATGAGATTAGATCTTTATACGCAGCATTGCCTGAAGCACAAATTAGAGGCTACAAGCCTGGGAGATTCTCCTTTAATGTTGTAGGCGGACGATGTGAAACCTGTAAAGGTGGAGGAATGAAGGTGATTGAGATGAACTTTTTACCAGATGTTTTAGTAGAATGTGAAACGTGCAATGGCAAAAGGTATAACAGAGAAACATTGGAGGTGAGATACAAAGGTCGTTCAATTGGCGACGTTTTGGCGATGACTATTTCTGTTGCCGTCGAGTTTTTTGTAAACATCCCGAAGATTCACAGAATTCTTTCAACTCTGGAATCTGTAGGAATGGGGTATGTTAAGCTAGGACAACCTTCGACAACCTTATCTGGAGGAGAAGCACAGCGAATTAAGTTATCGTCGGAATTGGCCAAAAAGAGCACGGGAAATACAATGTATATCTTGGATGAGCCATCAACTGGATTGCATTTTGAAGATATAAAAATGCTTCTTTCAGTTTTGGAACGATTGGTAGATGAAGGAAATACTGTATTGGTGATAGAGCACAATCTTGACATTGTCAAAGTTGCAGATCATATTGTAGATATTGGTCCTGAAGGAGGTAAAGGTGGAGGTGAAATTGTTTGTGCAGGAACACCTGAATCCATTGTTAAAAAATCAAAGAAGGAATCTTTTACAGCACACTACTTGGCTTCAGAGTTAGAATAATTCTTCTAAAGAATCTTAATACTTATCATACCACTCTGAGAAATCATTGATCTTTGATTCGTTAGCATCTAACCATTCAAAGACTTCTTCGTCTTCCGTACACATCGAAACGAAATAGCTGAACGTTTCAACTTGTTCTTCTTGGTGCATTTCATAAAAGAAATCAACGTAATATTTCCACCAGAAACCGTCGTTTCCATCTCTGATCTCTCCTAGCATAGCAAAAAATGCATCAGTGTTTTCAAAGAAGAGCTGACCATCTGTTTTTCCTTCATTTTCTTCAACATTGCGCGAAGCTTCCAGCATGGATAACATTAAATCAGCCGTTTGAAACTCACTGTCTGAATCAGCGTTAAAGCTGATGTTGATGGTGTTATCATCCGTTTGGGTAACTCCCATCTTCATTTGTGCCATTAAAATTTCATGCGCAGTGCTTGACCTGCTCGAACTCGCTTCAAGCAAAAGAAATTTATACATGCAGAGAGTAGCAGGAATTCGTTCTCCTTTGTCCACTTGAATATATCCCAATAATAAATTACTGCTAGAGTGATACGGGTTCGCAACAATTGCATCCTTCAGTGAACTTTCTGCATTTTTTACATCATCACTATTGTAATAGGTGAGTGCTAAATTAAAATGAAGCAGGTAATTGTCTCCATACTTTCGGATTCCTTGCTTGTACACTTTAATTGCATCCTTTGTTTTTCCTTGAGAGTCCAAAGCATTTCCTTTCAATATATAGGCCTGATCAACATATTCATCATTGTAATCGATCACCATATCTGCATATTTGATCGCATTCTTGTGATCCTCCATTGCGAAATAAGTAGATCCTATTTCATAATGTACCATCGGAGATTCAGGACTGATTTTCAATGCTTTCCTGTATTCATTAAGTGCTTTTTTGAAATCGCCAGAATCGTGGAATTCAATTCCTTGTTTCACAAAGTCGAGAAAATTTGATTTTTGGGCGGAAACGGTCAATGTTGCTGAAATAAACAACATAGTAATTAGATATGTTAAGCGCATATTATGATTGATTTAATGCTTTAAGCATGTGATGTGAAATTTCAAGAAAAGATACTAATAATCTTGCAAATTAGGTGCCAAGCTGATTGATTCGGCTCAATTAGTCATCAAAGCGTTTGAAAATAACGGAGGCAATGTGTCCTCCAAATCCGAAGGTATTACTCATTCCGTATTTCATTTCTTTTGCCTTTCCTTTGCCTAATGGGAAATCGTAGTGATCTTTAAAATCAGGCTCGATATCTGTAGTATTAATTGTTGGAGGAACAACTCCTTCCTTCAATGCCATTATTGTTGCAATTCCCTCAATAGCTCCAGCAGCCCCAAGAAGATGCCCAGTCATCGATTTTGTCGCTGAAATTGAGAGACTTTGTCGCTTTCCAAATACACGTTCTGCTGCTCTCAACTCACTCTTGTCTCCTTGAGCAGTTGACGTTGCATGCATGTTAACGTAATCAATATCTTCTGGTTGAATTCCAGCCTCGCGCATTGCTTCACGCATACCTAAAACGGCTCCTTCACCTTCTGGATGGGTTCCTGTTAAATGGTAAGCGTCTGCTGCTTGTCCGCCTCCGACAACTTCCCCATATATTGTGGCTCCTCGTTTTTTGGCGTGTTCGTATTCTTCTAAAATGATTGCTCCGGCGCCTTCTCCCATCACAAACCCATCTCTGTTCACATCGAAAGGTCGTGATGCCGTGGCAGGATCATCGTTGCGCATGGATAAAGCTCTTGCAGAAGCAAATCCACCCATGGCAGATTCATTAATCGCTGCTTCAGAACCACCTGTGATTACCATGTCTGCTTTGTCCCACTTAATGTGATTAAATGCTTCGATCACGGCAGTGTTTGATGTTGCACACGCTGATACAGGACAGAAATTCACACCGCGTAAACCGTACTTGATAGAGATAATTCCAGAGGCAATATCTACCAATATTCGTGGAATGAAAAAGGGGGTGAAACGTGGTGTTCCGTCACCTTCAACGTATTCTTTCATTTGGTTCTGGAAAGTTTGAATTCCACCATTTCCAGATCCCCAAATAACACCAATTCTATTTTTGTTCAGTGGATCTAGGTCAATGTTACCGTTCGTCAATGCTTGATCTACAGCGTAGAGGGCATATTGTGAAAATGGATCATACTTACGAATTTCCTTTACATCAAAGTGATCTTTAGGATCAAAACCCTTCAATTCACAAGCGATGCGTGAGCGAAATTTCTCTGTATTAAAATACGTGATTTCACCAGCTCCACTTACACCGTCTTTAAGGTTTTTCCAAAAATCTTCCAAATTATTTCCGATAGGTGTCAATGCGCCTAGACCGGTAACGACAACTCTTCTCATTTTGTTATTCTATAATGATCTCCTTGGAGAAGAAATCTCCATCTGTAAAAAATCCAGAAATCAAGTAAGTTCCAGGAGCGATTCCTGAAACATCAATATCCGTTGTTTCTGCAATATCTTGTGTTATTGTTTTTACTACAGTTCCCGTGACATTTACTAAGGTAATTGATGCTAGGCTTTTTCCATCCGTTAATTTAACCGATAAGATCTCCTTTGCTGGGTTTGGATATATATGCACCCCTTCATTCAATTCGAGGTTACTTGACGATGCTGTGGAAGGGTATTCGACCACAAAATATAATGTGTTCGTCACAGAGATATCATTCCATTGTCCTGAAACGCCAAGAGGCCAATCTGTAATAGCTAGACCAAGACCGTCTTGGCCTGATCCGAAATCATCTGGTTCGTTACCCCAATTGTTGTACAGGCCTCCTACGACTGATCCATTGGCCAATCCTTGCCAGAATTGAGGTCCGGAAGCATCATTATCTCCATCCCAAAGCCATTCTCCTTCCATCATTACGTCGGTTCCACCAATCCATATGTATGAGGCACCACCACCATCTGGAGCAACTGTGTTATTTACGCTGATTCCTGCATTCGTGCTTAGTTCTGTATAAATTGCATTTTGTTCACCCAAATCGTTGATTTCAGCTAATATCCCACCTCGTTCTACTGCGCAAGCTGCTGCATCAACCCAGTCTTTATTTTCCTTAATGACTTCATATGTTGCTCCATCATACGTAAAGGTGTAAATATTAGAAGCACTTGCGCATTGACTTTGCGCGTTCATTGATACGAGTACTGCAATTACGACACAGATAGATTGTAAAGAATTTTTTTTCATAAGTTCAGTTTACTAAACATTCGAGTTCTAATTTACAAAAAACCTAACTCTAATTGTGCTTCTTCGCTCATCATGTCTTTTTCCCAAGGCGGATCGAAAACGATATTCACCTTCGCAGATTTAAAAGCAGGGAAACTGGCTACTTTTTCTTCAACTTCTAATGGCAAAGATTCAGCTACAGGGCAGTTGGGTGACGTCAATGTCATTTCAATTACCACGTTCTGCTCTTTGTCAATTTTCACTTCATAAATCAATCCTAGCTCATAAATATCTACTGGGATCTCAGGATCGTAAATCGTTTTTAGAAGTTCGACAACCTTATTTTCTAATTCGTTCATAGTCTCTTTATTGTGCTGCTGCTTTCAAAGCACTAATTTTCATTTTCTTCACCATACTTGCCAGTCCATTCGCTCGGGTAGGAGAGAGGTGTTCTTGTAATCCGATGTCACGGATGAAATGTAAGTCACAAGTGGCAACAGTTTTTGGTGTCTCTTTATCCAATACTCGAATAAGTAATCCGATAATACCTTTTGTAATGATTGCGTCTGAATCAGCTGTAAAATGCATTTTCCCATCCACAACATCCGTGTCTAGCCATACTCTAGATTGACATCCTTCTATCAGACGATCTTCAGTTTTCTTCTCTTCTGAAATCAATGGTAATTCCTTGCCGAGTTCAATAATGTACTCGTACTTATCCATCCAGTCGTCGTAGATTCCAAACTCGTCAATTATGTCTTGCTGTTTTTCTTCTAATGTCATCTTACTTCAACATATTTATGCTGCGTTTCACACCTGCAACAAGCTGATCCACTTCTGCTTTTGTATTGTAGAAAGCGAATGAAGCTCGTACTGTTCCGGGAATTTTAAAATAATCCATAACAGGCTGCGTACAATGATGCCCTGTTCGAACAGCAATTCCTTGCTTGTCCAACAAAGTTCCAATGTCAAAAGGGTGTAAACCATCTACAACAAATGAAACTACACTTGTCTTATTTTTAGCCGTTCCAATGATGCGCATTCCATCAAGCTTCATTAACTCTTCTTCGGCGTAGTTCGCAAGCCCTTGTTCATAAACCTGAACAGCATCCATGTCTAAGGTCTTCAAGTATTCAAATGCTTTTCCGAGGCAAATTCCACCTGCAATGTGTGGTGTTCCGGCTTCAAACTTATGGGGCAATGTATTATACGTCGTTTTCTCAAAAGTTACCTTTTCAATCATATCTCCACCACCTTGGTACGGAGGCATCTGATCTAGAATTTCTTTCTTACCGTACAGAATCCCTACACCTGTTGGACCAAAGACTTTGTGTCCAGAGAATGCGTAAAAATCACAATCCAAATCCTGAACATCCACTTGCATATGTTGGATGCTTTGGGCTCCGTCAATCAGAACCACGGCACCTCTTTCATGTGCTTTCTGAATAATTTCTTTCACAGGGTTGATTGTACCGAGTGTGTTTGAAATATGGGTAACCGAAACAAAGCGAGTTTTATCAGTTAGTAAATCGTTGTAATCCGACATTGACAATTCACCTTTATCATTCATCGGGATAACTTTCAGCGTGCATCCTTTTCGTTCACACAGCATTTGCCATGGAACGATATTCGAATGATGCTCCATCGCTGAAATGATAATCTCATCTCCAGACTTTAACAATTCTCCATAAGAAAAGGCAACAAGGTTGATCCCAGCGGTAGTCCCCGCTGTGAACAAAACTTCTTCTTCTAAAGGAGCATTGATGTATTGTTGAATTGTCTTGCGAGCCTCTTCATACTTAGTAGTAGCTTGCTGACTTAAAAAGTGAACACCACGATGAATGTTTGAATTATCTGTTCTGTAATACTTGTCAATGGCGTCAATAACCATAGATGGTTTTTGAGAGGTGGCACCATTGTCTAAATAGACCAATGGTTTGCCATAAACCTCTTGAGAAAGAGCGGGAAATTCTTTGCGAATTTTTTCAACTTCAAATTCTACCATTGTATTACTTTCCATTTCTGGATACAAAGATACTAATTCCCCTTATTTAGTTTAATTCTAAACAAAGAATATTTAGACTAATTTCCAGACCAATTTAGGTGGTAATTAATATGAGCGGTATCACTTTCTACAAGAATGTCTTCATCAAATTCGGTTTCCACATCTTTACGCTTGACCTCGAGTTCTTTAGTGATAAGAAGTTCAGAGTATAAGCTCCAAGAAAAAGGTGGGTCACCGCCTTTGTATTCGTCCGCAATCTGCATAGTTACCTGTACTGAATCGTTCTGAATCACACTCACGAATAATTCTTCACCAGTATAATATGGGCAGGCTTGATATGAGCTGTACGAAATTGTCCAGAATACCATTAAGGCTGAATCTAAGTCAACGATTCCATAGGCGTTGGCCACAGCATCTCCTAATTGTCCAATATGAAGGTCATCTGAATAATCGTCGTACTCGTTTTTCTCTTTGAGGGAATACATTTTTTTGCACAAATCAACAGAGTAATCATCATCTTCCTGCTGTAATCTGAAGTTCTGAGTTAGAAAATTGAATTGCTCGAATGTTAATTCTGTTCTTTCAATAGAGTCCATACTTCCTGTGACAAGTGAGAAAGGCAATTTTAATTGTGTAAAATCAGATTCTAGCCCAATCAGTTCTAATGGAAATCCTTGAGGAATTATTTCTGCTGTAGATTCGACTTCAGTTATGTTGTCTGTTACGACTTCTTCTGTAGATTCGTCTTCAGCATTATTTGTGGGGCTCGTACAAGAAAATAGTGCGAAAAATGCACAGAAATAGATCGATTTCATCAACCTTCTTTAGTTAGGTACATAATAAATTCTCTGTTACCATCTTCTGACAAAATTGGTGCGTCCAAGTGGCCTAGACATCTTAGGGTGTTAAGTTGCCCATAGTTTTTTACGTCTTTGATAACTTGAGGGTAGAGTTTAGTGTCTTTTACAATACCTCCTTTACCAACAAATTCCTTGTCCAGTTCAAATTGCGGCTTCACGATTAAAATAACGAATCCTCCCTGCTTTACGAAAGGCTGAGCGAAAGGAATAATTTTCTCCAAAGAGATAGAAGAAACGTCAATGATACAGCCATCAACTGGCTCGTCAATCAAATTTGACGTTAATTCACGAACATGCGTTTTATCTAGATTACATACTTTATCATTCTCAATCAGGGTCTCATGTAATAGGCTAGGCTTTGAATCAACAGTAAAAACTTTGGATGCTCCATTTTTAAGTAGAACTTCTGTGAATCCACCTATTCCGGCACCAATCTCTAAAATAACTTTGCCTTCTATCTCGAGTTGCCATTTTTCAATAGCAGCAAGTAAAACAATTGCATTCGTTGAAATCCAAGGCAATTCCTCTGTTAATAGTTGAATGTCACAATCAACCAGAAACCTTTTTCCTGTTTTAGTGATCAACTTTCCATTTACATTAACTCCAGTTTCCTTGATGAGCTTATCAGCCTCCACACGTGAGTTTACTAGATTTCGTTGAACGAGCAACTTATCCAAACGTTCTTCCATGTTGCAAAGATGGAAAAAATGGGCAATTTGACAGTTTATTGTTTGAGAACCTTCTTAGTTATAATGCCACTGTTTGTGTGAACTGTAATATAATAGATACCATCAGAAAAGGAACTTACATCCAACGTAGTTGAAGACGAGATGCTATTTCCTGCGAGTACTACTTGTCCGTAGCTATTCATTAATTCATAATCAATTTGCTCTGCACTACTTACGTTAATCGTTAATTCGTTGGAAGCAGGGTTGGGATAAATAGAAGTGAATTCGTCGAGATCTGATTCATGAGTGGAAGAAGTAGGGTCTACGGTGTACGTGAATACCCAATCAACAGTGTTGCCTGCGCAGTCAGTGTAAACAAATGTCCAAGTATAGTCATCAGTACCAGGCACTTGGTTCGGACCTATTACAACAGGTGTTAGAATGTTCCCACATACGTCAGTTATTACCGGAGGAACAGGCTGAGTATTAGCATCATTTACCGTAACGACTATGCTTGATCCGTTCGCAGCTCCAATAGTTAATCCAGGCATGTCTACAGTGTAGGTGTAGGTCCAAATATGAGTTTCATTACATCCTGAATATGTGAAAATCCAGATCATATCACCTTCGCAAGGTACTGCGGTTGGAGCCGTTACGATTGGTACTAGTGTATTTGCGCATCCATCAGTTATTACTCCAGGCTCTGCTGGTTGAACCAGCCCATCAATTGGACAGTTAACAACTGAGCCGTCATCTGGGGGCAAGGTGAACTGTCCGAAAGTATGATTGAAGCTGATGGAAACAAATAAAAGGCAACAAGTAAGCATGAAATATTTCATAGTAGTGTAGTTTGATTGTTTTGATAACGTTTCTCGTAATCATTCGGTTGGTGGGATCATTTTTATATCGATAGTCAGAATTACAGATATCAACTTTCAATAGTATATTTGCAAACTAAATAGTTGAAGTGAAAACAGTTTACATTACCAGAAGAGAAACATTCAATGCTGCGCATAAATTGCACCGCGAAGATTGGTCTGAGGAGAAAAACTTGGAGGTATTTGGTAAGTGTAGCAACAAGAACTGGCATGGACATAACTTCACAATTTATGTTACGGTTAAAGGTGTGCCTTCAAAAGACACCGGATTTGTAATAAATTTGAAAGATCTTAGCCAAATCATAAAAGATGAAGTGATTGAGCCTATGGATCATAAAAATCTGAACATTGATGTCCCTTTTTTAAAGGGAATGATGGCTTCTACTGAAAATGTGGTTATTCAGGTGTGGGAAAGAATTAAAGATCCAATTTCAACTGCTGGAGGTGAATTGGTAAAGATAAAATTGGTTGAAACGGAAAACAACTTTGTAGAGTACTACGGAGGTAAAGAGCCGTTTTAATTTAAAATTAGTGTTTTGGAAGATAAAATTTACGACGAGAAAATAACGGAAGTTCTGTCTAAGAACTTTAAGGAAGTAATTGATCAATTAGGAGAAGATGGAAACCGCGAAGGTTTGATCAAAACCCCAGAGCGTGTTGCAAAGGCAATGCAATTCCTTACGAAAGGATATGACGAAGATCCTGATGCGATTATGAATCAGGCCATTTTTCATGAGGAGTACTCTGAAATGGTCATTGTAAAAGATATTGAGGTGTATTCTTTGTGTGAGCATCACATGTTACCATTCTTTGGAAAAGCACATATTGCCTACATTCCTGAAGGTAAGATTGTTGGATTGAGTAAGATACCTAGAGTTGTTGACGCCTATTCAAGAAGGTTGCAAGTACAAGAGCGATTGACAATTGAAATTCGTGATTGTGTGCAACGAACATTAAATCCGCAAGGAGTAGCAGTAGTAATTGAAGCTTCTCATATGTGCATGCAAATGCGTGGGGTACAAAAGCAGAATTCTGTTACAACTACAAGTGCCTTTACAGGTCTTTTCCTTACAAACAATGCAACGCGAAAGGAATTCATCAATTTGATTCAAGCAAAATTACATTAGAACGAAAGGAGTTCCTCGGTAATAAAATCAAAGGCATTTCTTTGTGAATTGCAACTAATTAAAAAGCGTGCGTCAATAGTTTCGGGTTTAAAAACCAGTCAATATAGAGGTGGCCATGTGGAATTGGTTTTGCAAAATCTATTGAGTTCATGATGTCTATTTGTCTACCATTTTCGTCGTAGAATCGGATAACTTTAAAAGAGTCTGCGACTTGTCCGAACATCTTGGGTTTTCTTTTTTTATACTTGATTTTAATCGAATGAACCCCACCAAATCTCGAACTCTCTGTGTTATTGGTGAATGTAGTTTTGATGATTCTCCCGCGTTTATCATAAATCAAGTCAACAGCTGCGATTTCCGAATTTATTAAGTTTCCGTCCTCACGAACATAACTGACCTTAGATGGCTTCTTGTAATTGTCAGTATAAGTAAGCTTAAAACTGCAAATTGGTATGTTGTTCGTTGAATATACTACAGAACTTGTTACCCGATTCTGAGCATCGTATGTATAGGTTGTTGCATGGAATTCAAGCGCTTCATAATTTGTTGAAACTTCTTCACTACTCCAATAACTAACTCTTGATTTGTTGCCTTGTGCGTCGTATTCATACTTAATTATTGGAGCGCCGCTAACTACCTTGTTTTTAAGAACACCTAAAGTGTCGGTATATTCAACACGAACAATTTTATTCTGTACAGAATGACTTGTCTCGAGCCAATTTAACATTCCATATTTTTCATGTGAGTAGCGTAATTCTTGTACACCATTCGAAACTTTAAAATGAACAGTAATATCGCTGTGATAGTCGAAATACTCTTGTTGATAGAGAATGGGCTCGAAATCACTAGGATATTGGGCAATTAGTTGCAGAGGTGAGTATATTAGTAATAGGATAAGTAGCCGTTTTTTCATGTTTACAAAGTACGATAAATATATATTTGGAGATTCAGGTAAATAGCAAATTATCTTTCGAGTAAAACGATTTTTTTCTACCTTTGGTAAAAACAAAAGATAATGGCAGATAATTATTTTGAGAAGTCGACAGTAGCATTGGGAATGATTGCAACAATTGCAATGATTCTAATTCTTACAGCAGTAATGATTTTCGGATAATCTGCTGCTTAAAATATTTTAAAGTGTCCTGTCAGCCTAAAAGGCCGATGGGATTTTTTTTGCACCTCTAATAAAGATTAACGATGCCTTTTAATTCAATTTTCGCGTGGCGAATGAAGAAGCGAATGCATCAAATTGATTTGTTTCGAAAACACCCGCATCAGGTGCAGGAGGAGTTGTTTGACAACTTGGTTCGCAAAGGAGCGAAAACGATGTATGGGGCCGTGAATGATTTCACTCAAGTCTATTGTTACGAGGATTTTAAAAGCGTACGCTTACAGATGTACGAAGATGCAAAACCGTGGATTGATAGGGCTATGGAGGGCGAGCCAAATTTACTTTGGCCAGATGAAACGAAATGGTTTGCAAAATCATCAGGAACTACAACTGCAAACAAGCTAATCCCAGTAACTAAGGAATCCCTTGATGGATGCCATTATAAGGGCGGGAAAGATTTGTTGGCAATGTATTACGACAATCATCCCAATCGAAAACTGTACAATGGTAAACATCTAATTATTGGTGGAAGCACAAAAATTAATCACCTTTCGTCGGATTCGTATTTCGGAGATCTTTCAGCGATTATCGTAAAAAACCTGCCATGGTGGGCAGAAGTTCGAAGAACACCTTCCAAGGAAATTGCTCTGATGAGTGAATGGCAATCGAAGATTGAACTCATGGCTAGGTCAACCATGGAAGAAGATGTAGTAATTATTGCGGGTGTACCAAGCTGGACAATGGTTTTGGCAAATAAAGTATTGGAAATTTCAGGGAAGAAGAACTTGAAAGAGGTCTGGCCAAATCTTGAGCTGTTTATGCATGGAGGAGTGAACTTTGAGCCATACAGAGAGCAGTTTAAAAAACTAATTCCTGATCCAGACATGAATTACGTGGAGACTTTCAATGCATCTGAAGGGTTTTTCGGGATTCAAGATCAAGTGGACTCCGATGAAATGCTACTCATGTTGGACTACGGTGTTTTTTACGAATTTATTCCAATGAGCGAATATGATGGTGTGAATTCAAAAACGACCGTAAACATCGAGGGTGTCGAAAAGGATGTCAATTATGCAATGGTAATATCTACCAATGGAGGTCTATGGCGTTACATTTTAGGTGATACTATTCGTTTCACTTCAACTTTGCCTTATCGCTTCAAAATCACTGGAAGAGTAAAGAGCTTCATCAATACCTTTGGTGAGGAGTTAATTGTTGAGAATGCCGAATTGGCTGTTGCAGAAGCATGTCTCAGAACAAATGCACAGATTCGTGAATTTACGGCTGCGCCTATTTATATGACACAAAAAGAATCTGGTGGACACGAATGGTTGTTTGAATTTGTGCAATATCCTGATGATTTGGACCGTTTCGTTACTGTGCTCGATGAAAAATTGAGAGAGATCAATTCGGACTACGATGCAAAAAGATACCACGATATAATCTTGAGTAAACCGGTGATAACGATCGTGAAGGAAAACACCTTCGACAATTGGTTAAACGATCAAGATAAATTGGGGGGACAGAATAAAATTCCTAGATTGTCGAATGATCGCGTGATTCTGGAACAGATATTGCAAATCGCGAAGGTGGAATTGAAGCATGAATAAAACAATACTCATAACGTTATTACTAGCTCTCTCTGGCCATGGGTTTTCTCAAGAAGATACATTTGCCTTCGAGTGGAAAGAAAAGATGTCTTACCCTATTGGTGAAGATGAGGTGTGGTCTGTTGATGTGTTGGAAAATTTTTATGTCTCAGACAGAGGGTTGATTAATAAGTATGATTCCCTAGGTACATTAAGATTCTCGCAAAGTATTAAGTCTTTTGGCCGGATGACCCAGCTTGTTCCTGTGAGCACAATGAAACTAATTCATTTCTCAGAAGAACAACAAACACTTTGTTATTTCGACAATACCCTAACCAATATTGATGATTGCATAGACCTTTCTGACGAGGATATTGAGAATGCAACACTTGTTTGTGCATCCAATCAGCCCAATAAAGTTTGGATTCTAGACAATCTTAATTCACGCTTGATTTTATTATCACTGAAAAATGCCGAGCAAAGACAAGAATTAAAAAATTTAAGAGGAGTGTTGAATATTGAGGAAGTCACACAAATTCTTCAACGCTCGACCCGACTATTTTTGCTGGACCCACTGAAGGGAGTTTATGTATTTGACATGTATGGTACACTTTTGGAGTTTATTCCGCAAGAAAGTATTCAACAATTGGACGCAAATGAACACACGTTATTCACATTAACGAAAGATAACATGCGAATTTATTCAATTAAGTCAGGGGAGTCTACTACATTAAAACTCCCTATTGATGGCGTTCTTGAGTTTTCATATCAGAATCGTTGCTTCTTTTTCAGAACAGCGACAGATGTTCATAAATATGAACTTCAAATCTCTGAATAATCCTTGATTCTTCTATCAAAGTTAGTAATTTAGTCAGTCAAAAATAGAGGGAAAATGCACATCGCAATCGCAGGAAATATAGGGTCAGGAAAAACAACACTAACGACCATGTTGGCAAAACATTTCGGATGGGAAACCCACTTCGAAGATGTTGAACAAAACCCATATTTGAATGACTTCTATGAAGACATGCAGCGATGGTCATTTAATCTTCAAATTTATTATTTGAACAGTCGTTTTACGCAAATTCAGGAGATTCAAAAAACGGAAAAAACCGTAATTCAAGACAGAACGATTTACGAAGATGCTTTCATCTTTGCGCCAAATCTTCACTCAATGGGATTGATGACCACCCGTGATTTTGAGAATTATTTTTCATTGTTCAATTTGATGGAATCTTTTGTTTCTCCTCCAGACTTGTTGATTTATTTGAGAGCGAGTGTTCCAACCTTGGTGAATCAAATTCAACGAAGAGGAAGAGACTATGAAGAAAGTATCCGTTTGGATTACTTAAAGCGATTGAATGAGCGTTACGAAGCATGGATTTCTACCTACGATAAAGGTAAATTATTGGTAATCGATGTGGACAATAACAACTTCCCTGAAAGCCAAGAGGATCTGGGAATAATCATCAACGCAATAGATGCCGAGATTAACGGTTTGTTCTAATAAAACTCTTAAGACATGATTGTAGTAACAGGAGCAGCAGGATTCATTGGGAGCTGCCTAGTTAGCCGTTTAAATAAAGCGGGGCATGACAATATTGTAGTTGTTGATGACTTCTCCAAAACTGAAAAAGACGGAAACCTTGAAGGAAAAACACTCCTAGCAAAAGTAGGTCGTAAAGACTTTATGCAATGGTTAGGAAATTTCGGTGAGGAAGTTGATTTTATCTATCACATCGGTGCGCGAACCGATACTACAGAGTTTGACACGGCTATTTTTGATGAATTGAACTTGAACTATTCCAAAGATATCTGGAAGTTGTGTGTTCAGTATTCTATTCCTTTGGTTTATGCTAGTTCAGCAGCTACTTACGGGCTTGGTGAATTCGGATACAAAGATGACCACGGCGTTATCGAAAAACTAAAGCCGCTCAACCCATACGGTGATTCTAAAAACGATTTTGATAAGTGGGTATTAGAACAAACTGAATTCCCTCCATTTTGGACAGGATTGAAATTTTTCAATGTCTATGGGCCGAATGAATACCACAAAGGTAGAATGGCATCAGTGATTTTCCATGCATTCAATCAGATTGGTGTAACAGGAGAAATGAAATTATTCAGATCTCACAACCCAGAGTACACGGATGGAGGTCAATTGCGTGATTTTGTATATGTAAAAGACGTTGTTGAAGTGTGTCATTATTTGATGGATACGCCGCCAAAATCAGGAATTTACAATCTTGGATCTGGAACGGCTCGTACATTCTTGGATTTGACGAAGAACACGTTCACGTCAATGAACAAGGAAGAAAATATATCTTTTATTGATACTCCCGAAGACATACGTGACAAGTACCAATACTTCACAGAAGCGGACATGTCAAAATTGATCGAATCAGGCTTTGATAAGGGATTTCATTCCCTTGAAGATGGTGTAAAAGATTACGTTCAGAATTATTTAACAGACTCAAGCTATTACTAGGGTTTCGTAGAACTACCTCACATTACCCGATTTTGCTTTGTGAAATTATTGGAATGGTTTATTAGGCCTTTACCAATTCCAGAACCGCCTCAAAGCGAGAAGCTATGGACGAATTTTCTAAATCTTCAACGGTGTCAACATCGTTCAAAGTCTGGAGCAAAGTATGGTCAATGCCAATTTTATTCA
Source organism: Crocinitomicaceae bacterium (assembly GCA_033791225.1). Lineage (GTDB taxonomy): Bacteria > Bacteroidota > Bacteroidia > Flavobacteriales_D > Crocinitomicaceae > UBA4466. Next base: position 91,320 of record JASJHD010000007.1, read on the forward strand.
ACTCTGCGACCGTCAAATCTAATAGAGTATCTGTGCTCCACGGTTTATTGTTGAATATTTCTGTCACCATCTTATTCATTCCGATGAGATAATACCCACCATCTTCAGAAGGCCCAAAGACTGCATCTGTTTTCTGTAGAGCGCCCAATCCTTGCTGAATGATCTCAGCAGTTAAATCAGGCAAATCTGTTCCAACACCGACAATATGCGTGTAGCCTTTGTCGAAGCTCTGTTGAAACGCATGTTGCATACGTTCTCCAAGATCATTTCCTTTTTGAACGAACTTGTCCTGATTCGGCCATATTCCGTTGATAATAACGTCTGAAAAATAGATGTGAACATCACAGTCTTTCATTTTTCTTGTTTCCTCTTGAGTAATATCAATGAGGTGTTTGTACACGTTGAAAGCCGCGGTATCACCTACAGTTTTTGCCAGTCTGGTTTTCACCTTACCTAGCACAATGTTCTTCGCGAAAACAATGACAAGTTTCTTTTCCATGGTTAATATACTACATTACCTTTCGTAACCCATTTACCCCAATCTTTGGAATAGCCATGAATATTTTTTGTAGGATTCTCCCATAAATCAAAGAGGGGATACTCTAAATTACTCCAATGGAAAAGTCCGCCGTACAGATTGTGAACATTGGTGTATCCAAATTTCTTTAATCGCTTACCAATCTCTTGACTTCTTGCTCCAATACTACAATAGACAATTATTTCAGTAGATTTTTTCAAGTGTTTTATTTCGTCCATATAAAATTGCTCGTAACCAACATTTAGAGCTCCTTGAATATGACTGATGTTGAATTCCTCCATTTCTCGAATGTCCAAAAACACAGCATTCTGATCATTCACTTTTTTCAGTGCACTTTCAGCAGTTATTGTAGGGAAACTATCGTAGTATTCATTCAACATCTTTTTATATGCATCTGTTTGAGCATTAGAATTGAAGCTAAGAATGAGTATGAATAGAAAGAGTAAGCGCATGTGCATCTGACGTTATAACGAGGTTAAACTTACACTAGGATTAATAAATTAAAGTGTTGAAACTTGCAGGATATCCTACAAAATCCCAATAGGTTTAGCAAAAGTCGTGAAAATGTTGGACGCAATCAAAAAAATCATCTAAAAGCGCTGAAATTAAGAAGGCAGATAAATCGTTGAAATTGTTTGTTCTGAATGTATAAAATGTAGCTTTATTTGGTAATTTTGTTTCCCTCATGAAGCTGTTGATTTCAACTATCCTATTGCTCTTTTCAATCATTCCAATAGGCATGACGCAATCGACTAATGTGGATAGCCTTAACGTACTACTGGAGCGGGAAACAACAGATGAGGAAAAGATTCAATTGTTTCTTGAATTGGCAAAATATTCTCAGGAAAAATCACAGGCATACGGTTATCTAGAAAATGCTGAAAACCTCCTTGAAGGAAAATCAGCCAGAGAAAAGGCAAAGTACTTCGTGAAAATTGCGATCGCATACTATGATCAAAAGAATTACCCAAAAGCCATTGAAAAATTAAAAATCGGTATTGACTTATTCAAGCCAATGCATGATTATTCTAAGCTAGCCGATGCATATATGCGTTTGGGTGGAGCGTACAGAAAATCCATGAAGATGGATGAAGCATTGAAAGCATATCTTGAAGCTGAGTCCTACTTCCAATTAGTGAATGATAGAGAGGGGATTATTGAAAGTCTGAATAAGCGTGGAATTATTTTAAAGAATCTCGATAATTACTCAGAAGCCTTGGTTATTTACTATAAAGCGTATGAAATTGCACGTGTAAATGGCCTACACCTGAAGTTGGCTTCTACATGTGTGAACATAGGTGTGGTTTTAAAGAATCAGGAAAATTATAGCGAAGCGCTCGACTATTATCATAAAGCAGAGGATATTTATATCATCCAAGAGGATTTTTTTGGCTTAGCAAACATTTACAATAATATTGGGAATGTATACAGGTATCAGAAGAAGCCAGAAGCAGCACTTGAGAATTATAATTTAGCACTTGAGAATAGAGAAAAATCTGGTAAATTAAAGCGCCTAGCTTATACTTATAATAACATTGGACTGGTTTATTTTGAGCAAAAGAAATATGATCTTGCCATTGAGTTTTATACAAAGTCTGAGCAACATAAATTGGAGTATGAAGATTTTGAAATGCTCGTTCCAACCTATTTGAATTTTGCCGAGCTTTACTTGGAAATAGGGGATGATGAAAAGTATAAGTACTATGCTAACTTAACTGAAAGTACTGCTAGAAAATACAATCAAGCCGATTTACTTAGAGAAATTAATGTAAACAATGGTAAATACGAGGCGGCAAAAGGAAATTATAAGAAAGCCTACGAGCATCTTTCTACAGCCTTTGAAGAATTAGATACACTAGATACTAAATCTCAGAAAATTCTAACTGCTGTGCTTGAAGCGCATTTCCAGAAACAGTTGAATGAAACAGAGCTTATTGAATTGCACGAGCTAAATGACAGTTTATCAGTTGAAGCAGAAGAATTACAACAAAGTCAAAGGATGTTTTATCGCTTGGTGTGGGCATTAAGTATTCTAATGATTGTTCTTTTGGTTTTCATTATTCTACTCTACATAAACCAGAAGGCCTTTGCTTCAAAGTCAAAAGAGTTGGAAGACACGAATGAACAGCTACGTGAAACCATGATCGGGAAGGAAGAGAAGGAAACCTTGTTAAAGGAAATTCATCACCGAGTAAAAAATAATATGCAAATCATCAAAAGTCTGATTCGATTACAAAATACAGGACAGGATGATCGAATGAATAAAATACTACTTGAATTCGAACAGCGCGTTTCGTCCATGGCCTTGGTACATGAATCGTTGTATAAAAGTGGTGATTTGGCGAAAGTAAACGTGGCTTCTTATTACGAAGACTTGGTCAATGACTTAATTGAAGCTTACAACTTGAAACAAGAGGTAAGCACAGATTTATCAATAGATATTGAAGATTTAGGAATCGACACCTTGGTTCCTCTAGGCCTATTGACAAATGAAATTATTTCAAATTCCTTAAAACATGGTTTAGCAGCTAAATCAAATGGAATTATTAAGGTAGATTTGAAAAAAATTGAAGATGATTACTACCAATTGTACATCGGCGATAATGGTAAAGGATTTGATTTTGAAGAACAAATGACAAATTCTGAATCACTTGGTGGAGAGCTAATTGAAGCCTTGATCGAACAATTGGATGGGGATTACGAGTACATTAGAGAAAACGGTTCGTATTACCGAATTAATTTTAAACCGCAAGATAAAAAAGCGACGAGATGAAGATTTCATACAACTGGTTGAAACAATACGTAGACATTGATCTTTCTCCAGAAGATGCAGGAAAAATCCTCACAGATACGGGATTGGAGGTAGAAGGGATTCACAAGATTGAGGCTGTAAAAGGTGGATTGGAAGGTGTTGTAATTGGAGAAGTGTTGACAGTTGAAAAACATCCTGATGCAGACCGTTTAAATGTGACAACTGTATCAACAGGAGGTGAACCTTTGCAAATTGTTTGTGGTGCACCTAATGTAGCTGTTGGGCTTAAAGTTGTAGTAGCAACCGTTGGGTGTACATTGTATCCATCACCAGAGGAGTCATTTAAAATCAAGCAATCTAAAATTCGAGGAGTAGAATCGAATGGAATGTTGTGCGCAGAGGACGAATTAGGTTTAGGTAAGGGACACGATGGAATTATCGCTTTGGATTCTACAGCTAAAGTTGGACAAGCCGCGGCTTCGTTTTACGAATTAGAAGATGATTACCAGATAGAAATTGGATTAACTCCAAACCGTTCTGACGCAATGGGACATGCTGGTGTTGCAAGAGATTTGGTTGCTTATTTAAATGTTCACAATAAAGCTGGCCTTTCAGTGAAAATGCCAGATGTAAGTGGATTTACAGTTGATTCGAACGATCTTCAAATTTCAATCTCGGTTGAAGATACGGAGCTTTGTCCTCGTTACACAGGAACAAGCATCAAAGGTGTTAAGGTTCAATCTTCACCAGCATGGCTGCAAAATAGTTTATGTGCAATCGGGTTGGCTCCGATCAATAATGTTGTAGATGCGACGAATTATGTAATGCACGAGTTAGGGTGTCCATTGCATGCCTTTGACGCTAAGCAATTGAACGGAAAAGTTGTGGTAAAGACAGCAGCAGATGGAGATACTTTTGTGACGCTTGATGAAGAGGAAAGAACCTTGGACAGTTCTAATCTTATGATTACGAATGGGAGTGATCATCTTTGCATTGCAGGTGTCTTCGGTGGATTGAATTCTGGAATTAAGAATGAAACCACAGATGTATTTTTGGAATCAGCATATTTTAATCCTGTTTCGGTAAGAAAGACTTCGAAGAAATTTGCTTTGAATACGGATTCTTCCTTTCGCTTTGAGAGGGGAGTTGATCCGAATATGACATTGATTGCCTTGAAAAGAGCAGCGATGTTAATAAAAGAGCTCGCTGGTGGAGCGATCGCAATGGATATCGTTGATACGAACGCCAAGCCAATAGAAAATAAAATTGTTGAGTTCAATTACGAAAGATGCAATCGCCTAATTGGAGATAACTTGACGAAGGAAATGGTGAATTCTATTTTTGAAAACTTGGATATCAAGGTTGTTTCAGAAAATGAAGGAACTGTTCAATTGGAGATTCCTGCTTACCGTGTTGATGTGACTCGTGAGGCAGATGTCATTGAAGAAGTATTGAGAATTTACGGATTTAATAGAGTTCCTATTCCAACTAAATTGAATTCATCTATCGCTTATTTTGATAAGCCTGATATTGAGAGAGTACAGAATGTGATTTCTGAAATGTTGGTTGGGTTAGGCTGCATTGAAACCTTAAACAACTCCTTAACGAAATCGGAATACTCGGTTAAATTAGGAGGTGAGATTGTGAAACCTGAGCGTAATGTTGAGATGTTGAATCCACTTAGTCAGGATTTAGACGTAATGCGTCAATCTCTTATATTCAATGCGCTTGAAATGGTAGAGCATAATCAAAATCGTCAGAATCCAGATTTGAAGCTTTATGAATTTGGGAAGACCTATCACAAGTTCGAATCAGGATATTCTGAAAACAAACGATTGATCATCGTACTTACTGGAAACAAGCAACAGGAAAGTTGGAACTCATCAAAAGAAAAGAATTCATATTATGCGTTGAAAGGAGTAGCCTTAACAGTGTTCAAGCGTTTAGGTTTGGATGGGATGTTGAAGGAAAAAGCGATCAAGAATTCATTATTACAAGATGGAGTTCAATTGTATGTGCTAAAGAACAAAGTGGGAGAGATTGGTTGGGCATCGAATAAATTGAAGAAACATTTCGGAATCAAGAACGATGTTTTCATTGCTGATTTGGATTGGGATGGAGTCCTCAATAGTTTAATGTTCTCAAAAGTGAAGTTCTCTGAATTGCCTAAGACTTTTGCAGTGCGAAGAGATTTTTCTTTGCTTTTGGATACCAAGGTGAATTTCTCAGAGATTGAAGAAATCGCGAAGTCTTGTGACAAGAATTTGCTTAAAGAAGTTGGATTGTTCGATGTCTACGAAGGAAAAAACTTGGATGAAGGAAAGAAATCATATGCGGTTTCATTTAAATTTCAGGATGCGGAACAAACGTTGAAGGACAAGCAAGTGGATGCAATCATGGAGAAAATCCGACAATCACTGGAGTCGAAACTTGGAGCTCAATTGAGATAAGTGAACCCAAAGAAATACATTATCACAGGAATAGGTACCGACGTTGGCAAAACTGTTGTGAGTGCTATAATTGCAGAGGCAATGCGTGCATCGTATTGGAAACCTGTGCAAGCTGGTGATTTGGATGAATCTGATTCAATAAAAATTCAACAACTAACCAGTAATGTTACCGTGTTGCCTGAGGCTTTTCGTTTATCTCAACCAATGTCGCCTCATGCAGCAGCTGAAATTGACGGAATCGAAATTCAAATTCATGACCTCAAAATTCCAGAAGTAGAAGGAAATTTAGTCATTGAAGGAGCCGGAGGGTTAATGGTACCTATTAATTCTAATGGGTTAACCTATGCAGATGTTTTTGAAGCATGGAAATTGCCAACAATAGTTGTTTCACGTCATTATTTGGGCAGTATTAATCATACCTTAATGACCATAGAGCTGTTAAAGCAAAGAGGTGTTGAGATTGCTGGGATCGTATTTGTAGGAGAAGAAAATAAAGGAACAGAGTCCATTATTCTTAAATCCACAGGAGTGAAAATGATCGCAAGAGTTCCTATAGCGGACGTGATTGATGAAACATTTGTTTGTTCTCAGGCTAAGAGCGCTGCTTTTGCTTACTTTTTTTAATTTATCAAAACAAACCTAAAGGTCTTTGTGGTCCATTTGCCAGACTGATTACTGAAATAAATAGCCTCTAAATTACCATGTGCTCAAATCTCCATTAACTTTGCAATATGACAGATTTGGTACGTAAGGACAAAGCCTATGTATGGCATCCATTTACACAACATTTTACTAGTGGCGATCCATTAGAGATTGTTAAAGCAGAGGGAGTGTATTTGTATGATGCAAATGGCAAGTCGTACATTGATGCTAATTCGTCATGGTGGGTAAATACGCATGGTCATGCACACCCATATATTGGTGAAGCGATCAACACTCAGTTCAAGACCATCGATCATATTGTTTTTGCAGGTGCTACGCATCCAAAAGCGGTAGAATTGGCGGAACGCATTTGCAATGTTCTTCCGGATGATTTTCAAAAAGTATTTTTCTCAGATAATGGTTCGACTGCCGTGGAGATTGCTTTGAAAATGGTTGTTCAATATTGGTCTAATAAAGGGAAGCAAAAGCAACGATTTGTGGCTATGCACGGTTCATATCATGGAGATACTTTTGGAGCCATGTCTGTAGGACAACGTGGGTATTTTAATGCGCCATTTGAACCCTTGTTTTTCGATACAGATTATCTTGATTTTCCCGATGGTACAAATCATGATGCTATCTTAACGAAAGCAGAGCAACTCTTCAAATCTGGTAAAATAGCAGGATTGATTGTTGAGCCTTTGGTTCAAGGAGCTGCAGGGATGCGTATGTATTCACCTGAATTCTTGGATAGGCTTACAGCATTAGCAAAAAAACATGAAGTTCTTGTAATCTTTGATGAGGTAATGACGGGGTTTGGACGTACTGGAAAATTGTTCGCGATGGATCATTGTCAAGAGAAACCGGATTTAACGGCATTGTCAAAAGGATTAACAGCTGGAGTAATGGCCTTGGGGCTGACTGTAGCTTCGGATAAGGTTTACAATGCATTTCTAGGTGAAGAAACAACTAAAGCTCTGCTTCATGGTCATTCCTTTACAGCAAACCCAATAGCCTGTGCTGTAGCCTGTGCAAGCTTGGATATTTTTGAGAAGGAGCAAACTTGGGATAATATCCAGGCTATAAGCGGCTGGAATGAAGCGTTTGCATCTGAACTCGAGAATGTGGAATGTATCGTAAATACTCGTCAGCAAGGAACTATTTTAGCTTTTGAAATTAAGAATGATGAGGGAAGCACCTACTTTTCTGATATAAAAACTGCGGCTTACGAACATTTTTTAAAAGATGGAATTTTACTTCGTCCACTGGGTAATGTGATTTTTATAAATCCACCATATTGCATAAGTACGGACGAGTATGTGAAAATTACTAAAACGATTAAGAGCTTCTTAAAGCAATTTTAATCGTCACTTCGTTTCTTGAATTGAAGCTTTAATAATTTTCGCCGCTTTTCGAATCTCATCTTCCGAAATATTCAGTGGTGGTGAAAGTCTAAAGCTGTGCGGGTGAGACAAAAACCAAAAGGAGATCACTCCTTTTTCAAGGCATTTCTTGACAACTTTTTCCACGCGTTCAAAAGATTCCATGTCAAAGGCGAACATCATTCCAATCCGTCGAATCTCCTTGATTTCCTGTTCATCAGACAAAAGCTCTTCGAGCAATTTCCCCAATCGTTCCACTTCAGAATAATCGATTTCAGTTTCCATTACTTGAAGGCAAGCTTCGGCTGCTGCACAATTTACTGGATGACCACCAAATGTTGTGATATGGCCAAGCATGGGGTCGAAAGTAAATTGATCGAGATTTTCACGGGAAGAAACAAGTGCACCAATTGGCATTCCACCACCCAAAGCCTTACCTAAAGTTAGAATGTCTGGAGTTACGTTGAAATGTTCGAAAGCAAAGAGTTTTCCTGAACGACCAATTCCACATTGGATTTCATCGAAAATCAACTTGGCACCAACCTCATCACATCTTTTTCTAAGTGCACTCATAAACTCTTGAGAAGGTATCCGTACTCCAGCATCTCCTTGGATGGTCTCTATGATTACGCCTGCCGTCTTCTTTGTTATTGATTGAAGGTCTTCAATGGTGTTGAATTCCAAAAATCGAACATCGGGTAATAATGGACGAAAAGCTTCTTTCTTGGTTTCATTTCCTGATACGCTCATTGAGCCATGCGTGCTACCATGATAAGATCCTTGAAATGAAATAAGTTCAGTTCTACCAGTAACCCTTTTCGCGAGCTTTAATGCTGCTTCGTTTGCTTCGGTACCTGAGTTAACAGTGTAGACGCAATCCAATGAATTAGGTAATAAGTCGGTAAGGTGTTTTGCGAAATTGAGCTGCGCGTCTTGAATATATTCTCCATAGACCATTACGTGCAGGTGGCGATCAATCTGAGATTTTAATGCCTCGACAACTTTTGGGTGATTGTGTCCGATATTGTTTACAGCTACACCTGCAATCATGTCAAGGTATGCAGTACCATCTTTTGAATATATGTAGACGCCTTCCGCGCGATCCACCTCAATTAAATAGGGTGAAGGATTAGTTTGTGCTTGATGCGCTAAAAAATCTACAGTTGAACTCATTAATTTTCGTCTTGTTGTCTAGGTCCACCTGTTCCACTAACAGATCTTCGTTCTCCGTTGTTAACACGATTCAGCAATTCTCGCTTGAAACGTTGTTCCAAACTTAAAAGTTTTGTGGCTTTCTTGTATCCAATAATGGCTGCAAATTTATCGTGATACTCTTTTTTCAACTGTGCTTCTTTAATTTGGCTATCTAATATCGCAGAACTTTTCTTTTTATAATCAGCCTCTGACAACTCTTGTGCAGGATTCCGAAGCTCCTTCCCAATTTTCTTTTGAAGCTTGTTTTCGGCTTTAATTGCCGCTGCCATTTCGTTGTAGATGGGCCAGAATTTTTCAGCTTCTTCCGATGTTAATGCAAGTTCGGTTGTTATAAAAGCGATTTTAAGTTGTTCAATTTTATCCTTCTTACGCCCCCCGTCTTGCTGAGCAAATACTGAAGGACCAATAAAGAGTATGGCGAGTAATAAAAAAAGTGATTTGTTCAATAGTTTCATAGCGATTGGATTAAATGTATAGTTCGTCGTCATCATCAAGATCTACAGCTTCGTTCTGTAGATATTCAAGGATATCTTCGGTTTCAATGTCTTCGAAACTCAATGTTTCGTCAAAGGTTTCAACTTCTGGATTTAATTCTTGATCAATAAACACAATAGGGTCAATGTTCTCCTCATCGATCATTTCAGAGATTAAATCGGTATCAAAATCCTCAATGTGATCTTCAATGTACAAATAGACTTCTTCCGTGGAAATTTCATTCAGTGCCAGCAGAACGTCTTGTTCTTCTGCATCTCCAAGGTTGAGTAAAAAGACCGCTGCAAACACCGCTGCCGCAGATACGATCCAAGCGAGAGGCTTCTTGTAAAGCGGAATTACTTTCGTCTTTTGCGAAGCAATAACCTCTTTTGCCAATTGATCAAAATAACCTGCATCAGGTGTTTCAATTTCATTGGTTTTTAAATGATCGAATATGTTTTTATTTGTTTCCACTTTAGCTTAGATGGTTAAATGAGTCAATGGTTTAATTTGTTAAGAATAAATTTTTCAATTTTTTGCTTGGCATGGTGAAAGTTAGCTTTGAGTGCGCCTTCACTTGTGTTTAATTTCTTTGAAATTTCTGAGTACTTAAGCTCTTCGAAATATTTTAATTGAAATACGGCAGCTTGTTTTTCGGGCAAAGTTTGGACGGCCTGTTCTAATAAATCAGAAATCATTTCCGAAGTTGTTGAATCAAGGACATGATGTCCGGCCAAAATCTCTAACATAGGAGGGTCAATATCTACTCCTGATCTACGGTTTTCTTTTTCGAGAAAGTTCAATGACTCGTTTCGAGCGATTCGGTACATCCATGTGTATAATGCAGAATCACCTTTGAAACCTAATAGATTTTGGAAAACTTTAATCAATACATTTTGAAGCACATCATTCGTGTGTTCATGATTCTTGGTAACACTTCGGATTTGTCGGTAAAGAATCGGGCCGAATTTAGCCACTAACTGATTGAATGCCGTATTGGCATGCTTTCCCCCCTGATTAAATAATGCTAATATTTCTTCGTCTTCAGGGTGTTTGACCATAGTTTACTTACGTTGAATAACTTTCAATGCAGCGTCTATTACGTTTGGTGTGTCAATTCCGTATTTGGCCATCAATTCCGCTGGAGTTCCACTTTCTCCAAAGGTATCGTCCACAGCAACATATTCTTGTGGAGTAGGAGTTGAACGGCTAAGTAATCCAGCAATTGATTCTCCAAGTCCTCCGTTAATCATATGTTCTTCGGCAGTAACAACGCAATTTGTCTTCGCCACAGATCGTAAGACAGCCTGTTCGTCCAAAGGCTTAATTGTATGCATATTTATTACTTCAGCAGAAATTCCTTGCTTAGCCAATTCTTGAGCTGCTTCAATTGATTTCCATACTAAGTGTCCACAAGCTACAATTGTAACATCCGTACCTTCCATGATAACATCTGCTTTCCCAATTTCGAACTTCGCATCAGGTTTAACAAAAATCGGCACTGAAGGACGCCCAAAACGTAAATAAACGGGTCCTAGGTAATCTGCAATGGCCATAGTTGCTTGCTTCGTCTGATTGAAATCTGCAGGAACAATAACCGTCATATTTGGCAGCATTTTCATCATTCCGATATCTTCCAAGATTTGATGTGTTGCACCATCTTCTCCAAGAGTTAATCCCGCATGAGAAGCACATATTTTCACATTCTTCTGAGAATACGCAATTGACTGACGAATTTGATCGTAGACACGTCCCGTTGAGAAATTGGCAAATGTCCCTGTGTAAGGGATTTTGCCTCCAATAGTCATTCCTGCAGCCATACTCATCATATTTGCTTCAGCAATTCCTACTTGGAAAAAACGTTCTGGAAATTCATCTTCAAACGCATTCATCTTTAATGAACCTGTTAAGTCGGCACAAAGCGCAACCACATCTTTGTTTTTTCTTCCAATTTCTAATAATCCTTCCCCGAATCCTGAACGGGTGTCCTTTTTTCCTAATACCTCAATTTCGGTTGTCTCAATCATAATTTTAGAACTATAGTTTTGTTCGAATATATTCTGAATTCTTTTTCCAATGTATACGTGGAAGATCTAAGCTGTTTCGTCCGATAGACGAGTTTGTACTGGCCCGGTTGTAGCTGCCAACGACCAATTTTACTATCGTCTTCAAGATTGCATACCCAAGTAAAAGATCCGTCTCCATTAACGGTGAAAATTTGACCTACGATTCCTTGTCCAGACTCGTATTTAACAAAGCCAGGTGCCTGAATGTCTATATAGGAAGTATTGCTTTGTTCAACGTCAACGGTCGCATAAATTCTTGGCAGGGTTAATATTTCAATGTCATATTTACCAACGATGTATTTATCCGACTTACCGACTTTTTGAGCATTCAAGGTTCGATCCTGTCCTGATTGCATTATCCTCATTTCAATTTGATAAGATTTGGCGGCATTTACAAATCGTGCTTGTATGTACCCTTGAGGAGTATCAACCTCAATGGTGTTGTGTGTATTTTGTACTATTGCAATGTTCTTCTTTTCAACAATCGGAGTGGTGTTGATCACTAAATCATATTTAATTTTTGGATCCAAAATCAAGGTGTCTGGATTTCCATATTTGTTAATCGTATGCGTAAATGTGTACTTGAGATTTTTTGTTCCCGCTTCATAAAGAAACATTGTAACATCTGTTTCAGATGGTGTGCCGTTGACGTCATTCAGGTTAATTTGAACAGTCGTATTGTATAAAGCTTTTGTAACAATGTTTTGTAAAACTTCGGTAAAAGCAGCCGGAGTTTCCGCATCTGCGTAAGTTCCAATACAATTGAATTTTTCTAGGTAGGATAAATCCATACCTAATCCAATAACAAATGGCGTAACTTTTACTCCTTTGTCCTTAAGTTTTTGCGCAATGACACAAGGATCATTATCACAGGCTTCTAGTCCATCGGTAATGAGAATAATAATATTTCGTGACGTTTGATCTGGAAAATCTCCCGCAGCAGCCTCTAATGACCTGGCAATTGGTGTAGTTCCCTTTGCAAAGATTGATTTTATTCTGGCCTGAATTCTTGAATGGTTGTTCTCGCTAAAAGGAACTTCTAGTTTCGTATCGTTACAATCTTGAAAAGTCGCAGTAACAGGAGACTGATGCCCATAAACCCTTAGCGCCAATTCTAGATTAGGAACTCCTTCCAAGTCTCTAACGGTTTGCGCCAACAATTTTTTTGCAGTGTTAATCCGTGTGTTACCGTCCCATTGATCGTTCATACTGTTTGATGCGTCCAGAATAAATAATATTCTAGTCAATTGTTCTTGTCCGAATGTCATCGAACTAAGAAAAATGAACAATATGGCGAGTAATTTTTTCAATTAATAATCTCCTAAAGTTTCTTCTAATTGGTTCAAGGCAACCTCCAGTTGTTCAGCGTTTGGCGCAGATCCGTGCCATTTGTGCGTCCCCATCATATAGTCTACTCCTTGTCCCATTTCTGTCTTCATAACGATCATAATAGGCTTTCCGTTACCGGTCATGGATTTTGCTTTGTCCAAAGTGCTCTTAATTTCATCTATGTTATGCCCATCCATTTCGAGTACCTCCCAACCAAAAGCTTGCCACTTTTGCGTTAAGTTCCCCAATGATATAATATCCTCCAAATCTCCATCGATCTGACGACCGTTATAATCAATCGTTGCAATCACGTTGTCAACCTTCTTGGCAGCCCCGTATAGCGCAGCTTCCCAGATTTGACCTTCCTGCAATTCTCCATCTCCATGAAGTGAGTACACTATACCATCGTCTTGGTTCAATTTTTTTGTTTCTGCAGCTCCAAGTGCATAAGATAATCCTTGTCCGAGAGACCCAGAAGCCATTCTGATTCCTGGCAAATTCTTGTCTGTAGATGGGTGACCTTGAAGACGAGAAGAAAGTTTTCTAAACGTTGCCAATTCACTCACTGGGAAATAACCAGATCTAGAGAGTACGCTGTACCAAACCGGAGAGATGTGTCCATTGGAAAGAAAGAAAACATCTTCGCCCGTAGCATCCATGTTAAAGCTTTCAGAATTGTGTTTTAATTTATCAAAGTATAAAACGGTTAAAAAATCTGCGCAACCTAAAGACCCACCAGGGTGTCCTGAACTCACGGCTGAAACCATTCTTACAATGTCTCTTCTGACTTGTGAAGCAATTCTTTCTAATTCTTGCGTTTCCATATATTCTGAGGGCTTTTGTCTACAATGAATGCAAAACAAAATTATGGTTTATTCTTGAACTACTCTGATGATTCACAGGAAGATTATCAGCAGTTTTTAACTACTTATGCACAATGATTGACAATGGAGACTTGAATATAAAAAACAGCAATTTTCATTCTGAATTGATAAGAAAACAGTTTCACCCAAGTCCATTCAATATATTCCTAGGATACTCTTCAAGAAAAACAAGAGGTTTTTTGTTTGGAAACCTCTTGAATTGGTGCAAAAATGTTAAATTTATGGGGAATAATTTAGAGAAATTGCTGGTTGATGCAACCTATTCACGCAAAAATTGGTCTTCCCTTTGAATACAAAAAATTACTATGAAAATATTAACAACATTGAGTTTCGCATTCTTTTTTTCGAGTGCTATTTTCTCTCAGACGACTTCAGATGTTAAGCCGGCAATTTCTTTCGAGGAGTATTGTGAGCTTGAAGCTATTTATTTTATCACGGCTCCAGCCGAGAAATTAAATAGTATTGATTTTGTAGGAGAAAGAGAACTTCTTTCTGAAGCGAATGCAAGCTACATTGATTATGATGTGAAAATAAAGGAGGGCGAAAATCAATATTATAAGTTGATAGGTTCTGAAGAAATCCTTGTGGTCAGATCACAATATATACTTCGCTTGAATTACGAAAATGTTACTAAATAGATTAAAGATGAACAAATTAATATTGGTATTGATTGCTTTCCTCGGACTAAGTACAGGAAGCTTAAATGCTCAACTACTGTTGAGTGATGCAGATTATGATGCTAACAATCCGTTGGATTGTGCTGGGATTGTTCCTGGTGGAGGCGCTGGAACTAATTTTGATGATGGATTTGCCACTTACCCAGCAAATTATACAGATACCATTGTGTTTTGTCCAGATTTGGTGCAAGGCTCTAAGGTGTCAATTGCTTTTGCTACCAATATTGGTTTTACTTGGAATGTCGATGGAACTGATACGCTTTATATTTATGATGGGCCTGATACGTCTTCGCCGTTGATTGGAGCTTACAATTCAGATACAAACCCTCCTGGGTTTTTCGTTCAAGCGTCATGGAATAATCCTTCGGGATGTTTGACACTAAGATTTGTGTCAGATGGTGCAACAGAAAATACAGGGTGGGATGCTAATGTTGCATGTGGTAACCCTCAACAACCATTTGAGCCGCATATCGAGGCTTACATTAATGGAATAGGATCAGATGCATTGAATCCTCTTGATACTGGTTTTGTAGACGTTTGTTTTGGAGATTCTATTTTATTTATCGCGAAGCCAGATTTTCCAAATGCATATGAGGTTAATCTTTTTGGATATTCTCAAACACCCGACAATTGCACTTATGATTGGACAATTGGAGGTGTTGGGCAATTCACTAATGATTCCCTTTGGTTCACACCTCCAGCTCGAGCCGGATATTTTATCGATTTGAGAGTTACAGATATCTTCCCTTTGATTGAACGTATCACGTGTAAAGTTAGAGTCTCGCAGTTGCCAAGTTTTGCAGGAACAGGCCCCATAGAGGATACCGTTTGTCTTGGAGAATTTACAAACCTAATTGGTGGTGTAACAGCAACGGATACAGTAGGTATTGATATTCCGCTTGGTGAGTTTCAAATCGGTGGAATATTCGCTGGACTGACCCAATTGCCTGATGGTTCAGGGGCTCAATATTCAACAAGTATTGGAATTGCTGGATTTGATACGTCAACTGTAATCACAGATGCTTCAGATATAGATCAATTATGTATTGATATAGAACATTCTTACCTCGGTGACCTTGAAATATCACTGATGTGTCCAAACGGAACAACTGTTTCTCTGGTGAATGCAAATCAATTGGCGATTGGAATGACCCCAGGTGGGTGTGGAAGTGGTATTGGTACTTTTTTAGGAAATGATACAAATATTGATGGAGGTCCTCCGGGAAGTCCTGTATGGACTTATTGTTTCTCAGAAGTTAACGCTACATTGGGTACAATGTGTGATGAAAACAACCTCAATAGTAATTGGGTTGTAAATGATTATGGGTTTAATTCAATGAACCCCAACGGTGTTTATCTTCCAGATGAATCCTTTAATGGTCTAATCGGTTGTCCTGTTAATGGTAGCTGGACGATAATTGTTCAGGATAATCAAGGGATTGATGATGGCTACATTTTCCAATGGGGAATCTTCTTTAATGCTAGTCTATATCCTGATTTAGAAGGGTATCAAAATATAGTAGTGTCAGAAGATTGGTTAGCAGATCCAACTATTATCTCAGGACAAAATGACACACTATTGGTTATTCAACCGAATGTTCCAGGTCAATACGGGTATACTTATTTCATAACGGATGATTTCGGATGTGATTACGATACTACAGTCTATCTTGAAGTTTTACCTCAACCTGAAATTTTTAATGATACAATTGGATGTGATCTTGGATTTATTTCTGCTGATGTGACTTCGTACGCTGGTGGGGTTTGGTCTTCTGCTGATCCAGAAGTAACCTTCTTCCCAGACACAACTGTAGATAATCCGACTATAATAGCATCCACCCCTGGCGTGTATACTGTCATGTATATCGACAATGCTTGCGGTGTAGAACTAACAGCTGAAATTGACTATCCACCATATCCTTCAACATGGCTAGACGACACTACAATTTGTGAAGGATCATCCTACAATATTATTGCACCTAATGATAATGTACATACTACGACCTATGAGTGGAGTAATGGTGATACTGGGACTAATATAACAGTCGCTGGACCTGGTCAATATATTTTAACAATGACGAACATTTGTCATATTAATTATGATACGATCACGATCGACTGGAAGTTATGTGATATCGAAGCGCCTAACGTGATTTCGTT
>JASJHD010000008.1:0-266804 GCA_033791225.1 Crocinitomicaceae bacterium
ACACAATTTGAAAGTACATCATCAACTAAGTAGAAGTTAGTTTTCATAAGTAGTAGTAGTTTAGGTATTGAGCGGGAAGGATGCTAATCTTTCCCGCTTATGTTTTATATAAACCCTACTCTTTCTTTCACTTTCTTCGCATCTATATCTGTTCAAAATTTTCAATCACATAACCATTCTAGGTTCAAACCCATTGAATCAAAATAAATGTTAACTTTCTATGCGTGCGTAATAAATTAATAATTAGTTCGTTTAATAGAATAACGATACAGGTTGACGAAAAATTTGAAAGTTGGCACACAATTTGAAAGTAGATCATCAACTAAGTAGAAGTTAGTTTTCATAAGTAGTAGTAGTTTAGGTTTTGAACGGGAAAGATGCCAGTCTTTCCCGTTCTTGTTTTATATAACCTCGCCATCCTCATTTCATTAATTTGCCGTATTTTTGTAGGCGCTAAGTCATTTGGCACTCATACGTATGAAGAACATTCGAAATTTTTGCATTATAGCCCATATCGACCATGGGAAAAGTACATTGGCAGATCGCTTATTACAAACGACTGGAACGATTTCAGATCGTGATATGCAAAATCAGGCACTTGATGATATGGATATTGAGCGTGAGCGCGGTATCACAATTAAGAGTCATGCGATTCAAATGAATTACAACCATAACGGTGAAGAATTTATTTTGAACCTCATTGACACACCAGGTCACGTTGATTTCTCATACGAAGTGTCTAGATCGATTGCTGCTTGCGAAGGAGCACTGCTAATTGTAGATGCTGCTCAAGGTATTGAAGCACAAACAATTTCGAATCTTTATCTAGCATTGGAGCATGATCTTGAGATTATCCCAATTCTAAACAAAATGGATCTTCCAGGCGCTATGCCAGAAGAAGTAACAGATCAAATTGTTGAATTGATTGGATGCGATCCAAGCGAAGTAATTCAAGCTTCTGGTAAAACAGGACTTGGAGTTCAAGATATACTAGATGCGGTTATAGATCGTATCCCAGCACCAACAGGAGATGAATCGGCGCCTTTAGAAGCAATGATCTTTGATTCGGTATTTAACTCGTTTAGAGGAATTATCGCCTATTTCCGAGTGAGAAATGGGATTATTAGAAAAGGAGATAGAATTAAATTCCTTAACACTAATAAAAGCTACGGAGCTGAAGAAGTTGGGATTCTTAAAATGGATCTCGTTGCTAAGAAAGAAGTAAAAGCTGGAGATGTTGGATACATCATTTCTGGAATTAAGAAAGCTGCCGAAGTTAAAGTTGGTGATACAATTACAACTCTTGAAAATCCATGTGAAAAAGCCATTCAAGGATTTGAGGATGTAAAACCGATGGTATTCGCAGGGATTTATCCAGTTGATACTGAAGATTACGAAGAGCTTCGTTACTCAATGGAGAAATTGCAATTGAATGATTCTTCTTTGGTTTTTGAAGCAGAATCTTCTCTGGCATTAGGATTCGGATTCCGTTGTGGATTCTTGGGAATGCTTCACATGGAGATCATTCAGGAGCGATTAGAACGCGAGTTCAACATGACAGTTATTACTACGGTACCAAACGTGTCGTACAAAGCTTACATGAGAAGAGATCCTGAAACTGCAATTGTTGTCAACAATCCTTCGGAACTTCCTGATCCATCTGGAATGGAAAGGATTGAGGAGCCTTATATCAGAGCGCAAGTAATTACAAAATCTGAGTACGTTGGTCAAATCATGAACCTTTGTATTGACAAGAGGGGTGACTTGACAAATCAAGTTTATTTGACGCAAGACCGCGTTGAGTTATCATTTGAAATGCCAATGGGTGAGATTGTATTTGATTTCTATGATCGTTTAAAAACAGTTTCTAGAGGTTATGCTTCTTTCGATTATCATCCAATTGAATATAGACAATCAGATCTTATTAGAATGGATTTGCTCTTGAACTCAGAACCAATAGATGCACTTTCTGCACTGGTTCACAGAAGTAATGCCTACGATTTAGGGAAGAGAATTTGTATTAAGTTGAAGGAGTTAATACCAAGACAACAATTCGAAATTCCAATTCAAGCGGCTATTGGTGCAAAAATCATTTCTAGAGAGACAATTAAAGCTCTTAGAAAGGATGTTACTGCAAAATGTTACGGTGGTGATATTTCTCGTAAACGTAAACTTCTTGAAAAGCAAAAAGCTGGTAAGAAACGTATGCGTCAAGTGGGTAGAGTTGAAATTCCACAAGAAGCATTTTTGGCAGTTTTGAAACTAAACGATTAAGGTCGATAATTAAATGTTTCGATTATTCGAACTACCGAAAAGTCTAACAATCAATTATGATAGATTTATCTCACGCTGAGACCGCCGAAGGTGGCAGCGAAGCTAATCAAATTCACTGTGTCACGAATTTTCAAGACCTTGTTTCCACGCCTTTTCATGGAGAAAATAATGCGATTTGTTGGACTCGTAATCTAACAGGTGATTTTTCTGAGATTGTTGAACAGGTAGAACTAAACGGAAATATGGCGGAACTTGGTCAAGAGGAGCTTCGTGAACTTCAGCTGAGTGAACAAGGACAGCTTGCTCGTGAAATTCTTTTAAATGACTTGAAAGTGTTAAAAGCTCATGGCGCATCTCCAATCCTTAATCTGATCAAGTGCTATGAGAGAGATGATACCAACCCGTTTTTTCCAACCGATGTTTATTCTTTTCATGTAGATCGCTCTCCTATACCAACCGACACCTTTTTATGCACTTACCACGGCGAGTCGAGTGAAATATTGCCAAATTCACAAGCCGAACTAAAAGTGCTTGTTCCTGAAATACGTGATGAACTCAAAAAACTATATGGTGGAGCAGATGAAGGTTTTGAATCATTTTTGAGTGAACATTTCTTTGATCTACACTATCAAGCTAAATCTAAGGCACGTCCTATCAGTCTAGGCCTCGGTCACATATGGAAGTTGGCGATTGATCATCCTGAAAGTCAAGTCCTTCCTTGTGTTCACCGCGCACCAAAGGAAGAAACTGGACAGAACCGGTTATTGTTGATCTGTTGAATACAACTTAAGTACAACAGAGTTTCAAGTGTTTCCTAATCCAACAAAAGACATATTGTCAATTCGTGGAGGACTAAATTGAGAAATAGATATTTAGAAATTGGATACGTATGGACGTGTTGTCCAGACTATTAATCGAATTCCTCAAAACTAATTGTTTCTCTTTTTTCAAGTATCTTGGTTAGACGTTTTTTATACCGCACTACTTTTTTACTAAGATACAATCTTGGTAGAGGGTCTTCTAATTGTCCGAGTCGAAGCATCACAGGATAACAATACTCTAGTACTTTTTTTTGCTCGTTTCGATAAATCGGCACCAGCATATCCATGCCCTTTATGGCAGCAAGTTTAAGTGAATCAGAGATAACTAGGGAATCAGATTGGCCATGTCTACTAACACTAAAACAGTTCAAACAGACAAAATAATTATGGAGTGCTTGATTCTGCAGGATTGCGCCATATGGAACTGGCATTTGTCGTCCCAGTGTATCCGCCAAATAATATTTTCCAGAATTGCATAAAAAAAGGTTTGAATCAATGAGTTCTTGAGTGTAATTAACCATGTCAAAAAGCTTTAATCCATCTAATCTGTATGCTCCATAACGTAAATACGGATGACCGTGGTGAGGTACTACCGCTCTACTTGTTTGCAATATTCCATTCCTTTCATCTATTTCCATAAATCTATATTCTTCATCTAAATAGAACAGAAAGTTGGTGTCAATATCCGTAATAATATGTTGCTCCTCTTGCATAAACAGTAAATAATGATCGCTCTGATCAATGTATACCATTTCAACAATTTTCTCTTGTCC
Source organism: Crocinitomicaceae bacterium (assembly GCA_033791225.1). Lineage (GTDB taxonomy): Bacteria > Bacteroidota > Bacteroidia > Flavobacteriales_D > Crocinitomicaceae > UBA4466. Next base: position 3,869 of record JASJHD010000008.1, read on the forward strand.
AAATGATAAAACATAGGACAGTACAAAAATAAAAGTGACAAGAAGTTTCATAAAATGTCTCATACCGTAATGATGAATAAACTTATGCTATTTCACAAAATATAGCAAGAAAAGAGGTCTTCATCTTACGACTTGCATCCAATAGAATATAGAAAATCAGATCGCTTTCGAAGCGTAGAAGGGTGACACTATCAAATTAACAAGGATCTTCCCCAACAATATTCGTTCGACAAATCACCCCTGTAAGTCCCCTCAAGGGGACAGAAAAAAAATCAAAAAAAGAGGCCTTCATCTTGCGATGTTGGCCTCTTCTCTTTTTCAGCGGTCAGTTCTTATTTCACCTTGCTACTCAACTCATTCTTCAAACCATTCCACTCAACAAGGTGCATCTTCACTGTGCCCACTGGTATTTTCGCTTTAATTAATACTGGGATCTTATTATCATCGGCAGTAATCCAGAAATTAACATCGTCTTCGCTTTCAAAATAACGTCCTGTTTGAACTACTGGCACAAACTTGTGACATCTAAATTTTCCTTTACGGATTCGAATTGTTTCGTCTCCAACATATTTGATTTTCAAATCAAAAATCTCATCATCCATGAAACATTTAAAAGAGAACACTTGTCCTGGCTTCATGCCGTCAAAATTCAAAGTTCTTGCTCTGTAGAACGAAGAAACCATATCCTGAATTCCCATTGGGGTATCAAATGCTTTCTCACCAATTGTTACCTTATTTTGATTCTGCCTAAAAACGTAACTCTGATTGATCTTATATCCACCTTCATTTACATCACGCTTAAAAAACCAAGGCATAATTGATTTCTCATCAATGTAGCTCTCATATGTATCTCTGACCTTATAAAAGGCGTTGAATCCGCCTAATGTTCTCCCCGTTCCAACAGCATGAAACAATGTTCTATTTTCACCTGTTCGTGTTGTAGGCTTTATTTCCAAGATTGCTTCTCCAGCATCCATCCATCCGTAGGTTACACGATATCTCAATATCTCACCAACCTGAAACGCAGAATTTGATACGTTTGGATAGTTAACCATGCTTGAACTCGTCATCCCCATGAAGAGTCCTATGAGACTAAAGAAATAAATAAACTTTTTCATATCGCTGAGTTTTGTTCGATCACAAATGCAAAGTACGTGCCAAATGCGCCATGGGTGTTCTTATAAAACGGCCAACTTGGGTGATTTATTTCCTACTCAACTATTCTTACTTCCGTTCTTCTGTTTTGAGCTCGCCCAGATTCTGTACTATTATCAGCAACCGGCTCACGTGATCCTCTCCCCTCAGTTTTAATCCTGCTAGCGTCTACTTTGTTGCGAATTAAATATGCACGAACACTGTCGGCACGTTGTCGGGATAGTATCAAATTCGAACTGGCATCACCAATGTTATCTGTATGTCCAACGATCACTATTCGTGTATTTCCTTTGCGGCGCATAAAATCTACCAACTGGTCCATAATTTCATAACTGTCGGTTCGTATGGTTGATTTCCCCGTTTCGAATCGTAAATCAGATAACGTGTAATAACTGGGAAGTTCGTATTGAATACTCAATTCCATTTGCTGAAATGATGCCCCAGTTGGCAATGCTGGAATTTCCAAGGTGTTGTATTCCATTGCATCACCAATAACATCTATTTTTATCGTGTAAGTATCGTTGTCTGGCAATTGAACTAAAAACGTACCTCGTTGATCTGTTGTACCAGAATAAATTTTCTTTGATTTCTCTCCAACGAAGAGAATTTTATCATGCACATATGGTTTTGATTCCATATTCATCACAGAAACTGAAACGGGTGCAGTTCCTTGGGCATTGACTCCCAAAGTATACAGAAGCATGACTATTAGCCGTGTTGTTTTCATAATGATTTGATTTGTGTATATACTGTTAATGCACAAACAAAAGAGAAGTAACTCAACCTCTGGTTAATTAGTTTCGTTTTCATAATTAGAACATCAGTTCAATTTGGCTCTCAAGTGAGATTTGTCTACCTTGGGCTGCTGTTAATTCTTCGAATTCAACTGTGTACTTATGATTTGATTGGTAATCAATACGTGATTATCGACGCTAGAACTATATTTTAACTAATGCACAAAAAATTAAACTCTCTGCTAATAGGGGTATTATGCCTCATTGTTAGCTTCTCCAGTTTCTCTCAGAGATCATTAGATCAAATTCAGAATTATCTGAAGCAAGAAGCCACTCAATTGGAATTGACCTCATCGGATATTAAAGATTTGGTAATTGCCAATGAGCATAGCTCTGAAGCGAACGGAATTACCTTCTGTTACGTTCAACAACAATATCAAGGTCGCAAGGTTTACAATGCGATTTCTACTTTTGCACTAACAAATGAAGCCATTGTGCTTACTGGAGATCGTTTTCAGCGTAACATTGAGGATCGTGTAGTGAATACACCTGTTCAAATAAGCGCTCGTCAAGCCATTTTAAATGCTGTTACGGAATTAGGACTCGATGAGCCTGAATTGTTGCTACTTCAAATCATGCTAGATAATGGCACAAGCCAAGAGCTTCAATTTACTTCGAACATTTCTTCAGAATTTATAATGGTCGACTTGGTATACTATGAAAAAGATGGTGAACTAATAAAGGCGTGGAATTTTAGTATTAATGAACTAAGCCAAGAACATTGGTGGAGTATCCGTGTTGATGCAACAACGGGCGAAATCGTTGACAAAGTTGATTGGGTAGTTAGCTGTCAATTTGAAACGCCATCTGAACATGCAGCGCATCAAGCAAACACATCTCACAGTGCAGAAATGTTTCCTGCACCACCCCCATCTACAGATCAATACAACGTTTTTGCAATCCCAACTGAAAGTCCTAATCATGGACCAAGAACTTTGGTGGTTGGACCTTCGGATATAGTTGCATCACCATTTGGTTGGCATGATGACAATGGAGTATCAGGAGCCGAGTATACAATTACACGTGGAAACAATGTGTTTGCGTACGAAGACCAAGGCGATAACAATTCACCTGGTTATTCTCCGGATGGAACTGGAACAATGAACTTTGATTTCCCGTTGGATTTATTGCAATTACCTTCGAGTAATCTAGATCCTGCAATTACAAATTTATTCTATATGAACAATATCATGCACGATGTATGGTATCAATATGGCTTTGATGAGGCAAGCGGAAATTTCCAACAAAACAACTACGGAAATGGAGGCTCTGCTTCTGATGTAGTTAATGCAGAAGCACTGGACGGTGGCGGAACCAACAATGCAAATTTTTCTACTCCTCCAGACGGAAATAATCCTCGAATGCAAATGTACATCTGGAGTGCTCCAGGTGCTCCAGCAGACAATTTAACAGTAAATAATCCTTCTGTTTGGGCAGGTTCATACACAGCTATTGAGGCTGATTTTGGGCCTGGAATTCCAATAATTCCAATAACTGCTGACCTCATCATTTACGAAGACGCTACACCGGATGCTTATGATGCATGTGAGGCTCCAATTAATGCTGCTGCCATGAACGGTAATATTGTCATTATTCGTAGAGGTGGTTGTCCTGATATTGACAAAGTAGAGCGCGCTCAAAATGCAGGTGCAATTGGGGTTATAGTTGTGGATGATGCTCCACAAGCACCGACAGCAATGTCTGGAACCGGAGCAACAATTACTGTTCCAGCTGTGATGGTAAATCAATACAACGGAGAGAACCTGATCGCGGAAATTGAATCTGGTGCTACTCTGAACGTTTCTATTGGAAATGTAGGTCCTCCACCTTTGGATGGAGATTTTGACAATGGTATTGTTGCGCATGAGTTTGGTCATGGTATTTCTACCCGCTTAACAGGTGGAGCAGGAAGCTCAAACTGTCTGTATAATGCAGAACAAATGGGAGAAGGATGGTCTGATTGGTTTGGGTTAATGCTTACTATCGAACCTGGTGATCAAGCTGGTGATGGTCGTGGAATTGGAACATTTGCTTCAGGTGAGCCAATAACTGGAGGCGGAATTCGCCCTGCTCCTTATAGCACGAACTGGAGTATTAATAACTACACTTACGGAGCGACAAATGATGTGAATGGGGTTTCAGAGCCGCACGGAATAGGTTTCGTTTGGTGTACAATGATTTGGGATTTGAATTGGGCAATGATTGATGTCTATGGATTTGATTCTGATGTGTACAACGGAACTGGAGGAAACAACATGACCATGCATCTTGTAATGACAGGATTAAAATTGCAACCTTGTGGACCAGGGTTTGTGGATGCGCGCGATGCAGTTATCGCTGCCGATCAATTACTCTATGGAGGAATTCACGAATGTTTGATTTGGAAAGTGTTCGCGAAAAGAGGACTTGGCTATTCTGCCGACCAAGGAGATAGTGATGATAGAGAAGATCAAACGCAGGCTTTCGACTTACCACCAGGGATGGATCACTCTACAACCGTTGTAGCATGTGAAACGTATACATGGCCTTTTAATGGAATGACTTACGATACAAGTGGCATTTATACTGTTCCGATTAGTAGTACCGGTATAGGATGTGATACGGAAGAAACGTTGAATTTAACTGTTGGACACGCTGCCTCCATCAACACAGGAGTCAATCAAGTGAATGAAATTACTTTGCAAGTTGACCAAAGTGGACTTGAATACCAATGGTTGGATTGTACTGATAATTACGCACCTATTTCAGGAGAAACAAGTCAATCATTTGTTGCAACGCAAAACGGAAGTTATGCAGTAATTGTAACAGAGAATTTGTGTTCTGATACCTCAGCTTGTCGAACAATCAACACGATTGGTTTGCTTGAAAATGATTTCGGAAATGACTTTGTTGTTTATCCAAACCCAACTGAAGGGGTCGTTACTGTTGATTTAGGATCGACATACGGCGAAGTTCAAGTAACTGTTTTTGATATGAGTGGAAGATTAATCACTGAACAAGAGACAATTGAGGCAAGTAACTTTACAGTCTTGATCGAAGGGACAACAGGAATGTACTTGTTAGAGATAATGAGTTCAGACGGGAAATCAGCGAGAATTAGAATTCAGAAGCAGTAACTTAATTCGGCTTCATGGTTTGAACAGATGAGACATTTACTATTGAATTAATAATGATGTGCATTTTTTTCCCTACGTCAATCGAGAGGTTGAATTCAACATCCACGTTTGAATAGGAAATCATCTTCGACGCAATCGTGTATTCTACTACTCCTGTTCCAGTGCCACTTCCATCACAACCTTGTGATCGCCCACCACTAACTGTTGGGTTGAGCATTTGATTCTGCACTTCAAAATATGCCTTTCCATCGTAGATTTCAATTAATTCAAAACGAAGCTTTAAATCCATTTTATACTTCATCTCATCCATTTCCATTTCAAGAGTGGTCATTCCAGTTAAAGTATCGCCAACCGCTACTTCTTCAAGCATTTCACTAAATGCAAGGCTAATATCTGTAAATCGAGCAAATTGATTTCCAGAAAGTGCAGCAGAACAATTCTGCTCTAAAGAAGTTCTTGGAGGCGCCACCGTTGAAACTGAATCGTAATGAACGTATTTATTCAGAGTGGTAGGATTTGCATAAGAAAGATCAGCGGTAAAGGGAACCTCTCCGGTATCATTCATACTTTCAGTTAGACTTAGAATACGCAATGTTCCCTTCATAGTTGCCACTGAATCTATGGAGATCCCACGTTCTTGAAGACGGGCTAATTCGTCAACTGGCCCAACAAACTTTATTAACTGCTTGCTCCGGTAGTCTGTTTTAATTTCATACGTGGTGTTGGGAAGCGTTGCTAACTCTAAGAGAACTTTATCCTGCGCCGAAAGCCCTCCAACATTTAGCAGGATGAGCAGAATACACAGAATTTGATGAGCTCTCACAGGTAAATTTTATACGACCACATTAACGATCTTCCCCGGTACAACGATTACTTTCTTAGGTGTATTGCCCTCCAACCACTTTTGTGCAGTTTCATGTGCCAACACTTCCTTCTCGACATCTTCTCTAGACATTGCAGTTGGAAGGTCAATCATGAAGCGCATTTTCCCATTGAATGAAACAGGATAAGAATGATTTGCTTCCACCAAGAACTCTTCCTTGAACTCAGGGAATTGCGCATAGCTTAGCGTTCCAGCCTCGTTGCCCAATTTCACCCACAACTCTTCACAAACGTGTGGCGCATACGACGAAAGCAATATCACCAACTCCTGCAAAATGGCTTTGTTGTTGCATTTCTGATCGCCTAATTCGTTTACGCAAATCATGAAATTAGAAACACCCGTATTGAAAGAGAAACGGTCTAAATCGTCGCCTATTTTCTTGATTGTTTTGTGCAATGACTTCAATGCTTTTGCATCTGGTTCACCGTCGCTCAAAGTAAGGTTGTTGTCTGCATCGTGGAACAACCTCCAAAGCTTACGTAAGAAGTTGTGTACTCCACTAATTCCTTTTGTATCCCAAGGTTTGCTTTGCTCCAAAGGTCCTAAGAACATCTCGTACATGCGCAGTGTATCAGCGCCGTACTTCTCTACCAATTCATCCGGTGTTTGTACGTTGTACTTCGACTTAGACATTTTTTCTACTTCATGTCCACAGATGTACGTTCCGTCTTCATTAACAAGGAAAATTGACCCTTTTGAATCCTTTTTCCAATTTGTGAAAGAATCAATATCCAATATATCATTTTCAACCAAACTAATATCAACATGTACTTGAGAGTGATCAAGTATATCTACACTGATGTAATCTTCAATATTTCCATTAGATTTTGGCTTGTATAAACCTTTCAATCTCTCTAATGTAATTTCCCGCAACTCCTTATTAAATTCATCGGAAGATACATCTCCGTACTTTTCTAACAGTGAATAACTGTAGTATACAAATGGAGGTAAATGTTCTAACAATGGCGATTCAAATTCAGATGTGAACTTGGTAAAATCAGAAGTCACAATACGATACTTTGCTCTGTAAGCAAAACTACTTCTTCCCAAAATCATCCCTTGATTGATCATCTTTTGGAATGGCTCATCGAATGGAATGTATCCTAGGTCATACAAGAACTTTGTCCAGAAGCGTGAATACAACAAGTGTCCAGTTGCGTGCTCTGAACCGCCAATGTATAAATCTACATTTTTCCAGTACTCCACTTTCTCCTTCGCAACGAATTCGTTCTCATTCTTAGGGTCCATGTAGCGCAAGAAATACCAAGAACTTCCTGCCCAACCTGGCATTGTGTTGAACTCCATTCTATCACCTTCAGAATGATTCCAAGCAGATTGCTCAGCGCGTGCTAATGGTGGCTCACCGTCTTCTGTCGGTAAATATTTATCTACTTCTGGCAAGGTAATCGGCAAGTGCGCATCATCTACCAAATAAGGCGTTTCACCTTTGTAGTACACTGGGAATGGTTCTCCCCAGTAACGTTGACGTGAGAAGACTGCGTCTCTCAATCTATATTGCGTTTTTCCTTGCCCAAATCCACGTTTTTCAATCTCGTAAACTGCTAATTTGATTGCTTTCTTCGCTGGAAGATCGTTTAGGAAATCTGAATTGGCAATTACTACATCTTTCTCTGCATATGCCGCTTCTGAAATGTCTTGATCCTTGAAAATATTGATGATGTCAATACCGAAATGCTTGGCAAAATCCCAATCACGTTGATCTCCACAAGGAACTGCCATTACAGCTCCCGTTCCGTATGAAGCCAAGACGTAATCTCCGATCCAGATTTGTACTTTCTCACCAGTGAATGGATGAAGTGCAAAAGCTCCAGTATTTTGTCCAGAGATGTTTTTCACATCAGCCATACGGTCTCTTTCTGACTTCAATGATGCTTCTTTCTTATAATTAGCTACACCAGCGGCATATGCTGCAGTCGTGATTTCATCCACAAATGGATGTTCTGGTGCCAATACCATGAATGAAACTCCATAGATTGTGTCAGGACGTGTTGTAAATACTTCAATGTCATGATCAGATCCGTCTACTTTAAAATGCACGGATGCACCCACAGATTTTCCAATCCAATTGCGTTGTTGATCTTTGATAGAATCTGTCCAGTCAACAGTTTCTAGTCCTGTCAACAAACGTTCAGCGTATGCTTTGATTCGCATAGACCACTGTCGCATTAATTTCTGCTCAACTGGATGTCCACCACGTTCTGAAACGCCACTTACTACTTCATCATTGGCCAAAACGGTACCCAAAGCTGGACACCAGTTCACCCATGAATCCGCCAAGTAAGTCAAACGGTATTGTTGTAAAGTCTTTTCTTTTTCTTCTTCGGAATAAGCCTTCCATTGATCCGCAGTAAATGTCTCGTCAAAATCTGTAGTCGCATTCACTGATCCATTTCCGTTGTTCGAAAATTCAACAATCAAAGCATCAATTGATACGGCTTTGTCCTGCGTAGTATCGTAGTACGCATTGTACAATTGCTTAAAAATCCACTGCGTCCACTTGTAATATTCTGGTGAAGATGTGCGTACTTCTCGGTCCCAATCGAATGAGAAACCCATGATATCAAGTTGTTTTCTATAACCTGAAATCTTGTTTCCTTCTTTATCTGTTCCTCCGTCGATATTTGTTACTGTTGTCAACGCAGGATGTTGCCCTGTCTGAATTGCATACTGCTCAGCCGGCAATCCAAATGAATCATATCCCATTGGATGCAACACATTGAATCCTTGCAATCGCTTGTATCGTGCGTAAATATCCGAAGCAATATAGCCTAATGGATGACCAACATGCAGTCCTGCTCCTGATGGATACGGAAACATGTCCAGTACATAAAACTTAGGTTTTGTGCTATTGTCTTCTGCTTTGAACGTCTTATTATCAGCCCAAAACTTTCTCCATTTAGCCTCTATTTCAGGGAAATTGTATTCCATACCAGTAATGTGTAATTGAAGCGGCAAAGATAGACAATTTTGCTTCAATTTGGCGCGGTTCGAATACTGTGAATTCATGCTCGAAATGCACCAATAGATGAAATAGGTACTGCGAAAATGTTATTTTTACTATTCATGTTGAGAACTGTTATGTCTTCCTTTGTCCAATTGACGATTTTGCTTTTGCTATTCGCGCCTAAGAGCTATGGACAACAGTCTCGTGAAAGTCAACTTATTCAGACGTATAACTCCGAGATTGAACCCAAAAAGAAATTCAGTCGATTGATGGCCCTTGGTGAATACTACAAGGTAAACAATGTACACCGCGCCGATTCTATTCGCCATGTTATCATGCTAGAAAGTCGGAATTTTGAGGATACCATTCGCTTTAGCGCATTATTCTACAACGCAGAAGTAGCTGAAATGATTGGTGATCAGGACGAATACTTCCGAACAATACTCGCCTGTCAGCCCTTTCTGAATAAGCTCAATTCTGATGAAGTTCGGTTTAAGTTATTTCGACATTTAGGCTCGTATCATCAACATGTTCAAGAATTAGAGACCGCGGAATTTTACTTTCGATTGGCTATAAAACTCGCTTCAAAAGAGAAAAATTACGAGAGAATAGCAGAAGGGTATTCCCACCTCGCTCTAAATTTCATGTACTCCAACTTGAAAGATTCCTCATTGATATATGTAGACGATGCCATAACTGCTGCGAGAAGAACAAAGGATAAATCAATCTTGTCCTTGACTTTTAATACACAAGCACGTATTTATGATTTCTTCGGGCAGATTGAGTTGAGTGTTGCTAAGAATTTAATTAGTCTTCAATTGGTTGAGGAAGCGGGTAATATTTCTCTACTTGCAAGATACAATCGTGAAATAGGTCAAGAGCAGCAATTGATTTTGAACCTTAATGATGCGGAATATTATTTTAATGCATCGTTGGTATATGCAGAACAAATCCACGATGACCGGCAAATGGCCTTGGCTTTGACTAACCTAGCCTCATTAAATTTGCAACGTAAAAAGTTCTCTGTTGCGATCAAAAATGCCAACAAATCTCTTGAATTACTTTCTGACTTGAACGACTTCAATGGACTTGGAGAGACCCACAATATTCTTGGGATGGTTTACAAGGCGCAGAAAAAATACAATTTGGCTTCTAGTAATTTCAATCAGGCCTTGGTGTACTATGAATCGACCAGTAATAAAGAGAAAATTGCCGGAGTTTACCATAACGTAGGAACCGTATTTAAGGAACAGGGCAAGTATTCGAATGCCTTAAATTACCTGTTTCGCTCCATTGAAATTCGTGAGCAATATGGCGCAAAAAATCAGATTTATCACACGTATCGGATTATCGCTGAGATTTATAAAGATCAAAACAATGCGAACAAGTCGTTGGAATTCATGGAATTGTACTTGAATTATCTAGACAGTAATACAACCCTTCAGGCAGCAACGAAAATAGCTGAATTGAGTGAATCGTATCGGTCAGAACAGCGTGACCGACTTATTAATTCGCAAAGAGATTCCCTTAATCGTCAGCAACAAGAAAGAGATTTAACATCTACAAAGCTCGAGAATAGTCAACTGAGAAACAACTTCCAGATGTACATCATCGTTGCATTCATCATTATAATTGTCTTGGCCGGTGTCATTCTCTTTTACCGTTGGAATCACACAAAAATTAAGCAGCAGCAACGGGAAGCGGAGATGTCACAAACCTTGCTGAGAACACAAATGAATCCGCACTTTGTCTTCAACGCTATGTCAGTAATTCAGAGTTATATTTTTGAGAATGATACTGTCAATTCCTCCAAATTTTTGGTCAACTTTTCACGTTTGATGCGCTTGATTCTTGAGAATTCGCCTAAAGAACATATTCCTATTGATACGGAGATTGAAATACTTCAGAAGTACTTAGAAATGCAGAAATTGCGGTTTCAAGATCGTTTTGAATTCACCATCCATTCTGATGAATCTTTGTTTGATCAAGGCGCAATAATTCCTCCGATGATTACCCAGCCCTTTATTGAAAACGCCATAGAACATGGGCAATTACATACCATTGAAGGAGGTTTTATTAATGTCTCTTTTTCCAAAAAAGATGATATGTTAATCATTTCCATTGTTGACAATGGAGTTGGTCGAAAAGGATCTCGGATCAATAAGAAAAGCTCAGCGCACAAGAGTATGGCCATGGACATTACAAGCCAGCGAATTGACAATTTAAATAAGAAATATAAAACGGAAGGATCGCTTCTGGTTGAAGATTATGACAAAGAATTGGAAACTGGAACAAAAGTGTTAATTTCGTTACCATACACTGTTGATACTAATCTGACAAACTGAAGCAATGAAAAAAGTACTTATTATTGACGATGAGAACAGAACACGCGAGTTAATTGCTCGTATGATTGATTCATTTGGGTTTGACATTCAAACTATTCCAGAAGGTGAAAACGTTCAATCAGGAATTGCCGCTATCGAAAAGCATCAACCGGACATAGTATTCTTAGACATTCAAATGCCAGATGGAACTGGTTTTGATGTAATTCGTTCAATTGAAAACAAAACTTTCGAAGTTGTATTCATTACAGCACATGAAGAGTTTGCAATCAAAGCAATTAAATTCAGTGCGTTAGATTACCTGTTAAAACCTGTTGATACAGGAGAACTCAAAGCTGCAGTAGAAAAAGCCTTGATCGCCGTTGACGAGCGTGCTGAGCCCACACAGTTTGATGCACTTCAAAAGAACATTCAGCCAAACGAGAAAAGACGTTTGGTGCTGAAGACGCAAGAAAGCGTTCACGTTGTTGAGTTGGATCAAATCATTCGGTGCGAAGCAGATCGTAACTATACTTCATTCTTTTTGTTGGACAACAAGAAAATCTTGGTTTCTAAAACCTTGAAAGAATATGAGACATTATTATCTGCACACAATTTCCTTCGTGTTCAGCAATCCCATTTGGTGAATATCGACTACGTAGATCGTTACGACAAGAAAAATGGTGGTGCTGTTGTTATGAAAGATGGCTCTGAAGTTCCATTGTCTCCTGCCAAAAGAGAGGTGTTCTTCAAGCGTTTAGAGAATCTATAAAATGAAAAATCAGTGAAAACTGGTCAATATTCATTTAGAAGTGCTAAATATTCATTTACCCCAAACCGTACGGAATTAAGTTCTTATACTTGAGTAAGAAATAAGGAGAGATATCAGGAAGTTTTCTTTTTGTTTGCTTTGACATAATGAGAACATGCTGCTTGGAGAGGCAGTTTCATTTTCTAGTTTGATTAAAGAGTATAACAGTTCTTAAGTTCTCATTCCAAAGCGGTGCTTTGCACAAGACTTAAAGAAAATTCCTGATCTTTTTTTTATAAGGTTTTATACTTCTTAAATGAAGAGTTTGTTGTTACACTACTACAATAAAAATTAACTTACTACTACAAGGAAAAGGATTGAATTCGTTCAATCCTTTTTTATTTGGTATAATACCGGTCTACTCGGAGCCGCATCATTTTCAAAAGGAGCAACTTGAAAGCTTAAGATATACTCTCCATCCTCTATAGAATCCTCAACAAAAATCAATTCAGTAATTGTTCGCTCATGATTTGGGTTTTCTGGCACTTCCCAAAAAGCATGATGAAACACCAGCTCACCTCCATCGTTCTCACGATCCACAGAAGGTAAATCAACCAGCAAGTGGTCAATTTTTGCGGCTAGTATTTTTTCTACACATGCCACATCAAAGTATATTGGATTGCTTGAGGAATAATTCATTGTCTTCTTATCCAAAAAATTTGGTGTTGTTCGAATGATCAATGCTTCTATATCTGTACCATTCAAGTCCAATTGCTCAGGAACTATTACGCGGTCCTCATCACCATTTTCTTGCACTATCACTTTGGGATCGATTGTTATTACTCGTGCTTTGAAAAAATACTGTTGCAGGATTGTATTGATCGAATGAACCTTTTCCGTTATATGTCCCAAGCATTCCGTATGAGTTCCATGTCCGTGCGGATTGAAATAAATGTTCCGAAAATTTACACTTCCCCCTTCGGCCACTGATCCAGTATAATGTTCTGTGCGTACTGGTTCAAATGTTGGACGATCAACGTACCACGCACGAGGATTGTTTTCAGTTGCTGCTAAAGGAAGTGATAAATCCAAAGGTGTGGATGTATCGATGTAATGCGAATTGTCGAGAAAAAACTTCATATGCTCCGAAGATAAGGATTCTCAAAATTTATCGACTTCAAATAAATACTTCACATTATTTACCATGGTATCTATATTATGCCTATATTTGTCCGAACAAATAATTTTAAAATGAAAAAACTAGGAACATTTTTACTTGCATCAGTAGCTTTAGTGGCTGTCTCATGTTCAAGTGCAGAAGGAGAAGCAACGGAAGACGAAGTAGTTGTAATAGAATCGGTGACATACTCACTTGACACAACAAACTCATCATTGGTATGGGCGGCTAACATGGGTCCAGATTATGGTCATGAAGGGTTAGTAGACATTACTGAAGGATCAATTGTTATGGAAGGAGAAGCTTTAACTTCTGGTTCATTTACGGTTGACATGAACACTATTCGTGCTACAGGCATGGAAGAGGAAAAGGCAGGTTATTTGAGAGCTCACCTGATGGGAACTGCACCTGACGAAGATCATCCAGCAAATTTATTCTTCAACTCGGTTGAATTCCCTACAATTGGAATTACTCTTGGAGAATACAAAGACGGAATGTTGGGATTGACACTTTCAATCCTAGGAAAAGAATTGTCACAAGATGTGGCAGTTGAATTAACAAGTGACGAGAACGGAGCATCTATCAATGGTGAATTTGCTTTGGACTTAAACTCTTTGGAAATTCCAGGTTTGCAGCCAAATCCAGAAGATGGATCACAAATTAACCCAGCAATCGATTTTAAATTGAATGTTGCATTGACGAAGTAGTAGTCGTTTTAATAATAGATGGAAGGGTGAGAGCAATCTCACCCTTTTTTTGTTTTCTTTGAGGCATGATAGGATCATCTATAAAAGCTGTCATATTTGATTTTGGTGGCGTGCTCATCAATATTGACTACGATGCAACCATCCGAGCTTTTAAAGCATTGGGCATTGAAGATTTTGATCAGATGTATTCACAAGCAATGCAATCGAATCTATTTGACGACATTGAGACAGGACAGATCACTCCGCAAGAATTCATTGATGGCATCTTGCATTATTTACCAGAAGGAACTACACGAAAGCAAGTGGTCAGTGCTTGGAACGCGATGATATTAGATGTTCCGCACATTTCAATAGAACTTCTTCACAAAGTCAAAGCACAGGGCTACCAAATTTTCATGCTTAGCAACACAAATGCTATTCACATAGATCACGCTTACGAAGCTTGGGACCTTGTATCGAACGATCGGCCGCAAGTCATATTTGACCACGTCTACTTATCACACGAAATACACTTACGCAAGCCGAACGTGGAGATTTTCAAGTACGTAATAGAAGATCAACAATTGAATACTTCAGAAACCCTCTTCATTGACGATTCAATCCAACATATTGAGGGAGCAATGAAATGCGGGCTCCAGACATATCATTTAAAGGGAATAGAGGAGCTTCAGGCGCTTTTCTCTTGACAAAGCTCCACCAGCATGCCTGAAGTAGATTTGGGGTGTAAGAATGCGATACGCTTATTATCTGCCCCATCTTTTGGAGTACTATGAATTAAAACGAAGCCTTCTGCATCTAAACGCTCCAATTCAGCATCAAGGTTGTCAACTTCGAAAGCAACATGGTGAAACCCACCTTTGTTCTTTCCCAAAAACTTAGCAATGGCAGAATCTTGGTTCGTAGCCTCAAGCAACTCAATCTTCGATTCACCCACTTTTAAGAAAGCAGTTTTAACGCCTTCGGAAATTACAAGCTCCTCTTTGTAGGATTTTGTACCCAACAAAGTTTCATAAACCTTTAAGGTGTCCTCAATGCTCTCAACGGCAATTCCTAGATGTTCAATTCGTTTAATCATGGCATAAAAAAACCCTGACGAATCCGACAGGGTTTTTGAAAATATTTATTCTTAGTTCTTAATGAACTTCTCATTTACATTGTCAAAGTTGATGTAGTATACACCTCTAAGAAGGTTTGTACAGTTCACTGAAGAACCAACTCCCTTTTTCACGATGTTTCCGTACGCATCATAAATTTCGTAACGTGTTTCTGCAGGACCACCATTCGCAAGGAACTTAATCTCGTTCTTCACTTTCTTAGGAGTCTTCGTTACCGTTGGAGTGGGCGACATGAACTTCACTTCATCAGAAGGACGTTTCGTTCCTGAATGATCCTCTTGTAGTACACGAATTGTATTTTCTCCTGAGTGAGGAGTTACCTGAAACTCATATGAATTTTGTTGTCCGCCACCTAATCCTTGTACTTCACCAACAGTCACCCACTTGTTCCATCTGTATTGTTCAATAATGAAAGGAAGCTTTCCTTGCTCCGCTTTAGTAGTCCAAGTCAACTTACCATCATTCGAAATATTAATTTCAACAATGGTGAATGTAGATCGCGGAAGAAGAACTTCTGGATTTAAAATCTTTGGTTTACAACCATCATTGTGCTCAATCACAATAAATACTGGTTCACCAATTTCGATATTGAACAATGAAAAATCAATTTCAAATGCTCCCATGCTAGTACCACCTGGCATGATGTCACCATTCACGGTAACCTTTGTTGCGCAATAACCAAATCCGTCCTCATCCATTGGATTCTGAACATATAGGTTCTTGCCTTGATACGTCCCTTCAACCGAAAGTGCTCCGAAAGCAACAGTGTTCGTTATTAGTAACGCAATAAATAGTACAAAATTTCTCATCAGGTATCAGTGTAATAGTGCCTAAATAACGGGCAGCTATGTTATGTTAAACCAGTCCATTTTTTTATTAACCCACAAATATAACACGTTTTAATTTATTTTTGGACTTATTCCCGTGATTATTTACACTATCTGCAAAGATTTTCACAGATTCAACCTCAATTTGTTACTAAACTCATTTAGAATCAGTCATTCAGATTATAATAAAATCCCTTTTGTGATTTATAACAGAATTTTCTTATCCTTGTATACTGTTGAAAAGACTTTTGATGAAAACCCTCGGTTTATTTATACTTTCTTGCTTATTGCTTGTCTCCTGTTCTGAAGAAGAGAAGCAGCAATTCGAACACGCTGGAGGAACGGTGACCATGGCCCTTGAAAATGAGCCTAGCACCTATATACTGCGTGAAGTGCGGGATTATTATTCGGCGACAGTCTTGAGTCAAATTCATGAAGGACTGGTAGCTTTTGATCCAAAGACGGTTAAGATAGTTCCTAAGTTAGCTTCTGAATGGTCGAAGAGCGATGACGGTAAATCGTACACTTTCACTCTTAGAGATGACGTTTATTTCCATGACAACCCTGTTTTTAAGAACAAAGAAGATAGACTACTCACTGTGGAAGATGTGGTTAAGTCTTTTGAACTAGGCTGTACGAAGAGTGAAGATGGAGGTGTTCCCTCGTCTTACACAATGACTTTTGAAGGATTACTGAAAGGAGCCGATGAATTTATGGAAGGTACGGCAAGCTCTATTAGTGGAATCACAGTAGAAGGAAACAATATCACTCTTGAGTTATTGCATGAAGATCACAACCTCTTGAATAAATTAGCCAATGTTTGCATGAGCATTGTTTCAAAGAAGATTGTTGAGGCAAATAAAGAAACGGATGTTGTTGGTACTGGACCATTCGTATACACAACTTACATAGGTGGGGAAACACCATCTTTGATTCTGACGAAAAACAACGATTACTATTTACAGGATGAGGAAGGAAATGCATTGCCTTATCTCGATAGTCTTGTGTTCATTTACCAGAGTCGTAAATTGGAGCAATTGGACATGTTTGAAACTGGGAAACTTGATTTAATCATAGGACTTCCAACGAGTCGCATTACACGAATGATGGAAGGACGCATACAAGATTTCAATTCAAAACCACCAAAATTGATTTTGGCCAATAACCCATTGTTGGAGTCGCACTTCTATTATTTTAACATGACTGATGAGCGCTTTTTAGATCCTTTGGTAAGACAGGCCTTTAACTATGCCGTCGACAAAGAATCGATCGGTAGAGATATTTTACGGAATCAATATTATGATCTGGGAGAGTATGGAGTAACACCTCCAATTTCGAACGCATTACGTGGATATGATTTTGCCAGTGTGAAAAATGTTGGTTACACATACAATCCTGATTTAGCTCGTCAATTATTGGCGGAAGCTGGTTATCCAGGTGGAGTTGGATTTGGTTCGGTAGATTTACGCTACAGTATAGACGACACGCATTCAGCTGTTGCCGATGAATTCGCCAAGCAAATTTTCAAGGTGCTTGGAATCAATGTAAACATTGACGGTTCTAGTTTTGAGCAATTGAATGAAGACGGTGCAAACGGAAACGGAGATATTTTTAGAATGGGTTGGTCTGCCGATTATCCCAATCCAGAATCTTTCTTGATGAATTTCTATGGAGAATATATTCCTGATGATCCACTTGATGCTTCTCCTACCAATAAAGCACGCTACAAGAATCATCTATTTGATGAGTTTTACAAGCAAGCTACCAACTCAACGAAAGTAGCAGATCAAATGAAATTATTCTCTCAGGCTGAAGTAGAGTTAATGAAGGATCCACCTATTATACCACTTTGGTACACAGGAGATATTGAAATTACGCAATCTTATGTGCGTGACTTCCACTTCAATGCTATTAACTACTTCGATTTCACAAAAGTCTACCTCAAAGAGTGGACCGCTGAAGAATATCAAATGATGCACAGCAACCAAGACTCAGAGGAGTAACCCTCTCAAACTCACTTGCGCTATTCACAAGTTACTGGGTACAACTTGCGGAAAATAATTCAACTATTCTTTTCAATTCTTCTATGTTTGTAGTGCAAAAACTACGAAACACAAGAACTATGAGAATTCTACTAATGTTCATCTTTATAGGGGTAAGTACTGCTTTCGCTCAACCTTCTCAGTCGGTTAGAGGAAAGGTTGTTGATACAGATACACAATTTCCATTGGCGGGAGTTCGTGTTGAAATCTTCACCTCTGATTCTACTCAAAAATACAGAGCTATTACAGGTCCAGAAGGTGATTTTGCCATTGAAAATGTACCTGTTGGAAAGCATGAGTTGATTGCCAAATATATGACCTACGATACAAAAGTAATCACGGTGGTTGTAAATTCTGGAAAGCAAACAGTTATCACCCTTGCAATGCAAGAAAGCTTTGTTGAAGTGGCAGAAGTGAACGTATCTGCTCGAAAAAAGGGAGACGTAATCAATGAGTTAGCCTTGATCTCAGCTCAGCAATTTAGTGTCGAAGAAACTGACAGATACCCTGGTTCACGTTCAGATCCGGCGCGAATGGCATCGAATTTTGCTGGTGTTGGTGGAGCCGATGATTCTAGAAATGATATTGTAATACGAGGAAATTCACCTCTTGGAGTGGTTTGGAGAGTTGAAGGAATTGATATTCCAAACCCATCACACTTTGCTATTTCAGGAAGTACCGGTGGACCCGTGTCCATTTTAAACAATAAGATCTTGGCAAACTCTGATTTCTTTATGAGCGCCTTTCCCGCAGAATATGGGAATTCCACTTCGGGTATTTTTGATTTGAAACTACGAAACGGAAATGACACTAAACATGAGCTTACCGGACAATTTGGCTTTTTAGGTACAGAATTAATGGCCGAAGGACCCATGGGGAGAAATGGTAATTCTAGTTACCTAGTTATGGGGCGTTACTCAACATTAAGTCTCTTCCAAGCTATAGGAATTAAGATTGGAACCGATGCTGTTCCAACGTATGGTGACGGTGCCTTTAAATTCAACTGGAAATTAAAAAATGGTGGAGCACTCTCCTTGTGGGCAATAGGAGGAGCTAGCGATATAGATATCATTATCGCAGATCCAGTCGAAGTTGGTGGAGATGCCGAAGAAATTTATGGAGAAGGCGATCGAGATCAATATTTTGGTTCCATAATGGCAGTGGGTGGGCTTACGTTAAAGAAGCCAATAAATAAAAAAACGTTTTTGACTTCGACGATAGCATATGCATATGAAGAACAGCACTCCCATCATGATTACTTAATTCGTCAATATGACTCCGTTAATTCATTGATCGTTACTGATTCAAAATATCCTTTGTTGAATTATAAATTTAGTACCTCAAAAATACAATCGGCGTTAAGCGTAAAATATAAATTCAACAAAAAACACCTCATTAAAGTAGGTTTCAATGCTGATTACTATATGTTTGATATGATTGATTCAGTCTTAGCTACAGGTCATAACGCAACCAACCATGACACATGGGATGTACGTTGGGACAATAAAAGCGGTGCACTATTAGCACAAGTGTATTTACAATGGAAATGGCGAATTACTGAAAACATGGCATTCACGGCTGGTATTCATAATCAATATTTTTCTATGAGTAATAGCTTCAGCATAGCAGAACCACGTATCGGTTGGAAGTTAAATTTGAATAAAGGCCAATCTATAAGTATAGGTGCAGGGATGCACAGCCAAATGCAACCAACTTACACGTATTTATACCACCAGTATGACACCATATCGGGTGAGAAAATATACCATAATCAGAACATGGACTTTTCGAGAAGCGTACATGCTGGAATCGGATATGAAATAGCCTTTAAGAAGAATCTGACGTTGAAATCTGAAGCATATTATCAATATATCTATAATGTACCGGTAACTGTAGCTCCGTCATCCTTTTCTTTGATAAATATGGGTAGCGGTTTTTCACGGTTTTTCCCTGAACCGCTTGAAAATACGGGGACGGGTTATAATTATGGAATTGAACTTACATTGCAAAAATACTTCAACAAATCGTTCTTTTTCTTACTCTCAGGTACAGTGTATGATTCAAAATATATTGGGAGTGATGGTATACTCCGTAACACTTCGTACAATGGAAATTACATAGCGAACTTATTGGCAGGGAAAGAGTTTAAATTGGGTCCAAAGCATTCAATATCTGTGGGTGTGAAGGTCACTGTTGCTGGAGGGAAAAGATATGGGTATGTTGATGAGGATGCTTCAGCTGCTGTCAATGAATTAATTTATAAAGACTCATTATTTAATGAGCGACAATTCTATGATTATTTCAGGGCTGATTTGAAAATTAATTGGAAAATTAACGGCAAGAGAACAACGCATGAAATTGGACTGGATTTAGTAAATATTTTCAATTCTAAAAATCTTTTGGGCTTAGCGTACTCGCCAAACATTGTTGATCCTAGTCAGGAATCCTTTGCCACTAGAAATCAGTTAGGGTTCCTTCCAATATTCTATTACAAAATAGACCTGAGATTGGAGAGAAAGAACAGGACAGGGAATTAGAAATAGATCAATCCACCAACAACGGTATTGAAGTCTATATAACCAAATTTTTGACTTGCAAACGCGCTCGGATCATTCGGGCGCGTTTTTACTTTCACCTGATGAATGAACCCTCCTCCAATGGTAGATTGGATGAATAAATGGCGAAAGAACTCGAAACGCGCTCCTATGTGTCCAGAAATACCATATCCGGAGAGTGATACCGTACGTTGATCATATCTGCCCGCAAACATGAAATCATTGAAAGATAGAATTCCACCTATACCTAATCCAGCATTTGAAGAAAAGGCAAACCATTTTTTCTTGCCGAACGACAACCATTGATCTGTTCTTGTTATTTCAAAGCGCAAGTAATTTAGTCCGTCTGAGTTCTCATAATGAAACTTTGTTCGATCTGTAATTACTGGCTCATCATTGTAGTCTCCCGACCAGTTAGACAAAGTATCTACTCCAGCATCAATATGCCCATCGAGTAAAACATCATTCTCTCCGCGGAACAAATACTTCATATGGTCCTGCCCAAAGGAAATCGCCCAATGGTCTTTGAAGTAATATCCAATTCGAAAATTGTATTGCGGCCTCGTCCAGTTGTTAGGATTGAAATACGCATCAAAGCTAAATGTCTCTGGAGCATCTGTGGCAACCGAACCTTTGAGGACAAAATCATATCCTTCTCCGGTAAATCTTAAATCACTCTTGGTGTATGCGCTACGGTTGTAGCCCCAATTAAAAAAGAAAGTTCCTTTGGCGTATGAGTTTTTCTCTTTCTCCTTAATCTCTTCTTGCGCTTTCGATATGAAAGACACCAGTAAGATTACCAGTAGAAAAACTCCTTTTTTCATCGTCGATTATTTTACCACACCGGACAGCTATCGCAAGAATTTGTAGGTCGAATATACAATAGTAGGCCAACGACACCATTCATTTCAATATATCCGAATGCATGTCTCGCAAAAGAAGATGGATCATTGGGCCGTGTGCGCACCTTTACTTGATGCATGAACCCTCCACCAAAACTTGGCTGAATGAAAATATGCTTGAAAAATTCTAAACGAACTCCTAGGTGTCCCGAAATTCCATAACCTGAAAGAGAAATCGTCTTTAAATCTTCATGATTTGTTCCAAAACGAAAGTCATTGAAAGATAAAATTCCTCCAACAGCAATTCCAGCATTTGTTGAAATAGCAAACCAATCATTTTTGCCTGCCTTCATCATCATATCTGTGCGAGTTAACTCTAAACGTAAATAATTCAATCCGTCTGAGTTTTCGTAATGAAATGTCTTTCTGTCTGTGGTAATTGGTTCGCTGTTGTATGTTCCTTCCCAATTGTTCACTTCATCTAC
Source organism: Crocinitomicaceae bacterium (assembly GCA_033791225.1). Taxonomy (GTDB): domain Bacteria; phylum Bacteroidota; class Bacteroidia; order Flavobacteriales_D; family Crocinitomicaceae; genus UBA4466. The sequence continues at coordinate 25,604 of JASJHD010000008.1, forward strand.
TCCTGCATCAATTGTCCCGCTTAGCTGAACCTGATTATTATCTGCAAAAATATATTTCATGTGATCGTACCCAAAAGAAATCGCCCAGTGGTCCTTGAAATAATATCCAATTCGTGCATTAAATTGAGGTACAGTAATCTTAGATGGGTCAAAATAACGCGCTCCAAATTCTTCAGGCCGATCATATGCTACTGCACCAGCCATAGTGAAATCATACCCTGGACCTACAAAACGTATATTGCTTTTTGTGAATCCAGCACGATTATATCCCCAATATCCGAACAAAGTACCTTGTGCATAAGACACTTTTTTCTTGTTCTTATTTCGTCTGTTTCTCGTTTGAGCTTCTGTCACTAATGGCAGTAGAATCAACAACAGTAAGATCACTTTTTTCATATGCTACTTCATTTTAAGGAAAGCTACCTCCTTTTCAGTCAAATGTCTGTAAGTTCCTCTTGGCAAATCTCTTTTCGTCAACCCTGAGAATGACACTCTGTCCAACTTAGTAACAACATATCCCAGTGATTCAAAGGTTCTACGCACAATTCTATTCTTGCCCGAGTGAAGTTCTACACCAACGTTTCTCGCATCCGCGTCCTCTACAAACTCAGCTTTATCAAATTTTGTAGTTCCATCTTCCAATTCAATTCCTGTAAGGGTTTTCTTCAGGTCGATGATACTTACCTTTTTGTTCAATTCAACATGGTACAACTTACTTGCCTTATGCTTTGGGTGTGTAAGTTTTTTAGCCATGTCTCCATCGTTGGTAAACAATAACAAACCTGTTGTGTCCCTGTCCAAACGTCCAACTGGGTAAACACGCTCTTTGCATGCCTTCTTCACCAATCCCATGACCGTCTTTCTCCCCATTGGATCATCCATTGTTGTAAGGAATCCTTTAGGCTTATTCAACAATACGTATTGCTTCTTCTCAGCGTTAATCGTTCCACCATCATACTTCACAGTATCGTCTGGCTTCACTTTGTGTCCCATTTCTGTAACGATTTCTCCATTGACAGATACCAGTCCGGTTTCGATCAAAAGATCTGCTTCTCTTCTAGAGCAAATTCCAGCATTGGACAAATATTTATTAAGGCGAATTGCGTCATCGTTGAACGATGGAAGCGGATCACCCTTCTTTACTTTTTCCCTGAAATCAATGTATCTGCGTTTATCGCGTGGCTTTGCTTTCTTAACGCCTACGGTTTTTCCAGGTTCTCCCTTACGACCTTTAAACGTTGGTTTATCTGAATCGTTATCGCCTACGTTCTTACTAGGCTCTCCCTTACGTCCTTTAGATGCTGGTTTATCTGAGTCCTTACGGCCTACCTTCTTACTAGATTCTCCCCTACGTCCTTTAAACGTCGGTTTGTCTGAATCGTTACCACGATTATTTGATTTGTTTTTTCTTGTGTTCATCACGAGCATAATTTCTACAAAGATAGCTTAATTGGTTAGAAGGGCTTCTATAAGCCTTTTGAGGCTTCTTTGTCAATTTTTTTTTGACGTCTGTAATACAATTTAAACTGCTCGGGAGTTAATATATTCTCTATTCCTGAATCCCTGATTTCGCTTGCTGACTTATACACATAGTATAAGGTAATTAGACCTACGTCTTCTTCCATTGCTTCCTTCATGACATTACCGTAAGCTTGGTAGATTCCCATAAATTTCTTCCTTGTAGTCGAATCCATTTTCAAATCAACTATCATTGAACGTATTTGTTGATCCATTTCAGGGTTCCCACTTTGAGAAAAAGTATTGTTCGCACAACCCTGCAGCAAGAATACACTCAATAATATTAGTAGCGATTTACTCATTACCATCATTTTTTAATCAATGTAAATTTCGGTAATTATTGTCTCTATAAAAATGACACTTCTCATGCTATTGGGTAAAATGCATCCACAATATGCTCGAGTTCTTGTTTTTTACTGTTGTAAATGATCGATACAATGTCAAAGCGAACTTCCTCCGTTCGATTGTTTTCTATGATATACCGATTCGAAACTTTAATGATTTGACGCTGCTTATGTGGTGTGACTGATAAATAAGGAGAGCCAAGAGCGATAGAATTTCGAGTTTTCACTTCAATAAATACCAATTTATTTTCGTGTGTACAAATGATATCGATTTCCAATTTCCCAAAGCGATAATTCCTGTCGACAATTTGGAATCCCTTGCGAGATAGGTAGTTTGCAGCATAGTCTTCACCGACTTTACCCAATTCAATGTGGTTCATAATGGTAGGTTTCTATTTAAATTAGGAATAAATAGTCGATTTTCTCTCATTCTGTGCTACGAATAATCCAACATTTTGGTATCTTGCTAATTCAATCTAATCATACTATGAAACAAATATTTTACACCGTGAGCCTTTGTTTTGCATTGGCAATTCCATTTGGCTCAATTGCACAAGATCCTCTAGAGGATGTAATGGAAACTTCTGAAGATTTTGAAGCAGGAGCTGAAAGTTTTGCAAGAGGCGAGGCTAAAAATGGAGAGCAATACTTCTTTGGAACACTTGCACAAGTTATCGAAGTGGACGTGCAAATGCAGCTCGTTGACATCTTGGATGAGAACGATGCGTCAGAGGCAGAATTTGAAGAAATTATTTCTACAACACTGGAAATGATCAGCACTGGAAGAAAATCTTTGGATTTATACAAAAACAAAAAATGGCCATTACAATCAAAGTTTCACAAGCTGACATTGCAGTGGTATGCGGGAACGGAAAGAGTGATCAATGATTATGTGAAGAAATTGGCTGAGCCAATGTCAAGACCTGATGCTACTTGGTCAGAAGAAGAATTGACTTTGTACGATGAGTACCTTGCAGCCTATGAAGATTTCTTAGACGTTGATAAAGAATGGGTCGATTTTCAATATGTGTTTGCCGATGCCAATGACTTCAGTCTTAGCAGTGAGTCTATCGATTTAGATGACCTAATTGACGAAGATGAATACGATCACCGTATGCCATTGGAGAAAATTCTTTCAACGGAAGAAGATTTTCAAGAAGCAGCAGCAAGTTTTGAGTTAGGAGAGGCTGTGGACGGAGAACAATATTTCTATGGAATTCTCTCAGAAGTGATTTTAGCGGATACCAAGTTCAATCAAGTTCAGACACTGGATGAGGTTGATGCACCAGAGCACAGAGTTCAGAATACAATTGATTCTTGTTTAATGTACGTTGACCGTGCACGTGCTGCAATGAAATTGTACAAGGACAAGAACTGGCTTAACCAAGATAAATTGGATAAGCTTACAGATGAGTGGTTCGATGTTGTGGAACTAATATGTAAGAACTATTTCAATCCTCTTGCTGATATGTTCCCAGTTCCAGATGCTCAATGGCCGGATGATAAATTGGCATTCTATGATGAGTTCTTAGTCGAGTACGAAAACTATTTGGACACTGACGGTATATGGGTGGATTACCAATATGTGTATGCTGAATCTCATGGATTCTCTTTGGATGCAGAGCCATTGGACGTAAACGACTTCATTGATGAAGGCGGAAATTATGATGTCGACAACGAGAAATAATTAATTGAACTGATTGCGCTGCTGTGTGTACAACATGGCATGCGCATAATCACTCTTGCTTTTCTATTTTCATTTTGGGCTTTTGGCCAGCAAGAATCTGTTCTCGTTATTGGCAATCACAGCAATATTTGCTTCGACAATTGCCCTGCAGTAGAAATCACCGATTCCTTCCCAGATGATCTCGAGGTGTATAGCGTTATACTATTATTTTCCAATTCTACGAGTCAACTAAAGTCAGATAACATTAATCAGCTTGCACAATTTCTTGAGCGCGGTGGTGGGCTTTATAGTGGTTCAGAAAATTGGCCAATGCAGGCCGAATCCAATCAAATCACTCATTATCTCTATAAAAAAGAGAGCTTCGGCAATTTCAACATAAATGAGACCGAAGTAAGCCAAGTCAATGGGAATTTGAATCTGCAAGAGCTACCAGCAATCCCTGCCGGTACTAGTACCGTTGCTTTTCCTTTGGATTATCGTCTTCAAGTGGAAGTGTGGCTAAATGATCAAGCACTAATTCTATCCGGAAACATAGGAGAAGGTCGGATAATTATTGATGGTGGTTACTCACGATTTTATTGTTCACAACGAACAAATGTCACTGATGCACTTTTGGATAAAATAGTCATGTATTTACTCGGATACTAAATACATTTTTTAGTATATTGTAAGATATAAAGCCTGACTAATTCAGCCGCTCTAACCACATGAAAACTGCACTTGATTCACTTATTGAATTGAAGAATACGAATGACATTCGTGTTTCTGTTTTACCAGATCGTATTGATGATATGCAATGGGTTGAGTTCAGTATCCAATCTACTTCATGGCGAATTCTTGTGGATGACGAGTACAACGATTTGAACGAATCCTCGCAGCTGATGTGTGTATTTCTAGTGCTACGTGAGTTAGAAATCTATCAAGAGGCCGCAGACTATTTAAAGTGGTGCGGACAAATGAGAGCCATCGTATTCAACTCAGATTTGTTGGTGTACTACAAGCAACTTGGTAAGAGTGTTGTTGAAATTGAATCGTTTATTGGTCATATAGATAGTCAAATCACTGACCTCGATTATCAATTACGTACTGGAGTAATCAAAGAATTGATTGCTGCTGGTTAGAGCATAAATCCAAACCCTAATTTAAAAGTCATTAAAGTTGTCGCATTTTCTATAGCTGCTTGATTATGGATATCATTTTTGGTCCAATAAGGTACAGTAAATGGAATACCAGAATCCAAATCATAACTCATTCTAAATGTATAGCCAGCATTGAATCGTAGCCCAAAATCAATCACTAAAAATTCAGCAATTGGAATTCGATATCCCAATTCCCAGAACAGGTTTAAGCCCATCATATCCATTTTATAATCAGGATAAGGATTTCCAATGGCCGTTGATTCGTCAATTCTATAATTTTGACTTTTGTCGAATACATAAAATTTTGGGCCAATTCCTAAAGTAGTTGTGAATCCAGTTGGAGCAATTTGTTTTCTCCCCGTGAAATTCAGCGTAAGCATTGTACTAAAGACGTTAAACACAGGGCTGGATGCATAGGACGAAAATGGATAATTGGAAGGGGTAAATCCGGTCATTCGATAATTCTCGTATCCAAATTCTGCACCTATACCGAACCCTTTCTTGATGAGCCTTGTATAACCCAAACGGATGTCATAACGAAACACTTTCGTGCCATATTTCACTTGATTGTTCTTATCGTATTTTATGGTTTCATAACCATTACCGTAATCAAAAGGACCAAAGTTTGCAGCTGGAAAAACTCTGAAATTTCCGGTTGTAAACACAGAAATTAAATTCTTCTTCCCTAAATAACCAAAGGATTCTTTTTGCGCATTTGATGAAACCCATAAAAGGGTAACTGCGCCTAGTGTCAATAGAATATTTCTCATGATGTCTTAATTATTTGGGGTTCTTAATTGAGAAATTAAATCATATACATACCCCTTTAAAACTAGCTTCCGTGGACGTCTAGTAAAGAAATGATCTTTCACTAAATCTAGATCTCCCGTTTCCATATCAATGACAAAAGCGCTTAACTCTGTTTTATGTGTAATCCTAGTGCGGTTGTATTCAGCGAACACGAAAAGTAATTTACTGTCTCCATAATTCTGCTTTATATCACCCATGCGTGAATAATCAACTGGGAACATTTCGAAGTCTTCAAATTCTGCCTTTTGGCGTAAATAATCCATCAGTATTGCTCTTTCGTTATAGCTTGAAGTATTTTGTGAAGAGGTGTTATCACTGCTTAAATCGTGGATAGTGACATTGAATTTCTTAGCGGTAGATTTTAACGTAGATAAGATTACTTCCTCTCGTTCAGCGGCTCCATCCAAATAAGGAACTCCGTATCGATATTGTGAGAATGAAGGCTCAATTAAAATATAGCCATCTTCCGAACTGTTCGAAGCGGCCAATTCTGCATAATGCTCTTCGCGCTCACGTTTTGTCAATGACCACAACCTAGTTTCTTCATCTTTCCTCTCCTTTATTTTTTCCTTCTCAGCCAAATACACTCTTTTAAAGTCTGCGTCTTTAATGATATCTGTCAAAGCGTAGATGTAGAATTTCTTAATGTCAAATTCATCTTCTTTCGTAACCGCTTCTGTAGTATTTCGCTTCTTTTTTATCCGTTCGTACTTACTAATATCTTCATCCTCTTCAGAAGAAATATCACTCTCCACTTCTACCTCTAATGTGTCGGCCGCCAATGCAGCTTTACTTTCCTCAAATGTTTTTAACGCCTCTTCATATGTCACATCCACATAATCACTGACTTTAAATTTCTTATAACCTGCTAATAAACGAATCATCTGTTCGCGAATTGCTGTCAATTCCTTGTCCTCTGGAAACTTGATATAGGCATCTTCAATTTGTCGTAGAGATATCGTTAAAAGTTGAAGTTTGGTTAGTTTACGTAACAAGAAATGTACTGCATGACTCTCGCCTTCTACCGAAGTTGGTTTCTGCGATGTTTTAGAAAACTCTCCGTGCAATTTGAAGCCTGCTAGCCCAAGCCAAGCTTGCGACTTCATTCTATTCAAGTAGAGGTTGTTTGGAAACTCACGTTCCAAAAGGTAAATGCTATAGAGGGCGTCTCCGTAATTCACAGCAAGTAAATCCAGTCGTACTCCTTCAAATCGAGCTATTGTTCTTACCTCTTTGAATTCCTCTTCAGTCAATAAGTATTTAGCATCTCCCCAATCATCATACGCCGATAGCTCCTCCATGATTTGATCCTTTCGCTTGCGGATGTTAGGGTGGCTACTTTTACGATCGTCATAGTCTTCCTCAGCTTGAATATCATTGATTCTTCTTGGGTAATAATAATCTGGAATGTTCAATAAATCTGTTCGAAAGTAATCTCGGTCAAATGGCACATCATCGAATGGCAAATAAGAATACATCATCACGTCAAATGCTCCCAATAATTCATCTTCCGAATAACCTGCTTGATGGTACAGATGAACACCTTTCTTATCTGCTTCCAATTCCTGATCGCGCGAATGGTTACTTAACCGCGTAATTCTTTGATCGTATGAAACTCGTTCTTCCGTGTTAATGTCAGCCGCGTAAGATTTCTCTACATGCGTTTCCTGAAAATGTACTATCTCATGCGCCAGCACGTAGGCCAATTGCGCTTCATTTTCAAGTTGAGCAAGCAATCCCAGCGTGACAAAAATAATTCCTTGATCTGTGGATAGCGCGTTAGTAACATTGGATTTAATCACATAAAACTGAAGTTCTTTCTTCAATTTCGGTTCATTTTCCAAGAGCTTATCCGCAACTTTTTGAACGTATTTTGTAGTTACATCTCCGTATAAGATCAATCCTGATTGTAAGATTTCATCGACATGGTGGTGAATGTACTCTAGGAAAACGCGCTCTTCATTTTCATCCATGGAAGCACGATTACGCGCCTTAGCTGCCTCAATTTTACTCTCTGTTGACTGTGTAAATACTGTCGGGATTCTTCCTATCGATTGTAGTGGATGATAGTCCGCGAAATAATCTGATTGACAGAACCCACTGAAACTAAGTGAGCTAACAAAGAATAAGAGGATGAGCCATCCTTTTGACTTAAGATTAATCATACCTGCGTTTTATATGATGATTGTTATACAATGTAGTAACTGAGATTTCTTAAAAAGAAACAACTCTAAGTAAAGTAAGCTATTTGAATAACTGATTTGCTAACAAATTTAACCGAATCATTGGGTTTTCGGCTATGTTAGAGGGACTTTATAATTCTCCGACCAATTCCAAGGTCTCTTTTGCGGAAGCTTGTTCAGCCTTCTTTTTGGATGATCCAGAACCTCTGCCATATTCTTGGTCATTGATCATAACCTTCACGATATAGTTCCATGTAGTTCCATCGTTCTGCTCGTCCACTATTTCGAAAATAATTGGTAGTCTATTCTTCTGGCTCCAGATAAAGAGTTTCGATTTGAAGTCGATTTCTTCTTCCAGAATTTGATTTAGGTTGACGTACTTTCTGAAAATATGCGTACTGATACTCTTTTGAGCACTTTTGTAACCCCCGTCCAGGTATATTGCACCTATCAACGCTTCAAAAGCATTACCCTCGATTGTTTCCAGTTTGATTGAGCGTCCTTTATTGTATCGGAGTACTTTGCTGATTTCCATTTCGTGGCCAATCATTCCAAGCGTTCTTCTACTCACCATTTTCGACTTGATCTTGGTAAGAAAGCCTTCGTCCTCTTTAGGGAACTTTACAAATAAAAATTCGGCTATTACTGAATCAAGAATAGCATCACCTAGGAATTCCAAACGCTCGTTGGAAAGTTCTTCACTATTGTTGGAGATTGACTTGTGCGTAAGTGCACGTTTGAATAAAGTGATATCATTTGGACGGTATCCAAAGCATTTAATGAGGAAGCGAATTATCTCTAATTCTTCCTGTGTTTTTTTACGAGAAAATAATGGAAATAGCGCTAGCAATTATCCGTTGTATTTTTTAACGATCACGGTTGTATTGTGACCTCCAAATCCAAATGTATTGGACATTGCAATATTTACAGTTCGCTCTTGAGACTTATTGAATGTGAAATTCAATTTGTTGTCCAAATCAGGATCATCTGTAAAATGATTAATCGTAGGAGGAACAATATCATGTTGAACAGCCATAATACATGCAATTGCCTCAATTGCACCAGCGGCTCCTAACAAGTGTCCCGTCATTGATTTTGTAGAACTTATGTTCAAATTATATGCATGCTCTCCAAATACTTGCTTAATTGCCTTTACTTCAGCAACATCTCCAAGTGGTGTTGAAGTACCGTGCACGTTTACGTAGTCAACTTCAGAAGCATCTATTTCGGCATCCTCCAAAGCGGCTATCATTGTGTTTTTTGCTCCAACTCCATCAGGATGTGGTGCAGTCATATGATACGCATCTCCAGACATTCCTCCGCCGATTACTTCAGCATAAATCTTTGCGCCACGTTTCTTTGCGTGTTCATATTCTTCAAGAATTAAAGCACCACTACCTTCTCCAAGAACAAACCCATCACGGTCCAAATCAAATGGTCGTGAAGCTGTTTCAGGAGAATCATTACGTGTTGAAAGTGCTCTAAGGGCATTAAATCCACCCATTCCCATTTCGTTTACACATGCTTCCGAACCACCTGTAACGATTGCGTCAGCTTTTCCTAAGCGGATATAATTGTACGCATCAATGATTGCATTCGTCGAAGAAGCGCATGCTGAAACTGTTACATAGTTTGGACCTCTTAATCCGTATTTAATAGAAATATGACCTGCTGCGATATCAGCGATCATTTTCGGGATAAAGAATGGGTTAAAACGAGGAGTTCCATCTCCGCCAAAAAATGCTTCAGCTTCATCTTGGAATGTTTTAAGTCCTCCAATTCCCGAACCCCAAATAACCCCAATACGATCGCAGTTTGGGTCAGACTCCATTAACTCAGAGTCTGCCATGGCCTCAGTTGATGAAACCATGGCATACTGTGAAAATGGGTCTAATTTCCTTGCTTCCTTTTTATCAAGGTGGTCTAGAATGTCAAAATTCTTAACCTCACAAGCAAATTTTGTTTTGAACTTTGTTGCATCATAATGAGTTAAAGGAGCGGCTCCACTTTTACCATTTTTAAGTCCTTCCCAATATTCGGAAAGTGTATTTCCAACAGGTGTAAGGGCTCCAAGTCCAGTGACTACTACTCTCTTCAATTCCATTTGCGAATCGTTCGTTCAATAATAAAATTATCGTAACTAATTTAGTTAGCGTTCTCGTCGATATAAGTAATCGCGTCGCCAACTGTTTGGATGTTCTCTGCTTGGTCGTCTGGAATTGCAATGTTGAACTCCTTTTCGAACTCCATGATCAACTCAACTGTGTCAAGAGAATCAGCTCCTAGATCGTTTGTGAAGCTTGCTTCGTTAGAAACTTCGCTTTCTTCAACACCCAATTTATCTACTATAATAGATACTACTTTTGATTTAACATCAGACATTTCTTCTTTTTTTAAGGGTTAATTCAGCCGCAAAGAAAATCACAAACTATCAAAAAACAAAATTATTCCTCATAATATTGTATCACGTCTTCCATAGACTTCCTTGTTAACTCGGGGACTTCCGCATTATCAGCAGGATGCCCGACTGGAATTAAAAGGAATGGTCTCTCATTCTCAGGGCGATCCAAGGCTTTTGCAACAAAATTCATTGGACTTGGAGTGTGCGTTAAAGCAACAAGTCCAGCGTTGTGAATAGCCATTAATAAAAATCCAGATGCCAGTCCAACTGACTCAGAAACGTAATAATTTTGATGTTTTGTTCCATCTGCCTCCAATTCATATGGTCGTTTCATGACAACAATGATCCAAGGAGCAATATCAATGAATTCTTTCACCCAATCTGTACCAAGTGGCTCAAGATCTTTTAGCCAAACATCACTCATTCTTCCATCGTACGATTTCTTTTCTTCTTCTTCTGCTAATTCACGCAATTTCGCTTTCAATTCGGCATTGGAAATCAGACAAAAAGTCCACGGTTGTTTATGTGCTCCAGATGGTGCAGTTGAAGCCGTCATGATAATATTCTCCATGATTTTTTTTGGTATAGGCTTCGGAGAGAATTCTCTTACAGATCTTCGCTCATCTGCCCAATCAAAAAAAGTTTCCGACTTGCGCAACATCTCATCGTCAGAAAATGTTTCACGCGAATAAGGGATAAAAGGATGTTTTTTAGTTTCCATTAATTTTTATTCTAGCTGAAGGATAAATATAAGGATTCATTATGAGTACATAAATTAGAGCACCCCTTTTTCAAAGAACAAATCAAAAGTGTATCAATTAATCAAATGGATCTTTCTACATTTGCCGCATGACAAAAACTCGGATAGCTATATTCGCTTCAGGAACAGGGAGTAATGCAGTAAATCTCATCCATTTTTTCAAGGATCATTCATCCATTGAAGTGGCTTTTGTATTGAGCAATAAATCCGATGCGAAAGTTTTGTCTTCAGCGAAGGAACTTGGAGTGAAAACCATGTACTATTCAAATGCACAGGTTGCCGATGGAGCCTTTTTGACACAAGTATGCGCAGATGAAAACGTTGATTGGGTAATCCTTGCAGGTTATTTGCGTTTGATTCCTTCAGAACTGATTCAAGCATTCGAGAACAAAATGATCAACTTGCATCCTTCTTTACTTCCAAATTATGGTGGAAAAGGAATGCACGGGAGAAAGGTACATGAAGCTGTCTTGGCAAATCGAGAAAAAGAATCTGGTATCACTGTTCATTTTGTAAATGAAGACTTTGACAAGGGACGTATCATAGCACAATTCCATTGTAAACTTGAATCGGAAGATACCGTAGAAAATTTAGAAGGGAAAATCAGGTATCTAGAACAACGTTACTTTCCAACCGTCGTACAAAACACCATAAATCAATAAGTAATGGGAGCTTTTTTTGGAGCATTCAGCTGGGTCGAAATTTTTAAAGCGACCATGGTACTCTTTGCCGTTGTAGATATTATCGGCTCAATTCCAATGATTATTAAACTCAAGGAGCAATCTGGAGATATTCATCCTCTGCGCGCAAGTATTGTTTCATTGTGCATCATGCTCGGTTTTTTGATCCTTGGTGAAAGTATCTTGCAGTTGTTCGGGGTTGAAGTAGAAGCGTTTGCCGTTGCAGGTGCATTTATACTTTTTGCAATGGCATTAGAAATGATTCTTGGAGTTCGCTTATTTCGAGATGACGTTTCAGGAAAGACCGCGAGTATCGTTCCGCTTGCGTTTCCAATTATTGCAGGTGCTGGGTCTATGACTTCCATTATTTCCTTAAGGGCTGAGTACTCCGAAATCAATATTTCAATTGCCATTTTTATCAATATTATTATTGTGTTTATTGTGTTGAAACTGACGCGCGTTATTGAAAGAGCCTTGGGCGAAGGTGGAATTGCCATTGTGAAAAAAGTATTTGGAATTATCCTTCTAGCGATCGCGGTAAAACTATTCACTTCGAACGTGAAAGTGCTCTTAGGAGAATAAATTAGCGCACATTTTTAGCCAATTCTCTCAATGCCTTCTCATGGGTTTTGTATTTAAATACGAAGCCTGATTCGATCATTTTTTGAGGCGCCACCCATCTGCTTTTTAGCACCAATTCGCTTTCTGTACCAATCAACATACCTCCCAAACTCAACAGTAGTTTCGGTTGAGGAATACCGAAATTTATACCCAAAGATTGACGTAAAGCTTTTAGGAACTCTCTGTTCGTCGGGCAAATTGGTGCTGTACAATTTATTGGGCCCTCCAACTCTTCATTCCTGATAATATGAGAGACCATCCGAATCACGTCTTCAATGTGAATCCAAGCAAAACGTTGATTTCCTGAACCCATTGCTCCAGCCATTCTAAATTTGGCAAGCCTACGTAAGACAGGATAAACGCCTCCATTTGCACCCACAACTAGAGATGTACGCAAGGCAACTTTTCGCGTCCTAGGTGTCTCCGATTCGTAAAAGGCAGCCTCCCATGCTTTGGCAATATTCATAGAAAAATCATCTCCCATCTCACCATTTTCTTCCGTCATTATTTTGTCTTCTGAATGTCGGTAAATGGTAGCCGTACTAGCATTGATCCATACTTTAGGAGGGGCGGCCGAATTCTCGACCGCCTTTCCTAATACTCTTGTTGAATCTACCCTTGAAGACAGGATTATTCGCTTGTTTTCATCTGTATATCTACAATCAACTGATTTCCCCGTTAGGTTGATCAATACGTCAGATCCTTCGATTTCTTTGGTCCAGTTCTCCAATGTTTTTCCGTCCCACTGCACATACTTTACCTTCGAAGCACTTGAAGGAATTTGTCTGGTAAGCACGACCACTTCTGCATTTTTACTCAAAAAATATTCGGTCAAATTCTTCCCCATAAATCCTGTCCCACCTGCTATTACTATACGTTCCATACTTACTGATTTATTCCTAATGCTACATCCAAATCATCTTGTTTTGGTTGAGTAGGCTTAGATTTTTTTCTTCCCCTGAACAAAAGGTACAAATTAAGAAACAACATGATTCCAAGATAGATAGAAAAACCTCCCAATTTTACAGATAAGCGTTCAATCAAATCTTGGTAATTGTTGAGTTGGTTGGCATTTATTCTTAAGATCAGCAAGGCAAATCCAAGGTTCATTAAGTAAAAACCTATCTCAAACAAACGATTCGTTGCCAAGGCAATTTCTTGCTTTCCGTGGAAGATTTCCAACATGAATGTCTTGGCATTTTTAAAGAGTGACTTGGCGACATAAAATGTCAACAATAAAGCAATCGGTAAATAGACTGCATACGCGGTGATGTACATTTGATTTTCCATGATATTATGTATTTGTTTTTATTATTTTCTTTTCTCGATGAGCGATAGACAGTATAGCAACGTTGAAATAGTGCAAGAATGCCAAGAGCATTACTATTAATCCAATGCGCCCGCTTAATTCGTTGAATACTTGTCCGACTGAAGTCACGTTCGGCCATCTCTCAACCATGAGGATGGCGTAACCGATGTTAACTAAATAATATCCTACGAGTAAAAGGTTGTTGATTGAATGTGCGATCTTCTCATTTTTAAACAATGATTGAATGTATACAAGACCATTCGCGTGACACAACTTTCCTACTACAACCGTTATCAGGGTTGTGATCGGGATATAAATTATATAACTAATCAGATTGTAATTCATTCCTCTATATTCAGTAGTTTCAGTTATTTGTGAAACTTACAATTAAAAAATATATCTACTTAATCAATTTCATTAAAATCTTCCAAAACCAGCTCTCATCAGACTTTGACACCTTCGTCAAGAACTTATCTGCACTTTCTGAGAACTGCTCGATTGATTGCATGCGCTCCGTAAATTTCTCAACTTCTTCTTTGTTCTTTTCCGTTGATTCTACCTGTTGAATTTCCTGCAGCGCGTTGAGCATAGGTTCGAGTTCTTGTCGCTGACGAATCCTCACGACTCTTCGTGCAACGAGCCAAATGTCTTTCTCACCTCTAAAAAACTCTTTACGCTCTCCCTTGATTGATTCCTTATAAAGCAGCCCCCACTCCAATAACGTACGAATGTTCATGTTGGCGTTCCCTCTCGAAATTTGTAGAGTGTCCATCACATCTTCCGTCGATAGCAGCTCCTCAGTAATTAAAAAGAGTGCATGGATTTGAGCCATCGTCTTGTTTACGCCCCAATTTGAGCCTAAATTACCCCATGATTGAATAAACTTTTCTTTTGCCTCTGCTAATTCCATATGTCAAACATACTTAAATATTTTAAACTTTCAGTAATTATTGAAATTTAATTTATTATGCAGATGAATAAGTAGAAATTAAAGAGCGGAAACTTCAACTAACTAAAATTTAAATTAGTTTTATCCGATGCAAAAGATCACAGCTGTCTTACCGAAAATCAATACCTATGGGTTTTTGGCAATCTATTTGGCGGTTCTTGTGCTAATTGTTTACAAGGCAGCAACAGTTCCGATTACCCACGATGAAGTTGGAACTGCAGTGTACTACAGTGATTTTAGTGTGTGGGAAATTATTCAATATCCAGACAGCAGTCCGAACAATCACCCCCTAAACTCCATATTAACGGGCTACTCTAAACTTCTGTTTGGATTAGATCTATGGGTTGTTCGCTTGCCAAATATTCTAGCATTCATCGCATTTTCTTTCGGTGCATTTAGAATTCTTAGAAGTATCTTAACGAAGACGTCTACTTTTTTCATTCCTGGAGCATTGCTGTTTGTGGCTAGTCCATTTATGTTGGATTTCTTTGGTGTTTGTCGAGGGTATGGGCTATCACTTGGTTTTATGCTTTTGTCTGCAAGTTATCTCATTACAGGATTTAAAAATCTGAACAGGAAGCACATTTGGTGGGCACTGATTTTATCCATGCTGGCTACGTATGCAAATTTCACCCTACTTGTTTATTTGGCCTGCGCAAATGTGTTCATACTATTCTTCTTTATTCTTCAGTACCGTTTGGAGAAAAAAATCTTGCTGAAACCTATTCTTCTTCAGGTATTCTCCAATGTGCTCTTTATTGCGCTGATTGGATCAGCATTGTACAAAATTCATAGCACCGATCAGTTCATTTACTGGACTTCGAATGGGTTCATTCAGGAAACTATTAAACCTTTGATTTCAGCATCGCTTTATGGCTCAAGGATTTTTCTTTCTGTAGACTTCATTACCTACTTTACTTTGAGCTTACTTGCCGTGAACTTCATTTACATCATTGTTCGATTTATTCGCTCAGGTTATGATCTCCAAGAGTTTAGAAAGCCCATTTACATTGCAACTTTGATCGTTCTAGTTGCTGCATTCATCAACATTGCTCAATGCTGGATTTTTAATATTCCCAATTTAACCGGACGTACGGCATTGTTCTTCTACCCATTGTTCATCTTGGCGTTGATTAGCTCACACGAGTTATTCAGCGGCATAAAAACATACATCTTTAAGATTACCATTGCTGTAGTTGTTACCTTTTTCTGTGCTCATCACGTGATTCACATTCATAATTTAAAAAAGGTAAGAGAGTGGTTCTATGATGAAAACACCCATTCTGTGCTGGATTATTTGGATGAGAACAGAAATGGCAAAAAAGTGTCCTTGGCTACCAATTGGCTGTTTAATCCGTCATTTAGCTTTTACACGCATACTGAAATAAGCGAATGGCTCTATCTGCATCCATATGACAAGGAAATTGAACCAAATAGTGAGGCGGAATACTACTTCATTCTAGGAACTGACTATCCTATGTTAGAGGACAATTTCGACATTGTGATCCAATACGAGACTGGTAATTGGTTGCTAAAACGAAAAGATCAAGACGATCAAGGGGTAAACGAACCTGGAGTGGTTGATTGACCCTCAATTACCTGAAAACCATATTCGTATTCAAGTTCTTTGAGAATTTTCCCTCTCTTGTCGTAGATAATAAACTTTCCATGCTTCAATCCATTCTTGTAATCGATTTCTGACATTACTTTACCTCTTCGGCTAAATTGCTTCATCACACCATTCAACTCTCCATTAGAGTAATGTGAAACTACTCCTGGTGTTTTACCTCCAGGGTGATATGCTATCCATTCACCGTTTTTCACACCATTCTTGTAGTCTCCTTCTTCCGTCATGCGGAAATCCAACGCAGAATATGAAACCGAATGTCCGTGCAATTTACTTTCCATAGTCACGTGCCCATTCACCAATGATTCAAGCTGCGACTTCTTCTTGAAGATCTTGTAGGTCATGATGTCCTTCAACTTACCGTTATCGAAGTACTCTTGCCATTCGCCAACCTTCAGATCATTTTTATACTTCCCAGCTAGTTTCTGGGTTCCATTTGGGTAGAAGGATAACCACTCACCGTCCAGTTGTCCCGACTTAAAAGTTGCTCTATTCTTCAAATCACCAGTGTCCCAGTAATTGTTCCACTCACCCTCTTCTTTTCCATCTAGATAATTTCCTTCCATCAACAGGGTCTCGTCTTCGTACCACGTACGCCACATTCCATTCTTGAGATCGTTAGCAAAAGTACCTTGCTTGAATTTTTTTCCGTTTCGGTAGAAATAACTCCATTCACCAGACTTGATTCCCATCTTGAACCTCGCATGGTACGACAACTCACCTGTAGGATACCAATACGTCCAATTACCATCTTGAATACCTTCTGTAAATGTTCCTTCCTGATCTCTTGTTCCTTTGTTCGTATACCATGTCCACTTTCCAGACTTCTGTCCATTGGTGTATTTCCCTTCAACGTTCAATTGTCCGTTGTCATAGTAATACGCATACTTTCCTTCTAAAACTCCATTTTCGTAATTACTTATCTTTTCCAGATCTCCGGTATAGTAGTAATAACTCCATGTACTGTCCTTCTCTCCGCTATCAAAAGATCCCGTCAGAGTTGGATAACCGTAAATACTTATTTCCTCGAATTGACCGTGCTTTAGTCCGTCTTTGTAGTTGTACCATTCTTTGACTCCACCCGTTGTGTAAAAGGTGACCATCTCACCTGTTCCTTCAGTAATGATTTGTGTGTGCAATGAATCTTGAAGATAAAACTCCCATAAGTAATTATCATCTCCTTTAATTTCTTCAACAGATTTCAACGTTCCATCTCTGTAGTAATACTTCCATGTACCTACTGCTTGGTCCATGCTGTAGACACCTTCCACTTTGATTTTCCCGGTTTCGTACCATTCAGTGTAGAGGCTGTCCTGACGCCCCCATTTAAAATATCCTTCTTGGCGTTTTCGACCATTTGGATAGAGCATTATCACCTGCCCATAAAGCATTCCCTTATAGTAATTGCGAATCTCTTCTACCTCACCTAGACGGTCATAGTACATCCATTTACCATGCTCATCCGTCGATTCACCATGTTCGTCTTTGTAATACTTACCTCTCGATTGAATCTGAAGTTTATTGAAATCCCAATACGTTTGCTTTTGCTTGGTGAGATTCTTCTTATCAATTTCAATTCCTTGTGCATGAATTCCTGCTGTGAAAAGAAGAATTAAAGTGAGTGTGAAATACTTGATCATACTATATTTTTATCTATAACTGAATATCTACCCGAGGTTACTTAAAAAGTCCAATAATACCTTGGGCCATTAAAACTAAACCAAAAGCAACAAAAACGATTCCAATAAGTCGATTAAGACCTTTCAGAAGCTTTTGCGTTACGAGGGGTCTAAGGCTCTTGGCTCCAATAATTTTTAATAAATCAATGGAGAAAAAGGTAATCAGGATTGCACTAAGAAAAACGATCATGCCTCCACCTAGTCCATCTTCATCTGTATCTTGGGCTCCAATGGTCATTACACTGAACCAATAAAATATAACCATTGGATTTGCCAAGTTCAAAAGGAACCCTTTAAGTGATAATACAAGATAACTGCGGAAATTCCCTGCAACCTGATCGTCTGTTTCAATTTTTATTGCCTCTACTCGCTTAAAGAAATTGTGAATTCCATAACCAACGAATATGGCTCCTCCGATCAATCGCATGATTGAATTATCATCACCCGTGCGAAGTTGTTCAACTTGAGCATAAAACAAAAAAGCAATTGCGATATATGCTATGTCGTTGATCAGCACTCCTAGATCAAAGGCAATGGCTGCTTTAATTCCTTTACGAATACTGGTTTCCAAAAGAACAAAGAAGACAGGCCCAATCATGATGCTGAGTATAAATCCTGTTACTATTCCTTTCCAGATCAAATCCATAAATACTGGTATAAATGATAGTACAAAAGTACACTTTCTTAGGTCTTTTAAAAATGACCTATGACATTAAAAAATAAGATTGTTCTATGTAGTTACTATAATATTAATTGAAGTTGTTTACATTTGTAAGCAAGGGAACGAATATTTAACCGTACGTATGAAACTTGCAGCAGCAAATCAGAAATTAGAAAGCATTATTAAGAACGTCGAAAAGGACGGAATTCAAGCAAAGAAATTGGTTGAAGATCTTAAAGAGTTAAGAGAATACGCGCTTAAGGAGCAGGATCCGTTGGTAACGAAGGTATTGCGTCTTTCATACGAGTTTCTAACTGAAAACAATTCATTCAACGTCCAAGCTCAATATGAAGAGGACGAAGAAGAGAATGAATACCCAATTGAAATCGAAGACAACGACAATTTCTTGTACTTATTGAATCTTTTAGTTCGTGCTGATCACAAAGTTAATCGCGAAGAAATTAAGGATTACAGATCTGCTTTAAAGCAAGAGTTGTACTAGGATATAGCGAAATTCGCACTAAGCCGATTGGTCTCTGACTGATCGGCTTTTTTTATTTTTTTTCATTTTTAACCAACCTTTTTCCAACCCGTTGCGTCTTGTAGTTAAATATTGACATTCTGGTTTGTTCAATATTTTGGTTTTATTTCCTTGCAGGTACCTGAAAAGAGTTCTTCCTCTTGGGTTAATTCAAATTAATCTTCTGAGCTCTTTTCAGGTTTTTTTATGCCCAGAACTTTCCCAATTGTACGAAGACGTATTCGTTAACTTATTCTTCTTTTTCCGTTTCTACTTACTATGGGAAACAACTGATTACTTAATTGAAATCAAACATGTTACTTGGGGATTACTTTATAGAGTGAAGCCACTTGCTGAAACCACCTATGCATACATAGGATTTTCAGCGAATCCATTTAAATATTCATTCAGAAGGCATAATTACATATCTAATCCATAAAAAACGCAACTGTATCAGTAAGAATCACGTTCTTAGAGTATACTCAACAGTTATGAAACTATTTAACTACTACATCGCGAGCATTCTTTTGATGCCTATATTACTCGTCCCTAGCGTTTCTTTTTCTCAAAATGGATTAGATTTTGACGGAATTAATGACCGAGTTACCAGTGCAGTTTTTTCTGGAATTTCAGGAAATCAAGCACGTACAATTGAAGCGTGGATAAATCCCGATTTGGTTAGTATCGATCAATGTGTAGTTTCTTTGGGGCAAGGGGGAAATCGTTATGAGGTTAGAATTCAAAATAATGGACGACTTAGACTTAATGCGAACGGCGTCAATGTCAGAACTGCAAACGGTGCAATTCCGGCAAATGTTTGGACTCATATTGCTATCGTTTTCCCTGGAGGAAATATTGATGCAGCTATTTTTTACGTCAATGGAATTGTTAGACCGCACACTGCAAATGCAACTCTGATTAATACGACAAATAACACTATCCGAATTGGGCATGTAAATAACAACGTCTGGTTCGATGGAACCATAGATGAAGTAAGAATTTGGAATGGCGCCAGATCCAGTGCTGAGATCATCGCATATATGACGTCTGAGCCTTGTGACAAAACAAATTTGATCGCTCAATACCATTTAGACGAAGTTGCTGGTGCCACAGCTAGTGAAGAAGTGAGCGGTAATGACGGGACGCTTTTTAGCTTTCCAGCGGCCCCTTGGGTTGCTGGAGTTCTAATCTCAGATGACTGTAACAATGATGACCCATGTACTGCGAATTTGGTTTCAACGGTCTGTGGATCAAAATCCTTAGGTACAAATGCAGGTGCTACAGCTTCAACAATAGCTGCTCCTTCCTGTGGGGCTTATGCAGGAAGTGATCGATGGTTCTCTGTTACTGTTCCGGCTTCTGGCGAATTAAATTTGGAATATGTCTCCACGGTGGGAGGGATCACAGATATGGGAATGGCGGCCTACACGTCTACAGACTGTAGTAATCCGGCATTATTCTCTGAGTTAGGGTGTAGTGCGGCTGTGATGCCAAGTATTCCCTTAACTGGATTAACAGTTGGAAACACTGTGTACATTAGAGCATGGGAAAACAATGATGATAACGTAGGAACTTTCGAAATTGAAGTCACAGATCCAAGTAATCTGTTTTGCTTGAATGGGGACGCTACCATGCCAAATTTCCCCACTGACAGTTGCATGCAATCGACTATTGCAGCCGGAAATCAAGCTGGTTGTGCTTGGTATCAAAACACCTTAGATTTCTCATTGGACTTTGATTTTACTTTTACCGTTTATTTAGGAAACAATGACGCTGGAGCAGACGGTCAGACAATTGTATTTCACAGTGACCCAGTTGGCACAAACGTATGTGGGATAGCTGGTGGAGGATTGGCGGCAGAAGGTATTAATAATGCTCTTGTTATTGAAATGGACACTTGGGATAATGGCGTTGGAGGAGCTGAATCGGAAAGACCAGCTGCGCATCCATGGACTGATAATACATTTGACCACCTTGCTATATGGACAAGCGTTACAGGGAAAAGCGTTCCTATGTTTGGACCAATTAGAGCTCTACCGAGTGGAGCGAATATAGAAGATGGCATTGAACACACTGTACGAATTGTATGGGTGGACGCTACAAAAACTTTTCAGGTATATTTCGATGGATTTCTGAGAATGACTGTTGTTTCAGATTTCGTTTCAAATGTATTTGGCTCTAAAAACGTTTTTTGGGGAACAACCGGGTCTACTGGAGGCGCCAATAATCAACAATATATGTGTCCCCCAAGTGCGTTGATCTTCCTTCCGATTGAGTTGGTTGACTTTGAGTCTAATTGCTCTGATGAAGGTGTCCAGCTGAATTGGTCAACGATCACTGAAACAAACAATGACTATTTTGAAATAGAAACTAGCTCATACGGTGTTGATTGGGAAAAGATTGGTGAAATCGACGGTGCAGGAATCTCAACAGTCAGACGGGATTACCGGTTTGTTGATGTAAACCCTAAAGATGACGTCTTATACTATCGATTGGTTCAGGTTGATTTTGATGGCACAAAAACTTACTCCGATGCGGTTGCTTCCTATTGTGTAAGAAGTGAATCAGGAATTTTTGTTTATCCAAATCCAGCTACTGATTTCGTAGTGATTGGTTTCCCAGACCCATCAGAAACTGAAACACAAATCGTTATTTCAGACGCACAAGGAAGAATTGTTTTTGATGAAATCTATTTCGGAAAGATGAATCAAACGAAATTAAATGTTCAAGACTTCCACGCTGGGCACTATCAATTAAACGTTACTCAAGGAAGTAATGTTTACAATAAAAAATTGATCATTCGATAATTAAGTTAATTCTGTTACTTATTCTTGTTTTTCCATTTCTCTCATATGGGAAAACAACTATTTACTTTCATCTTATTTATTGCGATCACGCATGTTTCTTGGGGCCAAGTATTTGATCAACCAGCTTTGTACTGCGGTTCAATACCAAATGGTGGAATGTGCGACCGGAAAGAGAAAAGACTCTTTGTGAAATATCCTGCGGAATCACCGTCGAGTGGAACTTTTAACATTATCAGTTGGGAGTATGTTCTACTGGACAAACACTTTAGAGGAAGTGGCTCTACCTTGAGTGCAGACCTTCTAAAAATCTTGCAAGTTGTTCCTTCTGGAACAAAAACCTATATCAGGGTTACCATAGGGTGTCCAGATGGTATTCGCAGGAATATGGCCGCAGAATTCACAATTAGATGATCACTTTTCGTAACTTCATGATTGTATATAATTCTTCTTATGATTAAACAAAGCTTACTCATTTTGTCTCTGTTTTTGCTAACCTTTCAAGGTTGGGCTCAAACGAGTTCAGGTGTTATAGGTATGCCGGAGCTCAACATCTTATATCGAGGTTACAATAACCTAATAGAAGTATTGAGTGCTGGTCCTAATGGGACTTCAAATATAAAAATGGTTGGCGAAGGATGTGTGGTCACCGAGCATACTGACACAAAAGGTAAAGGTTGGCCAAAGAAGTTTATTGTAGCTGTAAAAACAAATGAACGTTTTGCTGAAGTCCACATGCTCGATGGTGATGAATTGGTAAGGAACTGGCGCTTTAGGGTGAGCAATATGCCAATTCCTTCATTGTATTTTGGTGCTGCTTCAAGTGGAGGTGGTTGCTCTCGTTCTTCTTCCAAATTGTTTATCAAATACCCCCCAGAAATCGCGCTCAAAGCACCATTCAGAATAGAGGATTGGGAATGCGAATTATTGGATAAAAAAACATCTGGCAGTGGATCTATTCTAAACAAAGATGTAATGGTTGCCTTACAATCTGTTCCCAGAGATACAGAATTTCATGTTGTGGTGACCTGTGTTGGAGTCGACGGTATAAAACGTAAAATTGGTGGAGTGTTCATAGTAAAGTAGCCCTACTCACAATAATTGCAATACGAGAAGTGCTGTCCTGAATTGTGTTCAAATGGAATCTCTGAATCATACATTTCCTCCAAAATCTTTGCGATATACATCGGATAACTTTCGATTACCTCGTTAACATCCATTTTCTTCGTGTCTAGGGTAAAGGGTTCATTGTTCCCTGAAATAAAGGAGATGATGCTCGACTTTGCGAAGATATCATGCTTTTGGTGATACAAATAGCCGTACTGAATCAACTGTAACAAATGCTTTTTAGCCGCTAATGATTCAACGATCGTTTCTTCATCCACATCTTTTGCTCTGAACTCTACATCTCCCTCTTTCACTTTCCCCGATTTGTAATCGATGATTCGGATTTCATCTCCAACTCTATCTATACGGTCAATAAACCCACGCAAGTTGACTTTCTTCAATTCGCCATGCACTTCAACTTCAACGACCTGACTGTACTCTTGTTCCAGAGCTTCAATAAACACTAGTTCGGTTTGTTGTGAAATAAATGCAATTTCAGATTTTAAAAACCGCTCTGTTAATTCAATAGCCATTTGATAAGAAAGCAGGTTCTTTCCTTTCGTAAACGATTCTTCATTGTGGTTGAAATGCTCCATGAATTTGAGGTGTAAAACCAATTTGAAATCCTTCAGCATTCTCTCAATATCCAATGATGTAATATTTGAGGGTGCCGGGTTTCGTTCATTTCCTTCTGCATCAATGCGCGCAAAAGGTGTGTATAATTCCTCAAGAGTATCGTGGATGAATGTCCCGAATGTACTGTTCTCAATTTCTTCTTCAACACTTTCTTCCTCACCAAAATCCATTACATATCTGAAGTAAAAATCAAGTGGACAAGTCAAATATTTCTTCAACATTGACGCGGAAGTAGATTTCTCTAAAAGCTCATCCAGACGCTGTTGAATCTCCGGTGTTTTCAGAATTTCTCGGGGAATGGTATTCTTCTCTTCATCCAAAGCATAGATCCGTTTTGTAATACTTACGTTCGAATTCATTCGACTCAATTCCATTTCCAACTGCATCAGGTAACGGCTGGGCTCATTGCTTCCAATGGATTCATCTGCGCTACAATACGTCACAAATAACTCTTCACAGTTGTGCATTAAACGGTAAAAGTGATGTGCAAATAATCCTTGTTTCTCACGGGGAGTTGGCAAACCAAACACACGGCGTAAATCCATTGGGATCAGCGTCTGAATTGGGTTGGTCGGAGGTAATTGTCCTTCGTTCATTCCTAAGCAAATGATGCGCTTAAAATCTAATCCTCTTGTTTCAAGAAGTCCCATTATTTGCAACCCATCTGTTGGATTTCCATGATAGGCAATGCTTTTCTTACCCCAATGTTGATTGAACAATTGTTTGAACGATTTCAAACTCATTTCGGGCAATCCTTCTGCTGCGATATTTTCAAAATCAACTAACGACTTGTCAAAAGATTCGAGTACGGCTTTCTCAAAAGCAAAAGTCTCTTCCAATTTCTTGTAGATTACTTTGTTCATTTCGCGGACCTTTTGAACGGCCAACAACCAATTAGATTCCCAATCTTCGGTCACCAATAAGAGCAATTCTTTGGTTCTTTCGCCCAAATCAAGGTTCTGAGGATTCAGGAAAATCTTATTTTGTCTAATTACTTTTTGTTCAACATAAATGAGTTGTTTTTTCTCTTGATCACTGATCACAGCAAGTAAAAATGGGTGGTTCCAGAAATTTTGTAGATCATTGAAGTAGATCGATTTAGTCTTAAATCTTCGCTTATTCTCTTGAATAGAAAACAACAATTCAACCCACGTTCGTAATGCCGTATTTCGAATGGGTAATCCTAAAGTAATGTTCGCCTTTCCAACTTTTTTGGGCAAGTTCTTGAGTACGGAGCCAATCAGAGATTCATCGGCCAATAATACCAAGGTTTCATTGATTTGTTCTACCGTCCATGATTCAAGAAGTGTAGACGCAACCTTAACCTGTCCAGTATTTTGAGCGCACTCAATCATTTCAATATTAAGCCCTTTTGTAGAAATTTTGTCCTCAACAAATGACAATTGTTTGCCGCTTAAACCGGTAGATAGATTTCGTAAAAAACGCCCCGCTTCATGCTGTTTGTTATTATAATAATATGCGTCTGCGTTGATGAGAATTTCAGCTCGACCCATTTTTTCCAACTGTCGAATTATATACAGCTCGGCAGTTGAAAGAGCGTTGAATCCAGCGAATAGGAAGCGCTGTTCCTTGTCTTTCTCGAACAGGAGTTGAATATTACTTGCCAAATGTCGAAATGCCTTACCAGCATAGCAATTATCATTCTCAGACAACGCTTTATTGAGTTCGATATAGTATCCTGGCAATCGATCCCAGAATTCCATAAATCGCTTTTGACTCTCAGTAAGAATTTCTTCGCCGAAGCTCCATTGCTCAATCTCTTTAATGGACGCAAGATTTTTAAAGATCTGCGTGTACTCCAACATATATCTGTCGATTTCATCAAAGTCTGAGAGTAGCGTTGTTCCCCAAGATAAAAACTCATCGAATGAACGATCTTCCTCTGTTTTGGCTTCCTTCAATTGAATTTCGAACAGGCGAATGAGCGATCGCGTTTTATCGATCACATTAAACTCACTGTACGACTTCACCCATTGATCCATTGTAATCATTGCGGGCGCAATGATCGGTCGTTTATATTCCTTGAATAGTGCAGATGCCAAATACTTCTTTGCACGTTCTGATGGCAAAACGATTGTCAAATGCTCGAGTGCCTGCTCGCTCTTATGGATATGTTTGGCAACTTTTTCTATGAATGACATCCTACTTCTTTTGAGTTAAAAAATTCCAGTAGGTAGATCGATTAATTACCGAACACTTTGCCTGTGGATATGCTTCTTGAAAACTCTGCGGAAACTTGACCTTCTTGCGTTTTTCCCAATCTGACTTATACGCAATAATCTGTTCCCCATCTATTTCCAAGTAATCCATTTTCTGACGTGTATGCGTTTTCCAGAAGTAGATTTCCTTGTTGAGATTGTTAACCTTAAGCCATTTCAGTCGCTCTGCAATCACATAGTTTTGCCAAAGCTCATTCATGTCGTTGCGTAAAAATGTAGGGTTGAAATTACTGATCAACACATTGCGTACACCATTGTCGGCGAAGTACACCATATTCGATTTTTTCAACTCATATCGATGTCCATTATACAGGGACGGTAATCGGAATAGAATGAACGCATCCTCCAACAGTTTGATATAACGTTCAACCGTTTCATTGTCTAATCCACAGCGCTCAGAAATGTCATTGTAGGAAACAGTGTCTCCGACATTGAACGCCAAAAGCTGCAACATTCGCATGAGTTTATCACCCTTATTGATTCGTTCATTGGCACTCAAATTCGTAAAGATTGCATCCTGAATAATCTCACGCAAGGTTACCTCAGCCATGGATAAATCCGAAAGGACTTCAGGATAATTTCCGTAGATCAAACGCTCTTCTAGCAGTCGCTCTTCTTCTGGCAATCCGAAGTGTTGAGCCGATTCATAAAATGACGGTGCGTATAGATTTACGACCAACCCTTCAAGGCGCAATGCTTCCAATAATTCTGGTTCTACTTTTGGAACAAACGAACATATCACAACAACCGTTGATTTGATTTTACCCATCAAGACATCTTCCAAAAGCGATCCGAGATTTGCCAAATATTGCGCTTCATACAAAACAATAAACGGTGTAGAGTTCTGTAACTGCTCCGGAGATTCAATGATTGATTTTCGTTCCTTTTTATCTGAACAATTGAAGATTGTATAATCGCTGTTTTCCTCCTTTAGAAGTTCTTCAATCAAAGTACGTTTTCCCGTTTTTCTAGGACCCTGAACGAGAAGTAATTTATTGGTCAGTAGTTTCTCTTTAACAGACTCTTTCTGTATCCTTGGGATCATACGTGTGTTTTCCTCAAATGTACGTTTTTGAATGCTTAATCGCTAGATAATGTTGAAATTTGCGATAAGAAGTTGTTTGGTATAATGTACATCTCGACTTCGCTCGATGTACGGAGCTCAATTGCACATGGAGCGTAGCCGAGATATAATATCCGAAAAATCGAGATGTACTTATTGAAATTGCACCCGATCGAAGAACTTTTGAGCACGTTGTGAGTTCATGAATTTATTACCACCGTATGCTTTCATGATGACGAAATAATCTTCGCTCATAATGATCCGCGTCCAGTAGATTCCCTCAGGGTAAGAATCCGCAATTCCTTCATACGCTTCCCCTCCATTTTGCAATTCAATTTTAGCGAATGGACTTTCTGAAGGACTTGGAATATACATCTGGGCGAGGTCCTTTAATCCAATTTCACTACCTCGACGATAGACTTGAACTTCGTAGGTGTTTCCCTGACCAAAATCTCTGTACGATAGACGAACCTCTGCATCGTCGTTGTCTTGCTCAATCACTTTTGGTTTCCCAGGAAACTCGATAGTCATTCCCAATAAATCGTTGGAATAAACGTAATTCCTCACTGAGAGAACTTCGCGTTTTTCTTCAATCATTTCATCCGAGTAAGAAGCGGTTACTTTACGAATAGTATAACCAGCTTTTCTCAATAAATTGAGAACGCCTCCTGTACCTGGTAAATGCCCTGCCCCTACTGCGCAAAAAAGTCTGTTTTCAGGAATCAATTCAATTATTTGATCCGCCATATCAACATTACGATCAATAATCAACTTTTTATATCCTTGGGTGTACATAGCGAGGGATCCTCTCAGCATCTCGTCCAATTTGTAAATATCTCCTTTAAGGTAAGTTTCTATCATCAAATCCTTTGACATTAGAAAACTACTTAAGTTTACTCTGCGAAAATCGGGGATTCCCCAATCGATCAATAGATTCTGTTGAAAGTCAACAGTTTCCAAAGGATAAAACTCCTTTTCTGCATTGTAACAGTATTGCTGAAAATACGCATCGAGAAATTGAGGCCTTCCGTCTTCATCTCCGTAAATAGTTTCTGTGGCATTGGGATCAGACACGTACGGGTTTCCTTCATTGTCGTATTTGATTTTCAAGGAATTCATACGAACATCCCAAGTATCGGCCATGGAAAAAACGTCCGTTTCAAGAGAAATCATGTCTGCATTATTCAACGCGAAATAGGTGGAGTCCGAAAAATTGAAAAGCCGACTATCATTTGAATGATACGTTCCGAAAACATACGAGGGCTGTTCTAATCCATTTCCAGAAATCTCCCACAACAAAGCATTGTTGGGGTCTACGGATTGAGCCATAGAAAATAATGGAAGAAAAGTGAATAGTAAGTATCTTAACATACGCAGGTTAAAATACGAAAAGCGATTGGATCACACAATTAATCGTTCGACAAGTTGATCACCAAATGAATACGGGATATACGCCAAGCTTGGAATCTGCTTGGTAATGATAATGGGTGTCTTTTTCCCTAAGGAAATTGTCCCATGTGTATCGGATAAATCCATAGCAAAAGCAGCATTGATAGTAAGAGCGTTCAATGCTTCTTCTGGCGTCATTTTCATTTTCACGCAAGCCAGCGACCAAACAAATCCAAGGTTTCCACTTGGTGTAGACCCTGGGTTGAAATCACTTGCTAATGCTACTGGAAGATCGTTTTCCATAAGTCGTTTAGCATCACCAAATGGAATAGATAGGAAGTGAGAACAACTCGGCAAGATCGTGGGCATTGTATTCGATCCTTTTAATGCATCAATATCATCTTGATCCAATTCTTCTAAGTGATCAACGGATCGTGCATTCATTTCAACGGCTTTTCGCACACCACCCATCGCTGAAAACTGGTTCACATGTACTTTTGGTGTCAAACCAATTTTAATTCCTGCCGATAAGATTGCATCCATTTCCTCAACGTTGAAGTAATTGCGTTCTACAAAAATGTCGATATAATCTGCCAAGCCTTCCTTTTCAATAGCGGGAAGCATTTCATTAATGATTAAATCAATGTATCCTTGATGATTCTCTTTGAATTCTGGAGGAAAAGCATGTGCTCCGAGAAAAGTTGCTTTGATTTCAATCGGACCTTCTTCTTTCAATCGTTTGATGACGCGAAGCATTTTCAATTCAGCTTCAACACTCAATCCATATCCTGATTTGATCTCCAGTGCTCCAGTTCCATACGACATTAACCGCTCGATTCGTTCCATGGCTTGCGAAAACAACTCGTCCTCAGACATTTCTTGCAAGCGACGTGCAGAATTCAAGATTCCACCACCCTTGATGGCAATTTCTTCATAGGTAAGTCCATTAATTCTGTCCACAAACTCTTCTTCACGCGGTTTAGCAAAAACAGTATGGGTATGTGCATCACAAAAAGCCGGCAAGACATATTTCCCATCGGCGTCAATCACCTCAAGATCTCTCCAGTCAGTAATTCCTCCCCAATCTTCCATTGAGCCATAGGCCACAATAACGCCATCTTCCAAAGCTAGAAATGCATTTTCCAATATTGGAAGTTCTTTCATTTCCTTGCCTTTACGAACCTTGGGTAAATTTTCACCGTACTGAACGAGCCCTTTTATATTTTTGATCAATGTCTTTGCCATACCACTACAATGTTACTAATAATGTCTGATGTGCACTTTATTTTCATTAAATTCACCTTGCTAATTTCTTATAATGAAAACTATAAATTGCGTACTACTGTGCATTATCTGCCATTTTGGATATAGTCAAACCTTTTCTGGAGGAAGCGGCCCTATTTTAGATTTACAGACTATTGATATTCCATTAACTGTTACAGGAGCTCCAACTTCTATTAATACTACAACATACGGATTAGAACAAATTTGTCTCGACTTAACACATACATATGTTTCCGACATGGAAATCTCGCTAATTGCACCTGATGGTACAACTGTTATGTTGATTTCTAGTGTTGGGGGTGGCGGAGATGATATGCTTGGAACTTGCCTTCGATGGGATGCCGCCAATTCTATAAGTAGTGGAAGTCCACCTTTTACCGGAACTTACAAGCCAATGGGGCAAATGGGTAGTGTGAACAATGGACAAAATCCAAATGGAACATGGTATTTGCGCATCTACGATAGTTACAATGCTGATCAAGGATTCTTGAACACTTGGTCATTGACTTTTGGTAATTCACCTGCGGACTATTTTCAATTTGCGGAGTCTGATCTACCAATTGTAGTAATTAATACCAACGGACAGCAAATTGTGGACGAACCTAAGATCGAAGCTGATATGGGAATTATCTACAACGGCCCAGGAGTACGTAATTACATGACGGATCCGCACAATGAGTATGATGGAAAAATAGGGATTGAATACCGTGGGAATTACTCCGCTTCTTTACCACAAAAGCCGTATGCGATTCGTTTGCAAGATAGCTTTGGTATGCAAGTAGATTCATCACTTATTGGAATGCCTGCTGAACATGACTGGCTTTTAATCGCAAATTATAATGATAAGTCCTTTGCGCGAAATATTATTCCTTACCGAATCTTTGATGAGATTGGACATTATGCACCCCGCTGTAAATTGGTAGACGTTGTAATTAACGGTGAATATCAAGGCATCTTTTTACTGGCTGAAAAAATTAAGCGCGACCCAAATAGAGTAGATATTGCGAATTTGTATCAATATGAAACAAATTACCCCGACGTAACTGGTGGTTATATTCTAAAGGTGGACTATTGGAACAGTTCTAATTCTTGGGAACTCAATTATAGCCCAATCGATCACCCAACCTATGATGTGCACATGGTATATGTCTACCCAAAGATTGATACAATTGCACCTCAACAACAAGCATTTATTCAAGACTACATGGATCAATTTGAGCAGACACTCTACGGTGCCAATTTTGCAGATCCCAACACAGGATTCAGGCAGTACATAAGCACCCGATCTTGGATTGACTACTTCCTTGTCAACGAGATGGCAAGAAATGGGGATGGATTTAAAAAGAGTCGGTATTTCTATAAGGAAAGAGACCATGCAGACGGTTCCATTGGTAAACTGAAAGCAGGACCTGTTTGGGATTTTGATTGGGCATGGAAGGACATGTACGACTGTATGTATGACCAGACGGATGGTTCAAATTGGGCATATGAAGTGAACGATTGCAATCCTGATGTGCACTCACCTGGCTGGTTCGTTCGGATGTTGCAAGATCCTATTTTTGCCGATGAAGTTCGCTGCCGATATGAAGACTTAAGAAGAAATGTTCTTAGTGAAGATTATTTGCATGCTATGGTTGATTCCGTTGCAGCAGTTGTAGATGAGAGTCAAGAATGGCACTATTTGACATGGGGTAATATGGGGGCAGCAACAGGAACCCCAGAAGTTCCGGCTCCTTCACAAACCTATGCCGAAGAAGTGCAACGCCTAAAAGATTGGATTGATAGAAGGTTGGTTTGGTTAGATGCAAATGTACCAGGTACCTTATTGAATTGCAGCATGACAGGTAATGAAGAATTGAACCATGACGATGTAGTAGCTATTTATCCAAACCCATTTAATTCAGATTTGACACTTCGGATTGCAACAATTCCAGAAAATTGTACCGTCCGCTTAATGGATCAGTCTGGTAGAATTATCCAGAATGTGAATATAGATCAAAACGAATGGACAGGGAATTCATTGGTAATTGATGGACTCAACTATTTGGAAAGCGGTGTGTATATACTTGAAATAGATTTAGATAATTCTACAATTATTAAAAAAGTGATGAAAAATTAGTTGGAATACTTCTCATTTCAATAAAATCTATAACTTTGCACCCGCTCTACTAAAGAACGACATGCCTTGGTGGCGGAACTGGTAGACGCGCTGGATTCAAAATCCAGTGCCTTCGGGCGTGGGGGTTCGATTCCCCCCCAAGGTACAAAGCCTCTCAGCAATGAGGGGCTTTTTTTGTATCTTTTATAGCAAATAACCTACTATATATGGCTGAAGTTTATATCCTACACTCAAAATCATTGAATAGATATTATATCGGAAGTTGTCGGTCTTTGGGGATAAGATTAGAGCAACATAAAAACAAAGTTTTTCCAAATAGTTTTACTACCAAGGCCAATGATTGGGAAGTTTTCTACAATCTTTCAGATTTAACTTTATCACAAGCAAGAAACATTGAAAGCCATATCAAGAAGATGAAAAGTAAAACTTTCGTTGCCAACATAAAAAAGTACCCTGAAATAGCTCAGCGCCTCTTAGATCAATATCAAGAAGGTTCGTCCCGATAGCTATCGGGACCCCCCAAGGTACAAAGCCTCTCAGCAATGAGGGGCTTTTTTATACCTATTTCGATTTAAATTAGCCTGAGGTTATGTTACCAAACATTACTCCTTCACCAATTGAATTACTACAGATGATTTAACTTCTTCCAATTTAACAAAGTATGTTCCCGATTCGTACTTGCTTAAGTCTAATGAAATAGAATTTACTCCAGTGAATTCATCTGTAAAAACCATTTGACCTTTCACATCAGTTATTGTTACGATAATACGATCATGCATGTGTGACAAGTCTATTGTTGCCATGTCAGGAACTTGCATTAAACTGGCTACAATGTCCAATATATCTAAACAATGTTTATCGGATGCTTCCATTCCAAGTTCATCAAGTCCTAAGACTAATTGACTGTGTTTTAAATCTTGTTGGATAAGTGAAATGATTAGTTCTTTGTTTTACATGATTATAGATTTAATTTTACTGTTCGTTATTCCGAACACAATATATAGATAATTTTCAGATATTCGGTATAGTGAACACGAAAGAAGAAAAATATTTTCAACGACTTGGCTTAAAAATCAAGCAACTCAGAGAGGAAAAAGGGTTTGATCAGAAATCCTTTGCCTTTGATTGTGAGATCGGTCGAACTCAATTGTATATGATTGAGAATGGTAAAACAAATCCAAGATTAATAACTTTGATGAAGATTGCTAAAGGGTTGGATATTTCAGTTGATGAGCTTTTGAAAAGCACATGATCAATAAAGGAAATGAAAAAGGAGCGCATAGCGCTCCTTTCTTATGCAGTTGTCGTGATTCTTTCTAAAAACGCTATTCCTGTTTCTGAAACTCTATATTTCCCTTGATGCTTAAACACTTTCTTAGTTGCTAAATTTGCTCTCATGAATTCTGATGGATTCGATAATTTAACCCCTTGCTCCAATAATAAGGAAGAAGCCTCTTTCGTAGCAAAAGAAGATGATTCAGATCCTTGTTGCACGAAGTATCCCGCCAGTAATATTTTATCCACACTCTTTGCTGATGAAGGTAACTTGTGGTAGTACTCGCCAAAAGAAACAGGTACAGCGTGAGAGTCTGCCTCATTCGAAGAATCTTTCACGTGTTCCGTTCCTTGAGTCTTTTTTGGAGATTGTTTCTTATTCTCAGGGTTTTTAACTGTACTTAAGTTGTCACTTTCTATAATTTTTAAAAAACTTTGAATTACATTATCGTACTTTGAAATAAATTCTTCGCTTCCGTTAATCTCAAACTCTCTGGTATTCAGATTAATTCGTATTCCTGTTTTCTCTTCCATATTTATAATTTATATTTTTTTTAAAATCAGTTTTTCCGCATATATGACACCTATTGGCGAAATAGAACATCGATTGTTTTCCTTATTAAATTCAATTAATCGGTCTTTATGAAGTTTGGAAACAATCAGTTTCTTAAAGTTGACTTTGTTCTGATATTCAATAATCACCCTCATCCCTTCAACACTCAATGGGCTTTCATCAAATAACAGAATCATGACTTGGTCTTTCGCCGAAATTTTTGGGTTCAAAACTCTTTTAACATCACCATCTTTCCATAACAACTCAATATTCCGCTGAGAAATTGAACTTATTAACTTCTGCGTTTCTTCAGTGCTTAATCCAGACTTCAACCTTACAATTTCTGAAAGAACCCATTTAACCGAAAACAATATATACGTAGCATCCATCTCGTTGGGAGAAACTGGTCCAACATGACCAACACCTCTCTTGTTTCGGATATTATATATGGACTTTAAAGCTCTCGGAATTAACATCCTAAATGATTCATGACCTGTAGAATTCTGATACTGTAATATTACTTGGTCTGAAAAATTAGAGAGGTTTTGACTGTAAGGCGTACTTGATCCTAATAACTCCTTTTCTAAAATACGGCGAACTGATTCAACAAAATGTCCTGAATCCAATTCACTCGGTTTCCATTTCTTAAAAACAAAATACTCTTCAATGGTAACATAAGATTCAATCAACTTTTCGCTAATCTCATTCCCATAAGAATTTCTTAAAACCTCTTTGACTTTAGTTAAATTATCCATTCAGTTTCTTAAGTAAAGTTTCAGCTTTCAAAATCCCAGGTCTTATCAATTTAGCTTTAAATGCTCTTGAGGTTCCGTTGATAAGAAATAGCTTTTTCTTATCCTTTAACCTTGTCGAGAAGTTCTTTTTATCAACTTCTCCATATTCCTCACAGATTGATCTTAACTCATCAAAACTTATTTCCTCTACTCCTAACTGAAGCTTGGCCCACATATAAATCAATATGACATTAATCATCTTGCTTGCAGTCGTATCACCAGGAACATCTGCTATAACCTTTACTCTGTCTTCATCTATGACTAGAACATTCTCATATTCAATAGAAGCTTCCTTCTTTTCAATTGTCTTATTACTCTCAACAAATTTGACATCTTCAGACTTAACTTCTTCAACGGGTTCTGGGAGAATCTGGTATTTACCAAAATCACCATTCAAACGCGGTGAATCGTCTATAACCAACTTTCCTAAGCTTCCTTGAATTAACTCCTTAAAGTTTTCAATTTGATCGGTCACAAACGATTCGTTACCAGAAATTTCAAACTCTTTTGACCTCATATTAAAGCGAATCTTCGCTTCATGAGAATTTTTGTCTTCAGACATAGTAGTGTAAATTATCTTGTTACCCAACACAGTATCAATAACTTTACCATTATTCAAAACAGAACAATTATCTGAATATCTGTCATAATTGGCCTCTATTGAGGTCTATAGTCCGTGACATTAATTTAATATCACGTAAAAAAGTCAGACATTTTAGCACCCAAAGCGATGGATATTTTTTGTGCCACAACAATAGACACGGTAGTTTTTCCTAATTCAATTTTTGAAACATAACTTCTATCAATATCCGCAACTCGTGCAAGTTTCTCTTGAGAAAGCCCTTTAGCCCTTCTTAGCTTCGATACGTTCGCCCCGAATTGATTTCTTATATCCATTGTAGAATACAAAGTTATTACCTATTCAATGCATTGTCAATGCGTATTTATACTCGTATTTATCGCAATAAATTGCGATAAATACCTGCTAAAATTCAGGTATTTATACTCTTGACTACAAATGCTTAATGTAGTAGCTTGCAGAACCGCTATATCTACTATTTCTCTCTCCATTGAGACTTTTATACCTTGATGTACAAATTGATAAAGAATGAAATACTCAATTACATATAAATTATTTAAAAACTAAAAAAACATGGAAAGACCACATTTAAACATGGGTGCTGGGGCAGGCTTCAAAATTGATATAATGCTTTTGTGTGATAGCACCGGAAGTATGTACTCCGCAATTGGTGATGTTAAGGCAGATTTTATTGATGCATACAAGAAACTTCTTGCCGCAACTCAATGGGATGCACAAGTTGGTGTCGCATACTATAAAGATACAACCGATGCAGATCCTTATAGAGTATTAGCATCAATAACTGATGATGATGCAGGACTGCAACAAGCTGTGAATAGCCTAGTGCCCAGCGGTGGGGGCGATCAACCTGAGGGGCAGCTTTTTGCACTTACAGAATTATCCAATAGGGCGTCATCAGGTTGGAGACCGGGAGCAATGAGAATTATTTGCTGGTTTGGTGATGAATATGGTCATGACCCAATAACGGAAGAAGGTGTGACATGCACTTTAGAAAGCACAGCCAATGCCTTAATTGATAAGAATGTTTATGTCTGCGCATTCAGTATGGCTCCGACAAATGATCTTAATGGCGGCGCATTGAATCAAGCAGTACAAATTACCAATCTAACGAATGGTGTTAGTACTGGTCAATATTTCAAACCAAATGTAGCGCAAGCTGGGGTGACTGAATTCATATTTAGCTTTATACAAAATCATTTGCCATAAATAATCGCTCTATAGATAGCTATCGCCCCCCCAAGGTACAAAGCCTCTCAGCAATGAGGGGCTTTTTTTATACCTTTAGTCGCAATTATTACTCAAAAATTTTAAATTAATAAAACCACGTCATGCTTAAGAATCACTTGTTCATTGTTGCCTTTTGTATTAGTTCAATCTTCTCATTTTCTCAGCAGGATCCGTATCTCTGGTTGGAAGAAGTAGAGAGTGAACGCTCGATGGAATGGGTTAAAACCCAGAACAAACTTTCGGCGAATAGAATTGGTGGCGTTGAGGGATTTGAAGACTTAAAAAGCGCCTTTCTCGAATCTATGAATGATGAGGAAAAAATTGATTACCCATCAGTAATAGGAGACTACGTCTATAATTTCTGGAAAGATGAAAAACACATTCGTGGAATTTGGAGACGTACGACCAAAAGCTCATATATGAGTAACACAGCCGAATGGGAAACTGTTTTAGATTTTGATGAATTATCTGAACAAGATGGAGCCAAATGGGTGTTTCATGGTGTTGAATGGTTTGCACCCGATAACAAAATATGCTTAGTAGAAATGTCAGATGGTGGTACTGATGAGGGCATTGTTCGTGAATTTGATACAGAGACAAAACAGTTTGTCGTGAATGGCTTCGAATTAGCTTCTAGTAAAGGAAGTGCAATTTGGCTTAACGAAGATGAACTTATGATTTCTAGGAATTTTGGTGAGAATACACTTACTTCATCTGGATACCCATTTATTGTGAAACGTTGGAAGCGTGGTGAAAAAATTGAAAATGCTGAGACCGTTTTTAATGGTGGAGAAGACATCATGGGGGCTTGGCCATTCGGAATTTATGTTGATGGCGTTCATCACATATGTCTTCAAGTATCAGAGTCATTTTACTCTGGTGATCTATACTATTGGCAAAATGAAAAGCTCATCAAACTTGACCTTCCAAAGGACTGCAATGTGAATGACCTTTACCAGAATAATTTATTGGTGTCGCTCGATTCAGACTGGGAAGTATCAGGTGAATCATTTAAGCTTGGCGACCTAATTAGTCTTGATTTAAATAAACTGATTCAAGGTACTCACGATGCTAAATTGGTATTTCGACCGGACGCGAAAACAAGCATTGAAGGAGTTGCTGTGATCAAGGGAGGGGTGCTACTCAATTGTATAGAGAATGTAAAGAGTAAAGTCTTCATGGCCACTCTTACACCTGCTGGCTGGACAACGCGACCTGTAAACACACCTCAGTTCGGCCGGATCTCAATTATTGATTACGATAGAACAGAAAATGGGTTTTTCTTTCAGTACAGCAACTTTATCACACCCCCAACATTATATCACCAAAATGGTTCCAAAACAATAAAAGTTCGACAGGGCAAAGCTAAGTTCAACGCTGACAATTTAGCCGTTCACCAATACGAAGTGAAGTCTAAAGATGGTACCACGATACCTTATTTCATAGTTCATAAAAAAGACATGAAATTAGATGGAACAAACCCAACGCTAGTGTATGCTTATGGAGGGTTTAATGTTTCCTCAAAGCCAAGTTACAGAGCTAACGTGGGTATTGGGTGGTTAGAACAAGGTGGTGTTTACGTACTCGCAAATATTCGTGGTGGTGGTGAATTTGGTCCAGCATGGCACCAAGCGGCACTTAAAGAGAATCGCCAGAATGCCTACGACGATTTCTATGCGATTACCGAAGACCTAATGAAAAAGAACATTACTTCTCCACGACATTGTGGAGCATTCGGATGGAGTAATGGAGGATTAATGGCTGGTGTTGTAGCAACGCAACGACCTGACTTATTCAATGCCGTAATTATTGGTGCTCCTCTATTGGATATGAAGCGTTACAATAAACTACTTGCTGGTGCAAGTTGGATGGCTGAGTACGGAAACCCAGATATTGATGAAGAATGGGAATACATCAAAAAATATTCGCCATATCACAATGTTTTTGAAGGAAGAGATTACCCAGAAGTATTTTTGATTACTTCCACAAAGGACGACCGTGTGCATCCAGCACATGCACGTAAAATGGCTGCCCGGATGATAGAGCAAGGCCATCCAATATTGTTTTATGAAACCATTGAGGGTGGACATGGCGCATCATCCACAAATGAACAAGCCGCATTTAATTCGGCAATGATGTTTTCCTATTTGAAAATGAAATTGAAATAGCAACGAGAACAAGATTGGCCCTAGTAAACTGAATTCAATGAAATTTATATTAAGTCTTCTAGTACTATCTGCCATCCTTTCGAGCTGTGCATTTTCAAAGAAAAAATCGCAGACCTATTTTGATGCTGCGCAGACAAATGCACCTTACGACGTAATCATTGTACCAGGAGTACCACATGACGGAGTTTCTTGGTCGCCCACAATGAATATTCGTGTTTCTTGGT
This sequence comes from Crocinitomicaceae bacterium, assembly GCA_033791225.1. Classification (GTDB taxonomy): domain Bacteria; phylum Bacteroidota; class Bacteroidia; order Flavobacteriales_D; family Crocinitomicaceae; genus UBA4466. Next base: position 63,976 of record JASJHD010000008.1, read on the forward strand.
CCGATTATCTGTACAAGAACGGGATGACCAACAACATCATTTATTCTGGAGGAGCCGTTTACACAAAATACTCCGAAGCTAAAATAATGGCTGAGTATGGAAGATCTTTAGGGATTCCAGCGTCTAACATTTTTCTGGATACGAATGCAGAACACAGCTCAGAAAATGTGTATTACTCCTACCTGATCGCTAAAAAACTAGGTTTTAAAAAAATAGCATTGGCAACAGATCCGTTTCAAGCAAAATCACTCAAAGGAATGATTAAGAAACTTGGATTACCCATTGACTTGCTTCCAGTTCTGTTTGACACAATCCAAACAATGGACCGCACTGAACCAATCATAACGCCTGAAATCACAATAGAGGACCCATTTATATCCATTAAAGATCGTGAGTCCTTTTTTACACGCTTCAAGGGAACCATGGGTAAACAAATAATGTGGTATGAGGAAGATCTTCCCGATGAACGAACTGTTCAAAAATTCAGAAAAAAAGGTAGACTGATGGAAGCATCAATCAATACGATAGACACCCAAGCTAATCTTCCACTCCTAATAGGAACATGGCGTGCAGATAAGCTCATCCGAGAAGGATCAGACGATGTGATTTTCTCTCCCAACGATAATTCCCAGGATACCGAGTTCAGAACTGACCATTTAAAGATCTTTCGCGATACAGATACTTCTTACTGGTCAGCGGATATTGATGAGAATGTTCTCTACTTCTACGAAACTCCAGCTGCCTATTCGGCAAATCTACCCAGTGGAAATTGGAGAATTCTCAAATTGAAAAAGAAAATTCTCAAGTTAGAAGACATCAGTTCGCACAACATTGTCATTTTTCGAAGAAGGGAATAACAGGTTGCCATATTTCAAATCTTTTTTCAAGAATCAGTATTTTGCGGCTGCAAATGGTATTTGTAATTTCTACTCGTCCTAATAAATAGTAATTATGATCAAGGTTGTTTTCGGTTGGTACAGTTTTAAAATCAAATCATTTACTGCGAAAGATTTGGACCTCGACGATGAAGTTCTAGGAGCGTCAACAATTGAAGTGCGCCAGAAGTGTTTTCATCTTTTTTGGATTCCCTTTTTCGGGATTGGTAAAAAATACGTTTTGCGCAAAGAGGATGGGCTGTATGAATTGCCAGAGCAATTCGTTGATCTTGTTAAATCAAAAGGACGAATCAGGACTCCATTTTATACTTTTTCTGTTTTTCTATTGGTTCTATTAGCAGCAGCGTACATGACTCTCGAAGAACAATGGCGAAACTATGGTTACTATTCTTACGCCTATGAGCAGCACGAAATAGAAACAGCGAACAATCTTGAAATGGTCAAGAACTTGGACACTACTTTGTACATTAAATTGACAGACAGTAAATATCAAGATGTAAGTGGCTTTTTTGCAAAAATAGAGAAGATAGAAAAGGATCGAATTCTGGTTTTAATGATGAATACGGGATTAGCATATACAAGTGAATCGAATTCTGGATTGATCAGAGAACATTACCTTAAATACCGTACCCAAATGGATTCTAATTGGGTGAATATTGCTGACTTAGGCAAAGCTATTTGTAGAGATTACGATAGTTTAACAATGAAAATTGCTTTTGGATTGGATTTTTTCGGAACTGGTAAAAAGTATATTATTGAATCCATGGAGCGGATAGATGATGGTCCGATTATTAAAAGTGATGGCTGTGGAAGCATGGGAGGAGGAGGGATTTCAATCAGTTTCAATAATTACGGTGCCGAATGTACACTCATAAAAATTGAAAATGTGATTGGCAGCATTCAATGGACGAATACTTTGCCAAAAACATTAGAACACGATGGCGGATACAGTTATGCCGGCAGTGGTGGGTTTAGCCTCAATGGTGAAGGTTATAATTGGGGTACTGAATACAGTTTCATTTTACATCTCAAAGACGAACAAAATAGAATGTTTGAATACCAAGTTACCGGTTATGACATGTCCAATAGCTCAGAGCGATTATAGACAGTCTTGTGGTCATAATCGAAACGTAATGGTGAAGAATAATCAGATCTCTAGAAGAGACCTCCTCCTCCATTTTCTGATTCTTGATCAACATTCTTCTCCATCTTTTTAACCGTTTTTCCTTTGCTAAATCGGAAGCTGAATTCAAGAATTAGCATGTTCTTTACAGCTGTAACATCAACATTTGTCTGCATTGCAAATCCAGGAGCATCAACTCGTGAGTCTTGATTGTAATTTGCTCCTGAGCCGATTGGTAAGAAATACCCGACCATGATACTTGCTCTTTTCTTAAATAATGGTTGCTTGTAAAATAGCATCCAGAAATTTATATCGCCTTTGTTATATCCTAAGGCATTGATCCTTTTGCTTTGATGACGTTGGTAGTTAAGTCCTAAGAGGATTTCAGATTTCGGGAAGATATAGATGAGGTTTACATCAGCATTCCAATCAACAAATTCATTGGTTCGTGTAGTCGATCTCATTTTTGCATAATACACTTCAAAACTTGCCTGAACCATTAAACTTATTTTGAAATACTTATTGAAGTTCAGTTTCGCTCCACTGCGCTGGTACAATTCTGCATTCTCAAAATGGTAATTAAATATCCCATTCGCATCCAACTCTCCAACTTGTGCTACTCTATTATTCGAATAAAGCGTGTATGGCTCCAATGCCAACATTCCTTGTAATGCGTTAATGCGTAGCGAAAATCTGTGGGTTGTCGATGGTTTCAAATATGGATTTCCAACTGAAGTTATTCTTGGATTTACCTGACTTAAAAATGGATTGGTTTCCGAAATTGTTGGATAAGCACTTGTCGTACGGTATTTGAGCTTAAAATTGAGCATCTTACCCGCTACATATCTCAAATCAAACATTGGTTGGTATATCAAATAGTTGAGCTGCGCCCCTTCTGCTCTAGGTGAAGAAGTTTCAGCCGCCATTCCAATTCCAATTCCCCATTTCGGACTCATCTTCCAAGAGAAATTTGAATAGAGCTTGTGGCGCATATCAGAAAGTGTGAAATCACTAGAGATCGACGCAACGTCACCAGAAGCAATATCCGTTTGAAGAATACTGAAGTCATTGTTCAATTCTCTCCATGTATTTCCGTAACCAATTTGTAAACTCGTTTTTGAAGAAAAAATGTGCTCATACTCTGCGTAAAAACGCGTGTATTTCTTCTTGTTAACTCCAGTTTCATCTCGATCATAAGTGAATTCTTGAAGAGTTCTAGCAGAATAAGTATCCTTGTACGACGAGAATGTGAAATTCACATTGAGTCTGTTTCTCTCATTGAATTCACCAATATAAAACAGCGTGCTGTATGTCTCAAATACATTGTTTTCTGTTTTTGTATCGAACCCATAGGTATCGATCAAAGAATCATTCGAATAAATCTCAGTTTGATAATTAAAGGTGGTTTCTCCTGTATTAAAAGGTAAAGCCGAGATGTCGGTTTCAAAACTAATCATGTGTTTTGGATTAATTCTATAATCAAACCCCAACAAATAGTCCGCATCGTATTCTAAAATTTCGGTGTTTGGAGTCCTCCATTCTGCATTTTCAAATACAGTTGTTCCATCATTATAATTGGTTTCTGCTTCAGAGGAAATCAAGAAATTTCTTCTAGCAAACCAAACTCCAGCATACAGATTCAAATTGTTTTTCGTGTAATTGTAGGTTAAATTTAAAGACATAATGAAGAGGTCTAATCGTGATCTTTCTGGATTGATATCAATCAACTGCATTTCTTCAATGTAGAATTCAGAACCTTTATAGTCGTCACGTAAGACAACATTCAAAATTGCTGTATACCCTTCTAGGCCATAACGCCCTCCAGGGTCACGTGTAATTTCTACCTTCAACAATCTTTCTGGTTCAAGGTTTTGAATGTACTCTTGGTTTTTTTCGACCCCATTCACGAGAATCATAATATTCGCACTATTGTCAATCTTGATAATACCAGCGTATTCATCGTAAGATACACCTGCTATTTTATCCAGAACATCTTTTGTGGCCGTAGCTCCTACTTTCAGTTCTTCCGTAATAATTTGAACTTCTCTATCCAACAAATCAATTCGAGAACTGGCCTCAACGTTCATTTCTCCCAACTCAACAACATTCGTCTTCATTCGAAAAACGCCAAGGAAATTATCTTCTCTTCCAACTCCAATAGCGAGTGAATCAGAAATATAACCATACGTGCTAATCACAATCGTATACCCTCCTGGGCTCAATGGTAATCTGAAAAACCCTTTGTCATCTGTAATTCCACCTTGCATTATGCTATCGTTTGCATTCAAAGCCACGACCTTACAAAAAGGTAAACTCTCTTTGGTAATATCGTCTTTGACTTGACCAGAAATTTCAACTTGTTGGGCAAATCCTGCTGTGCTAAAAAGTAAAACAAAGAGGATGAGCAACTTGGAAGGGTAAAGGAATCTTAACATTTTCTATAACTTATTTTATGGAGATTATTTCTTACTAATACCCATATGACTTCCTTTTGATGGAATAAGTTACACAGATATCATCTTAATCTCTATTAAAGATATTTGAGGATAGAAAATACTTGATTCTTATTTACACAGAATTCAACTTAGAGTGCACAGGAGGACGTTTTAATTGATAAATGGAAAATGGATCATGGCGTTTCTTCTATCAAAACTCCCATTTTACCCATCTGATAATCGCGCATTGCCTCCATTATTTCCGTTTCGCTATTCATAACAAATGGACCATGCTGAACCATTTTCTCGTTAATCGGTTCTCCAGCGAGAATGAGATATTGGCTTTCAGTATCAGCTTGAAGCGAAATTTGATCACCTTCATTGTCAAAAACAATCAAACTCTCTGGGTCCACAATTCCGTGTCCTTCAATTCTCAAGTTTCCCTTAACACTGTAAATTGCTGCATTGTATCCTTCTGGAATCTGTAATGCTACATGACCATTCTCCTTTGACTTACCCCACACTACAAGTAACTCACTTTTCGCCCTAATATTCCCTGACAATTCTCCATATTTGCCAGAGATCAACTTCAAATCAGTTAATCCATCTTCAGTTTGAATTCGGGGTATTTCACTTTCAATGATATGCAGATACTCGGGCTCATTCATTTTGTGCTTGGCAGGTGTATTAATCCACAATTGTATGATCTCCTGTGTTCCTCGCCGCTCTAGCAATGCTTCCGAAGGACGTTCGCTGTGTATGACTCCTGCTCCAGCATGCATCCACTGAACCTCTCCTTCTCTCGCAATTTGATTATTCCCTCTACTATCTCGGTGATGCACTTCTCCTTCAATGATAAAAGTAACAGGCGAAAACCCACGATGAGGATGGGGGCCAACTCCTTGAATATGCGCCGGACGATCGTAAATTGGTTTGATTTTACCATGGTGCAACAACAAAAATGGGTCTACTTGGCTGACGTTATTTGTTGGCAGTGATTGCTTGACTGGAAACCCTCCCATATCAACCTTCTCCGCTGGTAAACTATGTATAACTTTTCTATTTTTCATCTTCTTAAACTTTAAGTATTAGAGTAAATGTAGAGAGCAAGAATGTAGATTCCAAGCAAATCGACAACTTTATTTACCATGGTAACTATTTAGCGTCTTTTTTCTCCCTTGTGAGATGGAAGAGTAAGAAATAATAGATTCAACTGAAATTAAAGCGTAAACTTCAACTCATAACAAGCGCCATTCTCAGAGTAGAACTTAAACTCTCCATCAATCTGATCAGTGAGACTTTGAATCAACTCTAATCCTAAGGTGGTATCATTTTCAGTAGATGTATTTGGAGGAAATCCTACGCCGTTGTCGGAGTACTTAATCAGGCATTCATCTTTCGCTGATTTACTTGCTTGAATTGTAAACGCACGTGCTGTGTCATCTTTCGAAGCACAATGCTTGAAGAAATTTGACACGATTTCGTTGATGATGAGTCCCAATGGAATAGCTGTTTCAATATCAACAACAAGCTCCTCGGAAATTTCTAATTCAAATAGCGCATCATTTCCATCATTTAGTTGATAGATATTATCGATCATTTGATGCGTATAATCGTGCAATGAGATGTTAGCGATACTAGAAGTTTGCTTCATTCGCTGATGAACAAGTGACATGGCCATTACTCGACTTTGGGTTTCCTTCAAGGCAACTGCTATTTCTGCATTATCAAATTTTGAGAGCTGAAGATTGATCAAACTCACGATGATTTGAAGGTTGTTCTTTACTCTGTGATGTACTTCCGTAAGTAAGAGTTCTTTTTCACCTTCAATGATTGCGCTCTGCTCCTCAATCGTTTTACGTTGAATAAAAGAAATACGGTTCTTCTCTTCAGTTACGCGCCCTGCTAGAATGGCGAAAACTAAGGTCATCCAAGCAACAAATGCATAAAGCAGAACTTGAGATGCTGATATATCTGCATACGTTTCAATATAAATGTGGTAAGCAATGGTATAGCTCAGTGCCGCAATAAAGCCAGCCAGCCATCGTAAACGAACCATGTACGAGCCAAAGAAAATAATAAAGATGAGCACAGGTAACATCAAGTGCTCACCCGTTGGAAATTGATCACAAAAATAGATGACATATAATCCGGCCCAGGCATTCGAAATTGCTCCCAACAAATGATAATACCCTTTAAATCGATTGACATATGTAGCGTATACAATGAATCCAAAATAAGAACCGATATACACAACTGTCAATAATGCCAACCAATTAAACTCTTGCGGAATTATTGAGTAGATAAGCCAAATTGCGCTGTACCATGATAGAATAGAAATAATAATTCCGAAGCGTAAAGGAATTTTTACACTGTCATCGTAAGACGCAGTAAATTCTTTTTCGAGTTCTTTGTCCTTGAATGCCAAGGTGAATTTATTATACTCTGGCAGGTTTTTGGGTGTCGTCATTTACGCTAGTAAGTTAATGAGTCAATCTCTTGCGATCTAAATTAAGGAAATTACCCCAATTCGATTAAACTTCTTGGGTACAAAAAAAGCCGACCCTTTCGGATCAGCTTTGGTCATTCATTAAGAACGAATTAGTTTGATTCGTTTGCTGCCATATCTTGTTCAACCAATGCATCAACGTCAATTGATTCATCACCGAATACGATACCGTGAGCATCTCCGTACTCATATTGGAATTCAACCCACTCAGTGTCAATTCCTGCATAGAAATCTTCACGAGCATAGTAAAACTCTTCGTACAATTCAAACTCTTCATCAGTCCAAGTATCTTCTGGACGTGACAATGGCTCTGCTAAATCTTTTAAGTAATCGTTCAATAAGTCAACAACTCCGTCAAACCACTCATGCGTAAGTTCGTTCAACTCATCTTTCAATGCCCAGTTCTTGCTTTCGTACAATGCCATTGCTTTTCTAGCACTCGCCATACTTGCAAATGCAGAGTCGATCATTGCATTGATTTCTTCCTCAGGAGCATCCATGATGTCCAATTCTTCAATCTCCGCCATTTTAACGTCGATTTCAATTACTTCTGCTTGTACTCCAAAAAAGTACTGTTCTCCATCCGATGCATTTCCATCAGCAAAGCTGTTTGTTGCTGCATCAAATTCTTCCATTGTATCAAGGATTTCTTCTAATGCGTGATCATTTGATCCACCACCGCAAGACGCCAAAAATAACGCTGCTACTGGGATCGCTACCAAAAATTTCTTCATGTTAGGTCGTTTTAAATATTAAGTTAATTGTTTCGCGGCTCCAAGATAGGAAAAAGCTGAGTTTCTATCGCTACATTTTTCTACAAAATTTATCAGATTGTAGCTCCCATTATACAATTGGGTGATTCACTCCTGTTTTTCACAGATTCGTATAAACATTTGATTGACATATTATCCCATTCCTTTTAATGGATGACCACTAGTATTTGTGCTAGAATTAAACAAAAAAACCGACCCCTGCACAGGGGTCGGTTTAATACATACACTCCTGTACGCACCTATGAAAAGAATACACTCTGCATTCTCACTAAAACTACTTTATGATAATTTTTTCAGTGTTTACATTGTCTCCTTGTTGAATAGTGACCATGTAAGTACCTGTACCATGTTCCTTCAAATCAATTTCCTGATTATATTCTCCTGAGAACTTTCCAAGGTTTTCCTTGAATACCGTCTTCCCTTGAATATCAGTGATTTTAATTAATGTTTTTAACTCTTCAGTTTGATTAATACGAATGTTAATTGCTCCTTCACTAGGATTTGGGTACACCGAAATATTGCTTTCGTTGATTTCTTTACGAATACGAACATCGGCATCTGTACGTGAAGATCCATCATAATCTTCTGTTACAATCACAATTGTAAAATCTTCATCGCCGTCATTGTGAACCATGCGCATGTGGGCTCCATGATCACCATGCCAATCAACTTCTTCACCTTCCATGTGAATGATACGCTCTTCAATTACCTCATCACCATTCTCTGAATGACGAATGATTATTTTCATTTCACCATCATCTCCTTCAACCGTTTCAATTTCTTCTGTGATAATTTGAATTTGGTGATCCAATTCTTCCAAATCTAACCCTTCCAATTCCTCCATGGCCAATTCGAGCTCTTCCATCACTTCCTCCATCATTCCTTCCATATTGATGATACCATCTTCAATACGAATAATCATGTGTCCATCTTCACTTGAGTGAGATTTTAATTGATCAATTTCTTCTTGAGTCATTTCTACTTCTTCACCGTTTACGATCTTTGTCGTAATCATATTCCCGTCGTCATCGATTGTACAAGTAATTTTAATCTCTTGTCCTTCGACACCTTCATGATCTTCATCGATTATCATCTCAACGAATACGTTCTCTCCATCTTCATGGATTTCAATATTCATATCACTCATGATTTCATTAATGATCATGTGGGCTCCTTCTAAATCACCATGAATAAAATTCATCTCTTCAGACAAGGATGGCATTTGAATGATTTCTACGTTTTCGTTCTCGATTCCCTTGTCTGCTAAAAAATCTTCCACCGAATAACTTGAATTCATTGGAACAACGGTGTCGTATTCTACTACTTCTCCGTTCTCTTGATGAATCACCTGATAGCGTTTCATTTTTTCGTCATCAGTATTTCCTGAGAAGGAAACCAATAACCCTGCAATGGCAAATACGCCTACTGCTGCTAAAATTGTTTTTGTTCTGTTTTTCATAACTCTATGTTTAAATTGAATATTCATTCGTTTACAATGGCTAAATTAGAGCTATGCTTCCCTCGAAAGGGTTAAAGAAAAGATAACAAAGGTTAAAGTTAGGTTAAAGTGCTTTTTTTACCTGTAGATGCACCTTACTTTTGAATTGGATGAAAAACAGATTGATATATAGTTTAATATCGCTAATGGTGATTTCCCTTATTGGGATCGTTGTCATTCAGAGCAATCTGATCATGGGTTCAATCGAGGAAAAGGAAAATGCATTTGCATTGCACGTAAATGATGCCCTCAATAATGTGAATGAAACCATAGAACTAGAGGAAGCTGAATTTTTCTTAAGAGAAGAATTTGGCGGAGTTGATTCTATGCTGCACGATATTATTCGGGAAGAAATTCACGGGCCAGAACTCATTGAAGATATTGGAATTATTACAGAAGATGATTCAGACAATAACACTATTATTATCGAATCCGATCCAGATGGTGAACATACACAGATAAAAATTCAGTACAGCGAAGAATCATCAGGTTCGGAAACAGAGAGACATCAAATTACAATAGATAATAATTGGGCAGAACTAATCGACCTTAAAATGGAAGAAATAGATTCTGCCTTGGAAGCACATATAATCTTCGGAGAAGAGAAGGAAAACAAGTTGGATCATATTTCGTCTCTGGTTCAGCATTTCACATTTGAAACAACACTTTCGGAAGAGCTTGAGGACAGAATTAGCGAAACAGAACTTGAAGAAAAAATAAAATTGGCACTTCAAGAAGAAGGACTGGATACCTTATTTGAATTTGCAGTATTCGATGATCATCAGGGAAATTATGATTACGGATTGATGTCCGATGGTTATGATGAAGCTCCTAGCGATGATAAATTCAGTAAAGATTTGTTTCAAAATGATCGTTTGGACAAGGATCGATTTACACTTTGGATCCAAATGAAAGGTGAGGGGGATTTTGTTTGGGATCAAATTAGACCGATGGTTCTAATTTCGATCCTGTTCACAATTTTAATCCTTGTTAGTTTCGGTTACGCACTTTACTTCATTTTCAAGCAGAAGAAGATTAGTCAAGTGAAGAATGACTTCATAAATAACATGACGCACGAACTGAAAACGCCCTTGGCTTCTATTTCCTTGGCAGCTGCATCCATTAAACATCCTGAAGTGATTGGGAGTCCTGAAGAAGTTGAGCGCTTCATTGATATTATTGAAAGTGAAAAAAACAGAATCAATTCACACGTAGAAAAGGTGCTTGACATTGCTTCTTTGGACAATGGAGAGCTTAAACTGAACAAGCAAACCGCAGATCTTACGAATATTGTCACTTCTGCAATAAAAAATGTAGATCTAACACTTTCTGAAATTAACGGAAGCATCACATTCATACCATCTATTGAAAATGCCTTGGTAAAGGTTGATGAGTTTCATCTAACTAATGTGATCACTAATATTCTCGACAATAGTATTAAGTATAAAAAAGAGGATCTGAAAATTACCGTTGAACTCAAAAAAGTAGACAGTAATATCGTAGTTTCAATTGCGGATAATGGAATCGGAATGACTGTTAAAGAGCAACGTTTAGCGTTTGATAAATTTTACCGTGCTGAAAGTGGTGACGTACATAACCGCAAAGGATTTGGTTTGGGTCTGAGTTATGTAAAAAGTATTGTTGAAGCACATGATGGATCGGTTTCGATGCATAGTGTTGTAAACAAAGGAACTACTGTAACACTTGAAATACCTGAAGCGAAATGAGTACACAAAAACGCATTTTATTGGTGGAGGACGAGGAGAATTTTGGTTCTTTGCTTCAGAACTATCTACGTCTATCAAAATATGAAGTTGAATGGGCAAAGGATGGAGCTCAAGGACTTACAAAGTATGTAAATGGCACTTACGATCTCTGCATATTTGACGTTATGATGCCCAATATGGATGGATTTACCCTTGCGGAGAAAATTAGAGACCGAGGAAGCAAAACGCCTATCATTTTTCTAACCGCACGTAACATGAAAGAGGACATGATTCGTGGGTATAAAGTTGGCGCAGATGACTACCTCAACAAACCATTCGACATTGAAGTATTGCTGTTGAAATTGAATGTGTTGTTTAATAGAACTACAGCTCCCGCAGATACTACAAAGCAATACGCGATCTCTTCGTACAAATATGAAGTAAAAACACGATTGCTTGAGCACCCTGCTCTTTCTAAAAAACTATCACCGAAAGAAGGAGCGCTGCTGCATCTCTTATGTCAACATTTAAATGACGTCATGCCCCGAGAGAAGGCACTTGTTGAAATATGGGGAGAAGATAATTACTTCACTACCAGAAGCATGGATGTGTACATCACAAAACTTCGCAAGTATTTGGGAGAAGATCCTACTGTTCGCATTGAGAATGTACATTCCAGTGGGTATGGCCTGTATGCCGAGCCTACTTCGGTAAAAAATTAGTAGCTTGTACTTCATTTGAATACACTACATGCGCTTCCCAATCATCTTCTTATTCACAGCTGTTTTTCTGTTATTCACAGTTGTTAATTGTACGTCGAATGATTCCCAACCCACCAACTCAACAGAATCATCTGAATCACCCGAATCAACATATTCAAGAGTTTATAGGTCACTTGAGCAAGCACTGAAAAACCCCGAGGACGTATACGTTCTGAACTTAGAGAACGGTGAACTGTCAGAATTGTCCTCTGAAATCGGAAAATTAGTAAACTTAACAACACTGAAGTTGGAGGATAATAATTTGACTGAATTACCAGATGAAATTTGGCAATTGACGAACCTTGTTTATCTTGACTTGGATAATAACAGCATCACAAAAATCTCTTCGGAAATAGGGAATTTGATAAACCTGCAAGAACTTGATCTTGATAATAATCAATTGGATACCATTCCACCTTTGATTGGACAATTAATAAAGCTCACCTCTTTAGACTTAAGTGACAACAAGCTAAAAGAACTTCCTACGCAAATTGGGAACTTGAGAAAATTAGTGGAACTCAAATTGTTCGATAATGAACTAATCAAATTACCTGCTGAGATAGGTAATCTTACTGGGCTTACTGAGTTGCAATTGAAGAATAATGAACTGGATAGTTTGCCTCCAGAAATTGGGAATCTTGTTAACTTAAACTACATAAATGTAGCCTTTAATAATTTAAAAGAACTGCCCTCTGAAATTGGAAGACTAACCAAACTGACTGTATTGATTACGAGATCAAATCAGTTGACTACTTTCCCTCCTGAGATTGGAAATCTTGTTAATTTAAATTACATAAATAGTACCTTTTGTGATCTAAAAGAACTTCCTTCTGAGATTGGAAACCTTCGGAATTTGGAAACACTAAAATTGAGTAATAACCTAATTGAAAGTTTGCCTGAAGAGTTTGGAAATTTAAGTGAATTGACCAGCTTGGAATTATTTCACAATAAGCTAAAGAGTTTACCAGAATCGATTGGGAACTTAAGCGGATTGTCTGCATTGGAGCTGTACGATAATGAGTTGGAAACAATTCCGGCGTCAATTGGAGACATGACAGGTTTGTATACACTTTTACTGGATAGCAATCGACTTACAACTCTCCCTCCCGAAATTGGGAAGTTAGAGAATCTCTATCGTCTATCTCTATGGAAAAATCAATTGACCAATCTCCCTAGAGAAATTGGTCATCTGACAAACCTTGACAAATTGATTCTGGAGGAAAATCATTTGACCAGTTTGCCCTCTACATTCATCAACTTGAAAAATCTTTTTGAGTTAGAGCTTGATTCTAATAAGTTCACGGAGGTTCCCCCTGAAGTTTTGAAGCTTACCCAATTGATGAAGCTTGATATGGAAAAAAATCAAGTTTCCGTAATTCCTTTAGGGATAATGGAATTGAGTGAACTGGTTTATCTCGATTTTGAGAAAAATAATATTAGTGTAATCCCTGCCGAAATTGGCTCTCTATGGCAACTTGAGTTTTTAAGTCTTGGTGGAAATAGAATTAGGAGCATACCTCCTGAGCTAGGACAATTGATGAATCTGGAAAATTTAGGCTTGGAAAACAATCCTATCAGGATTCTTCCTGAAACAATTATGGATTGTATGAGATTGAGCACATTGAATCTTGATGGAACAAATATTTCTGCCAATGAAAAACGCTTATGGGAATATTGGACTTCTAATCATCAATCTCAGTTCAATTCAGAATGGGATGAATACGGGGACTAACAAGCTGACGTCTCTTCGATCAAAAATTAGTAGATTGTACTTCATTTGACCTCACTGCATGCGCTTGCTGATTATCATCTTATTCACCATCAAAGCTATTTTCATGAACGCTCAGCCCATTGAACAAACACGTTCATTTGATTCCCTTGAAGTAGCGAATGAAGTTGATAGTCTCCGATCCAATTTTGGCGGTGGTCTTATCGTTCCTAGTCGTTATGAATTAAGTGCGCTGAAAGCAATCTCGTATTATCCAGAACTTGCGAATCATTCAATTGAGTTTAGGGAAGCACGGATCAAGACAACGTTAAATGCACGACCTACAGTTTGGTCATTGCTTTTTCGCAGGAAAGAAAAAAGACGCTACATCGTACGCATTAACACTCGAAAAAAAGATAGCCTTGTACTTCTTACAGATGTTCCTTTCAATGCACAAGTTGGTGTCTTAGGGCATGAATTTGGACACTTTTCTGATTATTCAAAGCGCAATTTTTTCGGCGTACTAAAACGTCTCTTCGCATATGGATCTCGAAAGAAAAAAGAAGCTTTTGAAAAAGAAATAGACGCTCTTACCATTGAGCGCGGACTGGGTTGGCAACTTCTCGACTGGTCACAATATGTCCTTTCTGAATCTGAAGCGTCAGAAAAATACAAAGACTTCAAACGCTTGATATATCTGGAACCAGAGGAGATTGAGCACCTCATCAACAAAAATAATTAAGCCTTGATGTAACTTTTCTAGCACTTAAGACATCTACTCTATAGAGGAAGCGAAATGAAAAGCAACAAAGAAGAAAAATTTATGGCATTGTATACGCCAGTCCACGAAAACTTTGAAAGGTTTTGCAAGGCACGTGTATACGGTGATATTGACTTCAAGGATTTGATGCACGATACCATCGTTATTGCTTACGAGAAATTCGATAAGCTAGAAGATCCAAAAGCATTTCTTCACTTCCTGTTTGGAATATGTATTCGGGTATTGGCAAATACCAACAAGAAAAAACGATTGCTGCATTTAAAAGATGACGCGAAATTAATGCAGGTAGAAGATCATTCAACAAGGGCTGATCGGAATGAAGACGTAGATGTTTTATACAAAGCGCTTTCAAAACTACCTGAAGAGCAACGTGAAGCTTTGGTACTCTTTGAAATTTCAGGTTTTTCCATTGCAGAGATTGCTGAATTACAAAAGGCAGGTGTTTCAGCTGTTAAGCAGCGTCTTTCTCGAGGAAGACAAGCTTTACTTCAGTTATTAAGGGACACCGCACAAACTCAAAAGGAGGTTAGCGTATGACACAGAACAATTTAGATCAACTATTTTCTTCCGCGCGTATTGCTCCGGCAACTACTTCAGTTGAAGAAGTTACAGCATGGGTAGGAACCGCTGCTCTTGCCACTGCCGGAGTACTGGGAATTGCCGCTAAGCTCAAATTATTTATTGCTAAAAAATCATTATTTATGTTAGGAAGTATAGTAGGAGTTTCAGGAATCGTAACGCTTTCTGTGACTATGTTTGGAACCAATCCGACAGAGAATCAACCCAATTCGAACAACGTTGCAGCATTCACTGAAGAAGTGCAACAAGAAGAATCAACTAATGAAGTCGTTTATATCTTAGATCAAGACGATACTTTGGAAGTGCCAGCACTTGAGGCGATTGCAGAGCCTGTTTCGGCTGCGCCAAACGTAATAGCATTTGCGCCTATAGAATTTGCGCCTTTTAGCGTAGAAATTGAAGTGCCTGAGCATTCAATGCACACTGTGCCTGAGGTTGAACCTGTTCCAGATTTCGGTGTCGCTCCAGTTCCAACGATACGTGAGAACGACGGGGAACGTGAAACGATAAAGGGGAACGGTGTTATTAAAACGAAAGATATTGATGTTAAACCATTCAAGAAAATTGAAATCAATGGAGTATTTGATGTTATTGTTATTCAAGGAACAGAGGAGAAAGTAACCATTGAAACAGACGAGAATTTATTGGATTATATTGAGGTAGACGTCAACGGAGATGTTCTTACATTGGACAACGATCCTAATGTTACTATTAAGAAGTATACCAAAATGAAAATCTATGTAACAGTTAACACACTGACGCATCTTTTCAGTAATGGTGTTGGTGATGTTACGTCAGAAAATGAACTCACTGGGAAGAAATTCTTCGCGGAACTTACTGGTGTTGGAGATGTGGATTTAAACTTGAATTTTTCAACGCTTGAAATGAACAACAATGGTGTAGGCGACTTACTGCTTAAAGGAAAAGCAAACAAAGTTATATTGGAAAACACAGGTGTAGGCGACATTGAAGCATACGGGTTAATTGCTCGTTATGTGGAGTTAAACCATTCAGGTGTTGGAGACAGTAACATCTACGCTGAAGATGCAGTAACCATAGAAATGTCTGGCATTGGCGATGTTCATTACAAAGGAAATCCAGAAAGTAAAAACATTAATAAAAGTGGTCTTGGAAGTGTAAAGGCCAAATAAATCAAACTGACACATTACATAAATGCTTGAGTTTTTTTCATAAGTGCAAGTTTTAGTTTAGGTAGTATATAATACTAGGTTCGAGCAAATTAAAATGCTGTCATACCCTTTCATTGTTCTCAGTGAAAGGGTTTTTTTTTGCTTTATTTCCCGTATATTGTACATCTGACATTTTCAAAATCAACGAAAAACGAACCTATGAAAAAGCAACTTATCGCCATTTGCGTTATTGCCTTCACACATTTCTGCTTTGGCCAAGAAGTGGTTTCTACTCAAGGAGACTCTTATTCCAATGCCAGTGGAAGTCTTGACTTTACCATTGGTGAAGTCGTAATCAATACCGTCTCAGATGGGAACAACGATTTAACCCAAGGATTTCATCAAACAAATTGGAATTTTGTGGGATTAGAAGATCATCAACCTGATTTTGAAGTATCGGTATTTCCGAACCCCGTTGAAGATGCATTAAACATTCGCACTTCTCACTTTGAAGAGGTGAATTATGCACTTTACGACTCGCGAGGAAGGCTTGTTGTTCAAAATGTATTAGAGGCAGAGCTTACAGCAATCGATGTAAGTAAACTTGCTCCAGGAGCATATCAATTGACGCTCACTGGTGCTGATCAATCCAATTTAAAAACGTTCAAACTTGTAAAAAACCACTAGCATGAAAAAGACATTACTAGCACTCATAGCTTCAATGGCAATCATACTTTCCTTTGGTCAGTCGCCAGAAGCATTTAAATACCAAGCAGTCGTTCGCGATGCTGGTAACACGATTCTTAACAATCAATCCGTCGGGATGCAATTAACAATATTGCAGACCTCTCCTACTGGAACGGCTGTCTATACTGAAACATTTGCAACCTCGACGAATGCATATGGATTAGTAAACATTGAAATCGGAACTGGAACAACCACGGATGATTTTTCACTTATTGATTGGGCAAATGGTCCATATTTTATTGAAACTGCCGTGGACGTGACAGGTGGTACATCATATTCAGTTATGGGTACTTCACAATTGATGAGTGTTCCTTATGCACTGTATGCTCAATCAGCTGAGTCAGTTGCCAATGACATGGTAGACGATGCAGATGCCGATCCTGCCAATGAAATTCAAGTTGTTTCATTTTCAAACGATACTTTGTACTTAAGCAATGGAGGTTCAGTTTACCTTGGAGACTACGCAATTGACAATGTGGATGATGCCGATTCTGACCCTACCAACGAATTACAAGATTGGGCAACTCTTCCAAACATACCAGCCGGATTTGCAGATGATATTGATAATGTTGACGACGCGGATGCCGATCCAACGAATGAGCTCCAAGACCTTGATTTATCCAATGACGTATTACTGATTACAGGGGGAAATAGCGTCGACCTATCAGCTTACATCAATACCGACAACCAAACGTTGAGTTACAACGCAGGATCTTCAACCTTGACAATATCCGGTGGAAATAGTGTTGCGGTGCCGAATGGTGATGTTACAGGTGTAGCCGCCGGTGCTGGATTGACTGGAGGAGGAAACAATGGAGCTATTACCTTAACTGCCAATGCAAACAATGGGCTGAACGTCGATGGCCTCGCCGATGCAATTCAGCTTGGTGGAGCTTTAACGGAAAACACAACTATTACTCAAGGAGCTTATAGCTTGAATTATAATTTAACAAGTACAGGAGATTTCAATGTTCAGGACGCAGGAGTTACACACTTTTCCGTTCAAGACAATGGACTTACGTATTTTGGTGACGATTCTTATTGGAGAGATGGAAGTACTTCAGGAACGGCACTTGTTAGTATCACTGACGATGGAGATGATGGAAGGTTCCAAGTATTAGAAAACGGTATAACCTCCGTTGACCTAGATGCAAATAGTCAGTTTGTATTTAACGAGCAGGGATTGGACAGAAACTTCAGAGTTGAATCTGATATTAGTGCGTTCGGTTTCTTTATGGATGCTGGCTTAAATCGTATTGGATTGGGTACAGGATCACCATTGGCACGTTTGCATGTAACGGGTGGAGCCATCATGCCTGAACCGGGATTAGCCTCTGGAATTCATTGGCCAGCAAATTTCTACGGTGGTGGTGGCGATGATCCATATATAGCGTACATCTCCCAGGTTGGTGAAAACACAACCTTACAGATTGCCAATCAAAATGACTGGGACGACGATATCAGTTTTTATCAATTTGATGCTGAGCGAATGACTATCTACGACGGAAATGTCGGTATTGCTAATACAATTCCCTCTTATGATTTACACTTAGGAACTAATTCTGCAGCTAAACCAACTTCAAATGTTTGGACCGTTGCATCAGACAGACGCTTAAAGGAGAATATTCGTCCATATACAAGTGGACTAGAAGATCTTTTGAAAATTAATACGGTGTGGTTTACTTATACAGGTGAGGCAGGAATGCCAAAGGACACTGGTGTAGGTGTAATTGCTCAGGAATTGCAAGAAATTGCGCCATACATGGTGAATTCTTGGGAGTACCATGAAGAAAATGGAGACCGTACAGAATATTTAGGCGTGGACAACGGTGCCATGACATATATGCTTATCAACGCAGTGAAAGAGCAACAAACTGAAATTGATGAATTGAAGCAAATGGTACTTGATTTGAAAAATATCATTGAGAAAGACAACGATTAAATAATATTATCCCAATCAAAAAGGCTCTTGAAATTCAAGAGCCTTTTCTGATTTTAACATGGTAGTATTGATTAGTTTCCTAAAACAAACCTCTGATCGAATTAACACTATAGTTATCCCCTCAAAACAATAAACACCATGTGCAGTTGGTAATTTTATTTCTTCAGTGGTAGTGTATATATCGAGCAGTTGCTCGCCGCGACAATATACAAATATCTTAATAAACGATTGCTCCCAATCCAAGTAAAATTTCAAATAATATTTTGTGCTATTGAAATAAATATTCATTCAAGGCGCAAGAAAACTAGGTCATTAAGCTACTTATACAATAGCCCCAAAATTTTGAATTATGTCGAACCGAGCAATTCTTTTTCTTACAAGCATTATTATTTCCTTGAACATTTGTGCACAAGATCCAATTGAAGGGCCGAGTACATTTAGCATTCAACTGACCTCAGAATTATGCACATTGGACCCCGAATACAAAACGATTTATGAAGAAAATGTAGATCTTGATCGTAGAGTTCGAATCATTACGGCGAATGGTATTCCAAGTCATCAAACAGGTGCATTTCCCAATGCTGGAAATCCAAACACTATTCGTCCGCAAGAGACAACATATGAAATCCCTTTACAACCAATTCTGTTGGAAAATAAAATAACTGCGCAAGGAAAGCGTTTTGGAGTTCTATTCAGCGGAGTAGAACTTGACCCATTTACTGCAGAATATTTTCAAGGAACGAACGGAAGTAATCGCGATTGGAATATTACAACTTTGACCTCGACCGTTAACCTTGGACTCGATTGCAACAATGCACATGTGCAACCTTCAGGTAAATACCATTACCACGGAACACCGAATGCATTTCTGCAAGATTTAGGCGTTGATGGGTCAAAAATGGTAAAAATAGGTTATGCTGCTGACGGATTTCCTATCTATTACAAGTATGGAATGGATAGTAATGGTGAAATAAAAGAACTTAAAAGCGCTTATGATTTGAAAGCCGGTGAACGATCCGGTGATGGCAAAACAGCACCAAATGGCAAATATGACGGTACCTACTTTCAAGATTACGAATATGTAGAAGGACTATCAACTTTAGACGAATGCAATGGCGTTTGGGGGAGAACACCAGATAACGAGAATGAATATTACTACGTTATTACTGACAATTTTCCCTCAAGTCCCATCTGCTTCTCTGCAACTCCAAGTCAGGATTTCATGACACATCAAGGACCAAGTCAAGGGGGAAATCGACCACCTTCTGGAGATAGGCCAAACCCTACAGAAATACTGAATAAAATGGATGGCAACCATGATGGGAAAATTTCTCGAAGCGAAGCTCGTGGCCCTCTTCATGATCATTTCGATAAAGTTGACAAAGATGGTGATGGGTTTATATCAAGAAGTGAACTGGAACAAATGCCACCTCCAAACCGGAGGTAATGGTTTCTCTTAAATGCTTATGGTTTTTTTGGACCACAAAGACACAAGGGCACAATTAACTTTTTAGGTAGACTTTGTTGGCGGACACAAGTTTTGTCTTCAAAAGCAGTGCTTTTTCTTGTGGTAAAATTAATCCGCGACTATTTGAATCTGTCTATGTTCACACTCGTTGAGCGTCCTCCAACAATTTCTTCAACCAACTTTCCTGTTGCCGGCCCTAAACTTAAGCCCATCATTGCATGACCGGTTGCGATCACCAAGTTATTGACTTTGGTTGAACGAGAAATGAGTGGCAATCCTGTCGGTGTACACGGTCGGAACCCATGCCACACGTCACTCGCATTGGGTTGTTTCATCGCAATCTCTGGATAAAATTGATTAATCGTATCGACAATTCCTTGCACGCGATTCGTATTTATCCTGTGATCATTTGTATGAGTGACTTCCATTGTGCCACCAAAACGCACTTGATCTCCCATAGGAGTTACGGCAACTTTTCCTTCACACAAAATTGAAGGAATACTCGGTTGACTTCCTTCATTTGCTGTATTAAAACTGTATCCTTTCCCTGGAAGAATGTGCAATTTTATACCCAATTTTTTAGCAATTTCAGGACTCCATGAACCCGCACATAAAATAAATTCATCTGCGATCATTATTTGATTCTCTACTTCGACAGAACTGATTTTTCCGTTCTGAATTTCAAATTTCTGAATGCTTGCGTTCTTTTTAATTGAAACACCTAAGGCAACAATTTCATCTTTCAAAAACTGCATGAACCGCTGAGGATACAAATGTGCATCACTCTTATAATGTACGGCGCCAATACTATCTGTCTTAATTCCTCTTTCTAGTTTAGCAACTTCTTCTTTTGATAAAAAATCCACTTCTAAACCGAGCTTTTTAGCTTCATTTCCGGCGTGTATTTCCTCCTCCCCAACCTTCTCGGTTTTGTACAACATCAACAGTCCTTTCTCTTGATAGAGAAAATCCGCTTGCTTCGCTAAGTCTTGAAATAACTCTTTACTAAACATTGATAAATCATGTAATGCAGGCATGGATCGTTCGACATGTGCCTTCGTTGAATGCTTGTAGAATTGCCATCCCCAAGAGAAAAGTTCGGCGCTCAAACGTGGACGGACATAAAAGGGACTCTTGCTATTAAACATCCATTTCATTCCTTGAGAAATCATTCCTGGATGTGCCAATGGAATAACATGTGAGGGAACAATCATTCCAGCATTGCCGTAAGAACATCCGTCGGTAAGATCTGATTGATCAATAATGGTTACTTGATGTCCAGCTTTCGCTAAATAATAAGCCGAACATAGTCCAACAACTCCACCTCCTATGACAACACAGCTCTTCATTAAATCACTTGAAATCCGAAGGCATATGGATCGTCTTCGTCAATAATAATTGTATTATATCCGGTAATTCTTGCCCATCCTTCAACACTTGGAATGATGGCTTTTTTACCTGCTAATTCTGTTTCTTCTTCTATTCGACCAATGAATTTTGAACCAATGATACTTTCATGGACAAACTCATCACCCTTTTTCAATAGTCCTTTCGCATACCATTGGGCCATACGAGCCGACGTTCCAGTTCCACAGGGAGAACGATCAATAGCTTTATCACCATAGAAAACTGCATTGCGTGCAGTAGCATCTTCCGACAGGGTATCACCCGCCCAAAGCAGATGACTCATTCCGCAGATTGTTTCATTTTCTGGATGCTCAAAGGTGTATTTTTCGTTCAGTTCTTTTCTTATTTCTCGACTCCATGAGATCAATTGATCTGCTGTGTAATCTTGAATTCCAGCAAAGTTTTCTTGAGGATCTACTATGGCGTAGAAATTACCACCATAGGCTACATCGACCTTTAGATTTCCCAAGTCAGGGCAATTCACCTCCAATTGCTCTTTGTCCAAATAGGATTTAATATTAATTAGGCGAACAGATGTTACTTTATCTCCTTCTTGTGTGTAGGTCACATTAACAACTCCGGCTGGTGTTTCCAAGCGAAGCGTCCCTGGAACTTTTGGCTTTACCAATTCCTTTTCAATCATCACGGTCACAGTTCCAATGGTTCCATGTCCACATATTGGCAAACATCCGCTCGTCTCAATGTACAAGATTCCAACATCATTCTGAGGATCCGATGGTGGGTACAAAATACTTCCACTCATCATATCGTGACCACGCGGTTCAAACATCAATCCTTTTCGGATCCAGTCAAATTCTCGCAAAAAATGCTGACGTTTTTCACTCATGGTAGAACCTTCCAATTCAGGTCCACCTTCTACCACAACACGCACTGGATTTCCGCACGTATGTGCATCAATACACACAAATGTTTGGTGAATCTTCTCCATTATTTTAATTCAATTGGCAACAATGCTGCTGGAAAACTCTGGTACGAGATTGGACGAATCCAACGCTTGATTGAGTCTAAGCCAACTGCTGTAAATCTTGAGTCAGTAGATGATGGGTACGGTCCGCCATGATTCATTGAGGGGCATACTTCAACACCTGTTGGAACTCCATTAAAAATGATTCGTCCAACTCGTTGTTGCAGTTCATCAACAATCGTTTCTAATCCATCAATGTCTTCTGCCTCAGCCAAAATTGTTCCCGTCAATTGCCCTTCAAGTCCTTCAATGATTTGTAACATTTCAGCTTCATCAGCACATTTTACTACAATCGAAAACGGTCCGAAAACCTCTTGATGAATCTTTGGATTGCTTAAAAACGTCACTCCGTTCAATGTCGCGACTGATTGATCTGCATAATTTGCGTCAACGCTTAATGAACTCGTCAATGTTGTAACGCCAGATTGAGATGTTACCTCATTTTTTATAAGTGAATATGCCTCTTTAATGTTTGGATGCAACATACACATCGGATCGATCTCTACAATCTTTTCCGCCAAGCGTTCTGTAAATGCATCCAATTCAGGACTTGCAATTCCTAAGATTAATCCTGGGTTTGTACAAAACTGCCCTGTTCCAAGCGTAATCGAACCAGCGTACGTATCTGCCCATTGATCACCTTTTGCTTCCAATGCTTT
Organism: Crocinitomicaceae bacterium; assembly: GCA_033791225.1. Taxonomy (GTDB): domain Bacteria; phylum Bacteroidota; class Bacteroidia; order Flavobacteriales_D; family Crocinitomicaceae; genus UBA4466. The sequence continues at coordinate 87,083 of JASJHD010000008.1, forward strand.
CTGTGTGATAACAACTGGGTTGATACTTCCCATTTCTGCAAAAACCGGAATAGGCTCAGGTCGTTGATTCGCAATATCGTACAATGCACGACCACCACGAATACTGCCTGTAAACCCTACAGCTTTTACGTTTGGATCTTGTACCAATTGTACTCCAACCTCAATTCCTTTACTATTCAAATTCGAAAAAATACCGTTTGGCATTCCCGTTTTTTCTACTGCTTTAATGATTGCCGAAGCAACTAACTCTCCAGTTCCTGAATGCATCGGGTGACTTTTTACTATCACTGGACATCCAGCTGCAAAAGCGCTTGCCGTATCCCCACCAGCAGTCGAATAGGCCAAAGGAAAATTACTCGATCCAAAAACCACAACTGGCCCTATTGGAATGTACGTTTTACGAATATCTGGCTTCGCCATTGGTTCACGATCAGGTTGTGCCGTATCAATATGCGTCTCCATCCATCCATTTGTGCGAAGCATTTCTGCAAAAGAGCGCATCTGAAACATTGTTCTTCCTCGCTCACCTTGTGCTCTTCCTGCTGGCAATCCTGATTCTTGACAATACGTCTCGATTAAGGTATCACCTAAGTTTTCTATTTCATCAGCAATGGCATCTAAAAAATCTGCCCGCTTTTCATCCGAAGTCTTGCGGAATGTTTTGAACGCACTCCACGCCAATTCGGTAGCTTCTTTAATTTCAGCTTCGGTAGCTTCAATACTTTCCCATGTGTTATCAATGTTCAACACAGGATTGATAGTGTGGAAACTCGTGGCACCTTTTGCCGATAAACGATTTCCAATATAGTTTTGTCCAGTAATCATACTTCTGAATAAATGTTTTTATAGTCTGGCAATGAAGGTCGGGATTTTAATCCGTTTTCGATAATTCCCAATACCTGATTTCTTTCTTCACCGATCAATGTCAACCTTGGAGCTCGAACGTTTTCAGTCCCGATTCCTGTTGCCACTTCTGCCAACTTAATATTCTGTACCAACTTCGTGTTGATGTCCAATTCCAACAAAGGAAGGAACCAACGGTAAATTTCCAGTGCTTCATCAGATCGACCAGCTTTAGCCAATTCATAAATAGCTACCGTTTCTGCTGGGAAAGCACATACTAATCCTGCGACCCAACCATCGGCTCCCATGAACAAACTCTCCAAAGCCAAAGTGTCTACTCCACTTAAAATCGCTAAACGATTTCCAAAACGATTCTTTAGGCGTGTAATATTTGATAAATCGCGTGTTGATTCTTTCACTGCTTGAATATTTGGGCAAGTATCCAATAACTCAGCGAACATATCGTGCGTTACTTCAATTCCATAATCGACTGGATTGTTATAAATCATGATTGGCAATTCTGTAGAATTTGCCACGGTTTTATAGTATACAACTGTTTCACGATCATCTGCATGATAGCGCATTGGTGGCAGCATCATTAAACCACTTGCGCCATCTTCAACAGCTTTACGTGCAGCATCAATTGCCCCCGTAGTCGTTTGTTCCGCGATATTAATAATCACAGGAACTCTTCCGTTTACAATTCGAACAGTCTCTCGAACCAAGGTTCTTTTTTCGTCATCCAATAGAGTGCTTGCTTCTCCCAGTGTTCCTCCTAATATAATCCCGTGAACACCAGCATCAAGTTGTGCATGGATGTTCTGTTCAAACATGTTCAAATCCAATTGATCATCGTCCGTGAACTTCGTTGTCACAGCAGGCATTACTCCTTTCCAGTTTATATTCATTATTATAATTTTAAATATGAATCAAAGGTAATTTGAATTAACAGCGTGGGGATTTTGATAATTAACAAATAACAATACTATTTTACCCCCTAAAGCTTCATTTTTGATAAAATCATATTAATATTTGTACTATTGGTCTATGAAGGTTCTACCATTTAAGATACCGAAGCCTGAGAATAACGCGCTCATTTACCAAGAAGATAAGGGTATTGCTTTCTACAATAAGCTTCATCAGCATGAGGAAATTCAAATTTCCATCATTTTAAAAGGTGAGGGCGATTTGGTTGTTGGTGATACTATTAATCGCTACACTGAAAATGACATTGTTGTTATTGGAAGTAATTTACCTCACCTTTTTAGAAGTGATTCAACATCTGAACTAGATTCATCAATGCTCACGCTTTTCTTTACCAAAGAATCTTTTGGGAAGTTCTTTTTTGATTTGATTGAGTTGAAGGAGTTGGAGACTTTCTTTCGAAAGGTGGATGCTGGAATTCGTTTATTGGATCATAAGGAGGAAGTTAAATCGACCTTTTTGGTATTAAAAAACTCTTCACATTTGGAGCGTTTCATTCACTTTCTTAACATTCTTAAGCACATTACAAAAAGTAAAACCGAAGCATTATCCTCATTCATTTATCAGCGAATTTATTCTGAAGATGAAGGAGCGAGAATGAGTAACGTGATGAATCACGCAATGGCAGAATTCAACCATGATATTAGCCTAAATGAGATTGCAGAAATCGCTAATATGACACCAAATGCTTTTTGTCGTTACTTCAAACAGCGAACAAATAAGACTTTCTTTCAATTCCTTACAGAGATTCGTCTTGAGCATTCTTGCAGACTAATCGTTAAAAATAAGGACATCTCCATTGCTGAAGTCTCCGATTTGTCGGGCTTCAAAAACATGTCAAATTTTAACCGAAAGTTTAAACACTACAAAGGGATTACTCCAACTTCATTTAGAAAATCAAGTAGCCTAGTATAATTTCAACAGTTAAAATCGGGGGGGGAAGCACAATGCTTCCCTTTTTTGTTAATTACTATCTTAATAGTATTCTGAGAGCTTCTCTATGCTATTGATATTCTGGCTATTTTGCAATGCTAAAAATTCGCAATTATGCTAGATCAAGATTTGACTCAACAACCACAAAAAACCAAATACGGTGCCTTAATGACATTGACAACGGTATTCTTCTTTTGGGGGTTTATTGCTGCTGGAAACAGTGTTTTTATTCCTTTTTGTAAATCATATTTCGGGTTAGATCAATTTCAAAGTCAACTTATTGATTTTGCATTTTATGGTGCGTATTACCTCGGTGCACTCGGACTATTCGTCGTTGGATCTGCTAAACGAAAAGACATTGTTGGGTCTTGGGGATACAAGAAGAGTATCGTATACGGATTACTATTCTCTGCTATAGGGGCTGGAGCAATGATCATTTCGGTGTATTCGAATGTCTTCGCAGGAATGTTGTTCGGATTGTTTATTGTCGCACTTGGTTTTTCATTACAACAAACCTCTGCCAATCCATTTATGATTTCATTGGGTGATGAATCTACTGGAAGTAACCGAATTAATCTTGGTGGTGGAATTAACAGTTTGGGAACGACCATAGGCCCTTTGATTGTGGCGTTAGCACTATTTGGAACGGCTGCATCGATCAATGACGATATGATTAAGTCTTTAGAACTTTCTAAGGTCATCATACTATATGCTTGTGTCGGTTTGCTCTTTTTGGGAATTGCCTTGATGTTCGGATTCTCCAAGAAAGTACCGGCCGGAATCAATCCAGAAACTCCTGAGCCCGCAAAGAATGCATTGATAACTTTACTCGTAATAACAGGGTTATTGATTGCTTGCTTCGCCCCGGTGTTTAATAGTTACCGAAGTGACGACGCAAACCAAATAACGCAATACGAAAGTGAAATTGCCTCCATCGAAGCCATTTCTACAATACCCATCACGACATTAGCAGATGACAGCATAGAGGGTCAAGAAGTTGTAGAGTCAACCAAGAGTGAAGTAGATCTGATCCAAGCTAAAATAGATCCAATTAAAAACAACTTGGAGCAATTTAGAATGTGGTGGCTGACTGGTGGACTACTGGTGATCGTTGGTGGATTGCTCTTTGCAAATGTACGAGGTGCGCGACGAAAAGAAGGTTGGGGTGCGATGCAGTTTCCACAATTGACTTTAGGTATGTTGGCCATCTTTGTTTACGTAGGGGTTGAAGTAGCTGTAGGTAGTAATTTGGGAGAATTACTCAGCCAAGAGTCTTTTGGAGGATTAGAAGCATCACAAATTGCTCCTTATGTTGCCATGTTTTGGGGAAGTTTAATGATTGGAAGATGGGCTGGAGCCATTAATGCTTTTGAACTGAAATCTCAAACTAAGCAAATTTTACGGTTTATAGTTCCTCTAGTTGCCTTTGGTGTTGTACTAGGACTTACAGCGGCATCAGGCTATAATGTTCAACCTTTGTATTGGTATGTAATCTGTGTCCTTATTCAAATCGTTGCGTTCTATGTTACCAATGACAAACCTGCTCTAACTCTGGGAGTATTCGGAGCACTTGGTGTTGCAGCTATACTACTTGGATTAATGACAACCGGGATCACTGCAATTTATGCATTCTTAAGTGCTGGCTTGTTCTGTTCAATCATGTGGCCATGCATTTTCTCTTTGTCAATTGCTGGGCTAGGAAAATATACTACGCAAGGTTCAGCCTTTTTGGTAATGATGATATTGGGTGGAGCAATTATTCCGCCACTGCAAGGTAAGCTTGCCGACTTAATTGGGATTCAACAATCATTTGTTGTGGGTGCTTTGTGTTTTGCTTACTTAATGTTCTTTGCATTGTACACTCGTTCAATTCTTAAAAAGCAAGGCGTAGAGCTCGAATAATACTTTCACCTTTCAAGCAACCTATTAATCTTCATTATTGTAATTGACTTGAGCAATAGTTAGAAGATATACCGCCTTTTACAATGAACTCAGGAATCTTGGCTAAGCTTGTTCACTGCACAATCATCACATTTGGTTTCCTTCGTGAAAAATCGTTGATAGACTTGTCGACCTAAGAATCCTAAGGCGGCGGCTATGATTACTATGACGAGAACTGCTTGCATTAACTCAATAACATAAAGGTGATCCAAGAACCAAGGTAAGCCAATCCACCCATATAACCAACTTGAATGAGTGGCCATTTCCAGCTTTTAGTCTCGCGTTTCACTACGGCCAATGTTGCCATGCACTGCATCGCGAATACGTAAAAGATCATCAATGATATTCCAGAAGCCAATGTATAAACTGGTTTTCCTTCTGCCGTAACTTCAGCACGCATTTTCTCCACGAGTGGAATGTTTTCTTCCCCATCATCCTGAACCGCATAGATCGTTGCCATTGAGCCTACAAAGACCTCTCTTGCCGCAAAGGAAGTAATCAATGAAATCCCGATTTTCCAATCATAGCCAAGAGGCTCAATCGCAGGTTCAATCGTTTTTCCCATTATTCCGATAAAGGAATTCTCCAATCTAGCAGAGGCAACTGCACGGTCCATATCTTCTTGCGACAAATTTTGTTCCTGTGCAATTTCGGTCGCCTGTTGTCCGGCCTGTTCCATCCTATCACCTGGTCCGTAGGTCGCAAGTGCCCATAATATAATGGAGATTGCCAATATGATTTTACCGGCATCCCAAAGGAACACTCTGACTTTTTCAACTACAACCATTCCTACATTTCCCCAATGAGGACGTTTATAGGAGGGCATTTCTAACATTAAAAAGCCCTTTTCTCTAGACTTAATGAAGGACTTCAAGATCACAGCCACCACCAATGCGCTAATGGTTCCGAGAGCATACAATCCAAAAAGAACCAAGCCCTGTAAATTCATAAAACCAAATACGGCTTGTTTCGGAACTACAAGAGCGATCAAAAGTGTGTATACAGGAATTCGAGCGCTACAACTCATCAATGGAGCCACCATAATAGTAATCATTCGCTCTTTCCAATCAGAAATTGTACGTGCAGACATCACTCCAGGAATTGCGCATGCAACACTTGACAACAATGGGACGACACTCTTACCATTGATTCCAAAAGGACGCATGATTCGATCCATGATGAATACAACACGTGAGAGGTATCCCGTTTCTTCCAGTATGGCTATAAAGAAAAAGAGAAGTGCAATTTGCGGAACAAAAATCATCACACCACCAATCCCTGGTACAATTCCTTGGGTTAAAAGGTCTGTGAGTATTCCTTCAGGTAAGGTGGATGCAAGCCAATTCGCCAATGACCCGAAAGAACCTTCGATGAAGTCCATAGGAATCGTTGAAAAAGCAAAAATGAACTGAAAAATAACGACCAAGATCAATCCAAAAATTACATATCCTAAAATGGGATGGACAAGCAATCTATCTAATTTGTTGGCTTCCTTTTTTTTCTCTTTGATCTGCTCAATTTCGCGAATGCATTGAGTGATTTTGTTATATCTCGCTTTTGTTTGAACTTCTTGGGCAGCAACATCGTCGACTTGTGCGATTGCATGCTCTGGAAGAAACTTGTGCCCTGTTCGTTCTTTCAGGTTCTCCAGTGCTTCCAAGATGCGCTCCTTCCCCATTCGAACCCGAGCATTGGCTTCTAAAATAATTGCTTCGGGAAATTGTCTTTGTAAACTTTCAATATTGATTTCCTTTCCCTTTTTCTTAGCAAGATCTGACATGTTCAATACCATCAATGTTGGCATTTGTAGATCGTATACTTGTGAAAAGAGAAGTAAATTTCGTTCAATGTTTGCCGCATCCAACACTACAATTACCGCATCAGGGTAATCGTCGCTCGTTTCATCGCACAAACTATTGTAGACTACTTCTTCATCCTTAGAACGTGGATAAATACTGTACGTTCCCGGAAAATCAATGAGTTCATGTCTCTGCTTGTTGATAGTAAGTTTCCCAACCTTTTTATCTACGGTAACGCCTGGGAAATTTCCAACATGTTGCCGCATTCCTGTGAGCATATTGAACACAGAACTTTTCCCCGTATTTGGGTTCCCTAAAAGCGCAATTTTCATGAATGAACTTGCTTTTGAGGTTCAACCAAGATCATGCATGCTTCATCTTTACGCAGTGATAACACGTATCCTTCAATATCAATAGCAATAGGGTCTCCAAGAGGTGCACGAAACAAAACACTGATACACTTTCCTTCAATCAAGCCCATTTCCATAAGTTTGACTTTCAAGGCAGACGCGTCAATCGATCGAATAATAACCGATTCGCCATCTTGAATTTTAGAAAGAGGAAGTTGTTCCACCATTTGTAAGTTCCATTCCTATTTAGAATGATTACAAATATAGGGTTTGCACTTGGTTCATCACTCACCCTTTTGTGGTATAATACAGATCTATTTCTGTTTCACGACCAGACGAGCAGTTTCACGTGTCTTTTGTTCCAACAATACAATCTTGTCTACTGTTACACGATCAATTGTAGCTTGATCATAATGACGAATTGTAACGAGTTCCAAGCCATTGTTAAACTTGACATCGTACGCATCTTGGAACAGTTCAAGAATCTCATCAATATTTACTTTTTCTTCATCCAAAAGAATGGAAAAATTCAACGCTGAGTTTTGCATCAAGTTAATCTTCGCTTTCGCCTTTGAAATTCGATCGAAAATATCGCTTAGATTCTTTTCTACAAGGAAAGAAAAATCCTTTGGTGTGATTGAAAACAGAACCTGATTCATCTTAAAGATGAAGGATGGAATTAAATGGTCTTGAGAAGTTGAAGATTGAATCACGGTACCAGAAGCCTCTGGATCTATGAATGATTTAACGTACAATGGAATTTGTTTGTTCTGCAATGGTTTCACCGTTTTCGGATGAATTACCGATGCACCATAGTAAGATAATTCAATGGCTTCTCTGAATGAAATTCTATCCAGCTTAATGGTGTTGTCAAACCACTTTGGGTCTGCGTTTAACATTCCTGGTACATCTTTCCAGATTGTAACATCTTCAGCATTGCAACAATAGGCGATAATTCCTGCCGTAAAATCAGATCCTTCTCTGCCGAGGGTTGTAGTTAAACCTTCCGAAGTATGTCCAATAAACCCTTGTGTAACCTGAACTTCCACATCATTATACACTGGCATAAACTTCGTAGCAAACAAAGCCTCTGTCTTTATCCAGTCAATTTCTGCTTCACGGTATTTATTATTGGTGCGAATAATCGTTCGTGCGTCAGCCCAAGCTGAAGAAATTCCTGTTTCATTCAAATACGCACTTACAATCAAGGTTGATACTACTTCACCCATTGAAACGATTTGGTCGTATTCAAAATCAAAATTATCTGGAACTTGTTCATTGAACATTTTCAAGAGTTTATCAAATTCTCCATTTACCAATCCGTAAATCGATGTATTTGGATCAGGGAACAAATCATTTATGATCTGCAAGTGAAAGTCTCTGCGCTCTTCTACGCGCTCCATGAAGCCTTTATGATCTCGTTTCCACACAGCTTCTGCGATTTCTTCCATGGCGTTAGTTGTCTTTCCCATTGCCGAAACAACAATTGCCAATTTCTCACCTTTGAAAAGCGAAACTATACTTGCGACATTTTTGACTGCATTTGCTTCTTTTACAGATGCACCACCAAATTTAAAGACTTTCATTTCCTAGAATTGTGAATACAAATGTAGAAATTAATTAAAGGTCAGAATCGACCGAACGAGAAGGAAAAAGGAAATGTTATTAATTTAACTTATCTGTCAAGAGTCGCATTTCTATAACAGGCGAGATGCGCTCATACAAGATGTTGTATACAGCTTCAACAATTGGCATTTCAACTTGGAATTTGCTTTTGATTTCCATGACGCTTTTCGTGGCGTAATACCCTTCAGCAACCATATCCATTTCGAGTTGTGCCGTTTTAACCGAATACCCTTTCCCGATCATGAATCCGAAGGATCTATTTCTGGAGAATTTAGAATAAGCAGTCACTAATAAATCGCCGAGATAGGCCGATGATTTAACGTCACGGTGAATTGGACTCATCTCATCTATTAGGTTTTCAATTTCTTGAATTGCGCTGGAAATCAAAACAGATTGAAAATTATCTCCATATCCTATTCCGGCACAAATACCCGATGCGATAGCGTACACGTTTTTCAAAACAGCAGAGATTTCCGTCCCGAACAAATCGTCTGACTCCGTGGTCTTTATGTATCTGCACGCAAGTAATTCAGCCATTTCTTCGGCAATCTCATCGTCTTGACATGCAATTGTCAAATACGAAAGACGCTCCAGAGCAACTTCCTCTGCATGACAGGGTCCACAAATAATCCCAATGTTGTCGTAAGGTGTTCCAAAGCTTTTGTGAATGTATCTCGCAGGAATTGCATGGTACTCAGGAATGATTCCTTTCACAGCAGAGAACACAATCTTATCGTTGAAGAGTTCTTTAGGGAAATCTTCGAACAGTTTTACTAAAAAAGCAGACGGTGTTGCGATAATAATGATGTCAGCAGGACGAATCATTTCTACCAAATCTGTACTCACATTGATCTTGCTCAAGTCAAATTCAACGGATTGCAAATAATTAGGATTATGTCGGAATTTTAAAATGTGCTGTGCAGCATTTTCGTTCCGCATGTACCAGTTCAAAGAATCCACATTGTTGCACAATATTTTAACGAGTGCTGTTGCCCAGCTTCCTCCTCCAATAACGGCTATTTTTTTTGCTCCCTCCATGGTTAACCTCTGCTGACAAAGGTATTATTTATTCTAATATGATCGCTGTAGGTGGATGATCGGACAAAAAAGAAAGGTCGCCTTTCAGCGACCTTTCTGTGTTATGAACTATTAGTGTTTCATGACGTCATAAACGGAACGTCCATTTTCACCTTGAATATGAATGAAGTACACTCCAGATCCATAGGTTGTCAAATCAATTTGAGTAGATTTATCTATAAAGTAATCAATGCGATAAACGATTCTTCCACGTGCATCGGTTACTTCAATTAAGCTAACTTCTCCTTCCCATTCGATGTTTACAATATCGTCTGTTGGGTTAGGGTAGATATTCACTGCGTTTCCATCCAAGTCTTCCAATCCAGTATAATCAACAGTGTAACAATCGGACGTGTCTGAACAATTCCCAATTGTTATGATCACTGCATAATAGCCTGTCACTGCTGTTGCCGTAAACGATTGATTCACTTCACCAGCAATTGGGTTGTTGCTATCATCACAATCGATCCATTGATATGTTGCACCAATTTGACTCGCCGTTAAAGTGTTCTCAAATTCCGTAACCGCATTGTCAATTGTTTGAACATCCAATATCGTGACGATAATACTATCACATCCGTTCACTGTTGTCAACGCACTTGTGTACGTTTGAGCCGTAGCACCTGTCGTTCCATCTGGGAAAGTATATGTATCGCCATCACAAATCGTTGCTGTTTCCGCTATACTGTATGCAGGGTGAACTGTTAAGGCGGTTACAATGATACTGTCACAACCCAAAGAGCTTGATAATACACTCGTATATGCCTGCGTAGTTGTTCCTATTGTTCCATCAGGGAAGGTATAAATACTTCCTTCACATATTTCGACATCTTCAGTTGTAACTGATGTAGGCACAACAGTCAAAGTAGTGATAATTGTGCTGTCACATCCACCTGTACTTGTCAATAGGCTTGTGTATATCTGTGACATCGTACCTAGCGTTCCATCAGGGAACAAGTAAGTCTGACCTTCACAAATTGTTGCACTTTCGTTTGATAGATAACCATTAGAGAAATTCAAAGTGAGTATTACTAATGAGTCACATCCATTTATTGAGCTAAACAATTCGGTGTAAACACCAGGGGCAGTTAATGTTTGTGTTCCGAAACTATACGTTTGTCCTACACATAGGTCAACTGTTGCTGTTTCGTTGTACGTAGAGTTAACCGCTAATGCTAATAATACAGTTGAATCACATCCATCAATTGAACTAAAGACTTCAGTATAAATTCCAGACCCAGTCAATGTCTGTGTTCCAAAGATGTAAGTGTCACCTGAACAAATAGAAGCTGTTGCTGTTTCATTGTACGTTGGATTCACTGTCAATGTCAAGATAACTGTAGAATCACATCCTCCTGCTGAACTGAACAATTCAGTGTAAACCCCTGTCGAAGTCAATGTCTGCGCTCCAAAGCTGTAGGTCTGACCTGCACAGATCGTTGCAGAAGCCGTTTCATTGTACGCCGTAATAGAATTCAATGTAAGAATCACCGTTGAATCACAACCACCGACAGAACTAAACAGTTCAGTATACACTCCTGGCGCTGTTAATGTTTGTGTTCCGAAGATATATGTATCACCCGAACAAATAGAAGCTGATGCTGATTCACTGTACGTCGGATTCACCGTCAATGTCAAGATAACTGTAGAATCACATCCTCCTATTGAAGTAAACAACTCGGTGTAGACTCCGGCAGATGTCAATGTTTGACTTCCAAAGCTGTAGGTCTGACCTGAGCAGATCGTTACTGCAGCTGTTTCATTGTACGCCGCAATCGAATTCAAGGTAAGTATCACCGTTGAATCACAACCGTCCACAGAACTGAACAATTCAGTATACACTCCTGGAGCAGTTAATGTTTGTGTTCCGAAGATATATGTATCACCAGCACAAATAGAAGCTGTTGCCGTTTCATTGTTCGTTGGATTCACTGTCAATGTCAAGATAACTGTAGAATCACATCCTCCTGTTGAACTGAACAGTTCAGTGTATACTCCGGCAGAAGTCAATGTCTGCGTTCCAAAGCTGTAGGTCTGACCTGCACAAATCGCTGCTGTAGCTGTTTCATTGTACGCCGCAATTGAATTCAATGTAAGTATTACCGTTGAATCACATCCGTCGACAGAACTAAACAATTCAGTATACACACCTGGTGCAGTTAATGTTTGTGTTCCGAAGATATATGTATCACCCGTACAAATAGAGGCAGTTGCTATTTCGTTGTATGTTGGGTTTACGGTCAACGTCAAGACAACAGTAGAGTCACATCCTTCTGTTGAAGTAAACAACTCTGTGTAAACTCCAGCAGAAGTCAATGTTTGCGCTCCAAAACTGTACGTTTGACCACCACAGATTGTTGCTGTCGCAGTCTCACTGTATGTTGAATTAACACTTAAAGTCAATATAACCAATGAATCACATCCACTTACGCTCGAGAATAACTCCGTATACACCCCTGGAGCAGTTAATGTTTGTGTTCCGAAGACATATGTATCACCAGCACAAATAGAGGCCGTTGCTGTTTCGTTGTACGTCGGGTTTACCGTCAACGTCAAAATAACGGTTGAATCACATCCTCCTGTTGAAGTAAACAATTCTGTATAAACTCCTGTTGAAGTCAATGTTTGCGTTCCAAAACTATAGGTCTGACCTGCACATATAGAGGCAGATGTTGTTTCATTGTATGCCGTAATCGAATTCAAAATAAGTATCACCATAGAATCACAACCATCGACAGAGCTAAACAATTCATTATACACCCCTGGCGCGGTTAATGTCTGCGTTCCGAAGATATATGTATCTCCTGCACAAATTGATACAGTTACTGTTTCATTGTAAAGTGGATTCACGGTCAAGGCCAATACCACTGTTGAATCACACCCACTAGTTGAAGTGAATAACTCTGTGTAAACTCCTGTTGAAGTTAATGTTTGCGTTCCAAAATTGTACGTCTGAGGTTCACAGATTGTCGCTGTTGCTGTTTCATTGTATGCCGCAATTGAATTCAAGGTAAGTATCACCGTTGAATCACAACCGTCAACAGAACTGAACAATTCAGTATACACACCTGGTGCTGTTAATGTTTGCGTTCCGAAGACATATGTATCTCCTGCACAAATAGAGGCAGTTGCTGTTTCGTTGTACGTCGGGTTTACCGTCAACGTCAAGATAACAGTAGAGTCACATCCTCCCATTGATGTGAACAACTCAGTGTAAACACCAGTTGAAGTCAATGTTTGCGTTCCAAAGCTGTATGTCTGACCCCCACAAATAGTTGCGGTTGCCGTTTCATTGAATGATGGTATAGCCAAAACATTGAATGTACATGAACTACCATTACTGTTTGCATCGGTAGCAGTCATTGTCACCAATGTGATTCCTGAAATTGGCGTTCCTGCCGCAGGTGATTGTACAACCGTTGCTGTTCCACAATTATCAATAGCTGTTACCATTGCTGTGTAATCAGGCATTGTTGTTAAACAAGTCGATTGATCTCCAGGACAAGTAATCACTGGTGCAGTATTATCTACTATGAATACAATGAAATTACATGATGTTGTATTTACACCATCATCCGCTGTAAGCGTAATTGTTGTGGTGCCTGTGATAGTTGTTCCTGCCACAGGAATTTGTGTCACCGTTGGAGTTCCACAGTTATCCGTAGCAGTTGCCAAGCCCGTGTAATCTGGTAAAATGAATACGCATGAGGCATCCGCCATTTCTGTTTGATCTGCCGGACAAGAAATTGTCGGTGGCGTTACATCATTTGGAACGACATCAAACGTACATGTGCTACTATTTCCACTTGCGTCTGTTGCCGTCATCATAATTGTTGTGTTTCCAGAAATAATCGAGCCTGCTGCTGGAGCTTGAGTAATTACTGGAGAAGCATCACAGTCATCAATCACCGTTACGAACCCTGTATAATCTGGTAATGTAAATTGACATGAGGCATTAAAGTTCTCTATTTGATTTCCAGGACAAGTTACTGTTGGAGCATTTGAATCATCTACAGTAACCGTTACCGAAGCACATGCTCCAGGTGTTACGCATCCGCCTTCACCATGTACATAATAAGTAGTGGTTACAGCAGGGTTGACAACCAATGTTGCCCCAGAACCAACGGAAGTTCCTCCGCATGATCCGGTGTACCATTCCCATGAGGTAGCATCATTTAAGTTCGCACTACCAACTGTCAAAGTCGTTGTTGCATTTGGACAAACCGTTGGTCCAGCAGCCAATGTTGGAATGTCAGGATCTGTACATAGAACAGGCGGGTCAACGCAGACTTCTAAGATCCAATTAGTCAATGTCCCTCCTTGGAAGTTTGCAACATCCGTTATTGTCAATATCCAGTTTCCTGTTGCGGACTCACCATTAAAATCGGACAATAATCCGTTTGGTTGATATGCATTTCCATCTACTGGAGGACATGGCAGCACTGCTGAAGCCGCCGCATCATCAAAATCTACATCAAAATCGTTTTGATTGTTACACACCTGATCCATTAATGTTACAACTGTTCCCAGTGGACTTGTAAGGGTAATGATCAATTCTTTAATACGTGTATGATTACCTATTAAATCGATCACATTCACATCATTGATCGTTCCTCCAATAGGCACCACAATAGTTGATGTTACGGTAACCGGTGCCGCGTTTGGAATAGTTACAGGAACATCTGTCGCAGTATATTGGAAACATCCTGAAGTAGTAAAGTCAAATATCGAGGACCATGCTGAAGCACCACAAGGTGTCACAGCTCTCACTCGCCAATAATATGTTGTATTCGCTCCAACGACAGAAGAAATATATGTTGCCGTTGCCAAACCTGTAGCCTGATCAACAATTGAAACAAAGCCTGCATCGGTTGCGATATCAATTTCATATGTCACGCCCAATTCAGGTGCCGTTGTCCAAGTAAACGTTGTAGGAATTCCAATTCCTGTTGCACCATTCACTGGAGAGATCTGACTTACTGAAGAAGCAATAGGATCTACTGTAAGTGTTGTAACAATTGTACTATCACAACCATTAATCGAAGTCAGCACACTCGTCTGCGTTTCTGATATTGTTCCTGTTGATCCGTCAGGGTATGTATATGTATCTCCTTGACAAATTGAAGCAGAAGCTACTTCATTGTATGTTGGATAAGCAGTTACATCAAATGTACAAGAGCTCACGTTTGAACTTGCATCCGTTCCAGTCATTGTTACTGTTACAGTTCCAGAAATAGCCGTTCCAGGAACCGGAGATTGCGTCAAAACTGGTGAAATATCACAGTCATCTGAGATCGTAACCATTCCAGTGTAGTCAGGCATTGTAGCCAGACATGTTGTTTGGTTTCCTGGACATGAAATGATTGGTGCAGTGTTATCAATTGGTGTAACAAGGAAGGTACACGTACTTTGATTTCCTGTAGCATCCGTTGCTGTCATCGTAATTGTAGTTGCAGTGGTAATTGTTGAACCTGCAGCTGGCACCTGAGTAATTACTGGCGAGGCATCACAATCATCGATTGCCGTTACAAGAGACGTATAATCTGGAAGTATCACTGTGCATCCTGCGCCTGAAATTTCCGTTTGATCACCTGGACAAGTAATTGTTGGAGGATTAGCATCTCCAACGGTTATTGTTACCGCTGTACAAGCGCCTGGAGTTACACATCCTCCTTCACCATGTACATAATAAGTCGTTGTAACACTTGGATTCACAGTAATGGACGTTCCCGTTCCTACGGAAGCTCCTCCACATGAACCAGTGTACCATTCCCAGCTTGTTGCGTCATTCAAATTTCCTGCTGTTATAGATAATGTTGTTGAAGTTTGAGTACAATTAATTACATCTGCTACAGTTGGAAGATCAGGATCAGTACATGCGGGTGCAGCGGTACATAATTCTAGGCTCCAAGCATTAAGGGTTCCATGATCTACTGTGATATCGTTATCAAAGACAGTCAATGTCCATGTACCAGTAATGGACTCGCCGTTCACGTTTGCCATTGGATCCATTGATTGATGAGCTCCACCAATTGCAGGCGGTGTACCATTACAGGTGTTTTCAAAATCCGTTGCTGTCAAGACCGCAGCATCATCAAATGCTACATCAATATCAGCTTGATTACATCCCCATGTAGATGCAGGTCTTCCTGGACCATCGAACAGTTGAATAACCGTTCCTAAAGGAGAGGTTAGTGTTGCACTTAAATCACCTATATATGCATGTGTTATATCCAGTAAAGCAACATTCGCATCTGTTATGGTTCCAGTCGCAGTAACATTAATTACCGAAGTGAAACTGGCTACGTTACTTAATTGACCAACATCCACACTTGCATAGGTACTACAACTGCTCGTTGTAAAATTAAAGTTTGTTGACCATGCAGATTGACCACAACCTGTTACAGCTCGTACCCTCCAATAATATGTGGTAGATCCAAGTAATACTGAAGAAGTATGGGATGCCGTTGCTAATCCTGTTGCTTGATCTACAATGGATGTAAATCCTGGATCGGTCGCAATATCAATTTCATATGTCACTCCAATTTCAGGGGCCGTTGTCCATGTGAATGTTGTTGGCGTTGATACGCCTGTCGCACCATTCGTTGGCGCAATCTGTGTTACTGCCGTTGGATTTCCGCTGGCAATAATTAATTCGACATCTGTTGTTTTAATTCCCGTTGTACTGTTCCCCGTGATTGTCAAAGTATATGACCCTGGTGCCGCAGCTGCCGTGTTGGAAATTGTTAAAGTACTTGTTCCAACCGGTGTGACTGGGCTTACAGAAAATACTGAAGTTGCTCCCGCAGGAACCCCCGTTACTGTTAAAGCAACTGGATCATTATACCCTCCAACTGATCCTATATTTACTGTGTAAACGGCATCATTTGGTTGACAAATATTAATGCTTAGTGGCGATGCTCCCAATATATAATCGAAAGTTGCCATTGTTATTTCAAAGTTGTTGTCTGAAATATCGAAGAATGTTCCGTTAGAACAAATCACCATTATTCTCGCAGTTGTTGTGGCAACATTTGGAACCGTGATTAATTGAGAACCATCATTTGCTACTCCAGTAGCTAAAACCGTCGGGTACGTTAGCCCTCCATCTGTTGAAAGTAAAATGTCAACTAAGGCACATGCTACCGGCGCAACGTCCGTGTTCGCAACATCCCAAGTTACTGTTTCTGATGTCAATCCTGCCCATACAATTCCTGTCACAGAAGGGTATTGAACGATGAATGGTCCAGACCCAGCATCCGTGGTTAAGGTAACATCAGAGTGGTCATTACAACCCGCAACACCTAAAGATTGGTCACGCACTGTAACTCTGAAGTCCATTGTTCTGGTAACTGTTGGTACAACCTCCCATGTGAAAGGACCACCTGCAGCTAAATCAACCAAATTCGGAAAATAACGTGTTGGATCATTGATCGGTGAGTTACTTCTAAAGTTTGGTCCTCCAGTAGATGTTCCCACTGGTGATTGCGTACTAATTTCATTGTCCATTTGTTCCCAGCAGTACGAAAGCACATCTCCATCTGGATCCGTTGCAATCGCTGTTAAAGCAAATGGAGTGTTTGCTGGAACCGTAATATTTCCATTTGTTCCTGTAATGCTTGGAGCAGAGTTCGCTAACACTGTGGTAACGGCACAGTTTGTTGAGGTTAAGAGATTGCCCATTTCTTCCAAACTTATTCCGTGGAAATGGTCATCACTGTTACTTTGAACATCAGGAGCACAAATTCCAGCATAAGCCATAATTGTGCTACCAGAACCTGGTTCCATTGCTGTTCCATTGTTCCGATTACCACCACATGAATTATTGAATGTGTGATTACACCCGAATTGGTGTCCCATTTCATGCGCTACATAATCAATGTCAAACGGATCTCCTATTGGAGCACCACTACCTGTTACCCCTCGTGCCTTTTGTCCATTAGAACAGACTACACCAAGTCCAGCTAAACCACCACTGTTGGTTCCAAAAACGTGTCCGATATCGTAATTTCCACTTCCAATTACCCCATCTATATTGGATTGATTTTCGTTAATCATCGATCCGGGAGTTCCGTTGGTATATGGATCCGTTCCAGAATTGGTATAAACAATAAGGTTGTTATTTGCTACAATTGTCATGGTCACTGCCATACTTCGTTCATAAACGCCATTTACACGGTTCATCGTGGTTACTTGAGCCGCCTGAGCTAATGCCGCTGTTCCACCATGAAAAGTTGTGTACTCACCAGTCGCAGCAATTGCCGCACGGTATGTTCTCAATTCACATGTTCCAAAACTCTTTATAGTTCCACCAAATTCTTTGTTCGGTTTTGTTTGACCTTCAAACTCACAAAGCATTTGTTTCGCGGTAAAGAAATCCTCCTTATGGTAAACTATGTAATAATCTGTGTTTCCTTGAATCAATGGATCTATGAAAATAGTGCTTTGATTGGGCAACATGATCATGGCATGAAAACCGTGTGGAGTAATGTCCCACTTAACCTTTGCACCATTATTCACTCCTGCCGCATCATAAGAATTAATCTCTGGAAACAAGGCTGCCAAGGCAGGATCCATTGTGTGATTCGCTCTTGCCTGATAATCATGCATTGTTCCATCTGGATGAGGAAATGACAACTGCGCAATGAATCCTGAATTAGGCTCTTCACGGTAAGCAACGCCATCCATTTGCGCTAGAATAGCGTCGATGTCCATTTGAAACACCTTGTATTCTGATGCTTGGATTTGGGGTGTTCCCATAAATGCCGCTGTGGCTTTAGGAACTTCTGTTAAGGTGTAGTTTACTTGCTGATATGTTTGGGAAAATGACATTGCGCTACATAGCAACATCAATACCAGTAGACTTCTGGAGAGAGTTCTTGAGTTCATAGTTTCAATAATAGTTTAAAGCGTTCTAAATATACGCTTAATGCCGTTCAATCCAAGGTTTGTCCTATAGAAATCTCATCTTGAGCACCTTAATTTTTTCAAGAATATGATTTATATCATATTTTTAAATAGAATCTGTCATTTCCTCAAGCAAACAAAAACCTCAAATTTGTAAGGTATCAATGATTAATACAATTATGGAAAAGACACAAAATTCAGAAAAAGTGATGGGTTCAAACAACATCATAGGTGACATGGAGTTCAACCGGTTTGGGTTGATTAGCGCAATATTACTAATCGTTGGATGCCTTGGTGGGTTCGCTGTTGGACTTGGAGCCGTAGAACATATTTGGTCACTTATTTTAGTAGTGGTTCCTACAATGACAACACTAGCCTTACTACTCTCTGTTGGCCCAATGAAATACATTTTCATTGCAGGAATAGTCGCTTGCGCAATCGATCTTATGTTTATAGCTTACTTTCTATTTACGTAGGTATATATAAGGTTCAACTAAGCGCTCATTGTTCACAGTGAGCGTTTTTTTTGTCTATACAGTTGGTAATTCAATGATGAATGTTGTACCCTTTCCTACTACGGTTTCAAAGTCGATTGTTCCCCTGTGATTCTCTATGATTTGCTTAACCATTGCTAAGCCTAAACCTGTCCCAGTACTCTTCGTTGTGAAATAAGGAACGAATATTTTCGACTGCTCAGAGTCAGCAATTCCAACGCCATTGTCGGCAATTGTTATAGTTACTTTTCCATCCTTGCTCGAAATGTCGATGTCTATTTTACCTTCACTATCACTTGGAATTGCCTGAGTGGCATTTTTAATCAAGTTGTTGAATACACGTACAAATTGATCTTTGTCGGCCATAACATTAACTGTATCCAAATTGGATGTAATGTTTATTTGTGCTTGTCCCTCAACCGCAAACACTTCCTTGACCCCCTTGATTATTGCCACAATTTCCAACCTCTCTTCACTTGGATTCGGCATTTTGGCAAACGTAGAGAATTCATTTGCTATCTTCGTTAGGGCATCAATTTGCTCAACAATCGAATTTGCAACCTTTTTAAGTTTTTCACCACTTTTGGGGTCTTGTGGGTCATACGTTCGAAGCAGTTGTTGAACGCTTAATTTCATGGGGGTTAATGGATTCTTAATCTCGTGCGCTACTTGCTTTGCCATTTCTCGCCAAGCCATTTCTCGCTCACTTCTTGCCAATTGCTGCGCAGTATATTCCAACTCTTCAAGCTTTTGATTGTAATCTTTCACCAAGGATCCAATCTCATCTTCCTTGTCGTATAGAATCTGTTCGTTGTGCTTTCCAAACTTCACACGAGCAAAACTTTCCTGAAGAATTCTCAGAGGAGAAGTCAACCAATTGGAAATGAAAATCGCTAGTATTATTGAGATCGCTAGTAAGAGAATAAACACATTGATAATGGCCACCAAGAATTTTTGAATCTGGTTCTCAAACTCTCGCTGTTGTCCAAAGTGCTGAAGATTGATGTACGCTGTTAACTTGCCTTCTGCGTTGTAAAATGGCTTGTATGCCGATGAATAATTTAAGCTTCCTATGTTTTCGTGATGAATGAACTCACTTTGCTTCATGTGCTTGATGTGTTTGAAGGCAGTTGGGTTCATTTGTTCACTCAATAATCCAACATTGAAGACCTTCGAGCGTGATGTTGCAAGCAAGTATCCATCTGTATCGTACATATTGATATCCGTATAGAAAACCCGTGCAAATTTCTGCAAGTAATGCTGCATCGTGTTACCGTTTTCGGTGATGTCCAATTCATCAAACTCCCCTAATTTTGCTTTTACTTCAGTTTCAACAGAACTAAGTTTTTCACGAATCACATCATTTGTAAACTGGTTGTATTGAGTGCTAACAAAGATTCCGCTTCCCCATCCAAATGCAAGCAATGAAAGGAATACTAGAGAAATGAGTACGACTTGAATTTTCATAGCCAAACTCAAGGTCTTGCTAAATCCACTTTTGGAATTCAATCGGAAAAGGAGTGGTAACAGTAGTAATCCGTAGAAAGTAAACAAGTATGAAAACGAGGTGATAAAATCAACAAGTGTGTGCTTTTTCAATGAAAGAATAATGATATTATCTTCCGATTTTCTCAAGGCAAAATGATTGAATCCTCGATAGTCAAAAAATCCTTTTCCCCCGAGGTCAACAGGTAGCATCACATCATGGGAAGAGGGATAATTAAACGAGCCATAACGGTTGATCATCCTGCCATCGTGGTATTTGCCAATAGAATATGATTCTAAAGACTCAAGGACGTTGGCTTTTGTAGAAATCAGCAATCTAGGAAAGCCTATTTCCTCAGGAATCATTTTCGACTTCAATGTACAGAACAAGATTCCCAGAGTTGAGTCCTTGGTTAACACCTCCTGTCGAATGATGTAACTGTAATGCCTTGTATGATCGTGGATAAAGCTGATGTTAGAATCAATTTCCGAAAGTGTTCCAGATCGGTCAATGATTTCTTGAAGCTCATCGTACAGTTCAGTGCCCTCCTTCCGTTTGTCGATCAAAGGTAGATGCTCTGAATTGAAGAGGTTAAACTCCATTTCGTAGCGTTCCCAATATCCATTGAACAATCTCCTTTCGACATTCTCCTGGAAGTCAGAGACATTGATGTCTCTTGGGTAAGAGATCAAACGTTTAATGAAATCATCTTGTCCTAATTCGGGCGCAAGGCTCGAGTATTCTACTTCGGTAACAATGTTTTTTTCCGTAGCCAGTTGATTTGCGTACAATTCACGCTCACCTCTTTCTTTTCGTTCGTTAAATGTTTCAAGATTTGCTGCAGTAACGATTGAGAATAATAAGAGCAGAATAATCCCTGCACCTAATTGATTTGATTTCCGATGTCTGTACACCAAATACAAGACAAATTCATAAAATACAACTGGAAAAATTGAGGCCAAGAAAAGTTGATACCCAAAATTGATTTCATAAAAGAAGAGTGTACAGCTAGTAATAAAACTTACCACTGCCAATTGTGCCCCAGTGATTGATTGACGTTTACATGCCTCAACAGCTGCACTTACAAAATGATAGTAGGAGAAAAAGAATAATCCCAGACTAGTTACTGCTAAAACAGAGAAAATATCTAAAGAAAACAGCTCGCCTATAACAAGCGGAATAGAGGAGTTTTCAATCAGTCCCTTCGTGAAGAACAAGAATAAAAACCAGATTCCAAATGACCCAATGAAGACAATGATTGAAACATACTTAAGAAGCTTTGACGACTTAATGCTTTTCAGACGTTTTCCAAAATCATTCATCAAATAAATCAATACAACAATATTGACAAGGTATTGGAAGAAATTCGGGAGCCATTCTTCGTTTGTTCCATAAATACTAGGATCAAAACCGGATGTTCCATGCATGAATCCGAACCATACATATTTAAGCGATAAAATTCGAAGGAGAATTACCCCAACTGGTATTGCCCAAACCCATTTCTTGCCATCGTACTTTTTTCTAAGAATTGAAAGCCAAAAGAGCCATAAAGAAATTGAGGTAATCAGCAGTAACAAGAGCGCTATTGATTCTAACTCATCTGCACTTTGATATTCATGTGGAGCGATAGAAAAAACAAACTGACCCTCCGCAGAATAAACTGGATATCCTTGCTCTTGTTCTAATGAAATTGATGCAGTAAAAGGCAAGCTTAATTGAGAAGGGAAGTCATTGATAAGATCGTCATTGTTGTATGAATAATCTTGTTTAACTAAAAAAGAACCACAAATGGTATACTCACCGGCTTCTTGAATTTTACAGTAATACCACCCATTCTGAAGATGTATCATCCCGTCTGAGGGGTAATGAATGTCTGCAAAACGAATAATTGGTAGTTGATTTGTGTTCCAAAAAAGAAGTGAGTCATTTCTATAAACGTGAATGTTTATCTCCTCTTCACCTTCAGTGTTTTTCCATTGTTCCTTGATCCCTTTCAGAACCAATTCCTCACTCTTGTGCTTCAAGACATTGTCCAGTTCCTTCTCTAGCTCTATGAAGCTTGATTTGAACGATTCTACGGGAGAAGAATAATTACTAGAAAATGTTTGCAGGTAGTAAGCACCAAACATGAGGCTGCAAATTACAGCAGAAAGCACTAAATAATATTTCTTCAGAAAACCAATCAAAACGTCTGCGTTTGAGCTTCCAATTTCATTGATAATTTCTCAGTAAGGATTTGAAAATCTTCTTCTGAGTTTGAATCATTTCTGAATTGGAAGTCCGCCTCGTCTTTGTAAGGTAGCAAATAATTCTCGTAACATGGAATCACGTGGTTTTCCCATTGATACAATATTGCATCTCTTGTGTAACCTCGTGTTTCTTGATCGCGGTACAATCTACGATCCAATTGGATTTTTGGATCGACATTAATAAATATAGAATAGTCTAATAACTCGCTTACCTCTGGATAGTGAAAAAGAAATAATCCTTCTACTATTATAAGCTGAGATGGAGCTATTGTTAGTAATACATGTTTGTCTGGAGGGGAATTAAAATGGTACTCTTTCACCAAGATTTCATTTCCTGTTGCTAGTCTACCCAAATCTTCAACTAATTTATCTTTATCAAGAGCTGTTGGCAAATCGAAATTATAGATGCCTGTTGCATCTTTTTGTTGTTGATCTATCGGAAAATAATAGTTATCCATTGAAAAAACGCTCGGATTTAAGTGCGCGTAATGCTCACACAAGCGTTTCAATAAGGTAGTTTTACCAGAACCACTCCCTCCACAAATACCAATAATCATCGTTGCTTAAATTCAAATTTAACAGCACCCGCTTGGTTTAGTTGATTAGTATTAAACGTAAGTAGGCCTTCCGGTAAAATTACGGTAAATTCTTCTTTTTTCTTCTCTTCAAAAACACTACTTGGATTATAAATTGTTCTTTCCGTAAAATCGTTGTGTGCCGACTCCGTATTTGGAGTGTATGAAATCAAACTTACTTTGTTGTATCCGTTGTGGTCTAAATGATATCCAACCCCTTCATTCATAGGATAAATACCCAACTTCAACACTTTCTTTTCGATAAAGTAACTCAGTTTCATTTCATTCAATTTCTTCCATTCTCCTTGCTCTAATTCGAACAAAGAAATTTCTGCTCCTGAAGAAGTTTCTCGCTGTCCACCAACTAAATAAAATTTCCCGTTGATCTGGGTCAATAATCCAGTTTCGACCGTCTTTTTATCTTCCAAGTAATGTTTTCCTGTTGTTCCAAAACCAATGTTCTCGATTGGAATTAACCCTTCAGGCGCCGTGATGAAATGTCCAACCAAAGGCTTTCCTTTTGATGTGTACGACTTGACGCTCCATCCCCTTGTCTTGGTTTTGTAATCACGTGCTGCGAAATAAATTTCATCACCTGTAAAACCAATGTACTCCCAATGCCCATACTTCTCATCTTTCAATAAATCATATGGGATCTTGCCCAATTCAACAGAATATGCTAGAAAATTATGATGTGTAATAAAAGTCGCTATTTCAATTACACTCTTACTTTTCTTATCATCGTACCTGTGATGAAATACGAGTGCTTTGTCTGTTACAACAATGTTGATCAATTCAAGGTTATTGTAGTCGTACTGTCCTAACTTTTTAACTGCCGTTCCGATTGACACAGAGGTAGATTTTACATTTCCTGCTGAATTTAATTGACTGAAATAGACCTTTCCGTTAATTAATTCGAGATTGTCAATAAAGTACACGTAACGGGCATTATCACTTGAGATATAGTAGAAATCTTCCCCGCGCGGAGTGAATTTTTGATCCCATATACTCGTTTCCTGAGAACCAACTAAAGTAAGGTTTACTTGACGCGCATTCCTAGATGGGTCGCGATTAATCAGCAATGCACCCATTCCTTTCCATTCAATAATATCGCTGTATGGATATTGGCCTGGTTCAATTTCAAAAGTCTGAGATTGACTGGTATAACTTAAAAGCAAAGCAAGTAAGAATGTGATATTTTTCATGATTTTTTGTATTTTGTGACCCGTTACTAACAACAAAGTTCGTGCTAATTTATTAAGAATGTCATTATTTACAAGAAAGATTACTGGATTTCGAGGAGTTGCACTATTCATCCTTCTTCCAACGCTTATAATTGCTTTTACGTCTTTTGTTACAGGCGAAGATGATGGACTTGGTATTGGTCGAAAGGCCCCGCTAATGACGCGGAAAATGGATGCTATTGATGGGAAACAATACTCTTTACTGGACTTAAAAGAAGAGAACGGGATCATTGTTGTTTTTTCATGTAATACTTGTCCGTTCGTTGTAGGAGGAGAGAAGTTTGAAGGATGGGAGAAGCAATACAATGCTTTGAATGAGGCGGCACAGAAGAGCAATTTTGGGTTTGTTTTGGTGAACTCAAATGAAGCAAAACGAGATGGTGATGATTCTTTCGATGAAATGATCAAACATGCAAATGCCTCGAACTATTCTATGCAATACCTCGTTGACGCTAACTCAGATTTGGCGGATGCCATGGGAGCAAAAACAACACCTCATGTCTTTGTGTTCGATGCAAAAGACAAATTAATCTACAAGGGAAGTATAGACAACTCTTGGGATAGTAAAAGAACTGAATTGAAAACGTATTTATACAATGTAATGGACCATGCAAGCAATGGCCTGAGACTGGAAGAAAATTCTACTCCACCTCGTGGGTGCAGTATTAAACGTGTTAAACTATAACTTAAATAAACTAACAAAATGAAAAGAAAACTACTCATTGTCTGTTCTGTCTTGTTCTTCGGGAGCTCGACTTTTGGACAGACTACCGATTTAGGCGGACCAGTAAGTTGGAAAGGAAAAGTTGGAGGCAATAAAGATGTCACAACTATTTCTATGCCTGGCTTTGACCTCACCGCTATGCAGAATGAAGATGCTATTAACGACGCTGCAAAAGATGGTCCTTGGAGATTTGGCTATAAGTACACGACAGACCTTACTTTGGAAAACTCTGGAACTTGGACAATAATGCCAAACGGAAGTCGTCTCTGGAGAATGGGGATCGAATGTGAAGGAGCACAAACCATCAACTTGTTGTTTGAAGACTTCTACATGCCAGAAGGTGCTTCATTGTATTTACACGATTATGACAATACAAATCGTGTTGGAGCCTATACAGACAGAAATAATCGATTGGATGGATTACTAGGTTCTGAACTTGTTCATGGAGATAATATCATCATAGAATATTATGAGCCTGCTATTGCAGCAGGGTTAGGACATTTCACGATTGCTAATGTTATCCATGGTTATAGAACTGCTAAGCAACACCAAGGACAATTTATCAAGGCACTAAATTCTTCAGGAGACTGTAACATTGATGTTAATTGTCCATTGGGGAGTGCATGGGGTGATCAAATTCGCTCGGTTGCAATGATTGTTGTAAGTGGAAATGGATATTGCACCGGTGCACTTATTAATAACTCTTGTAACGACGGTACTCCATACTTTCTTACTGCAAATCACTGTTTAAGCGGTGGTCAGGCAGGAAATTTTGTTTTCAGATGGAATTGGGAGAGCCCTGCAGGAACGGAGTCTTGTGCAACAACGGCGGGAAGTACTGATCCAGGACCTCCTTACGATCAAACTTCAAATGGTTCTACCATTTTGGTGAGCGGAACGCAGGCAGATCATGGATTAATACAAATCGATAACATGACTTTGACTGATGCTCAAAACTGGAATTTATTCTATGCCGGTTGGAACAATGACGACACAGAAACTGCTGTGAACCTTGTTACAGGAATTCATCACCCTTCAGGAGATGTTAAGAAAATATGTCAAGCAGATGATGGAACAGGTGGAGGTATTATCCACGCTGTAAACAGTGGTGCACAAACATGGGAAATTGACTTGTGGGAACAAGGAGTTACTGAGCCTGGATCTTCTGGGTCGCCTTTATTTGATCAAAATGGGAGAATCATTGGTCAATTATATGGTGGTTCTGCTGCCTGTACAGGAACAACTAGTGCAGGTTATGATTATTATGGTCGTCTTGGAGTATCTTGGGGATTAGGAATTGATGCCTATTTAGACCCTGCTTCTTGTGGAGGTTCTAACGTTACAAATGATGGATGGGATCCAAACCAACCAACATTAGCAGATGACGCTGGAATTAGCGGAGTTACATCTCCTACTGGAGCATACTGTGTAGACAACTTCATTCCAGAGGTTACTTTAAGAAACTTCGGAACGAATGCTATCACTTCGGTAACAATTAACTACGATATCGATGGTGGAACAAATAACACATTCCCATGGACTGGAACATTAGCTGCTGGTGGAACCGTGAATGTTGTTCTTCCTTTAATGACAACTACTGGTGGAGCCCATACATTCAATGCGTACACTACATTGCCAAATACAAATGCTGATTCTGATGCGTCAAACGATGCTTCATCGTCAAGCTACACTGCTACGATTGGTGGGGAAGATATCCTGTTCGAAATCGTTACAGATTGCTGGGGATCAGAAACTACTTGGGAAGTTCAAGACGCAGGTAGTAACGTTGTACTTAGCGGTGGACCTTATACAGATGTAACTGGTGGAGAAACAATTTCAGTAAACGCATGTTTGGCTATAGGTTGTTATGATTTCATCATTGACGATTCATACGGAGATGGAATGTTTGGTTCTCAATGGGGTACATGCGATGTAAACGGAGCATACTATATAACACAAACAAGTAACGGAACTCTATTGGATTCTATCCAAGCGGTAGATTCGGATTTTGGTAATCAAGAAATAAACAACTTCTGTATTGCACCACCATGTGCAGCAACATTTGATTATTCAACAGTTGAAGAGTTGTGTTTCGGAGATGATAATGGTTCTACAACAGTGAACTTCTTAACTGGAAACACTTCAGGTGCAAGCTACGATATTGGATCAGGACCACAGGCATCTGGAACATTTTCTGGATTGGCGCAAGGGTCATATACTATTACTGTAATTGATGGCGATTTATGTGCTTCTACCGTGAGTGTTACAATAGGAGGTCCAACTGAACTAACAGCTACGGCAACTGCGACAAACATATCATGTGCTGGTCAAAATGATGGCACCGTTACCGTAACAGCGAATGGAGGAACTATAAACTACCAATATGATATTGGAGCAGGAAACCAAGGGTCTGGTTCATTTACTGGATTAGGTGCAAATAGTTATACGGTAACAATCACTGATGCAAACGGATGTAGTACAACTGCAGGAGCAACGGTAAATGATGCAGTAGCTGTTTCAGGATCGGTAACGTCTGTTACAGATGTGACGAATGTGAACAACGGTGCAATCGACATTACCGTATTGGCTGGTGGAATACCATACACTTATGTTTGGTCCGGACCTAGTGGGTTTACTTTCAGTGGTGAAGATCCTACTGGATTAATTGCAGGAACTTACTCTGTAATTATTACTGACAACTGTGGAAACACAGTGACCTTGGACAACATTATCGTAAATGATTACACAGGAATAGAAGATCATGAATTGATCAACTTCACGATCTATCCTAACCCAAGTAACGGAGTTGTGAATATTCAACTTGCAAATGCTCCTGCTGGAGGATTTGATGTTGCTATTCTTGATGTTGCTGGTCGTGTTGTTTACGTACAAGATCAAATGACTAATGACAACTTTGTAGTGGATCTTTCAGCTATGGCAAACGGAACTTACATGTTACGTGTGGCAACTGAAAACAGACAATCTACACAGAGAATTGTATTGAGAAAGTAATTTAGGATTCTAATTTTCAAGATAAAGGCGACTGGTACTCAGTCGCCTTTGTTGTATCTTGAAAATCTTAAGACTAACAAAGTCCCAATAATTTGTGCTATTTTTAACGCTCTAAGAACTAGAAAATACTCACAGTTTTGGGTGACTAAAACATTTAAACTACAATTGATTATGAAAAGAAAAATACTTCTTCTAGCCTGTTTATTGATAGGTGGAGCTTCATTTGCTCAGCAACAAGGGGATGGAGGAACTCCTAGAACCGCTCCGATGTCGAAGATTTCAAACGACATTCCAGTGCAACAATTTGCGGCACCAAACATTGCAGCATTGAAAAATGAAGATGCTATTAATGATGTTGAAAAAACTGGGCCATGGAGATTCGGGTTTAACAATTACACTAACTTGAATTTAACAAATTCTGGAGCTTGGACAGATCTTTCAAATGGTGGTAAAATCTGGCAACTAGCTGTAGAATGTGAAAACGCTTTAACAGTAAATCTAACTTTTGAAGGTGTCGTTATTCCAGAAGGGAATGAATTGTATGTATTTAATCCTCAGAAAGATTTTATTCTTGGAAATTTCACCCAAAACCATGTTTATGATGGACAATTGGGGACAGAACTTGTACCTGGAAGTACAGTAATCGTGGAGTACTATGTTGCACCAGAAAATATTTCTGTTAGCCATAGCTTAACAATTGGAACCGTAACTCATGGTTACCGTACAGCTAATGAATTTATGGAAAAAGCTTTCGGTTCTTCAGGAAGCTGTAATATGAATTCGGCTTGTCCAGATGGTATTCCTTGGGAGAATCAAATCCGCGGCGCAGTGATGTTGGTATCTGGAAGCAATGGTTTTTGCTCAGGGTCTATGATTAATAACACTCAAAACGATGGAACTCCTTATGTTTTAACGGCAAATCACTGTTCTACTTCTGGAGGCGGTCCAACTAATTGGATTTTCAGGTTCAACTGGCAATCGGCAGCATGTTCAAACCCTGGAAGCTCACCTTCGTTTGTTTCATTATCTGGATCAATTTTAAGAGCTAAAAGAACTCCTTCGGATTTTTGTTTAGTAGAAATTACTGGAGGATTAATAAACGGAACTGTTCCAGAATCGTACAATACATATTTCCCAGGTTGGGATAATTCAGATGTTATTCCAGCAACTGCGATGTGCGTTCATCACCCTTCAGGAGACATAAAAAAGCTTGCATTTGATGATGATGCCCTTCAGCATAATGGGTCAGGAGGTATGCCTTCATCAGAAAATAATAGTCAATGGGTTGTCCAATGGGATAGAAATACAACTACTGAAGGAGGTTCATCAGGATCACCATTGTTTGATCAATTAGGACGTATCGTTGGTCAACTTTGGGGTGGTGGAGCATCTTGTTCAAACTTGAATTCTCCAGATTATTACGGTAAAGTTTCTTATTCATGGGAGCCTTCAGGAAGTAACTCAACAAATCAATTGAAGTATTGGTTAGACCCGAACAATGATGGTAATACATCATTGGCTGGTTATGATCCTATTACTTATTGTAATTCAACATTTGACTACAGTACTACTGAGGAATTGTGTTTTGGAGACAATACCGGATCTGTTGATGTGAGTTTTTTAACAGGAATTACGACTGGAGCAACATTTGATATTGGAAATGGACCACAAGCGTCAGGAATTTTCACTGGGTTGCCACAAGGAAGCTACACAGTGGTAGTTATTGATGGTGAATTTTGTTCAACAAATGTACAGGTTACTATCGGTGGACCTGCACAAATGACAACTGGTGGTGGAACTACATTTGAAACATCTCCATTCAACGGAACTGTAAACTTGTCAGTATTTGGAGGTACATCACCTTTTACTTATGATTGGACTGGACCAAATGGATTTACTGCAACAACTGAAGATTTACCAGGTGTCGAAGGCGGTGTTTATTCTGTAACTGTAACAGATGCGAATGGTTGTACTACTACAGCAAACTACACTGTTTATTCTGTAGTTTCTGTAGAAAACATCAACATGGTTACTTTTAAAATGTATCCAAATCCAAGTAATGGAGTGTTCAACATTTCAATGGACAATGCAGATGCAATTGAATATTCAATTAACGTAACTGACATCTCAGGAAGATCTGTTTATACTTCTTCAATGAGCAATGAAATGCACACAATTGATATGGGTGCTATGTCAAACGGAACATACATGCTTCACTTTAGCGATGGAGAGAACAGCATTATTAAAAAGATCGTTTTAGACAAATAATTCATTCACATATGAGTAAGAAAACGGGTGATTTATCATCCGTTTTTTTTATTTCGTAACTTTGGTAAAAATTTAATCTATGAAAAAATTACTACTTCTATTTATTATTGCTCCATTGTACACTGTTGCTCAATACAATGTAGCCTACACTGTAACGGTTACACGATTGAAAGCTTTGGCTGATGACTGTGATGGTGGTGCTCCTTTTTGTTTAACTGCTCCTCAAGACCCAGTCTTTAATATTTGGACTACTGACGGAGAAGCTAACACAAACACAAATTGTTGGATCTATGAAGATGACGATGATGCAGGTTATGGAATGTGGATTGACATTCAAAACTTAGAGATTGCAAATGAAACAGGCGTGAATACTAATTTCATTAGCTTTGACATGAGCGGTTTTGAAACTGACGCAATTTTAGCTGCAACGTGTAATAGTTCTGCTGGAGACGACGCAGATTATCCACAACAATTTGTACAGCAATTTGACCTTTCAACTATTACTCCAGAAACAATTTATTCGGGTGAAATTGATTTGGACGGAGTTTATTTCGCTGAAATTGAAATCTGGTGGAAAGACTTAAACGCTGGACTTTTCAATTTGGACAGTAAAGTAGAATTTACTTTGGCTCCAAACCCAAGTGAAGGACAATTCAGTGTTACGCTTTCTGAAGAAGAAGTGCATGGTTTTGAAGTGCAAGTTATGGATGTAACAGGAAGAGTCGTTTTTGCAAATAATACAAATGCTACAGCAATGCAAATTGATTTAACTGGACAAGATGCTGGAATGTATTTTGTGAATGTTAATGCTGACGGTAAAACTGCAACACGCAGAATGATGCTGAAATAAAATTACTATCAATGATAGGAAAGGGTGATCGCAAGATTGCCCTTTTTTGTTTTGCCACCAAGGTCCAAGGACACAATTGATTTGCTATGCAAAATTATTGAGTAGGAAGTAGACGTTAAAATTATAATTCGAGAAACACCTCTCTTTTGTGTTCCGCGGAAGCGGAATTGCGTCTTTGTGGTTCATTTTATATAGTTCACCATAAAGGCACAATAGACTTGTGATTAAATCAGCTCTGAATTAGTACTTTACAAAAACATTCTTTGCTTCAGTGAAGAAACGCAATGCTTCCCAACCTCCTTCTCGACCAACACCAGATGCTTTTACTCCACCAAATGGAGTTCTCAAATCCCGCACCAACCAAGCGTTGATCCATACAATTCCAGCATCTAGTTCATTTGCCATTCGATGTGCGCGCTTCAAGTCAGATGTCCACAATGTAGCGCTCAAACCATACTTAGTTGAATTCGCCATCATCAATACTTCCTCCTCAGTGTCAAATGGAGTAATTGTCACAACTGGACCGAAAATCTCTTCTTGGTTCGTCCTACAATCATACGTCAATCCTTCAATCACCGTTGGTCTTAAATAATACCCTTCTTCGTATGGAGCATCCATGATCACTCGCTTACCACCAGTCAAAACGGTTCCGCCTTCTTCCTTGGCCAAATCAACAAATGAAAGAACTTTCTCCATATGAGGTTTTGAAACTACAGCTCCAAGCTTCGCTTCTGGATTGTCAGGATGTGCCACAACGGTATTTTCAACGCGTCTAACGAACTCTTCTTTGAACTTATCATAGATTGACCGTTCAACAAAGATGCGTGATCCACACAGACAAATTTGTCCTTGATTGGCAAACGAAGAGCGTAACGTTGTACTCAACATCTCTTTAAAATCACAATCAGCAAAAATGATGTTTGGGTTTTTTCCACCTAATTCCAAGGAT
Source organism: Crocinitomicaceae bacterium (assembly GCA_033791225.1). Lineage (GTDB taxonomy): Bacteria > Bacteroidota > Bacteroidia > Flavobacteriales_D > Crocinitomicaceae > UBA4466. The sequence goes on from JASJHD010000008.1 coordinate 119,394, forward strand.
AATTTTTTAAACATTGGAGCGGCGGTTCTAGCAATATATTCTCCCGTTGCTGTACCTCCAGTAAATGAAATTGCTTTAATCTTTGGATGCTTAACAATCGCATCTCCTGCAGCGCCACCTTCTCCATGGAGGATATTTAAAACACCTGCTGGCATTCCCGCTTCTTTGGCAACCTTTCCTAATAAATAAGCCGTGTAAGGTGTTACTTCAGAAGGCTTGGCGATAACACAATTTCCTGCTGCTAAGGCCGGAGCAATTTTCCAAGAGAATAAATACAAGGGCAAATTCCAAGGGGAAATGCATCCAACAATTCCCAAAGGCTTACGCAAAGTGTAATTAACACCAACTCCTTCCATATTATGGGATTCAGAAGCATAGTGTAAGATCGCCGTTGCAAAGAAGTGAAAGTTGGATACCGCACGTGGAATATCAACGTGACCCGCAAGACTCAATGGCTTACCGTTGTCTCTCGATTCTGCCTTAACGAATTCATCCATTCGAGCTTCGATTCCCTCCGAAAGTTTAACCATTATTTTACTACGCGCTTCGATGCTCATTCCTGACCAAACTGGATATGCTTTCTCGGCAGCTTCCACTGCTCTTTCCACATCCTTTGCTCCCGAGTTTGGGATTTGACAATACACCTTGCCAGAAGCTGGTTCGTAATTGTCTATATACTGTCCATCAATTGGATCGCAGTATTCTCCATCTATAAAGTTTTGTATTTTCTCCATGGTACTAATTGTGGATCTAAATTTACCTAAATTATTCTGGTCTTACTCAATAGTTTGCGGACCGGCTTGTAAGCAAAAATGGTGATGAGCGCTCCCAAAATTACTCCTCCGGCATTCGCCAACATATCCATTCCTGACATGAATCTACCTGGCACAAAGTGTTGGCCAACTTCTATTAATGCTCCGTACAAAAGTGCCAGAATTATGCCCCATAAAAAGCGGTACCTCTTTTCATATGTGATCATTCCAATATTCGTCATTAAAGCACCATATGCGATGAAATGACTGATTTTATCGTTGCCGATTGTGATTGTATCCGTCGGAGTTAGACTTAAGTAAGCAATCCCGATTATTATCAATATTAGCGAGACTCTTAACAACATTCTACACGAGGTGTTTTACCAAATCTTCAGAGAATCGTACCATGTTTTTAACTTCTCCAGTATTGGAAATTCTAAGCGATTTGAAAATAATCAATGCATTTCCATTACATTCAATGTGGTAAATTTCTTCGCTCTCCAAAAACTCTATTAAACTTTCAGTGAACAATCGCTTGATTTCTTTTTCATCTTGACCGGTTAGTTTTAGCTTTTTCGAGAATACTGGATGGTCAGAGAAATTAATGTCCTTTTGTCCTCGAATAGAGAGTACACGATCAAATAACTTATCAAAAATCCCCTCCTGCTCAAGAACAAATCCAGGAATCTCCTTTTGTAAGTGAATCAGTTGTACCGTTGTTTTGTACACTTCCTTCGATAGCATCGCGCCCTCATCGAATACAATATCACTGATTTCCCAATCTACCCCATAATCTGGGAACTCCCCACCTATTACGTTGGTTTTAGATTCAAGCGGACGTGATTTGAAGAAGTCAAAATCAAGTAACTCACTTGTTTCCACTTGTTCCTCACGTGTATATAGCCAGCCATTGTTAGCCGCAATTTGCTTAATGCGTTGTTGACGTGGTGAAGTTTTTTGGTAATTCGGTAAAATCAAACTTTTCAATGCCAATCTATGGTTCGATGCGGCAATATGTTGATTCAATCCAATTACCTGTACTTTGCCTCCCGTAAGTTTGTGTGTTCTTCTATAATCGAGTAATTTTTCTTGGAAAGTTAAATCAACCAAACGCGTTTTCGATAAGTCAATTTGCACAGTACTGCCTGGTGGAATTTTTTCTAAAAGACCAATGAGACGCAACATTGACAAGAAATTTGCTATCCCCTTCACGCGCAACAAATAACTTCCGTCCCGATTCTCTTTCAGGGTAGTTCCTGAATTAACTATCATTTGGATAAACTGTGGAATCGATACCCTTGAAATAAGCAAATGAGCCAAGAGCGTAATTCCCATTCCACCAAGTAATCCAATCAAGGGATCTTTATACAAGGTTATAACAATCGTTGAGAGTAGGAAAATGATTTGCTCCAATCCCTGTTTGTATATTTCTTTGAACACACGTGGAGATGCCAATTTCACACCAGTAATAACCAATACAGCAGCCAAGGCAGCTTTTGGGAACATCTGAATTACTGGAGTAAGAAGAAGTAAGAAGACTGCTATGAAAAGACCATGGTAAAAATTCGACCACTTTGTCTTGGCATTGTTGTGCACGTTAACCGTACTACGAACAATTACAGTAATGATCGGCAATCCACCAACAAGTCCTGAGACCATACTGCTTAATCCTACACCAACCATATCGCGGTTCATGTTAGTTTTACGTTTGTATGGATCAAGATTATCAACGGCTTTAGCACCAGCTAAGGTAATTACCGAAGAGATCAAATTGATGGATATGACAGTCATCCAAAATGTGCCTGTGTACCATTTGGAGAAATTCGGAAAGGGAATATTACTCCACCATGCATCAGGAACTGAAATCAAATAATTGTCGGGCGCTTTAAATGCTTCACCAAAAACTGCAATTTCATTTGTTTCCAAGTAATTGTACATCATTACAATGGGAACAGCTACAGCCAGTGCCCATACTGGCGCCGGAATAAAGTGGAATACTTTGTAACTAATTCTTGCATGGAACAAGAGGAGAATAATACCGATCCCAGAAATTAGAGCTATCCATGGATTAATCTCCGGTATTTTATAAAAGATGTCTTGAATGATTCCAACCGTATTTTCGGCATCTGAATGTGTTCCCATTGCCACGTGCATTTGCTTGGCAAAAATGATGATTCCAATAGATGCGAGAATACCTTGAATTACTGTCGTGGGGAATATTTCTGCGATTCTTCCTAGCTTCAATAGACCGATCACCACTTGTAGCGCTCCAGCAACAACAATGGCTGCAAGAACATACTGATAGGCCACCATCGGATTAGGATCGGCAGGATTGTCAAATGCCGCAATTCCCGCAATGATAACACCTATTAATCCAGCTGCTGGACCATTAATGGCCAATGCACTACTTCTAAAAAATGTTGTTACAACACCCCCAATAACAGCCGTTATCAGCCCCGAAATAGGTGATATTCCAATGGCCACGGCTATTGCTAACGATAAAGGAAGGGCTACAAGCGAAACACTAATGGCCGCTACGACGTCATTTTTCCAATGTTTAGTAAAGCCTTGCCAACCCGTGGATGGTATGTCTTCTTGTCCTCTTGACACTTAAATAAGATTCAGTGATGAATATACTTCAAATTTTAATATTGTGGATTAATCTTGTACAAGAAACAATTCTGAGGCAATATAATCTGCACGTAATTTGCCCTCTTTTGTTAGTGTTAATGTATCTCCAATACGGAGCATCCATGCTTTACTTTGGAATCTTTCACAGTTCATAATGAACTCATTAGAGGAGCGATATTCCTCATTCAAATTCTTAAGATTTACTCCAGTTATAGTCCTCAATCCGATAAGAATTGTTTCATTGAATTTATCAATTTCTGAAAGTGTCTCTGTCTCAAAAAATTCAATTTCATTCTCAAGATTGTTCATGTAGGTCTGATTGTTTGCAATATTCCATGTACGCTCACTTCCATTGTATGAATGAGCTGAAGGACCAATCCCTAAATACCATTCTCCTTTCCAATAATTGGAGTTGTGCTTCGAGTGAAAATTTACTTTACAATAATTAGAAATCTCATATTGAACATATCCATTCTCCTCCATTATATCCAAAAGGCGAATAAACTGATCAGATTGATCATCTTCAGATCCAGTTTTTATTATCCCTTTTTTTACCCAACTATTTAGTGCCGTTTTTGGCTCAACAGTTAAACAATATGCGGATATGTGTGGTACATTCATTTCAATAACCTTTTGTACATGATTCTCCCATTCTTGCATGCTCAAGTCAGGTAAACCATAGATTAAATCAACTGTTAGGTTGTCAAATCCATGCGCTTGTGCTAAAGCAACACAATTCAATGATTCTTCAACCGTGTGGGCACGATTCATCCACTTCAAGTCCTTTTCTCGAAACGATTGTAAACCAATGCTCAAACGATTTATACCATTCGCTTTCCATGTTTCCAAACTTTCGTCGTTGATATCATCTGGATTTGCCTCAAGTGTAATCTCTGCATCCTTTACCACCTTAAAATTTGACTTGATGGTATCTAAAATAAACTGAAGTTCTTCTGAGGATAATAGGCTTGGTGTCCCGCCTCCAAAATAAATGGTTTCTAATAGCCTGTCTTCTAGGTGATTTGCTCTTATATGGATTTCAGAAATAATCGCTTGGATCATTCTATCTCGGTATTCAGCATATGTTGTACTGAAATGAAAATCGCAGTACGAGCACTTTTGTTTGCAAAAAGGAATATGAATGTAAATACCCGCCATGATTGTCAAAATTAAGCAAATGCTCACGGAAGGCAAGTAAATATTCAAATAGGGCGAAGAGTTTTGGAAGGCCTACAGATTTTTAATATTTTACACTTGACTAAATACTACAACCATGGGATTCGATGAACATAAAAAGCATCTCAATCAAGAACTTGAACAATTCACTTCGATCTTGAATGAGATTCTTCCGCGCTACCTTACCCTAATGAATAAGAAAAATGCCAACGAGAAAGAAGAAAAAGAGCTTGGGGAGATGGAGAATTACCTCATTGAGGTTAACGGGAAAATAACAGAAATTAAAACGATGCTCGATCAAGATTTGTTTGGTGAAACGATGAATCACTACTACAAAGCCAAACAAGAAGCTCTTGAAGGAGGTGGGGATGCACAAAAGCGGTTGGAAAGTCTTCGCAAAGTTTTTATACAGTCCATTCAAAACGAAGATTATTTCAATTGGAATTAATTTCGTTCAACTTTCTTCCCTTTTTTTAAAACTAATTCCTTCACTTTAAGATCTGTGAAGCTGTAATCTTCTGCATATTCTTATATAAAAATCAGGACGAACAGTATTGATGCAGATTGATTTACAAACTGTTTGGTATTAGTGCAGGAAGAAATCTGATGGATGCGTTAGAGCCCCAGTCGGCCGGCAAATATTGAATTACTCTCTTTGTAATAGATGACTTCAAAGGGAAAGTTATCAATCATTACAGAATCATAATCAGCAGGGTCTAACTTGGTAGCCTCCCTAAATAATTCGTCAGACAAGTTGATTCCAAGATGGGTCATTTTATCGTTGGTGTCATATCCGATTGATACAAGATAATCAGTTTCTTCGAGCATACAGTGGTATCCATCACCGACTATTAATTCAAAACCTAGCTCTTCTAGCTCCGTGGGTGTAATATCGGAGGAAATGGCAAAAAGTGATTCTGGGCTCATAGGTGATGAGCAACTGAGAAGTGTAAATATGATTAACGTGAAATAGAGAAATACATTCTTTTTACTTTTCATGGCGCTAGGATTCATTTGAATTGTAACTCATTAAAGATAGAAAAACAATGAATCTAAAAGCTCTTTTTTGAATTTCAAATTCATAGTATTCACTATTTCAATTGGATTCAACTTTCTTCCATTTTTTTAAGACTAATCCCTTGACTTTAGGATCTGTTAAGCTGTAATCTTCCGCATATTCTTCCATAAAGCCACAATCCATGCAGATGAATATTTCAACAAAAATATTGTCCCATTTTGATAGGGCAAAACAACGGAAGTCTTCATTGTCATCATTTGACTTATGGCTGAATACCTCTTCTCCATTACATTTAGGGCACTTTCCTGATTTCATAGTTGTGATTTTCAAAATGAAAGGTATTAAGAAAATTTTATTGCCTGAAACAATTCTTTACCTTTAAGACATGAAAACACTACTACTTTCAACGTTCTTGTTGACAATATCTGCATCCTTCGCACAACAAACAATCAATGGATCCATTATGCATGATGGTATTCAACGTGATTACGTATTGTATGTGCCAGCATCTTATTCTTCAGGAACTCCTGCTCCATTAGTCTTGAATTTTCATGGCTATACGAGTAATGCTTCACAGCAAATGTTTTATGGAAATTTCAGGCCTATTGCCGATACTGCTGGGTTTTTATTGGTTCACCCGATGGGAACTTTGGACGCAAGTAATGAGCCTTATTGGAATTCAGGATGGGGAGGAACAGTAGATGATGTAGGTTTTACAGAAGCACTTATTGACTCTCTAGCAGCAAATTATAGCGTTAATTTAGATCGAGTATATAGTACAGGAATGTCGAATGGCGGATTTATGAGTTATACGCTGGCTTGCGAATTGAGTCATCGTATTGCGGCTATCGCTTCAGTCACTGGGTCAATGAATATTAATCAAAATTTATCGTGTAATCCACAGCACCCAATGCCTGTAATGGAAATTCATGGAACTGGTGATCAAATCGTTCCTTATCTTGGAAGTACAGGGGTTGAATCAATCGCTAACGTATTGGATTATTGGGTGAATGTGAACGTTTGCGATGTAACGCCTGTAGAAACGGCTGTTCCAGACATTAACATCATAGACGGGTGTACAGCAACCCACTTTATCTATTCGAATGGAAACAATGGGGTAGATGTTGAGCATTACCGAATCAATGGTGGTGGACATACTTGGCCAGGCACTCCAATCACCTTTGGGGTTACCAATCGCGACATTGATGCTTCAGAGAAAATTTGGATCTTCTTTTCACAATACGATATCAATGGAAGAATTGTCGCAGATCTATCAGAAGAGCCAGCATTCAATATTCAATTATATCCTAATCCAGCTCAGAATACTGTAACGATTTCAGGGCTCGATGAATTTCCTGTTGATCAAATGGTTATTACTTCTATTGACGGACATGTAGCAAAAATCATCATGCATCCGACTGAAGAGATTAACATTGAAGACTTAGAATCTGGCGTTTACTTTGTCGGTTTCAAATTTGGGGTTCACGAACGCATCATTCGATTGGTGAAAAAATAAAATTTCCGTCTTTCCTTTGAATTGCCTATTTTGTATGTGAATTTAGTTTCTATCCTAAGATCAACCTACTACTTTGACTAACCTAAAATGGTTAGAATCTATTGCCTCATAATAAAGTGCAGGTACTACTACAAAACAATAACTGATTGAGGAATTACTTCATCACCTTATTAATTACATCCGTAATATCATATTCCGGCCTTGGACAGAATTGGAGCTCCATTGTTACATCCTCCTGTACTGAACAAAACGAGGGTATTTCGGTGAAACTTTTTAATGGACAACAATACTTTACCGGTGTTTACAGCGGAAATTTAAATATTGGTTTTAATTCAATTATCGGGCTGCAGTACGACGATATATTTGTAGGTCGGGCAGACTTAAATGGAAATACTCAATGGCTTATCAATATCCGAGGTACTCTGATTGATCGACCAAATCATATTGATATTATTAACGATCAAGTTGTTGTTGCTGGAACCTTCTCCGATTCATTGTTCATCGGAAATGATACTTTAATAAATCAATATCAACGTGCAGTATTTATTGCTTATTTCGATACTTTAGGGAATCATTTATCGACCTTTGTTCCAGATGTCTATAACGCAGAAATAAAGGATTTTGCTGTTGATCATGATGGAAATTTACTGATCTCCGGTGATTTTTTCCAACATTTCAATTACGGTGGATTTAGTATGACATCCATCTCTGGACTGAATTTCTTTTTAGCTAAATATGATCCAATACAGGACAGTATTCTTTGGGGCGTAAGTGCAACCGCAAGTTCGAGCGAAGGAAAAAAAATCAGCATTGATACAGCCAACAATATTTATGTAACAGGTCTTTATAATGACGGCTCCTATTTAATAGACACCCTTCTTTCTACGGGTAATGCCAACCACAACTTATTCGTAGCGAAATTCAATTCGCTTGGAGATAAACTTTGGTTAGAAACTGTGGAAGGAGTTGCTGAAGTACATGCCTATGGCTTAGTATGTGATGATTCAAGCAATGTTTTCTTGCTTGGTGAATTTGAGGGCACCATTATTATCGAAGGAGTATCTTTGATTTCTAGCGGCTTTTATGATGCTATTATGATCAAATACAATCCTAATGGATCTGTTCTTTGGGCAGAAGCTTTTGGGGGCACTGACTCCGATGAAGGTTACGATTTAGCATTGGATGATAACATGGATCCTGTTGTCATGTTAGAAGCCGGAATTAATGTTATGTACCAAGGTCAAACATTACTAATCAACGGGTGGAATGAACCACTACTACTTAAAGTTAAAAATAGCAATGGAGAATTACTGTGGTATAAAAGCCTAAACTCCACCACGGCAAGTGGGCTAGTCAATGGCGCGGCGATCTCTTTAGAGGGCGAGTATATTGCACTTACAGGAACAAACAGGTCTTCCATTCTCTTTAACTCAAATGAGTACGTCGCAGCTAATACCAAGGATTTTTATTCGGTAATTCTAAAAGACTCCTTAACCTATTTTCTCGATATTGAGAATCTTACTGATCAAAACCCACTAGTTCTATATCCAAATCCTGCGTTCAATAATTTCTCTATACTATCCGATCAAATCATCGATATGGTTGAGGTTTATTCGATGACTGGGCAACTTATTGATATTAAACACGTCTCTTCATCGAACCCTACTATTACTATACCACCAACTACCAAATCTGGATTATGTTTAATTCATGTTTGGATAGGAAACAGTTTGTATATAAAGAAATTAATTATTAAATAATGCCATTGGCTAATCAGGTAAATAAACGCTAGCTATGCGTTGCCTGTTTTACACTTATTCCGCAAGAACATTATGCGAAGAATACAAATACTACTACTTTTTGCTTTACTGTTTAGTTACAGTAATTCAAGCTTTTCTTGCGATGGCCTAAACGTTAGTGTTACTTCAAATTCTTACATTGGAAATGGTGAATATTTATTAGTTATAGAAATTTGTGAGCAAGTTTCTAATAGTGAAACGCTGAATGGCGTTGTGACCGATTGGGCAACAATCTATGGAATTATTGTAACGGTCAATGGTGCCAATATTGTCGGTGTGAACACCCCAACGATTACCGGAGTTACACAAGGGACAACTGTTGGGTATACACAAACGACAGCCAACCAAATTATGTATGGTGACTGGGGAAATCCAGCCGCTCCAATTATCTTAGATTATGGTGACCCTGTAGAATGTTGGACAATAGAATTAATAGTTGATGGTCCAGCAAGTTCTGTTGATGTTTGGAGCTCTTCTAGCACTAGTGCATCTCAGCCTGGGTTAGGAATGACAATCAATAATGGAATTTGGGGATGCGGTAATGGATTTTCTGTTCCTCCTGTTATTTGTAATTCAGATTGGACTCCTCCGACCTTGTGTTCTGGTGCAACTACACCGATAGATCTTAATTTAACTACCTTGGTTTCAGGCGGAACTTTTAGTGGAGCCGGAGTCAACTCTGCAACAGGTATGTTTGACCCTACTGGAATATCTACCAATACTCCAATAACTTTTTCTGTTACGTTTAATGGCGTCACATGCTCAACAACTCAAGATATAGCTTTTATTGATCTTATGCCCCCCGGTTTGATCGATCAAAACATCTGCCCTGGTGATTCTGTAAATTTAGACGGATCGATAGGAAATGTTTCAGGGAATTGCAGCTACACGGTAATATTAGATGATAGTTTTGGCGATGGTTGGAATGGAGCCGTTATGGACATCTATATTAATGGAGTTTTATATTCTTCAAATGTTACTGTCCCTAATTGTGGTGGGGCCCTCCCATGTCAGGCAATAATTAACATTCCCGTTACTGATGGTGATGTAATATTATTCAATTATACTGCTGGTTCTTGGAATACTGAAAACACTATATTTCTCTATGATTCACAAGGTGGATTAGTGAATTCCATTAATAATCCTCCCAATGGAAATTTGGGAGCGGGAATCACTGCCAGTTGTCCAACACCAACGATTGTATATTCATGGTCGCCAAGCGCGGGGCTGTCAAATCCAAACATTGCTAATCCAAATGCATCCCCTGGGTCAACGACACTATATACGGTAACTATATCATCTCCTGATTTACCATGTACAACATCTGCAACTGTAACTGTAACTGTAGATAACTGTGGGTGTATTCCACCAGTATTAATTACAGACGATCAAACGGTTTGTAGCCCTTTAACCGTTGATCTTAATTCAACGATTAATGCAGCATCAGGAATTGGAACAGCTACATTCTATACTTCTGCAGCTGATGCGAATGCTGGAACGAATGCAATAGGCGCAATTGTCAGTGTTTCTGGAACATATTACATTCGGTTGGAAGACCCAAATGATCCGACATGTTTTACGGTAACACCCGTAGATATTATCATTAATCCTGTTTATAATCAAACTGAAAACATTGTTACCTGCGAAAATTCAACGGTTAACTACCCTGATGGGTCCTCAGAAGTTATAACGTCAAATGCTTCACATACTTCTAATTTGTGGACTGCTAATGGCTGCGATTCCATTATTGTTACAAATGTCACAATGCTTCCAATAACGAGTGCCACTGAGAATGTCTCTCTTTGTACTGGTTCGAATTATACATATCCAGACGGAACACTAAGCACAAATATTTTGGCAAACGAATCACATATTTCATCTTTTCTTTCTGTTGGAGGCTGTGATTCCATTATTACTACAAACGTTACAATTACAGTAGTAATAACTGCTTCAGAAGATTTCACAATTTGTCCAGGAGACGATTTTACCTACCCTGATGGTACACTCTCTGCAAATATATTGGTCAATGAATCACACATATCAGCATTTATCTCCGTGGGTGGTTGTGATTCTCTGTTGACAACAAACATAATTGTTTCAAGTTTACCGAATATTAATGCTGGAGTTGATATAACCGTTTGCGAAGGTGAAAATGTAATCTTGACAGGTTCAGGTGGTACATCTTATTCTTGGGACAACAACATTACGAACGGAAATCCATTTACGCCAGCATTAGGAACACTTACATACACCGTAACAGGAACAAATGCGCTAGGCTGTATTAATACTGATCAGGTAAATGTAACTTCAACTAGTGGTCCTGATCCTATATTTGTTGGTGACATATTGCAGGGATGCTCTCCACATACGGTAACATTCACCAACCTAACTATTGGATCAGTTGATTGTCTTTGGGAATTTGGAAATGGAACATCAAGTACAGATTGTGGTCCTATCACTGTGGTTTATGAATACCCAGGATTGTATGATGTAACTCTCACGGTGACGGATCAAAATGGATGCTCGAACAGTGTAGTATATGATGATTACATCCTTGTTGAGGAGAATCCATTGGCGGGTTTCACTGCTTCCGATATGACGTTAGATTTTAATAGTAGTGAGGTGTACTTTAACAACACAAGTGTAAATGCTGAAACCTATATTTGGGATTTTGGGGATGAATCCCCCAACTCTGCAGCATTAAACCCTTCTCACTTATTCCCTTCCGAGGTTGCAGGAAATTACATTGTGACTCTTTATGCATACAGTGCAGCTGGATGCACCGATAGTTTTTCTTTAGTGATTGCAGTCGAAGATATTTTAATTTTTTATGTGCCGAATACTTTTACTCCAGATGGGGATGAGTACAATGACGTTTTCAAGCCTGTATTTACCTCTGGATATGATCCCTTTGATTTTGAATTATTAATATTTAATAGATGGGGTGAAATTATCTGGGAATCGCACGACGTGAATGTTGGTTGGAGGGGTACCTATGCAGGTAATGAAGTCCAAGATGGAACATATACATGGAAAATGGAGTTTAAAGAAACTATGACCGATGAACGCCATTATTATACAGGACACATAACTAAAATCAGATAAATTTAAAGTGTTACTTGTTCAATTCTGAAACCAAGTAAACTTCAAAATAGTACTTTCACGGTGCTAATTGCAATTAATAGTTATGGCTAAATCTAAGGGGACAACAACCTTTTTAACTCCAAAAGAACGCAGTATCAACCGCTGGTCGGGAGGAACAACCGAAGAATTGTACATTTATCCTACTTCGGCTAAATACGCGAAAATGAACTTTGATTTTCGCATCAGTATCGCGACAATTGAAGTTGAAGAATCTACATTTACTCCACTTCCAAAAGTGAGCAGAACGACATTGATTCTTGATGGGGAAATCGAACTTAAACATGAAGGTCAATATTCTAAAACCTTGAAGAAATTCGAGAGCGATTCGTATGACGGTGGATGGGAAACTACATCTAATGGAACGTGTACAGATTTCAACTTAATGACCCGCGGAAAAACCACAGGGAAAGTTGAAACACACACTTTAGAGGACGGTCAACAGGTCATTTGTCCAAAAGGAGAGCACCTCATCATTTATGCTTTTTCCGGTAGAACAGCGGTCGTAGTGAAAAATGATGCCCATATGCTCGAAGAGGGCGGCGTACTCGTTATGGAAGAGCCTTCCTTTCCAATAATAGCAAAAGCGTTGGGTGAAAGTGAGATTGTGATGGTTTCTGTGAACTAATATCCCACCCTTTTTCTTTCTGTATTTTTCTCTTGTACGAACTGTTGGAGGTAATTAAATATTGCTTCAATCCTCTCATCCTGTCCTGCAGCTTTTGAACGAATGACCTCCATTTCAATTAGCAACTCTTTATTAGACAGTAGTAACTCTCTCATTTTTGTGAACACCCTGATTATTTGAATACTGACGCTAATTGCAACTGGACTTTTAAGGACGCTTGACAACATCGAAACACCTTGTTCGGTGAAAACCATTGGAAGGTATCGTTGTCCTCCATAACTTGAGGAGCCAAAATGGCTCCTCAAGTTATCAAATTCTTCTTTCGTTAATACAAACACGAAATCCTCTGGAAATCGTTCGATATTTCTTCTGACTTGACGCTTAAGTTGTTTCGTTTCTACTTGATATAGTTGAGCAAGATCACTGTCGAGCATAATTTTTTGACCACGAATCATTAAAATTTTACTTACTATAATTTCATGCGATAGATTGGTTTCTTCGTTCATTTTGTAATAGGTTAGGTATTCGAAAGCGTAGAACTTTCTCTATAGAAGATACAAATTTCGTGCGAAGAAACAATGAACTTTACTCCATAAAAAAGCCACTCTATTTTTCAATAAAGCGGCTTCTAATATGTTGAGGATTAATTCCTACAAATCAAACTTGATTCCTTGCGCTAATGGCAATTCATCTGTATAGTTGATTGTATTTGTTTGTCTTCTCATATATACTTTCCAAGCATCAGATCCAGACTCGCGTCCACCACCTGTTTCTTTCTCTCCACCAAATGCTCCACCGATTTCAGCTCCTGAAGTTCCGATGTTCACATTCGCAATTCCACAATCAGAACCTTGTACAGATAAGAATGCTTCAGATTCCTTAAGGCTGTTTGTCATGATCGCTGATGATAATCCTTGAGGAACATCATTTTGAATAGCTATTGCGTTTGTTACATCACCAGAATATTTCATGATGTACAAGATTGGCGCAAATGTTTCGTGTTGAACAATTTTATATGAATTATTCGCTTCAACGATTGCTGGTTTAACGTAGCATCCAGACTCATATCCTTCTCCTTCGTAAACTCCACCTTCAACTAAAATGTTTCCTCCTTCTGCCTTCGCATCTTCTAACGCTTTCAAGTATGCATTAACTGCATCGTGATCGATAAGCGGTCCAACGTGATTGCTTTCATCCAAAGGATTCCCCACTTTCAATTGTCCATATGCATTAACTATAGCGTTAACAAATGTGTCGTATACATCTTCGTGAATGATCAATCTTCTTGTTGAAGTACAACGTTGTCCGCCTGTACCAACTGCTCCAAATACTGCTCCCGGAAGAACAATTTTTAAATCCGCGGTAGGTGTAATGATGATTGCGTTGTTTCCTCCAAGCTCTAAAAGAGATGTTCCTAATCGTGCTCCAACTGCTGCACTAACGGCTTTACCCATTCTCGTTGATCCTGTTGCAGAAACCAAAGGAACTCTTGTATCATTCGACATCAAGATTCCTAAATCAGCACCACCGATTACAACTCCCGAAACTCCTTCAGGAACTCCATTTGCTTTGAATACTTCTTCTGTTATATGCTGACATGCAATTGCCGTGATTGGCGCCTTTTCTGATGGCTTCCAAACACAAACGTCACCACAAACCCATGCCAGAGCTGTATTCCAATTCCAAACTGCTACTGGAAAGTTAAATGCAGAAATAATTCCTACAATTCCTAGTGAGTGGTATTGCTCATACATTCTGTGTCCTGGACGCTCAGAGTGCATTGTTAAACCGTGCAACTGACGTGAAAGTCCAACAGCGAAGTCACAGATGTCAATCATCTCTTGAACTTCACCCAAACCTTCTTGGTATGATTTACCCATTTCGTAAGAAACCAATTTACCCAATGGCTCTTTGTACTCACGTAATTTTGTCGCTAATTGACGAACAATTTCTCCACGTGCAGGAGCTGTCCATTTTCTCCACTTAACAAATGCTTCTTGCGCTTTTAAAACAACCGCTTCGTAATCAACTTCAGTTGCACTGTTTACAGTAGCAATTACATTTCCATCTACCGGTGAAATTGATGCAATTTGTTCTCCTCTTGTGTTAAACCAATGTCCACCTGTTGATGCACCATTGTTTACTTCCTCAATTCCTAATTGAGACAGAATTTCTTTCATTCCTAAGTCTGTTAATACTTCAGCCATTAGATTTTATTTATAGTTGTTAATTAATTCGTTTCTAGGGCAAAATTACGTTAAATATTTGATTCATTTAGTCCCTTTGATACATCCAGTAAACTCCAGCCGTAAGTGCTCCTAAAGTTGTAGCAACCAAATATAACCAGAGGTGCTCTACATGACCCGAAACCATTGCCGGAGCCAAACTTCTGAACGGGTTCATACTTGCATTACATATCGGCCCTGCAAAAAGCGCCTCCAACCCAACAGTCATACCAATTGCAATCGGGGCAAAATATTGTTCAATCCTTCGCCCTTGTGAGGTCAGAAGAATGACCATCATTAGCAAGAAGGTGAGAATAAACTCCAAAATAAACGACTGCATCTCTGAACCTTGAGGTAGTGATGACCCTAATAGTTCATTTTCAGGAAATAAATATGCTAAGGTCATGCTTGCAGCAAACGCGCCTATTAATTGAGCGCCGAAATAGGGCAACAGATCCTTCTTTGGGTGAAGCTTTAGAATGACCAAGGTTAAGGTAACCGCAGGATTCATATGCGCTCCTGAGATTCGACCGTAAGCGAAGATCATAATCATTACGACCAATCCCCAAGCTGCTGCAACTCCGAAATGACCTATTGCTCCAACTCCATCAATACTTGCTTCTGTATTGATGACCATTGCCCCAGTTCCACAAAAAAGAAGGAAGAAGGTCGCGACAATTTCTGCTACGTATCTTTTCATAAGTATGCTGAAACAAATTCTTTACAATACAATTTAACCATGTCTCTTACTTCGTCAAACTTTGCATTCACCTCTTCTTCCGTTCCTGTTGCTTTCGCTGGATCCGGAAAATTCTTGTGAAAACGATATGCATTTGACGGAAAATATGGACAACGTTCTTTCGCATTATCACACACCGTAATGATGTAGTCAAAATCTATATTTCCGTATTCATTTACATTGTTTGAAGTATTGTTAGAAATATCAACCCCATCCTTTTGCATGGTTACAATCGCCTTTGGGTTTACTCCGTGTGTTTCAACTCCAGCGCTATATACATTTGTTGCTTCTGGTGCAAAAGCCTTTAAATAACCCTCTGCAATTTGACTTCTACAACTGTTCCCTGTGCAAAGCACTAGTATGTTTTTACTCATCTTTAGTTTTATTTTGGATGCTGGATCAGTCGCAAGCTCCTTTTTGGAACACTGCGTTCTTGGATCGGCTACGCCTTTTGGATCATTGATATCTTCGAGAGATCGATCTATCCAAAAATCTAAAAGCGAAGCGATCTAAAGTCCAATTAACAACAGCCCGATTCTGGAGTACACTTGTTTGGCTTGCGTCCGAACACAGTTACACTGAAAATTCCAAAAACACCCGCTTTGTATTGCGAAATTTCCTCATCCGATAAATAATTCTTCAAGATTTCGTCAGGTAAAACAATTGCCTTTTCCTTTTGAATTGATACCTCTTCAAAACCAGTTAACGCAATGATGTCCATGTATTCCTCTTTTTGAATTGCTCCAGAAACGCATCCTGCGTACATCTCGGCATCATTTTTCAAACCGTCCGGTAAATCTCCCTTCAACACGACATCTGAAACACTGAAATGTCCACCCGCTTTTAAAACGCGCATTGTTTCACTAAATGCCTTGTGCTTATTTGGAACAAGGTTAAGCACACAATTACTTACTACAACGTCAATTGAATGTCCTCCAATTGGCATGCTCTCAATATCTCCTTGACGAAATTCCACATTATTGAATCCAAGTTTGTCAGCATTTTCTCTCGCTTTTTGAATCATTACTTCTGTAAAATCCAGTCCTATTACTTTACCAGTTTCTCCAGTTAAAGCTCTTGAAACAAAACAGTCATTTCCAGCTCCAGAACCCAAATCTAGAACAGTGTCACCTTTCTTTATTTGAGCAAATTCTGTAGGAATTCCACATCCAAGACTTAAGTCGGCGTCTTCATTATATCCTTCCATTTTTGAATAATCTTCCGAGAAAATCGTGTAATCAACTCCACAATCTGAGTCAACTCCACAACATGAAACTGCGTTATCTTCTTTCGACTGAAGTGCAATTTCAGCGTACTTCTCCTTTACCGTGTTTTTTAATTCTTCTGCTGTTTTCATCATCTTTATTTTTTAAGGGTTCTAACAACAATCGCCTTCGCATTTTGCTGAGTTAAACAATTGATTTAATTCGTCTTTTAATTTATTCCAATTCTTAGCGTCTATACAATAACACATGCTTGTTCCTTCGATGGTTCCTTGAATTAGCCCAACAGTTTTCAACTCTTTAAGGTGTTGAGAAATGGTGGATTGTGCCAAGCCTATCTCTGTCACTAAATCGCCGCAAACACAGGCATCTGTCTTTATGATTGATTCAAGAATTGCAATCCGTGCTGGATGTCCAAGAACCTTGATCATTTTCGACAATTCAACTTGTCGCTCGGTGTAATTATCTGTTTTTGTAAGACCCATTTGTTTATTTCTATATCGCAATATTACGATTAATATCGTAATTACCAATAAACTTCATCAAGTTTTAACAAAAATTGTTCATCAACTCTCCATTCGATATTTTATCCTTGTGCTTTTTCTTACATTTGAAAAAGAACCAGAACCAAGTGGAAAATCCGTACGTACTCATCATGGCCCTCTCAGGGGTAATTATTCTGAGCTTTTTCTTCAATATTATATCGAAGAAAACCAATATCCCATCCGTATTAATGTTGATTGGATTAGGAATGGGAATTAAAGGCGCACTATATGCAACAGGCGATTTTGATGAGGAGTTGCAGCTCAATACTATTCTCGAAGTTCTTGGAAATGTAGGGCTTGTCATGATTGTTCTTGAAGCGGCCTTAGACTTGAAATTGGAACGGAAAAAAATGGGGTTAATCCTCAGGGCTTTTCTCATCGCAAATCTTGGAATTGTTGGATCTATGTTCGCTCTTGGCGGATTCTTTATGTACATTTTTCCAACTACCACTCTATATACGGCATTGATTTATGCCATTCCTTTGAGCATTATGAGTAGTGCGATTATCATTCCAAGCGTAGGTAGATTAACTGGAAAGAAAAAAGAATTCATGGTCTATGAAAGTACCTTCTCCGACATCCTCGGAATTATGGTATTTTATTTCATGATCGGTGCCGAAGGAGGAGCTGGAGGTGATTCAATTGCCTTAGAAATCACGATAAATATCTTCGGAACATTGCTCTTATCAATTGTAGTGGCCTATGTTATGGTTTACCTTTTCCAACACTTAAAAATGCAGGTGAAGTTATTTCTAATTATTGGGGTTTTAATGATGCTATTTGCTGTAGGAAAATATTTCCACTTGTCCTCACTGTTAATTATTCTTGCCTTTGGTTTGGTACTCAATAATACTGACGTCTTTTTCCGTGGTCGTCTATCAAAGCTATTTGACAAAGAAAAGGTAGCGCCTATCTTGCACGATTTTCACATTCTAACTCTTGAGTCTGCCTTTTTGATTCGTACCTTCTTCTTCGTAGTATTTGGAATTAGTATTACCCTGAGCTCGTTATACAACGTAGAAGTCGCCATCAATAGTGTTGTTATCGTAGCTATACTGTATGGGACCCGATACATCTTCCTACGGTTGTTCGCCAAAGAATTCCTCTTTCCTGAGATATTCATTGCCCCAAGAGGATTAATTACAGTTTTGCTATTCTTCGTGTTAATGAAAAACGACAAGTTCGTTATTCCTAATTTCGATACTGGATTACTGCTTTATCCTATCCTGATCACAAGTATCATTATGATGATCGCATTGATTAGTTATCGTGGTGACAAGATGAAAGACCTTTTGCCAAAAATTCCATTGGGTAGAAAGTCAAATGATTCAGAAGAAAGTAACTCTGATGTTATAGAAAATACTGAAGGGCAAGATTTTGATGGGTTCAAACATTAACAGTGCGTTGGATACAGAAAAGCAATAATCTTCGTAACAGTTGCCCCAGTGATACTATTTCTAGCTACAATCTTATAATAATAACAGCTTAGGAAAAGATCATATTCTAAATCTTCCAATCGCGTAACCGAATCGAACTCTTCTTTCCAACCAGTTCCACAGTTACCTACTACATCCTTGAACTCTTCAAAGGTGAATTCTATATCTGGATCTACCTCTTGCTCAACTTCTGGAAACCTCCATATTTCGTCATCAAGTTGAATTTCTACCCATTCAGATACATCTGACAATTCACCTAAGGCACAAAAAGGGACCTCCATTATTCGGTCAGAATCAATTGACACCACGTATTCCAGTTGCTCAAACAACTGTACTTTATCAAATCCAGAATCTAATGTGAACTCTTTGTTGTACATCCATTCCCCCAACCCCATCGGTAAATCAAGCCAAACTGTGTCACTTGATTCATGCACAACATGTGTGTCATTATCATACCAAGCATCTAGATTTCTCACTGAAATAGTAAATTCAGGAAAGACGATATACGTCCATATATCTTGTTCTTCCTCTTCCTCAAATTCTATTTCAGTGGCATCACTCTCCACCAGTGTTTCCTCAATTAGATCTTCAGGAGGTGATTGCTCCACAACATCCTGTTTGCATGACGTAATCAAGAGTCCAAAAGTGAGTATTGAAAGTACTACCTTCATTCGGCTGTTGGATTATCCCAGAAAACTGACAATTTTCCAGTTGTTTTTCCGCTTTCTAGAGCATCATGTGCATCGCACAATTGATCTGCGGAATACTTCCCTCCGACCTGAGGTGCGATTTTCCCACTACTGTACAGCTCCACCACCTTATTAAGGCAGTGTTCCATCACTTTGGGTTTATTGTCTGCGATTTTTAGCATGTTCACACCCATGATATTTTTCGAACGCATCATCAGTCCAATTGGTAGAACAAACCCCATCTTTCGAACGAAGTTTAATTTGGAAAAAAATCCCCATTTACCTCTGGCCATTTCAGACGCACCAAACAAAATAATTCGCCCACCTGAGCCCAACAATTGCATGTCTTTTTTATACGTTGACCCTGCTGCAGGATTAAAACTAATATCAATACGCTTCCCATTAAGCATCGTATTGATTTGTTCTGCGTAATCAGATGAATTGTAATTGACAACGTAATCAGCGCCCAATTTTTTCACCGTTTCTGTCTTTTCCTCACGTCCAATTTTAGCAATTACTGTAGCGCCTTTTAACTTGGCCAATTGAATAAGCATTGTTCCAACTCCACCGGCTGCGGCATGAATTAACACCGTGTCTATTTTGTGGATTGGAGTTAAATATTCTGCCATGTAATAAGCAGTAACGGCCTGCGTACATAAAGCCAATAGCTCTTCGGCGGGTTGATCTTGAACTGGAACAACAGCGTAATCATTCGTGATTACATGTCGTGCATATCCGCCAAATCGACAAAAGGCTATTACGCGCTTGTTCAACAAAGATTGGTCAGCATCGGGTCCACATTGTACTACTTTCCCAACAGCTTCATATCCTACAACACACGGGAATGGTGGTGCTTCGCGGTATAATCCGCGACGGGCCATTACGTCAGCGTAATTTAGTCCAAATGCTTCCACCTCCACCAAGACCTCATTGGCTTCCGGTGCTTTTATTTCAAACGGTCTTCGTTCGAATGCGCTTTTTGATTCCCCTTTCTTAACAAGAAAGAATGCTTCACTGCTTATTTTAGTCATTGTTTTCCTTCGATTACGATCACAATCTCTCCTTTTGGAGGATGATTCTCATAGTGTTCTTTTACTTCGGCCGCGGTTCCTCGCTGAAACTCTTCGTACATTTTAGTAAGTTCTCGCGCCACACAAACTTTTCTCTCTTCTCCCATGAATTCCGCAATTTGCCCAAGGCATTTCACCAATCTATGTGGAGATTCGTAAAGAACTACAGTACGTGTTTCTTCAGCAATGATTTTCAAGCGAGTTTGACGGCCTTTCTTATGCGGTAGAAATCCTTCGAATACGAATTTATCACAAGGAAATCCACTTGCAACAATTGCCGGAATTAATGCCGCTGGTCCTGGAAGACATTCGATCTCGATATCATTTGCCAAGCATTCGCGCACCAATAGAAAACCCGGATCAGAAATCCCTGGTGTCCCAGCATCAGAAACAAGTACGGTTGATGCATTTGATCTAATCTTATCAATGGCAGAAGCCAATGACTTATGCTCATTGTGTGCATGAAATGGATGCACCGGCTTTTGAATTTCTAAATGATTGAGCAATTTCTTGGTCACACGCGTATCCTCAGCAAAAATGAGGTCCGTTTCTTTCAAGATTCGAATAGCACGAAGCGTGATATCCTCCAAATTTCCAATGGGTGTTGGTACGATAATTAATTTTGACATCCTCTCCGATTAGCGGGTTAAAACTACGTAGTCTTGCAATAGGGTTTGCAAAAACTGAAGTCTTTTTTTCGGTGTTTCCTGCAAACCAAGTAGTCGTGCTGATTCATTCGCTAATTCAATGGCAAATTCTTTCGTTGCTGGATTTGGGTTCCCTTTAACACGTTGAATGGTGTTTTTAATCAACAACATATCCTCATCGGTAAAGCGAATTGCCTCTGGGTATTCTGGCGTATAATTATCTTGGCTCTTAATTGCCAAAACATCTTTCAATGAATAATTGACACTTGATTTATTCTTGATTACAATGGTATTCGCCATTAAATCTCCCATTCGTTGGCTTCTTTCTGAAGTTCCTGCGTACACAATTCCCAATGCTCCAATTCCGAACCAGAACAATGAAAAGAAGTTTCCGGTAATCCACAAAAAATCACCTTTAAACATCCAACGTGTGAACACTTCTCTCAATCCTGGTCTCTCACCAGAAACTGTAACCACACGTATCCCTAAAACATACTTCCCGAGACTTTGCCCTTGCGTCAAATATTCGATCACAGGATTGTACAAAATGAAAGGAAGCTTGATGATAAACAACTGAAAAAACAGCAAGGTGTTCATCTCATATTCGAATAGTCCCGAAAAACCGAACACCATTCCTACAAAAATGAAATAGATCACAAATGCCAATAAATCAATTAACGCGGCAGCTGTACGTTGACCTACTGTGGCCAATTCGTACTCAATTTTTACGTTCTGTGCTGATTCAAACTCTATGGACTTCATGTCTAAATTCTTGGTTTAAAGATACCTATTTCAATGAAGAAATCAAGAGCTGCAACTTTATCAATGATAACAACACATACAGCGTTAATTTAGAAGTTTTCTAAATAGCCGAAATATGACAAATTCATGACAAAAGAAGTCCTTGAAGACCGCATATTTGTAGAAGTGATAGATGATAAAGGCATAGACACCCTACATATTGTAGCTTTTACGCACCGCAACCTCTCTGTAAATGAGGTTGGTGAGTTGCACATCGAGGACGAAAATCAGCAAGCTAGATTAACGTACCTAAAAGGTGTTATGCAACTTGACGAGATCATGTTTTTGTCTACGTGTAATCGTGTTGAATTTGTCTTTACAACTTCTCAGCCAGTTACCATCGATTTTTTAAATCGGTTTTTCCACGAATTGTACCCAACATTTGGCACAGAACAAGAACAGCGCTTTTCTTCTGCAGGATACGTTTTTAGTGGAATTGAAGCTGTGCAACACATGCTTTCTGTGGCCTCTTCGGTAGATTCAATGATTGTTGGAGAGCGCGAGATTATCACTCAAGTACGTAACGCATTTGAAGCATGTCGTAAGATGGAATTGACGGGCGATTTGATTCGTTTGTTGATGCGTCAAACTATTCAAACAGCGAAAAAAGTTTACACCGAAACAAGCATTGCAAAGAAACCTGTTTCCGTTGTGTCACTGGCGTATCATAAATTACGTGACATGAATGTTCCATTGGATTCACGAATTCTAATTGTGGGTGCTGGAATGACGAATACAAACATGAGTCGATTCTTGCGCAAGCATGGCTTTACCAATTTCAATGTTTTTAATCGGACGTTTGAAAAAGCTGAAAATTTAGCTTCTGACCTTAATGGCACTGCGCACCCTTTGTCTTCCTTGAACTCATTTACGGATGGTTTTGATATCATCATTACGTGTACTGGATCTGAGCACCATATCTTAACACCAGAGATTTATACGAACTTGTTACAAGGTGAAGCTTCTCGCAAAGTGGTGATTGACATTGCAATTCCACAGGATTTATCTCCTAAGATTATTGCAGACCATAATGTTACGCATATATCGGTAGAGGTACTTCAAAAGATCTCTAACGAAAATTTAAAGGCTCGCTCTCAGGAGATTCAACACGTTGAAGAAATCATTGCAGAAGCTCTCTTTGATTTTAAACATTTACAGCACGAAAGAGCTGTGGAACTTGCCATGCGTTCGGTTCCAAATAAGGTGAAAGAAATTCGTTCGACAGCTGTCAATGAAGTCTTCGCGCAAGAACTAGGTTCTATGGACGATGCTTCTCGTGAGACACTTGAAAAAGTGATTGGCTATATGGAGAAGAAATACATGAGCATGCCAATGCTTATGGCTAAAGAAATATTGCTTAAAAAACATTCTTGATGAAACATGTTGTGATCGGATCAAGAGGAAGTGACCTAGCTTTGTGGCAGGCGTACTTTGTGAAATCCGAATTGGAAAAACTGGGTTGCTCAGTTGAAATCAATATCATTAAAACGCAAGGAGACA
Source organism: Crocinitomicaceae bacterium (assembly GCA_033791225.1). Classification (GTDB taxonomy): domain Bacteria; phylum Bacteroidota; class Bacteroidia; order Flavobacteriales_D; family Crocinitomicaceae; genus UBA4466. The sequence continues at coordinate 142,930 of JASJHD010000008.1, forward strand.
AAATCCAGCATTTGAGTTTTGATAAGCTTGAGGGAAAAGGATTCTTTACCAAAGAAATTGAAGATGCCTTGTTGAATAAGGATGTTGATCTTGCCGTTCATTCGCACAAAGATTTGGAGACAACTCCACCGGCTGGATTGAAAATTTCCTGTGTTTCAGAAAGAGCAAACCCTTCGGATATTTTATTGATCAATAAGAACGCCATTGATGCCGATCAAAAATGGGGGTTAAAGAGCGGAGCTATTGTTGGGACTTCATCCGCACGTCGTAAATCACAATTGACACGTCACAGAAAAGATGTTGAAATTATTGATCTACGTGGAAATGTTCCTACGCGTATTGACAAGTTACGTCAGGGAAACTATGACGCAATATTATTGGCGAAAGCGGGCGTTGATCGCTTGGAATTGGACCTTTCAGAATTTGTAGAGGTTGTTTTAGATCCTACGGAATTTGTTCCTGCTCCGGCGCAAGGAGTCTTGGGTTTACAAATTCGAGAAGGTGATGATGATTTACACGAAGTGCTTCAAAAAATGAACTTCCCTGCGGTGCAACAACGCATCAATTTGGAACGGAAAGTTTTAAATCTTTTGGATGGTGGATGTCAATTACCACTAGGCGTTTATTGCAATGAGAACAATCAATTGCATGTTTCATTCGCTCCAAGTTTGGAAGGCGAATGCATATCACTTGACTATGTGGTAGAAGAATTCGACGGAATGGCCGAACGCGTCATTGCCGATTTGAAAGCACAAGAATCTGTTGGCTAAGCGCGTATTCATATCGAAAAATTCATCTGAAACACAGAAATTAAACGATTTTTTGTCATCGCAAGGAGATCATCTCGTTTCCCATTCCTTTTTGTCTTTCGAGGAAATTGACGTGGAATTTGACCCAAATTATGATGTGATCTTTTTCGGTAGTCCAAGGGCTGTTATCTTCTTGAAGTCTCAATACAGTATTCCTCCGAACAAAGCAATTGCCTGCACAGGTTCAAAGACTGCCGAGTTACTTGAACAAATGGGCTACGAAATTTCATTTCAAGGCAAAGCCAGTGGAAACATCAGTGAAGTAGCATCCGATTTTAAAAATTGGTGCGGTGACCGACATGTGTTCTTTCCGACATCAGACATTTCATTGAACTCTATCTCTTCGGTACTGCCAGAAAATCAAAAATCAGTAGTAGCCGTATACAGCACACAAATTAAAGGGAATGAAATTAAAGGATGTGACATATATGTTTTCACCAGCCCATCAAATGTAAAAGGGTTTATGGAGTGTAATACTATTCCAAATGATGCAGAAGTCATTGCTTGGGGAGAAAGCACAGCAAAGTCTCTTAAAGAGCATAAGATTTCCATTGACCAGACCCTGCAGGATTCTTCCATTGAAGGGTTAATCAGTATTATTGGCTAGTTGACCCATCATTTTTTTTGGTTCCAGTTGCCATGTTAGTTCATCTAACTTGGACTGATAGTCTTCTATCCAAATTCCATATTTGTACTTGGCAATGTCATTTTTCTCTTTGTCCTGCATTTTCCTCAAACCATCCACGGCACCTTCGAGGTGAACAATGTTCATCAATGTAGCGAAGCCTCTTTCGTTTAAATTAGGAACTCCATTGGTTTTAAAGACGGTGGAGATGTATCGTGTGTATTTCATCTGGCAAGTATAAATACTCACTTCGTAATCTTTTTACTAGGTAGAAATACCTATTGTGTTTGAGTCGTTATTTTGACCACTAGAAGAAAGCACTGCTTTTGAAGACAAGTGGTAACGCCGGTAGGCACAAGGACACGAAGAAAAAATATTGTCCGGCACAAGTTTACTTGAAAGTAAACCCATTAATAACTACTCATTTGTTTGAACTATTCTTCGTGATTCGTCCAAAATAAACCTAAAGGTCTTTGTGGTACATCTTTCAAGGCCAAGGGTGAATTTCTTGTCAACGCGAAATAAAAAGCCCCTATCAGAGACAGGGGCTTTCGTTTTCATTAGTAGTTGTAGTAGCTCTACTTCACTACAAACTGAATCGTTCGTTGTGAGTTTCCTAGTTGGATGTTCAAGAAGTACATGCCAGATGCTAACTTCTTTGTATCCATGAATACCATATTTGATCCTTCATTGGCTTGAACCAAGTGTTGTTGAACAGACTTTCCTGATACATCTTGTATACTTATAACCGCCTTTTGTGCAGAAGCAACAGAAAATTGAACATTCAATTCGTCTTCTACTGGGTTTGGATACACATTTAATCCTCCAATTTCACTTCCATCGTTCAATCCTACAACGATATCATCAGAAGGTGATCCAGCATAGATATTGATATCGTCTAGGTAGATGTTATTTCCTCCACCTGCTTCAAATCCAAATTTATACCCGAAATTGTCTACCCAGAATGAACTAGTAATGTTCGTCATATGGATTGTAGTCCAATCATCAATTGATGATGGAACAAATGCAGAAGTTTGAGTTTCCGTACTCAATTGAAATCCGTGCAATGTTTTTCGGGGTAACCATGAATCTCCACAGTCATCCGTAACCAATACTCGGAGCCAATCATTGTCATTGCTGTTTCTGCGCTTGTAGGCATAGCGGAAAGAAAGCGTCATGCTTCCAGAAATTCCAGAAAGATCAACCGGATTTGCCAATAATTCATCCACATTACCATCTTCCTCTCCATTGTTTAACAGGCGTACACATTGATTTCCTGTTCGTCCAAATGAAGTTTCCAATTCAAACATGTTCCCTCCGCTAGAAAAAATATCAATTTCACCATTACTCACTTCCCATTCTACTATGTTAGTGAGCGTCGATATATTTTCGAACCCTTCCACTATTGGCAATTGAGCTCCCGCTGGAAGCACTCTGATATAGGCCGTTTTAACCTCGTCGTCTACTAGGCTTCCGTCAGATGCATTCAGGGTTACGGTATACAGTCCTGGTGTATTGTATATAACTGCTGGGTTTTGATCCGTAGAAATTGCCGGACTTCCTCCGTCGAAGGTCCAAGTCCAACCACTCACTACATTATAGGATAAATCTGAAAATTGAACTTGATCACCGACGCAAATTCTTTTCACGTCAGCAGAGAATTCCGCTTTACAAAAAATTACCGTTCCGTTTGCCCCAGTTGCATCAAGGTTAGTTTGTGTCCAAAGATTGTTTCGCCCACCTACAGATGAGGTTAATGCATCTCTCATCACATCAGCCTGTCCTTGTGTAAACATTCTGCTACAGTGCGCATAGTCCATATAATTGTCAATATTGTCTGGCATGTCATACCCACCCCAATAAGCGTTGTCATTATTACATGAATTTAATGGCGTTGCAATACTTGAATGATTACAAGGTCCACCCTGAATCCCAATGCAACTAGGGGTGTCATCAACACCATCATCACTATTACAATTATTAGTTTGATAACAAGGGTCCGAAGGGTCTGTTGTAGTTCCATCACAACCAGGAGTGTTGGTTCCCCCCCATGTATGCGGTAAATCTAACCAATGACCTATTTCGTGTGTTGAAGTCGCTAAGTCATAAATCCCACCTGTTCCGATTGAACCAATACATTGGTGAATTACATGAAATCCATTACTCATTGTTGTTCCTCCCCAAGCAGGGTATGTAGTATACCCCAAGGTGATTAATTGCGACCCCGGATCTGATAAGGTTCCAACAACAAAGACATTTAAATACATGTCTCCTGGCCAATCTCCATTGTAAACATCGTTACCCTGTCTAATTGCAAGCACTTGGTTTTCATTTCCATCATTGCTAGCAACAGGGTCATACGTACGCGTGATTCCCGTAAAACATTCTCCATTTGGAGCTATTGTAGCCAACACAAACTCCACTTCAATATCCGCCTGCAATCCTGCAAATTCTGGAGAAACATCACTGATCCCTGGGTTCAACATTCGGTAATCTTCGTTTAAGATGCGCAAACCATCCAATACTTGCTCTCTAGAGATATTACTCTCTCCACCGTCATGCAGAATATGAAACACAATTGGAATTTTAAGCACAACACCTTTTGGCACATCAATAATTCCTTCTTGTGCTTTGATCTGCTGAGACTCGTAATAATTTTGCTGAAATTCAAGGAGCTTTGCAAGTCGTGCAGTATGCTCTTCTGTTGCACAAGGATTAATTGTTGGAACAACTTCTTGAGCAAATAATGTGCTTGTAAAAAAGAGGAGCGCTAAGGATACGATACTTTTAATCATAGTGCTTGAAATTAAAAGAGGGTAGATGTTTGTCTACCCTCTTATTTGAATTTTTTATTACTTAACAACGAACTGAATTGTACGTTGAGAAGATCCAATGTTCACACGCAAGAAGTACATTCCTGATGCCAATTTTTGAGTTCCCATATAGACAACGTTCGTGCCTTCATTTGCATGAACCAGTGTCGACTGAACAATTTTTCCTGAAACATCTTGAACAGAAACTAGTGCTTCGTCAGCTGCATTCACGTTAAAGCGAACACTTAACTCATCATCCACTGGGTTTGGATAAACTGATAATCCTTCTAACTCACCAATGTCATCCAATCCAACAACGATATCGTCAGAAGGTGAACCTTCATAAATGTTGATGTTATCTAAGAAGAAGTTATTTCCTCCACCTGCTTCAAAATTGAACTTGTATCGAAATTTATCTACCCAAAATTGACTTGTTACATTCGTCATGTGAACTGTTGTCCAGTCACTTTCTGAGCTTGGCGTAAATGAGGTAGATTGAACTGCCGTTGAAAGCTGAATTCCGTGAACAGTTTTTCGGATAGCCCAATTATCACCGCAGTCATCCGTCACATAAACTCTTAACCAATCGTCATCTGAACTGTTCTTACGCTTATGCGCATATCTGAATGAAAGTGTCATGCTTCCTGTTATTCCAGATAAATCAACTGGCGCAGAAATCAATTCATCTACATTCCCTGTAGTCTGACCATTATTTAGTAATCGAGCAGATTGGGAGCTATTCAAACCTACAGTAGCCAGTTGAAATCCATTTCCGCCGTCGTTCTTAATTTCCCACTCTTCAATGTTCGATAATGTTACATATGACTCAAAACCATCGAACAATGGAATACTTGATGCCGCTGGCAATACTCTGATGTATGACGTCTTTGTTTCAGTTTCTGTATTAGCTCCGTCTGAAGCAACCAATGTTACGGCATATAGCCCAGGTGTAGCATATGTAATGATTGGATTTTCATCTGTAGAATTTACTGGTAATCCTCCTGTAAATGTCCATGTCCATCCTGAAACGCTATTGAAAGATAAATCCGAGAATTCAACTTGATCTCCAGCACAAATAGATGTTCTGTTTGCCTCAAATTCGGCTTTACACAATTGCATTTGTCCAGCTCCTGTTGCACCTAAGTTTTGAGAGGTCCAGAGATTACTTCTTCCACCAACAGATGAAATAACCGCATCGCGCATTTCATCAACTTGCTCAGTAGTAAACATAGATTGACAAGACAAATAGTAGTCCATGTAATTCTGAGCGTTTGCAATTGGACCACATCCATTATCATTTAAATTACATCCTCCTGTACCACCAATACAGTCTGGTGTATCATTAATCCCATCATCATCGTTACAATTATTAGCTTGATAACAAGGATCTGCGGGATTAGTTGATGTACCATCACAACCAGGATTATTTGAATCTCCCCATGTGTGCGAAAGGTTGAACCAATGTCCTAATTCATGTGTCAATGATCTTCCTGCTGTAAGGCTACTTTCTTCAATTTCACCAAACTGGGTATACATGATAAAGATCCCTCTTCCCATATCGAGTTCATTCCCCCAATTACTAGGTTTCATAGTATAGCCTCCAGCTCCACCGGCATCTGCAACTACAAACACATTTAAGTATTCATCGCTTGGCCAATTTCCTTGGTAGACATTGTTATTGTTTTTTACTGCATTCTTCTGATCTGTTCCGCTTGAACCGTCAAAGGCTAATGCTGATTGTGTTCTTGTATATCCGGGGAAGCATGTTCCATCAGGGGCAATTGTTGCAAGAGCAAATTGAATTTCAACGTCTCTAAGCAAAGGCTTGAATTGCGTTACAATATCGGCAGTATCTGCATTCATCAATCTAAAATCACGATTGATTACATCCAATGCATTGTAGATTTGTTCTTCACTGACGTTTTCGTCACCTCCATTATGCAATATGTGGAAAACAACAGGAATTGTGTACACTGTTCCTTTCGGAACCGGCACTCCATTTTCAGCTTCTTGTTGTCTGATTAACGCGTCATTGGCAAATTCCTGCGCAATTTGAGGATTTGCTCTGAGTTCATTCATTTTATGCCCAGTATGACACCAGTTTTCTATAGAAATAGGTTCTTGTTGAGCAAACAGAGTTGTTAGTCCTCCTAATATTAAGGAGAACGAGAGTAGTGTTTTTTTCATAGTTCTAGCAAGTATTTACTGTAATCTTGTGACGTGAAGTTAATTAAACCCTTACTCAATCACAAATATTAATTGATTGAGACGCTGTTAATTGAAACGAAATTCAAGACTGAATGGTTGGAGAGTTAAACTGTTCTCAAATCAGATGAAACTGTCCCGCTAAATGGTTGATCGAGTAACTTTAATAATCGGGCCGCACCTTCTGCCGCAGAATACAACTCGTTATTTTCTTTCATTGCAATGAAGTTATCAATTGCAGAGAAGTTTTCTGCACCGGCTGTTCTAATCTGAACTTGCATATCTGTGTCAATAACTCCAGGAGCCACTGCATATACTTTTGGGTGATTCCCTTTTTCTGTTTCTTCCAAATAAAATGCTTCGGATAACATGTTCAAGGCTGCTTTCGACGCACAGTAACCAGCCCAAGAAGGAATAGCCCTATTTGCAGCACCAGAACTGATGTTGACCAAGGTAAAATTGTCTTTATTGGATATTTGCTGATATACCTTTTTTGCAAGTAACATTGGAGCTACAGTATTTACCTGCAGGACCTGAGTTAAATCAGACGAATCTTGATCGCTCAAGCGCTTAATTTCACCAATGATTCCAGCGTTGTTGATCAGAGTAATAGGCTCTTCAGAATTGATATTTAAATCCAAGTTCTCTAAGGCATCATTGTCAGCTAAATCACATGTAACAAATGAAAATGAAGGGTGATCAATGGAGTGTGAACGTCCAATTCCTAAAACTGTATGATTGGAGTCTAACAAAGCCTTCGCTATTGCTTCACCCAGCCCTCTAGAAACACCCGTAACTATGTGCATTACAGAGACTCGTTGATTTCAATAAAACGTTCAACGCTTTTTGCAGCTCCAAAGATAACGAGTGTATCCTTGTTCTTGATTTTCATATCGCTTTTTGGCACACCAATAATGTGCTGCTCTGTACAATCTTCACCGTTCTTAGTAACTTCATACTCCCGCTTGATTGTAATCAAGGTCATTTCGTATTTGTTACGGAATCCAATTTCATCGATTGTTCTTCCAACGACTCCTTTTGGTGCACGAATCTCAGCAATCTCATGATCATCTGGCAATTGCAAGAAGGAGACAATATTTGGATTTAAGAGTTTTTCACGTACAACGTATGCTACCTCATTTTCCGGTGTCAGTATTTCTGTCACCCCGATTTTTTCCAAAATAATTCGTTGATGATCTCCACTGGCACGGGCAATTATACGCTTTACACCTATGTCTATCAAGTGAACACATGTAAGAACAGTTGCTTCGAAATTTTCGCCAATTGCCACGACTGCAGCATCCATTTCTTCCAACCCTTGCGCTTTCAAGGCACGCATATCAGTTGCATCCATCGTAACGGCAAAAGCAACTTCATCTTTGATGTTTTCGATTTTTTCTTCGTTAGGATCCAAGGCAAATACCTGTGCTCCTTTCTCAGCCAATCGTCGTGCAATGGTAGAACCATAACGACCAACACCAATTACTGCAAACTTACTGTAGTTCATTTTTCTCGATTTTTTGATTGTCCGATTTCACGATCGTTCGAAAAGTCAAACAATCGAGCAGTCGAAATATCTATTCTAATGCTTGTCTCAAATCTTCAACAATGTCTTCAGCGTCTTCAACTCCAACACTCAAGCGAATTAATGAATCAACAACACCTATTTTTTCACGTTCTTCTTTTGGAATTGACGCATGCGTCATTGATGCTGGATGTCCAATCAATGATTCAACTCCACCCAATGATTCTGCCAAAGCAAATACTTTTACCTTCTTCAAAATTTCGTGCGTCTCTTCCAAACTATTTCCTTTCAGCGTAAATGAGATCATTCCACCAAATCCGCGCATTTGTCTTTTTGCTACGTCATGGTTATCGTGTGACTCAAATCCTGGCCAGTATACTTTATCAACTTTCGGATGTCTCACTAAGAAGCTTGCCACTTGTTCACCGTTTTCACAATGTCTTTGCATTCTAAGGTGAAGCGTTTTAATTCCTCTCAACACCAAAAACGAATCCATTGGTCCAGTTACAGCTCCAGATGAATTTTGAATGCGGTACATTTCTTTTGAAATCGTATCGTCCGATGTAATCAGAGCTCCCATTACAACATCTGAGTGCCCGCCAAGGTATTTAGTAACCGAGTGCATCACGATATCCGCTCCTAAATCCAGTGGGTTTTGAAGGTAAGGAGTGGCAAATGTATTGTCAACACATAACCAAGCCCCTGCCTTTTTCGAAATCGCTGCCATTGCTTCGACATCGATAATATTCATCATTGGATTGGTTGGTGTTTCTACCCAAATTAATTTTGTGTTTTTATTCACCATTGCCTCTACTGCAGATGGATCAGTCATTCCAACAAAGTGGAATTTGATTCCGTATTTTTCAAAAATTGTTTTGAATAAACGGAAAGTCCCTCCGTACAAATCGTTCGTTGAAACAACCTCATCACCAGGGTTCAACATTTTAATAACACAATCAATTGCTGCTAATCCAGACCCGAAACATGCACCGTACTTTCCATTCTCAATAGCCGCAAGGTTTTTCTCCAATGCATGACGCGTTGGGTTTTGAGTTCTTGAGTATTCGTAGCCCTTATGATTTCCTACTCCATCTTGAACATATGTAGATGTTTGGTAAATAGGTGTCATAATTGCTCCTGTTGATTCCTCAGCTTGAACCCCTGCATGTATTGCTTTTGTTCCGAATTTCAATATTGTGTATTAAATGTTCCTGCTGTAAATTTAGTTCGATTTCTTGATTTTCCGAAGCGCCTTGCCAATAATTGTATCTGAAGACGATTTCTTATATTAGATGATTATGAAAAGAATGCTACTTCTCTTTCTTTCTATTCATCTATTGACGACTGGGTATAGCCAATCAGACACAACCGGCCAAGCTCAATGGAGCGAGCCATACAAGATTGGTGATGTGGTTAATCCAGAATATGAGTACGCACCAATTATTACAGGAAGTGACACTCTTTTCTTTACACGTCGAAAGCCCAACTTTGGCATTTGGAAGGACACTTCGTACTCACTTATCATTGCAAGTGTTTTTAGTATTACACCTAACGGACTCGCCATGGGCCTTCGTGATTTTGATGGCGTCTTGACAGCAGAGCGATATTTGTCAACTGAGATGGGAGACTGCCTGTATTACTTCAGTAGCCTTAGTCAGAAGTACCTATATGTAGCAACATGGGTAGGTGATCATTATGTGTACAATCCAAATGGAGAGCACCCTATTCATTTTGTACGGATTAAATCCGACGAACTGTTTGATTCCGAGCGCTCCATACTTGAACCTGTGGAACTTTCAATTATGTATTGGGGGGCACGTGCTCCTCATCCAAACAAATCTCAAGGCTGCAACGCAGAAATTGAATATCCCGATAGCACTGATTATAATGACACTAATTCCAATGACATTTTTATTGATATGGAAACGGAAGGTTCTAATAACTAATCAATTGAACCTAGTGCAACACCTATGATTGTGGCAATTAAACCGAATCTAAAGTATTGATAGTTTCTCATTCATCTTCATTACATTTATACCCTTGTCTGAAAATGTTAAAAATAGTATCTCTGAACTGCTAAAAGAAAGCAGTCAATTCAATACAAATGATGTATTGGTGAATGCTAATGATGAGAACCGTAAATTGTTTTTTTGTGGAGATCAACTCAATTTTCCAATTTCTGATTTTCCTAAGTCGATTGTTAAGGAAGCCGATAAATCGCGAAAGGAAAGTGGCGTAAACACACTGTGTCGTGCGGAAGGATTAGTTCATCTTTCACTAAATGGCAAAGAAGTTCAGACGCCAATACTCTTATCCCCTTTGGAATTTACGAAAGACAAAATCAAGCAAGAAATTCGGTTTAAAGTTCTAGATGAAGATGTTTTCTTGAATCCTTTTCTATTGAAGGAAGTGCCTGATTTAAATGAAGTGATTCAATTGGAAGACACAACTATCGACCTTACTTCTATTTCAACTTTTCTAAGCGAAAAAGGCTTAACAATTGAGAAAGATTCTACTCACATTATTGGAAATTTTCATCATCACAGATATCAAGTGATTAAGGAACTGGAAGATTTGTTGGAATCTGAAAAGCTCTCCTCCAATGTATCGACTTTGTTTGGTTTTGATTCCATGACAAATTCTGAGCAGTTGAGTTTGCCGGCAGATAATCTATTCTCGGCGGATACAGACCACGAAAAAGTATTTGCACAAATCGAATTGGGGAATACTGTTGTTCAAGGGCCTCCTGGAACTGGAAAATCACAAGTGCTTACAAATCTTGTTGGGAAACTTTTAGCTGCGCATCAAACAACCATATTTGTTTCTGAAAAACGTGTTGCGCTAGAAGTGATTCAGAAGAAACTGAGTGCTTTTGGTTTGGATAAACTTTGCTTTATTGCGACCTCTGACCATTTGAGTCATTCATTTTTACAAGCATTGAAATCGACTTGGGACTATTTCGAATCCTATGAAATTCAACCCGTAAATAACTTGAGGTTATCTGAGCAATACTCTTCTAACCTTCAGATGACTTTGGACTTGTTAGCGCAAGAAAAGTTGATTGGAGGAATTTCATTTCATGCCTTTCGAGAACTTAGCTCATCTCAAAATCTTTCAACATTTTCCTATTCAAGTCAAGTCACTGAACTCGACAAATATTTAAAAATAAAACCAATTGTTGAGAAGGTGTATTCCTTGGATTTAAACACGGTTCTTGGACACCTCAAAAGGCATCGTTTGGAAGACGATAATTTCGTGCGAATTGATGAAAAAATTGACCAATGGATTGAGTCGTTAAATGCTCTTTCAAAAGTGTTTTCATTTACCACTTGGAATGAATTCAACTCTATCATCAAGGATGCTGCGCATTGTCAAGTTTATGAAAATGATTTGTATAAAACGTACTCCGATATCTTTCGTCCAAATTCAAAAGCGAACAAACGATTTTTAAGTTTGCGCAAGAAGTTTTTACAAGCGAAAGTTGAATTGGAACAGATCAATTCCAATCGTTCACATTGGAAAACGAGTCCTTCAGAAACCGAGACAAATTCTCTAATTCAAACCTTGGGAAATGGCAGCTTCTTCTCGAAGAAAAAAGCAAAAAAACGTTGGGAGGGAATCTCACACCTTCCAGTTTCCAAAGCCAATGAAGCACTCTCGAACCATTTGGAGGAATTGGCCAAAATCAACAACTATTCTCAAATAATCATTAAATTTTGCGAATTAGGAATGGAAAATCCAGAAATTGAAGTTTCCCTACTTTACCAAACGCTTGGAGTTTTTGGAGAAGATCAATGGAAAATTCTCGAGGAATTATCTCCAGAACTGCGTGTAAAGATGACCGACCACCATGCAGAATTGAACGAATTACATCATGCGCTCAAATCACATTTCAATTTAACCGAAGAAACGGATCTTCACAAGCTAGTTGATTCACTCAAGAAACAACTAACCCAACTAATTTCTCATCGCGACGAGATCTTGAAGTTGGACGAAAATGCCTTGATCTCCTTTTCTCGAAATTCTGATTTTTCATCGTATGAGGGAGAGCTATTTGCAAGTCATTGGGCTCGATTTAAAGAGCAATTTCCTGCCTTCTCAAGTTTCTCCATGAATGACATTCAAGAGAAAATTTCCAACATCCTTTCGGCGCAAAAAAGTGAATCAAAATTGTTTGCTCAAACGATCGAAAATAAGGTCTGTTCAAGCTTCCATGAATACCATGAAATTTTAACTACTCCCGCAAGAAAATTAAACGACGAACAGAAAGAATTAAAAGCTCGATTACGCAAAGGAAAATCCATTCTCGTAAAGGAGTTTTCTAAAACAAGGAGTCATCCTTCTTTGAGAGAATTGTATAATTCTGAAGCAAGAGAATGGATCCAATTACTCCAGCCCATTTGGTTGAGTAATCCAACTCAATTGGCAAAATGTTTCCCCATGGAACAAGGTCTTTTTGATGTCGCTATTTTTGACGAAGCAAGTCAAATCCCTCTTCAGAATGCACTGGGAACTTTACAGCGCTCGAATAGAATTGTTGTTGCCGGTGATGAACACCAAATGGGTCCAAGTGCGTATTTTAAAGCTGGCGCTTCAGAGGAGTTAGATTTATTACATCAAGCAAATTATCATTGGCAGAAGGTTTCATTGCAACATCATTATAGAAGTGTACACCCAGATTTAATCGCGTTCTCCAATAAGCACTTTTATAACAACCTACTCAAAGCGTATCCAGCCAAAACTGATATGACTCCTTTGCGCCATCACTTGGTTGAAGAGGGGAGGTTTATTGATCGCCAAAACATTCCAGAAGCGAAGCAACTTGCAGAAGCAATTGAGAAAACTCTTCCGGAAAGTGGCAGCATTGGCATAGTGGCATTTTCAGAAGAACAATTGAACTGTATCTGGAATCAGTTTTCCGTTAAAACGCAACAAATCATCACCGAAAAGCTAGAGAACAATCAAGGGTTTTTCAAAGCCTTAGAAAATGTTCAAGGAGATGAATGCGATCACCTATTCATCAGTTTTGGTTATGGGCCAAATGCCGAAGGAGAATTTCACATGCGTTTTGGGCCGATGAGTACCGTAAGCGGACGAAAACGATTGAATGTATTACTAACTCGGGCCATTCATTCCATTGACTTCTTTTGCTCTGTTCATTCGTCAAATTTCAAACTGAGCGACAATGAGTCCATTAATTTATTACGTCAGTGGATTGCCTTCTCTGAAAGCTACGTTAACACAAGTGAATTGACTTTCCCGTTTGGTTTACAGCCCATCATTGATGGAAATATTCTCACATTCAACCGCATTCAAGAGGTACTTCCTTCTTCATCGGAAATCGTTACACTTCACTCTATTCTAGAAAACCGCGGTTGGGTTGTAGCGTACAATTAATGGCCAAGACTCCCTTTGAATAGTGCTTGAAATTCGATAGCTTTACGCCACATCTCTAAAACTATGAAAAAAACTATTCTCCTCCTAACAGCCTGTCTTTCTGGCTCTTTATTCGCGCAAGAAGAAATTTACAAACCACCTAGTGACGTGCTTCCAAACTTCATGACTGAAGATGAAGAACGCATAATGGGTGATTATTACAACTACTATCAATTCGGTTCTCGTGGCATTGAAACGCCTCCACCTGGAAACATTCGGTGTGCTGCTGAGTGGGAAGAAGTACAAACCTTGGTGATTACTTGGACAGGACAATACAACACGATACAATCACAAATTGTTGACGCAGCTCAAGAAGAATGCCGTGTATTGATTGCTTGTTCAGATTCCAATTCAGTAAAAAATACACTTTCAAACAATGGAGTTCCAGATGTAAATCTTGAATTCCTTGAAATTCCATACAACAGTATTTGGATTCGTGATTATGGTCCAAACACAATGTACACGAACGACGTAGATTCTTTGTTTGTTGTTGACTGGATTTACAACCGCCCTCGTCCAGACGACGATGTGATGCCTGAAGCACACGCAGCTTGGCACAACATTCCAATTTACACGACTACACAAGCTCCATCAGATTTGGTGAATACTGGTGGTAACTGGATGAGTGATGGACATGGAACAGCTTTCGCTTCAGAATTGGTTTTGGATGAGAATGATGCTGGAAATCCATATTTCGTAACGGTTAAAAATGAAACTGACGTTGACAATATTATGTCCGATTTCATGGGGATTACGCGTTACATCAAAATGCCCGTTTTACCATACGATGCTATTCACCATATCGACATGCACATGAAGCTGTTGGATGAAGAAACATTATTGGTGAGTGAATATCCAGCCGGTGTTGCTGACGGCCCACAGATTGAGGCAAACATTCAATATGTGTTGTCTAATTTCAACTCAATGTTCGGAACGCCCTATGAAGTTGTTCGAATCACAGTTCCACCATCAACAGGAGGAAATTATCCAGACAATGGAGGATATTACAGAACGTACGCAAACAATGTATTCATCAATGGTACAGTCTTGGTTCCAACATACAGAGAAGAATACGACACAACAGCACTTCGTACATTGCAAGAAGCTCTTCCAGGGTACAATATTGTAGGAATAGACGTTGACAACAGCGGTGAAAATCTGATTCAATTGAGTGGGGCAATTCACTGTATCACACATACAATTGGTGTTGCTGATCCTATGCTGATTACTCACCAGCCTTTGGATGATACGTACGATGTTTCACCATATTTGGTAAGTGCTGAAGTTCAACATGCTTCAGGTATAGCTAGTGCTACTATGTACTGGTCATTAATTGCAGGTGGACCATATACTTCTGTTACTATGACAGCTGGTTCTGGAGATACTTGGTCTGCAGATATTCCTGGACAAATAGCTGGAACAACGGTTTACTATTATGTTGAGGGAGTTGCAAATAACGGAAAAACTCAGGTTCGACCAATCGTTGCCCCTGATGGATATTGGGCATTTGACGTGCTCGCTCTAAATGGAATCAATGAACTTTCTGGGGTAGTTTTGGATGAAGTATTCCCTAATCCCGCTTCGGCAATTACATGCATTCCTGTAACAGCTGGTGCAGCAACAGAAGGAACAATTACTTTAAGAGACATTACTGGAAAAGTTGTTCAAACGATTCACGATGGAACAATTCCAATGGGTGATTCTAAGTACTTCTTCCTTGCACATGAGTTTGCATCTGGATCTTATTTAGTAGTCATTGAAACAAGCAACTCGACGATCACTAAAAAGGTGATGATTCGCTAAAAGTTAATGATAGAGGAACTTCAATTTGTTCTATATAAGATATATTCGATTTCTGGTTTATCAAACCTGACAGTTGGGCATGTTATACAATTCAATCTGGTAATTTTCAGTGTTTTTCTGATCGAATTACTCAGTGTTGGATGGGAAAGGTCATCGCTTAAAAAGCTAATTCATTTTAACAAAAGCTCTAGAACAGATGTTATTGTCTGGCTATTCGAGGTTTTCTCGGTTTTCAATCTCTTTGCTTTTTTACTATCTCTAGGAAGTTGTTATTATCTGGCAGGACTCATTCAGAAATCCTTCGATCTTCAGCTTATTTCACATATAGAAAATGGAACCATTCAGTTTATAATTGTGTTTGTATTAAGCGATCTGAAAGAATATTTCAAACACTTGTTTTTCCATAAATTTTCTCCGTTTTGGGCAATACATGAATTCCATCATTCAGCTACAAATTTTAATATTCTGACAACGCACAGGTTTCACTTTCTACAATCAGCATTCGGTACTTTTTTCGATGTCATTCCATATGTTTTGTTGGGAGTTCCCATTCAAACTTATATCGCTGTTAAGATTTTGTCTCATGCGCATACTCTTCTAGTTCATTCAAACATTACACATTCATGGGGAATTATTGGCAAGTACGTCCTAGTTTCTCCTGCTGCACATCGCATACATCATTCGGTTAAAAAGGAGCATTTCGATAAAAATTTCGCTGGCACTTTTATTTTCTGGGATCGCTTATTTGGCACCTATCATCCACCAACAGAAATCACTGAATTAGGAATTCCCGATAACCCGTACAACAAAAAATCATTTATTTATGATGTCTGGCTCTCAATAAGAAGATTCTTCGAAGCAATCCAAAAACTAATTAGGAAATAGTTGATTATAGAATTGTAGAGTAACTATTCCGATCTCGAATTCCTTATTCTCCCAGAGATAGCAAAGCAAAACTTGCGAGCCAATGACCTCCTTCATAACTGTCTCCCACAAGATTTGGCAAGGAATAGTTTACATGTTCATTGGCGATTTTTACCAAGTGACCATAGTCTTCTGGAAGTGTCTCGGCAATACCGTATAAACACCATGCTCTGCTAAAATTCAATCCATCTAAATGTACAAGGTGTCCATCCGTTCGGTCAGAAACTTCTCCAGGAGCCAAAACAAAATTCGCATTAGAGAGTTGTGGCAAGAATGCTGTTAACCAATTTTCGAATTCTTCCTTCGGTAAAACTCGACGCATGATATCGGCTTCTTCAAGACAGGGAGAAAGGAAATCATAACCGCTCGGCTCCCATGTCATAGGACAATCAGCATCGTCCATAAAGAAATCCTTTGCACGCTGCTCAATGAGTTCCTTGAGTTCAATATCATTAAATTTCACGGCATAATCATATACCATCGTCATTGCAAACGCTGTATTTGTATGTGTGCCAACACGGATTGGATAATTTAACTTAGGTAAAAACTCCTTCACTTTATCAGCAATTAACTCATGTAATGGCTTCAAGTTTTCACTCAGTTCTTTTTCCCGTGGATCATCTAATTCTGCTAATTCAACAGACAACTTAAGGAGCCAAGCCCACCCATACATACGCTCATAACTTCCATTCAATTCTCCCTTGAAATACTCAATTTCAGCTGTGATATTCGGGGCAGACAAATGATCCAATAATTTACGGAGAATTTCCTCTTTTCCTTCTAGCGTTGGATGCACGTTAATCATGCGCACAATTGACCAATGTCCATGTACAGCAGAGTGCCAATCGAAACATCCATAAAAAGCTGGATGAAGATTTTTCGGCGATTGTAGATCATCATCCGAGCCAATTACTTGACTCAATTTATTTGGATATTCCGCGTCAATACAGGTTAGTGGAAGCTCCATGAGCTTAGTCGCCTGGTCAATGCTAAGATTCAATCGTTCTTCAGCTATTTCCTTTTGTTCATCGCTTGCCGTCTCTTCAACCGGCCCACAACCGAAAACAAAAAGAAGACTGGTTAATAGAAATGTTTTTCGCATGAAGTAAATGTAGGTATTTTGTGCTCGATTATTGTCAAGCCAGAATGGCAAACTATTTGCGTAACCTTTCGTCAACAAACTCTATCTTTAAACTTAAATTGGAGAACATGAAAAAGCAAATCTTATTTCTTATTGGACTCTCAGTACTACTCATTGCCTGTGGTACAAGTAAAAATGCTGAACAGATATCGACACCTCCACCGGTAGATTCTTCTGAACAAACTATAAATGGTTCAGAGCATCAAATAATTTTTGAAGATATCGCTGATGGTGACTCTTTGTTTGCTTCCATTAATAAGACATGGTGTTATGGTACCTGTCCAGTTTATAGAATGCGTATTTACAACAGCGGCTATACCGAATTCGATGGACAAGCAAACGTGGAAATGATTGGACTGCACACCACATTTCTCCGTAAAGAAGACATGATCAAGTTTATAGATAAAGCGAACGAAATCAAATTCATGGAAATGGAAGACGAGTATGACAACCCGGGCATTACTGACCTCCCATCGACAACAACTTCTATCGTTATGGCAAGTACACGTAAAACGGTACGCAGACGTGTTGGTTATCCTCAAGAGCTTCGTGGATATGAACAATTATTCATAGACTTAATAGAAGGGAAAAGTTGGGTGAAGGAAAGAGGAAGCTAAGCTCTTTAATTCTTCTCTGAATACTTAATATTGTGCCTTAAACGCAATGGTGGTTTATCATGACTAAAAAACAAATCAGAAAAAGAGCGTATCAAGGAATCTATAAAGAAGGACGTACTCACCAAGAAGTTTTTGATGAGATTCGTTCCGAGTATGGAAAAGACTTGGAGGCTACAGCAGAAATCGTATCAAAAGTTCCTTCTCGTCAAAAACAAGAATCATTGAAAATTTGGCGCGTTGTTTTTATTGCTGTTCTTGCGATACTTATCATTTTACGTTCTCTTGGAGTATGGGCGTTAATGGAATCGGGTGGCGCCCAAAGAAGTGTTTTCATCATCGCGCTGTTTTTTGGATTAATCGTACCTGTATTGGGAATAATTGCGGCCTTAACGGCTAGGGCTGAATTCTATTATACCGTTGGAGCTTTGCTCACTTTAAGTATACTTCGATCGTTTGGTCAACGGGACATTCAATTTGAACCAATCGTACTTATTGCTATGACTCCTGTTGTCATTTCCATTATTCTCGCCTTCGTTCTTCCAATTAAACTGAAAACAAAGTACACTCTAAGAATAGTTAAAGAAGAAGTGAACAATAAAATTGTTTCTCGTTCTGAGTGCATCTTCGAAGATTTTACGTCTCCTGGTTCAGAAGACGTATTAGATACTAATCTTGGTTGATTGCACCAGAATACCTTATCTTGCCATTAAAATAAACGAATGCTGAAAAATCTACTCCTATTTACGATAATTCTATTGGCTAGCGCAGATAGTTTTTCTCAGGTGGTTGATCGTTACAATTACATTCAAAAGCCAACGGATACTACAGTAGGAGTGGCTTGGCGCACTAGTGTTCAGGCAGTCGGAACTATTCAATGGGGAACTAATCCTTCCAATTTGACAAATACTTTGAGTGATCCGATTGCGACTTCAAAACACTTCTATGAACTAACAGGACTTGCAGCAAACACACATTACTATTACCAAACTTCAACTGATGCTGGATATATTTCTGCCATAGATGATTTTTACACTGCTAAGCCCAATGATCTGTCCAACTTTAGTTTTTTGCATTACGGAGATTGCGGATATGACAACAGTGTACAAAATCAGATTGCTGGATTAATGGAAGCCGAGGATGCAGCATTTGGAGTTGTTGCAGGCGATGTAGACCAAGGTACTGGAAATAATTATGATGAAGTGTTTTTTGGCGTTTATCAAGACATTCTAAAACGCAGTTGTCATTTTACTGCAATCGGAAATCATGATACATACGCAGACAATGCAGCAACCTATTTGGATGAATTTTATCTACCAACAAATAATCCGCAACAGTCAGAGCGCTACTATTCGTTTACGTGGGGAAATGCTAAGTTCATTTGTATGGACTCGAACATTCCTTATACGGATGGCACGGATCAATACAATTGGTTAGTCGAAGAACTAAAGTGCAACAATCAACAATGGCTTTTCGTATTTTTTCATCATCCACCATGGACCAATGCTTGGAGTGCCGATTATTACATACCGCTTACCGAGTACTTTTTGTACCAAGGAAATGTCGATATGCGCACCGCTATTGTTCCGCTTTTTGAGCAATACAATGTAGACTTCGTTTTAAATGGTCATTCGCATTGTTACCAACGCGGTGAAATGAATGGCGTAAAATACGTAATCTCTGGAGGGGCGGGTTCAGCAGTAATTGATTTCAACACCAATAGTAACTCGCCAAATATCGATACAGAAATGTACATCAATCAATATGTACGCTTTTCTATTCAATCAGATACGGCCAGCTATATTTGCGTGGATGAACAAGGGGTTGTGGTTGATTCAGTAGCAGCTCTCAAACCAAATTGGACTTCATACACACCAAGTATTACAATCATCGGATCTCAGCTGGAATCTACGAGTGGAAGTTCTTACGCTTGGTATCTGGATGGAGTTGAAATTACTGGAACTAATACTCAGAATTATACGCCAACAGCAAATGGAGAATACGAGGTTCTTGTAACCAATGAACACGGTTGCGCATTTTGGTCAGATCCAATCATTGTAGATTTCGCCGCGATATCCGAGTTGAATTCCAATGCAATTTCAATTTATCCGAACCCAACTGAGGGACTCTTGTACATCGAAGGTGATTTCAACGAGAATACGCATATCCTTATTCGTGATACTGCTGGAAAGGAAATAATTTCAACCACTGTAGATTCGCAACCGAATGTACCCATAACGCTTCAATTAACTGTTGCTCCTGGAATGTACTTTGTTGTGGTCAATGACTCATCTATTCAGCGGATAATCGTTCAATAATGTAATCCCTTGATAATCTTTAGGTAAGAAGCGGTTTATTCGGATAATTTGTTACTTTCGTAAGGACCGAAAACCACTATTAATGAAAATCTTAGCTATTATAGGGGCAAGTCTTGGCGTGATCGCTTTGCTACTTGGACTCTACCTCCAGTTTGTAATTGTAGATGCGGCAGAAGCGGCAGAAGCCAGTTGGGATTTTGCACGCAACATGCCAGGTGATGCCTATTACGGTTCTGTAGCTCATATGAACGATATGGCAGCAATGGATCGAAAAACTGACTTTGGAGTAATCGTAATGGCGGCTGGATTATTGGCCTTTTTGGTCAGCATTGTTCCAGTAATTAAAAAGCAACACATCGCATGGATAGGAGTTGGCTTAGGCGTACTAGCATTGCTTCTTGGTGCCGCTTATGGAACACACATGTTTTCTTAGTACTTAACAGTTCAACTTAAGACTATGTCTTACTTTTTACCTAATGGGCATCCAACCAATTATCGGCTACTTCCATTTCTACTTCCATAGGAACGGTTAGCTCGACTGCGCTTTCCATTTCACTTTTAACTAGTGTTTGTAATTTCTCGACTTCGCTTTCGTGAACGTCAAACACCAATTCATCATGCACTTGCAAGAGCATTTTTGATTTCATGCCTGCTTGTTCCATAGCTCCCTGCACTCCAATCATCGCAAGTTTAATGACGTCCGCAGCAGAACCTTGAATCGGTGCATTGACCGCATTTCGTTCAGCAAAACCACGTACTACGGCGTTCGCTGAGTTAATATCCTTTAAATAACGACGACGTTTCATGATCGTTTCTACATAGCCATTCTCGCGAGCAGAAGCTATAGCACTGTCCATGTACGTTTTAATTGTTGGGTATTGAGCAAAATATGAATCAATGATTTGCTTGGCTTCAGTACGAGAAATTCCCAAGTTCTGTGCCAGTCCAAATGCTGATTGTCCGTAAATGATTCCGAAATTGACCGCTTTGGCCGAACTTCTTTGATCCCTAGTCACTTCTTCTAACGGAACGTGAAATACTTTTGCCGCAGTTGCCGCGTGAATATCTTGTCCACCTTGGAAGGCAGCAATCATATTGGTATCATTACTTAATGCCGCTATGATACGCAACTCTATCTGAGAATAATCTGCCGCCATTAACTTAAACCCATCTCCGCGAGAGATAAATGCTCTACGGATCTCCTTTCCTTTATCGGATCGAATTGGGATATTCTGCAAGTTTGGATTGTGAGAGCTCAATCGCCCAGTAGCTGCAACAGTTTGCATATAACTTGTGTGGATCCTTCCATCTACCTCATCACGCAACGTTGGCAACGGATCCACATAGGTGTTCTTCAATTTTCGCAATTGACGGTAATCCAAAATCATTTGAATGATTGGATGCGCATGCTTCAATTTCTGTAACACCTCCTCACCTGTAGCATATTGCCCAGTTTTCGTTTTCTTTGCTTTTGCCGAGATTTGCATATGGTCAAACAATACGTCACCAAGCTGACGTGGCGAATCAATGTTGAAATCCATTCCAGCCTCAGCTTTGATGTTGGCATCAAGTTCAACCAAAGAAATTTCCAGCTCTTTCGAGTATCTCAACAATCCATCCGCATCGATAGAAATACCCTCCTGTTCCATATTTTTCAATACAGACACCAAAGGCATTTCCATATTATAGAACAATTCTTTCAAATGCTCTTTCTGGATTTCAGGCTCAAAAATCTCCTTCAATTGCCATGTAATATCAGCATCTTCACAAGCGTAATCTGAAATTTCCTCAGGTGATAAATCCGCCATGCTTTTTTGATTCTTTCCTTTCTTTCCGATCAATGTCTCAATAGAAACGGGCTTGTATGTTAAGTACATTTCAGCGAGAATGTCCATGTTTTGCTTTGAATCAGGATTGATCAAATAGTGTGCAATCATCGTATCAAACAAAGGTGCAATTACATCTACTCCATAACGGTTGATTACTTTGATATCGTATTTGATGTTGTGTGCCACCTTTTCTATTGCAGACGATTCAAAAAATGGCCTAAACTCTTCTACTATTTTCTTCGCTTCCTCAAATTCATTCGGAATAGCTACGTAAAATGCTTCGCGCGCTTTGTAAGAGAATGACATCCCCACAATGTTGGCATGCAAAGCGTCAAGACGGTCTGTTTCAGTATCAAAACAAACCGACTTTTTGGTCATTAAAATTTCCAACAGCTCTTTGCGCTCCTCAGGCTGAGTAATTAAATGATAGCTCGGTTTTTCCGTTGCTATTGTTTTAAATTCTGATGTTTCAGCAGGCTCTTGTTCTTCAACGAGGCTTTGTGTCCCGAACAGGTCCATTTGACCATTAGTGTTCACTGGTTTTGAAGCCGCAACAACAATCTCTTCACCCAATACTCTGCGCGACAAATTTCTGAACTCGAGCTCAGTAAATACTTCTTTTATCTTTTCTGCATCGTACTCACACATTTTCAGATCATCATCGTTGAATTCAACATCAATATCTAAAATGATTGTTGCCAACTTCTTAGACAATAGCCCTTGCTCTGCAAAATTTTCAATGTTTTCCCTCTGCTTTCCTTTCAGTTGATCACTATTCTCGATAATCCCTTCAACCGAATTGAACATCTTCAACAATTTCGACGCAGATTTCGGTCCAATTCCCGGAATCCCAGGGATGTTATCTGCGGCATCACCTTGTAAACCGAGCACATCAATTACTTGAAGAACATTCTCAACATCAAACTTTTCGCACACCTCTTTTGGTCCCCAAATCTCTGCAGGGTTTCCACCACGCCCAGGTCTGAACATCTTCGTTTTCTCAGTCACCAACTGTCCAAAATCTTTATCCGGAGTCATCATGAAAGTATCGTATCCTCTCGTCTCCGCAATCTTTGCAAGAGCTCCAATTACATCATCGGCTTCATACCCATCAACTTGTAAAATTGGAACGTTGAATGAGCGAATGATGTTTTTAATAGGTTCAATCATCGTAATAATTCCTTCCGGAGTTGCATCACGGTGCGCTTTGTATTCAGGGAAATCTTCCTTTCGTGTTTTAGAACCACCAGGAGGGTCAAACACAACCGCCAAATGCGTTGGTTTTTCGTTTTTTATTATGTCAATAAGTGAATTGGTAAACCCAAATGCAGCTGATGTATTCTGCCCTTTTGAATTTATTCTTGGATTCTTCGCAAATGCAAAATACGCTCTAAAAATTAAAGCATATGCATCGATAAGGAAGAGTTTTTTATCTGATTCTGGACTTATCATTTTTGTGTGATTAGTTGTGCTTATGCAAAATTTAGAATGATGAATGCATAATGAACACTAATTTAAACTTCTTTTTGCTGTAATAATACTACTTTTTAAGATGCGTAAGATTTCCTCAGCTTGATTTCTCATACTTAAAAATCGCTCTTGTTCGATGTAGTTTGTCTCGTGCAGTAATTCCAGCCAATAAATTGACTCATCACATTCTTTTTGTGAAATACTCAACTTATAAATAAAGTCCTTTTTCGAATTTGAATTGCAGGATTCACGAATATTCGCCCCTACTGATGTACTTGATCTAAGCAATTGTTTGCTAAGTACAAATTCTTTCGTTTTAATGAGCTCTTTATATAGCTGAATGCCACTTACGGCAAAGGCAAAACTTTTGGTTTTCACAATGTTTTCTTTCATAATGGTAGGCTAGTGCTAATTAAGTTAGCAAAGATTATTCACTTCCCATAATTAATTCAACATTCAACATTTATCATTCAACATTGTGGAATAACATTATCTTTGTTCACGTTTGACAGCACGTACAAAAGTAGATTACATGGATAGAAATCAAGAATTAAAAGACAGAAGAGAGGCTTCAAAAATTGGAGGAGGAGAAAAGCGTATTGAGCGTCAGCATTCTCAGGGAAAGTTGACAGCAAGAGAACGTGTGACTTTATTACTGGATGAAGGATCTTTTAATGAAATTGGTCAGTTTGTAGAACACCGCTCAACATCTTTTGGACTTGAAAACAACAAGGTGCCAGGAGACGGAGTTGTTACTGGTTATGGAACTATTCATGGTCGATTAATCTATGTTTTTTCTCAAGATTTTACTGTTCTTGGAGGTTCACTTTCTGAAACACATGCTGCCAAAATTTGCACTGTGATGGATATGGCCATGAAGAATGGAGCTCCTTTGATTGGGTTGAATGATTCAGGGGGAGCTCGTATTCAAGAGGGGGTTGTTTCTCTAGCTGGTTACGCTGATATTTTTTACCGAAACACCCGAGCATCTGGAGTAATTCCACAAATTAGTGTGATTATGGGGCCTTGTGCTGGAGGTGCCGTTTATTCTCCTGCTTTGACAGATTTCATCTTCATGGTGGAGGATACTTCATACATGTTCGTAACAGGACCAAATGTTGTAAAAACGGTAACGCATGAAGAGGTAACTTCCGAAGAGTTGGGTGGAGCAAAAACACATGCTGAGAAATCTGGTGTGAATCACTTTACAGCTGGAAATGACGTTGAAGTGTTGAAGAAAGTCCGTGATCTAATTACGTTCATGCCACAAAACGCCAACGAATTGGCGCCAAGCCCTTCGACATTTGAATTCAATAAATCGAAATTAGACAACATTCAAAAGATATTACCTGACAATAATCAACTACCATATGACATCCGTAAGGTTGTGGATTGTGTTATTGATGACGATAGCTTCCGAGAAGTACACGAAGACTTTGCAAAAAACATTGTAGTTGGATTCGGCCGTGTCGAAGGAAGAACTATTGGAATTGTAGCGAATCAACCAATTGCGCTTGCAGGAGTTCTAGACAATGATGCCTCTCGTAAGGCTGGAAGATTTGTTCGTTTCTGTGATGCCTTCAATATTCCTTTATTGGTGTTCGAAGATGTGCCTGGATTCTTGCCTGGAACAGATCAGGAGTGGAATGGAATTATCACTAATGGAGCAAAATTGTTGTACGCTTTTGCTGAAGCAACTGTGCCTAGAATTACGATAATTACACGTAAGGCGTACGGTGGAGCATTTGACGTAATGAACTCGAAGAGCATTGGAGCCGATTTAAATTTCGCTTGGCCTACTGCAGAAATTGCTGTTATGGGAGCAAAAGGAGCGGCTGAAATTATCTTTAAAAGAGAAATCAAGGAAGCGGCTGATCCAGAAGCAAAATGGAAGGAGAAAGAAGCAGAATATGCTGAAATGTTTGCCAATCCATACAGAGCAGCTGAACGCGGAATTGTAGATGATGTTATACTTCCTGAAGAAACACGTGCAAAAGTTATCGCTGGGTTTAAAATGCTAGAGAACAAAGCCGAGACTTTACCGAAGAAAAAGCACGGGAATATTCCTTTATAGTGAAGAGCTAGTGGTAATGTGCCTAATGGTTACCTATTTATTCTAAGAGAAGTTAGTCCAATTGAAAAATAACACTCAACAAGACAGTTAAGTTTAGCCAACCTACGTGTTGTGTATAAACACAACAAAGGGTATATTAGTTGGGAATATATACAAGTTATACACAATGACAAATAATCGTATTCATATTATGATAATGAGAAAATCAACCCTCACAGTGATGCTATTATTTATTTGTTCTATTGCAATTTCACAAAGTACGCCTGAAAAAATGAACCTAAGTCAGGGATTTGTTGATTCCATGCATGCCCAGACCAGAGAGCATTTGATAATCGATACAATATCTAATTACTATAATCAATTCGACTATAAAACTCTTAATCAAGCGCAAAGGGACCTTATCTTCATCCGCAATTTTCAAGATACGCTATTTAGCTATGACTTCGTGGATTTATTCATTAATCATTCAGACATAATATTGGTCGAAGCCTATGAAGTGTTTCAAAGAATTGAATGTAGGTCGACCCAAGCTAAAATTGAAGATTATAGAAAATTTTATCAAGAATATGCAACGTACATTGATAAAGGAATAGTGCCTGACGTTTTGAATGAAGACTCTCCTGGATATAATCCAAATGAAGGAAAAAAACTAGATCAAATTATATTTTCTCTGGATGCATGGATTACCATGCTGCCAAGAGAAAAGGTGCTTAGTGTGCATCATTATATTGTCGATAATAAGGCGTTTTTATATAACGGACAAACTAATAAGAACGTATTCGTGAAATATGAGCTTACGGAAGAACGATATAGTCTGATCCCTATTTTGGATACCTCGTTTTCTGTTTTTAAATTCAGAGACTCAAGTATCGCTCATTTGAACACCTTACAGGATACTCTGCACTTACTTTCGTCTCTGTTAGAATTTGAAGGCGATACATCAACATCTTTTAATTTACCGGGTAATTATATGACCACAAACCCAAATAGAGCTGATTATATGGTTCCAGATGATAAAAACTATAGCACTATAACCACTGAAGTAGAAGCACTATTTATTTTCAATAGGATCATTGAGCACGATTCATTTTACATTGCTGGATATCCTAGATTACAAGCTAGCAGAATTGGTCTGCTGCATCAAGAAAAAATGTTCAAAAGGGTTGATGAACGGATGCCTGAAGTCTACAAGTTCTACCGTTTATGGCTACAAAAATGTTATATGAAACAGACTTTAAAAGTTGACTCGTATCCTTTAATGGGGAGCGGATACAGTTGGTTGTAAGGAGGTAGCACCAGAAAATATAAATCAGTGTATAACATAGAACTGAGCTAAAAAACAACTATAATTCTACTTTTCTTTTTTTATAATTTTCATCGTAAACCAAATCATTCTTGCAGACTCCATAAGCTTGTTTTATCAGCTTATTGCATACTGCGATTAAAGCTAATTTTTTCGACTTTCCTTTTGCTACAATTCGTTCATACAAAGCCTTGCATTGAGGGTTGTTTTGACAAGCTGTAAATGAACACATAAACAAGTGATGCCTGAGCATCGGATCTCCTTTTTTACTGATATAACTGCGACCACGAATACTGCTTCCAGAACTCCTTTCTACTGGTGCCAACCCAACATAAGATGTTACTTGTTTGGAACTGGTAAAGTCTCTGAAATTATTCGTTGTTACCATTAAGAGCATTGCTGTCTTCTTTCCGATACCAGGAATACTCCTGATGTTAGTCATAACTTCTGGCGAATGTTCTTTCAACAAGTTCTCCAGATCTGTTTCCAGCTTCTTTATTTCAACTTTAACACGCTTTAATTGGAGGTTCAAAGACTGGATCATTATCCCTTTTTCAATACCACCACTTCGTAAGTTATCGAGTTTGTTTTTTAGTTGAGTCTGTTGTTTGACGTACATTTGAATCAATGTGGTTACCAACTTCCCTTCTTCTATGAACGGTGGTTCTGGCTCCCATAATTTTGGTTTTTGCTCTACTCCATAAAGCGCGATCATCTTTGCGTCGTGCTTATCGGTTTTCACCTTTTGTTGCTTCATTTGAATGAAACGTTTCACTACTAATGGGTTCTCTACACTTACTTTAAATCCCTTTTCATACAAGTAATTCGCTAACAAAAAATGATAACACCCTGTAGCTTCCATTACACAATGATCTTGCTTATTCAATGTCTTTTTGAAGGCTTTAAAACCCTCTTTGTCATTACTGAATTGCTCATGTCCAAGTTCTTCACTGAACACATCAAATGTCAGTTTAGAAATGTCGATTCCAATCGTTTTCATATCTTTAATTTTAGGTTAGAACAACGTACTTGATACTGCTACCTCAAATCAGGTTTGTACACCTTGAGAACTGATCGTATTCTGGTACTAAAAGAGTGGGGACTTCCTATGTTGACGTGTTCTTCGACACTTCGGCTAACAGAGTCTTATTCCACTCTTTTGTTCTTTCTGTTTAACTAGTAAATCTAATTGATTGCTAACTTAGGGCGGCTAAAAACCATACGGCTTCCGTACTTCAAAATATCATCTGAGTTTAGAAATTCATTCCTATCTTCGGAAAACAAGTTCTAGTTAAGAACCGTACGGTTCCTAGCGGCAAAACGTTGTAACCAACTACAATTTCGCTCGAAAATTGAAGGGTTGTTCGCTGAATGATAACCGGCTCGTTATCCTAGCCGCCGCAAGATTGTATAAAACGCAGTTCAATGTATTTGTGTCCATCTGATTCGCATTGCTCCAAGCTCATTGCCTTTGGCAATTCCATCATCGCGCCACATTCATTGGAACTGTGCCACATAAACATCTCAACCTCTCCTAACTCCGTTTCTCTGTAAGAAGTCATATATGATCCATGCAGATCAATAAAACCAGACATAAAATCTGCCACTTCATCACTTGTTTTAGGAAGTTCAAAAAATACGGAAACGCCATAAATAGCTATTAGATTACTAGACATTTCCTCCATATCTTCGTCATAGCCATCACGGCAAAAGATTTCAATGCGAACTACTTTTAAACCATACTTCCCTTCATAATTCAGTGCTTTAGGATCCCCAAGCATGACGTATTGCCAAGAATTTACGCGATCTTTCAATGTTGACCAGATGACTTCTCCCTCTGACACAAGAGTGAGTCCATTTATCTCTTTAGGATAGTTTTTAGTTATGTTTATGGCAGGAATCCCATCGTATTTGCCCAGTTCTTTCGATTTAGGCATTTGTGAATGCAAAGTACTGGTTGTCAAGACAAGTAAAAGGAGTGTCAATAATTTTTTCATGTTTTAATTTTAAATTCGAGCGAAAAGTTAGTAACTACGATTGAGTATGAATCTCCTTAGGTGGAAACGACTTCTTGTGCTGTGTCAGATAAGGTAGTTAGTCGTGAAAAAAGTGTTCCTAACCATAAGTAGCTTGTTTAGAAGGCTAAAGTAATCATTAAAACAAGCAACTGTTGTGTGCGTGGCGGATGAATTGAGGGCAAAAATGGTTATAACACTACCTAAAATTCATGCTCCGTTTTCGCTTCGAAAAACTAGCTTACTCGAAATGACTATCTTTAATTCTAAAATTTAATCATGGGTAAAAGGCTAACATACGAGCCTTGAACGTTATACGCAATAAGGATTAAGAAACATGGAACTAAAAATACTAGCATTAATTTTCCTAATATCATTTAAGGGATTTACACAAACACCAGAGTTAATATTTCATTCAGGTTTTGAACCACTTAGCACAGAAACAATAACAGGTGAAGACATTATCGGTATCGATAATTCGGTAAGCCCTCCTAATGATTGGGTTAATGATTTGGAGAATCATCCAAATATTGGTGACTTTTCTATCTATTACGAAGGTGGTAATGATACTATGAGATTTGCAAGAATTGTTCAAGACCCTACTGATCCAACTAACCAAATTTTACATTACTGGCTAAAGTATCCATATGTTGGTGGTTTAAAAGGCCGTATTCAAGCGGATATGTACTGGAATAACGACTTAACTGAGTTATCTCAAAAAGTGCGCTTATATCTGCCAAGTGACTGGAATATTATTAAAAATGCCGCTGGAGGTACAGTTACATGGTTAACTATAATGGAATTTATGAATAATGCAGGATGGACGGGTGAAGATCATAAATTTAGGATACATATAGGAATACACAAAAACGATCCTTTTTCATCCGAGCTCAACTTTAACCTAGGTTCAGATACTAAACCTGGCTTAACTTGGCTCCCCTATTGGGACTATGTCGATACTGCTTTTTCAATTCCCGTCGATCAATGGATGACCTTAGAATTCTATTTCAAAGAAGGAGACGCTTCAAATGGTAGATTTTCATTGGCTGTAACACCAGATGGAGGAGTAAAGCAAACTATTTTTGACGTCACAAATTTCACCCATCACCCATCTGATCCATCTCCAGACGGGCTGACACATTACAATCCAATGAAGCTGTATACTTCGAATAATGTCATAGATTACGTGAGACTTAATGGTGGTGTATTGCAAGTTTATTGGGATGATTTTGAAATTTGGAAGGACACAAATATTACATTGAATGTACCTGAAAATAAAACTTTAGATGCGTTTAAATTGTACCCTAATCCTATGAAGGATTATTCTATTTTGACCTTTAACAATAGCACAAATGAAAGTCATACATTAGAACTTTACAATACATTTGGTCAATTAGTACAAACAATAACTGATATTAAATCAGGCCAAGTTGTAATTAGTAAAGAACATTTAACTACTGGTGTTTATTTCTTTCAACTTTCTACAGAAAGAAGAAAAAGGCTAACTGGAAAATTGATGATCTATTAACCGCGTGTACAACATCACTTAAGCCACATTAAAAGGATGGCTTAGCTGCAAAACGTTACCGAAGAAAAACATGGAAATATTCCGTTGTAGGTAGTAGTCTACTTCTTTCGAATAAAATTGAATCGGATTCCAACAGTAATCATAAAGGAGCTAAAGGGCTCAGCTATCCTAAGTGCCTGACGAGGTGAATCTGGATTGAGGTCAGCGCTGGTCTCATTTATTTCTGAAACATACTCTACTTCTGTTGAATAAGTAGTTGCTCCGCTCAATTGATCTACACCATCAACGGTGTGTACGACAAATTCTCTTTTCCTAGGCGACCAATTCTGAATATAGGTGACAGCTTCTGCAACTAAATCAAAGCGCTGACTTAAGCGAACGGAAGACCCGAGTCCGATATATGCGCCAAGAGATACGTTCCCACTGTATTCATACTTCCTTTGAGTCACTTCTGTTACCGGATTAGGAAAAAGACCTGTCCAAGTTTCTTCGGAAGATTGCGTCAGTCCTGCAAACCCGAGTGACAATCCGGTACGTACAAAAGCGTTAATTCGTTTAAATTGACTTTCTAATTTAAGCCCATAGGTGTTTCTTATCATCCATGCCGAATACGTATAATCCACAGCCGTTTCAGTGTTCACGTTTCCATTTGTGCTATATGTAACCAGTGAAGAAGCTGAAGACTCAGATTGATTGAATACTCCACCAATTTCCGCAGAGAACCCATGACCAATGCGATATCCTAAGAGCAATTGTCCCGAAAACCCTTTACCGTAGCTGTACAGCTTTGACTCAGAACTGGAGGTGGATTCCATGGTAACCGAATTAACATCTAGTACGGTCGATGTCCTCGTCAACTCACTCATGGGCATTCCATAACCGAAGGTTCCTACAAGGTATAGTCCTGCTTCTCTTTCTTTAAGCTTTTTCCCCTCTTTTTGTTCATCACCAAAACTAACGCGCACACCTAGCACTGCTTCCACACCAGAATTTGGCATCCATGTTTGATTAGATGCAGAGGGTTTGTCAGGATCAACAGGTGTTGAAGAGCTAGATTCAACAGTAGAACTATAAACTGTTTCCAATTGAGAAACGGAATACGTTGGAAGTTGATCAACTCCATCGACCGTGAACCTTGTAATCTGTGAATTTTTTGTACTCCAATTTTTTGATTGAACCGTCGCATTGAAAAACACATTGAAATGATCTGATAGTTTGTATACTACGCCAACATCTCCATAGGCTCCAAAAGTAAATTGTGGTCGATACACTGTTTCAATTTCACGCGAAAAATTGGGGCCTGAATTTCCACTCTGCGTTGTTGACCGATTGGACGTAAACTTGCCGTAGACGAAAAATGTAAATCCATGAGAAAAATATACTGACCAGCGATCCGAGAGTTTCTTTTCAATTCCTAGTCCTATTTGAACGTCTAGTTGCTCGAATTCATCCGCCCTCTTCAACTCCTGAATCAGACTAATATTTCCTGTATATCCAAATGAATAAGGTGCGTACTCGCGACGTCCATTCTGATAACGAGCTCCTGCCACCAGAAATATCTCTTGATTGAGCATGTAGTTGAATTTCAGATGCCCTGTCAACCCCTGATTCAAATTGAACCCTTCTGAAATTAAGTCAACAGTCTGAACTCCAGTGTCCAGATTTGTTTCTGAGGAGCCCGTAGTGAGGTACGTCGAAGTCAACCCAATTCCATAACCAACGCCTAGATCAATCTTTAATCGTTGAGCATGGGTTGAAAAATTGCCTAGAACAATGATCAACGCCACCGTGTTTACTGTTTTCAAGATCAAATTCATCTTCATGTTTTCTTCAACTTC
Source organism: Crocinitomicaceae bacterium (assembly GCA_033791225.1). Taxonomy (GTDB): domain Bacteria; phylum Bacteroidota; class Bacteroidia; order Flavobacteriales_D; family Crocinitomicaceae; genus UBA4466. The sequence goes on from JASJHD010000008.1 coordinate 175,200, forward strand.
TGTCTAATGTAGAGTTAATTTTTCAAACACTCTATGGGTATGATTCAATACTCTTACAGCAACGCTGAGAATTCGAAGACCCTTATTTTGGTTGGAAGCCAGGAGTCTTTTTCGTTTATGTTGATAAACCTTAACGGCAACAGATTGCTAAAGAATATCGTTTGTTAATCATCGCGTAGTTTGAATCTGGTAATCACAGAAGTACACAAAAAAGCCAATCAATATTATTATTGATTGGCTTCTTATTTCATCCTTTGGCCCTTTTTTAGACCATTCGTAGAATTATTTTGTAATTATCATTCTCTTAGTGATTTGCTTAGATCCTACTGATAGCGTGTAGAAATACGACCCCGCAGCTAAACCATTTCCATTCACTTGAATGCTGTATGCACCTGCAGTCTTATGACCTTCGTTCAACTCAACTATTTGCTTTCCTGTCAAATCAAATACTTTCAAGGTAACATCTCCAGCAGCTGGAATTTCATAATTCACAATCGTAAATTCATTGAATGGGTTTGGACTATTTTCCATTTTTAATCCTCCTTGCAGTTCTTCATTAATATTGGCAGTTGAAGTAGTATTTAGCATTTCAAGTCCTACCATTGGATTAGAACCCAAGAAATACCACGTGTTGTCTGATCCATCAAGAAGAAATGCCGTTTGCTCAGGAGTCGCACCATTTCCATTACCAAGAAGAAGCTGATCAGGACCACCATAATGCCCTACAACAGCTAACCAAGATTCACCAGCAACTACGGGCTGATTAGGAAGCTCGAAAATAACCCTATGTGGGTCTACACCAGTACTAGCAAGATCAGTAGCTGTCAACGTGATGTCATTTGATTGGTCGGTATAAATGAAATCTCCAGTTGTCAGATCAACAGAATAAAGCACTGCGTAGACTATTGTTCCAACAGTTGTATTCGAAGAAATAACAGCGTTGATTGCCGAAATTGTATCATCAGCAAAGATTTGATAGGTATTCCCCATTTCAAAAGCAGTAGTGTTACCAGCGCCATCATCTCCATTCCATAATTCAGCTCCTGCCCAGTTGTTCGGATATCTTTCATACGTATATTGAGAGACTGAGACCGAAGCTGAATCTACATTGTTCTCAGGAGTGTCCTCTGTTGCAGAGTTATCATAATCGATACCAAAATCAATAGTGTGGGTGGCAATAGCTGATCCCGGTGTCCAATCGTTTGAATCATGCAAGGTGTCGCAGGCTGCAGGGTTGAGAGGAGACATTGCTATAGAGCTTCCAGCATATCCGTCACTCGGTACATCATACGTACCTTGTACCATTGTTTGGCCCAATGACCCGACATTACAAACACGACTAGAAAAATGAATTGGCGTTATTTGATTTACAGGATAATTATGGTAAGTAACGTAATTTCCTGAATATGGATCCATAACAGAAGAAGTAAAATCTACATTAGTCAACTCCAAATCATCGTCGGCAGCGTCAGAAATAGTAATGTCATCTACCATCCAGGCATAATCACAGCCACCAACGTACTTGAAGCGAAACCAAACAGTGGAAGAAGATTGTGTTGCAGAAGAAATATTTACTGAAACAAGCTCTGGGTTGGTTGCAGATGCATCGTTTATAGCATACCCAGCATTCACTTCAAATTGAGTCCAAGTCGAACCGTCAGTAGAAATTTCCAAATAAGTAAACCCCTGATACTTACGGTAATATTGCTCGAATTCAAAAACTACGTTCCCAGCAGCGCTTAGATCAATCGAATTTGTTATTTGTAAATTTGCATCCTGAGACCCTGAACATAAAAGGTCCGAATCGAACAGTCCAAATCCATTTCCTGCTGTTGTCGACTGAATGCCGACAATAGGAAATGAGCCAGATGGAACGCCTGTTCCAATTACCCAATCGTCGTTGTTTCCAGCATCGTTGTTTATGGTCCAATCTCCAGCAACAGAGAAATCATTTGCATAAAGTATTGACTTGGGCTTATTGATTGGAATATGCACTGCAGAGTTAAGTGCAGCTGACCTTACATTTACATTATGAGGCACAGGAGAAATGCTGCCTTGTTGAGCTGTTGTAAGACCAGAAAAAAGGAGAGTTCCCAGTAAAAAATAGATGTGTTTCATAGGTAGTTGTTTACTTTTAAAATTTTAAAAAAACGAATATAGTTAAACTATAGTCATGCAAGTAAAGCAAACAACGGACTAATTCCCACTAACCTGATACAGATAACTTTAAAGTAGACAACCTGCTAAACATTGGTTTTGATTCGTTAGAGGTAACATTTCAGCCAACAATAAATTTAGTTTTCAAATACGTTACTTTCCAAATATTCGATATGCCTATCACAACGCTGAAAATTCGAAGGCCCATATATCCCAATTTCATTACTAAAAACGCTAACTTCACACTCTCAATTTTTTAGAAATGTATAGATCACACACTTGCGGCGAATTACGCACAGAACACATTGGTTCAACTGTTACTTTATCCGGATGGGTACAAACTATCCGTGACAAGGGAAATTTAGTTTGGGTTGACCTTCGCGACCGTTATGGAATTACTCAAATTGTTGCTGAATCTGATACTTCGGAGGAAGTTATGAAGCAACTAAAATCGTTGGGTAGAGAGTTTGTCGTACAAATCACTGGAGAAGTTGCGGCAAGAAGCGCGGCAAATGCAAATATTTCAACTGGAGAAATTGAGATAAAAATCAAGACGGTTAAGGTGCTTAACAGATCTAAGACGCCTCCCTTCACAATTGAAGATGAAACAGACGGTGGTGAAGAATTGAGATTACAATACCGCTACCTTGACTTAAGAAGAAATCCTGTTCAGGAGAAACTTAGGCTAAGAAATAAAGTGTCATTGGAAACACGTAAATATTTGGACTCACAGGATTTCCTAGATGTTGAAACACCTATGTTGATTAAATCTACACCCGAAGGGGCACGTGATTTTGTTGTTCCAAGTAGAATGAATGAAGGGCAATTTTATGCACTTCCACAATCGCCGCAAACATTTAAGCAGTTGTTGATGGTCTCTGGTTTTGATCGCTATTACCAAATTGTTAAGTGTTTTAGAGATGAGGATTTACGTGCAGACCGTCAGCCGGAGTTTACTCAAATAGACTGCGAAATGGCTTTCGTTGAACAAGAAGACGTACTGAATACTTTTGAAGGAATGATTCAGCATTTATTCCGCGAAGTTCGTGGTGTGGAGTTGGATGAAAAATTCCCGCGTATGGATTATGCTGAAGCGATGCAACGCTACGGTTCTGATAAGCCTGATATTCGTTTTGGAATGGAGTTCGTTGATTTTAACGCTGTAACAAAGGGAAGAGAATTCGCCATTTTTGACGATGCTGAACAAGTTTTGGCAATTAATGTTGAACAGTGCGCAGTATATACAAGAAAGCAATTGGATAAATTGACAGACTGGGTACGTCGTCCTCAAATCGGTGCGAAAGGGTTAATTTACATGCGTTGTAACGAAGACGGAACGTTTAAGTCATCTGTCGATAAGTTCTATTCCCAAGAAGATTTGGCTGAATGGGCAAAAGCTGCAAATGCAAAACCTGGAGATTTGATCTTGGTATTGAGCGGTGGTTTAGACACCGTGCGTAAGCAAATGGGTGAACTTCGTTTACACATGGGCGATGAGCTTGGGTTGAGAAATCCGAACGTATTTAAACCATTGTGGGTTCTAGACTTCCCTCTTTTGGAATGGGATGAGGAATCACAACGTTACCATGCGATGCATCATCCGTTTACTTCTCCAAAACCTGAGGATGAGCACTTGATTAATACAGACCCAGGGAAGGTACGAGCAAATGCATACGATCTTGCCATGAACGGTGTTGAACTTGGAGGAGGATCAATCCGAATTCACGATAGAGCTGTTCAATCACGAATGTTTGACTTGCTCGGATTCACCAAAGAAGAGGCAGAAGCACAATTTGGTTTCTTAATGTCAGCGTTTGAATACGGCGCTCCACCTCACGGAGGTTTGGCCTTCGGATTGGATCGTTTGGTTGCAACTATGGGTGGGTCTGAGTCGATTCGTGATTACATTGCTTTCCCGAAAAACAACTCCGGTAGAGACGTAATGATTGACGCACCTTCACCATTGAACAAAGAACAAATGGACGAGCTTGGGATTGCGCTAAAGTAAATTCCAATCAACATATTTAACCTATGGACTACAGCGAATATATTGGCTATTTAGCCTCACTTTTTGTCTTGCTCTCATTTGTAATGAAGCGAATGCTCGTTTTGAGAATCGTCAATGTTATCGGATGCAGCTTCTTTATTTGGTATGGCTTCTTACTTGGTTCGACACCCATTCTGATAACTAATATTGCCATAGTTCTCGTGAATGGTTATTACATCTATTCTATTTTCCGTACTTCTGATAATAAGTAACTAGTAACCAATATTAAAGGCGTTAGCCACAGCAGGGAAACTTCGCATTTCCAGATCAGGGAATTTTTCACGAACTCCACTGGGCAAGGTTATAACTTTTATTTTGAATGACTTTGGAACTGCGGTATCTCCTTCCAAAATATTGGTCCACATAAGTCGTACTTTTTTAAATGTCCATTGAGAATCAATCGTAGCAGTATACTTTTTGGTCACAAAGAATCGCATTGGTAATGAAACGAAATCTTTTGGCGAACGTTCGAGAAATAATAATACTGTTCCATCCTTTACAATTTCATTGCTGATAATCGATGCTTGTATATCCACGAAACATACTTTTGGCAGTTGAGCCCAATCTTTAGCTCTAAGGTTTTGAGACTTAACCCCCATAATTGGAAGAGGCCGTTTACTATGTTTTTTGGATTTCATAACAGGGTCAAAGCATTTTTTTTACTAAAATATACCCAAAAGTTACACTTAATGCACATTTATGTGTATTTATATGAACAAAAGTGTTTGCAATTTTGAGAACAATGCAACATAAAGGAGAAATAATTGAGAAGGCAGTACGCGAAAGTGGGTACTCAATTACACTACTGGCTGAGCGAATTGGTCGCAGTCGAAGGTGGGTATACCTCATTTTTGAGAAGCGAAATGTCTCGACAGATTATATTATCGAAATAGGTAAAATAATTCATCATGACTTCTCAGGAGAAATCAAAGATCTTCGTCAATATCGTCAACCTGAGAAGGTTGCAAAATGGGAAGATCCTGCTGGCGAGTTCATGCCCGACACAGTCAAAGCGGAATATTGGAAAAATAAATACTTGGATTTACTCGAAGAATACAAGAATCTCTTGAACAAAAAGTAAACTTCGCACGATTGCATACTTTTTGCACGTTTTAGTGAATTTTTGTGCCCACATGAGTTTGCACATTTGTGTATGTTGCAACACAAGGGAGAAATAGTTGAGAAAGCGGTGCGCGAAAGTGGGATAACAATTACACGTTTGACCAATAAAATGGGCAAAAGTAGACGATGGCTATATCAGATTTTTGAACGCCCAAATGTTCCAATGGATTACATAATTGAGATTGGGAAAATCATTCATCATGATTTCTCAAAAGACATTCGTGAATTACGTGTGTATAAACAATCCGCAACTCCTCCAGTAATTGATGAACACGAAATAGAATTCATTGGTGAACGCGCTAAAGCAACTTATTGGAAAAACAAGTATGTATCGCTCCTTGAAAAATACAACGAGCTTCTAGCAAACCAAAAAGACAACTAAGCTTCTAGTTACTGTCTAACTTAAATCCTTCACCAACTACCTTAAACGATGTTCTTCGGTTTCTTTGGTGATATTCTTCACGTGTTTCTTCCGCCGGCTGTGCTTCAATGTAACTCTCCGTTAAGTAGATTCTCTTACCATCAGGACCAATAACTGGTTTCTTACGATCATTCTTTAAGATATTCGGTTCGCCTTCTCCATATCCAATAGCTTTCAGTCGACTTGGGTCAATACCTTGCGCAATCAAATAATCTACACAAGATTTCGCTCTACGCTCTGATAGACGTTTGTTGTATGAATCACTACCACGTGCATCTGTATGTGAATTAATTTCTACTACTAGATTGTTGTTTAATTCCAAGAACTCAACCAGCTCATCCAGAATTTCTTTCGAACGAGGGCGCAATGTTGCTTTATCAAAATCGTATTCAATTCCATCGATCTCAATCTCATCGGTCGGAATTGGTCGGAGGTAAAAGTCTTGCACAAGTGTTGTTGACTCTGTGATTTTTCGAGTGTTCACAGATGCTGCATCGGCAAAATAATGCTCGCGTGTTGCTTTGATAAAGATCTCTTGATTGTTCTGTAATTCTTGACGGTAATAACCATTCTCGTCTGTCATGATTGTGAAGTCCTCAAATTGGAAATCAATGTCTTTGAATTTCAATGCTGTATTTGATAGTTTTTCATCTGTATCCGAATCAAATGCGAAACCATTCAATATGATGCGAATTGGCTCATTGGTCACCTCATAAATGTCATAACAGTGTCCAGCTTCACAATCCTCACGATCACTTGAAAAATATCCCAAGCTCAAATCTCTATTCCAAATCATGTAGGCATCATCCTTACTAGAGTTGATTGGCATTCCAAGGTTCACAACCTTGCCAAAAGCTTTGTTTCCGAGGTTAAAGGCAGATTTAAAGACATCCAGTCCACCGATTGAATTATGTCCGTTAGAACTAAAGAATAGGGTTGCTGAGACATCGTGGTAGAATGGTGTGACTTCATCCAATTCAGAGTTCACCGGACGACCCAGATTTATTGCTTCACCGGTAGCATTTCCTGATTCGTCCAATTCAATTTTCCAAATGTCCATTCCTCCTTGACCACCTGGGCGGTTACTAGAAAAATACAAGGTCCTACCATCTATCGTCACGAACGGATTTACACTCTTGTATCCAGGAACGTTCACCGCTTCTGGCAATTTAAATGATTCGTAGAATTTCAAATCAACCATTCTCGCCAAATAAATGCTCTGGTCTGAGCGATCATTGTCATTCCAACGTGTATAATAGATAATGCTGTTTTTACTAAATGTTCCAGAAGCATCATGCTGAGCTGAGTTCAATGGTCGACCAAAGTTTCTTGCAGCAGACCAGTTTCCGCCACCATCCATTTCCGTCCAGTAGAGGTCACACAAGAATGCCGATTCCTGCTTTTCTGGATCGAAAATCACACCACCCTCACGAGCACTTGTAAACATCAATTTGTTCTCGCTTTCAAAGAACATTGGTGCGAAAGATGCTGTTCCGTTATTGAAAACGGTAGTGTCGGCCATTTTTACAATTACCTCTTTCTTAAGGTTGTCTTCGTTCAATGCGTAATGACATCCAACGACGGATAATTGTGCACTACGCAGCAACGAGTCGTTGTAATCATCAGATTTAATGTACTCTTCAAATGATACGATAGCTCCCTCGTGCTGATCCACATTCATTTGCGCAACGGCGAAGAAATACAAATCATCGGGGTATGAATCAAAAGCAGACGTTTTCTTGAAATGTTCTACTGCTTTCGCATAATCAAACGTTTTTAAATAACACGCTGCAATTTGGTGATCAATGTAATCTTTCAACGGCACCGTGCGTGATGAATCTAAATCATGCTGCTTGTTTCTTAAGCGCTGCACTGTTGTTTGAATTTCGTATGGAATGGTTGCGCTCTTCAATCCTGCGGTATCACTCAATGCCTTCTGATAATTCAATAAAGCATTGTGATAATCCTCTTGTTCATAGAACTTGTCTGCATGATTTAACCATACTTTACGCGATTGACCAAATGCCAACAACGGAAGCATAATCAATACCAATAAAAATCCTTTTTTCGTCATGTTCAATCTGGTTAAAGTCTTGGACAAATTTTATCTGTTGTCGGTTTTTTCTTCTGTCTAATGTAAGTCACTGATACTTCAAATCCTCCACGTCCTGTAGAAGCAGATGTCAATGAAGAAAGATTTACGTCGTAAGCAATTTTGGCTGTAATGTTTTCCATTTTAGCACCCAGTGAAATACTCATTGCGTCGTTCGAACGATATAATGCACCACCTACTAAATAGAAGTCACCGTTCTTGAAATAATAACCTAAATCAAGGGCATATGTCTGTTCGAAAAATTGCTCCTGGTTCATCACCAATACTTTTGGTATCATGTAGAACAATTCTGTTATGTTGATTCGGGTACCAACATGTCCATAAAAACGCATTGGCAATCGATTGTCTTCACCGTAGAACGATTCTTTTGGTGAAGTTAGATTGAACGCTGAAATTCCAATAAATGGATTCAATCGCGCCTCTTGTCCAGCGAAAAAGTATATGAATCCCGCATTCACTACTGGCAGTGTTGCAGACTGACCTCCAAAACTTTCGTTCGTAGCCATTGTCTCATCAAAAGTCCCTCCATCTACAGTTGTGTATTGATTGTTGAACGTTAATAACTGATACTCCAAGGTCTTTTGTGTGATTCCTCCTTGAATTCCAAAAGAAATATTGTGCTTCTTTTTCTTGTCCAATGATGCCGTATATGCAACAGATAAAGTTCCTTGAAATGCGTTGTAATTTCCAGCTCCAGCTCTAAAATTACTCAATTGAATACCGAACCCCCATTTCTTGTAGGGCATGTCAAAACTCAATAATGCAGTTGTGTAGGGCTTAAAGTTTACTGCTTTCCATTGTGTACGGTACTGACCGTGTAATCTCCAGTCTCCATTAAACACGCCCGTCATAGCAGGGTTTAAATGCAGTGGGGCAGCGTCATACATTGACAAGTGCGCATCTTGTGCACTCGCCATACTGACACTTAATGAGATTCCAATAAATAAAATAATCTTTCTTGTCATGATTATCGTATAAGGGTGACATCACCCGATTCTTTAATGACCAAGTCATTCGCCAACGTTACGACAAATGTCCATGTGTAAACTCCTAATGGTGCTGGAACTCCTTTGTAGGTTCCATCCCATCCGTTTGATTGTTCTGTAGAACTAAATACCAATTCTCCCCAATTGTTGTACACTTTAAAGTCTACATCCTTAAATGGTCCACCTCTAATGATGAATATATCATTTTCATTGTCTCCATTTGGAGAGAACCCTGTTGGAAGTACTGGAGGAAGTGCAATTGAAATAATATGTGTTGCCGTATCTTGACATCCAATCGCATCAGTCACAATAAGAATAATTTCAAAATCACCACCGTCAGAATAATTGTGCCATGGATTTTGTGCATTGTCTCCTTCATTGTCTCCAAAGTCCCAATACCATCCGCTGATTTGGTTTCCTGTTGACTCATCAGTGAAAATCACTGCTTCTTCAACTAAAGCTGGATTCGGTGTAAAACTAAATTCTGCATTCGGTGCCGCATTTACTGTCAACACCATCGATGTATCATCTACACAACCCAAATCAGATGTAACGGTTAAGGTCACCATCTGAATTCCGGTATTTCCGAATATATAGGTTGGATTTTGATCTGTGCTCGTATCACCTCCAAAGTCATACAACCATGAAACTATATTTCCACTTGAGATGTATGTCAAATCTATAAAATCAATTGGTGTATCCTCACAAGCAACTGTTGGGCTAAAGTTCGCAACTGGAACTGGGTTCACTGTGATAGTTTGAACGATGGTGTCAAAACATCCATTGTTACTCCCAGCAATTAATGTTGCTATGTAATTACCTGCGCCAGGATACGTATGTTGAGGATCTTGAACAATTGAAAAACCGTTGTCTCCAAAGTCCCAATCCCAAGTTGAAATTGTTGAACCACTAACAGTAGATTGGTCTGTAAATACTGTATTGCTTCCATCACAAGCAATCGTGAAATTGTAATCTCCAATTGGGGAAGACAAGAAGCTAATAGTAATATTATCGATACTTGGCGCGCATCCAAATACGCTTGGAGATGTTAAGATCAAGTTCACACTTCCGTTCGATAAATCAGCAGGTGATGGTTGATATCCAGTTATTACAAAGTTGCTTCCTGGCATAAATGTTCCTGTTCCAAGCGTTGACCAGTTTCCTTGCGTGCTTACGCCCGATACCGATCCGTTCAATTGAACAATTTCGTTGTTACAAAATGCCTGATCAGGGCCTGCATTTACTGAAGGAGGGTCAATAAAATATACACGAATTGAATCTTGCTCTGTTGGACAAATTCCAGCATTAGAAGACAAATAGAAATCGACGAATCCATTGCTTGTATCAACCGCCGTAATTCCATATTGCGTAATCAATGCTCCAGGAGAAACGATAGAACCGAATCCTGTGGTAGACCATGTTGGCGTATACCCTGAGGATATTAATCCTTCCAGATCAATGAATGAATTGTTTGCACAAATAGTGTCTGATGAGATAATGTTTACGATTGGTTCATCCAAGAATGTAATTTGAATACTGTCTAAAACATCCAAGCACCCTAAGCTCGTACTCGTGAGTGTGAGGTAAATACTTCCAGCTAAAGTATCACCTGAACTAACAAGGTAATCGGTAATTGGATTTAATGATGAAGGAGAAAAGGCTCCTGTTCCTGAGGTTGACCATTCACCGGATGGTGCCACCCCTGTTACAATTCCATTAAGATTCAATATTCCTGTATTTGAACAAACCACCAAATCTGATCCAGGCAATACAGTTGGGGCTTCAGTAAAGTAAATAACAACGGTATCTTGATCGTCAGGACAAGCAAATAAACTTCCTGCTGACGTCAAGTACAAAATCACACTGTCCTGCGCAATGTCTGCTGGAGAAGGAGTGTATGTTGTAGAAAGACTTCCTGGATTTCCAAATGCTCCGCCATTTCCACCAGCCCAACTTGCCCCAGAAGCAAAGAGAACCGATCCATTAATAGGAATTGGCCCGCCAATATTGTTTTCACAATAACTATCATCTAGTCCTGCACCGACTTGAGGTGATTGGATGAACGTAACCATCATGGTATCTGTTACCGGTTCACAATTTCCTGTAGATGAAAGAACAAAAGTCAAGGACCCTTGTGAAATATCACTAGGACTAGGATCGTAAGTTGTAACTTGGTTGGTAGGGTTATTTAATGTTCCCGTACCATCTAGTATTTCCCAAATACCCGTTATTGTTCCTCCCGTAACACTTCCAGTTAGGTCAACAGCTGGTGTTGCATCACAGAGAGTCAAATCTGCTCCTGCATCAGTTATCACTTTTCTATGGAAAGAAGACAAATAGTGGTATAAACATCCCGAACTTGGTCCACCATTGATGACTCCTAATGAGAAGAAGCCTGATGAGTTTGTAATTGTGTTTTGTGTTCCAACTGGAATTTCTGCCACTGAATAATCGATTTGTGCTCCCATCCAAGCGCCACCTGTTCCTGGAACCGGTGCAAAAGCTGCTGCTGGAACTGTAGCTGTTCCTGGGCCAGTAAACGTAAAGTTACCGACATCCGCCGTTTCGACTAAAATGTTCAACAAAAACTGCTGGGCATTGTTTCTTGCAAATGAGACTTCATCCGAACCTGCACAATTTAGTGGAGGAAGAATAGCTAAGCCTGTTTCACAACCGTATCCTGACATGTGCACCAAATAAACTGGCTTGTCTGAAATGACATGGGTCAAGGGGTCTGTAATAGAATATTGCCAAGTCTCCCCTTGATTTGCAAGTTGTGTTGTTGCTCCCCCTGCATCGGTTACTGTGATTGTAGTAAAGTTCTCTGCCGGTATAATGAAGATCGACTCATCAGATCCTGCAAATAGAAACCCGATATTTACGATGTATTCATTTCCGATAACGTCTGTTGGTACAATTTGATCTCCTTGAAGGTCATAACAACCTCCGCCACCCGTTCGCACGGAATCATCATTGATTGTGACGGAAACAGGTTTGTCGGATGAAACAATGGAACCACTCAGGCTACTGCCAGGAACGTTTGTTGTCATCACTGCATTTTGACAGGTATATACATTTCCTGCTAATGGAAGAACCACGGAATAGGTTATATCAGCGGGGTGCCCTTCTACATCACAATTCGGTTTAATATAGATCGTCGTATTATCCTCGGTGGCAACGACAGAAAAATATTGCTTTGGCTGTGTTATCACACCATCACCATTTCTATCGGTACCTTGTACTTGATTCCACCACAGTGTTTGAAAGGGCGTTACGAATTCTGTCCCCATACCATTTTGACCTTTCAATGAATAGGTCTCAGGGTTGTTGGGGTTACCTGGAGAAATCGTAATCATATCCGATATGAAATCGTACACAACGGTAATCAATGCATCAGAAGTGATCTTCATCCCGTTGGTTAATACCATATCTTCCGGCGTACTTTCTAAAATGTTCACCAGGTGACTTACAGGTACATCCGCTAATGAATTAGCTGGAATTACGAATGTCGTGTCGTACGTAGCTGCTGGCTGTTGAATTCTCACTGTAGCTGGGCTACCGAATGTAGAAATTCTAAATGCCATCTGCACATTTCCGTCATGATCAGGTGTCACCCAAGGCGCAGCAAACCAAAATACGGAGTCAATTTGTGCTTGTACCTTTGAAACGCCCATATTTGTGAGCATCAATAGGATTAATATAAATTTCAAATATCTCATATTTCGAGCTTAGTTATTCTGTTCTTGTTCTTCCATATTCCGTTGCATTTCCTCCAGAATACTGTTATTCAAATCTTCATCTTCTTCTTCAAGAGATGGTTTGTTCTTGGTAATTACGAATGTTAGCATCACTTCGTGTGATCCAGAAGTATAGTTGCGTAATTTTGAAATCGTGTAATCATATCCATACGCCAATCCAAAGCGCTCTTTGAGCATAATTCCCGCAGAAATTCCAATCGCATCATCTGAACGGTACAAAAGTCCAACCCAATATTTCTTATTGAATGTTGCTTTCAGCATTCCTGTGACTTGCAATGGAACTGGCTTTGTATACTTGACCATTACACTTGGTTGTAATTCAAAATTCTTCTTTTTGAATTGGAATGAGTATCCCAAAATTGCGTTATAGTGGAACTCTAAATTCTCGTTGTAAGTAGTAAATTTGATAGCGTCTCCCAACATGTGATGCGCTGAAGCCATGAAGAAAAAATTCTCCGTGTAGAGGTTGAATCCTGCACTTAAATCAAAAGCACTGGCAGAATAAACATTACCTGTTAAAACCTCATCTCCTTTATCTGCAACTTGTGCATCGTACAATTTAACACGGTATTGCATCCAACCTGGCTTGATCCCCAATCCAAGCTTTAGCTTCTCTCCCAACTTAAAGTGGTGCGCATAATTCAAGTAGATCCCAGTGTTCTGTGTAATTCCTGTCTGTTCAGAAACAATAGAAACTCCATATCCAACCTTTCCTCTGTTTCTAACTGAACCGTAGAAGTTCGCCATGATTAAGGTGGGTGATCCATCAAACCCTACCCATTGCTTACGAAAACTTGCGTTGGCAATGTGAACGTTCTTACTTCCCGCGATTGCCGGATTGTAATAGTAATCATTGAGCATGAAGTTCGAATATGCAGCACGTTGCTGTCCGAATGAACTGCTCGCTATGAGTACGCCAATAAATATCAGTGCTATTCTCATCATTTGTTTTTGCTTTTGAGAACGAGTATTGTTCCTTTGAATAATTCCGAGTCTGCCCCAGTTTCATTCAGGTTAATAACATAGTAGTACGTTCCGTCTGAAACCAGCTCTCCTTTATATGTTCCATCCCAAGGGATATCATAACCATCAGAGCCGAAAATCAACTGTCCCCATTCGTTGAAAATGTCAATTCGAGCTGAAGGATATTGACTAATGAATTCCAATTTCCAAACATCATTTTTACCGTCATTATTCGGTGAAATCGCATTTGGAATTAGAGTGTTAATGTCTTCTGGTTCAACAATCGTAGTTATGTTCACTAAATTCGTTACGCTATCTGTGCAACCAAGTGCTCCAGTCGCGTACAGCGTCACGAAATAACTCCCATTGTCTGTATATGTATTTGTTGGATTCTCCTCAGTAGATGAAGTCCCGTCACCAAAAATCCATACAAACGATGATGCATCTGACGAGTTATTGATAAAGTTCACATCCGCTACTAGATTTGAGTTATTGCTCATATTGAACGTAAAATCTGCCACAGGATTTGGTGGAACCGTTAAGGTTTGAGAAACGGTATCATAACAGCCGTTCACAGTTCCCACGATGTGTACAATATTGTAATCTCCATCTGCAGTAAAAAGTTGATTTGGATCTTCAACCGCCTGTGAACCTTGTCCTCCAAAGTCGTAGAACCAATAATTGATTGCATCGGTATTCGTTGTTGACTCGTCTGTAAAGTTGACAATGATTTGGTTGTTTGCACAATCTGAAACATAACTAAATGCTGCCACTGGAATTTCATATACTTCTACCTGCTGTAAAAGTGAATCTGAACAACCTACATCCGAAGTTACTGTCAACATTACATCAAAAGTTCCTGCATTTGCATATGTATGAACGTCATCTTGTGCTACTGATGTTGAGTTATCTCCAAAATCCCAATCCCATGATGTTATATTACCATAACCTGGTAATGAGAAATCTGTAAATACGGATGGATTGTAAAGACAATCCTCTGTAAAGTTGAAATTGGCAATTGGAGGTGCAACAAATGAAATTTGAATCAAATCATTTTCTGCCAAACATGTTCCGTTGTTTGTTGAGGTTAGCGTTAAAAAGACTGTCCCACTTGAAATCTCTCCTGCCGTTGGAGAATAACTTGTAATCAAATCAGTATCACTTGGTGCATATGTTCCTGCTCCACCTGTCCACTCTCCAGTAGTTGTTGCTCCAGAAATTGCTCCACTCAAATCAACTGATACATCGTTAGTACAAGCCAAAATATTAGCCCCAGCACTCACGGTTGGAGGTACAGTAAATATGACCAATAAACTATCCGTTACAGGAATACAATCATTGTTCGATGTTGATTCCAAATAAATCCAAACACTTCCGTTTGTTATGTCTTGTGGGCTTGGTTGATACGTTGCGTTTAAATCTTGATTATCCGGAGAGAATACGCCGTTACCACTAGACAACCATTTCCCTGTTGTAGTAACTCCTGTTACCGTCCCCATCAAACCAACATCTGGTGCATTTTCACAAACATATATTGTATCGGCTCCCGCGTCAACGGTTGCAGAAATAGTGAAGGTGATAACCACTGTATCCGTTTCAATAACACAGGACCCAACATTAGTTGAAGTCAATACTAACTGCACATTTCCATTGGTAAGGTCAGCTGCTGAAGGAATGTAAGAAGCAGCTAAAGTCATTGTGTCTGGACTAAAGGTTCCGGTTCCCAATGTACTCCACCCTCCCGTTGTTGAACCACCTGAAACGGTTCCGGCAAGTTGCACTACAGCATTGTTTTCACATACCGCCTGATCAGCAGAGGCACTCACGATTGGAGCAGGATCCACTTGTAAAAACAGTGTGTCTTTCAATACCGGACAAGGTCCTGTTGAAGTTAAGATCAATTCAATTGGAGAAATCAAAGTATCCAATGGGCTTGGTACGTATTCGTTAAGCAACACATCGTTCGTGCTGCTAAAAGCACCGAAACCATTACTACTCCATATCCCAGTTACACTTCCTCCTCCTACTAATCCAGTAAGGTTTAGCGAAGTGTTGGCACAAATTGTATCATTTAATCCAGCATCTACAAAAGGATATGAATTGAATTCTGACATATAACCATATCCACTTCCATTTCCGTCGTTACCGTAGAGAACGCCTAAACCAAATACGTCTCCAGCGTTCGTTACTTTGTTGTATGAATTTACCGGAACATCTGCTGTTGAATAGTGAATAACTGCCACTTTGTACGCTCCAGCTGTACCTGGTACATTTGAAAAAGCTCCAGGAGGAATTAATGAGGCATTACCATTCAATGCAAACTGCCCTTCAAATCCTGTTCTAGTGTAGAGTATGATTCCCAATGAATCACCAGAAGTTCGAGTGAAAGATGATTCGTACGTTCCTGCACACACCATACTTGGCACTTGCGACCCACTTAATTCACAACCGTATCCGGAAGCATGCCATACATAAACTGGTTTTGATGCAGATATGTAGTTGATTGCATCAGACAAAGCAATTTCATAGGTTTCTCCCCAATTGATCAAAGTACTTGTTGTTCCAGAATTTTCAATGGTAAGCGCTGTTCCATTTTGTGTTGCTAGAATGTAAACACGGTCGTTTCCTGAAGTTCCGGAATGTACAATATACTCTGTTCCTACATAGGCTTCCGTTGTTATTTGGTCACCAATTGTACTCATACAAGTACCTTGACTCAATGCACCGTTGAACAAGGTCAAGGCGATAGGTTTATTGGAAGAAACAATAGATCCAGCTAGAGTGGAAGCTCCCGTAGTATTCATATCACGAGCGCTGTATGTTTCTCCCTCTTGTAAGACAATCGAAAACGATACATCTTGCAAATGTCCAGTAATATCAGTTCTAGGAGTGATTAGTACAGTCGTATTGTCTTCTGTTGCAACAATATCTATAGAAGAAAACGATGCTGGAGCAGTTCCTCCATTGTCCCAAAAATTTTGAAAAGGCGTGTAGAAGTTATCTCCAAGGGCTTTATTCCCTTTCAATGTAAAAATCTCTTTATTTGAAGCACTTTTTAATTCATAAAAAACACTGACATTCTCATCAGAAACTATTTTCAACCCATTGTTGGCTACCGCATTACCAGCTGGGCTTTCAATAGAGGCGATGAATGCTGTTAAGTTAATACTGTCAACACTATTTGCAGGAATTGCCAAGTTGATTGGTGTAAATGCTCCGTTTGCAGGCTGCGTAACCGTAATGTTTGCTGCGTTGTCATAGGTTAAAATCCTTAAATATAAAGGACTCTCACCGACAGAAGCAGACACTTCAGGTGGCGCAAACCAAAACAACGTGTCAATCTGTGCATTGACGTTTAGTTGTAACAATAGGAAGATGAGTAGGCAGCTGCTTTTCCAGTGCGTTTTCATAAGTCGTGGTTATTGGTAGTTATATTCTTAATCACTCTTTTTTTCAAGTAATTAACTGCAAAGGTAAGTCATTTTAGCAAATCTATAAAATCAAACTGCCAAAATGCTAAAAGTTCGTAGTCTTCCCTTTTGAATTATCGAGTATATTTGTTGTCATACATTGAATATAAAGCACCAATGAAAGCAACGGCAAACGAATTAAAAATTTATAATAGTCTCAAAGGAGACAAAGAATTTTTTACTCCATTGAAAGATGGCTTTGTAGGGTTATATGTTTGTGGACCAACCGTCTACAGCAACGTTCACTTGGGAAATTGCCGTACGTTTATTTCATTCGATATGATCTACCGTTATTTGATACATCTCGGTTATAAAGTGCGTTACGTGCGTAATATAACTGATGTTGGACATTTGGTGGATGATGCTGACGAAGGGGAAGATAAAATTGCAAAAAAGGCACGATTGGAGCAGCTAGAGCCTATGGAAATAGTTCAGCAGTATACTTTAGATTTTCACAAGGTGCTGGATCAATTCAACAATTTAGCTCCGAATATTGAGCCTACTGCAACGGGACATATTATTGAGCAAATCGAGATGATTAAAACGATTCTTGACAATGGATTTGCTTATGAATCGAACGGCTCCGTATACTTCGATGTAGAAAAATACAACGAAACACATCCATATGGTGAGTTATCTGGTCGAAAAATTGAAGATTTAATCTCCAATACACGTGATTTGGATGGTCAAAATGAAAAACGAGCTCCTTTGGACTTTGCTTTGTGGAAGAATGCATCTGACGAACATATTATGAAATGGCCCTCACCTTGGGGAGTTGGGTTTCCGGGTTGGCATCTTGAATGTTCAGCGATGAGTACAAAATACTTAGGTGAACAATTCGATATTCACGGTGGTGGAATGGACTTAAAGTTCCCGCATCATGAATGTGAAATAGCACAAGGAACAGCTTCAACTGGAAAATCACCCGTAGGATATTGGATGCATGGAAACATGCTAACATTGAACGGAAAGAAGATGAGTAAGTCAACGGGAAATTCAATTTTACCTGATGAATTATTCTCGGGAGAAAATAACTTTATGGAAAAGCCATTCGATGCAATGGTGGTTCGTTTCTTTATGATGCAAGCGCACTATAGAAGTACATTGGACTTTACTTCAGAAGCTTTATTGGCTGCAGAAAAAGGGTATAACAAATTAATGGAAGCGTTAAAATTGATGAGTTCTTTAAAAGTTGGAAACTCTTCTTCGGAGGACGTGAACAAGATGATTGAAGGATTTTACACGGCAATGAATGATGATTTCAATGCTCCTATTCTTCTTGCCAATCTTTTTGACGCAGTAAGGTACATCAACTCTATCAACGATGGGAACGCTGAGATTTCTTCAGATGATTTAACAGCTTTACAGAACGCCATGAAAGCATTTACGCAAGATGTGTTAGGCTTGAAAACAGCAAGTGCGGGAAGTGATGAAAAATTGAATCCTGTAATGGATCTTGTTTTGGATTTAAGACAAGAAGCTCGTGCAAACAAGGACTGGGGAACTTCTGATAAAATTCGTGACGGTTTGGCTGCGGCAGGAATTGTTGTGAAAGACTCGAAGGAAGGAACTAGTTGGAACTAAGTCTAATTTACTTTTTTGAATTTTAAAGAGTGAAATGCTTTCTGCATTTCTTTCAGATGAACATTAATATCGTTGCTCATGTAGGTGACAATGGCATCCGTTACATCGTCTTTATGAAGATAAATGAACTGCCCAATTTTATACCCTTCGCCAAATTGACAATCGAATTCAAAGACACAAGTCCCACCATCGTCTGCGTTAAATTCCTTTTTAACTGCGCTAGGTGGAAATGACTCGATTTCTGGGAGCTGCCCATTGGTCATATTCATGGCATTAGCCATGATCATACTTTTGTACAACCTATTTGGCTCGAGCATCATTCTATTAGTGTCTTTCAATGATTCTTCATACTCTTTGAGAAAATCGTCCAATGGCCAAATAGTATAGCGCACTTCCGTCGTTTCTTCTTCATTCATGATAGCGAAATGATAGCTCAGGTCTCTATTTTCCTTAATATCAACAACTTTAAACCCCTCCGGCATTGTAAATACCATTCCCGCCTGATCAACAAGCTTCATGAATTTTTTTAGTGCTCCTCTTTGCCCGTAACTTGCAAATGTGAGTAATAGAATGATTAGAACATTGGCTATTTTCATGATTCGTGGATTGTCTTTCAAGTTCTAATTTAAGGAACTATTTCAATTTTAGTTCCATCACCTATTGACTTATATAAATCTGTAATGTCTGCATTGGTAAGTGAGATGCAACCCAAGGTCCAATTGGTTTTATTTTTAATCATGCTGTCTGACCCTTCAGGAACTCCATGAATTCCTATTTCACCACCAATAGTGGCACCGCTTCCTATAACTCCATCTGCTTTGCGTTTATTAAATCTACTCCAAGATTCTTTGTTAGGATAGTCGATCCAAATGAAATACTTCCAAGAGCCGTGTGCATACTTGCTTCTAATTCCAAAGGTTCCTTCTGGTGTGCAGCCATCTCCTTCTTGGTGCTTGTCTTTAATTGCATCGAAGCCAAAAACACACGGGTATGTTATCAGCAGCTTTGACTTATGATAGACCGAAAGAGTATAATCCGATTTATCAATGAGAACTTTCAATTCACTTTTTGGAATATGTTGACTTCGGACAATGTCTTGCAATTTAGTTTGCCCATAAACTGCTGTGCCCAAAAGAATTAGAGCTGTTAGAATTATATATCGCATAAAGATGTTTCCTTTTTAAATGTAAATTTCATTAAAAGTAACAAATATTACGCCTTGATCTTTTAGGCCTACTAAACCGTTTAGCTGTGTCGTTTTTCTTGTGCTTGCATATTACTTTCGCTCATAGTGGCAAAATATTCATGCATGCCGTTGCTTTGTTCGTTTGCTCGGGATCTTCAAGAATCATTGCTTAACTTCTAAGTAGTTCTTTCGAGTATTCATCCCGTAAATTGTTCCATTATGATCCGTTCTGCTATCTTTTCGATCCTATTTATCATTCCTTTCGGCGCTCTTTGTACTATTGATGACAATACTATTTCCACTATCGATTTTGTACAATTAGAAGCGCGGACTTCAGCAAATGTTGTTCACTTCAAATGGGATGTCAATTCCGAAATCAACGGTGCTACATTCTTTATCGAAAAATCTGGCAACGGAGACGATTGGAAAGAAATTGAGGAAATCCCTTCTTTGGGAAATCACATTGCTCCTCATACTTATAGAACTTCTGAAATTAACTCTGCCGAAAATGCATTGGAGTATTTTAGAATTAAGCGTGTAGATAAATTCGGAAATGCTTCAATTATGGATCAAGTAGAAATTGAACATGCAACATTATTGAGTCTTAGTTTAATTCCTTCACTCAAGAGCTCAAAAAAGCAACTCATCGTATCTTACAATTCTCTAATTATCACGAAAGGTGTCTTGCGTGTTCTGGATCAAGACGACAACATATTGGAAGAGATTAAAGTAAACATTGACAAGGGCTACAATCGCTTGGTAATTAACACGAAGAATTATTTAAAGCAGCGCTATACTGTTGTTTTGGTAAATGCTGACGGTGGAGCTCTTCAAAAGATCTATGAGCACGGCAAGAAAATAGGGAAGACGAAATTCTAAATCGAGCCCTTTGCCTTTAGCTCAAGGTATTTGTTGATTGTGTTAATCGACAACTCATCTGGCAACGTAAGCACTGTTTGAATTCCATTCTGACGTAACTCTCTGGCAATTTTTGATTTGATTGAGATCATTCGTTCTGCAACTGTTGCCTGATAAACTTCTTGAATAGAGGTCGAAGGACGATACGCCAACTCCTGCAGTTCGCTATTCTGGAAGAAAACAACCACGAGAACATGCTTTTGATTTAACCTACGCAACATTGGAATAGCTCTGCGCATTGCAAATTCAGATTCGAAATTGGTAAACAATACCAATAGAGAACGCGTTTTAATTGTACGACGAATAGAATTGTACAATAACTCGTAATTCCCCTCCTTGTACTGTGTACGTTGGTTGTACAAAGTCTCTTGAATTCTACGCATTTGTCCACTGGAACGATCTGCACCAAGCAATGTTCCTATTTTATCAGAGTAGGTGATTAATCCAGCTTTATCTCCTTTTCTCAGTGCAATATTCGAGAACACCAAGGTAGAGTTGATCGAATAATCAAGCATCGATAAGCCGTCAAATTCCATTTGCATACTACGACTCTTGTCAATGATACAGTAGATACTTTGCGACTTTTCCTCTTGGTATTGATTCACCATGAGTTCATTTCTACGACTCGTCGCTTTCCAGTTTACGGTTTTCAATTCGTCTCCTTGAACATAGGTTTTAATCTGCTCAAATTCACTGTTGTTACCAAGTCTACGAATCTTTTTTATCCCTGCGCTTGTCTTTTGCTGCTGGAAAACGAGCAATTCGTACTTCTTCATTTGAAGCACCGAAGGATATACGTGAACTGTTTCCTCTAGGTCTAGATCTAATCTTCGAGAGGCCAAATAGAATATTGACCGAATCATAACAAACGGGCTCCCGAACTCATATTCTCCTCTTCTTTTTGGAGTGAAAGTATAGCTGAACACTTCTTTCGTAATTGGTTTCAACATCCCGCTAAACGAAGACGTTCTGTCTTGCATTTCAACAGGGTACCCTTCAATTAACGTAAAGCTGATCAATTGTGAAGTTGCATTTGTTACCTCAAGCGTAACTTTGTTCTTATCACCTAAATCCAATCGACTTTTAACGTTTCTCTTGACAATTAGCGGATGCTTTTCGCTGAATACCAGCACAACGTCAATGATAGTTAATCCAAATAGTGAAGCAAGAACCACCGTTGCTACGAATTGCAATTCTGGCATTGAATACGCCAAAACGAACAAAGCGATGACAACCACAAACAATGCAAAAAACCACTTGGTTAAATGGATGTTGTGAAAAAACTTAGCTATGAGGGAAATTGCTCTCAAATTATCTTGGTACTTCTAGTGTTTTAATGATTTCTTGGATCACATCTTCTGTTCTAACACCTTCCATTTCTGCTTCTGGAGTCATGATTAATCTGTGATTCAAAACGTGTGGTGCAACAAACTGGATATCATCTGGCGTTACAAAGTCACGTCCGCGGATTCCAGCAATTGCCTTCGCCGATTTAATAATTGACAAAGATGCTCTTGGCGAACCTCCGAGATATATTTTTCCGTGATTTCTAGTTTTGTGCGTAATTGCAGCAATGTATTTCACCAAGTTGTCTTCAACAACAACCTTTTCGATCGCGTCTTGAATCTTTTGAATTTCATTTGCAGTAAATACGGCATTAATTGTACTTAAATCTGGCTGCTTGATTGAATTCTTGTATCTGTGTAAAATTTCTTCTTCTTCATGCAATGCTGGGTAGTCCAGTTTTACTTTGAATAAAAATCTATCCAATTGTGCTTCCGGAAGATTATAAGTTCCTTCTTGGTCAATTGGATTTTGTGTTGCTATTACTAAAAATGGGAACGACATTGGATAGCATTCTCCATCGTAAGTGATTTGACGCTCTTCCATTACCTCAAATAAGGCGGCTTGTGTTTTTGCAGGAGCTCTATTGATCTCATCAATCAACACAATATTTGAGAAAATTGGTCCTTCTCTAAAACTAAATTTCGCATCCTTCATGTTGAAAATCGATGTTCCAATAACATCAGAAGGCATCATATCTGGAGTAAACTGAATTCTTGAGAAGTCTACATCTAAACACTTCGAAAGTACTTTTGCAGACAAAGTCTTTGCCACACCCGGTGCTCCTTCTAACAATAGGTGCCCGTTAGAAAAGATACCCGTCAATAATAAGTCAACCATTTGAGTTTGTCCGATAACGAACTTGGACAATTCATTTCTTACTTCAGTTACTTTTTGAGCTACCCAAATCAATTCTTGGTTCTGACGTTCAAAACTGTATGATTGAATAGGTGCCGCTTCGCCAACATCAGCTGCTGCACCAGGCGTTGGGACTGAAGGCGTAGATGATTCCGTCTTATTTTCAGGCATATAAGACGAGTGATCCAATTCATCTGCTTTGTTTTCTGCCGTTCCTTCCTGATTATTGGTGCTTGCATCCTCTGATGCTCCTCCTAACGCTTCTGCGTTTTCTTCTTCATTTATCATAATTCTAGCGTATTAAGTTTGTTTACAAAACGATTGAATTGTTCTTTGTTTTTATAATAGGTTGTTATGTCGATTGTATGAATATTTAGCTTCTTTCCTCCCTCAAAATATAGAGCAACTACATTTTTACTTCTCTCTAATCCTGTGAATTTATCTCTTTTATACTCGCGTTTTCCGAAGAACATTCCATGCACGGTTATCGTTTCGGCATCAACAAAAATAAATGGTTTGATGAGTCTTCGAATACCGACATACAACATAAACATTCCAATAGGAATTAATATAATTCCTATCCATTGAGCGATCATTAATGCATACACACCGCCAATAAAGATGTCCAATGCGAAATGTATGATCAATATCGAAATCCACAATGTTCTTCTGAAAGTTAATTCTCTTTCCTCTATTTTCCGCGCCAATTCTTGCGAAATAACCCCTGTTTCTCGGTAGAAATTGTGAATGATTTTCAAGGTTTCTGCTACAAAGCCATCATTGACAGAGAATGCTTTTTGAGTTTCAAGTCGACGCAATAGACTTTTGATTTCATCCAAGTGAATATCACTTTTTTCAGCCAATATTTCCAGCGGTTTATCATCTTCTCGACGTTGAATGTCTACAAAGAAATGCTTGTGAACAGTAGCATAAAAGTTCTTTTTCTGAACTTGTAAGATTCCATAAGGATTTCGTTTCGCAAAGTAAATTGATGTGATTGTATCGGCAAAAGCCAATGTCATGTCCTTCTTTTTTGGAACAAAAGGAACGATTGGTCGTGTGCGCTTTGATCTGAAAATAACAAATAGAATCAATCCGAGGATACTCAACATTAAAGCGGCAAGCAATGTTGGGTTTTTGAAAATCAAGCGTAAGTAACTGTCTTCATCTTCGCCGTCAACACCTTCCTGGCTATCAATGTCATAATTCCCATAATTATCGGACAACCTCCCAAGTTCCAATAGGTAAATATCTCTGTTCTTTGGGAGGGCATTTAAAACATATTCGGCATATTTAAACCCATGTAAACGTTTCAACTGGTAGTTGTAGAACATTTTAGGTGTAGTGACCAAGTACAAATTTCCGTCACCATGTGGTATGCGAACGAAATTACTTAGCTCCATGAAAGAGGAGAGCGTTTCAAAATCTACATCTTCTTCTGCATCACTGATCCCATTCCACTCACAGGCTATCGTATCATTTTGATACAAGTTGATCATAGAGTATTTCGTGCCTCCCGCAAAGACATTTACTTGACGGGTATAATCAAACTTAAACTCGAAATCATAAATGAGATCATATGCGATGTTTTCTGTCAACTCATTGTATCCAAGAATAAAGTCGGAGCCTTCCTCCACCTGATCCATGATTTCGCCTAACTCACTGTTTTTTAGTCCAAACTTGTTCCCAATGAACATGAAGGTTTTCTTCTCTTCATTGTCTTTAACAAGCGTATCAAACTGTAACCAATCGTCCACTTCAATTAAATCGTGGCTTTGATCTAAGTGTACTTTGGTCAGAGAAGTGAACAAATACAATCCCAAAGGGTTTTTATCGTACAGTTGGAATTTTTTCGACCAATTGGTAGAAACAAAGGTGTCTCTATTCTTCTCATCGATTGTTTCACTACCGGACATGAGCCAAACCATCAACATCATAAATGCGAAGGTTCCTAAAACGAGCAATATTTTGGTTTGCTTATTCATCTAATGGCTCCAGCGATTTATAGTATTGCTCTAATGTTGGCTTCAATAATTCGTAAATGTCTTTGTCAATTTTGTACTCTCCGTACCACACCAAATCATAGATGCGCACGCATTCATTGAATTGATGCGAACCGGGTTGTTTGTGCATTTCTAACACATAATGATAATTGGTTTTTTCACGGCGCCACTGAATCCATCTTTTACGGATCAATTCCTTAAGTATGAAGGTGAAATAAACTCGAATTCCTTCTCTATAGTTCTCATTCAATAGAGCTTCTTCGAGCTTTAATTCCAATTCTGTCTTGGTAATTACAATAGGGTTCCAATTGTTTTCAACGTCTATAGAATCTACCACCAATGCTGCATTGCTTGGCTTTCTGTTACGCACTATCAACCATACTACAATAACGAGCACTGCAAAGATCAAAATGAACAAGAGCACATTCCAAAAAGAAGTTGGAATCTTCGGTGGATCAATATCGATATCTGGAGCATCAATGTCTGGAGCATCAATATCAGGAAGGTCAAGTGGCTCAGGCACATCAACTTCAGGATCTGATGGCAGGTCGCCATTTCCGCTTCCACCACGATTAAACCCGCGGTTCACTTCTCTGTCCTGTTGTAATTGCTGTGGACTGTATTGAATTCCAGAAGGTGTATATCCGCTACCACTAGGTGTACTAGTCCCATAAGTGGAGGTGATATCTTCATCCATTGTGGCAGGATAAGAGCCGTACCAATCGTCTGGACCTTTGTATTTCTCCCCTTTTCGGTATTCGAGATAGTCTTTTTCACTTTCCCAAATTTCAACTTTGTCATCCTTTACTTGGGCTGTTGCCAACAAGGGAAATACAATGAATGCGATATGGAGTAGTTGCTTAATCAAAATCTACAGGTGTTTCTTTGATTCTACTTCGTTTTCCGAATTTTTCATATTGCTTTCGAAGTCCGGCTGCATCTACTTTTTCTCGTCCTGTGAAGTATCCGAAGGCCATGGTTATTACCACCAAAGGCATTACTCCTAAAAGAACGATAACATATACAAGTTGTCTAAAGGCGTTACTCCAAATCATGTAGTCCCCAGTAAATAGTTGAGCTATTCTTTTAACGAAATCGCTTACAACGTCAAGGGCATCAGACATCATTGGCTCTCCCGTCCAAGTATCATGAATACTAAAATACAAGGCAATTGGTTGAACAAGAATAAAGACGATCAAGAACAAGATACATACAAGAAGAATCGACTTCCAATAGTGTTGAGTACTGTATTTAAACCCTTCTCTAAATCGACTTCCTATTGACCCTGTGCCAAGCCCCATTGATACCGCAATTAAGAAAGGAAGTGGAATCAAGAACAGGGCTGGAACGAAAAAGAACCAATTGATCCACATTGCAAAAACTCCTTGGAAAATCAACATGATTAAGCATAGTAGGAGATTCCCCAACCAAATACCGAAAAATCGTTGTTTGACAAATTGAAAGAAACTGCTCCAAGAAAATTTTTCATCAATGGAGTGGACACACCAAATAACTGAAGTAAATACAAATGCGGTGATGAAGGTCCAAAGTCCAAACACGATAAAGTCTTGCACATTGAGGAAGCTATACCCCATAATAAATTCCAATTGTGCGGCCCAGTCATACCAATATTCTGTCTGCTGTAAATTGTAATGATTAATATCTTGCAAGTACACAATCAGTAGAATCAGCGGTAATGTGATCCGAGTATTGATCTTGGCAAACTTGGAAAATTGCAAACGGTACATGCGGAATGAATCGGCCACGACTTCACCTACATTGCGAATTTTATAAAAATCAAATTTCTTGTTTTTATGGAAGTTTCCGACATCCTCTTTGTCCACCAATTCAGGATATTTTCGCGCTACGTGAATCGGGTAGAAGACATATACGAATAAGATGATTGCGAATGAGAACATGATGATGGCCCATTTCGACCAATTTGGTAAATCTTGATAATTGGCAGTTACAAAACTCTCGAGAAACCCTGCTGCAATAATAAAAGGCACTAGACTCAACATTATTTTCAACCCTCTTTTGGTAGAGAGCTGCAAAGATTGAAGTCGGGTATAGCTTTTGGGGAAGAGCAGCCCATTTCCGGCGGTTATCCCAGCACCTCCTGCCAAAACAATGGCCGAAATTTCAAATGCTCCGTGAATCCAAATCCCTAAGAAACTTGTAATAAGCAAGCCTTTTACATGAAAGAAGTATTGGAAAGAACCCAACATTACACCGTTGTAGAACAAGAGCATATGTGTGCCTAGTGTGAAGAAAAATCCTACGAAAAAGGTTAGAAAGGCGACTTTCAGGTTGTTGGTCGTAATCTGAATAAACATCGCAGTCTGGTTCTCGTCCTCATAGACCGCAAGCGGATTACCGTTCTGAATATTTTGAATAGTCATGTCAACGTAACCGTCCCCCAAAACATCTCTTGGGAATTCAGGATCAACGTACGTAGTAAAGGCACCAATTGCAGCATAGATCAAAAAAGCCACAAGTGCGAACAGGAGGTTTTTACGCGATCGATATATTTCTAAAGGCAGCGATATTTGCCAAACTGTGATAAATTTCTTTAATGATTCTCCTTTTTGCTTATGAACACCTGTATATACTTTTTGTGCGAGTTGATTTAAATACACACGTACTGTTCTTCTCTTGTAAAATGTCTGAGCATAACTAAGATCATCAGTGATGTCCATGTATAAATCACTCAGTTCTTCAGGATCATTGGATTTTGACTCGTACAGTTCTTCGAAACGGTTCCACTTCTTCTTATTTTCTTCTATAAACTTGGTTTCTTTCAACTGGGTCGAGCAATTTTTCGAGAGTAGTAAATATAATTAGGAAAAGTGAATTAGAAACATAGTTCTCAATATATCGTAATTTTGTTAATCACAGCCACAACACTATTGATTCAAAATCTATCTGTATAATTATAAAAAAGCATATGTCCTTCCTCAAAAAATATTACACTTCTGAAAAGGCCATTGTTAATGCTGCTTTATTAATTTATCTGATTTCGCTGCTTTTTATTCTTCCATTTACAGCCTCCGATTCACTCTTGTTTTTTACGGTAGACTCTAAAGAATATTACTCCACCCTTATGGAGTTTTTTCAGTTTGATCAGACCGGATATTCGGAGACTAGACCCATTTTATACCCCTTGATTCTTTGGCTTCTACATTCAGTTGGAGGCGCCACTTTAGTAACTTTTATTCAATTATTCTTGTGGCTGATTTCTGCCAATTTAATCTACTTTTCTGTAAAAAACTTTACTCAAAACAGAGTAGTGGCTGTACTTGCCTTAGTTTTATTCTCTTTAAACATCTCATTAATCGCTTTAACTTTTCATGCACTAACTGAAGTTGTAACTGTGTTCTTTCTATCGCTTTTAATCTTCCAGTTAGTCAAACGTAAAGGCGTTCTATTTGAAATAAAAACGTACAAGATTGTAGTTTCCCTTTTTGTAGTATTGACGTTAATCAAACCTCTTTTCTTCATCCCGCTTCTTGCTTTTCTATTCATAGGAACTTTCTTTTATTTTAAAAAATTCAGCGCTCAACCCAAGAAAATTATTGGTGTAATTATCATTCTTTTGCCGTTACTCTTTCAAATGACCGTGATGAAAACAAAGTATGATGAATTCACTGTCTCCAGAATTAGTGAATTGACTGTTCGGCGCTATTTCGTCGCTCAGCGATTTGAACGCGTAGAAAATATTCCCCGAGAAGAGGCCATTATTCTCGCTGAAGAACTAACAAAAGATGAAGTTATCTCCAGCTTACTGTCAGATCAGCCCCATTACTGGCAGTATTTTCATGAAAACGTAAATGAAAATATAAGCGGTATTCCTGTTTTTTTATCTCTATCTGAGACTCTCAAACATCCTGCATCCTTGGATCTCATGCAAAATTACAATGATTGGTATAAATCAGTTTATGGGATTTTCAAGTATCTTTTCCTCGGTTTCGTCTTTGTGCTCCTATTGAAAAAGAAGATATTAGATAATGCAGTAATCATTTTTGTTTTTCTTCTATCATTTTACATTATCTGGACCACTGGAATCTCTTTTTCACAAGGAGACAGGTTGACGCTCCCTAGTATTCCCCTTTCTATATTTGGATATCTCGTCTTAATACACATTGTAGTAAAGCAATGTGGAATTCTATTAAAGACCAAAAAAAATAAGTGATTTCCAGGTCAGTTCTAATTTTTGTAAATTACTTCACAAATAAAATACGCTATGAAAAGTCATCAACTACTCCTATTCAATTTCATGTTTTTACTTTTCACATCTTCGGCACAGTTGACCCCAACTTTTGACGATATCATGATTCCAATGCGGGATGGTTTGAGTTTAGAAGCCGACATTTACATCCCTTCTGGGGTTGATTCTGCAGAGGTAATTCTCATCCAAACGCCTTATAACAAGGACCTTTTGAGTTGGTCATTGCCAATGGGAGTCCAGCAAAATTTAGATGGTCAGCCATTCATTTGGGTAATTGTTGATTGGCGTGGATTTTATGGTTCTTTTGGAGCTCTAATTCCACAACCCAATCGTGGAGAAGATGGCTATGATGTGTGTGAATGGATCAAAGATCAAATTTGGTTTAAAGACAGAATTGGAACTTGGGGACCGTCTGCTTTAGGAGGTGTGCAGTATTATTTAGCAAGAGAACAACACCCAAATCATACCTGCGCGGTTCCTATGGTTGCAACAGCTCATCAATCTTACGATTCATACTTCACAAATGGTGTTTTAGAAAAAGCACGCTTGGAACAATTAGATGCTCTAGGATATGGATTGTCCCCTATTGTTTTGGCTAATCCGTACGACAACATCACATGGCAATTCGCCGCAAGTACAACTTGGTTTCCTTCAGACATTCATATTCCAACATTGCAAATTGGCGGATGGTATGATCACAATATTGACTTAATGATGGATTTTTACGAAGATGCACGAAACACTGCTGACATCACTGTTCAGGATGAACAATGGCTGTTGGTTGGACCATGGGTGCATGGCGGAACTGGAGCAGCCAATGTTGGAACCTCCATTCAAGGTGAACTTACTTACCCAAATGCTGAATTTGTTAGCGATACGATGGCTTGGGATTTTCTCAATTACTATTTGCTAGATGCACCAAACAATTGGCAGAACACCGATAAAATTACGTATTACGAACCTGGAATAGACGCCTGGAACTCGTCAAATGCTGCGAGCATTGAATCCTTGACCAACGACGTACTTTACTTCAATGATGGAGGAGCTTTATCTCCTTCGCTTGGTAGTGGATCGACTACATTGGTTTCAGATTCTCAAAACCCATCACCAACTATTGGTGGAGCAACATTGCACTCAACACTTGATCAGGGGCCATATGATCAATCAAGTTTAGAAGGAAGAAATGACATTTTGGTATTTTCAACGGCAACATTAGGTCAAGAAGTTACAATTTCTGGAAGAGTAGGCTTGAACTTGGAAATTGAGGCAGATCAGGAAGACTGCGACGTTTCCATTCGTTTGATTGATGAATATCCAGATGGTAGAAACATGTTAATCACGGATGGAATTGCACGCATGCGTTTCAGAAATGGCTATGAACAGACAGATGAAGCATTTATGGTTACCGGCACCGTTTACAACAGACAATTTGATCTTCCATTTACTAATTATACATGGCTCGCTGGACATAAGATAAAAGTGCTTGTTGGAGGAAATAGCTCGTACCGATGGGATGTTAACCTTCAAAATGGCGGACCTATGTACACTGCGGGGGACACAAATATTGCGAACATCTCATTGCACCATAGCACGACTAATACATCGTCTATTACGCTTCCTGGTGATAATCCACATTTAGGGACAAATGAACTTTCAACTATTGCTATGAACATTTACCCGAATCCGGTTCAAGACGAATTGATTGTTGATTCAAAGGTTGTATTCACCCATGTAGAAGTGATTGACCTCAGCGGAAGAGTTCTTATTTCAATGTCTAAGTTTGAAGGAACGCTGAATACGCAATCCTTAAATTCTGGTGTATATCTTTTACGTGTATCAGATGGGGAATCTTGGACAGAGAAGCGATTTGTAAAATTCTAATGTCTTCTTGAGATTTGGAAATTTCCAATCTTAATAAAGAATCCACCTGGCTTATCTTCCGTTTTCTTCTGTCTTCGGAAATCAACTTCGGTATTAATGTTCTCTTGAACAAACTTTGTAAGGGGCTCAATTGGGTTTTCCATTTCTGCAAATGCCGTTGTTGCGTAGTCTCTAGTTGGACTTGTATTTTCAACGTTATCGTCGCTAAATGTTTCATCAGCAATTCCTTGAATTTCCTGATTTCCAAAAGTTGCTAAAATGTTATTGATTGGGCGTAATTCCATATTCTGAATTGGCGTCAATTGATCATTTAAAGAAGGCCGAGAACTATCTTGCACAGCAATACGATTGTCTAAATCAATATCGTTGTTCATTCTTGATTCAGTTTCGTTATTGAAGGCCACTTGCGGTACGGGTGTATCATTTTCATCAACGAAAACCCCGTTAGTTTCATCCTCCAATTCCTCTTGGATTCTTTCTTCTTGTAATTCTGGTGAGTCCTCTTGATCTTCTGCCACAGTAGTTCCTTGATCAAAAACTCCTGAAGTTGGAGAGCCCGACCAGAGCATGATGAAAGCAATAATTCCAGCTGCGGCAGCCACAGAAATGTATGGCCATAAAACAATTCCTTTCTCTTTCAGTCCTTCTTTGTCATCATATACTACATTCAAATCGGGAGAAAAGTAAACCGCAGTAAACAACGCCCTTTCTCGTTCAAGTTCTGGTGTATTTGCAACAAATTGCTCGAGTTCTTTTGCCTTCTCAATACTCAATAAACCTTCAGCATGTGATATCATGAAGAACTCAACATTCTCAAGGGTAATTATTTCCTCTCCTGAGTGTTGTTTCAAATCTTGTTTCACCCCAGCGGCCAAGATTAGATCTTCTGCATTGAAACTTGGAAGGCTTTCATCATCCATGACCAAGTCTGGGTTCTCTTTTAAGAACGCTAGCAACAACGCAGTATCCTCCTCGTTCAAGTTCCCTTCTAGGAAATCGAGGTAAAATGCTTCGTAATTAAAAATGCTAATTCGTTCCATTATATCACCAGCTCTAATCGTTTTATATACTCTTTCAGTCCTTTGCGTGCACGAAAAATGTACACTTTCACTTGCGATTCGCTAAGCCCTGTTATTTTCGCAATCTCTGTATAATTGTACCCTTCGTAATCGCGTAATAAAACCACCGTCTTTTGCATTTCTGGTAGTTTCTCCATCGCATCATTCAACACCTCTTTCACATCAAAATTGATACTTGGGTCTTGTCTTTGTTCTTCTGCATTTTCAATGTCACCTGAACGTTTTTCTTTCTTTGCCCAATCAACAATTGCATGGTAGGCCGTGGTAAACAAATACGATTTCACTTTTTCGTAATTGATTTCCTCATGTTTTATCCAAACTTTCGTAAATGTTTCTTGTACAATATCTTTTGCCGACATCTCATTTCTAAGATGCTTCATCGCGAAACGGAAAATATTATCCGAATATTCGTCTACCGATAAATTGTACTCTCTACGTGTCATTTACAGTTTGCAAGTTACTCTTTTCCCCTTTCACCTTCTTTTCTCAACCGCTCAACTTCACTAATAAGACTTTCAACTTCTAAAAAAGTTACAGACGACTCAAAAATTGTATATTTAGGTTAAATAAAAATTTATAATACTATGATGGGTTTACTTATAGGTGGTGGAATTTTATTAATTCTTATCATTTGGTACATTTCGGCGAACAACAAATTGGTCGCGTTAAAAAACAACAGAGAAAATGCTTTTGCGGACATTGATGTTCAATTGAAGCAACGGCACGATTTGATTCCTCAATTAATGGGAGCTGTTAAAGGTTACATGGACCATGAGTCTGGAGTTTTAACACGCGTTACTGAAGCACGCTCAAGAGCAATGGGTGCTGGAAGTGTAAATGATAAAATTTCGGCGGAAGCTGAGTTGGGTGCTGCGATGAGCGCATTTAACATTCAGGTTGAAGCATATCCAGATTTAAAGGCAAATACTAACTTCTTGCAATTACAGGGTGAGATCTCTGATATTGAAAACAAGTTGGCTGCTGTTAGACGTTACTTTAACTCTGCAACAAAAGAGTTGAACAACGCTATCGAATCTATTCCTTCGAACATTGTTGCGAACATGAAAGGAATGACACGTCAACCAATGTTTGATTTGGGTGAAGCACAACGTGCGACAATGGACAAAGCTCCAGAAGTTAAGTTCTGATTTTTCCTGAATGAAATACGTCGGATTACAGGGCCAAATCAGTAAAAACAACAGGAAATCTATTCTAATGTTAATGGGATTTCCTGCCCTGATATTGGCTGCAACATATGCATTTGTTTACTTTCTCGGTGGCTATGACAATATTTATGACATAAATATTATCTTTTTAGAAACGCTTCCGTTTGTACTTATCGGAGTGGCAATCTGGTTTCTGATTGCCTTTGCTTCTCACTCAGCTCTGATCAAATTATCGACCGGAGCAAAATCACTCGAGCGAAAAGAAAATATGCGCATTTACAACCTTACGGAAAACCTCTGTATGTCAGTTGGAATAACGATGCCTCAATTGTATGTCATCGAGTCAGATGCCCTGAACGCTTTTGCCTCGGGAATTAACGAGAAATCGTACGCGGTCACATTGACGCGTGGGATTATTGAGACCTTGGATGATAAAGAACTCGAAGGTGTTATTGCTCATGAGTTAACTCACATTCGAAACAGAGATGTTCGGTTGCTAATTATCTCTATCATTTTCGTTGGGATTTTTGGCTTCCTTGTTCAGATGATTTTACGAACACTTATTTTTGGAGGTAGAGGGCGTGGGAACAAAAAAGTAGATGGTCGAGTCATGCTCATTGCACTGGTGATCGCTATTGTGGTCTATATTCTGTCTATACTTTTCAAGTTTGCACTGTCACGTAAACGGGAATACCTCGCTGATGCGGGTGCCGTTGAAATGACCAAAGATCCGATGGCAATGGCTTCGGCTCTGCGTAAGATTTCTGGCAATAGTGAATTAGAACTTAAGAGTGATGACATGAAGCAAGCATTTATTGAAAACGGTCCGAAGAAGGAGGCTGTTGGATTATCTGGCTGGTTTGCAACGCATCCGCCGATCGCAAAGCGAATTGAGTTCTTAGAGAAAATGTAATTGGGGAATTTATGTCAATTGATCGAAATATTCCGCTCAAGAAGCCCTATATCTTCACACTAGTGTTGTTGATTATCGCTGGTGTTTTTTTAACACTCGTCGTTTGGTTTCAACAAAAAAGTGGAAGTGTTTTTGCCTTGGGCGCAATGGGAACACTGATTGGTACAGTAGTTTGTGGAGTGCTCAACTTGATTTACCTTATTCCATCTGAAAGTTTGTTTGTTCGTCTGATTACTCCAGGGGTTTGTTCGGTACTATTGTTTTTAACTCTGTTCCATTCATCTCCGACAGATCTATTAATTTTCTTATTCTTCGGTGTCGTTAATCTCTTACTTGGGATTTACTGGTACGTTTCGATTAATCGCTTGAAGAAAGAGAATTGAAAACCACATGCTATGCTGACTTCAAAAAATGAAGGCCGTGGAGCTTCCGTAAGAACTATTCTTAACTTTAGAAGTCAAACTATTGACAATTAAAAAGACCAACCAATGCTTAAAAGTCCTGTTTATTTAGTTCCATTTGATTTTACTCCTATCACTGAAAACGCATTGCGAATAGGGCTTGATTTTGCTGCCTCGAATGATGGGTGTGTTTTTCTTCTACATGTTGTAAAGACGGAATTAGAACGCAAGAAACAAAGCGAAGTATTAGATGCTTTCGTTAAAGGGCTCAGCCATGAAGATCAAAAGAGAATTGTTCCTAAATTATTGGTTGGAGATCTCTACAAGGAAGTTGCCAAAGCTGGAGATATTCTAGGTGCTCCGTTAAGTATAATGGGAACACATGGAGCCAAAGGATTGCAGAAAATTTTTGGGAGCAATGCTGTCAAGATGATTTCCAAATCTCCAACACCATTTTTAGTAACGGTGAACGAAAAGCCGATCGCAAAAATTGAAACAATTGTAATGCCTTTTTCATTTGTGAAGGAGAGCCTTCAAGTGCTGGATTGCGTTCGTTTCATTGCCAAAGAATTCAATGCTATGATTCACTTAGTAGGATATCATGATGACAAAGTTTGGTTAAAAGAGCTCTCCATAGAAAACCAACAAATTGCCCGAGATGTTCTTGCCAAGAGTGGCATTCCGTGTGAGATCGTCAATCTACCCAGAAAGAAATCCTATGAAGACGAGCTTTCTGACTATCTATTTAGCGTTCGCGCAGACTTGATAGCAACAACCTATTTCAAAAATGGAATTCTTCCTCCACCAAATACATTTGTGCAAGTGATGTTAGAAAACGATCATGAAATCCCTGTATTAACAGTCAATGCGGATGAATTGAACTTATCTATTTAAATCTTAAACTTCCGATTTCTGTATAAACTGGCTTCAACTTGATTGATCATTTTTTGCTGATCCAAATTTACTTCTAGAAATTCTTGAATGCGGTCGACCTCTTTTGCAGGAGCATCAACAACATCAGAATATGAAACCTTAAGCAATTGTATTCCAGGTTCTTTGTCACACCAATCGTCCAATTTTTTTAACTCTGCTTCGAACGATTGCTTTACACCCTCTTTTGGAGATGCTGTTCCTTTCTTCAACATTGTTTGTTGAGAAGCTAAAACTTCGTCCAAATCACGCGTCATAAAAACAACCTTGTAACGGAAATCACGCGGTAAGAACTTTAGTAATTGGGCAACAACCTTAAGCACCTTTCCTTCTGCTTCATCTAACCAATCACTGTTTTTATGAAGTCCTTTAGTTTTCTCATATTCAAAATAGCCTTTCGGATTGCTTTCATCATCTTTTCTCACGCCATCAACAAGAGGAGTTATTCCCCCTTCACTGAGCATTTGCATCATCATCGAAGTACCAGATCTAGGAAGTCCTGAAACAATTGTTATCTCAGGGAATTGTGACATCTCTCTAATCGTTTTGTGCTCCCCTTCCTGTTGATGGACAATATTCTCTTTGGCTATTGTCGCCTTTTTAATTTTTGGTTGAAGCGCTTCAGATGTGGCATATGCCTGTTTCGCACCCTCTAGGTCTCCCATTAATTCCAATGCTTCACCAATAGTATAATGAGCGTCTGGAAAATACCGAACAAGTTCAATGCTTTTTAGTGAATGATCCAATGACTCCTCTGGTTGTTTCAACCGTAAATAGGCAACAGACAATGCATGCTGATATTTAGCGCTTTCTGGATTAATTTCAATCGCCTTCTTTAGATGAACGAGTGCTTTATCATATTCCTGTAATCGCATGAACAGTTTTCCTAATTCATGATGTGCTGTTCCTGCCATAGCAGGCCGTTTACTAACTTCCTCCAAAATCTGTCTTCCTTGCTTCACCAACCCTTCTCCAAATAGTATTTTGGCCTCGGCAAGCTTAGTTTTATTCAGTGACTTCGGTTCCAGTTTTCTCAATTGTGCGAGATAGGAACTGGCTTCTTTAAATTTCTTCTGAACGATACAAATGTGGATAAGGTCCGTTAAAAATGGAGTGATATTTACATCCTCTTTTAATAATTCAAGCAGTATTTTCTCACTTTCCTCATAGTCACGCTTCCCTAGGTAAACCCTAGCCAAGTTGAAACGAAGATCGCATTTGGTCTGATGAATAGCTTTTTCAATGTTGGTGTCTGGCTTATCAATGTATCCCAATTCTATGAGTTGTTCCATTGCCGCTTGTTCACTCAAAGGATCGCTCGCAATTTCTTTTTGATGTACTGCAAAATCACCTTCCACGGTTTCCCAAGACTCTATAAATTTGCATGAGTTCATAGAGTCAAATGCATCCGACATAGATCTCCCATCCATGTCTCTACCGACAGGTAAATCAAAGTAATTAAGAATAGTCGGGGCAATGTCTAAAAGTGTTGTCCCATAAATTGTCTGCCCCTTTTTAACACCTGGACCGTTCATGACAAACATTCCAAATTCTCTATGTTCTAATGCTGGTGCAGCATGTATATCAGGCATTACTAAGATCCTGTTTTGATCGGACACATAGCCATGGTCAGACATTACAATCACAAGTGTATCTTCTCCGGCAAGCTTTAATGTTCGTTCGAGCATCATATCCTGAAACATATAAGCGCTATCTACGACAGACTTGTACATGTCGTATTGCTTCTGTGGAACAGCCGTCAATTTGGGAGGATGAAATTTCATAAACCCATGGCAAAAATGATCAATCATGTCATAATAAATCCCCATGAAATCCCATTCACTATTTTCCATTGCCCATGTAGAGCATGCATGAATGGAGGCATTGTGCGCCATTATTTTGGAAAACCCCTTCAAACCTGATTGATCCTTTTCATCAATTTTAGCGGCATCAGGAATGAAAGGTAAAATGTGTGCTGCTGTAATCTCTTCTGGATGTACTCGTAAATCTTCAATCTTTTTTGTCAACGATGATGGGTGAACACTCCCTTTTGTCACAGGCCAAGGTTTACCAATACTTCCTATCGGCTTTGGAAACAAATCAGATACGATTACACCATCTATTGGCTCAGCTGGATGGCTTGGCCACCACCCAATCATATTGGATTTCATTCCCTGATTATGGAAAATATTCCATAGTGCTTTCACTTTTCGATGCGCAACCGTGACAGGTCGAACGAGTTGATTGTGCGTGTCTAATTCAATAAACCCGAGAATTCCATGCTTGTCAGGTGTCTTTCCTGTAGCAACGGATGTCCATAACATTGGCGAATATGGAGGGTTCATAGTACTAAGGTTCCCTCGTACACCACCCTTAATCAGTTTTTCAAGAGCTGGAAGCCTCCCAGCCTTAAGCAAAGGATCTATGATGTTCCAATCAGCTGCATCCCAGCCTATTAGTAGTACCTTTTTTTTCATTTTTCCGACGCTTTCTTATTGGCTTTTTCTTCTTCCTTGACTTTTCTCCAAGCCCGAATACCACGGTCTCCCAGAGCCAATAGACCCAATGATCCACTAAGTGGAATATCAAAGGGTACACCTTTCTTTTGTGAACTTTCTTGTTTCATGTGAAGAATATTTTCAAATATAGAGCTTATTGCTTACTTTTGCGTGACTAAGAATACTACTACCAAACCACTATTCTATATTCAAAATAATATCGATGAAAAACGAAAAGAAAGACCTTAAAAAAAGGTTAGCAAAATATGGTATGTTAGCCGCTGCCATTACAGGTGCAAATGAGGCTCAAGCAAACATTATTTATACTGACGAAAATCCCGATTTCTCTGGAGCAGTTGGAAGTCAGTATTTTCTTGATTTGAACAATGATGCCATTGATGATTTTAGAATATGGCACAATGGAAGTAGTAATCTTTACATCTCGCCATTGACAGCATCCAATGAAGTATTGGGATCAGGTGGAGCAACATTTGCTTATCCATTTGCGCTCTCTTCAGGAGCTGCTATTAGTTCAGGAGCTGGAACTTTTTTCAACAACGGATTTTCCGCAGGGTATCAGTCTTTGAACTATGGTTCTTGTAGTTTTGGTAACTGGTGCAGTATAACTGATAAATTCATCGGTGTTCGATTTAACATCGGCGGGAACATTCATTATGGATGGGTTCGTTTAGATGTGAATGCAGCAGGATCAATTTGGACTGTAAAAGACTACGCATATGAAGATATTATCGGTAACAGCATTCCTGCAGGTTCAATGGGGTCGCCAGGATCGGCTTCTGCTGCTTCAGGAATTGTAGGGACAGATATCGCGGATAATAATAGTGGTCTTGATTTACAGATTGACTTTAACGCATCTGCAGATGAAACTTCTATTAATGAGTATAGATTGATTG
Source organism: Crocinitomicaceae bacterium (assembly GCA_033791225.1). Taxonomy (GTDB): domain Bacteria; phylum Bacteroidota; class Bacteroidia; order Flavobacteriales_D; family Crocinitomicaceae; genus UBA4466. Next base: position 214,140 of record JASJHD010000008.1, read on the forward strand.
TAATTAAGTCTTCACTGGTTGGTACATTCGATCAAGTAGCGGCTGAAGCATTACCATTGGCAAATTACACGTCTATTAGTCCTACAGCAAGTCCGACATATTCGACCGTGTTAACAGCACTTTCAGTTGACTCTGATGGAGATTTATTAATCATTAATCAGCCTTATAGAATATACATTCTAAATATGGCGGATGGCGTTGTAGCTACAACAAACTCTTTATCACCTGGTGGAACTGATGTAACGTTGAACATTATAGCGAATGCTGCTCAATCAATTGTAGGAACTGACATTAGCGATAATGCAAATGCTTCAGATATTCAGGTTGATTTCAATGCTGCTATATCGGAACTAGGAATAACGGAATACAGAGTTATGGCTGTTAAAAGTGGTTCAGCTGGAACATTTAGTTTAGCCGCAGCACAAGCTGTTGCACCTACTGCCTATGAGCCTGTTACTCCAACTGGAGGTCCATATACACATGTTTTTAGCGCAGCAACAACCGATACTGATGGTGATGCTATCGCGTTATCACAGCCGTATACATTCTTCATCTTGAGCGTTTCAGATTTGACCAATGTAAATATTGACAGTTTAAGCTATTCTGCGGCCGATCTTACTCTCGGTGCTACTGCTCAACTTGCTTCAGGAATTATTGGAACTGATATCGCTGACAATGCAAATGGTTTAGACCTTCAGGTTGATTTCACCGAAGCTGGTAGCGAATTAGGAATCTTAGCATATAGAGTAATTGCAGTGAAAGAAAGTGCAGCTCTGGCATTCACCTTGAATGATGGTTTAGCATTGCCCGCTACGGCATTTATGTTCATCAACCCAATGCCTACAGGAAACCCTACTTATACAACTGTATTTGAAGCAACTAAAACGGATTCTGATGGAGATGCAATTGTTGAAAATCAACCATATACAATTTTTGTGTTGAGTTTTGCGGATGCAGTTGATGCAACTATGAGTTCTATGACGAGCTCTGCAAATACTGTGACATTGCTCAGCTACATAGGTCTCGACGAGATTAGTTTGGATGCAATTTCTGCATTTTCAAATGGTGAGCAACTGGTGATTAATACACCGGAAGAACTGCTTGCTTCATCTATTGAGGTTTCTTTGGTGTCTATGCAAGGGCAAATACTGAAAACATTGAAATTGAATGACACTTCAACGACAATGGAAACAAATGAACTTGTTAGTGGTGTGTACTTTGTACGATTCACAAACGAGACTGGGAGTGAAAAAACAATCAAGGTTTACTTGTAGTATAAGTATTTAAAAATTAAATAATACAATGATGCCCTGTCTACTAACTATGGATATGCTTCATTAAAATTAAAATAGAATGAAAAATAATTTACGATTAGCAGCAATGATCCTATTTGCAGTTTTTACAGCAAATGTATCTAACGCTCAAACTATAACAACCTTTCCATACGCGGAAGATTTTGAGTCCTTTGCGACTTGCGGAACTGGTTGTGGTGCCGTTTGTCCTCTTGTAGGAGGTACAAATGCCTGGTTCAATGACCTTGGAGATAATCTCGATTGGTCAGTAAACACCGGACCTACCTCTTCAGGAAATACAGGTCCATCTATCGATCTTAATCCTGGAACGGTTTCAGGGAAGTATTTGTATGTTGAAACTTCATGCAGTGGTACAGGATTTCCAAGTATGACTGCCAACTTGGAGTCACCTCAAATTGATCTGTCTGGTGCAAACGCAATGCAATTTCAATTTGGTTGGCATATGTACGGTTTAGATATGGGGACTGCCCATATAGATGTTAGTAATGATTTAGGTGTGACTTGGGTTACTGATGTGATTCCTTCTTGGACAGATGACCAGGATTTATGGCAACAAACTACCGTGGATTTATCTGCTTGGAATGGGGATATAGTAATCGTTCGTATTCGCCATATTACTGGAGCAAATTTTACTAGTGACATGGCCGTCGATGATATTCTGATTTACGACCTTATTCCAGATGACGCTGGGATAGCGACTTTTATCAATCCATCTTTCCCAACATGTACATTCAATGATTCAGTAGAAGTTGAGTTGCATAACTACGGTACAGATCCTTTGACTTCGGTTGACATTGATTGGCTTTGGAATGCTACTCCAGGTACACAAGTAAACTGGACTGGTACTATGGCGCCAGGAGCTTCGGAAACGGTATACCTTGGAAGTGTTCCCTACGTAAATGGAGATGTTATTGTTGCTCAAACTAGCATGCCAAATGGTGTTCCTGAAATGCCTTCGGGAATTGGAAATGACCAGTCAACGATCACAGTTAGTACCGGTTTAAGTGGTAGCTATACAGTTGGTGCTACAGGTGTTTACCCTACATTGAATGCTGCCGTTGCCGATCTAAATACGTTTGGTGTTTGTGGTCCAGTTATCTTTGATGTTGAAGACGGTATTTATAACGAGCAAATCACGTTGATGGAGGTGCTTGGAATGGATGCGACAAATACTGTTACGTTCCAAGGATTGAATGCTGATCCAAGTTTAGCGACTCTAGAATTTGCTGGTACTGGTACTCCTGACAACTTTGTTGTTTGGATGGACGGAGGTGATAATTACCACTTCAACAATCTTACCTTGTCAGCTACTGGAGTTACATACGGAACGGTTGTTCTTATGCAAAATGAAGCGACGAATAACTCATGGAGCAATAACGTAATCAAAGGAGATGCGAACGTTTCATCAACTTCAACAAACATGGCACTTGTTTATTCTCCAACGGGAACTTCAATTGATTCAATGAATGTTTTTGATAACAATACTTTTGAATATGGATCATACGTAATGTATTCATATGGTAACAGTACAACTGATCTTGAAAGTGGTACACGAGTTACCAATAACACAATGACAGGTTTCTATTACCGTGGACTGCACATGTACTACCAAAATGATATGGAAATAAGTGGAAACACATTCACTCCTGGTCCAAACTACACAGGTGCTGTCTATAGAGTTTACATGGTATATGCAGATGGTGCTTTAAGAGTAGACAACAACAGAATTCAAGGAATGAATTACGGGTATGGTATTTACATGTCAAATTGTGATGCCTTAAACACGAATCGTGGTTACACTTATAATAACTTCATGCATGTAGGTGATACGGCAAGCACAAGTACTTCTTACGGCATATATATGACTGCTTGTAATAACCAAGTTATTACATTCAACAGTGTCAACTTGGAGTCAAATGGTACTACTTCGAGGTCTATTTATGTAACTGGTGGTAATCAAAACTATATTTTAAACAACGCCTTTAGCAATAACGGACCTGGATATGGAATGTATTACGTTTCTGGCGTTACTGGTTCTGAGAATAATAATATTTACGTGCCAAATGGAATTCCATTCTACTCTGGTGGAGATATAATGGATATCAACTCATGGCAAGGGCTTACTTCTTTTGATTTGGCCTCTGATACTTTAGATCCATTGTTCATGTCATCTGAAGATTTACACACATGTCAAGACCTATCGCTAGATGGAGGAGCACTTCCTGACACATTAGTTCTTTATGATATTGATGGTCAAATGAGAGATTTGAATACACCAGATATAGGAGCAGATGAATTCCTAGGTTTAGCAAACATTTCATTCGGAGCGGACACATTGTTGAAATGTTCAGATACACCATTAGTACTTGGTGGATGGGAGCCAGCTTCAGATGTTATTTCTTATTTGTGGAATACAACAGAATCATTACCAACAATTGCTGTAACATCACCAGGACCGTATAGTGTTACTTTAACAACTGCATGTGGTACGGCAAATGCCGGAGTTTATGTTGAAGAAATTCCAGATGCAGTTGCAGGTTTCGATTTGTTCGCATCTTTCTTAACTGCAGACTTGACGAACATGTCATCTGGTACGATTGATTCATTTGTTTGGGATTTTGGTGACGGTACATCGTCATCAACTGATCTGAATCCTACTCACCTGTACCCAGACACAGGAGTGTATATCATTACACTTACAGTAACTGGACCTTGTGGATCGGATGTGTACGTAGATACAATGGGATCAAGCTTTGTTGGAATCGAAGATTTACCTTTCTTCAACTCTTTGGAAGTGTATCCAAATCCTAACAAAGGAGAATTCGCAATTGACTTCGAACTTGAGCAAGGAGCAAATGTTTCTTTCAATCTTACGAACATGCAAGGAGCTAGCATTTGGAAATCTGAATTGGGTACTGTCAATGGAACACATTCAGAAGTTGTTCAATTGTCTGACCAATCTGCAGGAATTTACTTGCTTGAAATTACAATGAATGACCATGTGTCAACACGAAAGATAATTATAGAGTAAAACACTATAGCCAAAAAAAGCCCCTGCCAATTTTGGTAGGGGCTTTTTGTTTTCTATAAACTCAATATCATTGCCTTCAATTCCTCCTCGTCTTCTCCGATTGGGTCAAACGATTTTGCAATTTTCTTAAGCTTAATCGCTGTCATTTCACCTTTGAACATTGAATCTCGTAGTAACAATCCAAAGGACGCTACAAGATTTACCAATTCTCCCTCTAGAACTTCTTGATCTTCTCTTAAGGTGAAGTTCCGCTCAACGCTTGACGTATCTTCAAACGACTTATAGCGGAGTCGAACGTACGCCAATTCTCCATCACCTGCAGTTACTCGGGTTCGTGTAAAATGTGTTCTCTCACGATCTGCATCTCCTAATTTAATTTCATACACGGCAGTAACACTATGGTTGTAGCCTATTTCTCCCGCATCCTTGGTGTCGTCTTCAAAATCTTTTGGCTTCAACATTCTGTTTTCGTAGCCGATCAAACGGTACTCTGTAACAAGGTTAGGGTTGAATTCAACGTTCAGTTTTACATCTCGAGCAATATTGATTAGGTTTCCAACTTCATCCACCAATACTCGTTTACATTCTTTCATATCACCAATATAAAAGTGGTTACCATCTCCTCTGTCAGCCAAAGACTCCAAGATATCATCGCGTAAGTTCCCCATTCCAAATCCCAAGGCTGTAAGGTAAATTCCTGAACCTCTTTTTTGCGCTATATACTTTTCAAGGTCACCTGTATTACTGATCCCAATATTAAAATCTCCGTCTGTACAAAGTATAATTCTATTGTTCAATTCAGGATCGTAGTTCTCTGCAGCCACTGCGTACGCTGTTTGAATTCCTCCAGCTCCATCCGTTCCCCCTTCAGCATAAAGTGCATCAATGCGACCAATAATGGAATCTTTGTCTTCACACAATATTGATCCAAGAAGGATTTCTACACGGCCTGAATATGTGACAATTGCGACACGGTCAGTTGGTTCTAAGGTTTTAACAAAGCTTATCAAACCTTTCTTCACTAACTCCAACTTATTGGAAGATCCCATTGAGCCTGAAACATCTACTAAAAACACAAAATTATGAGACATTCTTGGAGCATTACTTGGCATGTCACGTGCTTGAAGATGAATTGTGACCAACTGGCTCTCTTCATTCCATGCACACGTTGAACGCTCTATTTCTATCTGCATCAATTCATTCTCTGGCACCTCTATTTTCTTGTACTTAAATGCATTGATCATTTCTTCCATTCTCACCGCATCGCGACTAATTAATGCGCGTTCCGAAAATCGTTTTTTTACATAGGTCCATGAAGCTCTGTCTACATCTACTCCAAAGGTTGAATTCGGATGCACAACGGTTGACTGAAAATCATTCTCATAAATGGAAGCAAAACGATCCAGATTTAACGATGGTCGTGGTACATATGCTGGCGTATCATCATAGGAATTCGCAACTGCTCGACTATCATATACTCCCATTGGGGCATCATATGAACGCGTTTCAACAGCTATCACTCCCCCTGTTAAATCTCCATAATTCGCAGGTACTCCTCCAGCATATACTGTAACTGAGTTAATCGTTGATTTAGGGATTCCGTACATATCTGTTACGCGCACACCATCTAAATAATACGCGGACGCATCCGCTCTCGACCCACGGATATAAAGGTCTTGACTTAGTTCATTTTGATAGACCCCACCAACTGTTCCTGCGATACTATTTACAGAACGCATGGGCAAGCTCTGGATATCACTTCTGCTAATCGTCAACAAGTTCAGTGCAATCATACCACCACTAAGCCTATTTGCTCTGGTACTTGAGCTAACGCTCATTTCATTGATCTGCTGAACTCCAGCTAGAACGGAAATGTCATTGACCGAACCTACGTTAGGAACCCTCGTAACTGAGGCTAATCCCCTCGATTCTGATAGAACCACGTCCTCTGTTATTACAATTTCTTCTCCTTGATTGCCGATTACAAAATCGTTCGATTCTTCCTCATTATTTACAAGACTACCTTGCTCAACTTCAATAACCACCTGAAACAATTGACCGTCTTGGATGAACGCTTGTCGCAAATCAACAGTGCCGTCACTAAGAGCTATTTGCAATTCGACCATACCGACAGGTAAACCCGAAAAGCGAACACGTCCGTGCTTATCTGTGCTTTCTGCGGCGAGAATAATTGTGTCTTTCTTTATTTCTACCAGTGTCTGAACAGAATTTCCAGTTTGTTCGTTTAAGCAGCGAACAGCCAGACTCCCAGTTTGAGCAAATGATTGAATTGAGAATAAAAATCCGAAAACTAAGCATGTATATTTCATAAGCGGTTGTTTGTACTAGGATGCTAGTACACTACCTATTCCATAAAGTTCATCCAATTCAGAATAAAGTATGAGTGAGGATGTTTTAAGAGTAAGGGAATCATACTTCAAGACGTAAACACTATGTTAAGAGAAATGTGTTTTATCCACCACAAGGGCACTAAGACACAAGGACGTTGTCGGTTCTAGGCACAAGTTCAACCAAGTTGATCGGTAATAACTGATCTCGAATCAGTGTTAAAATATAATTGTGTTTCGCTTTAGCGGAATTGCGGCTTTGCGGTCGATAAACCACGATGAGTAATTGACCACAAGGGCACCAAGCCACAAATTTTCCGTTCGTTTTAGGCACAAGCTTGACAATGTTGGTCGAAAGACCCTGATCCTAAATCGTGATTAGCTCTCACGAATTGCCTTGATGCCTGGAAGTTCTTTCCCCTCCAGGTATTCTAGCATTGCACCACCGCCTGTAGAAACGTGGCTGACCTTGTCTGCTAAATTAAATTTGTTAATTGCTGCTACAGAATCTCCACCTCCAATCAATGAGTAAGCACCATTACTTGTGGCATCAACAATTGCTTGGGCTACTCCTAATGTTCCTGTTTGAAAATTCTCCATTTCGAAAACACCCATTGGGCCATTCCACAGAATCACTTTTGATGCTTTGATTAGCACCTCACACTCTTTCAGGGTTTTAGCTCCCACATCCAATCCCATCCAACCATCAGGAATTTCATTGATGTTTACCTCAGCACGATTTGCATCATTGCTAAATGCGTCTGCAATAACTGTATCTGTAGGAATTAATAAACGAACGCCTTTTGTTTCGGCAGCCTTCATGATTTTTTTCGCGACATCAATACAATCATCTTCTACCAAAGAGTTTCCAACTTTACCACCATTCGCCTTTACGAAAGTATAAGCCATTCCACCACCAATAATGATGTTATCAACCTTGTCCAATAATCGCTCAATGATGGTGATTTTAGAAGATACTTTTGCCCCTCCAACGATCGCTGTTACGGGCTTATACGTACTGTTCAAAACCTTGTCTACGCTTTTAATCTCTGCTTCAATTAAGAACCCGAACATTTTATCATTTGGGAAGAACTTGGCCACAACTGTTGTACTTGCATGGGCTCTGTGAGCTGTTCCAAAAGCATCGTTTACAAACACATCTCCGTGCTTTGCCAATTGTTCTGCAAAACTTTCCGTCCCAGTTGTCTCATGTTTGTAGTAACGCACATTTTCCAAGATCATCACTTCTCCAGGCTGCAGGTCTGCACTCATTTCTAATCCTCCTGAACCAATGCAATCTCCACCAAACTTTACATCTACTCCAAGTACTTGAGAAGTATGTTCAATGATATTTTTCAATGAAAATCGAGGCTCGCTACCATCTTTTGGCCGACCCAAATGTGACATCAATACAATACTTCCACCTTTTCCAAGAATGTGCTTAATTGTTGGAACCGCTGCTCTAATTCGAGTATCATCGGTTATTTCTAATGTTTCCTTGTTCAATGGAACGTTGAAATCAACACGAATAAGTGCTCTCTTTCCTGAAAAGTCGTACGAATGAATGTCTTGCATGTATAGCTGTTTTTGTGGTGACAAATTTAGTGAAATTTCAATGGTTCAAGGTGCGAACAAATCGATTAATTGATCCTTGGAAAAATTCAACTTTCAATCAATTGGATCGATGAAACTACTATCTTTATCTCGTGTCAGATCAGCCCCAAATATTTACACTTAGACAAGTCGTTTCTTCCATTCGTAAAACAATCGAGGAACGTTATAACCGTGAATATTGGGTAAAGGCAGAAATGCACAAGCTTGGTCAAACTAGGAGTGGACATTGCTACCCAGAGCTGGTGCAAAAAGAAGATGGGAAAATCGTAGCAGAAATGCGAGGAACTATCTGGGCACATCAATTCGAAAGGATTAACGAACGATTTATCAAAGTCGTAAAAGAACCTTTAAAAGAAGACACTACTTTATTGATGAAGGTCAAAGTGAGTTTTCACGAAATTTACGGAATGAGCCTGCAGATTCTGGACATTGATCCGAATTACGCACTTGGAGAATTACAACGCGAACGGACTGAAACACTCAAGCGATTGCAAAAAGATGGCTTGTTAGACGCCAACCAAAAAGTAGCGTTTCCAATGTTGCCTAAACGAGTGGCAGTCATCAGTGCAGAGTCAAGTAAAGGTCTTTCAGACTTCATGCAAGTAATTGAACAGAATACCTGGAATTACACCTTCTTTACAATGCTGTTCCCTGCGACTTTACAGGGTGATCAAGCCGAGCATACAATCATTGCACAACTTGAAAAAATTAAACGTGTAAGAGATCATTTTGATATCGTTGTTATCGTTCGGGGTGGTGGTGGTGAAGTAGGCATGTCGTGCTATAACAATTACAACCTATGTAAAGCAATCGCTTCTTTTCCTTTGCCTGTTCTAACGGGTATTGGGCACTCTACCAACCTCACCGTTGCCGAAATGATTTCGTTCAGAAACGCTATTACTCCAACCGAACTCGGAGAATTTTTAATTCAGGCGTTTCACAATTTTTCAGTTCCGCTAAAGGACGCGGCAAAAAGTATACGTGTACACACTAAAAACTTATTGGATCAGGAACGTTCCCTTTTCTCACAAGCTTCGCAAGGATTTAAGCATTCAACTCAACATTATCTTACATCAAATAACCACTCTCTTGTTAATCTGGGAAAATCTTTAAAATCCAGTGTACATGATTCTTTACATCATCGAAGAGAGCGACTTGGACGGATAGCCCAACAATCGACTGGAGCCACGAAAATTGTCTTCCAAAAACACCATTCCTTATTGGACCAAACGCTACGCGAATTACCAATTCACGGCAAGACCATTTTAAAGGATGCGCGAGTGAACCTTGAAAACATTGAACAGTCTATTCGACTCATGAACCCAAAAAATGTATTGCTACGTGGCTACTCAATTACGACCATCAATGGGAAAAGCGTTTCAGAACAAAATGATATTGAAGTAGGTGATGAAATCCTTACGAAAACTGCAGATTTTGACTTGACTTCCACGGTGAAATCAAAAAAAGACGCAAATTAATTTGCGAAGATCATTCGTTTTGTGCTGACTACAATCCCGTCCACAACAAGAGAATACGAATAGATTCCTGTTGCTCCGTATCCATGTTCATACACAACATCATTTAACTGTTTATTTAGATCAATTGGCAAGGCCTTTACGATACTTCCATTAAAATCGCGCACCACAATCTCCGCACGTTTGTAATCATTTGCATCAGTGACATGCACAGAAATTATTGTTGACTCATCAAAAGGGTTTGGCCGATTTTGTAAGAGCTCATAATTTGCTTTTGGAAGGTCTAGCTCATCTGTTTCCAACCAACCACTGTAGACAGAAACTTCATTTGAAAATAAACTTTCCACCCCACTGCTATCCACACTTGCTACACTTAAGAAATTCCAATTCGCTGGGTCAACTTGTAGTGTTGCAACCAAATTATTCGTTGTATATACAGTGTCCCAATCGTTGTCTACTGTTCTCAATGCCATTCTGTATTGTGGATACTGTGTTTCTGTAGTGATCGTGAGTGTGATGGTAGTATCCGTGTAAGAAATCATTTGAAAGTCAGGAGTTCTTGGTCCAATCGCTACCATTGCTGAGGCAACACCATTTATTACAGCGTTCCTTCCCAAATAATTGAAGTCAACAAAGAAGCTATCAATGATCTGGTCACCATTGGTATCGATCCCTAAAATGTCATCACTTGTATGTTGTCTATCACTATATCCTGGCGCATTGGATGCGTCACCATGTTCATTTGCGGAGGTCGTCCGAATCGCTGTAAATCCATCTTCGCGAAACGGGATATGATCTCCACCTCTTCCCGTTCGGTCTTCAGCACTCATGATGTGAATTGCCATTTGAATTGTCACCAACTGAAGCAACTCTTCCTTGTATTGCAACTTGGTGTATCGTGCCAATTGTTTGTGCTGTGTGTTACTTCCTTTAGAAAATAACCTGACAGCCAAGCTATCAACATCATTCAATCCAGGACATGATGGTGCAGAGGATGTTTGTCCACAGATGACGCCACCTACAACATCATTGTTAAACACTGCCTTGATTGGAAGTGAGTTGTCTACAGAATACTGTGAGAATGCATTAGCTCCATACAGTCCTTGTTCTTCACCGATGGTCAACATAAAAACAATCGTGTTGTTATATGTGTACTTACTCATGACCCTAGCGAGTTCAAGTACCAAGGCACTTCCTGTTGCATTGTCCTCCATGCCTTGCGCCAAACATGCCGTATCACATGAAACATCACATCGGCTATCAAAATGCCCTTCTATTATAATTACCTGATGATTGGATGTGTCTCTTCCTGGCAACACCGCAAATATATTTCTGTGCTGTGCCATTGCACAGATGTCTTGATCGAATTGTAAATAGGAAACAATTAATCGATTTTCACTTGCCGCACTAAATGAAAGGAATTTATCATACGCCCATCGTCTTGCCGCTCCAATTCCGCTGGTAGTAGAAACCGTGTCAGACCCTGTGTTACGCGTGTTAAACTCACCCATTCTAACGATGTAGGCCATTAATGAATCTGCATTGACATTGTCATTAATTCCTTGAGTTAAAGCAGTCTTTGAGTCTATTACCGTGGTAGCCTGATAATTAGAAGGAGTATAGTTCCCATGCACTATCGCCTCAGCTTCAGGATTAGTTATTAGAATGTTGTTCTGCGAAATTCCAATTGCACTGCTTCCCAAGAAACAGATAAGTAGAATGTTTTTCATAGAGAATCTTTGTAGAAAAGTACGAAAATTTGGCAAGAAGGACTACTTTTAGTCTCAAGGACCCACCCGTTTATAAATTATTGAATCAGATGAGTAAAGACGCAACTTATACGGAAGCATTTGAAGAGTTACAGCAAATTGTTGCGGACATTGAAGATGGAGAAATCTCTGTCGACGAGCTCAGTATTCGTGTGAAACGTGCTGCAGAACTTATTAAGATTTGCAAAACGAAACTCTCATCTACAGAAGAAGATGTTTCTAAGATATTGAAGGAACTAGAGGAGTAGGTCTCGACTTCTCTCGACCTACGTTAGATCATGGTGACAAGCAAGAAAAAGTAAGAGTTTTTAATCATCCGAGAGCACCATTATACATCAAAGGTCTTCCTCAAGCAATCGTCCAATATCATGAATCAAAGAATCGATGCTTGTAGGTGAGGTTCCGTCATAATATCCTCGAATTCTACTTTTTCTGTCCACCAGGACAAAGTTATTGGTATGAATAAAATCACTGCCTGCATCTCCTAGGTTTTGAGCTTCAGCTGGTTTTAAAACGAAGTATGATTTTCGAGCGAGTCCATATAAATTCTCCTTTGTTCCTGTTAAAAAGTGCCACTGATTACTGTTCGCTCCATGTTCATCAGCATAGCGCTTCATTTGCTCAACTGTATCAACATCTGGATCAACAGTATAACTTAATATTTTAAGATCTTTTTCGTATTGATAGACTTTATGAACGCGCTGCATTTGCTCATTCATGATTGGGCAGATTGATTTACATGTGGTGAAAAAATATTCTGCTACATAGACCTTTCCATCAACCTCTAAGTTTGTAATTGTTTCCCCATCCTGATTAGTGAACAAGAATTCTCCAATTGTATGACCATACCCTTGACGCTCCATCAAAAGATCAAAATCAACCATTTCAGGTTCCAAATCTACAGGGTTAATTACTGGCAACAATCCTTCACTCGGCTGAATCATGAAGTACGTGATTGTGATTCCAACGGTTAAGAATACAACGAAGAAGATGAACTTGTTCATAGAACAAAGTTAGCCTTTCTAAAATCATTATTACTTTTAGAGATCAAAGAAAATAATATGTCAATAAATACAGATTTACTCAATAAAATATGCACTACACCAGGTGCTCCAGGATTCGAACAACAAGTAAGAGAGCTTGTTATCAAGGAGGTAAAAGACCTCGTGGATGAAGTGGAAGTAGATAACATGGGAAATGTTTACGCGATTAAACGAGGAACAGGAAACAAGAAAGTGATGATCGGAGCCCATATGGATGAAATCGGGTTTATCGTAACGCACATTGACGACAATGGATTTATACGTTTTCATACCCTCGGTGGATTTGATCCAAAAACACTCACTGCTCAACGCGTTCTTGTTCACGGAAAGAAAGATGTAATTGGTGTAATGGCTTCTAAGCCCATCCATGTTATGACTGCCGACGAGCGAAATAAAGTGGCGAAAATCAAGGATTACTTTATTGATACAGGACTAAGTGCTGACGAAGTTAAAGAGCTTGTGACCATTGGGGATTCTATAACCCGAGAGCGCGAATTTATTGAAATGGGGAATTGCGTAAATGGAAAATCATTGGATAACCGTTTGGCTGTTTTCATTCTCATCGAAACTCTACGAAATTTGAAGGACAAGAAGGTTCCTTATGATATTTACGGTGTATTCACTGTTCAAGAAGAAGTTGGAATTCGTGGAGCAAATGTATCAGCATTGCGCATCAATCCAGACTTTGGGTTTGGATTAGACACTACCATCGCTTTTGATTTACCAGGAGCAGCGAAACATGAAATGATTACTGAGCTTGGAAAAGGTACTGCTATTAAATTGATGGATGCTTCAACTATTTGTGATTATCGCATGATCAATTACATGAAACAGACAGCCGACAAACATAAGATCACATGGCAACCAGAAATTCTCACAGCTGGCGGTACTGATACTGCAGGAATTCAGCGTATGACAGAAGGAGGATCAATTGCTGGGGCGATATCTATTCCTACACGCCACCTACATCAGGTGATTGAGATGGCGAACAAAGACGACATTCAAGGAAGCATCGACTTATTGCAAGCATGTGTGTCTGACCTTGATAAATTTGATTGGAGTTTCTAAACTCTTTTGTTAAATAGTTCTTAACGCGTTACCCTTGGCACAGCCCTTGTAAAGTACAGGTCATACTAATTTTAAAACGTATGACTATGAAAATTTTTACAATCGTTAGTGCATTATTTTTAAGCATAACACTTTATGCTGGGCACGCAGGAGAAATCGCAATCATCTCACCATCTGGAGAGCAGTTTTATGTTGTTCTCAATGGACAGTATCAAAACTATCAGCCTCAGAGCAACGTTAATTTTCAGGCTTACACCAATAACTGGAATAAATGTCAAATTGTAGCGGCGGACAACCATTTTACAATTGACAAGCACATTACAGTGCGACCAGACAAGAAAGTTACATACAAGATCATGAATTACCATGGTCGTCATCTTTTACAGTTTGTATCAGAGCAACCACTCTATTCGAATTCAGGATATGGTAACCAAAATGGACCTCCAAACGGCAATTCACAGGGAATGGGACAATGCGGAAGTTCGAACTCGAATAATCAATCCTATGGATACCCACATGGTCAACCTTATGGACAGCCTCACGGACAACCACAAGGTCAATACCAAGGTGGCGGGTACTACAACACAAATTACAACGGGTACAACTCGAACAATATGATGGACGATCAATCGTACCAGCAGTTAAAAAAGGCCGTTAACGCTGAGTCATTCTCGGATGATCGTTTACGAGTAGCCAACCGTGCGGCTCGAAGCAAGCGAATGTCAGTTGATCAAATCAAAGGAATCATGAAGATTTTTTGGTTCTCAAGTGAAGGACTTGATTTTGCCAAAGCAGCCTACGCGAATTGTGTGAACAAAAGTGATTATTACCAATTGTTGAATCAACTTACTTTCTCATCTGAAAAGGATGATTTGGAAGCATTCCTTGACCAACAGTAGTACTATTTGTCAAGTACTTTTGGAATTCTGAAATAATCAGAATCCTTCTTAGGGGCGTTTTTTAACGCCTCTTTTTGCGTTACGGTAACGTGTGGAGTATCCTCTCTCAAGTTGCCGATTTCGTTGGTCATGAAAATCAGTGGCTCAACATTCTCTGTGTCGACTTCTTGCAATTTGTCCATGAATGTAACAATGCGTTCCATATCGGCCATGATCGCTTGCTTCTTGTCTCCTTCGAATTCTAAACGAGCAAGGTGTGCAATGTGATCAACTACGTCTTCTGTGATTTTCATAGGTTGCAAAGTTAAAAGAAATTGAGAATTCTACTATGCTTTCGCTTTCAACACTTCTTTGATAGGTTCATTGATAATTGCAAAGCACCTTTCCCTTAATTCAATTTGGCTGTATTGTTCAATTTCCTCCGCGGTGATCGCAGGGTGAATATATACATGGCTAACCCCAGGACGGGCTGGCCCAAAAAAATCACTCGGGTCTGAAAACAATTTGTAATGATTTGTATATGTAACTGGGACTATAGGAACTCCCAAATTCTTCGCCAATTGAAATGCCCCATCTTTAAATTCAATCATTTTTGGTCGATCACCATCCGGAATTCCGCCCTCGGGAAAAATCATTAAAGACCACCCTTCTTTTACTGCTCTCCCTGCCTTAATCAAGGCCCGTGCCGACTTTATTGGACTTGATCGGTACACTGGGATGTTCATTTTTTTGAAATATGTTTTAATCAAAGGGTAGCTCAATATTTCACTCTTGCCTAGAAATAAAAATGGACTTTGTGGGAAAATCGAATACATCAAAAAGATGTCGAGGAAAGAAGAATGGTTTGAAACTATGATGTGGGGTTCATTGGGAATAGGATTCGATACCTTTTTTACCACGAAATAGAAACAAGCTATGCGTACGCTCCAACTCCAAGCAACAAACAGCCGAAAAGCCTTTCTTTTTCCCTTCTCACTACCTAAAAATGGGACTATCACAGGATAGAAGACAAGAGCAGTTATCCCAAAAATAACGGCTACATAGATCTTCCACAACATAGATGGTATCCCAATTATTAAGCGCATTTGCCAAATGTACAAAATTCGAATGTTCGTTGTCGCTGCCGGTACATATTCCTCACAAAATGACTAAATTCGTCTGAAATTAAACACAGCATGGCGCGTATTTTAACAGGTATACAAAGCACTGGCACTCCACATTTGGGTAATATCCTTGGGGCCATTGTTCCTGCAATTGAAATGGCGAAGAGTCCAGGGAATGATTCTTTTCTATTTATTGCGGATTTACATTCTTTGACCCAAATTAAAGATGGGAAAGTAATGCATGAAAACACATTGTCTACTGCTGCTACATGGCTTGCCTTCGGAATTAATCCAGAAAAAACAGTTTTTTACAGACAGAGTGATGTCTCTGAAGTAACTGAGTTAACGTGGTATTTAATGTGCTATTACCCATACAATCGATTACAATTGGCCACAAGTTTCAAGGATAAGTCCGACCGTTTAACCGATGTGAATGCAGGACTATTTACTTATCCGATGCTAATGGCGGCAGATATTTTGTTGTACGATGCGGAAATTGTTCCTGTAGGGAAAGATCAAGCTCAGCACCTTGAAATGACACGAGATGTTGCGAGCAGGTTTAATCATGCAATGGGGGATACTTTTGTGTTGCCGGAGGCTAAACACAACGAAGACACAATGCTCATTCCTGGTACAGATGGTGAGAAAATGAGTAAATCTCGCGATAATTTCATCGATATTTTTCAGTCAGAGAAGAAGTTGCGCAAGAAAATCATGACAATTGAAACAGATTCTAGGGAGCTAGAAGACGTGAAAGATCCAGATACCTGCAACATTTTTGCACTGTACAAAATTATTGCAACACCGACGGAAATTGAACAAATGAGAGTCAATTATCTTGGTGGTGGATATGGCTATGGTCATGCTAAACAAGCGCTTTTCGAAGCAATTGTGGAACGTTTTAAAACTGAGCGTGAGCGCTATAATCATCTCATGGAAAACCCCTCGGAAATTGAAGAAGCATTGAAAATTGGTGCGGCAAAAGCAAAAACCGTAGCAAAAACTGTTTTAGAAAGGGTTAGAGATAAAGTCGGGTATTGATTAATCAACGTTTTTTTTTATATTTTTGTACCTACTAACTATATGAACATGCGTTACATAATATTTTCAATCTTTTTACTTGCTGGTCTATCATTCACGTCTTGTACTGAAACTGAGACTAAAGTGGAAGACCTCGTTGCAATAGGCGGAAAAAAATATGGAGGAGAATTCAAATTCATGTCTTCAGAAAAGGTAGCTTCCTTATTTCCAACTTCATCGGCCGATCAATATTCATCAAGAATGGTTTCTCAAATCTATGAGTCACTTGTAAGATTGGATCCAGAAACAATGAAGGTAGTTCCTTCGGTAGCTGACAGTTTCTACTGGAATAGTGATGCTAGTGTCTACACCTTTAACATCCGAAAAGGAATCAAGTTTCATGAAGATGATTGCCTGAGTGAAGGTCATGAGTTGGATGCGAATGATGTTAAATTTGCTTTGGACTTGGCATGTTCAGGAATGGAAGTTAATCATGTTAGTTATTTATTGGTACACAAAATTAAGGGTTCCGCTGACTTCTTTGAGGCATCAAAAACAAGTATTCCTGCAGGTGGAGTTCCTGGTGTTAAGGTGATTGATGATTACACCATTGAAATCACTTTGGAGCACTCATTCTCAGGATTCGAATACATTTTGACACATTCAAGTTTAGGGATTTTCCCGAAAGAAGCTTGGGACACTTATGGTGAAGACATGGCCACACATCCTGTTGGAACTGGACCGTTCGCTTTGGAATCAATGTCGGATGAAAAAATGGTGTTGAAACGTAACAACAATTATTGGAGAGAGGATGAATTTGGAAATCAACTGCCATTCTTGGGCAAGGTGATCATGACTTACACTCAGGACAAGCGTAGTGAGCTATTAGCATTTAGAAGCGCTGAATCTGATTTAGTATTGGAAATTCCAGTTGAAGAAATTGAGCACATCCTTGGAACACTTCAAGAAGCACAAGAAGGAAAAAACATTAAGCACAAAGTTGAGTCAGAAGCAAGTTTGAGTATGACTTACGTTGCGATGTCTATCGAAAGTGAAGAGTTTTCGGATATGCGCGTTCGTAAAGCATTCAACATTGCTATTGATAGAGACGATATTATAGACTCATATTTAGAAGGTGAAGGCTGGGCCGCAAACAATGGTTTTGTTCCAACTATGAGTAACTACCCTTCTGATGAAGTGAATGGACACAAATTCAACGCTGAACGTGCTCAATCATTAATGAGTGAGGCAGGTTATGCAAATGGAAATGGGTTCCCTACATTGGATTTTTATGTGAATACTTTGGAAGGTTCTCCAGTTCACAAATTGTGTTTGGCAATTGCCGATCAATTGAAAAAGAATATCAATGTTGATTTGAATATCAAGCTATGTACAATTGAAGAACGTGGAGAAGCGATCGCATCAGGTGCTGCTAAAATTTGGCGAGCTGGATGGATTGCAGATTATCCAGATCCTGAAAACTTCCTTGCAATGTTCTATGGAGGAAATATTACAGATCAATCATCTATGATGAATCGTTTTAAATTCCAAAGTGATGCATATGATGCTTTGTATGAGCAAGCCATCAAGGAGTCGAACGCTGAAAAGAGAACGGCACTTTTCATTCAATGTGATCAAATGATAATTGATGAAGCTGCAATTATGCCGATGCTTACTGATGATCATATCATTATGATTAATGCACGTGTCAGAGACTTCAAAGCAAATTCTATGGAGAGCTTAAACTTAACAGAAGTCTTTATTAAAGAACCTAAGAAAACGGAAGAGTAATCCAACGTTTATAGATACAAAGAGAGCCTTTCTTTCGAGAAGGGCTTTTTTATGCTCCCAAAACTTCTTTGACGATGTCGTAAGAATCCAATGTCTCAAAACGAGGTATGTGGATTCTGAAATATTCTAGCATGATTTCTAGCGCTTCTTCTCGCTCCTGTTTGTTAGGATTCTCTTTAGGTGATTGTCCGTTTAGCAAACTTCTTATAAGAATAACAGATGGACCAGAGTAAGATCTTTCAGCTATGCTTGAGGTCATTTGAAAGATTCCTGAATCCAAATTGAAAACACCTGCCTCTGGAATCTCACAAAGCGGTGCAAATCCTAAATTATCGCAACATTCAATTAAGAACTGAACTGGAAACAAGCCGAGTTCATCTGTCGTGTCTAGGTGTTCAATAGACTTCTTAATGAACTGATAAAAAACCTCATCAACATCGCCTTGATGTACACACTTGTTAATGGTTTCAGCCATAAAAAATGCAACCGCACCCTTTATTGGATTGAATTGAAATGTAAGTGCTTTACTGCTCTCCACTTGAGTAAGGTTCAAAAGGTCACTTTCCTTTCTTCCGTAATAAGTTAGTTCTGATATTGATAGAGGATAAATGTTGTGAGCTTTCTTCTTCCCACCTTTAAAAATAAATTTTTGAAGGCCTCCTTTTTGGGTATAGAATGTTGTGATTAAACTGGAGTCGGAATATGGAGTTCTCTGTAAAAATATTCCTTCGTCAGTCGATTTCATGTGTCATCGATTAATTGACTACGAGTACTTTTCCAACCTTTCGGCCTTTTGTTTCATCATCGTTTGGAGCGGTCCAAATCAGGTAAACTCCGGTTGAAACTCTCTCTCCTTGCAATGTTCTTCCATCCCAAGTTGCGGTTCCACCGTTGGATGTTGTTTTGTACACCAAATTACCAGCGATATCTGTAATCTTGACATCTGAATCATACTTTATCCCTTGAATGGTGATTGGTCCATCATAATCAGGTCGGGCAGGATTTGGGAAAACGGTAACGTTGTCGTAATTCCTTGTCCCTTGTGTGGCATCCGTTCTATACGAGATCAATCCTTGATCAGTAATGATATACAATTCTCCTGTTTGCTGATCCAGCTCAATATCCATGATGTTGTTAGACGGGAGTGGTGAATTCTCAATCGTATGTTGCTCGATGATTTCTAATCCGTCTTCCGAAAGCAAAATGACTCCAGCATTCGATGTTGCGAACCACTTTCTATTCGCGCCGTCTACCTCAATGTCTGTAATATTTGTTGAACCCAAAACATACTCCACATTTCCTTCAAACTCAAGTTTAATACGCTGAGCGTTGTATTCTCCTGCTGCTGCACCAAAGGCACTTGAAGAATTATACAACACTGCGAAACCATTGTCCGTTCCAATCCAAATTTCATCGTCTAAATCAACGGCAATTGCATTGATCTCATTGGACGGTAATGCTCCAGTATATTCCCCAGAATTCAAGACAACGTATTCATCATCAGAAGGACTTGAAATTGTTCCATTGTCATTAAATCCAATTACTCCAACATTTCGTGCTAGAAACCACTTATTGTCATTGTTGTCAATTACAATCTTCTTTGTGAACTTATTAATTGTAGATCCACCTGTGTACATCGAATACCATTCGCCGTCAGCTGTGTATACTTTCAATGCATTGTTACAATGCCCATTGACCACCCACAAATTTCCCATATCATCATAGGCCAAGTCGCTTACGAATGTCCCTCCTTGGTTATTGGAGTGATATTCCAATCCTGAATTAACTGGCGTTAAAGTATCGTGATCACCAGACCTGTTTACAATTGTGACTGGAATTTCGGAGAATGATCCGATAGCAATTTCATCCTCATTTGCAGGGTTAACAGAAACACCCAAGACGTCATAGACTTCAGCACCATTCCATTTAGACAAGGTACTATTGTCATACAATGACCAGCCTTCATCTTCAAAGACATAGGCCCCTGAAGTATTGTATGTTTGGAAAATTCCTGAGAGCCCTCCGCCGGCCACGGCCAAACGACCACTGTTCCAATCCATTGCGTAAAAATTGCTTTTTGGCGGACCAGTGATTGAAATTCTTGTTCCAGACAATCCGTTTAGTTCAACCAAACCATATCTGTCATCAGCCACGTAATATTTTCCATTATTGATAGTAATTGCATTTGGCCTTACACCATCAAACGTATATGTGTAAAGCAGATTGCTCACACTCAAATCAGAATTATACAATTTAGATGCATCGTAATAGTTCACCACCAACATTCCGTTCACTTCTTGCACAGATCTGATATCAGAATTAAACGTTTCTGTAAATGCAGTATCCATTGATGTTTCCGTCAGGCGATAAACTGTATCAACACCACTCCAACCAGCTGCTATAAGAGAAAAGTAAATCTCATCACCAACGGTAACAATGTTTTTGTATTCGTCTATAAATAACACCTCAACTCTAGCATCTTCTGTCCATTGTGTTGGGTCAGCAAGTGCTGGATTGTTTATTAATCCAACATACATTCGGTCTGTTGAAATTGCAAATATGGAATCATTTCTGAAGCACAAATCGTTGATCGGGGCTGTACCATTTGTAGGGTAGTAAGTATCTCTCACTTCGTCCTTAGTAGGATCAATCTTTACAATAGCAAATCCTGTAGCCAAATAAACATAATCGCCATGGGCCACAATGCTGTTGATCTTTTTCGACCCTTGGATTTGTGCCAAATTAATCGCTGGAATATTCGTGACTCTGTTGTCTTTGATTTTGTCCAGGTTCCCATTTTCATATCCAACAAAGACAGAATTATTGGATGGTGAATAACCCAAACATGAAATAGCAACATCTGAAAGTCCATTCACTGCATCCCAAAGAGCTGTCTCGTTGTTGTGCACGTCATATTCAGAAACACCAAATTCATAAGCTGTAAAGATTTTGGATCCTAGGCTTACAACGTCTATTGACTTAGACGCCGGAACGTGCATACGCCATTGTCCAGTACCCACCTGAGCGGACAGTCCAAAAGCACCAAAAACAAAGATGATAAGTAGTCGCATTCTGTTTATTTACTCTGCAATAACGGCAAAATTTCAAAGTTATTGGATTTCATTGTGAAAACGGCTTATTCAAGGACTTTTCTGTACAAACTTGTACCGATGTCATCATACGTTTCGATGACCTCATACTGTGTTGTATCAAACTCGAACTGATCTGTGAAGTTGTAAACGAATGTTGTCGTCGAATCTGGATCGTGCAATGCAGTTTCAATGTGTAAACTTTGCGAGTTGATGTAGTAATTCAACGTAGATTCAAAAAGCCAATGATTGCTCAAGGTAACTTTCTCTCCCTTCTCTTTATCTGTCAAAGACTCAATAGTCGCAGCGACATCACTCGTATGCGCATCGAATTTCCAGACCTTAGTGTATTGGGCTCCTGTGTCGGCCCACTTAAAAAAGTTCAAGGTGATTATTGTCATAATTGCAAGTATGATTACCGTTCCTGATATCCGCGCAACTTTTGAAGAAAAATGAAGGTAGAATTCACTGGACAAATAATAAACTATCAAACCAAAAACAGGAACAAAATACATCGCGGTTCGTTCCGCTGGGTACTTTGCATCAAATAAAATATGCTGCGCTATAGTTGCAATCACCAACATTCCCAAAATTAAAAGCAACTTGAATAGAGGAGAGTCGAA
This sequence comes from Crocinitomicaceae bacterium, assembly GCA_033791225.1. Lineage (GTDB taxonomy): Bacteria > Bacteroidota > Bacteroidia > Flavobacteriales_D > Crocinitomicaceae > UBA4466. The sequence goes on from JASJHD010000008.1 coordinate 236,326, forward strand.
CCGTTTTTTAACAACTACAATGATCACTGACAAAACTAGAATGATGCACACGACCGTTGTCAGAATATAGAAATTGTTGAAACGTTCCAACACATTAATGTACAACGTTGCAAGTGTGTCACTAAAGGAGTCCACTCCAAAATACAACTGTTTGAGCTCCTTAAGAAATAACAAGCGTCTGATTGCTAGGATCAATGGTACAATTGCCAGCAAAATAATGATGGAAAATTGCACATGGTTTTTCTTGTTGATACCCTCTGAATTCTTTGTCAACCAGTAATATTGAGCAATGCACAAGAATAGAATCGTCATGAAGAAATTGATGGTCGAAAGATTTGAAAACATCGCCAATATTGCCATCACAATGCACAAGGTCATATCGTTGATGTACGATTTGAAGGTATGCTTCACCATGCCAGTTCGAAGGAAAAAGTACAAACTACCCATCATGAAACCGATGGAAAGGCCATAGCCCCGTGCTAACGAGAAGAAATCAACGAGAAAAGGGTTCCAGAGTAAGACAAACGCCCCAAGCAAAACAGCTGCCTCATGCTTTTCATTTTTAAGAATACGAAATACAAAGAGTATGTAAACGGCACACAAAAGAACATTTGGAAGTCGAAGTGCAAATTCTCCTTCGCCGAAAATAGCACTACTAATCCTCATCAAAAAGGTGTTCAAGATATGATGATTGGCTGTTGTCAATTGTGTTTCATTCCCTTGAAGGATCGTATACGTAATTGATTCATCGATAGTGAAGGATAAGTAAAATGCTCGAAGAGCCACCATCAGTAAGATTAACGCTCCCGACAATAAGACAGGGCTGATAATCGATCTCTTAGTGCTAGCCATCTGTTGTGATTATTTTAATCGAAGTACGCCGTAAAGAAATATTGTTCTGAAAACACGTAATGCATCAATGGTCCGGAGCTTTTTCCCTTGTCCCACATTACGTGGAAAATAGTGCACTGGAACTTCTGCAACGTTGTTCCTTTTGATACGAAGTGCCTTCATGATTAACTCTGCTTCAAAGCCAAATCGGTTTTCCTTGAGGTTGATCTGTTCGTATAAATTTCGAGTAATGAGTTTGTATCCGCATGCCATGTCTGTCAATTTTACATTGATCAAAACAGAAGTCACAAAAGTGAAATATTTGTTACCGATGTAGCGTCTATACGAACTAATAGGTCGTATAAGTCCCGGTAAATAACGTGAGCCGTTTACGAATTCCACTTTCAATTCATGCATGGCGATCAACATGGACGGAATATCTGAAGGCAGTAATTCCAAATCTGCATCTTGAATGAAAAACACATCTCCTGTTGCCTGCTCAAACCCGTAACGTACGGCAGCACCCTTGCCACTATTCACTGGCATTTCGAAAACGCGAAAGTTCTCTTTCTGCTCAACAAAGTCAGTTACACGTTTCATGCTCTCGTCTGATGAAGCGTCATTGACACAAATAATCTCTGTTGATTCAACAAATTCTGGCCAGTCCATATTTGCCAAACGTCCAAGCGTCACAAGAACGGTATCTTGCTCATTGTAAAATGGTACGACGATGGAAAGCTTCATTCAGCGTTATTGGATAATTTTGGCTCTAAAGTTAGAAAACGTAAAAGTCTTTGACGAATTATTCCATAAATACATTTTGAAGGAACGGCCGTCTTCGAGTACAGGTAATAAGTAGCCGTCTGCAAAGCTTGTTGATTCTTCCGAGTAGAGTAATTCATGCATGGGTATTGTTGTAGCGAAGAGGATTCGATCTTCTATTTTGGTTTCGATCACTACATAAAAGTCTTGAACCCCGACTGATTCATGCACGTTCATTCCGAACAACAGTTGTCCTTTTAAATCAGTCAGTCCATAACTGTTCAAATCAATGTCGAAGTATCCTTTAGATGGAATGACATGCTGTGTAGTGTCAATGTCGTATTTGCCCCTTGAGAATATAAACGATCCATCTTGTTCTATCTGTTCATCGTTGAAGAAACTTAGAATTGACAACAGTTTTGGGTCAATATCCATGTTGCAATCAGTAAGAGTAATCTCACCTTGATTCTCATTTGCGAAACGGTAGACCTCTTGATAATCTTCTGTGACCAAATTGGAATTGAACTCCACTATTTTTTCACCACTGACCAATTTAAACCCTTCCGATGGAGTTGGACCAAAGCTTAAATAGCGTGCAATGACTAAGACGAAAACAACTCCAACCAGAATAAAACGATTTCTGACAGATCCTACTCTTGATTGTTGAACGAAGTAGATGAGGAGTATTGCAATGAATCCAAATGTGCTCAGGTAGTACAACCATTGAATTCGGTCATTTTCATACATGAATTCGACAACTGACCTGCCTTCATTGAGCACAACTCCTTGTTCAAATACATTGACGTCAACAATCTTTGCAGCCTCTCCATTTACTTGTGTAATCCACCCTGGAAAAGAGCCTTGTTGGTAAATGAGGGTGTCTCCTGAATGAGCATTAAGTACTTCAATCTCTATCCTGTTCGGGCTAAATTTCCTAATGTTTTCGGAACCACTTACGCCAGTCAAATACACCATGGAATTATTACCTAATTCTTCGTTTAATGGAGCATTCTCTATGTGCACATCGTCACGCCCTGCCAAATGAAAGGAAGAATAACTTTCAAGCGTTGGGAGGTTTGTGAAGTTCCCTTGGTTTCTCCAAATCGAAGCATAGATTCCTTGTTGTAGGTTGTGCCCCATAGTGACACCATTGTTTGGAATAAAAAAGCCTTCTTTCTTGGTCGATAATTGATTGTCTAACGTGGCAACCTTATATTCACCGTGAACAGTAACAGGCATGTTGAATTGAGAAATAATCCCCAGTTCTAGCACCACAAAAAGTAAAACAACCGATCGAGATTGTCGTTTCAATAAAATCAACAAGAACACCAGTAAGAGAACTGCGTGTCCAATGGATTGCAAGAGAATTCCAGCGCTCCAGCCCATTCTTCTGAACGTATATGCCCATGACCCATTGAAGGCTTCACTCACTATTTCCCAAGAATCGGAACTGATAATGGCACTCACCCCGTAAAACACAACACTGATGGCTACGAAAATCATTAGGTGTTTTTGTTTCCCTTCTTGCAAGTAATTCTGAATTCCGAAACACACCAAGATGAGTAAAGCTATCCATGTGAAGTAGCGGAAAAAAGAAGCGTAATAGAATTGATCACAACCCGGAACGAACTTATAGAAAAAGGGCTGGACCGGTGTGTATGGTCCAAGAGCCGCTAGGCCATAAATGAAGCCGAAAATAAGTAAAATGATAACTGTTGGAGTAAGTCGTTTCTTTAATCCACGGATGGCATATAGTATAAAGAAGAAAGATAAAACTCCTGAAAAAATGTTCTGCGCCGATCGTGATGTTCCTTGGTATTCTTCCTGAACAGAAGCCAATGGAAATATGGAGGACCCCAATGATTTAGGGTGAAAATGAATCAATTGTGATTCTTCCAAAGTTAAGCCTGAAAGCCTTGATAAATGCGGGAAAACTTCTGATAAGGAGACAACAATTCCTGCGAGTAAAAGAGCTAACCCCGCAAAGGTCCATAAATGGCCAATCACGAATCGCTTGAGCCGTTCCATTTCTTTTTTCCGGATGAAATCAATGAGATAATAGCCGCCAATTGCAACCACTACATAAAACAACATGATCGACACGGCCTGATATCCTGCTGCGAGCATGAGGAACATAAACAAGATCAATCCGACAATGTCTTTTCGATTAAAATCGCTGTTCAGGGCTTTTATATACGAGCCCAAAGCCCAAGGCAACCAAACCGCTCCGAGAATAGAAATCATTGACTGGCCGTGCCCTACAACAATACCCGAAAGCATAAACAATACACCGCCAATAAACCAAACCGATTTATCGAGCTTGAGTTGTTTAAGTAAGAATCGGAAGCCCAATCCGCCTATGGCAAGATAGAACAGAAACAACCAGTGCAAAGTGCTTACATTGAATCGGGTGAACAAGGAAACAAGAAATAATTCAGGGTTCCAAATAGAGTACTGATGATCGGCATAAAAAGGATAGCCTCCGTCTTGAAATGGATTCCATAACGGTACCATTCCTTGTCTTAATGATTCCGAACCATAGAATCTCCATGGTAAATACACATCGATGGCATCGTATTGGAGGGCATAAATTCCTAAAGAAATCGGCCACATAACAATAACTGCAATCAAGAAATAAAGCAGAAAAGGATACTTCTCCGACAAGTACTTGACAACGGTCTTGCTACTGTTCCAAAAATTTCTCAATCCCTTGTGCGTTTATGAATATTGGGTTCGGGTGTTGCTAAAGATAGTTGTTTGCGTGTAAATCGTTGATTACGCTTTTACTTCATGGTCTGGGAAATCCGAAATCTTCCAAAGCCCCATGCTTTTGTCTGTGAATTTTTTGCCTTCTGTGCATTTCTCATTGAACACATACAAAGGTTCGGGGAAATTAAAAGGCGCTTCCTGAAAATTTAACCATCGCCAACCGCCAGTAACTATGTCCATATTTTTGGTCTTCTCAGGGAAGGTTGTCGTTAGCAGATAGGTCGAATTACTTTTCTTAATGTTATTCAAGGCTTTCAAGATATTTTCCTGAGACAAATGCACGAAACAATCACGTACAAACACAAGATCGTAAGATTCCATGGAATCTGAAACCAAATCCAATTGAATGAAGTTCTTCTCTGGATATTTTTTCGCTGTGCGGTCAATTAACTCTTGTACAATATCTGCTCCTGTGTACTTTATATCTTTCAGATCTACTTGGCTTATCCAATAATGATCTCCACAAGGTGCATCTAAAATTGATTTAATGTCGAACTTCTCAATGATTTTTGGTAATTCTCCACGGACAACTTCCGTTTGCTCAAGGTCAGAGCCTTGTCCTGAAACCGATTCATCGCCTTCCCAACTATTGGACGCATAGATAGAATCAAATACCTGTTGGGTTGACTTATCCTTGTATTTATAGCGTGCATAAACGTTAAAAAACGTAAGCACAAAGGGAAAGTACTTTTTGAGGAATTTTCTCATGAATGAGGTCTAAAGGTAGCAGTTCTAATCATACACTTCTAACGCAACACATTCACATGTCCCGTTGCTGTATGGTCTTTATCACTCATCAATTCTTGAAACTGAATAGTCCAAGTGTAGGTTCCGCTTTGAACAAGGTGTCCCATATATGTTCCGTCCCAGCCCGAAGATACATCTGACGTTTCAAAAATCAATTCTCCCCAACGATTGTAGATTCGCATGACAAAGTTAAATTCATCAATTCCAGAAGTAAATACCGGTCGGAAGTCTTGATTAAATTCATCACCATCTGGTGTGAAAGTGTTCGGTACATAGTACACAATAACATCGTTGATGGAAACTACCGCTTGAACAGTATCGACACACACACCGTTGGTTGCAATTAGTGTTACGATGTAGTCCGCATCTGCGTCATCTGGGAAAATATGGGTAGGGTTTTCCTCTGTTGACACTGATTCATCTCCGAATATCCATTCATACGTAACCGCATCCACCGAAGTGTTTTCGAAATCGACCTCTGTGTCAAAGATATCCAACTCGTACTGATCAGCAATAAAACCAGCTAATGGAGAATCAAACACGGCGATATAATCTACGTACTCCAAGGTGTCAACACAGCCAAATACATCCGTGATGTTCAGCTGAATAGTAAAGGCCCCACTTTCATCAAAAACATGCGTAACACTAGTACAACCTGAATCAAACTCACCATCTCCAAAACTCCACTCACAGTTGATCGGGTCTCCAAGGGATACATTGGTAAAGGTTACACTCAGTGGAGAACAACCACTTAGCGTGTCTGCTAAAAATAGCGCTTGTGGGTTTAGATGTACGTTCACGTTTACATCATCTGTCGCAATACAACCATCCGCACTTGTTGCAGTTACCGTATATGTTGTAGTAACAGCAGGAGTAAATTCTACTCCATCGTTAACTGCATTGTCCCAAGCGATTGTTGCACCACTTGGATTGATTGCTGTTAAAGTCACTGATTCTCCTTCACAAATTTCTACACTTGTACCGGCGTCGACAGTAGGGAGTGGATTAACGGTCACATTCGTTATTATTAAACTATCACAGCCTCCCAAACCAGCAAACTGCGAAGTATATACTTCGTCAAGTAGTATGTTGGTGTGTGTAATCCCATCTGGATAGGTAAAGTCGTCTCCTTCACATATCGCAACGTCAACAGTTGTTGAATATGTTGGAAGCATTGTAACATTGGTCGTGATTATTGAATCGCAACCATTTATTGATAGTAAATCACTGATATGAGTAACGTCGACTAAAATGGTTTCTACCGTACCATCAGGATAGGTATACGCCTCATTTTCACACACCGAAACAGCATCTATGGTGGCATAAACAGGATTCATTGTAACGTTAGTAGTAATGATTGAATCACACCCAAGTGCTGTTGTTAAATTGCTTACATGAGATGAATTTGCTATGATTGTCTCTACTGTTCCATCTGGGTAGGTATGATCATCCCCTTCACAAACTCCAACATCCACTATTAATGCGTAGACTGGAAGCATTGTGACATTGGTCGTGATGATTGAATCGCAACCATTTATCGATAGTAGATTACTGGCATGCGTAACATTCGCTAATATCGTTTCTACAACTCCGTCAGGATAGGTATAATCGTCATTTTCACATACTGAGACTGCATCTACCGAAGCGTATACCGGATTCATTGTAATGTTGGTAGTAATGATTGAATCACAGCCCAATGATGATATCAAGTTGCTCACTTGAGTAGTATTTCCAAGGATGGTCTCAATGGTTCCATCTGGGTAGGTATAATCATCTCCTTCACATATCGCAACGTCGACTATTGCTGCGTACGTCGGAAGCATTGTGATGTTTGTTGTAATTGTTGAATCACATCCATTTACCGAAAGCAGATTACTAACATGCGAGACGTTCGCTGTGATCGTTTCAATGACTCCATCAGGATAGGTATAATCATCATTTTCACACACTGAAACATCATCCACAGACACGTATATTGGGCTCATGGTAACATTGGTTGTGACAATAGAATCACAGCCAAGCACTGAAGTTAAAGTACTCAAGTGAATTGTATTACCAATGATTAGCTCCACTGCTCCATCTGGGTATGTATGGTTTGTGTTCTCGCATACGGATGTATCTTCAATACTACTTTCCACTGGGTAAACGACAACAGAATCCATAGTCCCAAGGGCTTGTGGACAATTTCCATCATCGATTGAATCGAGCAACAAGACTTGATTCACGGATACAGCGGGAATGATAATGGTTCCTACTCCACCTGTTAATGTGATAGTTTGATTCGCTCCACCATTGATCGAATAGGTAACTAAGGCATCAACGGCACCTGTTAAATCGAACTGTGCATCCTCTCCATCACAAATAGGCCCGTTATGCGCAATTAATACAGTTGGAATTGGATTTACAACTACAGTCGCTGTCGTTCCAAGGGTGTTTGAACAATGGACGTCCCCAATGGAAATTAGGTTCATTGTTAAATCAGTCGTGACATTGTATACCGTAACATACATCGTGTCACTTGTAAATAATAAGGTTGAATCCAAACCGCCAAAATTATAAATCAGGGTAGCGCCGTCATGTCCAATAATTGAGAAATAGGCAGAATCTCCAGAGCAAATAGGTCCATTCGTAATCACTTCAGCATCCGGCATGTGGTGTTCTGGAATATCAAATGTTACTGTCGATGAACATCCTAAAGCATCCGTAGCCGTTACCCAATATGCACCTTCAGCAAGTCCTGTAAGCGTTGGGCCAACATCTGTAGTGCTCCAAGTAAACACAATTGGAGCAGCTCCGCCTGAAGCGTTTGCTGTTGCTTCACCATCAGTAAATCCTTCACATGTTCCAGTTAAGGATTGAATATATACCACTGGAACACTTGCAGATGGGAAAACATCAATGCTATCCGTTATTGCACAACCCGTTGTAGCATCCGTAATCGTTACCCCATAATTGGCAAATGGCAATCCAGTAATCGTTGAACTCGTAACGCCATTTTCAATAATTCCATTGTCCCATGAGAAATTGTATAATCCTGGAGAACTCACAGTTGCAGTAGCTGTACCATCATCTGAGCAAAGGACATCTGTTGAAGACATCGTTACTGTAGGGAATTGGTTTACTGTTACGGTGAAGTCGATAGAAGTTGGACAAGAAACTATCATTTGCCCGCCAACTATCGTCGTTGAATATACTGTCGCAGTATAGGTTGTTGTTGTCAAAGGATTAACGCTTACACTCCCAATTCCCGCTGGAACAAGGCCTGTTGTTGGTGACCATACCACAGAATCCGTTGGCGCTAAACCAAAAAGAGAAAGTACGGAAGACTCTCCTTCGCACATTGTAACGTCTCCAGAACCACCTACAGCTGGTACCGGCAACACATGCAAATAAACAATATCTGCAGGTGCCATTCCACAACAATCAGTTGTCATCACCATAGAAATTGTGAAAAATCCAGGTGTATTGAATTGACTTGTTACTACTTGTATATTCCCTGGATTTGGAATTGCTCCGTCGAAATCCCATAAATAAGTATCACCGTAATAAAGGCTTTCAAATGTTGCAAAATCACCTACACATAAAATAAATGTATCAGGCGTTAAGGCAGGTGCCGTTGATATAATTTCAGGTATAATATTGTTTGAAAAAGCAATGTTATGGAATCCTGTATAGGTATCCACACCGGCAATAATATCGTATCTATCGACTACGGAAAATTGAGTCGTCACCAATGCTCCAGTTGGGCTTTGTGGCGTTGCATTTCCTGTGAAATTCCATGTTACAGATCCTGGTGCTGTAAAATCAACATCCGTATCTGTACAGTTGATGTTTTCTGCTGTGATTGTCGGCTGTGTCGTTAATCCGAAGTTGGTAATTGACGTTGCAAGTGCACTTCCGCCTCCAGTATATGTTTGACTGGTCTCTCCTGGCTGACCGCTTCCACCGTCACCGCCATTGCCACCTTTTCCTCCGATACCGCCGTCACCGCCACAACCAACTTCACCTCCAGTATATGTTGAACCGTTTCCTCCATTCCCTCCATTTCCTCCATTCCCTCCAGCACCCGCTGTACCTCCAGCACCAAGAGTCCCTGAAGTCAAATCAGAATCTATAATATTTCCATTTGTACCGTTCAAGAATAAATAAACCGCAAATGAAGAACCTCCTCCAGTTCCACCTGCTCCCGCGGTTCCAGCCTGTCCGCCACCGCCGCCGCCGCCGCCACCTGACCCATGACCATCGATGCAGAAAAGTCCTCCTTCACCAGCACCACCGCCACCGCCGCCTCCGCCAGCACCACCGGTTCCATTCGTTCCATTTCCTCCAATTCCTCCTGGAGTCCAAAATCCTCCAATATGTGCTCCAGCAGAACCTGCAGCTCCATTCGTTCCATTCGCACCAGCTACTCCGTTTCCTGCATCATTCCCTGATTCTGAAGATCCACAGTTAACACTACTATTACAACCACTTTCTTGTCCAGCAGTTCCTGAAGCTCCACCTCCTCCGCCACCGTTTCCGCCGACTCCACCATCACGGTCTTCACCTCCACCGGAACCACCGCCTGCGCCACCGCCTCCGTTTATTCCAACTGGAGCACCTCCAGCTCCACCATTAAATGCATTTACACTGCAACAGTTTCCGCCGGCTCCTGCATTAGCAGCACCGCCACCATTTCCGCCGTTTCCACCACCGCCACCATTGTTGTCGTCGTCGTTATTTCCATTTTGACCTCCTGCGCCATTTACACCGGTTTCCCCAGGTGCTCCTAAGGATCCGAGTATGCCTTGCGCAGCATCTCCAGAGAATATTTGGCATCGCACAATGTTGTAATCACCACACGCTGTTAGGTGTAGACCATACGTTGACATTCCTGGTTGATTTCCATTGTCTGTGGTAACAGTTAAGTCTTGCAATCTAAATCCAATACTTCCATTTGCATAGAACGCGACTAGACGCTGACCATTTACCGGTCCTTCAGGGTTTGCAGATGTTCTATTAATGGTTGTCGCTCCAGGTAGACTTGTTTTTGTCCATCCTGCTCCTTGATTAAATCCACCTTCCAGTGTCACAAAACTCCCTATTGTAAGAGCGTTATCAATGTTGTATGTTCCAGTTGCCAACTTAATGACAGCATCGTTACAGGCCGCCATGTTAAGTCCTTCCGCTAAGGTTGTTGGTGCTGTTTGAGTTCCCGCCGCAGCAGCATTTCCCGTGGTTGAAACGTAGATGTTTACACAGCTAGGTAAGGCTGGAGGTGTTCCAACAGTTAAATATGCCGTGTCGGTTGATTGACATCCTGAAGTTGGATTAGTTACTACTAAAATATATGCATACGTTCCGGCTGTAGAAGGTACCGTAACCGACATTGTCGTTTGTGATCCCGCTACTGTTCCAGTGCCAAGTGAAGTCATCGCTGGATCGAACCATTCGAAATTCATTCCTACTTGATCCGTTGTACCTGTTAGCAAGAAGTTTGCTCCAGCACAAGCATCAGCTGCATCAGGAAATACGTCCGCAGCTGGATCAGACAATACCGTAATCATTGCAGCGTCGGTAGATGTACAGCCATCAGTATAAGTTAGTGTAACAGTATAAGAAGTTGTGGAGCCAGGGGTTGCATCTGTTGTAGCGTTTGCCGGATTAGTTAAGTCTGTAACAGGTGTCCATTCATAAGAAGCAATTGTCAATGGATCTGCCCCGCTAGTTGCATTAAGAATAACTGTTTCCCCCGCACAAATACTTTGGTCCAATCCTGCATCTACAACAGGGTGCGGATTAGGAACTACATTAATTGTATAAACTGCTGTGTTTTGTCCAATCAAAGGACAAGCGTCATCTTCTGATGTAATGCTAAACGGATAACTTCCCACGTCTCCAATAGAAGTGCTCCAACAGAATGTTCCAACAGGGTTTGTTGGTGTTCCGCCTAAATTAAACACTGCCCCAGGTATTGAATTGTCGTATACCATACTCACCAATTGTCCAGCATCTGCATCTGAAGCATTGACATCGAAACAGATTGTCGCACCTTCACAAATGGTGATTTCGTAAACTCCTGGAACACCATTAATTCCTGATATTGTGGGGATGGTATTGGTACATGGACGAATCACGAATTGGATGTCACGCATGATTGACCCAATCAGTACTCCATTTCTATACTCTTCAATTAATATGGCTACTACAGCTACTTGAGGGACGTTTGGCGTGAAAGTTATTTGTCCAGTTGCGGGGTCCAATACTAAAGGAACTGTAAAAGGGTTTACTCCACTAAACCCACCGTTATAGTTTACGGAGGTTCCTGCGGATTGCAAAGCATTCACAAGTGAATAAACCAACAAATCACCGTCAGCATCAAATGCCAATTGCTGAAAATTTATCGTTTGCCCAACGCATCCAAAGAACTGAGGGACGCTTGAAAAGGCAGGAGATGTATCTGCTAAACCTCCAGTGTTGTCTAAGTGAGCTTCAATATAAATCGCTTGACTACTGGGTCCAGATAAATTCGTGATTGCGGCGTTTCTACAGCACGCGCTGGTCCACAGTACCCAATCAGAACAACCTGGAGGTAAATTTAATGTTCCTTCAAATACCAATAATTCTATTCCCAAACTTCCCCCACCGTTACAAGCGCTGGGTTCTGAAGGACACAATGGAGTAACATCTGTTGTTGACTGTAGGCTCAGTGTAATGCTTGAATTCACTCCGCATGACGCCGATGAATAATTTACGGTTTGTGATGTTCCTACGGTGACCCCGTTACAATCACGGTATACTTTAAATGTTACCAAGTATTGATTTGGCCCAACGTATGTATAAGTAAGTTCTCCACCTGAATAGTGCGACGCGCTTGCCATAAGCCCAAATGAAATTGTAAAAATAAGAGCTAAAATGGCGCGCATAAGTAGAGTTTTGTCTACACCGTAAGATGCAGGTTGAAGTAGTAATAGTCTTATCCAATCGAAATCGGAATACTCAAAGTTATAGAAAACCCAGCGTTTAACAAATAATGGAGTGAGATACCTGCTATTTCTCCATTTCAAATTCATTAAATTATTGTGAGAAATTGCGAGAGCAATGTTAACTTTGCGACATGATTAGTAGGAATTCGACTAATTGTACTGCCTCGTGGCGCAACTGATACTTTGGTGTATTTCGTCACTACACATAGCAAAATGGCCCTGTGGCGCAACTGAATAGCGCACTGGATTTCGGCTCCAGCGGTTACAGGTTTGAATCCTGTCAGGGTCACAGATAAAGTCCTTCCTTAATTGGAGGGACTTTTATTTTGTCTAAAGGTCTGATGGTTTGCCTAAGTTTGAAATGTTGAGATGGGACGGGATTTGGGACAGAATATATCACAAACCTACTCCGACCGCACTTTGATTCTTCTAACTACCATCCCTATTTATCTTTAGAATTAAGGTGCAATATGTGTGTATGTGATAGTAGAGTCGAGAGCATCAGTAACTGTCATAGTATATGACACTGTTCCCGTATCACCAATAATGGTTATAAATCAATTTAACCAAGTGGTATCTGGTGCTGGATATACAAAGTACATGATTCCTTCTTCATCTGTAAAAATGCTGTCTTCACCATGCTGATTTAATAAAGCTATATCACTTTGTGGTCCTAGCTCATATTCCCTACCGTTTTCATCAACATACGGTTCATATATCATCGTTTCAGTAGACTCATCAATTGTAAGACTGTCGGTTGTTTGTGAATCCGTTTCAGAGGTTTCGGTCGTGGAATTATCTGATCCACATGAACCTAATAATATCGCTATTCCTAAAATAAAGTAGTTTGTCTTTTTCATATCTAACAATTTATTGAATTACAATTTCCTGAACCTATGTTGACTATAGTCCTCGTAGATTACCTTTTCTGGTGAAAATTGAGTGACATTAATATTAAAAGGTTCTAACCGCTCTTACTTGTAGCACCATTGATTTATTTGTAGCACCCCCTCCAGCATCAATTGAAATTCCTCTTGCTTCAAGGTCACCCAGTGATACATTCTCAGATGAGCTCCAATAATCATCGAACGGAACAAGTCCACTTCCACCAGCCGCAACAAAATTTGCGTTTAAACTTGAGCCGCCCATTATTTCACCCAAACTCGGTAAATACCAATCACCAAATCCACCGGACGTGTAATCAAGACAAAGTTTTGCTGCTATGTTCGGTGTGGCGCAACCAGCTGCAATACTTGAAGTGTTCGATGATCCCAATCCCATTGCTGTGCCGTTGACACCTATTTCTGTTCCTTCACATCCCCATTCTGCTGATCCTGCATCAGTAAGGGCGCAAACTATTCCATGCTCACCTGTTCCGTCTAAGTAGATAATTATTCCACCTTCATGGAAATCTCCTATTGCCAAACCGCCAATTGTTACGGTAGCGTTAAACGTCTGTGATATGTTAACGTGTCCATCATCGTAAACTAAATCGTATGAAAAGTCTTGATCTTCTACTGTATTATCCGTAGCAATGGCTACTTGCCAATTGTCGTCAACTATTTGAGTGTTTAATAAAATTACTTCACTATTATTAATATTAGCAACAGAGAGGAAACGATCAAAATCTACAACCTTAGTTTGACTTATAAATTCAGGTCTCCAGATCAGGGCTTGGCTAACATGCTGAATATAATCATCATATGCACTAATGAAATCATTAAAAGTACTTGCGAAATCCCCAAGAATTCCTGTTTGAGTGACGTCCGATGGGTTAAGACTTCTAAATTTAATTGTCGTAAAAATGTTTTTCACTTCACCGTTTGACCATGTTAAAGCTGCCTTTTCTCCCTCCGCTTGTATCTCTTCAGCAACAAACTCATCAGTACCTGTCTGAAATAAGTTATCTGTGAAAGCCTTAATTCTTCTTCCCAACAAATTAATAAAGGTGAATTGAGCAAATTGGTTTTCAGTTGCCTCATACAGCGTAGCCAGTTTACTAAGCGTGTTATCAGTTTTAGCATTAATGTATTCCGAAGCCTGGCACCACTTATATTGTACAATTAGACCCAATCCTTTAAATAGGTGTCCATTAGCTCGAGCATCTACTGCGGCTTGATGTATGTTATCACACTCCATGGATTTCAAATCAAGATAACTGTTGGAGGAAACATTAGAAAAAGCATTAATCCATTCAATATTTGCTTCTAAAATATTCGCTAATTTCTGCTTTTCTTGAGGTGTCATCGCTGCTAATTGAGCATCCGCTTGTTGCTGAATATTATCCCATACTGCAGCGTCGCTTGATGTTGTAGAAGGGTCAAGCACTCCATCAGCCAACAATGAATCAACAAAAATGTTGTTTGCATCAATAATCAAATCCAATTGAGAAATGTAATCTAGGATATATTGATCGGGATTTGCGACTGAGATTGGTGCTAAAATTTCTAACGTAAATGAATAATCCGTTCCATCAATCGACACATTCAAGTCATAGTCTCCAGCGCCTAAATCTGGAACGCTAAAACTGATGCTTTTCCCAGCTCTTATTAGCTCAACGTCAGTACTGCCAACTGTCCCAAAATAAGTCTGAGCCGAAAGTGACATATATGTTTCAACCGTGAGTATCTCACCTGGATGTCCACTGGTTTTATCCAATTGAATCGTTTCTCCACTTTCTATTATTGGAGAATCTGGATCTGCTATGTCCTCTTTCTTACAAGAATCGACCGTAAAAAGGAATGATACGGCTAAACAAGCTACAAGTAGTTTTTTCATGGCAATGGCTTTGAGGGTCAAATGTACTGATAACCATCCATCTAACCTATACCTACAAATGGGTACTACTATCTGTACAGGTCAATACAACACAAGGTAGCAGTTTACGTTACATCAAACATTTTAAATCCTCTATAAAGTTTGAACTGGAGACCGTTGGGGTCACATTTAAAAGCTCAGACTTTGTCTGGGCTTTTTTGTTCCCAAAAGGGTTCAAACATCTTCAATGATTTCAAGGATTGCCTCCTTGGCTATTTTTAGACCTTTTCTCTTCTCGTTCTTTTTCAATTTATATTTTTCTTCGGAATCAACATTACCCCCTTTACTGATCTCAAGAATTGCAAATTTTAGTAAAAGTGATGACCTCAAGTCAACATAGCCTGACTGCCAAAATTTCTCAACATTCAACCCGAGTCTTTGTACGTTACAATCCTTCATTTGAAATTGGGATAACCCTTCAAACAAAGTATTTAAGTTCGCTTTATTGAGTATTATAGAATTTGAGCCTTTAAAAGACGAATTAATTCTATTGGTCAATACTCTTTTAATTAAAATCGTATGTTGCTTTCTGTGAATTCGAGCAAATACAAAATCGATTGAGTTCCGATAATAAAAAGAAGATATTGATGTAAAAATTTTTACAGATTTATATAATCTATTTTCACTGAGCGTAGGTTCAAATTTAAACTGAAACTGAAACTTGGGTTCCTTGGTGATAACAGCCTCCTTCGTACTGTGTGAATCACGATGAGCAAAATTATATTGTGGGCTAAAATCTATGTCATCTAACTTATACCAATCTTTCGCATCATTCATTCTACCTATTGAGAATCCCCCATCTTCTTGTGGCCACATTACCCCATAAAAATCAGAAACCAATTGGAATCCACTTTCATTAAGGTAAAACTCTGCAGTTCCAACATTATCCTTGACGGGATTCCAATAAGATTTGCAATAATCGATTTTCAGGGTGATCCAACTACCTAGTTCCTTATGAATTTGTGAACCTGTTTGTATACCCAATATTGCTGCATTACTCAAATCAAACTTTTTAAGCCTTTCGTGTTTGGTGAGTAGTTTAGTAGAAATGAATTGACCGAATTCATCCCATCGGATCTTCTGTGCCCAAGAACTGAATTTACGACCGAAATAAGTAGATGAAGGGTAAAATATCTGCAGCTCTATTTCAGACTCTGTAAGAATTAAGTGTCCATGAAAGCTTTCAGGGCAAAGTTCCTTCCCAGAATAAAAAGAGTCAAAACCGACATCTTTAAATTTTATTTCAAGACAATATTCTTTGTTCTCACTCATACCCCTCCTACAATTTTTATCTTCTTCTAATTCATTATACGTATTTGCAATTAAGTTCCATTTCAAAGTTCTCTACTTCTGTCAGAAGCTCTAACTCATAGGTGACATGTGTAGTGCCTTCAGGTAATTCAAGTTCCATAAACCGATGATTCCTATCAAAAAACAAAACACCATCAATTACAGGATTGATAGTCATCTCATTTAATAAATAGTCATCTGTTACATCAATGGTTTTATTTTCCGCTTTAACAGTTAATTTGAAGGAGTTTTTCAGATTAATTGGATTGAGCTTAATGTTTTCTAATTGAATCTTTGTGAATCCTTGACTTAGATCTACTCTCCATGTTTTGAATTTTGATTCCAATGGGTTTTGATAGAATTTATAGGGAGGAAACTCTGAAGGTATAATGATCTCTTTTCGTTGTGGACCTCTTGTTGTCAATTTAGCAATTAGCTTAGTAAAATCTTCTATGTCCAACTCTGTGCTGGCCTTCTCTAACGCTTTCATGTAATCATTTCGTTCTTCAACCGTGACAACAGTCCAAGGATAACCTCCTGAAGCCAGCATCGTATTCATAAGAAAACGTCCCATTCTTCCATTTCCATCCATATAAGGGTGGATATATACAAAAATGAAATGTCCCAAAACGGCTCTAACAGATGCTTCAGGTTCTTGTTTCAATAATTCAAATAACGTTGGCATTGCATCACGTACTGCATTTTTGTTGAGTGGTACGTGTTTAGATTGACCAATGTAAACTTGACCAGAACGATATCCTGCTAAGTCGGAAGGTTTAAGTATTCCGGCAGTAACACTTGGGGAAAACAATTCAAGATACCAATCACCATGTTCATCTTCAATGACATCACCTGCATTTTCACCAGCCATTATTTTACGAATGCTATCACGAACTTTTTGAGTGGCTTGCCAATATCCTCTAGCTGCCATTGCATCACGTTGTTTTTTATCTTCCGCATTGTCAGTTGTGTCCCATTCTCCACTTCGTACACGATCAATCAACTCCCAGCTTACCTTATACCTCTCAATAGACAACGAATGATAAGCATCCAGCACGTAAATTGCTTCTACTTGTTTCATGTAATTGTCCACGTTTTTTGGAATGCCTGGTGCTTTTGGGAAATTTGCTATTACAACCTCTCGCATATCTGTCCAAATCAATTTAATACGTGTCGCATAGGGTGACACCTCCCTTTGACTTAATAGAGTAGTGGTTGGGTTTTCAAAAGGATCTGACTCTCTTACATCGTACCCAACTTTCTGCATTGTTTTAAGAATCTCATCAGCAATTTTACCTTTACCTATATTTCGAAAAGCTCCTGCTAATCGTCCAGCTATTTTACTATGTCCTCCATCTAAAAGCAAGCGCACCACTTCTGACGCATCCTTAATCATGGTTAATGCCGTTCGAGTATCTGTAGGGTTCGTTGTAAATGTTACTGCAGCACAATTAATAAGTGAAGCTGGTAGGGATAGCATATGTATTCCTTCCTTCTTTTCTATTTCAGCAGATTCTGGCAATGTAGATTTCATTGTAACCAAAGAAGTGCTGTGTGGTAAATTTGTTATTCCATTTGGACCATTCAATGAACGGATGATAAGTTGTTGTGGAACTGTCCAGTTTCCAGTTTGAATTTGTAATGATTGTTCCGCAGAAATACAATAGGAATCACCATACCGATCCGCTAAATATTCAGCACAAAAAGACCAATAGGAAGCATACCATGAAGTACTACCTCCTTGCTGCTCTTCAGTAGGAGTAGCCAGATACCAGCCCTTCATAACTTCTTTTATGAATCTAGCTTCTAAAAGCCGCTCTCTATGCAGTCGAGTTATAGATGCGGATTTAATTGCTACCATACCACTATCTTGAAGCTTTTTTAGAACTACAAGTGATTGTGCTAATTTTTCTCCTGGTGTTGCCATTAGTTGATTCTCTGTTTACTATGTGCTCTTACTCTATTTTGATGTTGTTCTCTAATTCTATTATTGTGTTGTGCTTTGGTTCTATTATTATGTTGTGCTCTAATTCTATTATTGTGTAATAATAGCTCTAATTAATTGAATTACAAAGGAAAAAGAAACTTATTTTACACTTCTAAAATGACTATAATTGTAGTATGGAGTATTAAATACTCCAATAATTAATTAGCCAGCAAGAGAAAAATATCATGGGTGAAGAAACAACCAAACTGTTCGAAATAAGAAACAAAATAATAACAAGTAAATTTGAGAAGTCTGATTGGAATGACTTGGGAATAATTCTGAACTGTTCTGACTTAATTGAATCGGATCCAAGGTTGCTAAGAAGTTTAAGTTGGGGCGATGAAGATTATGCGGAAAGAGCGACAATTGTTGTCAGTGCCATTCTTAAAAGAGACAAAACTAATTACTGGTAAAGATAAAAGCCCCACTCCTAGTAGGAATGAGGCTTTAGTATAAAAAGTCAATTACTTCTTAACGAAGCGATCAACGAATTTCGAACCTCCTTGACTGATCTCTATTAAGTACATTCCTGAACTAAGAGCTGAAGTAGCTACTACGAATTCATTTGAACCGTTTACTGCTTCAAACGAAGATGAATTCATTACCGCTCCATTCGTTGAATAGATCGTAATTGTTATTCTTCCTGTTATGATAGCTTCTAGAGAAATGGTCAATTGATGCTCTGCTGGAGACGGATATAGCTTAACCGATCCATTAAATGCCAGGTTATTCAATCCTGCATCACAATCCGTGTCCTCAATAACCGTAACACCTACAGCTGACGAATCAGCACAACCACTTGTGTTTGTTTTTACTTGATTGTAAACACCTGGTGAAGAAACATAATATGTACTTCCTGTTGCACCAACAATCATAGTTCCATTCATATACCATTGGAGTAAACCTCCTGTAGCACCGGTAATCAGTATACTATCGCCTGTACAATAAGAAGTATCAATTGATGGTGATAAATTGACTACTGGAACCGAAGCAAAATCCAAGGTTATTCCAACTGCCGCTGAATCCGAACATCCACTCATGTTTGTTTTAGTCATGTTATATGATCCAGGAGTTGAAACATAAATTGAATCATTATTTCCAGAAGGAATGATTGAACCATCCAAATACCATTGACTTGATCCGCCCATAGAACCAATGAACAAAACACTGTCTCCAGGACAAATTGATGTATCACCAGGAAGTAGAGAAACATTCGGCACTTGATAATATGATAGCGTTAATGGAACGGCAGAAGAATCACTACATCCACTCATATTCGTTTTAACCTGATTGTAATTACCAGCCAGTGTTACATACAATGAATCGTTGTTTGCTCCTGCGATTGGAACACCATCCAAAGACCATTGCAATGAACCGCCGTTAGCTCCAATAAAAAGAATGCTATCTCCAGGACAAATTGATGTGTCGCCTGGTAAAAGGTTTACGTTTGGCGATTGAAACAAGTCAATCAAAACAGAATTACTTTCTCCTAAGCACCCTATTGGACTAGCAATTAAAGCAGAAAGGTTTCCAGGGCTCATAGCTTCATAAGTAGAACCAGTAGCTCCAGGAATTGTTACTCCGTCAAGCTGCCAAATATATGCAGCACTCGCGGGCGCTGTAAATGTTGCACTATCGCCAGGGCAAAATGAAGTTGGATCTACTGTAGAGATTGTTGGCGTAAATGGTGCTGGAGCAATTCCAGGAAGACCTAGTCCTTTGTAATCAGCAACACCGGTTGGTCCTAGAATTGCAAATCCTGTAACGTCAATATAGAGGAATACATCCGAAATTTCAGACAATAAAAATTGTCCTGCTCCAACATATGTAGCACTAAAAATCTCCGCATGTACAGCACCAGACTCTACAATATTGGTGGTAACACCAGTCAGCGTGTCCGTTGACTCCATAACATTTATTCCATTGCCGCTCCAGTGGTATATTTTTCCATCATCCTCATTGAATGCGATAGACTCACCATCATTACCATTACCATAGGTCACAAAAGGTGTCATAACAGCCGTATATTGATTCATCTTAAATAATGTAGAAGGAACAGTAGCACCGTCACCTGTAACAGCATATAAATGATCACCATCACCAAAGCAAATTCCAGCAACATTATCACCTGTATTTCCAAGTGGTGTAATCACACCAGTTGCAGGATCAACAATACCTAACAGGCGTCCAGTAACTCCATTCATTTTGTAAACGATATAGATATCAGCACAAACTGGATGCACCGAAAGTCCATTGCAACCAGTAATTGCCACTCCTCCGTCAGTCATCGAAACCGAGGCACCAACTGGCTGAAGTGTAGCAGGATCCAATGTGACCAATTGATCAGACCCATTGTTAACTGCATATATATTTTGAGCCATTGAGTTCACTCCCAAAAGGCACATAACGCATATAAGAATTGAATTGTAAATTTTATTCATAATAGTAGTGTATAATTATTTTTCGACAAATATATGGATTATATTATTCGGCAGATGAATTCCAATAACACAGGATATTCGGGCTTTTCATTTTATGTTTAGTCTGACTCACAAAACGTATTCGATTCAGCAAGTCTCAAGCCTTTTATATTCTGTTAGGAGTGTTGAATGAAGTAAATAGGTCTATGACCTCCTCCCAGTTTGATGACACCAACAAAAAATCACAAGAACTAATGTCATTGATTTCGTCCTTTTTGGATTCTTTAAATGACACTAGAAGTGGGCTTATTGACAACTTGAAATGAAAAAAAGCCCCGTGACGCAACTGAATAACGCACTGGATTTCGGCTCCAGCGGTTACAGGTTTGGTTCACATTCTTGGGGTTCTTGCCCTCAGCTTTGTAAAGGGAGCTTTGTAGAAAGAGCAACTGCATTTGAACAATCAAAGAGTGTCCTTATGAAACTACTTAAATATACGCCTCAAGGGTATATGATCAAATGTTAACCAAATTCGCCTAATGTTTTTGAGTAATAGAAAAAGGAGATAACGTTTGTTATCTCCTTTTTCTATTCGCTACATTACCCTTTATAAGAACTTAAATTCTCATAATCGTTCAATACAAATTGAGAGATCAATATAGAATTCAAGAGGAGATCCGAAGCAGGCCTCTCCCAGAGTAAACTCCCAGTTAAAGGGTGGATTATTCATGCATTCAATAAGCTCCATAATCCAAGGTGGTGCACTTTGAGGATCGTCAGGTGTTATCGTAATATCTTCTAGAATAGCATTTAAAGTAGTAGTAAAAATACGGTTTTCATGATCATCAAATGTGACTATAGTCGCAGTGCTATCATTAACAATTGCATGGTGAACGTAATCAGTAGTCCCTGTGGAATCAGTATATCTTGTTAAGACATAATAATCCATAACGGTAGAATCATACCCCTCTTCAAATGCGATAATGAAATCCGGATCTTTATAGGAACTGGCATTCTCAATATCAAAATCCGGAAAATTAGCCTTATCATAAGTTATCGAGTCATTCTCCAATTGTTCTGTTTGATTCTGAGAAGAAGGATTCACTTCGGTTTTGTCACATGCGACAAAAAATACTGACATCAGCATCGCTGTACCAAACAGCGGTAAGTAAAATTTTGGTTTTTTCATGATTTCTTTTTTTATGAAAGTAGAAAAATTTGCGCCAACTAGCTATACCCGCCTGTTGTTCAGGTATTTATACTCAATAAATGCCGTATTTATACGGCCCGACTTCTGAAGGTTATACTCTAATTGTTTGTGTCTTGATTACGACTTGTGCTCACTTGGCGGGGTCACGATTAAAAACTCATCAGAAATGTTGATCTTTTTGTTTTTGAGATATAAAATGAAGAATTCATATGAAAAGACGCTATTTCTAACCCAATTTTAATTGCAATCCTTATTTTTACTTATCAAGTAAATCTACTTTGGCGCGAATTGTGTAAAACGCCGAACTCAGTATAGTATTAAAAATCAACCGAATAAATTATGAAAACACTTTACCTTACTCTAATTGCTCTTTCATTTTCTTTGAGTGTGAGTGCACAAAACGTTAACAAAAAGGGCGTCACTTTTAAAACCTATCATATACCAACAGTGCCAGTTACTGATGTGCACACTGTTAACTTTAAAATCTACTCAGTTTATGATGGGTTGAACAGTGGTGTTCTCAAGGTGAATAAACTTGAGCAGGCACAAGAAAATATAAATGAAAGAACTCTCTATTTTTTAAATGACCTTGAAATTGTAGGAGAAGCAGGTGACTTAACCATCGAAGTAGCATTTGGTCAAATAGTCTTTGGTGAAAAATCAATTGTTGAATGGACAGCACCTTGCGTTAGAGACGATGGAGACCTGACAACTGATGATGTTACAACTTGCCCAGCATTCTATTATTCTATTGATTATACATTGCCGGCAGCCTTTCAAGTGAAAAATAAAAACGGTGTAGTTGTTTATGCTGAGGTATTTGAACAGAACCATACTACTATTTATGGGAAGAGCGATTTATCTCCATATCTATCCAAAGAAAAACTCACTACAGATTACGTTCAGAATAATCGAGAGCAAAGTGTGATCCATAAAATACATACAGATCGTATCGAGGCATTTTTTGAAACCGTGGATGATATTTTGTATTTCGAGAAAAACAAGCATGCTTTCAAGTTCGGTTCTGGATCTGGAAAAAACTTTGATTACTCGGAGCAAGAATCTGCCATGGAAAGAGCAGTTGCTGTTTTTGATGCAGATGTTCCTGATTTTTCACTATTAGATGAATGTATAAAAGTATGGGAAGAAGAAGTGGCGACTGCCGATATAGGAAACAAAGAAGCGCGCGTTAATAAGAAAATTGCACGCGCACTATACAATAACTTAGCTATAGCTTACATGTATCAAAACAAGTACCCTGAAGCTATAAAGTACGCTGGGAAATTTCGGAAACTCGGCGGTATGAATGCAAGTGCGTTAACTGCAAGTATTTACCGAAAACACTTTGGTTACAAAGCAAATGGAGATCTGGAAATTCCTAAAAAGATGGTGAAAGCAAAAGATTTCAAAACGCTTGTTGCAGCAAAGAGAAAAGATATTAATTTCTTTTTCTACGAAGATAGAAGTGCCGAAATAATCAGTTCTGCTAATACTTTCCAGGAGCAATTGGAACAAGATGAAGAGGATGATATAGAGGAAATCAACGAAACAGCTTCTGTTGGTGAAAACCCATATAGTAGTCAGGTGGGTTATTCTGCGACACAAGGGAATATGCTCATGCTGAACGCATTTATGCACTCCAACATTGTTGGGAAGCCAATGCCAAACGAGATCACTGCACTTAAAGAACTGAACTACCTAAGAGCATATAACATGCAAATGACGTCTGTGCCTGACAACCTTGGGGATCTGACGAATCTTGATTTTCTTGACTTGACAGGGAATAATATAAGCACTCTACCGGCCTCAATTGGACAATTAAAAAAACTCAAAACACTGAATTTAACTAACAACCCAATTGAAAATCTACCTGTAGAAATCATGCAGTGTACAAGTCTTAAGACTCTCAAACTGAAAGGAACAAAGGTCAGTGCCGAACAGATAGCTGAAATTCAAAAAGCATTACCAAAATGCAAAATTAAACAGTAAAGAATGAAGGTTATTCCTTTTAGCCTTCAAGCCAATATTTACTGGAGTAACTAGAAAGAAGTAAAATAACTATCATCCTTTTTTAGGTCAGAATTTTTTTACGAGAACTAAGGCTACTGTTTTTATAATTTACAAATGCGATATTTCATACACTTAGGATTCGATGGTAGCAACTACAGCGGGTGGCAGAGACAAAAAAACACTCAAAATACGGTTCAAGAGGTTGTAGAGCAAACGCTCTCTCGGCTCTTCAAGAAAAGAGTAAGTGTCTACGGTTGCGGGCGTACCGATGCTGGTGTTCACGCCAGTCAATATGTCATTCAAATCAATATTGATGAGGCTCCCGTATTCGATTTGAAATTTCGACTGAATAAAAGTTTACCTGATGGCATCGCAGTTTTTGAAATTTTCGAAGTCAACGAAGATCAGCATTGTCGACATGACGCTGTGACACGCACCTACGACTATTTCATTCATTGGAACAAAGACCCGATACTTATTCATTACAGTTCCTTCTATGAGGATATAAAGTTGGACTTTGACCTGATGAGAAAAGCTGCGGCTCTTATCCTTGGAACAAAAGACTTTAAAGCGCTGTGCAAACGACCAGATTCTTACGATAACACTTTATGTCAAATAAGCAGATGTGAACTGTTCGTCAATGAGGAACAGGGGCGGTTACGGTTCACCATCACGAGCAATCGCTTTCTCCGTGGAATGGTTAGGATTTGCGTTTTCTTTATGTTGGAAGTTGGAAGTGGTAAAATGACTATAGAAGAGTTTGGGAAGATTTTGAAACAGGAAAAAGATTTGAAAGAGAAGTGGCCTGCACACCCGAATGGCCTTTTTCTTAGTAGAGTTGAATATCCGTTTTTGGAATTGAAAGATTCGCATAATTTGATCAGGATGTTAAAGGTTGGGCTGGAGTAGTTGAAGCCTGATACATGTTAGAATTAAAAAGCTTGAATGTGAATGACTAAGAAAGCCCGAATATCTCTGAGGAGCAGCTTTTCATTGATCGCAAATTTCTTACATTTGAGTAAACCATATTAGTATGAAAAAAATATTTACAATTATTGCTTGTACAGGACTATTGCTTTCTTGCAATTCAGGTGATAATACGGAAGACTCAAGTCCAGAAATGGATTCAGAAGCGACTGTAACGGAAGAAGTGAATGAAGAGTTAACGGAAATTGATTCGGATGAAGCTCTAATTGCGACCGCACTGATGGCAGCTCCTGCGGAAAGCCGAGAAGGATGTAAAGTAATTGGGTACAATATGGCTGGTGAATTTGTCACGCTAAAAGAAGGAGACAATGAATTTATTTGTCTAGCTGATGACCCTCAGAAGGAAGGATTTAGTGCCGCTTGTTATCACATAAGCCTTGAGCCTTTTATGGCAAGGGGAAGAGAATTGAAAGCAGAAGGTAAAACAGCAGAAGAAAAATTCAATATCCGGGAAGAGGAAGTAAAAGCTGGAACATTGGAAATGGGAAAACCTGGATCTGCCTTACATATCTACTTCGGAACAGAAGCGTTATACAACCCTGAGACATCTATGGTTAATGGAGCTAGTTACCGGTATGTAGTTTATATTCCATGGGCTACCTCCGAATCAACAGGATTGCCTGAGGTGCCAATTGCGCCAAATCATCCGTGGATAATGAACCCAGGTTCGCATAAGGCACATATTATGATCACTCCATCGACAGAATAAAGAATAGTTTCACGTTAGAATCTTTCTCGCTATCAAACTTTCTGTTCTGCAGTCAATCTGCTAAAGCAGCAATGTTCTTCCTTTTTGTCAAAACCAACGAAAATAGTCCTTACCGCGTTTAAGTACATATGAAGAACATCACTGTATCATCTATCGCTGGGTTAATTGTTTTTAGTTGCATTGTATCATGCACAAGAGATTGTGTTTGTACAGATGTTAATACTGAAGAAATCGTAAGCACATTTAAATCTGAGCCTTACTCACTTGGAGGGTGGACAAATGCTTATCAATCATGCGAGGCAAATACAGTTGTTTACTATAATCCTAATACCGATGAACAAACTGGTAAGGTTTGTAAACTGCATTAGAATCAGATTGTCTATCATCCACCATCCGATAAACCCAATGTGCCTAAACAATTCAAATTGACACCAGTCGTATAGTCGTTCTATTTCTAGACAAATAATTTGATACTTTTGATTGTTAGTCAAAACCTCACTCCATTAATGTCAACAATCACATGTTTCGCTAAAAAGAACTCACTGCGAATTTCGCTCGTTTTCTTTGTGGTATTTATTAGTGGTGTTGCATTCTCCCAAACAGAGACCATCGATGATCTTAGAAAAAGCTTGGCAACGGCCAAAGAGGACACGGGTATGGTTACATTATTGAATGACCTTTGTTGGGAGTTTGGCCCCATCGACCTTGACTCTAGCGTCCTGTATGGGAAAAGGGCTTTGGCGTTAGTGAAGACATTAAACTACCCTGCTGGAGGAGTTTTTACTGGACGATACATCGCACGCGCTTACACTGCCAATGGGGAATACGACATTGCACTTAAGTATCTAAAAACGGCGTTCATAACTGCTTCCAACGGAGAGGACAAATCCGTTTTAGCTTGGGTATACAATGATTTAGGGAGTAATTATCAATCGATTGGGAGTTTTGATGAAGGCTTGAGTCATTTCTACAAAGCACTCGATTTATTTGAGGAGTTAGACGATAGAAGAAGTGCTGGCGCAGTAAGAGTTAATATGTCATACATCTTTTTTTACTTGGATGATTATCAAGAAGTCCTCAAGCTCGCAATTGAAGCCGAAAAGGATTTTAAAAGCATCGACAATCCTGTTTATACTGCTATAACATACAATCTACAAGGAGAGGCCTATCAACAACTCCATCAATTTGAAAAATCAATACACTATCACAATCTCGCGCTAAAAATCTATATCGAACACGAAGATCCATATAGACAAGCCGAAGCTCTAAACAGTTTGGGCACCTTGTATCAAGAGATGGGAGATCTCGATCAATCATTGGACTATTATAAGCGGTCATTGGTCATTGATGATTCACTTGGAAACGAGGCAAATGTAGCTATATCATATTCAAACATTGCTGGGCTATATGCAGAATTAGGTGACATAGAAATGTCTACAGAGTACTTTGATAAAAGTATGATATTGGCGCAGAAATCTGGAAAGCTTGAAATGCTAATGACTACTTTTAAATACGCGTCGGAGGCCTATTATTTGGAAGGTAATTACAAAAAGGCGTATGATTATCGTATTTCATATGAGCAAATATGGGACAGCATCTTCTCTGAGAAAAAAAACGCCCAGATAGTTGAAATTCGCGAAAAATACGACTCTGAAAAAAGAGAGCAGCAAATTGTCAGCATGCAAAATGAAAATGCAGCAACAAATACTAGAACAAATTTGAACTACACCATACTGGGCGCATCGATCGGAGCCTTGTTGTTGATCCTTATTATCGTGTTTCTCTATTTCAGTCAACGCAAATTAAAAGAACAACAACTTCGCAATGTGCTAGAGCAGAAGGCATTGCGTTCACAAATGAATCCTCATTTTATTTTCAATAGTCTAAACAGTATTCAACGTTTATACATTGAGGGGAAGGAAGATCTTGCCAATGATTACATGGCTGATTTTTCCTCGCTGCTACGACGTATTTTGGAAAACAGTGGTTTGGATAAGATCAACTTGAAAGAAGAAATTCGCTCGACAGAACTATATCTTGATCTTGAGAAAATGCGCACTGACAATTTGTTTGAATATTCAATTGATATTGATCCAACAATAGATCAATTAAACACTTATGTGCCTCCATTAATTTTCCAACCTTTCGTGGAGAATTCAATCTGGCATGGCATCGTTCCGAAAAATGCTCCTGGAACAATTAATATTCGAATTCGAAAAACTGCTTCTGGAGAGTTGGACTGCACTATTTCAGATGACGGGATAGGAATTTCGGAGAGTAAGCGACAGAAAGTCTCGGACACAAAAAAATCCAAAGGAATTAGCATAACCGCGGCTAGACTAGGAGGAGAGAACCCAATCACGATTACAGAACTGGATAGTGGCGGAACAGAAATCAAATTGCGAATAAATAAGGCGTTATGATCAAAGCAATAATCATTGATGATGAAAAAGATGCACGTTTTCTATTGCGGAATCTACTGGAGAAGAAGTTTGGAAAGCAAATTAAAATTCTGGCCGAAGCGGAAGACGTAGAACCAGGAATTGAAGCAATCGAAAAGCACAAACCAGACCTCGTGTTTCTAGATATTCAAATGAAAAAAGGAACTGGATTCGACCTCTTGAATAAATTA
Organism: Crocinitomicaceae bacterium; assembly: GCA_033791225.1. Taxonomy (GTDB): domain Bacteria; phylum Bacteroidota; class Bacteroidia; order Flavobacteriales_D; family Crocinitomicaceae; genus UBA4466. The sequence continues at coordinate 264,462 of JASJHD010000008.1, forward strand.
GGAACTGTTGATTTTGAAGTAATTTTTATCACTGCCTATGACCAATACGCCGTGGATGCTTTTAAGTTTAGTGCTTTTGGATATTTACTAAAGCCGATTAAGACGAAGGATTTAGCCGAAGTCATCTCAAAGTTAGAAGTGCACATGGCTGAATCAAACCGAGAAACAGCCAAACGACTTAAGATTCTTGTCGAAAATTATGGCAGTGAAGGGGATATTCAAAAAATTATTATCCCAAATGTTGAGGGGTTTCAAGTTGTTAAAATCGCAGATATTATTCGGCTTGAAGGAGACAGAAATTACACCCATTTCATTGTACAAAACAATAAGAAAATAACCACCAGCAAGAGTCTCGGAGAATACGAAGAATTGCTCAATGACTGCGGTTTTTTTCGGATCCATCAAAGTACAATTGTGAGCTTGAGACACATAACAGGATATGTCAAAGGAGATGGAGGAAGTGTAGTTATGGTTGATGGTGAAACGCTAAAGGTGAGTAGACATCGAAAATCAGAATTTTTAGAGCGATTCAACTAATTGTCTTGTACCAACCGATAATCCAGGTCAACCTAATTGAACCTCAATTTAGCCTTTCGGAAAATGAACCGTCCCGACCCTATAAATCACGACTTTACCTTCCCGAATTATTCGGAAAATGACTATATTTACTCCGATTTATTCGCTAACTACTGACTTATTCAAAAAAAAGTCAACCAATTATAAAACAAAGCCAATCAAAAACCCTGGCTTTTTTTAAACTTTTCGTTATGAAAAAATTACTACTACTCTCACTGCTTTTAGTTTCAACTTTGTTGAGTAACTTATCATTTGGTCAGTCGATTACGATTACTAGTCCAAATGGAGGAGAACTTGTTTCTGCTTGTGCTGACTACACCATTACCTGGAATCAGACCGGAGCCTCGAATTATTACAACATCGAGTACTCGGTTGATAATGGTGCAAACTGGGTAACTGTGGCATCTTCGTACAATACACTGTCCAATTCTTTTGTTTGGCAACCGCCAAACATCTCAACCAACAATGCCCTTATAAGAGTAACAGATTCACAAAATCTACCAGTGACTGATCTTTCTGACGCTCTATTTACAATAAACGCAGCACTCACAATCACGGATCCTAATGGTGGTGAAACCTTTGAAACTGGTGAAAACACTGTTATTTCATACTTGTATTTGGCAGGAATTGTGAACACTGTCCAAGCCGAATACTCTACTGATAGTGGAACTAGCTGGACAACAATCAGTTCGGGTAATCCTGCAGATGGATCTATTAATTGGACAATTCCCAATGACCCTTCAACAAATGTCCAGATAAAAGTTACGGATCTTTCAAATGCCGGATGTAAAACGGATACTTCAGACGTTCCTTTTACTATTCTATCTGACATTCTTACTACAGCACCAAATGGTGGTGAAGTATTCAAGGCTACTGTTAAACAGCAAAATATTCCGAATGCTATAGTGAATGCAAGTAATGCCACTCTTGAGGTAAATACAGTTAACTATACAGGAACTACCACTAATTACACACAAACATTTGTACCTGATAACCCACTCAATAAATTGAAAATTCAGTTTACACAAATTGGTGGTAACTATGTTCGCGTTTACAATGGACCTACTACTGGTTATCCTTTACTTGGAACATACTACAGCACAGGTACTGCGATATCAACGCATTACACTGGAGCACTTACAGTGGTGAGTAGCGTTACATCAGGTACGTATGATGCTTTCATAACAAGTGTAGGAACTGCTACGCAAAATATTACTTGGGACATCACAGGTACTTCTGAATACTTTGACATCGACTACTCAACTGATAATGGGGCAACTTGGCATCGGATAGTAAACGATTATGAACAAACTGGGAGTATCGGTAACTACGACTGGCAAGTGCCAAATGTGCCTACTACACAAGCTCTTATCAGAGTAACAGATGCTAATAATGGAAATATCATAGATCAATCAGATGCCACTTTCACTATAGAAGCAGCAGATCCCGTATTTATCGTTAATTACCCTGATGGTGGGGAGCAATTCTATCCGACCACTTTACAATCTGTTAAATGGCTCAGCGCATTTACTGGTCCAAATGTGAAGCTAGAATATTCCGTAGACAATGGAACTTCATGGTCACTTGTAGAAGCAACTTACCCTGATCAATTTGGTGGATCTGTTTCTACTGAAGGTACATACGATTGGACGGTTCCTAACACTCCGACTACGGATGCTCTATTCAGAGTATCAGATGCAGCAAACCCAGCAGCTGTAGATTCTTCGGATGCTGTATTTACGATCTTACCTCACATTACAATAACTT
>JASJHD010000009.1:0-76221 GCA_033791225.1 Crocinitomicaceae bacterium
GAACACACTAGATTGGACATATACTTATACAGTAGATATGACAACAGCACTTACTGCCCCAGCAATGGGAGCAAGTACAGTGAACTGTCCAGCAGATGCAATTGATCCAGGAGCGCCATTAGATATTACAGACGGCTGTGGAAATACAGTAAGTGCAGTCTTAGTAGGAAGTGTAGATGCACCAAACCCACTAGCCTGTGAAGGAACAAGAATCTGGACGTACTCCTACACTGATTGTGCATTGAATACAGTAAACTGGACACATACCTATACAGTAGATATGCCAACGTTTGCAATCGCAACGGCACCAGGAACAAGTACAGTAAACTGTCCAACGGATGCCAACGCGCAACCAGCAGGACCTGGAGTAGTCACAGATCTATGTGGAAACGTACTTACACCAGCAATCGCTAATAATGGCCCACAAGCCTGTGAAGGCGATGTAGTATGGACGTTTACATATACTGATTGTGCAAGCAACGTAGTAGCATGGACACATACGTATACAATAGATACCCCAGCATTTACAATAGCCACACCAAATGGATCAAGCATAGTAAACTGTGTGGCAGATGCCCAAGTTGATCCAGGCGGACCAGGAGCAGCAGTAATGGATGAATGTGGAAATGTACTAGTTCCAGTAATCACTCCACCATCTCCAACAGGATGTACAGGAGTAGGAGCCGTATGGACATATACGTATACAGATTGTGCATTGAATACAGCAGATTGGTTGTACACTTATACAGTGACTTTAGCACCATTTGCTATTGCGACACCAAATGCAGCGTCGACAGTGGATTGTCCCTCAGATGCACTGGTTCAACCAGCGGATGCAGGACTTGTAAACGATGCTTGTGGAAATGCAATCATCCCAACAGTAGCTACACCAGTAGCAGTTGGGTGTGAAGGAGATATGGTTTGGACATTTACATACACTGATTGTGCAGGTAACACACTAGACTGGATCCATACTTATACAGTAGACATGCCAACGTTTGCAATAGCAAATGCAAATGCAACATCAACCGTAAACTGCCCAGCAGATGCAATGGTTCAGCCAGCAGATGCAGGAGCAATCACAGATGTATGTGGAAACGTAATCGTACCAGTAGCAACACCACCGGTAGCGGTAGGATGTGAAGGAGATATGGTTTGGACATTTACTTACACAGATTGTGCATTAAACACAGTCGTATGGACTCATACCTATACAGTAGATATGACAACAGCACTTACTGCCCCAGCAATGGGAGTAAGTACAGTGAACTGTCCAGCAGATGCAACTGACCCAGGAGCGCCACTAGATATCACAGACGGCTGTGGAAACACAGTAAGTGCAGTGCTAGTAGGATCAGATCCAATCCCAGCATGTGAAGGAACAGTAGTGTGGACGTACAGTTATACAGATTGTGCCTTGAACACAGTAAACTGGACACATACGTATACAGTAGATATGCCAACGTTTGCAATAGCAACGGCACCAGGAGCATCGACAGTTAACTGTCCAGCCGATGGATTGGTTCAACCAGCAGATGCAGGAGCAATCACAGATGTATGTGGAAATGTAATTGTACCAACAGTAGTTGGTCCAGCAGTGATTCCTTGTGAAGGAGACATGGTTTGGACATTTACGTACACTGATTGTGCATTAAACGTAGTAGCATGGACACATACGTATACAATAGATATTCCAGCGTTTGTTATTGCAACACCAAATGGAATAAGTACGGTGACCTGTCCAGTAGATGGAATGGTTCAACCGGCAGATGCAGGAGTCGTAACAGACATGTGTGGAAATGTCTTAATGCCAACAATAACAGCACCATCAGCAGTAGGATGTACAGGAGGAATGGTTTGGACATTTACATACACAGATTGTGCATTAAATACACTTGATTGGATCTATACTTACACTGTAGATATGTCAACATTTGCAATTGCGACAGCAAATGCAACATCAACGGTAAACTGTGCAGCAGACGCTATGGTTCAACCAGCAGATGCAGGAGTAGTAATGGATTTATGCGGAAATGTTTTAGTGCCAACAGTTACACCACCAACAGCTCTTCCTTGTGAAGGGAATATGGTTTGGACATTCACTTACACAGATTGTGCAGGAAATACAATCGACTGGACACATACATATACAGTAGATATTCCTATGTACGCAATGCCGGCAAACGGTGCATCAACGGTAGAATGTATGTCGCAAGTTGCAATGCCAGTACCACCGGTAATGAATGACATGTGTGGTAATGCAATGGCACCTGTAATGACAGAGAATGTAGATCCACTTTGTGAAGCTGATAAGGTGTACACATTTACGTATACAGATTGTGCAAATAACGTAGCGGTGTGGACACATACTTACACTTTAGATATGGTTACTGTACCAACAGTGCCTGCTAACGGATCAGAAGCCGTAGTTTGTTTTACAGATATTTACATGCCTACTGCACCAGTTGTAGTTGATGTGTGTGGTAATGCAATAGTTCCAGTAATGACAGAGAACGCAGATCCAGTATGTGTGGGAGATAAGATTTATACATTCACTTATACAGATTGTGCAGGTAACGCATCGGTTTGGACGTATACCTTCTCTATCAACGATAACATTCCTCCAACAGCGAGCAATCCAATGCCTACTTCAGTACCTGGTCCATTGGATGTACCTGTTCCTGATATTACAGTCGTTGATGATGAATTGGATAATTGTACAGCAAACCCTGTAGTTGCATGGGAAAGTGATGTGTCTGATGGTAACGTATGTAACCTTGAAGTAATCACCCGAACGTATAGTATCACTGATGACTGTGGTAACGTAACGTTGGTTACTCAGGAGATCACAATTCTAGCAACGTACCCACCAATAGATGCTGGTGCTGATCAATTAATTTGTGTAGGAGAGTATGTAACCCTAACGGCAGGTAACGCATGGAATGTTCCAATCAGTTGGAACCCATCCAACCCTCCTGTTGACGGTCAGCCTTTCCAGCCAGCAGCAACGGCAACCTATACTGTAACAGCAGACAACCTTGGTTGTATCTCTACCGATGATGTAACAATCACAGTAGAAGAAATCCCAGTAGTTAGCTTTATGGGAGATAACCTCTCAGGATGTGAGCCATTGACAGTGACTTTTACAAATACATCTACATCAGGTTCAGCTCTGACAGACTGTGTTTGGGACATTGAAGGAGCAACTGCACCGTTAAATGGATGTGGAAGCATCACCTATACTTTCGAACAAGGTGGTACCTATGATGTGAGTCTGACAACTACATCAGCAAATGGCTGCTCGGCAAGTGCAAGCTATACCGATTACATCTATGTGGAAGATACACCAATAGCTAGTTTTAGCCCTTCATCAACAGAGTTGACAAGCATGATGACGGAAGTGATCTTCTCAAATACCTCGGTGGGTGCTGACACTTATGTGTGGACCTTTGGAGATGAGACAGCAAGTTCAGGCGATTACAGCCCAGTGCATACATTCCCATTTGATGGTGGATCATTTTTAGTGCAATTAGTAGCATTATCGCCTTTGGGTTGTTCAGATTCAACAACAATGGTTATTGAAGTAATTGAAGAGACTATCTTCTGGATGCCAAATACATTTACACCAGATGGTGACGTACATAATCAGTCTTTCAAACCAGTATTTACTTCTGGTTATGACCCATTTGACTTCCACTTATTGATTTTCAATAGATGGGGAGAAATCATCTGGGAATCGTTTGACGCTTCCGTAGGATGGGATGGATCATTTAATGGAGAAACTGTACCGGATGGAACGTATTCTTGGAAAATTGATTTCAAGACAACGCAAAATGACGAGCGTGTAATGGTTACAGGACATGTTAATTTGATTCGATAAAGGAAAGCTGATCAAACAGTTTATTATTGATACTTTAAAAAGTGCAACGCTAAAAGTTAAGCGTTGCACTTTTTTTGTGCCTGTTTACTTGTCAATGTAGCGTGCCGCTCATCCCATAAGCTCGTAGATTCTTATTGCAATTCCTTATCTTAAGGTATATGAAAAAAGAAAGTAAATTAACATTAGGTATAGCCTTCGGTGTGACATTTGGAACACTTGTGGGAGTTTTGACAGACAACGTAGGATTGTGGCTTGCGCTTGGAATAGCAATTGGTGCTGGAGTAGGAACCACGCTCATGAAAAAGGAGCAAGAAGAAGAGAAGGATCAATCACAAGGTTAATAACTCAGCTAGCCGTACGCTCCATGAAATTCGTAAGTACCATTTGGTGGACCTGAAGGATGCATGAAAATGCGGCCACCGTACACTTTGCCATTTTTCAATTTTATTTTAAAGAATAAGCGAGAGCCGCTGAACGGTTCTTCACCAACGAAGTAAAACTCTTCAATAGAATTCCAATCTTTGAAATCGTATAGATTTTCAATTCCTTCTTCGAAATAGGCATCCCAAGACATAGAGGGAACAGGTAATTGAATCCAAATGGCTTTTTCTAGTGGATAGTCTTTAAAATGAACTGACTCTCTTAAGTGATTTTTGAATTGCTCAGCAAACAACTCAACGAAAACTTCAGAATCGTAATTCAACATGTTGTCAGTGAATCTCTTTAAGAGAGCTCTATCTCCATCAGTAAACTTCTCATCTTGAAGTAGCGCATTGTGAAACCCTCTGTCTTGCTGCGTGATCAGTTCTTGGGAAAAGCTCGAGCCATTTAACACTATTAAAAGAAAACAAAAAATGACTTTTGACATCGTTTAAGATAGGGTTTATTTTGAAGCACTTATTAATTCAAGCTAAAGTTAATGGGTAACCTACATCGTGTTCTAATTGTCACTCCATCACATGTTCCTGCTACCCACCGCGGCATGTATCGCAATAACATGATTGCCTCGTGGTCTAGCTCGCTTGAAATTCCTCTTTCTACTTCTATATGGGTCAACTCGCCATTAGGTTCCACGACAAAGGATAAATACACGCGTCCTTGGACTCCCATTTCAATACTTTCTCCTGGGTAAATGGTGTAGTGCGAGATAAAATATTGCAATGCTATTTCTCCTCCGGGAAATCCTGCTTCTCCCCATTCTGTGCCCTCACAATCAGGCTTATTCTCGAATATAAAGGGATGTGATTCACGGTGAAATTGTTCTCGTTGTGCTAATTTACGTTCTTCTATTGCTTCTACCCATCTCAAATAAACTTCATCGTCAATATTCTTTCGTTCTGGATTATCTATTGTAGGATTAATATTGCAATAGTACTCCCTATCGGAATCTCTGAGGGCTACGTACATCATTTTTAGTTTCAGCTCTGTGAACACCACTGTACCGCTACTATCGGTTACGCCACTAGCCACATCCTCATCTTTATTTGTGCGTAATATCACCTGAATTCCTTCGATTGGTTTGTTCGTTGCCAGTTCGTACACAGTTAAAGTGTAATCGTATGTCTCCCCTGCCGTGCTCGTAAATGAAATGAGCAGAATTACTGCAATAAGTACCTTTTTCATGTAGGATGTGTTGATTAAAGATACAAAAATTGGAATGGGAGATTTTTGGCACAACAAAAAAGGGAGCTGTAGCTCCCTTCCCTTTCTGGTTTGACAAGGTCAATCGTTAATCTTGGTCACTTTAAACTCCGTTCGTCTGTTTTCTTGATGCTCTTCATCTGTGCAATCAATGTCGTTCCCACATCCGTTTACCAAGACTGACTCTCCATATCCATTATACGTCAATCGACTTTCATCAATTCCCGAAAAGATTAAATACTGTACCGCTGCATATGCACGTTTGCCCGACAGTACCGCATTATAACGATCGGCACCTCTAGCATCCGTATGAGATCCCATTTCAATCTCAATTTTTGGATTGTCTTTAAGGATTTTAACCAATCGATCTAATTCTTTGGTTGCATCTGGACGAATATCCCATTTGTCAAAATCATAATAGATGTTTTCTAAGACGATTGGTTTATCCACAATGATTTCTTCCACTTCAAAATCCGCATAAAAGTCTTGTGAATACTTAAAATCTTTGGTTGATAGAATGTCCAGGCGAGAAAAACACCCTTGCATCGTACATAACAAATCGTAGTCACTTTCTTGATCGAGTTTCATCTCAAATTTCCCTTCGCTATCACTGGTAGCTGTAATCATCTGACCTGTTTCAACATTTGTGATCTTAATTAAAGCTCCTTCGACAGGAATCTCCGTTCCTTTTTTGTGTGCAAATCCGTACAAGTGGAATTGTGGCCCTAGATGGTTGAACTGGTAAATTCTATCATCCTCTGAACGTGATGAAGAAACAAAACCTGTATTACTATTCTTGTCAATTATGAATCCGAAATCATCCTTCATTGAATTAATAGGATAGTTCAAATTTTCTGGTGTCATCCATCGATCTCCCGTATAAGCGGTAATGAATACATCCAATCCCCCCATTGAATTGTGTGCATCGGAAGAAAAATAAAGTGATCCATCCTCATCATAATAAGGGAACATTTCATTTCCTGGTGTATTTACTTCAGGACCTAAGTTTTCAGGACTTGTCCATTCACCATCATAGAAATCGGAGCGATACAAATCAGTTCCACCAAATCCACCTGGCATATCTGAAACAAAATACAAAGTGTGGCAACATGGTGTTAAAGCAGGGTGACCAACTGAATAATCATCACTATTGAATGGTAATTCTTCAAGGTTCTTCCATTTTCCATCGATCAGTGTGGCTTTGAAAATCTTGAGGTTATTCTCCATTTCCTCATTGACTTCCAACCTGCGTTTGTAGTAATTGCTTCGCGTAAAGTATACGACGTCTCCTTCGGCATTGAAAGAAGCAGGACCTTCATGAAAAGGACCATTAATGTCTCCTTGCAACAACTCAGGACTCAACCATGTTCCGTCATCAGATTTACGCATATTGTACATATCTAGGTATGAGTCACCCGTCCATGGATTGGTTTTTCTTCCTGAGAACACTTCACGATCTCCAATAAACACAATCCCATCTCTATATTCTGCAACGCTGAACATATTTGCAAAACCTTCTGTATGAATTGGTTCCAATTCATACTGCACAGTGTCTCTATACCTTTCGTCAATGGAGTTACATGAAGTCAAAAGCATCTGTGCCGCAGCGTCATTTGCGTGCGTTTCTAAATATTTCTCCAACACTTTTTTCGCTTCTTGGTGTTTTCCATTCGCCATGAGCACCTTTGCATAGTTGAAATGCTCAATATTGCTTACTGATGCATCGTGAATTACTTGCTCGTAAACAGCTTCTGCACTCGTGAAGTTTCCTGTTCTAAAGTAGCAGTCTGCCAATTTAATCCCGATTTCATTTGTGGGACTTTTGTAATAGACCTTTTCATAATGCGGTATGGCATCTGCGTAAGCAATGTTATCGTAGTTTCGATCTCCTTTATAAATATGTGAATCGGCACATGAGAATAGTACTGTGATAAGGGCTAATACTAGTGACGTTTTTATTATTGATCTTCTTTTCATAGCTCTAAAAATATCTTGGTGTCTTTTGTTTAACTAAATCCTTTCCGAAGTCTACTCCGATCATGATCTCATGAGATCCATTTTGATACCCTCTCAATCCAGAGAAAGAAATGTCGTAGGAATAACCTATTCTAAAGAACTTGTTCGATTGGTATTCGAGAAGAAGCGCTACGGCATCTCCCGTTCTGTAAGTTACTCCTACCCAGAATTGATCCTTGAATACAGCGCTGAAATTAATATCCCCTTGGAATGGAGCGTTGTGCACATACTTAAGTAAAATTGATGGTTTCAATTTCACCATATCACCAGCATTAATGATAAGACCTCCCGTCAACAAATAATGTCTTCTTAGAAAGCTCGCCTTTGACAAGTCCATGGAAAATTTATTGCCGTCTTCATAGGATAAGATTGTCGGAACAGAAAATCCTACATAGTGTTTTTCACTGTAATAATATATGCCCAAACCAACCCTTGGTAAAACCTTTGTGAGGGTATTTGAATACACTTGATCTTCTTCATCCCATATCAAGACATCATTCAGGTTTGCGGTAAACTGCGACACACCCGCATTGATTCCAAACGCCAGTTTTGAAGTAGGATTCAATTTAATTTGATACGAGTAATTAGCCATGAAGCTGTTGCTCTTCGTTACTCCCAATTGATCGTGCATCACAAGAAATCCGATTCCCATGTTTTTCCCAGGAATAGGTCCATCTACCGCAACTATTGCAGTTTGCGGAGCTCCTTCAAACTTAGCACCTGCCCATTGTGTTCTATAACTTACAGTGGAAGACCAATATTTATGTGAGCCTGCATATGCTGGATTCAAGTACAATCCATTAAACATGTATTGGGTCAGCATAGGATCTTGCTGCCCATTCACATTGAAAGCGCACAACAAGAAGATTGATATTTTAATTATGTTTTTCATCTTTTCTAATTTTCAGTTCTTACTACCAATTATCTGCTTCTTCTTAGATCTATATATCCGGTTAAAGGTTCCACATCGCCCGAGCCTGTGGGTTTAAATATGACGAAGTAGGTGCCGTCTGGCAGTGGTTCGCCTTTTTTGTTTTCCCCGTGCCAGTCATTGTTGTACCCTTTTATTTGGTAAACAATATTTCCCCAACGGTTATATATGATTAACTCATTGTCTGGATAGGCTTCAATTCCCTTGATGACAAAGAAGTCATTGTCTCCATCATTATTAGGAGAGACACCTTCGGGCATTGCAAGTTCCAAAGGCTGAATCAGTTCAATGCTTATTCTGACAGAACATCCGTTAGCGTCCGTAACAATGACACTGTAATTCCCTGCCGGTAACCCATTCAAATCATCTGAAGAACCTCCATTGGACCAATCGTATGAATAAGGTTCAACACCTCCATCTACTGAAGTTTGAATCGAACCGTCGGCGCCACCATATAGACTCACATTGAACCCATCCAATGGTGTCGGACTGTATAAATCAACGGTGATAGCTTCTGGCTCATTTATCTCAAAATCAAGTGTAATTTCACAACCAAATGCGTCAATAACATTTACCGAATAGCTTCCTGCTACAAGTCCTTCAATTTCACTCAAAGTATCGCCTGTTGACCACACGTAAGTATATGGTGTATTTCCAGATTCCATGATAGCAAGTGCTGATCCATCGTCTCCTCCATTACACGCTACATCATTCACATAGATATATCCTCCTATGTTCGATGTTGTTCCGACACTGTCTGTAATTGTTGCAGTACAGTTGTTGGCATCTGTCACAGTCAAGGTATACATCCCGCCGATAACGTTGGTAAGGTTAACATCAGTACTTCCATCCGACCAAGCAAAAGTATATGGTGACACACCTCCTGTCACTTGTGTGTTTATCGATCCGTTTGGTGCATTGCATGTTGCTCCGGTTACTACTGATTGAATACTGATAGAATCAGGCTGGAGAATGATTGTTGCATCTGTTACTTCACAGTTGTTTGCATCCATCACCACTACAGAATAAGTTCCTGCACTTAGTCCACTCAAGTCCTCAGTAATTGCACTGTTGCTCCAAGCAAATGTATAAGGCAATATCCCACCTGTAATTGTAAGATCAATGGCTCCATCGGTTCCACCATAACAATTTACATGGCTTACTTCTTTGTTAAGCAGTAACAACTCTGGTTGTGTTATTTGATCTTGTATCGAAGCCATACAACCATTTGCATCTTCAGCTGTTACACTATACGTACCTGGCTGTAATCCGCTGATATCTTCTGTACTTGCCAAATTCGACCATGCAAAAGTGTATGGTACTGTTCCGTTGGTTACGGTTAAATCTATGCTTCCGTCTCCATCTCCAAAACAGGTTACATCTGTACTTTGAGTTGACAATATTGGTGTTGGATAGATCGTAACATCGAAAGAACAAGTAAATATGTTTCCGTTAACATCCAATGCTTCGTAGCTTACTGTTGTAGTTCCCACTGGGAAGAAAGAACCACTCGGTAAACCTGCTACTTGCGTAACGGATACAACACCACAATTATCAGTGGCCGTTGGCGTCGTAAATGTGACCAAAGAATCACAACTAGCCACATCCGAAGGACACGTCATTTGAGGCAATTCACTATCTGTCACTACCACGTCGAACGTACATATGGAAATGTTTCCTGTACCATCCGTTACTGTATAAGTCACTGTTGTGCTTCCAATTGGGAAGAAGTCTCCAGAATTATGTGTAGACGTCATCGTAGCTCCACAATTATCTGTAAATGTTGGAGGAATCCAACTTACATCTGCTCCACAATCTCCAGTGTCATTGTTTACACTAATTGTCGTCAAACAACCAATAACAGAAGGTACTTCATTGTCAGTAACAATTACATCGAATGTGCAGGACACGGTATTTCCAGAACCATCTGTTGCGGTCCAAGTAACCGTCGTTGTTCCCTGTGCAAACGTTACTCCATCCAAGGATGTTCCCGATCCGGTTGTTGCCCCACTTAAGGAGTACGCTACCGAAGCTACCGAACAATTGTCTGAAGCTGTAGCGTCCCAAGCAGTTCCTGAATATGTGTAAGTACACACCCCAAGATCTGATGATACATTTTGTGTACCTGTCGCTCCACATGATAATATCGATGGACTTTGATCATCTAAGACTGTTACTAGGAACGAGCAAGTCACGGTATTTCCAGAACCATCAGTCACAGTCCAAGTAACTGTTGTAATTCCTAGATTAAAGGCTACACCATTCAACGATGTTCCTGTACCAGTCGTTGCTCCTGACATTGTATATATGATAGTGCTTACTGTACAGTTATCTGTTGCAAGAGCATCCCAACCTGTTCCTGAATAGGTATATGTACAGGTTCCAATGTTTGCGTATACCGTTTGGTCTCCCGAAGGTCCACATGAAGTAATTGCTGGAAGTTGCGTATCCGTCACAACTACATCGAAGGTGCAGAAATCTGTATTCCCAACACCGTCAGTAACTGTCCATGTGACTGTTGTTATTCCTAAGTTAAATACAACACCGTCCAAGGATATTCCGGTACCAGTTGTAGCACCAGACAAGGTGTATATTATTGAACTTACTGTACAGTTGTCTGTCGCTGTTGCATCCCAAGCGGTACCTGATACAGTGAATGTACATGCAGCCGCATCAACCACAACATTCTGTGTGCCCGATGCTCCACAAGAAGTGATTGCTGGAAGTTGTGTGTCTGTCACAACCACATCGAAAGTACAGAAGTTTGTATTTCCAACACCATCGGTTACCGTCCATGTGACTGTTGTTGTTCCTAAGTTAAATGCAATGCCGTCTAAAGATATTCCTGTACCGGCACTAGCACCAGACAAGGTGTATATTATTGTACTTACCGTACAGTTGTCTGTCGCTGTTGCATCCCAAGCGGTACCTGATACAGTGAATGTACATGCAGCCGCATCAACCACAACATTCTGTGTGCCTGATGCTCCACAAGAAATGATTGCTGGAAGCTGTGAATCTGTAACGACAACATCAAACGTACATGTATTTGTATTTCCAGAACCATCTGTTGCGGTCCATATTACCGTTGTCGTTCCTAAATTAAATGTTACACCATCCAAGGATGATCCAGTGCCTGTAGTTGCTCCAGTTAAGGAGTAAGTAACTGATGCAACTGAACAATTGTCTGAAGCAGCGGCGTCCCAAGCAGTTCCTAAATGTGTGTATGTACATAAGTCAAGATCTGAAGATACGTTTTGTGTACCTGCCGCTCCACATGATAATATGGATGGAGTTTGATCATCTAAGACTGTTACCAAGAATGAGCAAGTTGCTGTATTTCCAGCACCGTCTGTTGCGGTCCATGTTACTGTTGTAACTCCTAAATTAAAGGCTACACCATCCAATGATGTTCCTGTACCCGTTGTAACACCTGATAAAGTATAAACGATAGTACTAACTGTACAATTATCTGTTGCGATGGCATCCCAACCAGTTCCTGAATACGTGTATGTACAAGTTCCAATATTGGCATTTACTGTTTGGTCTCCCGAAGGTCCACACGAAGTAATTGCTGGAAGTTGAGTATCTGTCACAACCACATCAAAAGTACAGAAGTCTGAGTTCCCGGAACCGTCGATTACTGTCCATGTTACTGTTGTTGTTCCTAGGTTAAAGGTTACTCCGTCTAAGCTGGTTCCTATACCTGTAGTAACACCTGACAATGTATATTCAATGGTACTCACTGTACAATTATCCGTGGCTGTTGCATCCCACCCAGTTCCTGAGAAAGTGAAGGAACAAAGACCTCCATCTACCACAACATTTTGTGTGCCTGTTGCTCCACAAGAAGTGATTGCTGGAAGCTGCGTGTCTGTGACAACCACATCGAAAGTACAGAAGTCTGAATTTCCAACACCGTCGGTTACCGTCCATAGTACTGTTGTTGTTCCTAAGTTAAAGGCTACACCGTCCAATGATGTTCCTGATCCTGAAGTAACACCAGTTAATGTATATGCTATTGTACTTACTGTACAATTATCTGTTGCTGTCGCATCCCAACCGATACCTGACACCGTGAATGTACATGCAGCCAAATCAACCACAACATTCTGTGTGCCTGATGCTCCACAAGAAGTGATTGCTGGAAGCTGTGTATCTGTAACAACTACATCAAAAATACATGTGCTTATGTTTCCTGACCCATCTGTTACTGTCCATGTTACAGTTGTTGTTCCTAAATTAAAGATTACTCCATCTAAACTAGTACCTGTACCTGTTGTGGCTCCTGCTAAGTTGTAAACAATTGAAGCTACTATACAGTCATCTGTAGCTGTAACATCCCACGCGGTTCCAGTTAAAGTATATGAACACTGACCAATGTCTGCAATTTCATTTTGACCTCCACTACAGAAAGTAATTGTAGGTGGAGTGATGTCTGGTGTGGTAGTAACAACCATTGAAGTATTGAATACGCAACTGCTGTCGTCCGTAATTGTGACATCATACGTTCCAGCTATCAATCCAGAAATATCTTCCATTGCACTTGTATAAGCTGCTGGCCCTGTCCATGCAATTGTATAAGGAGTTGTTCCTCCTGTTATTGTAAGATCAATAGCACCATCGGTCGCTCCTGGACAGCTTGCCTCAGTAGTTAAAACCGCTATCGCTTCAAACTCTGCTGGAATAAGAATTAACCATTCCGTTGAAAGACATCCTTTTCCATCGCGTACAACTATGGAATAAGAGGCAGCCACTGGCAATGAGATCACATATGTTCCAGCTGTGTTAAACGTTGCTCCTCCATCCGTTGAAACTTCATACGGACCACTATCTCCTCCAGATGGAGTAACTGTTACATTGATCATTGTAGTTCCGACAGAAACACATGGATCAAACGTTACATCGGTCACCTCTACTTTAGGGTCTATATTAATTGTTGTTGTATCAGGTGAAAGACATCCATTCGGGTCCATAACCATAACATTGTAGCTTGT
The DNA here is from genome assembly GCA_033791225.1 of Crocinitomicaceae bacterium. GTDB lineage: Bacteria > Bacteroidota > Bacteroidia > Flavobacteriales_D > Crocinitomicaceae > UBA4466. Next base: position 13,466 of record JASJHD010000009.1, read on the forward strand.
ATTTATTGGTAGTGTTGCTGAATAATCTCCCGGAGTACCGTACGTCAGCCCTCCGTCAAATGAGATTTCATATGGCTCTCCTAAACCACCCGAAAGTGAGTCCACTGTAACCACTACATCATTGGCTCCTGGCACTGGACAAGGCAGTAGGTAAGAAACCAACTTTACTGAATCCGGTTCATTGATGTAACTCTGCATTGTTGTAGATAAGTTACATCCATTCCCGTCTATTATTTGAAGCTCATATAAACCAAGCTCTAATCCTGATATGTCTTCTTGCGTATCTATAAACCCGTTCGGTCCTGTCCAAATGTAACCGTATGGTAGTGTACCTCCGATTACTGTTGTATTAACCGATCCATCATCTGATCCATAACAAAGGATATCTGAATATGTATAGCTTGCACTCAACAATTCCGGTTGTGAAATTCCAGCACTTCCTTGAACAGTACAATTATTTGCATCCATTACCTCAATGGAATAAGTTCCAGGAGCTAAATTCACCAAGTCTTCATGATTCGCTATCGAGCTTGCTCCCATGTACCATGTGTATGAATACGGGAAAGTTCCACCTGATACTGTTAGATCAATTGTTCCGTCATTTGCTCCATAACACGAAATATTGGTTGGAACTAATCCAATGTTCAATACATTCGGTTCGACGATATCAAAAGTTTCAAATGTAGTACAGTTCGAAGCGTCGGTTACTGTTACAGTATATGATCCTGCGGCCAATTCCGTCACGCTTGTCACGTCTGTTTGACCACTTGACCATACGATAGAATATGGAGGTGTTCCCTGTGCAATAACAATGTAAGCTTCTCCATTTGTAAGGCCATTGCAGGTTATATCTGTTGTATTCACTGCCAACATGAAATCGTTACATGGAGGCTGGTTAATCTGAACGCTGTCGACTTTCAAACACCCGTTGCCATCCAAAATATTTACATAATAGACACCCTCCGTTAAGTTAATTGCAGTTTGCGTTGCCTGCGCTGTTGGATTCCATGAATACGTATAGCCTGATGTTCCTCCAGCTGGGTTGGCTGTTGCACTTCCTTCATTTCCACCGATGGATGTTGCATCCAAATGTGTCATTGTATTGGTTATCACTGTCGGTTGCGTTACTGTTACGCTCGCCACATCGATACATCCTAAATTATCTGTAACTGTTACCGTATACGTTCCGACCTCTAATCCCGTAGCGTTTTGAGTTGTTTGTACAGGTGCAGTATTCCATGAATATGTATAGCTCGGAGTTCCACCTGATGGGAATGAGAAGGCTTGAGCATTATCATCACCGAAACAATCCACATCAGTGTTGGTAGCTGTCACATTGAAAGCAGAACACGTAGGGTTGTTAATCACAACACTTCCTGTTGCTGTACACCCTAAGGCATCTGTTACGGTTACTGTAGCAATTCCATAACACAACCCTGTGGCAGTTAATGTTGTTTGCAAGTCCATCCATTCAACAGTGTAAGGTCCTACACCTCCACTTATACTCACTGTTGCAGTACCATCGCATGCCAGATCAGTAGATGTATTGGTGCTTGACATACTTAAGATAATAGTAGAAGGTTCTACGACGTTTATGGTCGCACTTGTAGCACATCTATAGATATCTTCTACTGTAACACTGTACGTACCTGCTGTTGCTGAAATTGAAGAAGTTGATTCTCCAGTACTCCAACTATAGATAAAAGGAGCGGTACCACCAGACGCATTGGCATCGATTGTTGTGGCATCACCATTACACGCTAGCGTTACATAACTCGGCGCCACGACAACTGTATCTGAAAAGAAGATCGTCATTTGATCACTATCATCGGTACATCCTCCACCTGCTCCAGTAGAAGTGAGTGTCATTGTTACTGAACCAGCTAAAATCTCTGCCTGTGTAGGTGTGTAGACTACCAGTAATGAGCTGCCACTTGGGTCATAAATTCCTGCACCACCGGACCAAGTTCCGCCCGTTGCATTGTCCACTGAACCTGCCAGAAATACTTCCGGAGTTTGTGCACAAACAGTTTGGTCTGGTCCCGCATTTACTGTTGGCGGCAATCCTACCGTAACAGGTATTGAAATGTACTCTGCTGGACACGTACTTGTGGTCAAACCATCCATTACTTCGGCTGTAAATGTACCTGCTGATGAGGCTAAATAACTGGACGTTGCAGATATATTATTTCCTCCACTATCGAACCAATTGAAAGTGTAATTTCCATCACCTCCGGTAGCACTTGAGTTTAATAGTATGCTTCCTCCAGAACAAAACTCGCCTGGATTAGGAGTTGCAAGTACTTCCAAAACGTCGGCCGTATATAAACGAACCGTATCACATGCTTGGTATACACCGCATGCTGAAGCCTGAGGTGTTCCACAAATCTCATAATCAATCCAATCTGGTGTAGCTAAACCAGGATTAAAACTCGGGTTCGCGCAATTCGTACAACTTAACAGTGAATTGAACGCTCCAGAGGTAGTCACCCCAGTAGAGGAATTGATTGAATTAATAGTAATATTATCTAAACCATATATGTCCATTGGTAAGGAACAACCGACACGTGTCGTGTCATCCGCTGGATAAATGGGCATAGGAATTTGTCTCAAGTAATATTTCACCTTGTTCCCACCTGGTTTATGGTACGTAATTTTGTGTGGACCTACTCCTGTGATACAGGCAGTTTGTCCACCTGGAATATTTGCGCCACACGTTCCTGGCGTGATTAGGTCTCCACCAGAAATGATATTATAGTTACCCGATCCACCAGGATCAGCATAACCAGGTGCGATTCCAATTTCTATCATGGCCACATCTGGATGAAGGGTTACATAGAAGGAAACGTAATTTTGGTTATTCGCATCCCCACAGCACTGTTCTTGCCGAATAATTTCCGGAGTTGTGTAGGTGCTGTCTGGATTGGAGGATAGGTCAATTATAAAGAATGGTACGTTCGCATCACACTCTGGTAATTGTTGCGCGAATCCATTCATTCCTATTCCAAATAGGACAAAACACAAGGCGTAAAAATGAGTAGCAAAATTTGCTTTTAAGGAGTTGGTTGAACTTTTCATTTATAGGTTGATTTATATTCACTCAAAATTACCTAAGAAGCCTATATCCATTACTGATGTGAGTCATTTTTAAAAGTGATTTTAGTGCTATTAAATGTGCTTTTTCACTAGTAATTTATTTAGTTATACCCTTGTGTTTTTGGCTATTAGGCACTGCTAAAAGGAAGTGTAAATCCATTCAAAACCGTATCTTGTTGCTGCAACCTGAAATTTCTCTACCATGAAGCATTTAATTCTATTTATTTTCCTGATTCCAACCTTGTTTTCACGTGCCGATCAATGGGATAATCTTACCCATGAAGAAGCCGAAGCTGTAATCGTTTATTTGCATGATAACCCGTACATTTTTGAGTATTGCGATTGTTGTGATAATGAAGATGACAAAATCTTCAAGGTTAAATTAGTTCGGGCTTTTAATGCGAAAATTGTAATCTGTTCATGGAATTCAGAGATGTATTCTGTAGAATATGAATTTGAGACACTTGCGGAGATGCAGTACGAAGACGATGGTGGAGCTCTTGTTATAGAGATTCCTTACGAAACATTTGAAACGACTCATACTGTGTATATGAATTATACGTGGGGACTGAATGCGGAAAGTAAAAAAGCCCAACCTCTCTTTGATAGTATTGAATACAATTTCTACGGCGAAGATCCAACGCCTTGTAAACGTTTGTTTGAATACCCTACAGCTAATGATTTATCAGAAGTAGGAAAATTTAAAGCGTATAAGCAGTGGTACAATAATTATGTGAATTAGTTATTTCCCTAGTCCCCTCTGAAGAGGAAAGTATTATTGAGTGTGAACAAAAAAAATTCTTGTATCTTACAGATAGAAATCTGAAAATCTCGACTATGAATGTAAAATTCTTCTTTGTTAGTGCTCTTATGTTATTCGTATTTACCGCCTGCGAAGGTGAAACTACGCGTACATGGACAGTGCAAAACAACAGTTCATCAACTATTTATGTTACCTCAGCTACGTATGCAGGAAGTAGTACTTCGGATAGTGTCTTAGCAAATCAGTCGCAAATTATCGCTACTGATGTTCTCGACGAGGGAACTGATTCAGAAGGCATTCCATCGGAAGAATTCTCTTCTTTTTCTGTTTCCAACTCAAGCGGAGTATCTACAACAAAAAGTTATCAAAATGTAGAAAATTGGAACAGCACTATCGAGCAGACAAAAAGCACTCCTGCTACCTTTGAGCATCAATATATTTTCACCGTAACAGATGCCGATTTTTAGGTCAAGCGTAATAAATCCACATTGTTTACGTCTTACCTGAACAATTAACACTTTATGAAACAACTTTTAGGAACGCTATTGATAGCTGTTGGCTTAGCCTTCTCATCACAAGCACAACTTCCGAACGGATCCATTGCTCCTGACTTTACATTGACTGACCTCGATGGAAACACGCATCATCTCTACGATTATTTGAATCAAGGGAAGGTTGTGTTCATTGAATTCTTTGCATGTCATTGTCCAAGCTGTTGGGCGTATCACCAAACTGGAACTTTAGATGATTTGAATCTGAGTTATGGTCCAACTGGGACTGATCAGGTGGTTGTTTTGATGTTGGAATATGACGATCCGAACAGTTTGAATGAGTTTTACGGAATTCAAGGTTGGACGCAGGGTGATTGGGTAACAGGTAACTCTGTACCAATGGTAGATGTTGTAGGTGAAGACCGCGTGATCTTCGATGAATATCAAATGGTGTATTTCACGACGATTTATAAAATATGTCCAGATAAAACAACCGAGCTAATGTCTACTGGATTAAGTGCTGAACAACTTTATCAGTCGGCAGATGCTTGTCCAGGTGCTTTGGGGATTGAAGAAGAAACGTTCGAAGGAAACTTGTACGTTAATTATACAAATAGCCAACTTGTATTGGAAGGATTTGAAGATGTAAAAGATATTCGTATTCTCAATTCAATGGGACAGGAAATCCCAGTTACTGCGTTAACTTCTGAATCGATTGATCTTTCTGGATTCTCTGAGGGGATATACTTTGTACACGTTGAACATAGTCGTGGGACATTTGTGCGTAGGGTTTGGGTGAGGTAGGTGGATTGCTAGATATAGACAGTTAGAGTTTAGATTGTTAGACTGCTAGACTGTTAGACTGTTAGACTGTTAGAATTTAGACCGTTAAAGTTTAGGCATTAGACAGTCAGAGGATATATGAGGCTTTGGCTAGAGTCATCTCGACATTGCATCAGGTAATTGTCATTTTCTTTTCTTATTCTTCATGGCCATTCAACAATGTCAACTTCCGAATAATTCCTCTATCCTATCGAATAATAATTGTGAGCATATCGCTCGAACCACACTGTGTACATTGTACTAACAATTAAAACACACAGTATGCGAACTCTTATTCTTACATCCGTTTTTAGTCTTCTAGGAAGTGTCCTCTTTGGGCAAACTTATGACTTAATTGAATCCGACTGGTATTCTGACAGCAATCTTTTGGTACAAACAAATAGTGCTGGATTAGACTCTGTTGCCTTTTTACCTTTGATGAACAATTGTGAAAATTTGCCCTTTGATACGCTGGAGATTAATAGTCTTGAGAATTTCGAAGGTTACTCGATTTGGCAGCTTGAAGATCATGGTTTGGACCGTGTGAATAGAGTGATTAAGGTTGAGCTGTCTTGGTTGGGATGCTGTGAATACATTGAGTCTTATTATTTCTTGTACACGGATGATTGCACGATTAAGCAATTGCCCATGATTACCAATACCGCGTGTGATTTTCCTGAACCTTACAGAGATTACATCTTTCCAGATGAAGAGCATGGTGAACGTGGAGTGATCAAACAGGTGATGGTGGACTATGATGAAAATGGGGAGGCGGTAGATTTACTTGTGGAGGATCTTATTCTTTGGGAGGAGAATGTGTTTGATGGGTGTAGGAGGTAGGTTTAATAAAACCTAATTCTTTACTTTTCGCATTGCCCGAAAAGTAAGCAAGACAAAGTATGCTTTGGAAGACAAACGGTAGTGCTGGTAAGGTCTAGCGCTGAATTTCAGGAACGCGTTGCTCTCTTGGAAGGAGACGCTATCGGTGATCCTTCGGCTTCCGATAGTGTTAGCTCCTTCCAATTCGTTGCTCTTCTTTCCTTAATTCTAGGCGCAGAAGGGAGGATATTATTCTTCTACAAAGCTTGGCCATTTAGCCATGTACTCAATAAAGAGTTCTCCGAGTCCTTCTTTGTGCAAATGTGCTTTAGATACAGGTGTAACTGCTGGCTCAAAATCAGGGTTCTCCATCACCTTTGCAGGGAAATCGTGGTGCAATATGCCTGACCGGCCAATGGTTACAAAGTCTACTCCTGCATCTAAAATATTTTGTACATCTTTCGCTGTGTAGATTTTACCAGCCACCGTTAATTTTACTCCCTTAAGATCCATGCTGGTGAAATGTTCCAGTAAGGATTGCTGGCGATAGTTCTCGTCTTCGGTTTCTTTAAAACAATCCCACAGTGAGATATCTAGAAAGTCTGTTTTTCCTTCATCAATTAATCGTTGACATATGCTCTTGACCTCTAGTAGATCCATTCCAAACTTTTCTGGTGACAGTCGAACGCCGAGTAAAAACTCACTTCCACACGCTTCACGGATTCCATCAATTATCTCGAAAAGGATGCGCGATCTGTTCTCTAAACTTCCACCGTATTCATCGGTTCTGAAATTGATTTCTGAGCTTAAAAACTGTGTGATAATATACCCATGGGCTCCATGTACTTCAACTCCATCATATCCACATTCTTTAGATCGAACCGCCGCCGCAATAAAATCATCGCGCAATTGATGCACCTCATCTAAGCTTAATTCCCTAGCTCCCAATTTTTCATTATTGGAAGGACAAACGGGCGGGCCATCCAACAACTCAAGAGGTGATCGCATTCCAGCATGGTGCAACTGAATAACTGCAAGACTGCCGTGTTCTTTAATACTTTCTACCAATCTTTTATGACCAGTGATAAGAGCATCTGAAAAAATACCCAACTGTCCTGAGAACCCCTTTCCGATTTCTTGCACATGCGAAGCACAGGTCATGACCAATCCGAATTGTCCTTTGGCGCGAAGACTCAACCAATGCAGTTCGTCTTCTGACAGTTGACCGTCTTCATGACTTTGCTTGTTTGTAAGTGGGGCTAGCATGAAACTGTTTTTCATGATGGAGCCACAGTGAAACTTTACGGGGGTTGCGGGTGATTTCATACTGGAAAGATACTGAAAGTAGTAGATCAATCTCTTTCTTTTTCCATCGCTGAAAAAGAAACAAAAAATCTAGAACCCTTGCTAGGCAATTACTACGTACCGCTGAACATCGTTTCTCCACGCTCTTTTGCTTTGCAACGCGATTCCGAACGATGTTCAACTATTGCTGACAAAAGTTCGGGTTCAACCACATCTAACTATTGGTTTCACTAATTACTCTTCTTCCCTTATTCTAGGCGCAGAGGGTGATGGTTTTATTCCTCAATCTCCATCATACGTTCTCTAGTTCCATCGCTATACATGAAAATAAGAGGTTTATTGGTTCACCAGCTCTTTTACCCTATAATAAAACTCTGCTACTCCTTCCTCATCAAGGCCAACTTCAATGGATTTGATTGGGGAGTCTTTCAAAAAGTGCATGTTCTCTTTAGAATCGAATTCAGTGAATGGTACCCGAAACTCCTGTGAATCTCTCGTCAAACCCAAATTACGCTGCATATTTGATAACTTCAGATTCATGTGTGGTGTATCTGTTGTTTGTCCACCATGTGTTGGATCAGCGAAATGTGCTGTTAACGATATTGAATCGAACAACTTCGGCATTGAAAGAATATCGCACCACAATTCGAGGTCTACCCATTTTCTTTCTTCAGGTAGATCAATTACAAAAGATCGATTCGCTTGATCAAAGGCACATTTCCCTTTTGTTATAGTTTTATTTTTCATAGACTATATGTTCGTTATCACTGATCTGGACGTGTTCCTTCTCGGTCTACTAAATATAGTGAGAATTTTTAGATTCTGAATCTAATTGTTTATCCTCCCCCTAGCCCCCTCCGAAGGGGGAACTGTTTTTGAGATGCGTATTGATTAATAGGGTCGGTTCTTCTCCCCCTTTGGAGGGGGCGGGGGGAGGATACCTTCCTCAAGTTTCAATCAAGGGACTATTTGCCAAGTAATTATCAACCAAAGAATGATGACGACCCGTTTTAGGATCGATGATTTTTTTGCGTTTTCTTGATGCCAAAGTTCTACCTTTTTGCTGTTTTCAAGGAATACAAGGAGACATATGCGATGGCACGTAAAGATGTTGGCAGCATTGAAGAAGTTTGGAAGAATTTAGAAACGACTTCTTTTGAAGAGTTATATGATCCAGAAGATGATTTCCCAGAGGAATGGAAGTAGGTTTTGAAGGGGGCTGTTGTTCCGATAGCTATCGGGAAATGATTTTTTTGTGACACTATTTTGGAAGATTATTCCCTCTTCCTCCCCCTGAAGGGTTGCCAGTTGTACTCGGAGCATTTGGTGGTCTTGTAGTCTTTGCCATGATTATTCTAATTGATTGATTTGAGATTAATAAAAATAAAGAGGTTCTTTAGGCTTGCTAAGCTCACTGAAACTACCCCAAGCTGTTTCCCCATCTTTTAGTTTAATTTTAATTATTGCGGAAACTGGGTATGGGTTGTCAAACCTTGTTACCTGCGCGTCAAATACCATTTCTTGATTTACCCCTAAGTACCCGTTTCCAAACATGTAGAATACCAAACTCCCTTCTCTGAAAAACTTCATGCTTAAAAATATTCCTGCTGGACTCTGGACAATGCGCGCTTCACCGTATATGCCTTGATTTACCATTTTTACTTTCCAATCTTCCTTTAGGTCAAACATGTCTATTCCCTTGTTGAACAGATCCCAAATGCCTTGCAATCTTCTAGTAATTTCATCCTTTTGGGCTTGATATTTTAGTTTGTTACCGTAGTACACGGCACTGTCAATAAGAGTGTTTGCCAAAATAGTATCCCCAATATTAAAGTATTCGTCCATTGCCCATAATTCAAACGACCGTGAAAGCGTTTGATTCAAATATTCTCCATAAAACTGCTCTTTAACTAAGTTAATTTCTTCCTTCCGATATTCTCTGCTCGTATTTTTGTCTTGATAAGTGCTTGGGATGGAAAATAGATTTGCCAATGCTCTAAGAGCAATTGATTTTGTAGAGTGATTTGTACTCCTTTCTAATGCCTTTAAAAAAACTTCTCTTGACTGCAGCATTCGACTAGTCATTTGAAGGTTTTGCCCTAGTTGTAGTAGCTGATTTGGATTAATATGCGCTGAGGTAGAATCATCGTACAAATCCATTATTTTATCTAGTAAAAGATTGGACTGCGCATTCCATAACATTCCAAAACTGTTTTTCCCATTTATTCCCAAATCCTGCTGCGTCAGGTTTTCCTGATAGTGCATTTGAGCCTCCATTAATTTCTCTATGTTTTCTTCGATAGAGCTTATCTTAGTTCCGAAACTTGAAGCTTCTTTTTCCTTTTGAGCATTCTTAATACTGAATACACTAAATATTACTGAGGTGGTGAGCGCTATTACACTCAGAATTATGGATGGTGTTTTGTACCACCTGACTTTTTTTGGTTTGTTCTTAATTAGATCTTTTTCTAACCCACCTATTCTCTTTTCAAGATTCTCAAAAGCCTCAGACATTTTCGTTTTTTTTCCAATAACAACAATAAATGTTATACTGCCATAAAACTTGCTAAATTCAGGTATTTATACGTGTGGATTTGAAGTGATTTGCAACAATTACTTAAATTAATGGTAGAATTGAGGTGCTTCCTATGTATGCCTTCTCTCTGTTCGTCTTCAGAAACTGCGTTTCTTCTTGTGCCAACTCTCGAATGTAGCACTTTTCGACATGAAATGTAGGTTGTTTTTAGTAGCTTTTTTAATGAAAAATGCTCAAAATATCTTGAGCAAATTTACCAATAAAAAACATGACAACATTTACGGCTATTGCTAACGATATTTCTTTGCTTAATTTGAACATCAGTTTATTGTTCTTATCCTTATTCTCCTGAATCCTATTTATGTCGCCCTTAGTAAAAGCAAAAATTGGGTTAGATCTAAAATTCCGAATAGTTCTAGTTTCGATTCTGTCACCATAAAACTTACCCATTGCATAAAAGAAATAAACAACAACAATGGTCACACATATAAGGGTGAAAAAAGATGTTAAGACTGAACCTGGATCTGAAGCAACATCATATAGATTATAATAATTTCTAACGAAAGAGTTCAATAATATCAATCCGGCGATTATAAATAGGAGAGTATTAAATACGATAATTTTACCTCTGTTTTTCTTGACAATTTTAACGGCTCGATTTGGTTCTTTATTTTTTGATAAGGCTTTATACCATGTAGAAACTAGATTTTTAAGATCATTTGAAACATGTGGGTTTATAAAATCAATTTTACAGACAAGTTCAGCACTTGCCTCCATTAAATCGTGGTCTTCGTTTCCAGACATTACTAACTTGAATAATTCATCAGGCCTTACACCGCTTCCGATTCTTATTTTTAAACTGTGTTTTTGTGGAAATTTAAAATTATCATGATGCAAAAAGAAATCCCATTCCAACACAATTGTAAAAGTTCTTTCAGGGATATTCCAATCTTCCTTGATGAACACCTCCCAATTCGAGTATTCTTTTAAATGCCCATCAGATAATGTTACGTTAAGTGAAAACTGATTTATTACTATTTGGTGTGTTTGGAGTTTACCATCAACTTTACCATATAAACTGACAATATCTTCCTTTTTAAATTGTTTATTATCATCAAAAATTTGAATGTCGGTGTCACGTTTGCCATTGAACACATATGAAAATGCCTTAAAATCCTCAATCGAGTAATTCTTTTTCTCAGGCAAATTTGTTGCTGTTTCTGTAGTTGGACTAATCTCACTCATGTTTTTCTTTTTATTCAGCTAACTTGGATATAAACTCCATTAATTTAATTACTTGTCATCGATTGTTCTCGTTTAATCTTGAGAATCTTTGGTCCATTTAATCTAGAACACTCCATTTCAATCTTATCTATTCGGATAGGGGTCATCTGGTGCATCCCCTTGACCACTAATGTTTTTCCAGCACTTTTTCGGATGAGTTAAAGGTTTGTAATTGGGACATGGAGGTAACGACTTCTTCGAAGCCATTGTAATTATTTCTCCACAATCTCTACATTTAAATTTTCCCGCCGAAACATCTGACCCGTAAGGAATACAATTCTTATCCATATTAGTTTAGTTTAATTAAACTTGTCGTATTATATGGCTCCAGCAGCCTTTACCACAGTTCCATAAGCGAATATCTCTATCACTTGTTTACCTGCGCCAAACACTCCTTGCTGAACGGCATTTCTGTATTCAAATTGGCAATCTTGGATCCCGTGTCCTCCCATCTGCTCACATTTTTTCCTTAGTTGATCCTTTACACCAGCGAAGGCCTTATCTGGATCTGCCGCTCCAGACCAAATTCCTTCTTTATGTGAATCCATGGCAAAAATAGTATCGATTACTTCTACAGAATCATAGATTTTACCTGTGCTTATTTTAATAGACATAATAGTGTTTTTAGTTCTTCCCAAACCTACGCACTTCTCTAGCCATTGTCAACGCGTATAAATACCTGATTTTTATTGCGGAAAATACCTGGTCTGTTTAACTGAACAACCCTTAAGTCTGAACTACACAAACCATGCTCGGCACAGTTTATTGGAGTTGCTGCTTCTTACATTTACGATGGACACATTGGTACAGCCTGGCAAAGTAGTCACGGTGTGAAAATCGGCATTGGCTTAGAAAGTATTCCTGTTACTGGTGCTCCTCTGAGTATTTCCCTTCGTATAAACTCTGCATTTACTTGGTCTCTTTACGATTCGCGTATTGAAGATATCGAATTTGTTTTTGATGATTCGCTTGGTGGAAACCGCATGGGTTTCTCGGAAATTCGATACAAAAAAACCGATTTTGGTGTGGAGGCCGATTTGGGCTACATGAAGTGGGAAGAAGACATTTTAGAACCGTATATTTCTCTCGGAGTTCGCTTTCAAGCATACAGCTCCGACATTCGGTATGACCTTTATGAATCTAACGGTTGTGAGTGCTACGATGATAATTTCAAACAATTAACGTCAACCAATATATGGAGCTTTACCTCAGGCGTTGGATTGAAAATAAAACCCATCGAATGGTTATACATTGACTTTAGAGCGATGTATTATGGAGGTTGGGGCATCCGTACCAATGGACAAACTACCTTACCCGACACAGATTCGATTCAAATAGACGAATACGGAGAACCAACCGTGAACTACATACCAGAACGATTTGTTCAAGGAGCTACTTTCACCGTAGGACTATTCTATCGGATGGGAGCCCACAAGCCTAGTAATGGAGCTGATGACGATGAGGAGGAAGACTGATCAATCCACGAGTTAAATTATTCAGAATTCGTCCGAAAGTGTGTCAAAACTAACAGGGCTTGCCGATCATCGCTTTTATCACTATCTTTTTTTCGGTCGTAACTACGCGCCCATTTCTAATGCTACTACTATATGGACAAAATTATTTTGGTCGTGTTCCTATGCACCAATCTTTTTGCAATTGGTCAAATTGATGATAGCTTGAACTCGTTATCTATTACTGATTTTCGCCATTTTACTGACACCATCATTCTGTCTGAAGAATTTGAGGTAGACGTTGTAAAAAATAAAGGATTGGCCAAAATCATGCTCTTCAAAAGCTTGTACATACAGAAGTATCACGGCGCATGGATGTACGATCAAGATTCATGTTCTATCAAACGAATAAATGCTTCCAAAATGGCGTATTTCTCTACGGGTACCCAAGCCATTTTTTGTGGACTTTCTTTTGACACGGGTGTAAAGAACCGCAAAACTTTTCGTGGAGTGAGTTATCCTATCCTTCAAGAGCTCGCCATTGGAGATACCCTTCGTTTTCTGCTCACAACCTTGGCAGATCACGGTTCGAAATTTCAGCCTGATATATATACATCCAAGAAAGTGAAAGTAAAAAGAGGGAAATTAAAGAACGGCAAATACTTGACGTACTTCGGAGTTGTCCCCATAGCCAGTGAAAATGACCATGAACTTGTCCAGAACCTGATAGAAATTCCAATAACAAAAGATAATGAAGGAATTAAATGGGTGCACATTATCAATAACGAAGAAGAACAGCATAGAGGATTCATTATAGAAAGTGAATATCATTTGGAGGGAACGATGGATGGTGATTACGATCGCGTATATTTTAACAATGACTCTTATCAATTAAAGAATGATGGAAAGTTATTGCTGGACAAAATAGTCGCTGAACTTACGTCTTCGAACGCCATTGTTTTAAGAGGGTATGCAGACCCATCTGGTCAACGAGAATACAATATGCGCTTGGCTAAAAATAGGGCTCAAGCAGTAATGGATTATTTGATTAAAAAAGGCGTAGATCCATCCCGAATTAATATAGAGGAGTTGGACATTCTACACAATAAATTGGCCAAGGAAAATAGAATTTGCACCATACTGGTACTCTAATCTCTTCCTATTTCACCCTCTCCTCAATCGCTTTAACAAGCACATCTAAATTAGCACTTGTCTTCCTAGATTTTTGCAAAAGGGGATCGGACAAAACTTCTTTCTCCCTAGTAATTTCCATTCCGCTAACAATCATGCGATCCATTTTATTGAATCCTTGTATGGCGATATCCTGAAGACTCTTAGGGTTGGGCCTCACGATTTGTAGAATCCATAAGGTGTACAGTACGACGCCAATAAGAATGCTCGCTCCAATAATAATGAATGACAAAAGAAACCGGATTATATCACTTCCATCTTTGAAACCATTGCCTACTTCTTTGTGATAAGCTTTGTGACAGTGACCCCAGCCATCAACAGGATAAAACGTAGTATTAATTACCAACTGCATCAAAAGCCAATATGGCTTCACTATACTTTTCAATCTATACTCACTTTTCTCGTGAGCATAAAATCCCACACGCGCAGAAATAGTGTTATCTGCATAGCCTCCTGCCAAAGTATTGCCAAACTGATCCACGGCAACGCCTATATTATAGAGAGTTGATCCAATTTTACCCATAATAGTAGTTTTAAGTTCCTCCAAACCTACGCACTTCTTTATTCATTGTCAACGCGTATAAATACCTGATTTTACATTGCGTAAAATACACAACGGTGAACCCCTACTCTAGTACAAATGAAATAATTAGTTTACTCCTCTACTTGAATCGCATTTACCTCCATGCTCCGAATCAATTCGTTGTACTTCGGCAAAAATATGTCTCGAATAATAAACCACTTCTGCAGCTCAGCATCGATGGCCGCAGTCAATGTGTTTTTCACCTCAATCATTTGCTTCGTTGGAGCGTATAATCCCATGCTTGCTAAGGAGGCAATGTGCGCCAATTTATTGTTGAGTTTAATTGGGTAATTCAACATGTCTTGATTGCTCTTCAACTTGGTCTGGTACAAGACTTCCTCAATAGCTGTCATTAAGGAATCCAGTCGTTTCCCTTCTGTAATTACGGCTTCAAACTTCTCTTCATCGATACGGCCGTTTAGTGCTCCAATCTGTTTTTTAAGATCGCGCATTTGACGAATAGCATCGTGCGTTTCATCTACCTTGTTACGGATTTCCAACAAGAAATTGAATTGCGCTTGGCGGTCTTCTTCAGTTCCTTCCATTCGAGGGTCCAATAAGATTTCGAAGGATACTTCTACAGTATCTTCTCCCTGAATTAGTTCAGCAGTGTAGTCGCCCGGAGGTGCTTCAGGTCCGCTCAATGTTCCCCACCACATTAGTAATCCCTCAAACTCATCGGCCTTTGGGTAATCCATGTCCCAACGGAAATCATGCACACCTTCTTCAAAGGTATATTGATCTTCTTTATTTTCTGCTTCGGCCGAGAACACTCGGATTTCATTTCTGTCTCCATCTAATATGCGTACCTGAACTTCCTCTTCTGATTCTGGAATATTTAGAAAGAACCGAACACCGTACGGATGATTGGTTCCATTTGTAAGCGAAGTATGATCGTTTCCACCAACACCCACAGTTGGATGTGCAGAATAGATGCGTAATTGGTCTGCGTCTGTGACTTGTTTCAACTCATCCCACAACATGTTCAAATCGTCCAAGATCCAGAAACTACGGCCTTGTGTTGCTACTATTAAATCGTTGTCTTTAAGTGCAAGGTCGGTAATAGGAACAATTGGCAAATTCAACTGAAAAGGTTTCCAGTTTTGTCCGTTGTCTGAGCTAATGTACAGGCCTTGTTCAGTTCCACAGTACAGCAATCCTTCGGTATTTATATCTGCTCGAATAACACGTGTGAAGTGTTCATCAGCAATTCCATCGGTAATCAACTCCCATGTTTGACCATAATCTTTAGTATGGTACAAGTACGGCGTGTAATCTCCCAGTTTGTATTTCGTGGCAGCTACATACAGACCACCTTTGTTCCAAGGATCGGCTTCGATGCTATTGATCATGGCCCATTCTGGTAATTTCTTCGGCGTTACATTGGTCCAGTTAGCTCCTGCGTCTCTCGAAATATGAATGAGTCCGTCATCAGATCCACACCACAAAAGGTCTTTCTCATAAGGAGATTCAATGGCTGCGAAGATCGTTGCGTAGTATTCAACTCCAGTATTGTCTTTCGTTATTGGTCCACCAGACGAAACTAATTTCTCTGCGTCATTACGGCTGAGATCTGGTGAAATAATCTCCCATGATTCTCCCCCGTTAGTAGACACGTGCAGATGTTGTGAACAGGTGTACAATTTGTTCGGGTCGTGCGGAGAGAAAAATACTGGGAAGTTCCATTGAAAGCGGTACTTCATTTGATCGGCTCCATTTCCTAAAGGATTATCTGGCCAAACATTGATGGCTCTGTTCATGTCGGTATGGTGGTTATAACGCGTCAAGTAGCCTCCATAACTGCCTCCATACACGATGTCGTTGTCGGTTGGGTCAGGTGCCAAATGTGCACTCTCTCCACCGGCAGTAGATTCCCAATCGTCTTCGGAGATGTTCCCCCATTCTGATCGCGATTGAATACGAATTGCTGAATTGTCTTGTTGCGCACCATAAATGCGGTAAGGGAAATGATCATCTGTTGTTACTCTATAAAATTGTGACGTTGGTTGATTCATATAAGTAGACCAATTACTACCACCGTCATAACTAATTTGTGCACCACCATCATCCGCAATAATTAGGCGATTGTTGTCTTCTGGCGCGATCCATAAATCATGGTGATCTCCGTGCGGAGCATAACGCTCGTTAAACGACTTACCACCATCGGTTGAAGTATGGTAAGCTACATTTACTACGTATACTTTATTGGCATCTTTTGAATCAGCATAAATACGTGAATAATACCACGCACGTTGTCGCAAGCTTCTATCATTGTTGGTCATTTCCCAAGTTGCTCCTGCGTCGTCTGATCGGTAAACACCACCGTCTTCATTTTCTACAATGGCCCAAACTCGGTCAGGATTTACAGGCGAAACAGTCACTCCCATTATTCCAAGAGTTCCTTCTGGGAAACCTTCATTGTTTGATATTTCATTCCATGTTGCGCCGCCGTCGTCAGATTTCCAAAGCGCCGAACCGTCACCACCTGATGAAAAATCGTAAGGTGTTCTGCGCACTCTCCATGTACTTGCGTAAAGTACTTCAGGATTCAAAGGATCGAGAATTACATCTACCGCCCCAGCATCTTCATTGCTGAATAGGATACGCTTCCATGTCGTTCCTCCATCGGTTGTTTTGTAAACTCCACGTTCTTCGCTTGATTTGTACAAGTCACCCAACACAGCTGCATAGGCTATATCAGGATTCTTTGGATGGATACGTACACGTGGGATGTGGCGTGAATCAGGAAGTCCAATTGAATTCCATGATCTTCCTCCATCAACAGATTTATACATTCCTGTTCCCGAGGATACATTTCCTCGTACGGTAACTTCTCCCGTTCCGACATAGATCACATTGTTGTGCGATTCTGACACAGCTATTGCGCCTACTGATCCACCAAAGTAACCGTCAGAGATATTCTGCCATGAAGAACCTCCATTGTCTGTTTTCCATACTCCACCACCAGTGCTTCCCATATAAAACAGCATCGGCATACCTTTCACTCCCGTTACTGCTGCCGAACGGCCTCCACGAAAGGGACCAATACAACGGTAATCGAGTGCTTCATTGATTGCTGGAAAAGCGTCGTTAGATCTGTCTACTTGTGCAAAAATGTCGAAGGATAAAAGTTGCAACACCGCGAAGATCGCGAGACATCTGGATAGTTTCATAATTTATAGCTTTAAGAGGGCTTAAATTAATGAAATTAAGGGAGAGGATGCAAGCTTAGTGAGGCGGAATGACAAAACACTCATAGGCGATGGTGATGCCTATGAGTGTTCTCTCTATTTAGTTGTGGTGGGGTTTCATCTTTTATCTGGTTGGATTTTGGTTCAATAGTTCTCTTGTTTTGACATCTCCGAATCCTAAGTTTAATGTGAATCCAGAAATCAAATCTCCCTGGCTTCCATCAAGATTATAGTTCTTTCCAATGTTATATGACAGTACAATATTATCCTTGATATTGTAATTCAAGTTCAAATGAAACTTGTATCCATCATTCAAAACAGTCCTTGAATATTCGTTGCCATCAACCGTAATCGTCTCCGTACTTCTGTTCTGACGGTAGATGTATTCTAAACCAGCACTGAATTTTTTATAGTCTACATTGAATCGTAATCCGGCATCAAAATAGAATCCAGGTTCGAAAGAAGCAGAATCTATTGGTTGATAAGAATTTACGAACTCTCTATTTACATTGATTATTCGCAACATTCCGGCAAATTCAAAAGGTGTAGCTTTTTTGTCAGCATTTTTAAATTTGACATCTGTATTTTTAGAAATACGTTTCGGTATTCTATAGGATACATTTATCCAAGCACCATACTTAGGTACGTAACTATGGAAAAAATCATTCGTTGGAAAACTCAATCCCATAGCGGTATTCAATTCTGCTCGGAATCCGTAACGCTCAGTTTGTGCGTCTTTCATTAAGGAAGTTAAATGATCAAGATTAGGCCCTCGCATCCCCTCCTCTATGTACCTTTCAACTACATCCGCTATGTTTTCATTGTTAGTTGAATCTGGTAAATCTTCAATAATATTAAGCATCAGTGATCTATTCCCTTCAGACAACCTAGCGACGGTATTCAACTTTTTTAATAAAAAAACTTTAAACATCTTATCGTCAAGATTTGCATTATTGCCTATGCTGTCAGCATAATCCTGTGCGAAACTTGTCAAATCAGCTTGAACTGACATCAATGAATCTGACTTTCCTACTGCAATCAAGTACTTGTCTTTAATTGCACCGTCAACTTGTCCATTGTACAAAATCATTCTCAGACCAAATCCTAATCCATTTGTTTTCACTGAATCGTTTACTAAAAATGAATTAGTCGATGCCATGGAAATGGATATGTTACGGTAGAAATTTTCTTTTTTATGTTCTAAATAATCTGCATAATTAAAATTTCTTCTTTTTGTTAGCATAAACGGATTAAATTCTAGCGCATATCCATCTGGAATAACAAAGTTATTACTTGAATCCATGAAGTTATTTAACAAAGATGCTTCGAGCGCCTTTAAACTTCTTGGCCTGCTAATTTCATTGACTTGGGACCCAATCATGGTTGCCGCAGGCATCGATGGTGCTCGAAGATCTTCTAATGTTTGACCAATCGCGCAACTTGTTATGAACGATAACAGAAGTGCAATACTATTTCTAGAATTTTTCATACTTAACTGAATTTTATATAAAACATATAGGATGGCATTTCATCAGACTCTTCGAACGCTACTTCGCCCGTGTAGTCTTGCGGAAAAACATATTCAATTGAATCTCCACCATCTTGCGAAATTGTATGCACAAATTTTACGTTGTCATTCGTGCGCTTCTCACCAGCTCCGGTAAACCTGACCAATTTCCCATTAATGGAATTAGAGTTCCCTATTTCCTTTTTTGGATCTCCATTAAATACTTGCGCATTATTCGAATTGCAAGTAACGCAGGTTCTCGATTGGTTCAAAGCATCAACACTCATATACACTTTTCCTGAACCTTTGAGTGTAAATTCTAGCTTGTCTTTTCCATCTTTATAAATACTCATATACTTCTTGTTTTATTTATCTTCTATCTTTTCAATTATCGTTGTCACCCTTGGCTCCTTTGCCGCTTTAACTCCTTTATTCAATACATATCCTGAGATTCCACCGATAAGGGTTCCGAGTACTTCTTCACTGATTTTACCGGACAATCCCAAAATGAGGATGGTCATCGTGAGAAGAAGAACCGTGATTAATTCTAGTAAAACACTATAATCTCGGTCGGCATCAGGTCTTCTGCGGTTCAGCCATTCCGGTAAGAGGTAAAGCAATAAAATGGTTAAGCAAAATGCAGGGATTCCCATCCATATTGCCCACATATTGATGTCGGCCTTTTGTGTTTGATGGGTCAATTTTTTTATCTTCTCATCGGTGAATTTAATTGCCTGAATGTTCCCTGATATGCGAATCTCAACCTCTTTTTGATAGTCTTCTAATTGCTTTGGAATATTGGTCGATAAAATCACTTTCAATGATTCAATGAGGTTATCTATCTCATACTCGTCTCTGAAACGAAGATCTGACATTCCAACCTCTGTCTTTGCACTTGCCGTGAACCCTAGGATATCTTTCCCATTTGAAGATAAATTCTTAATTATCGATTCTAAAGTTGAACGCACTCTGCCCATGAGCTTTCTAACCTCCATGGTCTTGAGAGGAGCGTTCTTTTGTAGATTATGCAATAGATCTTTGGGCAACAAGTTGCTTATCCGACTTAGGAATGCCAATTCCAAATTGTATTGGCTATATACCTGCTCTTGTTGACTCTGTGTCAAGATTTTTTCTCCCGACTCATAATCTGCAATGTTGCTCCATTTGCGCACGTTAGCCTTAACTGCTTTTTTAAGTTTTGCAGCTATTTCCGTTAAACCATAAACGCCTCCATCATACTGACCTTCTTGAGCCGACGCAAGATTCTCGAGCAATTCATTCCATTCTTCATTTTCCCGTTCTGTGTTGGCAATAAATTCTCTGAATTTTTCTAGGTCTGCTAGCTTTTCATCCACATCATCGGGAGCTACATAGTTGTCTATTACTCCTAGATTTATGGCATCTTTCGCTCCAGTTTGAGCCATAGCTCCTTGGGCGAATAAGAGAATAAATACAAGCGTAATCTGTTTCATAATTTCTGAGTTTATGCCACTGGCTTTTCATCTATCAACCCATCAATAAAACCGTCCAAGCCATCATCAATCGCTTTTTTCAAGGTCAATTCTCCAGCTTTTAGTAAGTTTTTTATGTTCTCCGGTGATGCATCGGACATGTCTGCCGCATATATTTTTCGAACGTCATTTCCCTTCGTATTTGGAACGTCCAAACGGAGATAACCACTATGATGTTCTTTCTCAAGTGTTCCGAACATTTCATTCATTTGAAACGCAACAGTATCTACACTCCCATCCATCATGATTTCTGGAATGGATGTTGCCCATTTCACCAATCCCCATGTCTGGCTTTTTGCAACTACCGGCAATTCAAATCCTCCTCCTCCAGTACCAATGGATAATATGTGCATTTGAGAGGCTGTTGGCTCATCGTAATCTCTCTCAGGTTTGAAATTGGTATTTCTTGCTTCCGCGTATGCACACATCAAAGGGTTGTTGGCAAAGACTCCTCCATCAATGTTCATCATCTTATCCTTACTGGCCAAATTGACGACCTTCGCTGGTGGAAAATAGGTGGGTGCCGCTGAGGTTGACCGAACAACATCACGTACATAGAAATCACGTTCAGTTTTTGTGTCTGTGCTCGTGAAAAAGAAAGCCGATTTGGTTTCCATATTGTAGGTGGTGATCATACACGGTTTGAGCATTTCACTCATTCGTGTATCACCTAACTTTTGTTGGAACAACATTTCAATGTTCTTTGGACTGAACTTGGTGGCATTTGCTAATCCGAAAAAGCGTTTCCACTTGGGGATTTTTGACTCGTTGAATATGGTATATCCTTGTTTCGAGTAGAATTCTAAGGCTTCTTTTGCGGTAAATTTCACCTTTCTATCTTTATCAGGTGTCAAATACAAACACGAAAGAATTCCTCCTGTGCTTGTCCCGGCTACTAAGTCAAAATAATCGGCAATGCGTGCATCGGGATTATTGTCTTTGATTTGTAACTGTTCTTCGACATATTTCATGATTGTAGCAGGGATAATTCCTCTTATTCCTCCTCCGTCTAGGCTAAGTATGCGTACTTTCTTCATGTTCAGTGATACTTCCAAAACATGACTATGGTACAAGGTACAGCCCGATCAGAAGATTTATTAGTGGTAAGTGACACTACGTTGTGTAGCGTGCCTTCAAACCTACAACCTTCTGAATCATCAGTCAAGAGTACAAATACCTGATTTACTAAGTATTAATACCTGATTATTTTTGCAGAGATTACCTGATTATTGCATCATTCCAGGACTGTTCTCTTTGACCCGTTCAAAATCAAAATAGCTAAATGCCAGACCTAACCTTGCTTCGAAATAGCTATTCTGAAAGTAAATATTGTAGTTGTCAGACCCTGTATAAGACACTCTACCGAAAATTGAGGCCATAGGAGTTCCAGGGATTCTCCAATACGCAGTAAAGTCAATATTCAATCTTTTGGCTGCATTCCAAAATGACACTTTTCTGAGTGAACTCATGTATTTCCCTTCATAATACTTAAGATCTGTGATGTACTCTGCGTTAATAACAAACCGAATGAGTTCTTTCCTCAAATAAATAGAATCTTTGTCTACTGATTCCCACTTCTTACTCGATTTATAAGAATATTCCTTCCAAAACGGGGCTAAGATGAACCCTCCCTTTAATTGTACGCGGTGCCTACCATAGATGTCATAATGCTTGAAAACGTTATTTGTTCCAAATTTTTCCCAAGGATGATATTCAAATCCCGCTCTCCAATACCAAATATGCTCTTTATAACGAGCAGTCCATCTAGTTCGTCCGTACTTCCATTTTTTAGGATTCTCAGTTGTACAATTATTTTGTTTCTCTACAAAATCCAATATGCCATTGACCTTATTTTTTCTTTTGGTGAAAATACCTCCCCAAAATACTCGAAAAACCATTTGTTCACCGAAATTCCCCGAGTACAAATTAACAGTATCTCCCTGTACTTCCAGACCGTCTTGACCGTTGGAATGATGATACACTGTTATTCCGGCAAAGTGTTTAAATGGACGGTTCTCATTCCACATGCCTCTCGAAGCTCCATAATAACTGATTCCGGGCATATAGCTAGGCGTTCGCACCGGTAGAGAGTAATCGTTCCATGCTGGATCATTTCTGAAAATACGCACTTTAAATGCTGGTATAATTTCCACATAGCTCATCCAGTACTTTTGATTGACTCCAATTGACCAACCTCTCCCTCCAAGTCCAACCGGCATGTTTACGTCAACATTGAGTACATAATTCTTCTTGCCACTATTATTGAATGACGTGTAAGGAGATAGTAAACTTGGATCTGAAATTAGTAATTGGGATTTGAAAAAATCCAATGAATTCGCACGCCGAATAACCGCGTAATTGATTCTTTGATCAATACTGTCAATAAGCTGAGCGGTATTTGTTCCTAGAATGTTCTCTTCTTGCGCATGAATTTGATTGAATACCGCAAGAAAAAGAAAGACAATTGCATCTTTAATTTTCATAATTTGGCTTTAAATCCCCCTAACACCTCCCTTTTACCGTGCTACTACTCATACTTTCAAAGGGAGGTGAATAGGAAGTTCTTTGAATCTGTATTGATTCAATATCTATGACACTTGAATGCTTTTGATGTAGTAGTAGATCAAAGTGCAAGGTGCTCAAATTCACAGTCCAAACATAAGGATTGGAACAGCATATTGTCAAGAGTACAAATACCTGATTTTGCGTCTGCACTAAATACCCTATACCGCACAGTATTACTGACAGTCGTACAGTAACACTCCTGAAGGACTTTTGGAAGTGTAGGATTATTCTCCTACCGCAAATAAGTTTTCAATAATAATTCCATCTCCTGGTTTAGGATATAGTCGCTCAATTGTTTTTAAGTCTTTGAAAGGGAATTTTAATACCACACCGTTTGGAATTGGTGCCGTTCCTTCATCTTCTTCCATTCTATAAATTACAATTCTGTACGGTTGACCACCTTTCACACCAGCTTCAAAAACATCAATGTCAAAATCAGCCTCTTCTGTGTTTCCATTACTCTTAACACGTAAATGCAATGTATTTTCGTGTAGTTCCATGCCCAATAACACTTCTTCTTTTCTTAATTCTTCTACTATTGTCACCAAAGAAGAAGGGTCTACATAACCATTAGGAATACGTCCCATATTTTTCGTTTTTAGTTGTCGATTATTCGTTCGTACAAAGCTAGAGCGAGTTTATTTGTGAAACAACCGTACAATTACCTGAATGACCACGTATAAATACCTGTTTTCACACTTTTGTGCATTTTTGTTAAAATGAAGACGCAATGCCCTGTTTTTTAACTACTGAGCTTTTTTATACAGAATCGATGAGAATATTGCTGCTCTAATTTTCTAGAGCATATTGAGCCTGAATCTTCTTCTCCGGCTCAATACAGAAGGTATAGAGTACCAAAAGGAAGAACCACTCCAATGGCTTCATTAAGAGATATGTAGTATTCGACCAAAATGAAGTGGTAATCTTCTTTGACAAGGGATAACCATATGTATCGTAGTTTCTTCGGATCCATGCGTGGCCTTTGCCAAATTTTTCTTGAATCAACTCCTCAAAGGCATTGGCAATCATCAATTGTCGGTTTACAATAATTGTGTTGCCATGACGGGTTCCCAATCGTTTTGGCTTAACAATTTTGGGATCACCACAAGCGGCAACGGTACACAAATAATGACCTTGATGATCTAAATATGGCGGATGTGTTTCTGCTGAAAATTTCCAAGTGGTGGTTTCCGTAAAGACCTTAACCAATGCGTCTGGTGACTGTCCAAAAAGCAGTAATACAGCATAAACACCTAAGAGCATTGGGAGAGCGGCAAATATGATCCAGAGTCCGTAATTGTTGGTTTTTGCTAATTTACTGTTGAGGGAATCTAAAATTTGGTTGTTATAGTTTCGGTTCACTGCAACCACAGCTTCTTCTCGTAGCAGTTTCACGATGAGAAGTATACCTATTAGAGCATGCAACGTAGGTGCTGCCATGAAATAAAGAACATCAGATTGATACATATGCAAAACCTGTTCTGTTCGTTCTGACATTTGCAAGACGATGAACACACATATGATGCTTGAAACGGATAGCATCGTAGTATAAAACACCAGTGCAAGTGGCGGCATCGCGCGACCTCTGCTCCAGACTTTGTACGCTCCAATTGTTCCTAAAATCAAGAGTATAACAATACTCAAAACATGATCATTGGCCAATGGTGTATACCCTTCATCAATGTTGTCAATGGCTTGGTTGTAATCAGCAGAAAATTGAGTGCGCATAATTAGAAATACAAACCAAGAACTGACTAAAAGTCCCATTGTGATTGTTTCTGCGACAAGGACACTCGCAGGTTTATCAGCCCGATTGAATAGCACTATGCCATAGGACGAACCCGCTATTACGACGACTAACAAAATAAATACGAGGATTAATACTGCCATAGGAATTAAGTTCACTAATCAACGAAGGGTATTCGAAGATAGTATTATGTCTTGTCTTATCATGATAAGTCTTAACACAAATTAACTGCTACTCCAAAAATTCTTTAAAGACTCTAATTAAATTACAGAGCCAATTCCCTCATCGTTGTTACCAAACCAACAATCTCTATTATACTAAATACCGACAACTTAAAACAAACCCTTATGAATTCTCCACACATCGCTACCCTTGTGTTAATTCTGTTGGTTGTTAATAGTGGATTTTGTCAACGCGATTCCACGGTAATTGTTCCCGAAAACAATGTGTCTTTACCGACACGCTTTACGCATTCCGACTATTTTCAATCCCTTAGCGGAGGTATGAATGCAGTACATCAAAACAATCAGGCCCGCATGGGATTTGATATGGCTGTGCAAACATGTCATTATTTCTTAGTCACTGGAAGGCGCATTAAAAATGACTCCATTCATAAGACCAGAGTAAAACAAGATGCCTCGCTAGTAGACCTCTATTCGGGATTTCATTTCTACTTATTGAATCGTGCTGCCGTGCATTTCGATTCGATTAAATCGATGACGAGTAACTACGTTAATTCACTGGCGCCATCCCCTCTTACACTTCGATTAAAGAAGGACATTTTCCTGACGCGCAACGAAGCAATAACCACTTCTAATTTTGCACCTGTTGTTTCAATAGAAATTTTAACTGACTTTCGTGCCATACCATTTTTGGACAGGGCCAATAAACTAAAAGTTGGTGCAAGTGGGCATTTGTACGTTTCGCTATCTACTCAATTCAAACGAATTCAATTTGACCCTGAGGGCAAAAAAATTGATCAAGGCGTCATTTACTTCAAGCCATCTTTTGGAATTGCCTATGGCACCAACGAAATGATGGAGCGCGTATTGACGACGGAGAATAATGAACCCATTTATTCAACGCAAATGCGCCTTGGGTTCCAATCGGATCGGAAAGCAGTGAAGGACTTTAGTTTTCTACTCAATTACTCCATCAGTGACCTGTTAGGACCCAAAATATTGATGGGCGTTGTACTCACGGCCTTGGGGAATTAAAAAGTACTTTATTCCTTCAATATTTTTATCAAAGCCTCCACGCCTGAAGCGGTAGAGATTTTCAACATGTATGACCCAGGAGAGCCTTTCAATTCTAGATCGAATGAACTTTCCATGAGTACTTGTTTCTGCTCAATTAATTGCCCATTCATGCTGAACAACTCAACGTTAATTACCTCAAATTCAGATCCAAGATCAACGTGTATATTTCCAAATGTTGGATTCGGATAAACGACCAAGTCTGTTCCAAAACCGTTCTCAATTATTCCTAACTCAGAAACCGTTCTACAAACAGATGTGTCCTCGCAAGAGTTCATCGTAACGATTACTGCATAATCTCCATTTGTCGTCGGAGAATACGTTTGACTTGTCGCCCCTGAAATTATTGAATTGTCACTACAATCGATCCACTGATAGTTGGCATTCGATTGCACAGCAGACAATGTTATTGGATCTACATTTGTGATTGAGACATCTACGAAATCAATGGTTAAATCCAATGTCAGCGTAGAGTCACACCCTGTAGAGGTTGATAAATTCTCAGTGAATGAACCACCTGATGTATATGTTTGACCATTTACTGCCCACGTATAACTTTCGCAAGCCGAGATGGTTTCGGATGAAACATGTATAGGATTGATCACCAATTCTAAAGTAACCGTAGAGTCACATCCGTTCGCTGATGCAAGTAGTTCAGGGTAATTTCCACTTGTCGTGTACGTCTGACCATTTACTGGCCAAACATAGGATTCACATGCGGACACATTATCTATAGTTGAATAGGAAGGGTAGATCGTTAAATCCAAGTTCAATGTAGAATCACATCCTGTGCTTGTATTTAACAGCGATGAATAATTCCCGCTTGCAGTATACGTTTGACCATTCACAGGCCAGGTATAACTTCCACAATTGGCTGCAGTTTCAGAACTGGAATTCGCCGAGTTAATCGTAAGAAATAAAGTCACTGTAGAGTCACATCCCGTTGAAGACGTCAACGTTGTTGCATAATTACCACTACTGGTATAAGAGCTTCCTGTTGCTGGCCAAAAATACGTATCGCACGCAGACAGGGTTTCACTTGTCGCAGCAGTAGTAGACATTGTGAGGTCTAATGTTACTGTTGAATCACAACCCGTAGAAGACGTTAATACTGTCGTATACATGCCAGTAGTCGAATACGTATTTCCGTCAGCTGACCAAGAATATGCAGCACAAGAAACAACAATGTCTGTGCTCGCTTGATCTGTATTTATAGTAAGATCTAGTGTGATAATAGAATCGCATCCTGCTGCATTCGGAATTGTAGCCAAGTAGTTCCCCGAAGATGTATATGTACCACCATCTACTGACCACGTGTAGGAATTACAAACGGCTACCGTTTCGGTAAAAGAAGAACTTTGATTAATCGTTAAGTTTAAAGTTGCTGTCGAATCACAACCGTTCACATTTTGCAAAACGGCTACATACGATCCAGAAGAAGTGTAAGTCATGCCAGACTCTGTCCAAAAATAATCATCACATGAACTCACCGAAGCTGAACCTGCACTATTCACAAAACCAGGTGGAAGATCGAAGGCCTCTGTTTGATCAGTTCTACTGTTGGCACTACCTTGATCTGCAGAATGTCCAAGGCCACGCTCCGCAAATGCATTCCAAATTAAGCATTGATGAATTCCTCCATACAACAATTGATCTGCTTGAAGTATAGCATCTCTACCATCTTCAAACCCAGGGTCGCACGGTTGTAATTTCAAGCCTGTCACTACTAAGTGCATAGCGATATTGTTACCCCCAATTCCGTTGTATACATCTGGATCAAATCCATATTGATCTATCAAATCCCAAGTCATTTCCCACAACATCGTACACCAAACAAAGCCAATTCCATGAGGTTGACTGATCGCCCCAGTATTGTTTGTAGCGGCATAGGTGAAGTTATTTATTGCTAAGTCGGTAGTATATGGTGCTGGGCGTATGCCATATCCAGTCACCGGCTCACCAGTTGCGTAGGTACCAATTCCGCGAATATCTGTGCTCACATCTCCAGGCTCAATTGTCAACATTAGCCCAAACCAATCAGACCAGCCTTCTCCCATTTGTTCATCGTTTGAAAGACAATTGGAATTACTTGCTCCTCCAGTTAATCGATTTGAAATACCGTGACCATATTCGTGTGCAACGATTCCATTGTCTAAATCACCATCCAATTCATAGGTGGTTGATGCTGCCAACGTGCCATTTACTGTTCCTGCCATCATCTCTGCGATTATTGCTGCTCCATCCACATCAGAAATCATCACCGATGGGATTGTCACACTTCCTCCTGAGGCTCCACCTCCCATTACAATTGGTGCTGTTGCAACATTGTTAATCATAATAACGGCTAGAGCGCCTTGATTTTGAGCAGCGAGCACCTTCACTCCAAACTCACAATCACCTCGATAGATGACTGCAATATTTCCGCTGATACTACTTCCATTGACTGCTGGCTCACAAGCATCATTTGGATCTACCCCTGCGTTGTCATCAAATAGGACAAAATCAGAAGTAATGGGAGTTACTGGAACAGCTGCTCCAAAACCAGCTTCAACTGCTGCATAGTCGCCTGCAATTATGGCCGGTGTATTCACTGTTAATAAGTTGGGAGGACCGTCTGACCATAAATACATTTGCATTTGAGGATTACCTCCATCTCCTGGTGTTCCGAAATTTGCGTTATTCATTCCGCTGCCGTCTTGTGCATCGGCAATAACATAATCGGTACCGATTCCACCATTTCCATAATTGTTCTCTTGAAAGTTTCCGCTAGCCTCATCAAATCCGTACTGATACCACACATCGTGCATGATATTGTTCATATAGAAGAGGTTTGTAATGGCTACATCTTCATAAAGTGCAGGGGCTTGATTCAAATTTAAAGGGAAATCAAAGTTTATTGCTGCTGTTCCATCGGGTGCGTATCCAACTCCATCATTTCCATTTTGATCCTCAGTAGCAAAGACATTATTTCCACGTGTAATTGTATACTCAGCTCCCGCTGCTCCATTGTCATCATGCCAGCCAAATGGTGATGCAACTGCATCTGAAGGTCCAACCACCAATGTTCTTCCGCCATGGCTCGGACTTTCTACAGGAATTGCGAATACATTGTACTGATCTGTTCCTGGAGGAGGCGATGGCATTGCAACGTTTTGCTGTGCTTCACTCGTACAAGTAGCATGGTTATGATTCGAACCTTCTCCAAAATTACACGATAGCATCCAATTAACTTTGTCTATTAATTCTCCAGTTATTGCATCTATTCTAACGCTCCACCAATCGTTCCCATTTAGTACATGAATGCTCAAGTTCCAAACCAATTTAATGTCACCTGATTCTGAAGGGAAATACATTAATTTAACTGGTATCTCTGTTTTTGAAAGGTCTTCGGATCTGTAGCTAAAAACCCCATCGTCTGTATCACTCAGCAAGGTTACTTGACCACTTGTGTTTAACTCCAATTGTCTGGCAGCATGCCCTATTGCTTCTAGTGCTGATAATGCGGGAGCAGTTCCTTGAATTCTGTCTGAAATATGTTCTTCAAGATTATTTCCTGTAAGTAGAATACGTCCATCTTTTGATACGAAAGTAGCTACTGCATTGTACAATGGAATTCCCTCATATTGCTGTTGGATATACGTATAAAGAAGCTCATTGGTGTTGGACTGATGTTCATCGTAAATGACAAAATTCGTAATGTCTTCGGCAGTTAGGCCAAGATCCGTTCTGTTTTTTTCGAAGTAATCTTTAATTGATTGTTCCGTACTTTGACCGTAGCCAAAAAAAGTTAGGCAACAAAATACTATTGTTCCTAGGAATTGATAATGAGTGCGCATGGAGAGTTAGTTTTCTAGTTTTAGAAGCTTAATATACTCAAAAACAAAATACTAGGCACCTAAGTCAGTAATAAGTTGAAAATAAGATTGTTTTAACTGCTTTGGTCTAGCTTTCTCACCATTGTTAAGATCGTTGCCAAGGCTACGGTTTCACCTGTTTCGTCGTATACATCTACCAAGAACTTCACGATACCTTTTGCAATGTCTTCTTCGTCGCGCTTTTCTTGATCAATTTTCTCTTTTACTGTGAAACGTACACCAATAGTTGCTCCGGCATACACCGGCTTTGTAAATCGTGCTTCTTCCACACCATAGTTCAACAATACAGGTCCTTTCTTTGGATCTACAAATAAACCTGCAGCTTTCGACAGCAAGAAGTAACCATGGGCAACGCGCTCTTCAAAGATGGTTCCATCCAAAGAAGTTTCGTCCATGTGTGCATAGAAATTATCTCCTGAAACATTCGCAAAATTCACGATGTCAGCTGTTGTCACGGTATGTTTGTGTGTGAATACTGTATCACCAATTACCAACTCTTCAAAATGCTGTCTAAAAACATGTGGGTTGGCTTCAGGCATTGCAGCACCAACTTGGAACTGTTCGGTTAAGTGTGAAATTGTTGTTGGGTGACCTTGAATGGCTGTACGCTGCATGTAATGCAAAACTCCACGCTTTCCACCCATTTCTTCTCCACCACCGGCACGACCAGGTCCACCATGCGTTAATAAAGGCATTGGAGAACCATGTCCAGTACTTTCCTTTGCACAGTCTTTATTCAAGACTAAGATTCTTCCGTGCATGCTAGCCGCATTGATCACATATTCTCTAGCTTCCTCGTCATTAGGAGTAACAATTGAAGAAACCAAAGATCCCTTCCCCATACGTGCTAATTCAACAGCATCTTCCATTGATTTATACGGCATAATGGTAGAAACAGGTCCAAATGCTTCAACATTGTGAACGTCTATTTTATTGAATGGATCGTCGTTTCTAAACAAGATCGGAGAGAAAAATGCTCCCTTGTCTTTATCCGCTCCAACTACATCAAATCTGTCTAAGTCTCCGAAGACAATGTCCTGAGATTTTGATAATAATTCAACGCTCTCACGCACACGATCTACTTGAGTTCTGGTTGCCAAAGCGCCCATACGAACACCTTCTTCAGCCGGATTCCCAATGGTTGTTGATGCTAGACGTGCAGCAATACCTTTTTGCACCTCTTCTATTAAGTTATCCGGAACGATGATTCTACGAACCGCCGTACATTTCTGCCCAGCTTTAATTGTTATTTCTTTTACTGTTTCTTTGATGAACAAATCAAACTCTGCCGTTCCTGGAGTAGCATGCTGTCCTAAAATTGTTGCGTTCAATGAATCAGCTTCCAAGTTAAATGGTACACTTCGATCCGTGATATGCGGCAATCCTTTCAAGATTTTTCCAGTGTGCGCACTTCCTGTAAAAGTCACTACATCTTCACTGTCTACATGGTCAATAATTCCTCGACCTAATCCACACACTAATTGCAACGATCCTTCTGGAAGAATTTTCGAAGCGATGATGTCACGTACCATTACTTCTGTAAGATAACATGTGTACTCGGAAGGCTTAACGATGGCAGGAACACCGGCCATAAGGTTCACAGCAATCTTTTCTAACATTCCCCAAATCGGGAAGTTAAAGGCATTGATATGAATAGCAACTCCTCTTTTCGGTACTTGAATATGATGACCGATAAAAGAACCTTCTTTGGATAAAGGCGCCGCAACTCCGTCAACATTGTACGGTAAATCAGGGAATTGTCTTCTCAAGGATGCATTCGCAAACAAGTTTCCAATCCCACCTTCGATATCAATCCACGAGTCTACTTTTGTAGCTCCAGACCATGCGCTTACCGTATAATAATTCTTCTTACGGTCCATTAAATGGAAAGCGAGTGCCTTTAGCATTCGACCTCTTTCTTGAAAGGTCATTTTGCGTAGCTTTTCTCCTCCGGTAGTACGTCCATAATTCAATACAGCCTCATAATCGAGTCCTGCACTGGATGTTTCTCCGAATTGTTCACCAGTAATGGCATTGTAGAGTTTTGTTTCAACCCCTTCTCCATCAATCCATTGGCCTTGAACGTAACTTTGATATCGTTGCATATTTTTTCGTAATTTTGCTGTGCTAAGATAGCCATTATCTATGACCACTGAAAAAGAAAATACTGATATTTTCCACGCAACGCTGTTATCCGAGCGCGTTGTTGATAATGTAACGCTTCGTTTATATAGCAATCGTATTTTCTATGTTCATATACCTCAATTTGAAAAGATCGGAATAGATATGATCAAAGCCGGTTATCAATTCTTAGATGACAATGGAGGAGGTACTTTTTACAATGTATATCACTTTGATTCCTTTTCGGATGTTGATCCTGAGACACGAGAATGGGCTGCTGCATCCGATGGCAATCATTATACAATTTGCGACGCTTTAGTAATTGGTGGTTTATCTCAAAAAATAATCACAGATTTTTACCTCAGGTTTAATAAACCCGTAAAACCAACAAAGGTCTTTTATTCTTTAGAGAAAGCTGTGAAATGGACGATTGAACAAATGGGTGAAGAGTCCTCCAAATAGACCTTACATATTTTTTGAAAAGTACACCTTGTCTGGATCTAATTGCTCTTCTAGCATAGTAAAGAACTCCGCTCTGTTTTCTTCTTCTACACAATCCGAAGGAAACGAAAGTTGCAAGCCTTTTACGTAATCGAAGTAAATACTTTGTTGCTGAATACTCACTTTACGCAAACCATTGAAGTACAAAATTGTTACTTCGCGATCGGCAACAATTAAGGCTTTCGAAGACAAACCAATACGGTAGCGAGTTCTTCCACCGATTAAGCCAAACAAAACACTGTCAAACGCACCGAATAAGTATCCAATTGCCGGCATCCAAGCCTCAGAAGAGACTTTGTACAATGCTACTCCAACGAATGCCATTACCACAGCTTCCAACAATAGGTATGTTAATACACGTCTGGCTCGGCTTGAACTTACAGGCGCATTCCATTTAAACTTGTCCTTTCTTGATACGATAATCATTCCCATCCAGCGACGTACTGAACGACGAATGTTAATCACAAGAATCAATAAACCAATGCCCAATAAGATCTCATGACGGTAAGGCAAATTTGCCCCTGAAGTCTTAAAAATAGTTAGCGGTAAATCAAAGCCAATGAAGACTACAAGCAGCATTGTTGGCATCAAGATAAACGCTAGTACGGCATTGATGAATTTATTCATTCGGAATCATTTTTAATTTTGCTTTTAAGTCAGCAATTTTATCCTTCGCTCTATTCACCTTCTTCTCCACATCCTTTTTCAGAGCATCAGCTCCTTTGCTGTTTGCAAAGAAACCAAGGTTGTTTTCCAATTGTGCAATTTCCTTTATTTGTCGATCTATGTCCTTACGGATGTCCATCTTCAAACCGTCCATTGAACGCCAAGCATTTGGACTAGCCTTCAATGTTTCCAATTTCGCTTCGAATAGAATTTGTTCTTTCTCCGCGCCTTCCAATTTCAAAGCACCGTAATGCTTATCCATTGAAGCTTTGAATGCATCGTAAATGGTGTCCTTTTGCTTAATTGGGACATGACCAATGGCATTGAAATCTTCAGCGAACTGCTTTAAATCTGCAAGCGCATCTTTCTTTTCCTTCGCTAATTTATACTTTTCAAGGGCAGTCAATACTGTCTGCTTTTTTACTAAGTTTTCTTCGTTCTCTTTATCCTTTGCTGAGAAATGGTCTTGCTTCGCATTAAAGAAAGAATCACATGCACCGCGGAATTCTTTCCACAATTTTTGCTCGTGCTTTACACCTGAGTGCCCTAGGTTTTTCCAATCCTGCTGCAAACGTTTCAGCGAATTGGCTGTGTCTTTCCATTCGGTTGATGTTGCCAATTTCCTTGCTCTCTCGATCAGTACTTTTTTCTTATCAGCGATCGCATCAAATTGCTCATGCACCACTCCAAAAAATTCTTTCTTGGCATTGAAGAAGCTATCGCACACACCTCTGAATTCCTTCCAGATTTGCTCATTCTCCTTTTTAGGACCAAACCCAATGGTTTTCCATTTTGCCTGAACGTCTTTGATCGCTTTGGTATCTTTTTCCCAAGTATTCACCGAATCATTTGATTCCATTTCAGCGATGATGGCTTTGGTCTCATCCACCAATGCCTGCTTCTTCTCAAGGTTTACCAGTTGTTGCGCACGTCTGTCTTCATAAAAACGATTGACTTTGTTGTACAACGAACGAACTTCCGTCCAATACGCCTCCTTCAATCCTTCCCACTTATCGTTTGGAACAGGACCGATATCGTTCCAATCGTTTTGCAATTTCTTTAACTGCGCATCGATTCCTTTTACGGTCTCAACGGCATGTAATTTCTTTAAGTCCTCAATCAAGGCTTCTTTCAACTGCTGATTTCGGTGGAAATCATGATCTTTAAGGTCCTTGTAGATTTTAATGTTGTAGAAGAAATCGTCCAGAAGATGTGAATATTCTGTTTCAATATCATTTCGATCGTTCCGTGGAATATCACCAATCGTTTTCCATTTCTCCTGAATCTCTTTCAATGCACCAAAGGCAGCACCAATGTTTTCCTCGGAACTAACAACTTCCTTCAATCGCTTGATTAAGGCAGTCTTCTCACTCATGTTTTGAGCTTCAGTAGCCTTTCGCTGCTCAATTATGGCTTTCTTTTGCTCATTGTAAGCCTTCAACAAATCCAAGAAGTCATCCTTCATTTGCTTGACCTCAGCTTTGCGTTCCACAACGCCAGCTTCAATCTCAACTTTTTGTTCTTCCGCTTCAAGTTCTGCTACTTGAATTTTGCGTTCTTCCTCAATGGTAAAATCTTCAAATTTTGATCTAAGTTCATTCACCTCTTTACCAACAGACAACACATCTTCGTTTGCTGCTAGTTCTTTTAACTTATCCAGTAAGCTTAATTCTGACATAACCGTAATTTTATCCAATAGCGTGTACCATATCAAAGTTCGTCAAAGAGACGAATTCACCGATACGACTGTCAAGGTCTTCACGCGTAATTGTTGTTAGACGTTCTGTTCCAAATTTCTCAACACAAAATGAAGCCAATGCGGATCCATTAATAATTCCTCGTTTCATGTTCTCGAAAGAGATATCATCAGTGCTTGCCAAGTATCCCATAAATCCTCCAGCGAATGTATCTCCTGCCCCTGTTGGATCAAACACTTCTTCCAATGGCAATGCCGGCGCATGGAATACGCTATCTTCATGGAACAATAATGCTCCGTGTTCACCTTTCTTTATAATCAAATATTGTGGTCCCATTGCGCGAATTACCTTCGATGCTTTAACCAAAGAGTATTCTCCAGACAATTGGCGTGCTTCTTCATCATTGATGATCAAAACATCCACCATAGAAATAGTCTTCTTCAAATCATCCATTGCGATGTCCATCCAAAAGTTCATGGTATCCATAGCAACCAATTTTGGACGCTCTGCTAAGCGTTCGATCACTGTGCTTTGTACTTGTGGACTTAAATTTCCTAGCAACAAGTAATCTGCTCCTTGGTAGCTCGCTGGAATAATTGGATCAAAATTCTCCAATACGTTCAACTCAGTAACAAGAGTATCACGTGAGTTCATATCGTTGTGGTACTTTCCAGACCAGAAGAATGTTTTTTCTCCTTGCTTGATCTGCAATCCTTCAATGTTTACGTTCTTTTCTTGTAACAAATCCAACATCGATTGAGGGAAGTCTTCTCCCACTACTGATACGATGTTTTGGTCATTATTGTAAAACGATGCTGCAAGCGCAATGTATGTACCTGCACCACCGATAATTTTATCTGTTTTCCCGAAAGGCGTTTCAATTGCGTCAAAAGCCACGGATCCTACTGTCAATAAACTCATTCTTCTTTTTTAATTACAGGTGCAAAGATAGTAAGTTAAATGCAGAATATAGTAGAGATAAGCGAGGAATGATGCAGGGTGAATGTTGATTGTGAAATGTTAAACTACGTTAGAAAGAGTAACAAATCCCAACATACCTGCGTTAATAAGTATAGTGCGGCTTTCAGTAAGTCGCCTCTTTTACAGATAAATTTGTTTCATGTCCAAAAGGCGCGTGTTTAGGATATTAAAGTGGTTTTTTGGAATCGTCTTCGGATTGGTTCTACTTATCACTGCGTTGCTGTATATCTATAAAGACGACATATGTAACTTGGTCATCAATGAGATGAACAAGCATTTGAGCTCAAAAGTAGAAGTCGCTGAGGTAGATTTATCTTTCTGGGGGTCCTTCCCAAACCTTTCCGTTGATTTTAACGAGGTGTTCATTCAGGACACATATGCAGGTTCAACCGAGATGGACACTCTGCTGTATTCAGACCGGATTCGATTCAAGCTCAACCCGATGGATATCTGGAGTGAGAATTACATTGTTAAATCGATTGAAGTGAGCCCTGGCGTACTAAAATTAAAGGTGAACGATGCGGGATTCAATAACTTTGATGTACTAAAGGAAAAGTCAGACTCCTTGGAAAGTGAAGGTTTTGATTTGAAAATGGAAATGGTTGAGTTTGAAGATTTCCGCTTCTCGTATATCAATCATTCAACAGATCAGGAATATAGAACCCAAATCAATGAAATGGTTATTGAAGGGGCATTTCATGAATCATCATTTGTTGCCACCGCAACGAGTGATCTTCAAATTATTTCAGCAAGAAGTGGTAACATAAATATGGTTTCCAACCAACCAGCTACTTTAGATATTGGTATAGAAGTGGATAAAATTATCGATTTAATACTCATACCTTCTTCCACCATTTACATTGCCAATCTGCCTTTTGATTTTAATGGTGAAGTAAGGGATAGTTCATTCTTTTTTCATCTTGCAGGACAGGATATAAGTATTGAAGATGCAGCCAATAATCTTGCAATGAAAGAGGCTGATAACGTTAAGAAGTTTTCAGGCTCTGGAGAATTCCTCTTTGATTTAACAATCAATGGATCCGAAGACACCATTCAACCAGTTAGTGTACTCTGTGAATTCGGAGTCGATAATGTTTCTTTGCAAGAACCCAACACTGGCATTACTTTGAAGAAGGTCTCACTTGATGGCATGTATACGAATGAAGGAGGACCTTCGAAAGAACGTTTGGAACTCAACGATATTTCTTTCACCACAACAGGTGGGCCATTTAGAGGAAACTTACTGCTCACACAGTTTGCCAATCCATTATTTACTGGTGACGCCGACGGTTCTTTAAACTTAGCAGTTGTTCATTCCCTGTTCAACATCCCCAATGTTCAAGCCTTGAACGGAACTATTGACGTTCACTCAGATTTTAAAGTTCAAGGAGTTGAAGGTGAAGATGGAAGGTTGAGTTACCATATTGAAAAGTGTGAAGGAACAATGCAAATGAATCAGGCGCGTTTTCAATTGGTCGATGACATGCGCGTATTTGATAACATCAATGGGCTTGTTTATTTGAGAAGTAATGAGGCTGGAATTAAAGATGTCTCTTTGAAAATAGGAGAATCTGATTTTCTCGTGAATGGGGTCTTTAAAAACGTTGTTGACTATTTCAGTGGTCATGGGAACCTATCGGCGAATGTTTCTGTGACGAGCAATAAAATTAAGCTTGAGAACTTAGGAACGGACACCAAGGAAGAGAAAATTCAACGTGAACGCGCTTATATCTTGCCCAACAACATTGATGGAACTGTTTATTTGGATGTGAAAACCCTGAGTTACGATAAACATACCTATGAGGCTCTAAAGGGAAATATGTCCATCAGTGGCCGGACTCTTCATTTCCCACGCGTTTCCTTGAGCAATGGTGGGGCTGACGTTCATGGGTCTATTACCATTGAAGAACGCTCACCTGAATTGTTTCATATCTCAAGTCAATTGGTTTCTAAGAACATTCGGTTTGCCGAAATGTTTATGGAATGGAACAACTTTACACAGGATGTTATCACAAGCAATAACATTTCAGGAGTGGCACAAGCGAACTTAACCTTCGAAGCACCTTTCGATCTACGAACTGGAATCATTGCCAACGCGATAGAAGCGAAGTTGGCACTTCAAATAGACAATGGACGATTAAAGGATGTCTCCATGTTTAACACCATCGTGGAAAGTCTTAAAACGTCTGGAATGAAAGCCTTCATTGGTTCTGATAATATTACCGCCCTTGGGGAGGAACTTACTGACCTGAAGTTTGACCAGCTTAAAAATACACTGATTATTCGCAACGGTATTATCACACTACCGTCCATGACAATTAAATCCTCTGCCCTAGATATAGAAGTCTCCGCAACCCACACTTTTGAAAATCAAATTGACTATAAGTTTGCCTTCTATTTACGGGATTTAAAACAGGATGAAGTCAGTGAATTTGGAATGATCGTTGACGATGGATTGGGCTTGAACATTTTCATGCGTATGACTGGTGATTTTGCCGATCCAGACATTGAATGGGACAAGGAATCTAGCAGACAAAACCGCCAAGAGTACAATGCCCAAGAGAAAAAGGATTTAAAGTCGATGATGAAATCTGAGTTTGGCTTATTTAGAAATGACACGAGTGTCAAAGCATTCGTTCAGACCAATGTTCCAACGGAAGAACTCATTATCCAATTTGATCCTGTGAATAGCATTGATACCATCATTGAGGTCAAAACCCCTGAAAAGGACACGAAAATTAGGAGGAAACTCCGTCAATGGGAGGAAGAAGACAAGGATGAGGAAGTTGAGTTTGAATTTGATGATGATTAGAGCGATTCATCCAATAACTCAGAGTTACTTGCGTGCTGATTTTTTTCAGAATCCCCAAGGTATTTGTCATCCCCGAAGCCGAGAATAGCTGTAAATATTTGACCTAGCAGAACCAGCCCAACAGTGAATCCATCATCCTTCCCAAAATTCTTAGAAAGACCACTGCACATATAAATCATGAACACAATGTTCGCAATTGGAACAAAAAACATGAAAATATACCATTTGGGTTTTTTCGCGATTTCCAATAATACAATGAAGTTATAAATTGGCACAATCGAAGCCCATCCTGGTTTACTCGCTTTCTTGAACATATACCAAGTGCCAGCTGCAAGAACAATAGAAACAGAAATCAATAAATCTGCCGCGATCCCAATCAGGAGATCGATAATCACCCAATCAATACGATAAACACCCCAAAACAAGGTCCGCAATATCATCCCGACTCCTGAAACTACGGCGATTACTATTAACATGGGAAGAATGGTTTTTCCAAATTCAATCTTTTTCCCAAGCTCCTTATGAGTCATTACTATTGCAGTAATAGTACCTCCTATTAAAAACACCCATTCCAATATGTGAAAGAGCATAGTGATCATTGGCACCAACATCGCTAAGAATATTGGTATTCCAAGCCAAAGAGCAAAGTTTTTCATGTAAGGATTTGCCATCATACTATTATTCTGGTTTTTCTAAAATTAACAAAAAACCAGATGACTGTTGAGCAGAATTAAAGAAAAATTTGCTCGTATAAATCGCTATGGAAATTCACCTTATCTTTGCAGCAATGGCAAAAATTCGTGACATAGAATTGGGAGACTTTCCTTTACTTCTTGCTCCAATGGAGGATGTAAGTGACCCGCCCTTTCGTGCTTTGTGCAAACGTCATGGAGCGGATTTAATGTACACGGAGTTTATTTCTTCTGAAGGTCTGATTCGCGATGCAGCGAAGAGCGTTCAGAAACTGGATATTTTTGAATACGAGCGTCCTATTGGGATTCAAATTTTTGGATACGACATCGATAGCATGCGCCAATCAGCGGAAATTATTGAGAAGGCGAACCCAGATATTATTGATATTAACTATGGATGTCCAGTTAAAAAGGTAGCCTGCAAAGGTGCCGGTGCTGGAATTTTGCAAGACATTCCAAAAATGGTGGCCATGACGCAAGAAATTGTGAAGGCTACTAAACTTCCGGTTACCGTTAAAACACGCTTGGGCTGGGACGACGAATCAAAGTTTGTTGTGGAGGTTGCCGAGCGATTGCAGGATGTAGGAATTGAAGCAATTTCGATTCATGGACGTACGCGAAAACAAATGTACAAGGGCGAAGCCGATTGGAGTTTAATTGCAGATGTAAAGAACAACTCGCGCATGCATATCCCTGTGTTTGGCAATGGCGACATTGACACTCCAGAAAAGGCTGTTGAGTACAAAGAAAAATATGGCGTTGATGGGATCATGATCGGTCGAGCGAGCATTGGTTATCCTTGGATTTTTAATGAAATCAAACATTTTGCTGCAACAGGAGAGCACCTTGCTAAACCTGGTATTGAAGACCGCGTTAATGCCGCAATGGAGCATTTGGAAATGAGTGTAAAATGGAAGGGGGAATCGCTCGGAATTACAGAAATGAAACGTCATTATACCAATTACTTCAAGGGCATTAATGATTTCAAGAAACACCGAATGCAACTGGTTACTTCATTTGATTTACAGGAGATTCGCGATAAGCTGAACTGGATCAAGGAGAATGCCGGGGAACTGCATTTCGCAGATTAATCACCTGACCTGTGTCATTGGATTGCAAATAAAGAGCCCTTACCTTTGGTAAAACAGGTAAAATGAAGAATCCAAAATTTCAAATTTTCAAGGGAAAAGACAATCAATTCTATTTTCGATTACGCGCGGTAAATGGTGAAATAATCTGTAGCAGTGAGGGCTACACCACATTGCAAAACTGCAAAAAAGGAATTGATGCCATTAAGAAAGTCTCTTCTGATGCTCCTATTGAAGAACTAGCTTGATCGTGAAGGTTTAAATATCACCAAGCTCTTCCAGTTCTGCCTTCAACTGACGATACATGCTTTTCTTGTGCTGTAATTGCATTTCTTCCTTCGAGAACTGAAGAGGTTTTGATGCATCAAAAGGCCCTTCGATAACTTTCAACGAAACTTTATCGCCCTTAGTCAATCCTTCTCGTGTCAACCATTCTGCTCGAGCTCCTTTATCAGAATTCACACCTCCCACTGTCAAATAGGTCGACGCTTCATCCTCACCGGTATGATTTACGCGCATACTCAGCATGATGATGGAAAGAACATAATGTTTGCTCTCAAATCCTGCACGGCCACAATTTTCACCGTTAATTGTTAATTCAAATCCGTAATTCTCCATCTTCATCAAGGTGTTCTGCTAATTCTTCCTTCAATTTCTGAAGTTCGATGCGTTTATGAGCTATTTCTTCTTTCGTTAACGCTTCTGGTTCTGGTGGAAGCCAAACATCCGTCACTGTATAAGGGCTAAACTTATCATCAATCACTTCGACATCTATCGTATCGCCAAGTTTTAAATCAAAATCAGACCAAACTATATTCTCAAACGATTCTGAAATTAATCCACCTATTTGCATACTTAAGTCAGTTGGCTTATCTCCCAATTTCCTGCTTACCGAGTTAGCGATACACGAAACCACGAAGAGTTTATCTTCTACACCGGCCCTACAAATGTGTTTGCCGTTGTGATGAATTTCAAATCCTAAATTATTCTCCATAGATTCCAATGTAAATCCGTCCTGTCACCGTAATATACCCTCTGTACATTCCGGCAGTATTAAATGGCATTGCTACGTTTCCTTGTTGATCTAGAGCGATTAATCCTCCCGATCCACCAAATTCTGATTGCTTCTCAATTGCTTTTTTTGCTGCATCCAACACGCTCATTTCCGAATAGTTCATCATTGCACAAACATCATATGCCACAACGTTACGAATAAAGTATTCGCCATGGCCTGTACATGAAACTCCACAACAAGCATTATCAGCGTATGTTCCAGCACCAATTATTGGTGAGTCACCAACTCGGTTGTATTTTTTGTTCGTCATACCGCCTGTTGATGTTCCCGCAGCCAAGTTTCCTGAATTGTCCAATGCCACAGCACCCACAGTTCCGAACTTCTTATCTTCTATATAATCAATATTGAACTCATTTTCCGATGTGTCAATTTCTCCCCGATCACCATCATGGTCAAGTACAGTTCCTTCTTGATCTTGAACTCGCTTCAATTGTTTCAAACGTACATCTGATCCAAAATAAGAGGTGTCAACTATTTCCACGTCGTTCAATCCGGCAAATTCCTCGGCTCCTTCTCCCGTTAACATTACATGCTCAGACTTATTCATTACGGCAATTGCTCCGTTTATGGGATTCTTGATTGTACTTACACCAGCAACGGCTCCTGCATTTTTATGTTCACCTTCCATGATGGATGCATCCATTTCTTGCGTTTCGCTATTTGTATAAACGGCTCCCTTTCCTGCATTGAATAGGGGTGAATCTTCCATGATATTGATTGCAGCTTGAACAGCATCTACACTACTTCCTCCCTGACTCAAGATGAGATAGCCAGCCTGCAATGCTTCAGTAAGTTTAGCAGTATAAGCCGCTTCCTTTTCTGGTGTCATGTTCTTCTTCAGAATTGTTCCAGCACCTCCGTGAATGACTAATACGACATGTTCATCAAATTGATTTTGAGCATTTAAATTAGTTCCCATAAGAATGAAGAATAGAAAGGTGAATAATTTCATGACGACTGTTTTGTCCCTCAATATAACAAGAACTGCCCATCAATCGAAATCAATGGGCAGTCAAATGTCAATGGCTGACATTTAGCGGTTAGGCATAAATTATAGATTGTTCGATATTCGCTGGTTTATTCTTCAGGTACAGAAATAAAGAATGTCAATCCGTCCCACTGTGGCTCCAAATGAAAAACAAATCCATCCTTGTCCCAAAAATAGTCCTCTTCTTCACCGTTTTCCTCACTACCCATTTTATGAGAAACTCCCAATTGTTCGGAAATATAATCTACATATGGGCTATAATCGATAACAATATCTTCTCCTGTTGCTTCATCAGTTGTTACCATGTATATCGCATCTAGATACACCTCGTCAATTACTGATTCCTCTGAAACATAATGCTGATAGAAAAACACTCCACGAATTTTTTCATTTTCAAATTTTGACTCATACGACCTTGGATTCTCGTCATACATCTCAACTGCGGCATCATAATTTACTATGTCCGCTAGAGGAAGTCCAGGCTTAACCCCTTCATCGTAATTATTAAACATTAATGTGATTTTTTCTAAGATAGCATCACCGCTACCTTCAGCATCGGATCCTGTAGAAGTCTCGCTAGACGTACAACTAACGAGTAACATTGAAATGGCAAAAAAAGGTAAAATGAATTTTTTCATTGGGTTAAGTTTTAATTAATAATTCATCTAAATATATCTACTATTTTAACCATTAAAATACAGAATGTACTCTTGGTATTCAATAGTGCCTTTCTGGCATTCGTTACTTATCAACTGGCAATCTAAACCCTGATCTTACTTTCTTAGATGAGGAGCAACCAGTTTAAACTTTCTCGCAAAAAAAACTGCCCATCAATCGAAATCAATGGGCAGTCAATGGGCAGTCAATGGTATAAAGTGAATTGATTTATTTTACCAATTTCATTTCTTCAACAAGGTGACCAGCACCTGCAAATTTATCAATGATAAACAGCACGTATCGAATGTCAACACTGATAGTTCTAACGTATTCATCTTGCCAGAATAAATCACTTGTCATCGATTCCCAGTTTCCATCAAAAGCACAACCAATCAATTCTCCGTTGGCATTGATTACCGGACTTCCTGAGTTTCCTCCTGTGATGTCAGTATTGTGCAAGAAACATACGTTCAGCGTTCCATCATCATTTCCATAATCACCAAAATCTTTCGCTGCAATTAATGTTCTCAATCTCTCTGGAAC
The DNA here is from genome assembly GCA_033791225.1 of Crocinitomicaceae bacterium. GTDB lineage: Bacteria > Bacteroidota > Bacteroidia > Flavobacteriales_D > Crocinitomicaceae > UBA4466. Next base: position 57,280 of record JASJHD010000009.1, read on the forward strand.
ATCAAACTCAGCGTCACCAGCTACATACTTATCTAAGATTTGAGATGCATATGTAAATGTTTCAAATGGCTTTCCTTCCCAGCTGTCATACGACATCACACTACCGTATGTCAAACGCATTGTGAAGTCCGCATCTGGATAGAATGCACGGTTTTCCTTTTCTGTAATTGCTTGCATGTAGAGTTTTCTCATTTCTTCAGATTCAGCCTCAAACTGCCCATCCACTGCTGCAAGTTTACCTCTGTAAAGAGTCATAAGACTTTGGATATAAATCAATCCTGGGTCATTTTCTAACTTTTCCATTGAAGGCTTCTTCAAGAATTTATCGAACAATTTCTTATTTGTAAACATTGATTTTTTAAAGATCAAATCAGCAAATGCTTCGTTGGTTCCTTTCTTGGTATACAATGGATGATCGAAGATGTCTGCTTGTCTATCCGAAGACATCTTCTTCAAGAAATCCAGTGCCATAACCATCATATTTCTGTCCATTGTTCTATTGTATCCAGCAAAGAACCCTTCTCCTTCTTCACGCAAAGCTGCTACTGCTGCGTCAATCTCTTCTGTTGCATCAGGATTTGAGAATGCTTGTTGACTTCTAAATGCAGAAAAACCAATGCCTATAAAATCAGGAGAGAATCCTCCAAAATTAAGGTACAACATGTCGTCTGTCAACTTTTGGGTTTTCTTGTATAATTCTTTCAACCCATCAACAATATTTCCATACTTGGCTTTACGTTCTTCATCAGCATTAATCCACGTTTGTAATTCAGCTTCGTATTCTTCCTGCTGAGAAATCAAATCAAACTTCTTCAATCCACGCAATTGTCCTTGATAGTATTTGTGTGTATTGGCCATTGAAGCATAATCAGATGCGTTTGCGATACGAACCGCTTCGGATTCGTCCATTTCAACCTTCATGATTTCCAAGTACTTTTCAGAAACCTCAATAATAACTGGCGCACGACCTGTTTGTTGATCTTCAATTTCAGGTGAAGTCATGTAACGGTTGGTTCTTGCAGGGAATCCCATAATCATTGTGAAATCTCCTTCGCTCATTCCAGCTGTTGAAACTGGCAAGAAGTGATTTGGATTGTAAGGAACGTTGTTTTCATTGTATTCTGCAGGACTGTTGTCTGGTGCAGCGTAAATTCTAAACATTGAGAAATCTCCTGTGTGACGAGGCCACATCCAGTTGTCTGTATCGCCTCCGAATTTACCAATAGACGATGGTGGTGCTCCTACCAAACGAATGTCTGAATAGATCTCGTAGATGAATACATAGAATGCATTTCCATCAAACATCTCTTTAATGTCTACTTTGTACTTTCCGTCATTGTTGTACTCAGCTTCAATTTTCGCCATCTCAGCATCAATATCCTCAGCTGCATTAATTCTATCCGTTACATCGTACATGCTTTTCAAGAAAGTCACGAACAACCCTTCAATTGGCAATTCCTCTCCTTTGTTCATTGCCCAAAAACCATCGTCTAGATAATTGTGTTCTTCTGTACTTTGAGAAGCAATTGCATCGAACCCACAGTGGTGGTTTGTCAACATCAATCCTTGATCAGAGATAATCTCACCTGTACAGAATTCGCCCAATTTAACGATGGCATCCTTTAAACTTGAACTATTTACACTGTAAATTTGTTCTGGTGTAAGCTTCAAGCCTAAACGCTGCATTTCTGCATAGTTATAGTCTTTAATGAATAATGGAAGCCACATCCCCTCATCAGGTGGTCCAGCGGCAAACAAAGTTCCATTTACCAATACAATTAACGCTAGTAAGCGCAGTTTCAATCCTTTCATATTTTTAATTTTTGCTCGTTAAAGATCATAAAAAAATCGCACTTGTTACGGTGCGATTTTTATTGTGGTTTAGAGTTGCTCAAACTTGGCGGTAAAATGTCTTAGGAATTTTGGTTCTTCTACAATTTTATATCCTCTCACTTGATCTTTTGTTCTTAAGATTTCTTCAAAGGTTTCTATCACATATTCTATATGGCTTTGTGTATAGACTCGACGTGGAATTGCCAATCTCACAAGCTCCATTGGAGCTGGAATAAGTTTGCCGTTTTCGTCGTATTTCCCAAACATTACTGAGCCGATTTCCACGGTGCGAATTCCCCCTTTTAAGTATAGTTCACATGCCAGTGCTTGTCCAGGGTATTCGTCTGGCGGAATATGTGAATACAATTTCTTTGCATCTACGTAAACCGCATGCCCTCCAATTGGTAACATTACAGGAACACCAAGCGCATGTAATTTCTCTCCGAGATATGTGGTACTCTTAATTCTGTATTCCAAATAATGAGGATCGAATACTTCCTTCAGCCCAATGGCAAGTGCTTCCATATCACGTCCGGACAAACCTCCATAGGTTGCAAACCCTTCTGTGATGATGAGCAGGTTTGTACATTCTTGAGCAATCTTGGCATCTCTCAATGCAAGAAACCCACCCATATTTACCAATGCGTCCTTTTTAGAACTCATTGCAGCTCCATCAGTCAAGGAAAACATTTCCTGAGCTATCTCTTCATAGGTCTTGTCGTCAAAACCATCCTCGCGGTGTTTGATGAAATATGAATTCTCAGCAACACGGCAACAATCAAGTAACAGTAAAACTCCATGTTCTTTACAAATGGCGCTTACTTCCCTCGTGTTTTTCATACTCACTGGTTGACCGCCTCCGCTGTTGTTTGTTACAGTTAAAATTACCGCACCGATATTCTCCGCTCCTTTTTCTAGGATTAATTCACTTAATCGACCTGTGTTAATGTTTCCCTTAAATGGGTGAATTAACGCGGGGTCGTTGGATTCTGGAATTGCAATATCAATGGCTTCCGCTCCAGAAAATTCAATATTTGCACGTGTTGTATCAAAGTGGGTATTGCTGATAAATGTTTTTCCCTTACCCCCTAAATAACCGTAGATGATACGTTCAGCGGCACGACCTTGGTGCGTTGGAAGGATAAATTCCATTCCTGTTAAATGCTTCACGGCCGTCTCCATCGCGTACCAAGATCTTGAACCAGCATAGGATTCATCTCCGCGCATTACGCCAGCCCATTGTTCAGCACTCATTGCGGAAGTACCACTATCGGTAAGAAAATCGATCACAACATCCTGCGAGGCCAATAAGAAGGTGTTGTAGTGTGCTTTTTTGATGAGTACTTCTCGTTCTTCCTCCGTTCTCAACTCAATTGGTTCAACTGACTTAATACGAAATGGCTCTATGATAGTTTTGTGGATCATAATTATAGTTTTTCAAAGCACTTGAACAAAGCACAAGCACACCGTTTAATTGTTTTGATCCCAAAGGTGAATTTTCTTCGAGACCATTGAAATGATGGACATCATGAAACGGCATGAGCTAAAATCTATTCACAATAAACCTCTAATCTGGGAAGAATTTCACCGTGATGTGAAAATTAAAACGGACTTGATGAAATCAAGGTGATTTGAGGTGAATTACCTGACCAAAGTCATGGTATGCTACACTCTCTATTCCGTCCTTTGCCGCCAAACATTGAACAATGACGTGGATAAAGAAAGAACAGGAAGAAATAAAATCGACCGTTTTTACAGCTTTACAAAAAAATAAGAATTTCGCACAGGAAACTTTACTGGGTATTCCTGCTTCGTATTTAGATTCAAAAGTATTCTCACAGGATGATTCCATCTTGAAAGACGCTCCCTTTTTGACAACTCTTGTTCTGAATCCGAATCACATTGGATGTCATACATTGGAGAGTTCTGAGTCCTTTTTTGCAGGTACACATGCCATTGAAAGAGATGTGATCAGTATATGTTCTGAAGATATCCTGAAGGCTGACGCTGGATCATGTGATGGTTACGTCGCCTCTGGTGGAACAGAAGCCAACATACAAGCGATCTGGATCTATAGAAATTATTATTTGGAACAGTTCAATGCCAAGCATTCGGAGATTGCTATTATTTGTAGTGATCATAGCCACTATTCAATGGCGAAAGGAGCCAACTTACTCAATATTGGAATTGAAAAAGTTGAGACAAATGGTACGCTTGAAGTTACAACGGAAGCTGTTGAAGCTGCAATTGAGCGCGCCGAGGAAAAAGGTGTGAAATACTTTATCGTAGTGGTAAACATGATGACTACTATGTTTGGTTCAGTTGATGATTACCGTTGTTATACGACTCCGATGGAAGCGAAAAAATTGCCTTTTAAAATGCATGTTGATGCAGCTTTTGGAGGGTTTTACTATCCATTCTCGAACATCGACAATGAATTGAATTTTGCCAACGAATATATTACCTCAGTAACGCTTGACGCACACAAAATGGCGCAAGCTCCTTACGGAACAGGTTTGTTCTTAATTCGTAAAGATTACATGCACTATGCTACTACGAAAGAAGCAAGCTATGTTGAAGGCGAGGACAGTACTTTAATTGGAAGTCGATCTGGTGCAAATGCCGTTTCCATTTGGATGATTTTATCGAAATACGGTCCAAACGGTTGGATGGAAAAAATCTTCATCTTGCAAAAGCGTACTGATTGGCTGTGTGAAGAATTGGACAAGCTTTCTATTGATTATTACCGAAATCCCTACAGCAATATAGTTACCCTGAAGAGTGATAAAATACCGAATGAACTTGCTGTGAAATATGGTTTGGTTCCGGACAATCATCACAATCCCTCTTGGTATAAGATCGTGGTAATGGAGCATGTGCTCATTGAAAAAATGGAGCCACTAATTCAAGAGCTAAAATCTATTTTGGAGGTGAAAGCAATTTCCTAGTGTTCCGTTGGCTGAATCTGATTGTCTCAAATCAAATTCACTATCTTACACTATGGAAAAAATCAGTAGACGAAGTTTCGTTCCTATGTTAGGGACCGCTCTTATCGGTGCTTCTTGCCTCTCTATACAGGACCCCGTGAAATTGGATGAGCTTGCAAAAGATATCATTCGACCAAATGCACTTAAGAAAGGTGATTTGATCGCTATTTGTGCACCGGCTGGAGGAACTCGAAATTTTGATAACGTTGTTGAATTTAAATCGTTGTTAGAAAACTACGGCTACAATGTGCAATTGGGTGACAATGTCTACGGTGCTCACGGGTATTTTTCCGCCAATGATGAATCGCGCGCGAAATCATTTATGGATCTCATTAAAAATCCTGAAGTCAAAGCCATCTTTTTTACAAGAGGAGGATGGGGTTGTGCACGTATTTTGGAGCATCTTGATTTCGACATCATTCAAAAGAACCCGAAGATTATTATGGGCTTTAGTGATATCACCACCCTGCTCAATGCTATTAGTTATAAAACTGGTTTAGTCACCTATCACGGACCTGGTGGCAATTCCTCTTGGAACGATTTCAGTTGGAATTCAATCAAACACCTTCTCATTGATAAAGCTGAGGTAAATTATTATCATTCGAATGATGTGCTTCAGGAGGCTCCTGTAAGAACTATTGTATCAGGAATGGCTGAAGGACAATTGTTTGGCGGTAATTTAAGTGTACTAAGCGGATTGATTGGTTCTGAATATTTACCTGATTGGAAAGGGAAAATTTTATTTCTGGAAGATGTGATGGAAGAGCCTTACCGTATTGATCGGATGTTAACGCACCTAAAACTGAACGGGATCTTTGATCAGATAAATGGTGTGATTCTAGGTCAATTTCGTAAATGTGATCCTGAGGAACCCGATCGTTCCTTTACTATTCATGAAGTATTTGACCAACATTTTAGTCACCTCAAAATTCCAGTTTATTCTGGTGCCGCTATTGGCCATATTCGGCACAAACACACCGTCCCTATCGGCTTACCAATACGCATAGATTCAGATCAACAATCATTTGAGTTGTTGCATGCAGCGGTTATTTAGCTTGATAAATAATCCCCAATGAAGAGATTAACGGGATTCTACTAATGTCTAAATGATAACATTCTGATTTCTTGACGCAGGTTGTTTTGTGCATCGGCCAATTTGAAGATTGGAATGTAATGTCCTCCACCTAGTTCAGCTGCTTCGCGCATTTCTTGTTCGTCAACAGACTTGTTCTTGATTCCAACAACTGACATGTGAATTCCTTTTCGCTCGTACTTCTTGATATACTTTTTATAATCATCTGAATTACGGTTAAAGGCGCCGTCTGTGATCACAATTACGTGGTTGGTCCCATTGTCAATCATTGCTCTATTCGCTTCCTTAAAGCCAAGCTTAATGCCTTCTCCACCCGCAGTGTACCCGTACGCTTTGAGTTGAGTTACTTGTTCAATGATATCATCCTTTAGAGCACCAGAAGTGGATGGCAACAAAACCCTTGAGTCAGACGCATAGGTCACGATTCCCATTCTATCTTGCGGACGTAACATATCTGTGAGTTGAAGTAAAGCGTACTTCATCAATTCAATCTTGTCCACTTGGCGCATGGAAGAGGAAACATCCAATACAAACACAACATTCACAGGGTTAAAAAACTCTTCATCGAAATTGTCCAGGTCCAGGTCTGTAAATGCTGGCGGTAATTCAGCGATGATACTAGTATCAATTTCTGGTTCTAAATCTACTACCAAGGGCTCATCAATCTCAATTATTATCTCGATTACTGGATCAGGATCAGGTATTGGGTCGGGATCCGGAGTGGGATCAGGAATAGGATCGGGCTCAACCACAACCAGCACTGTTGTATCAATAGGAGTAGGAACAGGAGTATCGAAATTTGGATCTCTCTCCAGTTCAACTACTACATAGTTCCGCTTAAAGTTCACGTATGCGCCTAATTCTCCTGGATAATAGCCTTCATGCGTCGCATAGAAATAGCTCAATCCAATCGTTGCTTCTTCTTTGATTTTTCCTTTACGGTCTGTGTAATTCGCCCAGACCGGTTGTCCGTTTTGAATCATCGTAACCTTAGATTGACTCAATTCTTCGCGCGTCACTTTATCAATCGTAACTACCGTTAAATCAAATTTATTGGGATTCCTTCCTCCAGGTCGATCAGAAAAATTAGGACACGATGTGAATGCGCTGGCATCGCTTTGATCAACCTCTCTTAAGTTTCCTACAAGTTTAATGATGGTCGCTTCCCCTCTATCACTTGTGAAAATTTCTACTTCGTAACTGAATCTTCCTTTGACCCTTGGATTAACAGCCAATCTGACGATTATAGAGCTGTCCTGCTCCATAATTTGCTTGGATGTGATATACACGACGCCGAGTGGTTTTTTAACGCTCAACAACCACTCCTGTTTTGGTCCAACATTCTTTAAGATGACATCTACATAACGAGAAGAATACGCCTCGAGATCACCAAAATCGTGTTTGCTCAAGTTAAATTCAACTTGAGCAGTGCTCACAAATGAGCAAAACGTGATCCATATGAAGAAGAATGATCGCATATTCAAACCTAATCAAAAAACGAACCGAATCGCATTTTGTTACGTTCTTATCGCAAACTAAAAGACAATAGTGCTTCTAAAAACTCTGATGGAGCTTCAGAATGAACCCAATGACCAGCGTTTGCAATGGTATTAAATTCAACATCGATGAAGTGTTGCTCAATGGATTCAAAATCTTCATCTTGAACATAATCGGACAATTCTCCTCGGATGAATAGTGTGGGAACAGAAACTTCAACTTCAGCTAGACCTGATAGAATATTCTCCATTTCACGTTCTAGCACATGGATATTCATTCGCCAAGCCAGCTTGCCTTTCTCCTTCCAATATAAATTCTTCAACAAGAACTGTTTGATTCCCTCTGATTCAATATGCGCGCTCATTTGCGCTTCTGCTTCTCGTCGAACTTTTATATTTTCAACATTGACCGCATGAATTCCGTCTAAAATGTGCTGATGATGCAACGCGTACTCCTTGATTCCCATATCAACGACAACCAATTTTTCAAGAAAATCTTCGTGCTTTTGCGCAAATTGCATGGCTACCTTTCCTCCCATCGAATGCCCTACAAGAATCAAATCCTCCAGTTGAAGATCAACGCAAAGTTCATGCACATCATTCGCCATGATTTCGTAAGAAAATTCGTCGCTCCACTCTGAATGACCATGGTTTCTTAAATCGACCAAAATAACGCGGAAATATTCTGAAAGCTTCTTTGCTTGTGATTGCCAATTATCGGAAAACCCAAACAATCCATGAAGGATCATCATTGGTTTGCCCTCTCCCAATTCTCTGTAATGCAATTTCATTTGAACGACTTTGATGGGCAAAAATAAAAAAAGGGACCGAAGTCCCTTTCAATATATTGTTTTAGCTTAATGCATAATTGATAATTTCTGAGTTTGTCTTTCTGATCCTAACGTGAAGATCACTTGATACAAACCAGATGCAAGCTCATCCGTTCTAATAGTTCCAGGCATTCCTTTGTAAAGTTGATCGTAATCAATCGAGTAAATTACCTTCCCAAATTGATCTACCAAAGTCACGTTCAATGTATTCTCAGAATCATGACCGTTGTACATAAATGTAGCATATGATTCTGAAGGATTCGGGAACATTTGAGTAACTAAATCGCCTTCTAATGTTTTTTTCGCGTTTACAGCAATCACTTCATGAATCTTGTGAGTTCCGTCATAATCTGTTTGCGATAATCTGTAATATGTAACTGGATAGAAGAAATCGTAATCATCAAGAGAGTAAACTCTAGAGTGCTGCGTAGTTCCAGTACCGTTAACGTAATCAACCACTTCCCAAGAATGTCCATCAACACTTCTTTCTATTGTGAAATAGTCATTGTTAATTTCCGATTCCGTAATCCATGTCAATCTGTTATGATCACTCAAGTGAACGCCATTGAATGAAACCAATTCTACTGGAAGATACGCTATTGAACAATTTAACTCTCCTGTACCACCAATTGTCAAGTCAATAACTGGTTGTGGACCACCATTTTGATAGATGTTCACCACCATTGAATATGATTCACCTGCGATAACATTTAGAGGGGCCACCCATCCGTCTCCTTCAGGCCCTTCAAATGCGCCGCCATCTCCAATTGTTGAGCTTAACCCCGTCAATCCATTGGTTAAATAATTACTCACATCAGCCTGCGAACAAATTACAGGTGCCATTTGAGAAGTTTGAGGACAAGGCGGAATACTATCCAATGAAGGCCCATATATTGCAAAATTGTAATTTTGACCACCAGGTCCAGCAAAACTTAATTCAACAGTTCCAGAAGTCAAAGCTGTAAAATAGAACCATTGAGATGCTACCTCACCCACGTTGTCGAAACAACCACCGTGTCCCATAGTCATGTCTTCATAAAGGTTTCCAATGTTTTCTGTTGGGTACAATCCTGTTTCACAAATCCAAGTACCACATTCTCCTGGACATTCAGTACCAGAACAAATAGTATCATTTACTCCAGCCGTTGAAGAGCAATCAACCGATGCTTCCCAACCTAAATCATTAATTAAGTTATCACTTCCAAAAACAAACGTTAAACACCCGTCAGGTTGAGAAGAAGTAACTATTCCTGGATTATTTGTTCCTGAATATTGTCCAATAATCATTGCCGAATCCAGTGCTCCGTCCAGTATTGTAAGAAAATCAAATCCTAATTCAATATCAAAGAAATTCGATCCAGTAGTAAAGTCAACCGTCACAAATTGTCCTGGTGTATCTGGGCATAAAGTGTAATAAGCCGTTGTGTTTACTTCGTAGTTACCACCGTCTCCTCCAGGATCAAAGAATGATTGTGATGCACCACCACAACCCACAGTAGTAAATCCAGGAGTAATATCTCCAAACGCAGCAGATGGTTCAAAAGCACATAATTGATAATCCGATTCAGTCTCATCAACGTCCCATACCATTATATAAATTGTTTCGCCTGGAGTACCTGTATACGTTATTTCTGCAACATCTCCAGTACTGGTGGCAAAATCACACCCCTCATGGTTTACATCATTACAGCCACCTGGGCCTTCGGAATAAATTGCCATTCCCATTTCCATAGTACCTCCCCCAGTATTATCTGTAGCATTAATAGTTACTACTCCAGAAGCAGGGACAACTGCACTATACCAAGCATCATTATCACTCCAGTCTCCACAGCCAGGTTCTACCATGGCAGTACTTGCTGTTGCAAGTACATTAGAATATACTGTTGAGACACATCCTGCAGAACCTACTGGTAAGGCGATTGCCCCACATGGATCATCATTACAAAGTGCAGGGTAACAAATTGTCACCTCGTCTATAATATCTACACATCCAGCCATCGTGAATTGCCATTCCAAAGTAACACATGTAGATGGATTCGTAATCGAAAGATTTGTATTAGGATCATTAATATCAGTTATCGTGTAAGGCCCAGTTGCAGATGTTACTACCCATGTTCCTGTCCAACCTGGACTAGGAGCATTTCCATCTAAGAAAACTACATTACATGTACTTACATCGAGTCCGGCACTAGGTTGAATTATATTTGTTGTGTAGGTAATAACTACAGCACCATTCGCTCCAGAACCACCAAAAGTGTTGACTCCTCCAGATTTTCTACCGCCGCCGCCGCCGCCGCCGCCATAGTTACCACCATTACCTCCGTTAGCACCACCACCGCCACCAGGTCCGCCGCCGCCGCCATTCGGGCCTCCAGCGCTTCCACCTTGACCACCAATAGCCACAGTTCCAGTGCCTCCAGTACCTCCAGTTGCCATAATAGCACCATTCTGGCCTATTCCGCCAATTCCACCTGCACCTAAACCAGGTGCATTCTCTGGTTGTCCTCCTACACCTCCGAAGCCTCTCATTGCGAACATTGGTTGTAAGTTAGTTTGACCGCCTGTGTTTCCTGAACCTGCTGGCCCACCACCGACACCACCAAGCCCAACTGAAAAGGGCACAATCGTTCCGGCTCCAATGAAAAAATTTGACTGTGCATAACCGCCAGCACCGCCACCGCCACCGCCTTGAGTATTACTGTTAGCACCACCACCACCACCACCAGCGCCGTACACTGCGATTGTAATTCCACCTGTGACTCCACAAGGAACTGTCCACGTACCTGCGCCTGGGGTATCAAAGATAACCGTAACCGTAGTTTGAGAATTGACATTGCCCGCCATTACTAATAGCAGACTCAGAGCAATTAAGGTTTTTATAGTATTCTTCATAAGTATCAAAATCAATTCAACTATTCGATAGTTGACAACGATTTAGATTAAATCGGTAGTAGCAAGGTGTTAAAATAACACTCTGTACTTTATTTAACGACACATACTCGTAGAAGGTTTCATGAAATGAAAGATTTCCATTTCCGAACGAATATTTTCACACGCACAGTGAAAGTTTAGAAATAAGCCTTTTCAATGAAAAGAGGAGATTCTTGGGCTTTCATTGGCATAATATATATACAATGTTTTACAAAAGCAAATTATGCTTGCATAATAATTACTCATAACCCAAACTTATTTACGAGCAATCAGGGTGTTATTCATGCATAACAAAAAGAAGATGAGTGCCTATACTATACGGTTTAGTAGCAACGCTTAACACAGGGATTTAACATAGCTACACAGCCATAACCTTAGGCCATAACAACTAAAGAAATAGTCCGCTAAATAAATCCAAAAGATTTGGCATTTCCACGTAGGAAGTAGAAACGTCAACTGTAGATGTTTCAGCTGAAGAAGGCTCCGTTGAAGGGTTCTCTTGCTGAACATTCAAATCGCCAGAGGAAGTATCTCCTATAGTGAATTGCCCATCGTTGATTGCTGCAACTGCTGCGATCATTTCATCAACAGAAATCAGGTTCGAATCAAAGGAGATTGATGCCACATTGGTAGCTCTGTCATCCTCAAAGTCAAATTCCACATTTGAAACTCCACCTATTGAATACAACTCAGAACGTATAGCGCCACCACATCCCATCTTACAAACCATTCCATCCACATCCATGCTTAGTAACTGGTTTGGAACAATAGTTTCTTGCTGAGCAGTTTCTGTCGCATTCTCTTCAGCAGGTTGTTCTTCTTTTGTCCCGCAAGAACTCGCTATGAGCGCAATTGTGAAAATGTAAATTACTCTTTTCATGATTCTGACTTTCCTTGATATCTAACAAATGTAAGAGTTAGTACAATATCTTTCTAGTAAAAAATGTTAAATCTCTATCTTTGCCAAAACTAAAGACGTGGACATTAAAGAAGCAGCATTCGTAATTTCAAATACAGACATCGAAAAATGTCCAAGTGACGGTAAGGCAGAATTTGCATTTATCGGTCGTTCCAATGTTGGAAAATCTTCATTGATTAACATGCTAACAGGGCGGAATAAATTAGCCAAAACATCTGGTAGACCTGGGAAAACACAACTTATTAACCATTTTATAATTAACGACACTTGGTACTTGGTAGATTTGCCAGGGTACGGTTACGCTAAGGCTTCAAAAACGTCTCGTGCTAATTGGGAGAAGTTCATTGTTGAATACCTTACAAAACGTGAGAAGTTGTTTAATGTTTTTGTATTGTTGGATTCTCGATTGGAACCACAGAAAATAGATCTTGAATTTATGAATTGGTGTGGTCAGAAAGGAATTCCATTTTCCATGGTCTTTACAAAAATTGATAAACTTTCTAGTAGTGCATTGCAAAAGAACCTTGCGAAATACAAGAAGGAAATGCTTAAGGTGTGGGAAGAGCTTCCTCCAGTATTTACTTCATCTGCTACTTCCAAATTTGGTAGAGAGAAGATTTTAAATTACATCGAAGCGATCAACGCGTCGATACCTAAGGAAGAAATGTGATATTAGTTACTTTAAGATATCCAGAAAAACTCGATATTTGCTTAAATGAAATCTAGAAAATGATTGTAGAACAGTTATATACAAAATGTTTGGCGGAAGCAGCCTACTACATTGAAAGCAATGGAGAAGCTGTGGTTATTGATCCTCTTCGTGAAACACAACCTTATTTAGAAATCGCCAGAAATAATGGTGCGACTATCAAATATATTTTTGAAACACATTTTCACGCTGATTTTGTTTCTGGTCATGTTGATCTGGCTCAGAAAACTGGAGCATCAATTATTTATGGTCCAACTGCCAACCCAGGCTTCGATGCAATTACTGCAAAAGACGGACAAGAATTTAAAGTTGGAAATGCAATAATTCGAGTTATTCATACACCAGGACATACACAGGAATCTTCTACCTATTTGTTAATTGACGAAGAAGGGAATCAGACTGCATTATTCACGGGAGACACACTGTTTTTAGGCGATGTTGGACGGCCTGATTTGGCTGTTAAAACTGATCTTTCACGTGAAGATTTAGCAGGAATGCTATTTGATTCTTTGCGCAATAAAATTATGCCTTTAGCAGATCACTTAACTATCTATCCTGGGCATGGCGCAGGTTCTGCCTGTGGAAAAAACATGAGTTCTGAAACTGTTGGAACACTTGGTGAGCAGAAGGAAACAAATTACGCACTGCGAGCAGATATGACGCGTGACGAATTCATTAAAGAAGTTACGGAAGGAATTTTGCCAGCCCCTCAGTATTTCCCAAAGAATGCTGTGATGAATAAAATGGGGTATGACTCTTTTGACACTGTGTTGTCCCAAGGATTGAAGCCATTAAATTTAAACGGTTTTGAATCTGAAGTAGCTAATGGTGCATTGATATTAGATGTTAGAACACAAGAGGAATTCATCAATGGTTTTATCCCTGGATCACAATTCATTGGGTTGAACGGAACGTTTGCAATGTGGGTTGGAGCGCTAATCGAGGATATTCATCAGAAAATTGTCCTGATAGTACCAGAAGGGAAAGAAGAAGAAGCTGTAACACGTTTATCTCGTGTTGGATATGACAATACTATTGGATATTTAAGCGGTGGAGTTGACGCTTATACTTCTACGGGAGGAAAGCTGTCCACGATAACGTCTATTCACCCTTCGGATCTGAAGACAGTAATTGGAGGGATAAACGTTGTTGATGTACGTAAACCAGGTGAGTTCACAGCTGAGCATGTTGAAAATGCAATGCATTTCCCTTTGGATTATATGAATGACAACTTAACTGAATTGGATAAAGACAAAACCTATCACATTCATTGCGCTGGAGGATACCGAAGTATCATCGCTATTTCATTATTGATGAAATATGGTTACACAAATTTATTTGACATAACCGGCGGATATGATGCGATAAAGGAGACTGGAATTACCTGTACTGATTATGTGTGTCCTTCGACCCTAAAATAATTGTCATTAAAAAATATACAAAGCCGGCTCTTTATTGGGTCGGCTTTTTTAATTTTACGCCATGCAAAAAGAAGACAACCTGAAAGAAGTTATTTCACACGCAAAAGAATATGGTTTTGTGTTCCCTTCCTCTGAGATTTACGATGGACTCTCAGCAACCTATGATTACGGTCAACTGGGTTCTGAATTGAAAAACAATATTAAAGCGTATTGGTGGAAATCTATGGTGCAAATGCACGAAAATATTGTGGGTATTGATTCAGCAATTTTCATGCATCCAACTACTTGGAAAGCTTCTGGACACGTTGACGCATTCAATGACCCTTTGATTGATAATAAGGATTCTAAGAAGCGCTACCGTGCTGATGTATTGCTTGAAGATCACATCGAGAAGTACACTCAGAAAATCGAAAAAGACGTTAAGAAAGGAATCAAGCGCTTTGGAGAAGATTTCGATGTTGAACAGTTTAAAGCTACCAACCCAAATGTTTTGCGGAATGCTGCTAAAATTGCAGATATTGAAGATCGAATGCGTGAAACCTTAGGGAAAAATGACCTTGAAGGCGTCTATAATTTAATCGTTGATTTAGAAATTGTATGTCCAATCTCTGGAACCAAAAATTGGACAGAAGTACGTCAGTTTAATTTGATGTTCTCTACTGAATTAGGATCTGTAGCGGGAGATGCAGCAAAAATATACTTACGCCCTGAGACTGCTCAAGGAATTTTCGTGAACTTTTTAAATGTTCAGAAGACAGGTAGAATGAAGATTCCTTTTGGAATTGCACAAATTGGAAAGGCCTTTAGAAACGAAATTGTTGCGCGTCAATTTATCTTCAGAATGCGTGAATTCGAACAAATGGAAATGCAATTTTTTGTGCGTCCTGGGGAAGAAATGAAATGGTACGAGTACTGGAAGGAGCAGCGCATCAAATGGCACGGAAAACTTGGTTTGGGTGATGACAATTACCGATTCCATGACCACATCAAACTTGCGCATTATGCAAATGCTGCCTGTGATATAGAGTTCAATTTTCCAATGGGATTCAAAGAGCTTGAAGGAATTCACTCGCGAACTGATTTTGACTTGAAGCAACACGAAGAATTCTCTGGAAAGAAATTACAGTATTTCGATCCTGAAATAAATGAGAATTATGTTCCTTACGTTGTTGAAACTTCTATCGGTTTAGATCGAATGTTTTTAGCCGTTTTGAGTACTTCATTTAAGAATGAAACCTTAGAAGATGGTTCAGAACGAGCTGTTCTTTCTTTACCTCCTGCGCTTGCTCCGTATAAAGTAGCAGTTATGCCGTTGACTCGAAAAGATGGTCTTCCAGACAAAGCGAGAGAGGTTTTGAATACTTTGAAGTTCGATTTCAACTGTCAATACGATGAAAAGGACTCACCTGGAAAACGCTACCGTCGTCAAGATGCAATTGGAACGCCTTATTGTGTAATGATTGATCACCAAACATTGGAGGACAACACGGTAACCATTCGTGATAGAGATACGATGAAGCAAGACCGTGTTTCAATTGAAGATTTGAATGGGATTATTGCTGGAAAGGTTTCTATGACTGTGTTGTTGAAGTAGTCTTTCGATTGTTAGACTGTTAGACATTCAGACTGTTCGATTGTTCGATTGTTCGATTGTTCGATAATCGAAACTTACTTCTTCTTATTTGTTACCATTTTAATAATGACGTAGATCAAATAGATCCATGGCGCTCCGTGAAGCACAATATCGAACCAATCCATGGCTAACATTTCTCTTCCGTGTACTAGGTTTTGGTATTGTTTCCAAATATGTGGTGGATTGAATGGTGCTAATCCTAGCCCGAGACAAAATAGTATTGGTATGAGTAACTTCTCTTTCATTTTGATTTTTTAAACGGTGCTATTAACTGGCCCAAGAACCCTTTCGGATATTGTTCATCATTTGGAAAGCCAAGTTCTATGTCTTGACCATTTGATGGAACGTAATTTGTTCTGAAAATATAATCCCAAATGCTCAAGGAAATTCCAAAATTCATTCCGTGCGGATGTGATTCTGGTAGTTCTTTAGCGTGGTGCCAAATGTGCATTTTTGGATTGTTGAATATATACTTCAAAGGACCATAATCCCACCCTAAATTTGCATGATTTAGATGACCGATTAGAATCGTGAGATAATATATATAGAAGATATTCTCCATTGAAAACCCAAAAATAAGAGCCAAACTCACATACTTCACTGGCTCATACGCGAAGGTTTCTAAGAAATGATAACGCAAGTGCGCTGCAAAGCCCATTTCTTTGACTGAGTGATGTACTTTGTGAAACTTCCAGAAGAATGGAACCCTATGAAGCACAACGTGCACTCCCCATTGAACGAAATCGGCCACGAAGAAGAAAATAACTAATTGTAGGAACCAATGTAAATTTGAAACGTCGATTAAATGACCACCTTGATATCCGAATAGATCTAATCCAGAAGAAAAAATAGTATACACTATTTTAACGAACGCTGCGAAGAAAACGACGCGGTACAGAAAAAAGTTGAAGAACATATAAAACGTATCCAACCAAAAGTCTTTCCGGATCTTATTCTGTCCCTTTCTCCAAGGAATAAAGATTTCGAGTGCCCAAATGAGTAAGGAAATCAAAATGAGAAAGTAAAGGATATTGAGTTTTCCTCCAGAAAAGGGTGTGAGGATTGTCTTCCATAAACCTCGAGCAGCTCCTTGGTAACTATCAACGATTAAATCTAGATAATCCGTTGCCATTATTTAGTCTATATAAGGTATCATCTTAGTCCATGGGCCACCGTTGTATGCCTCAACACCAGCAGCTTTTAGTTGACCTTTTGCTGCGCCAGAGCGCATGCCTGATGCACATACTGTAATTACTGGAACACCTAAACTTTTGATTTGCTTTATTCTTCCAGGAATGCTTCCCAAAGGAATGTTTTCTGAACCTGGGATGGCTCCACCTGAGAATTCGCCTTTGCTGCGTACATCAACAATAACGGCTCCACCCTCGAGCAATTTTTTATAATCTGTCTTTTTGAATAATCTTCCGAACATACTGTCATTATTTGATTCAAAGGTAAAGGTTTTACATGCATGAAGTGTAACGTATGTTGCAGTCTTAATCTTGCAATAATTACTTGATCTCTTGGAGTTCTTTTTTCATACGCTCAATTTTTTCGTAAAGGTCCTATTTGCCTATGGAGTATGATTTCGAAATTATACTAAACAAAAAAGAGCCGAACAGTTTGTTCGGCTCCTTTTCAAAAATCTGTATCCTAATTATTCTCAAGCTTTTTTGTTGGTTCAATAGTCGAGTTGAAGTCCTCGTAGAAGTCCAAAATTTTCTCTTTTATTGGGCCTGGAACTTCCATTTTATCTTTCATTTCAGGAGCTAGATCAACACCTGAAACTTGTCTTGTAACGGTCTTCTTCGCCATAGCGATCCAATCAAATTGTAAATTAGCCGCCGCCGCAGATACAACAACTTTAAACTTCGTTGCTGTTTTCTCAACAACACTAATTACAACATTTGGGTTATTACTTGTAATTGTAACAACGGGAATTTGTCCTTCAAAATTTTCTGAAAAGTCTACCCACACTTCCGTTCCGGAAAAGGCAACAGATCCAAAATCTTGAATTGTTTTTGTAGCCTTGATTTCTTCGATTTCTCTCATATTATGCTGAACCCCAGCCAAACTCAATGCAGCTACACCATAAATATCAACTCCTGAAAAACCTTCATCTAACAGGAAATCAGGTGTTTCATCAACAATCAATCCCATTCTGAATGCTGGGCGATAGTGATTTTCGTATCCTGGAACCATCTCATCATATTCATTGTTATAATTATATACAGATGGTTTCATTTTCATAATAGCATCCATCAAATAATCTTCTGTTGCCTGCTCTTCATTCACCGTATGTATATCGCGTTTGATACTTCTTTCGGATGCTACGATGTATCCTCCAGAGTACATTCTCCACCAATATTCACCAGCTGCGGCTACGTTATAACCAATATAACCCCAACCTCCATTTTGTTCTGGATTTATTTCAGGATCGCTTCCTCGGTAGTAACCAATCCCTATTTGCTGACCCGCGTTGCCATCACTACCTATCTCGATTGGATAGTACATTGTATGCACGGGAATTCCTGCTCCCAGCATATAAGGTGCAGATGTAACACCAGATATAGAAATCACATCCAAACCAGCATCCAGTACAAAGAGATTCTGGTTATTATTCGACTCAATTCTAAAATTTCGATCCAGTCCTTGCTGATTGAAAACAGCTTGTGTATTGGCATCAAGGTCAATAGAAACGATTCCATTTTCATAAATACGGAAACGTCCGTCATTTCCATCGTCGATTAAAGAGGCGATGTTAGTTCCTGCCACGTCAACATCACGCCAGTACATATCATCACCAATATAAGTCATACCGTTATCACCCACCATGAAAGTAGTTATGCCATTGTCACGAATGAAAAAATCTCCCGTACCGTCCAAGTCATGATAAAATCCGAATGTTCCATGAGTAATTGACGTTTGCTCTACCAATGGTCCTCCTATACGGATTCTACCTGCACCAGCATTGTAGTACAAACCATTGTCTACATCTGCACTCACAGGAGCCCATGATAATGTTCCTGCTCCGTTAGTCGTTAAGTATTGACCTGCAGTACCGTCTGCTATGTTGCTCAATACTCCTGT
>JASJHD010000010.1:0-341636 GCA_033791225.1 Crocinitomicaceae bacterium
TGAATACACTAATCCAAGCATGGAAGTGTAAATTGTACCCGATCCTTGTTGATCATGCATCGCAATAATTCCAATTCCACCCGAAATATTTTTGAAATATTGATCATAGGAAACACTGTAGGTAACATAGTTACTCGACAAGTTTGGCCATTCATTCCTGTAATTGGCTCCAATTCGTGGACAACCATTCGATCCAGCGAATGCGGGGTTCAAATAAATCGGATTCGCATAGAACTGTGTGAATTGCGGATCCTGACTGTGAGCTGCGAAACACAGTACAGTTAGGATCAGCACGGAAAATATTTTCTTTCTCAGCATAATCTATAGGTTTAATAATCTTCGACCCATTCGGCTAGGTGAACCGACAAATCGTAATGTTAATTGATGTGATAGTGATTTAATTCCTGTCATCTGGCTTTGTGTGTAATCGGCATTGTAAGTCATTGCGAAATGATCAAACTTCAGTCCAATCGAAGCGGCAGGTGCCAAATCTGATGAAACGGCTGCTCCAACAGTAAACCAGTTCCATCTGAAATTCGCTCCTAACCAAGCCTCTGACAATCGGTCATTTTTTTGATATACCAAATAAGGAGAGAATCCTAAATTTTCTTTTCTCGAAACCCAATCAGTTCCTATCGTTCCTATAAAGTGTAAATCTGCACGATTCGGGTTATCGACGTCATTGTTGTAAATATTCTCTCTGTGTCTAAATAAGTTGTCTAACTGAACTCCCGCAAAGAACCATTCTGTGTTCACCATCAATCCAACTCCTAAATCTTGGTACCATAAACTCTTACCTGTTGGATTTCCCTCCGGATAAAATGCTTGTGCATTACCTCGATCCACTTCAACATTTGTTACGTCGTCAAGCTTTGACTGGGTAAGTGACATGTTCCCCATTGTAAATCTAAGTGATGGCTCCAAGGAAATTGTTCTAGAAATTGAAATTTTTGGAGAATATGTAAGTGCTGCATTGGCAACATTAATTGATCCATCAGCATACATTCCATGATACACTTGTAATCCAACTCCACCTCTAATTCCATATGCGTAACCGTCCACAGAAATTTCATTCATCATTTGTTGGTTCTCCTGCCCTAGCCATTGGAATCGTGTATTTGTCTGAATACGTGTAGAAAGCATTGTCCCAGTTGAACTCATGTTGATGTCCATTGGTAACATTCCTGGAACATGGTAGTGTGGATCCCTAAAGTTTTTCAAAGCTACTGGGTTGTCAATTGCTCTTTTCAATCTTCTAGCGAAGGCATTGAACTTAGACCTCAAAGACACATGGTATTCTTCTGATACTATTCCGTATGTTCTCTTTTCACGATCCGCTGTCAAAGCATAATCATCTTCCTCTAATACGTCAAATGTCATTGGTTGATAAGGCACTAATTCTGCAACAGGAGAATTTTCAAAAGTTGCAATTCCGTTAAGCGCCAATCCGCCTACAGTATGAAGCGTCGCATTCGCTGGAACATTTAAACTTCCAAATGAAGCGTTGGCTACATTTGTTGCCAAGCCATTTCCAGAAGCATTGTTCCCTACTGAATTGTTGTTTGAAGCATTACTTGGCTGAGTACCATTGTTTACCGTACCATTTCCATTTGCTACCAAGCCATTTCCGGAAGCATTGTTTCCAACTGGATTATTGTTTGAAGCATTACTTGGATGAGTACCATTGTTTACCGTACTATTTCCGTTTGCTACCAAGCCATTTCCAGAAGTATTGTTCCCTAATGAATTATTGTTTGAAGCATTACTTGGTTGAGAACCATTGTTTACCGTACTGTTTCCGTTAGCTGTTCCTGTCCCATTTCCTTGGCTAGCCAAATTTGTTTGCTGACTACCATTAGTTCCAGATGTTCCAGAATTATTACCGTTAGAATTCGAAGTTGCCAATGCAGTACTTCCGTTTGCTCCATTAACTGATGCGTTATCCGAATCTTCATTCACGTTATACGCCTGTACATTTGAATTGTCAGAATCAGCATCTATATACCCTCCAGTCTCTGTTGAAGAATTATTCTCTGTATTATCAGCAAGTGTGATTGAATCAAATTGTGAAACATCTCCTTCAGAAAAGAGTGCAAATCCTAACAGGGTTAGCACCAACATAGAAGTGGTGCCAAGGGCAAACCATGCCACTGGCTGTCTACGCTCAAGTTTTTCTTGTTCAGGATAGGCAATGGCAATCGGTGCGACTTTGGCCATTTCCCACATATCTCTTTCAACGTCCAATTCAGGATGCTGGAGCAAGAATAACTCAAGTTGTTCGATTTGAGAAGCAGTTAAATTTCCTTCTGCTAACTCAAACAACCATAAATCGATATTTGTAAACGAGGGATTACTCATACAAGTTCTACCATTCCTTTTAACTGTTTCTTGATCTTTTTTCTAGCTCTAAACAGATACACTTTTACTTGAGAATCGGATAAATCCATAATGTCGGCGATTTCCTTGTAGGAATAACCTTCCAAATCTCTTAAAAGAATGACGCTTTTTTGAATAGGAGGCAGAATACTCACGGCACGTTCAACAACTTGATTGGATTCATATAAGTTAGGAGTAACTACTCCTTTGTCATAAGTTTCCATTTCGTCGGACAATACCATTCTACCTTTTCTATTTGAAAAATTGATCATGCTGTTGTGAGCTGTTGTAAACATCCACGACTTCGCTTTGTCAAAATCCACGTTTTTACGATGGATCCATAATTTCTCAAATACGTCCTGTACAATATCACTTGCATCTTCCCTATTTCTTAGGAAACGAATAGCATAACCATACAAATTATTTGTATGGTCACTAACAACGATATTGTATTCACGTCTTTTCACTTCTGTTTAGATCATCACAGTTAAAACAAATAATGACCTGATAATGTTACAGTAATACCGTATAAATAACACTTATTCGTATATTAAGTTACTATCGTTTACCATACGGGAAATGTCGACGAATATTCATGTTCATTCGTCGAATATTTATTTCTTGATTTAAGTACTATTTTTTTCCTACATTCGTAAGAACCAACAATTCAAGCTATGATTGAAGCACAAAGACTTTTCGATATTCCATATCATCAATTAAAAACACATCCAAATTCGAAGATGTTTGTGACCAAAACAGACGGCAAATGGAATCCTGTTTCTACGCAAGAATTTTTGGATCATGTAATGCGAATTTCTAAAGGTCTTATTGCTCTCGGAATCCAAAAAGGAGATAATGTCGGTTTGGTCTCAAATACACGCTATGAATGGAATGTGATGGACATTGCAATTCAACAAACAGGGGCCATTGTAGTTCCTTTGTATCCAAATATTTCTGAGAACGACTACCGTTATATATTCAACGATGCGGAGATCAAGTTATGTGTTATAGCAAACCAAGAATTGTTTGAAAAGATAAAAAATATTGAAGCTGACACACCTGACTTAAAGCATTTGTTCACAATGGAAAATGTCACAGGTGCTACTCACTGGTCGGAAATAGAAAAACAAGGTGAATCTATTGAAGAATCTACTGTTAAGGAACGAATGGCTCCGACAAAATCAGAAGATTTAGCAACAATCATATACACTTCAGGTACCACGGGAAATCCAAAAGGTGTAATGTTGTCACACAATAATTTATTGTCAAATGTGGCAGCCTGTATTGGTCCTATTCCAGCCGATGAAAATTCAGACATATTATCATTCTTACCTGTTTGCCATGTATACGAGCGCATGTTGCATTATTTGTACATGTATATCGGATGTTCGATACATTTCGCTGAATCAATGGAAACAATTGGGGACAACATTCGTGAGGTTAAACCTCAAGTCTTTTCTGCAGTTCCTCGATTGATAGAGAAAGTATTCGATAAAATCATGGCCAAGGGTGATGCTCTGACAGGCATCAAACGTAGACTTTTCTTTTGGGCGGTTGCACTTGGAGAACAATACACTACAAATGGTCGATCTGGATGGTACAACTTTAAATTGAAAATTGCTCGAAAATTAATTTTCTCAAAATGGCAAGAAGCGCTTGGAGGAAATGTGAGAGCTATAGCTTCTGGAAGTGCTGCACTTCAACCACGATTGGCTGCAATATTTCTTGCGGCAGACATTCCAATCCTAGAAGGATACGGACTTACCGAGACCTCACCAGTCGTTTCTGTTAATTGCTTTATAAAAGGAATTCGTGTAGGAACGGTAGGGGCATTGATTGATGAGGTTGAAGTCAAAATTGCAGAGGATGGAGAAATCTTGGTCAAAGGCCCAAATGTTATGATGGGTTACTACAAACTTCAGGACAAGACCGATGAGGTTATGAAAGACGGTTGGTTCCATACGGGAGACATAGGTGAATTTCAGGAAGGGAAATACCTCAAAATCACTGATCGTAAAAAAGAAATTTTTAAGACGTCAGGAGGGAAATATATCGTTCCTCAAGCGATGGAAAACAAATTCAAAGAATCTCGATTCATTGAGCAAATTATGGTCATTGGAGAAGGTGAGAAATTCCCTGCAGCTTTAATCGTTCCTACCTTTGCATTCGTATCGGAATGGGCGAAAAGAAAAGGGATTGATCTTGGTGATGGTTCAAATGAATCAATGATTTCAAATGAAAAAGTACGTGAACGTATTCAACGAGAAGTTGATCAATTCAATGAAGGATTCGGAAGTTGGGAGAAAATCAAACAAATAGAATTTCTACCGAACGAATTATCAGTGGATGGGGGAGAACTCACTCCAACATTGAAATTGAAGCGTAAGAAAATCATGGAAATCCATGCAGCGCACGTGAGCAAGATTTACGGCTAGTTATTCCTTAATCATTGTAAACTTCACTACGGCATGGTGGAATTTGGGAAAGTACGTTCCCTTCTGAAATATCAATTTCATTACATGATTCTGCATCTTATGTTTGGCTGGTGTACTTTTCAGATCAGTTTCCAATAATCGAGCACTTGTAACATTTCCTTCTCTGTCAACTGCTAGTTCATATATTGCATATCCATCAACCATTCCAGCAATCGTATAATCAGTGACCGTAACCATTTTTCTGCCTTCATCTTTAACAGGTCCACTTATTATTTGACTAAAAGAAACAGGAGAAATCAGTAAGAACAGAAATATGAGATTGCGCATGAATATTTTTTCTTAAAACTACGTAATTATTAGGAATCAGTGGATGAGGCTCTCGAAGTGCCATTTACGCTATTCGGCCCCAATTCGGCCTATCCTTGAGCATTTCGCTCAACTTCGATCGAATTCCTTTGTGCTCAGGCAATTCAACTGTTGGGTCTATGGTTAAAATCTGTTTTGCCACATCACGTGCTAAGACCACAATCTGACCGTCCTTTGATAAATTGGCTATTTTTAAATCTAGGATACCGCTTTGCTGTGTTCCTAGTAAGTCACCAGGCCCTCTCAATTGCAAATCAACTTCCGCTATTTCAAACCCATCGTTTGTACGAACCATTGTTTCCATCCGTTTCTTGCTATCTGCTGAGATTTTATCCCCAGTCATTAAGATACAAAACGATTGTTCCGCTCCACGCCCTACTCTTCCTCGAAGCTGGTGCAACTGTGACAATCCGAAACGTTCAGCGCTTTCTATTACCATGACAGACGCATTTGGTACGTTTACTCCGACTTCAATCACTGTTGTTGCCACCATGATTTGCGTTTCGCCTTTTACGAAGCGATTCATCTCAAACTCTTTGACTTCAGACTTCAGCTTCCCATGAACCATGCTCACCTGATAATCCGGCATAGGAAAAGCACGTGTGATAGCCTCGTATCCATCCATGAGGTTGTTAAAATCCAAGGTTTCAGATTCCAATATCAATGGATAAACGATGTACACCTGTCGTCCTTTTGCAATCTCTTCTTTTAGGAAACCAAACAATCTCAAACGACTCGCATCGAACTTATGCATTGTGTTAATTGGTTTTCTACCTGGTGGGAGTTCATCAATAACAGAGACATCCAGATCGCCGTAAAAAGTCATTGCCAATGTTCTTGGGATTGGTGTAGCCGTCATAATTAATATGTGCGGTGGCATCGTGTTCTTTTTCCACATTCTTGCCCGTTGCGCAACACCAAATCGATGTTGTTCATCAATAACTACCAATCCTAAATTGTTGAACACCACAGTGTCTTCAAACAAGGCATGCGTTCCAATTAATATTTTTATCTCACCTGATTGTAAATCCTCATGCAATGGAACACGGTCTTTTTTCTTCGTTGATCCTGTCAACAGTGCCACATTGATATTGAGTGGTTCCAACATTTCTGAAATAGACTCATAATGTTGTATAGCCAAGATTTCCGTTGGTGCGATTATTGCCGCTTGATAATCATTCCCAAGTGCCAAAAGCATAGCTAAAAGTGCAACCAGCGTTTTTCCACTTCCAACATCTCCCTGCAACAAACGGTTCATGTGATGTCCCGTGCGCAAATCATTTCGAATCTCCTTCAGTACTTTTTTCTGTGCTCCAGTTAACTCAAAAGGAATATGATTCTCATAAAATGAATTGAAAACATCACCAACTTCATCCAAAACAAAACCTTTCGACTTCTCCATGGTGATTTTTTTACGCACCAAAAGTTCTAATTGCAGATAGAATAGTTCCTCAAATTTCAGCCGCATTCGAGCTTGTTGTGAATGAATTTCAGATGGTGGATTGTGTACCCAATGAATTGCCTGCTCCCTACCTATCAATCGATGTTCAGCTCTAATGTCTTCCGGTAATAATTCTTCTACTTGTCCTTCTAGTTGAGCCAATACATTTAGCATTAACTTTTCAATTCCTTTAGTCCCTAATCCAGCTGAAGACAGACGCTCAGTACTTGAATATACAGGTTGAAATCCGGATCCCGTTGCCTCAGAAACTTTCGACATTTCAGGGTGTGGTATATTCCATTTCCCTTGGTACTGAGTAGGTTTACCGTACACTACAATTTCCTGATTAACCTTGATGCTATTCTTGATCCATTGTGCTCCTTTGAACCAAACAAGATCAATCATTCCGGTGTCGTCTTGAAATTTAGCGGTAAGTCGTTTAGAACGTCCAACACCGGACTCTATCATGCCGACTATACTCCCTTTGATCTGTACATGACCATGAACCTCCAGTAGGTCTTTCACCTTATGAAATTGGGAACGATCTACGTAACGAAAGGGATAATATTCAAGTAAGTCTTTGAATGAGTAAACGCCAATTTCCTTTTTCAATAACTCAGCCTTTTGAGGCCCGACACCCTTCAAGAATTCGATAGGAGTTATGAGGAAATTATTCATGAAAGTAAAACTAAAAAAAATCCCCTTCCTGAAGTTCAGAAAGGGGATTCAATTATTTATAATAACTTATTTTCCGTCCTCATATAGTTTGAGTCCTTCTTCAAGCCAATTCTTGAATTTAGTCACATCTCCATGATTTTGATAATCAGCGGATCCATTCTCGATGTCCGTCCCATCAGGGAATTGCATAACGTAATATGGTTGTGAAGCAGTTTTGTATTCGCTCATTTGCTTTACTGTCCACTTATTACCAACAGTGTTTACGTTCACTTTTCGACCTTCTATATCAACAACACCCTGCTCTTCCTCTGGTAATTCCGTTCGTTCATCCACATATAAGGAAACAATTACAACATCATTTCTCAAATGTTCGATCACTCCAGGCTCTCCCCAAACACTTTGCTCCATCTTACGACAGTTCACACAACCCCAGCCCGTAAAATCGACAAATAGCGGTTTGCCCACTTCTTCAGCATAAGCAAGCGCTAAGTCATAATCTTTAAAAGCCATTATCCCTTGGGGGCCTTCATGCATCCCTTCCACATGCTCAAATGTGTCATCTCCAATAGCAATATTATTACCGCCTGCCAAACCACCTGGTGATTCAGCATAAAAATCTGGAGGGAGGAAGGCGTTAACCACTTTTAACGGTGCTCCCCAAAGTCCAGGAATTAGGTAAATTGTGAATGCCAAAACAAATGTTCCCATCATTGAGCGACCAACTGACAACTTTTCTGTAGGACTATCATGCGGTAAGCGTATTTTCCCAAACATGTATAAAGCGAGAGTTCCAAATACAGCAATCCATATTGAGATAAATATTTCACGCTCCAGAAGATGCCATTGCATTGTTGTATCCGCCGTTGATAAGAACTTAAATGCAAATGCAATTTCAAGGAATCCTAAAAAGACCTTAACTACATTTAACCATCCCCCTGAACTCGGCATAGAATTTAACCAAGCTGGGAATATTGAGAAAAGCATAAATGGTAGAGCCAAAGCCAATCCGAATGCAAACATTCCCATCATTAATGCAGAACTACCTCCCGCCGCAGACAATCCACCTAGAAGGCTACCTAAAATAGGACCAGTACAAGAGAAAGAAGCAAGAGACAATACTAAAGCCATAAAGAAGATACCAATTACCCCTCCTTTATCTGCTTTACTGTCCGCTTTATTCACCCAAGAAGCTGGAAGTTGAATTTCAAATGCACCTAAAAAGGACAACCCGAATATAAAAAGCATTAAGAAAAAGAATATATTGAAATAGACGTTGGTTGAAAGTTCATTCAACAATTCTCCAGCACCTGTCATAACAACAACTCCACCAAGAAGAACATGGATAAGAACTATAGACCCACCATAAATCATTGCATTTTTAATCCCTTGGGCTTTCGTTTTACTCCTTTTTGTAAAGAAACTAACGGTCATTGGAATCATTGGGAATACGCACGGCATAATCAATGCTACAAATCCACTCGCAAAGGCTAAAAGAAAAACTCCCCAAAGTGATGCGCTCTCTTCAACAGGTTCAGAAGGTTCTTCTGGAGTAACAGGTTCTTCCACAGTAGCCACTGACCAAGAGGAAAGATCCCCATTTAACTCTTCTGCCAATGCATTTACTTCAGCCGTCAGCTCAGTATTTGAAATTAAATCAGCTGCATTATCACTTGACGTAATCAAGTTTACCGCATCTGCGAAATCTTTTTCTGTTTCAACGAAACCTAATAACTCTTTAGAATCTTCCAAAGAAATATCGGCTGCAAATAGGGACGGTACTAGTCCAATAAAGGCAATTAAAAGTGCTATTAATTTATTCTTCATGACTTCCTCCTAGCGTTAAATATTTTTTGTAAAATGGTGCGCTATTCCCTTCTGGCACAGCAAACCATTGATCATCTACTTTTACATACGAAACATCTTCTGCATCAACGGCAAAATCTCCATCTACTTTTACAAACGTCTCTTCGATGTTAGCAGAATCCGTTCCTTCCTCTTTCTTAACACCTTTCACCTTAACAGTAAAGTCGGCATCAAATGGAGGTAAGCAATGTGTATCATCACATGTTTGAAATGAAAAAGTTCCATTGATTTCAAAATCATCTTCGGTAAGAACTTTGATCTTTTGCTTCAGTTTTATTGTATGCGAATGGTAATACAAATCTTCATCAGCCATTTCATCATGTTCGAAAATTGGTTTTGGCTCAGTAACACCTCCAACCAATTTGAAATCAGATGAGCCCTTCAATACAACTTCCGACGGGATAGTAAATGTTCCTTCAGGCAAATTAGCTGCATAGATATGCCAATGTTCAACCATGGTGATTGTACCAACGATGGTAGCATCTTCTCCGTCTTGTTCTACGGTAAACTTCCAACTTACCTTATCATCTGGGAATTCCAATTGTCCCCATGAGCTAAACGTTACCATCAACGCTAACAATGGAAGAATTACACCACTAAATGGTTTAAAAAATATCTTCATTTCTAATTAATTGTAATTGTAAAATTTTGATCTTCCGGCGGCATGCACATCGTGTCATTGCAAATCATGAAGGTAATTACTCCATTTACTTCCGTTTCTTCAGACACCAGTACGCCCTGTGTGAACATTACTTTATTCTTAAAGAAGTTTAAATCCCCTTCAAAATTTGGATCGTATTCTTTGATGGATTCTGGTTCAACCGTTTCTCCCACCAATGTGTAATGCTCATTTTCTCCATATGAGAAAGATGTAGGAATTGGACCAATTTCGTTATTGATATGTTGACTGTATAAATGCCATCCATCAGCAATAGTTGCTTCAATCTCAATGTTTGAACTTGCTTCATCATAACTCACTGCCCATCTCACCTTTTCTTGACCAAAAGACTGAAAACCAACAGCTAAAATTACAATGATTAAAATGTTCTTTATCATAACGACTAATCTCTTGTCTCAAAACTAGTCATTCAGAACCAATATTCTATTGAAGAATTGGAATTATCCTTGTAATCCCAACTTTGATTGATGGGCCACAAATGAAACAAATAATGACGTTACAGGATGATTAGCATTTAATTTCTATGAGTCGATCGATAGGTAACCAGACACCACCCTTCAAACAAATATATTTCGCTCCATGAGCCCAAATTGTTGTGTCCACTCTTTTTGAACCGCTATCATCTCGAAAATAGATAGAAACTTTGCTACGATAGGTATTACCTAATCGAACCCCTTTCTCAATTTGTTTGGCAAGGTTGGGATGTTGTTCAATGCTATTTTTCTCCTTAAACGTAAGCGACTGAATTAGTTCTTTCTCAATAAGAACTGGTTTTAAAGTTACTTGCATAGTTTCGTAGTTTCATGGTTTCGTAACTTAAGATATACATTTATTATATATCGAACATTAAAAATGAATAAACTATACGTTTTAGTGAAGGAATCATCAGTCTCAACTATTATGAATGCATAATAAACAACTTGTTTACATACAATTCAATTGATCTTTGGTGAAGTCAAACTATTTATTGAATGGAATACGTGCTTGAGCAGTAACGCTCTGGTCAGCAAATAATTCTCTCTCGTACATACATTTGCCCGTGATTGCAATCATAGCGGCGTTGTCAGTGCAATATTCAAATTTTGGAATGTAGGTATTCCAATTATTCGTTTTTCCAATTGTTTCTAATGCTAATCGGAGTCCACTATTCGCGGAAACTCCACCGGCAATTGCAATTTCTTTAATTCCCAATTCCTTTGAAGCAGCTTGAAGCTTATCTATTAAAATATCAACGATTGTTTTTTGAACTGAAGCACACAAATCATTTAAATTCTCTTCAATGAAATTCGGATTCTTTTTCTCTTCTCTTTGGATGAAATAAAGAATATTGGTTTTCAGCCCACTAAAACTGAAATTATGACCTTTTACTTTCGGTTTTGTAAAAGTGAATTTTTTCGGATCTCCTTCTTTCGCATGCTTATCAATGAGTGGTCCTCCAGGGTATTTAAACCCAAAGATTTTTGCTGTTTTATCAAACGCTTCACCGGCAGCATCGTCAAGAGTTGTACCTACGATTTCCATGTCCAAATAATCCCGAACAAGAACAATTTGTGTATGTCCACCAGAAACTGTCAAACATAAAAATGGGAACGATGGCTTTGGCTTCCCCTCATCATCAATGAAATGGGCCAAAACATGTCCATACATGTGATTGACATCAATTAACGGAATTTCAAGTGCTAAAGACAAGGTTTTTGCAAAGGATGTTCCGACGACCAAAGACCCCAATAATCCAGGACCTTTTGTAAAGGCAATTGCATCTAAATCTTCTTTGCGAATTCCGGCCTGTTTAATCGCCTCGTCAACAACGGGAACGATATTCTGTAAATGCGCTCTGCTAGCCAGTTCGGGCACAACACCGCCATATTGTTCATGTACTTTTTGGCTAGCGATCAAATTTGACAAAATGGTGTCATTTTTGAGGATAGCCGCGGAGGTATCATCGCAAGAAGATTCAATACCCAATATTAACGTATCTTTTTGTGCCAATTTCCGTAGAAAAATAGTTAATGGCAAAATTACTCAAAATATTAGGACGAACCCTTGGTCTATTGATCGAGTGGATCCTCATTTTTGTCATCTTTTTAGCCTTTGTCATTCGCACCTCAACAGTGCAGACTTACCTAGCAGAAAAAGTAACAAATTATTTGACCGACGAACTCGGTGCCGAATTCCACATTGACCGTGTCGACATTGTCTTTTTCGATCAACTCTCATTGGAAGGAATTCTCATTGAAGACGAGGCCGGTGATACCATTGTCGCAGCTGAATCTATTTTGGCGACAATTAAAAGTTTGGATTTAGGAAAACGTGAGTTCAACTTCGGCGATGTCGAATTCAATTCACCAGATATTCACATTCAGCGTGATACTGAGGGAGTATTCAGCCATAATTTCATTCGAGAATATTTCAAAAGTGATAAAAAGAAACGCACGGTACAATTGAGTGCTGAACGTGTATTCCTGAACAATGGACACTTCCGATACGATGATCATCGAAAGGCACGACAAGCGAATTGCGTGGATTATTTCCACATTGACGTAAAAGAGATCAATGGTGAAGTAGATGACTTCGTAATGCATGGTAGAGTATACTCTGGAACAGTACTAACGCTCAGTTGCTTAGAGAAATCCGGATTCAAACTGAAAGATATCTATACTGAATCAGTCGTTACTGAGAATGGAATTTTCTTAACCAATACCGAAATTCTCTCACCCGCATCAATTATAAAAGCAGACACCTTCAATATGCTTTCAACGGGCTTCACAGACTTCAAGCATTTTGTTGATAGTGTAGAGTTTGATGGGAAAATCGATGAAAGCACAATTGATTTGAGCGAAGCAGCTTTGTTCGCACCTATCTTCGCAGGAATGAATGACACTATTCAACTGAAAACTGTCATCAGTAACAAAACAAAAAATCTAAAACTGAGTGATTTAGATTTAAGAATTAAAAATAACTGTCGAATCAAAGGCGATCTTAACTTTCCCGATTATAGATCCTTTTCTAGCGGATTCTTCCATGAAAACCTTGACTATGTTAAACTGGATCTCGTAGAACTTCAAGATATCAAACTTCCCTATCGTTTGCCAATTTCTTACGTTGAACTTGACCAACGAGCCGAGCGATTAAAGTTTGTTGAGGCGAAAAATGTTCGCTTTGATGGATTCCTTTCTCAATTCGTTGTTGCTTCTGATATGGTTCATACGGCATTAGGAGATATCCGCATTGACAATGGACTTATGTTCACAGAGAATGAGGCCAACAATTCGTTTCTATTTGAGCGATCAGGAGCAAGCGAATATGACTTCAAAGTAGAGCAATTCAATCTTGGCCGACTACTCGCCGATGAAAATATGGGTGTGATTGATGGAATTTTCTTTATCTCAGGAGAAGCTTTTTCATCTGACAACATTGTTTTCACCTCAATCGAAGGAAACGTAAATCAATTTGATTACCTCAATTATCCGTACAGTGACATTGCCATAATTGACGGGACTTACCAAAATGATGTGTTTGAAGGAACGATTGATGTCGCAGATGACAACCTTGACATGACCTACAGCGGATCAATTGACTTTAAAGGAGAATTGCATCTGGATTTCACAATCGACGTTAACAATGCTCTATTGGATAAGCTTGGAGTCTCAAACGTTAACTCACAATTGAGTTCCGTCTTTAAAGTCGATCTTTATGGTAGAAACCCGAACGATTTCAGGGGGACTGTTGTAATGGACGAATTCTCCTTCACGGAAGAAGGAAAAACATTTAAAGTTCCATCTCTCACACTTGAAATTACACGTGGAGTTGATGAGGACATTTTCAGTATCGAAAGTGATATTGCCAGTGGAAGCATGACTGGTAAGTTAGACTTCAATTACATTATTCAAGATATTAATTACAACTTGAGTGAAATTTTCCCTTCCCTCTATCCCGAAGAATTAAAGGAGCGTAACGCTGAAAAACACGATCATTTTGATTTCGATTTCGAAGTAAACAAAGCTCAGGAGTTTCTGGCTATCTTCTTCCCTACTATTCAAGTTGCTCCTAAAACAAGATTCAAAGGACATTACTATGCTGAACAAGCTGACATGAAAATTGAACTTACCTCCCGTTCAATATCATACTTGGATATGAAGTTTTCGGATGTTCAATTGAATCAGGTTATTGCTGACAATAGTTTAATTGTCAATTACCAAGCGAGTGAATTTGTCTACAACGACTCTCTTCGATTCCCAAATGTTTATTTCAAATCTCTTGGACAGAATGATCTTCTTATTTCAGATTTGGAATGGAAAGATGAGAACTCGGAAGCCTCCACGATCACATGGGAAACGGAAATCTTAGACAAAGATCATTGGGATTTCACTCTTGATCCATCTTATTTCTATGTGCAAGACAAGAAATGGGAAATTGCACATCTGTCGAAAATATCAGTTCACAGCGACACATTGCATGTACAAGATTTTGAACTTATTCGGAACAATCAAGAAATTTCTTTGAATGGTTATTTGTCGAATGAGGACAAACACCGCTTAAACTTTAACGTCCGAAATTTTGAAATTGAAGAAGTTTCTAGCTTCCTCTCACCTGTACCGCTGGAAGGGCGAATGAATGCTTCTGGTTATGTTTCTAATCCACTAAATAATTTCCAATATGTAGCAGATGCAAACATTCACGGCTTCAAAACAAAAGGACGATTGGTCGGAGACATTACCATGAATTCAGAGTGGGTTAAGCGGAGTAAGAGTATTGCCCTTCAGGGAGACTTAAAATATAAAGGGAACCAGACGTTTGACTTTATTGGTGACTATTATCCAATGAGAACCGAAGAAAAGTTGGACTTTAACCTCTTCTTCGATCATACGGACATCCAATTTGTCAACGCGTTTATGAATCCGGAGGTAATGTCTGAAATCAAAGGATTACTGAACGGAACCCTCAAAGTAACAGGAGATCCAGATGAACCGATCTTGGATGGAACTGTTCGACTGGTTGCTGGATCTGCCAAAGTAGATTTATTAGGAGCTTACTTTGGAATTGACGGACCGATTGAGGCTGATAAATATGGGTTTTACATCAATGGAATACCTGTTTTTGATGAAGAAGGAAATGCTGGAATGCTGATTGGGTCAATTTATCATGATAACTTCGAAGACTTCAACTTTGACCTTCTTTT
The DNA here is from genome assembly GCA_033791225.1 of Crocinitomicaceae bacterium. Classification (GTDB taxonomy): domain Bacteria; phylum Bacteroidota; class Bacteroidia; order Flavobacteriales_D; family Crocinitomicaceae; genus UBA4466. The sequence continues at coordinate 15,018 of JASJHD010000010.1, forward strand.
CGATCTTGAAATTGATGCTATAAACAAAGATCCTCTGCGCCCTTGGATGTCAATTCCCCTAGATCGATTCATGGTCTTGAATTCTGAATATGAACCGGGAGACTTATACTATGGTAGAGGTTATGCTACTGGATTGGTTGAGGTGTTTGGTTACACCGATAACTTGGAAGTAACCGTTGACATTGAGACCCAAGAGGGAACCGAGATCAATATCCCAATGTATGGAATTGGTGAGATTGAAGATGAAAGCTTTATAATTTTCAAGGACAAGGATACTACTGCCATTGCAGAAGAACCTAAAATAGATTTTACTGGAGTTGATCTTGATTTGAATTTCCGAATAACTCCTGAAGCTGACGTGAAAATTATTTTCAATGAAGATTTAGGCGATGAAATATCAGCACATGGAAGCGGTGATATTGACATTAACCTGAACAACATTGGCGATGTCACCATGAATGGAGTATTCAATGTTGATAATGGAGTATATGATTTTGCCATGGGGCCAATAAAAGAGAAATTCTACATTGAACGGGGCGGTAGCATTAGTTGGACAGGAAATCCATACGATGCAATTTTGAACTTGCGAACATTCTACAAAGTAAATGCAAATATTGCCTCTGCAACCAATGACCAATTTGGATCAGGAACTGGAGCTCATCAAGAAGTACTTTGTTACCTTGATTTGACAGAATCGTTATTAAAACCAACCATTGGATTTGACTTGGCCGCACCACGTGCAGATGAAATAGCCAAATCAGTAATTACCAGAATCAAGAGCGATCCAGATGAATTAAATCGACAGTTTTTCTCACTCCTGTTATGGAAGCGCTTCCAACCTCTGGCAGGTACAGTTTTAGCAGATGGAAGTGCAGCAATTGATCTGGTAACCAATCAAATTAATGCTCTTTTAGCAAAAGTATCCGATGATTACACCCTCAATGTAAACATGGATGCAGATCAACTTACTGGAGATAATACATATGAATTTGGAGTATCCACTGGGTTCTTGAACGACCGACTGATTCTCTCTGGAAGTTTTGGAGTTGAAAGTCATAAAGTGGATGAAAGTGAGCAAAATTCAATCATTGGTGATCTGAACTTAGAGTATTTGTTGAATGAAAGTGGATCCTTCCGGATTAACATCTTCAATGAATCCAATGACAAAACAATTATTCAGAATGAAGATTTGGGAGCTTTTACTCAGGGTGGTGGACTGTATTACAAAGAGGACTTCCATACACTTAAAGATTTCAAAGTCCTGCAGTACTTCCTAGATATTTTCAGAAAGAAAGGCAACAAACGTTACCCAATTAAGCGTAAGCGTAAGCAAGTGCCTGTTCCACAGAGTAACCCATAGAGTTTCAATCAAGTACTTATTGATCTTCCTAACAAGGAAGGGCATTCGGTTCAAATACCATCAAAAATTGGTAACTTCGTGCTGCTTCAAAATGGAGGAATCCAAAAACAACTGTATGAAAAAAGTACTCATTGCGAACCGTGGAGAAATTGCCAGAAGAGTTATTCGCACCCTTAAGAAGATGAATATTGCTAGTGTTGCCGTGTATTCTGATGCAGACGCTAATGCACCACATGTTTTAGAAGCAGATGAAGCTGTGTACCTCGGAGCAAGTCCTTCGTCAGAAAGTTATTTGAAGCAAGATTTAATCATTGAGCATTGCAAAAAGCTCGGTGTAGATGGAATCCATCCTGGTTATGGATTTTTATCTGAAAATGGTGAGTTTGCACAAAAAGCAACAGATGCTGGAATCAAATTCATTGGTCCTTCACCGGAGGCAATGGCTCTAATGGGAGACAAATTAAGTGCTAAACAAGCTGTGAAAGATTTTGGAGTTCCTTTGGTTCCTGGAATTGATAGAGCTATTTCTGATCCAGCTGAGGCAAAAGAGATCGCAGAGCAAATTGGATATCCAGTTTTGATTAAAGCTTCTGCTGGAGGTGGTGGAAAAGGAATGCGTTTGGTCGAAGAACCTTCAATGTTAGAAGAACAAATGAAAATGGCTCAGAATGAAGCACGTTCATCATTTGGCAATGATGCATGTTTCGTTGAGAAGTTTGTTACAAAACCTAGACATATAGAAATTCAAGTATTTGCAGATGAACAAGGCAATGTTGTCTATTTATTTGAGCGCGAATGCTCCATACAACGTCGTCACCAGAAAGTAATTGAAGAAGCACCTAGTGCGGTTCTTACTCCTGAAATGAGAAAAGAAATGGGAGAGGCAGCTGTGAACGTTTGTAAAGCATGTAATTATGTTGGCGCAGGAACAGTTGAATTTTTATTGGATGCAGAGTTAAAATTCTATTTTCTTGAAATGAACACCCGTCTTCAAGTTGAACACCCTGTTACAGAAGAAATCACCAAAACCGATTTGGTTGAGTGGCAGATTCGTGTAGCTCGAGGTGAGAACTTACCGATGCGACAGGACGAGTTAGCAATTCACGGTCACGCGATTGAAGTTCGTGTATATGCAGAAGATACAATGAATGGGTTCACGCCTGACATTGGAAACCTTATTCGTTACAGAGTTCCTTCGGGAGAAAGTGTAAGGGTTGATGATGCTTTTGTTGAAGGAATGGACATTCCGATCTATTACGATCCAATGATTGCCAAATTAGTAGTTTGGGGAAAGGATAGAAAAAGTGCAATCAAGCGTACTTTGAAAGCTATTGACGAGTACCAAATAGCAGGATTGAAAACGACCTTAGACTTCGGGAAATATGTGCTCAAACATGATGCATTTACATCAGGAAACTTCGATACAAATTTTGTAAAACACTATCTCGAAGATCCTCGAATAATGTATGATTCAATGGAAGAAGAAGAGGAAGCGCTGAAACACGGAGTAAACCAAATTTGGGACTCTATCAAAGAACGCGACTGTGAAGAGTTTGCCTCTCAAGAAATTACAAGTAGCTGGAAAATAAGCAGATCGTAATCCCTTATCCGCTCTTCTTGTTCAGAATATAATGTGTACTTTGGAGTAGCTTAACTATGTTACTATGAAACACATTCTACTACTCGTTTTCACACTTCTTATTGCAATGATGTCAGGTGCTCAAACCGCCGGTGCTCTTTATCAATACATTGGAATGTCGAAATCCGATATCTCAAAAAAAATAACTGCTTTAGAACATATGCGCGATTGGGGAAGAGGAAGTTCCTTGACTGTAGATGAAACAGAGGGAGACGGTGTAGCCATGTTATCATTCTCGTTCAATGAAGACGATATCTGTATTGGTGCTCAATATCTAAAATTCAATGATGATCCAGAAAAATTTGAACGGTTCGATAATGAGCTGGCAGCCATTAGTAGCGATGGGTGGCAGCTACATCGAGGGTGGGAAGGAGAGAAATTCTACAACCGCAGATTTAGAAAAGGCAATCAATGGTTTTACACGGACAACACTCCACATCTTTTTAATATTGGACTTCCTGAATCAAGAAGTGATTGGGATCCATTACCAGAAGATGTCGTAGAAGAAAAGCCCAAACCAGCTGCTCGAATGTCAGCGGAAGAAACGGAACGTGTTATCAATTCATACGGAGGGATGACAATGGAGATTATTCAACGTGACTCTGAAACATTTATCGGCAAATTGATTGCTGGGAAAATTGATTTTAAAGTAGGCGTACTTGGTGAAGTTAACACGGTATCCGCAAGCTCAAGCTTCATGATGAAAATACGCTTGGGCGATGTGGAGGTTATCGCTATAAATGGAACCGAAGTAACTTTTAAAGTACACGATCAAATGGAAATGACCATCGACGGTGAAAACGTAGACATGTTCAAATTCGACAAAGAAGTACATTTCTCTACAAGTGCTGGAAGTGAATCTAGTAGTGATAATAGTGGTAGTGGTAGTGGTAGCAGTGGTGGAGATAAGTAAGACTATTCAATCAGTAACTTTTTCTGAACCCGATGCTCGTCCTTTGTGATGCGGATAAAATAGGCTCCTGATTTCAATAACGAGACGTCCAACTGTTCATCATTCACCCCACTCCCCTGTTGCACAATCTTTCCAGTTATATCGACTAGATCATAAATGTATGATCCTGTCAATCCTTCAATTTCTAGTGTTGTGTATGCTGGATTTGGTGAAATTGTAAAATCAAATTCTTCTTCTTTAATTCCCAATCCACAATTCGTATACGAAAGCTGCTTTATTCCATTCCAATTTGAGTAAAATGGAACTAGGGGCCATACGAGCCATTGAGAAACATAGGCATAGGTCAAATAAATTCGATCATCCGTGATATCAATTCCCCAAGTAATCGTTGTGTCCAATACTGTTCCGAAAGAATCAATGGCAAAAGGCATGTAGGGATCCGCAACGTCCATAATAATCATTTCACTTTTACCAGTTGACATGAACAACATATCACACTCTCGTTGCAAAATCATTTCATTGACATGCACTGGAGCTTCCCACCACCATCCGTTCACAGGACAATCATGCGGATTCCAATGCGCTAATAGTTGTGCATTCAATGGATCAGCGATACTCCACACCTCCAAACCACAATAATCTGCTGCTACATACGCCACTGTATCATCCAATACAATGTTGTTGTATGCTCTGGGCCATTCTCCCACCGCATAGGTAATCGGATTAGAAAATGCGGCTACCTCAACCGGAATGCTTATAGTCGAACAATCAATTACACGTACGCCACCCTGATCATAACATAGATACACCAAATCACCATCGATCGCCATGCCTCGTGCATTGACTTTCTTCGGATCATTCGATGCAAGAGGATACGTAATATCTGGTTGGAATTTGGAAACAAAAGTGATCGCATTGGGATCAGAAATATTCAATATTACCATCCCTTCAGACATTCCTCCAATAAAAGCATAATCACCTTGAATACGAATCACTCCTGCACCAGAACTTATGGTATCGTTTGAATTTGGATCCCACCAATTGTCCATTACAATTGGATTCTGCGGATCGGCTATGTTGACAATACTTAATCCTATATGTGCCAAAGTATCCTGAAAGATGTTACCCGTTCCAACGTACAGCAAGGTATCTACTTGTTCAAGCGTTGTCACTTTATCAATCAAAATGTTCGTGTCAATTACTTGTACTAAATTCAGAATTGGGTCTGTCTCATAGATTTTCAATCCGCCTTCATTACTTGCAACATAGACATACGGACGATCAAGTTTATCGACCAAAGGCGTTAATCCTGAAATTCCACCAATACCCAAAAGAAATACAGGATACTGCTCTTCTGCCATCAACTGAAGATTCAATTGGGCATATGTTTTAGGGGCATAAGATATTAGAAGTGTAATTACAAGTAATAATCGTAACAGTCTCATTTGAACAGTGTTTGATTGCAAATATACAAAAACCCAACGCTGAATAATTTTACTAAAAAAAACTACATTCGTACATCCTCAATTAACATAGGAGAACCAAAATGAATCGTATTGTCCTTATTCTAGTCTCACTGTTCTTATTTACAGCATGCGGTTCGCATCGTCTAGTTCATAGTAGCAATACCTCATTTAATAAGCGAAAGCATTTAAGAGGAATTCATTTTTCCACAAACGGTTTCAAAAAAAGTGAGTCCTCATCCGAACAGACCAACCTAGGTACGTCCAATCCTATTTCAGCTACTTCGGCGGAAGTTAACCTAGATACTCAGACAATTGTCACTTCTCAGGAGCAGGTCCAAATGAAGGATTCAATAACAGCCACAGTTACGGTAAAAGAAACAGGAGAAAGACAAAGAATCCATAATAACTTCACAAATAGATCTGGTTTAGGATTTTTCTCCTCGCTAACACAACTAAAAATCATTGAAACTCCTCCCAATCACTCTTCTAGGTATTCTATGCCAACGGGTGATGATAGTATACTTTGGTGGGGTATTTTCTTAGGCATAGGGGTTTGGGTTGCTATTGCCGCAATTGTGCTATTCATAATTTGGGGAGTATTGTTCGCAAATGGAGCAACAACTCTTATCGCTATTTGGATTCCTGTTGGAGTTCTTTTATTGGCCATAGTGCTATGGGCAATTTACCTTTGGAGTCCACTCGGACCATGGTGACATTGATAAAAAAAATCGTTGAAAACTTTTCGGAAATAACCCTTCATCATCTCATTATTCTTTGAGAATTCTCTTAATTTTACACTTCAAATTTCAGATATATGAACTTACACGAATATCAAGGAAAATCAATATTGAAAAGCTTTGGAGTTGCTATCCAAGCTGGAAAAGTAGTGAACAAAGTTGAAGACGCTGTTGCTGCCGCAAAGGAGTTGTCTGCTGAAACAGGTACTGAATGGTACGTTGTTAAAGCACAAATTCACGCAGGTGGTCGTGGTAAAGGTACCGTGGCAGAAACAGGATCTCACGGAGTTGTTTTAGCAAAAGGAATTGACAAAATTGAGGACACTGTAAAAGGTATTCTTGGTGGACATTTGACAACGGCTCAAACGAATGGAGTTGGGAAGTTCGTTAATCAAGTATTGATTGCCGAAGATGTTTATTATCCTGGAGCAAGTGAGCCGTCTGAGTTTTACATGTCTGTTTTATTGGACCGTGAGCAAGGTAAAAATGTAATTGTCTACTCAACAGAAGGAGGTATGGACATTGAATCTGTTGCAGATAATACGCCTCATTTAATTCACAAAGAAGTAATTGATCCTCGTGTTGGATTACAAGGATTCCAAACTCGGAAAATTGCGTTCAATCTTGGCCTTTCCGGTCAGGCGATGAAAGGAATGACAAAATTCATTCATTCGCTTTACGCAGCTTATGAAGGTTGTGATGCAGCAATGTTTGAAATCAACCCAGTTTTGAAAACATCAGATGATAAAATTATAGCTGTCGATGCTAAAGTAACTTTGGATGGAAGCGGATTGTTCCGTCACCCAGACTATGCTGCTATGCGTGACAAGTCTGAAGAGGATCCAACAGAAGTAGAAGCTGATGAGGCTGGACTGAACTTCGTTAAATTGGATGGAAACGTTGGATGCATGGTAAACGGAGCTGGTTTAGCAATGGCTACTATGGACATCATTAAGTTATCAGGTGGTAACCCAGCGAACTTCTTAGACGTTGGTGGTACTGCTGATGCTGAACGTGTTGAAAAAGCATTCAGCATTATCTTGAAAGATAAAAACGTAAAAGCAATTTTGATTAACATCTTTGGTGGAATCGTTCGTTGCGATCGTGTTGCACAAGGTGTTGTTGATGCTTACAAGAACTTTGGACAATTCCCAGTTCCATTGATCGTTCGTTTGCAAGGAACAAATGCTGAAGAAGCAAAGAAATTGATTGATGATTCAGGATTGGATGTACAATCAGTAGTATTGTTGCAAGAAGCAGCTGATAAAGTAGCAGAAGTATTGGCTTAAGTTGCATCTCGACTGCGCTCGATGCACTTGGAGCAAATAAAAATATATAAAGCGTTCATCGAAAGGTGAACGCTTTTTTTGTCTTAAAGCATTATCTTTGCTATCCAATGTCTTATTTGAATCGAAAAATGATCATTTACAAATCACCAGAAGAAATAGAAATTATGCGCGAAGCTGCTCTAGTTGTTAGTAGAACACTGGGTGAAGTTGCAAAAATGATTGGCCCTGGCGTGACAGGAAATGAATTGGATAAAATGGCCGAAGATTATATTCTCTCTCAAGGTGCTGTTCCTGGTTTTAAAGGACTGTACGGCTGCCCGAGTACTCTGCTCGTTTCTGTAAATGAACAAGTGGTTCACGGTCTGCCATCTAATGTTCCGTTCAAAGAAGGAGATATTGTCTCTGTAGATTGTGGGGCGGTTTGGAAAGAGTATTACGGTGATCATGCCTATACTTTTGAAATTGGAGAAATTGCTCCTGAAGTTAAAAGACTTGTTGAGGTTACTAAAGAATGCCTGTACATTGGTATTGAGGAAGCCAAAACAGGGAATCGAATTGGTGACATTGGATTTGCTATTCAACAGCACGCCGAAAAAAATGGTTACGGAGTTGTTCGTGACTTGGTTGGGCATGGACTAGGAAAGACATTGCATGAAGAACCACAAGTACCTAACTACGGTCGTCGTGGGAAGGGAAAGAAGATTCAAAATGGATTAACTATCGCCATTGAGCCTATGATCAACATGGGTACTGAAAAAGTGGTGCAACTAGATGACGACTGGACAATAGTTACTGAAGACGAATTACCAAGTGTACATTTTGAACACGACATTGCAGTAATAAATGGCAAGGCTGAAATTCTTTCCACTTTTGATTATGTCGAAGAAGCATTAAGCAAGAAAAAATGACCCGTGAAGCTCGGTCCATATTTCTAGTCGGGATCACACTATTTCTCTATGCCTTAATTGGATTCATAAAAGAAGGAGCTATCCTGTTTCCTTTTCAATTAAGAGATTTTGCATTATTTATTGTGGTCGTCCAATATATATTTTGGTTCCACAAAGACAAAACCACAATTTTCACCTTAGGAATTGGATCATTGTTAGGAGTATTGGGGCATCCATTGTTCCTTGAAACTATTTTCCCAACGGAAGAGTATGAAAAAATCATGCTAAGTGACGAAATTCTATATGTCAAATACATTTCGCTCTCACTCGTCCTACTTTGGGCAATTATTTTCATAATCAGACAAAAGAATATACTATCTATTTCAATCTCTCTTATAGGGCTTTCTTTGATTATACTTGGCTTTCTCAGTAATATGGATGTTCTAATCTATACGAATATTCTAGGCTACTTACTACTGGTTATTTCAGCATATAAATATCCATCAACCAAACCATTTCATTTGATTTGGTCGCTATTTCTTATGTTCGAAGTAGTGAAATTGTTATCATTTGGGTAAACAACAATTCTCTTAGCTAGTATAACAATCTGGAATGCAATGCGCACATTCATCTGCATTTGGCAATGGACAGAATTATGGAAAAAACGATAGCCCTATTCTGTTAACCACTAAGGCACAAAGTGTCTGCTGCCATGCAGACTTGTGTCCTAGTGGCTTTGTGGTTAAATAAAAAATGGTGGGCGGCCTAGACAAACCTTGTCAATAAGTAACATCCCTTCATTTGTCCAAATACTAATAAACAGGGTAAAACTTCTAATTTGCATAGTAAATCCCTTGTTATTCATTTCCATTCCATTCAAATTTGAATTACCTTTGCATCATGCGTACCCTACTACCTCTCCTATTGCTAATGTCCATAGTTTCGTATGGTCAATCGGACACAATAACACTTGTTTCATACAATCTTTTGAATTTCCCTGATGGACGAGATGATTGTGGAACAAACATAGTCGTTCCCAACCGAGCAGATACGTTACGCAAGATATTACAGTATGCACAACCAGATATTTTTGTTGCTTGTGAAATTCAAACGGAAGCCGGTGCTGATAGTGTATTAACGCGATCATTGAATGTGTACGGAGCCTCAAATTACGCAAGCGCAACTTTCCATTCAACTTCTACTTTACACAATCAATTGTACTACAATACGAATAAACTTATTTTACAGTGGCAGGACGCCATTACTACTAGCTCTAGAGACATCGATCACTACGTTCTATACGTAAATGACCCAACACTGGGAGTGTATTTTGATACCACTTTCATTGAAGTGTACATGTGCCATTTAAAAGCTGGGAACAGTACTTCAAATGAAGCTATTCGTGCAGAACAAACCCTATTGCTCATGGACTACATCGCGACGCGTCCTTCTGACAGAAATCACTTTTTGTGCGGTGATTTAAATGTGTACTCTTCGAACGAAGATGGTTACCAACAAATGATATCAGGTGCTTTTGCCCTTGAGGACCCGATCAATACTCCTGGAAGTTGGAACAACAATGGAACGTATGCGAACATTCATACCCAATCTACTCGTTCAAGCCTAAATTACGATTGTGGAAGTAAAGGAGGAAGTGACGATCGGTTTGATCAAATTCTTGTTTCTAGTAATGTTATGAATGGAAGTGATAGTCTCAAATACTTGACAAATTCTTACGATGCACTTGGAAATGATGGCAACCATTACAATACCAATTTGTTGGCATCCCCTGTCAATACTCAATATCCTGACTCTGTAGTAAAAGCGCTTTATTACATGTCGGATCACTTGCCGGTAACACTCAAAACAGTTGTCACTTATCCTACAAGTAACGGATTGGCGTTGTATCCGGTAATCGAATCTGTTTCTTGTTTTGGATTCAACGATGGGGAAGCCACCATAGTACCTAACGATGGTCAAGCTCCTTATACCTTTTTATGGGACAATGCTGCAGGAAACCAAGCCACTGCCACAGCCATCAATTTATCTGCTGGATCTTATTGCGTAGTCGTTACAGATAATTTAGGCGAACAAGATGATTACTGTGTTTATGTACCAGAACCAACCCAGTTGAGTTATGGAACCTTCCTTACTCCCGATTCTGATAACTGCAATGGAGTGGCCCATTTAGTTATTCAAAGCACTGTTGAACCTTACACAGTGACTTGGAATGATCCACAAGCTCAAACAGGATTCTCGGCATACAACTTATGCGCTGGAACGTACGAAGCGACAGTTGTGGATGGCAATGGTTGTATTACAGTAATTGAAATCATTATTCAAGACAATACCATCGGGCTCCATGAATTGAATCAGGCCGGAGTAACGCTTTTTCCAAATCCAACAGAACAAGTACTCACCATAGAATTTGATGTACCTCAAGAATTCTGTACAATAGAGGTGCTTGATGCATTTGGTCGAGTTGTAATGGTCTCCAATCACAGTTCCTCTATTACTAAACTAGAATTAGATGTACACAACTTAAATTCAGGGTATTATTTCATTCAAATTGAAGCAAATAATACACGATTTATGCATCGCTTGATTAAAAACTGATTTTTCGTAATTATTTTATTGTAAAATGTTGCTCGAAGACCAAGCTTTTAGTAATTTTGGCGTCCGTTCTTTACGTATGGATAACAATTTGGAGAGGTGCCTGAGTGGCCGAAAGGACTTGTTTGCTAAATAAGCGTACCCCAAAAGGGTACCCAGGGTTCGAATCCCTGTCTCTCCGCAAATGGAAATTGGATAAGTGTTACTCCTTCGACTGTTTCGGCTTGTAAGCCGAGTCTTAGTCTTCGCGAATAGTATTCGCTCTTGCAAATGGAAATTGGATAAGTGTTACTCCTTCGACTGTTTCGGCTCGTAAGCCGAGTCTCAGTCTTCGCGAATAGTATTCGCTCTTGCAAATGGAAATTGGATGAGTGTTACTCCTTCGACTGTTTCAGCTTGTAAGCCGAGTCTCAGTCTTCGTGAATAGTATTCGCTCTTCTATATCTCCGCTGAATATTAGGGTTCTACATCTATTTATTTTTGTAGAACTCTTTTTTTAAAATTATCGTGCAGAATTAAAACAATTCCTTACTTTTGCACTCGCAATTACGAATAACGATTCGTAGAAGCATTTGAAATATTGATTCAAAAAAATACGCTCGGGGTGTAGCGTAGCCCGGTCATCGCGCCTCGTTTGGGACGAGGAGGTCGCAGGTTCGAATCCTGCCACCCCGACTAAGGGGATGAGCAATCATCCCCTTTTTTTGAATCAAATAGTGAGGGCTCGTAGCTCAGCTGGATAGAGCACCTCCCTTCTAAGGAGGCGGTCACAGGTTCGAATCCTGTCGGGCTCACATCTGATTAAAGCGTTTACCATTGGTGGACGCTTTTTTTATGCCTTCAACTCAAGCTCGCTTGGTGTTGGATTCATGAAAAAGTGGACAATGAGTGAAACGAATTACGCTTTAATCCAATGATTTTCGGGGACGAAGGATCATGAGGAACGAATAATCCATAAAAGTCAAGGTTCTTGTCCCTGCGCTGTCGCTTGTCCCGTCGGTCTTCCGAAACAGTGTTTCGTCTGGTCTTCGAAAGCAGTGCTTTCTCTTTGACGGGCTCACAATATTAAGACTCAACATTTGTTGGGTCTTTTTTGTTTCTATATGTTTCTGATGGATTGGTAGGAGGCTCTAAAACTGAGAGGGGACGGTGTTTGGGACAGAATTAGGCATTTGACCCACCCTGCACTCCCTGAGTTTTTGGGTTGAACTTTAGGTCTTTTACTGAAATACCGAGCGAACTCTTTACTCTGATACTAGACACTGAAATGTCTGCAAACAGGTAATTCATACCTGCCTTTTGGCGGATTGTTACTTTCATACTTCTTGAATTTATTGGGTTAATACTCTAGTTAGAGAGGGGTCGATGGTAGATTAGGATACCAATTGGCTTAATCTTGTTATTTTTAGATGTATATTAACTAAAACCTCAAATCCGTGAAGACAATTATATTAACATGCACAATATGTACCTTATTAGTAAGTAATACTCTTTTTAGTCAACTGGAATGGGGGGTGTCTTTCGGTGATGTTTTTTATGAGAGAAGCAAGGAAATTTTGATTGACAATTCTGGAAACTCATATATGATTGGAGAGTTTAGCGGAAATGTAGACCTTGACCCCGGTGTTGGATCCGATGTGCATTCTACTCTAAATTCTTACGGAGGTTATATTAGCAAATTAGATCCTTCCGGAAATTTTATTTGGGCAAAGTCTTTTACCTCGGCTTCAGGTGTATGTTCAGTTAATTCATTTTGTATTGATAACCTAGGCAATATATACTTGACCGGCTTCTTTAGTGGAATAGTGGATTTCGATCCTGGATCATCAATAGTTAGTCTTAATGGCGGCATCGGCAACGGATTATTTATACTTAAACTCGATTCATCTGGAAATTTTATTTGGGCAAAACAATCGAGTACTGTTGCCAATTCCGGAAATGTAATAGGACATTCGATTGATCATGATACCTTTGGAAATATAGTGGTTGGAGGAAGCTTTTCTAGCTCTCAAGCTGTCGATTTTGATCCTGGACCTGGCATTGAAAATTTAATCTCAACCGGCAGTTCACTTCAAGACATTTTTATTTTAAAACTTGATAGTAATGGAGATTTTATTTGGGTAAACAAGTTTGGAGGAGTTGGAGATGACCGTTATTTAGAAATCGCAATTGATAATGCTGATAATATTGCCGCTACAGGCATATTTTACGATACCGTGGATTTTGATCCAAGTGGCTTGATATACAATTTAATTGCTCCTTCCAATGATAGAAATGTTGTTGTCCTGAAACTCGATTCAAATGGAAATTTTGTTTGGGCAGGTTCAATTGGAAACTTTGCTGGGGACTATATCGATCCCTCTGATATTGCCTTTGATAATTCAAATGAAATAGTTGTCTCGGGATCTTACGCCGGTTCAATTGACTTTGATACAGGAGCCTCTACAGTTATAATGTCTTCTAACGGTGCAACTGACGGTTTTGTATTAAAACTTGACGCCGCAGGTAATTACTTGTGGAGCAACACAATAGGAGGTAACGATCAAGATGAGGTCAATTCCATCGATTTTGATAATACTAACAATATATATTTAGCGGGAGTTTTTATGTCAACGGTTGATTTTGATTCAGGGACAAGTACTTCTAATCTCACCGCAACAGGTGTATTTGACGGATTTGTTTTAAAAACAAACTCAAGTGGAATTTACATGAATGCTTTTTCTCTGGGAGGAACTGGAATAACAAACCCTTCTCAAATTAAATTAGATAACTCAGGTAATATTTTTCTTTGTGGGAGTTTCAGTGAAACCTGCGACCTCGACCCTTCTGTTGGTACTGTAAGCTATACTTCGAATGGCGATTTTGATAGTTTCGCGTGTAAGCTTCAATCCGTAGTTTCAATAAACGAATTAGAACTTTCACAAAAAAAACTAGTTAAAATTGTGGATTATCTAGGTCGAGAATGTGAACCAGTTTACAACCAACCTCTAATATATATATTCGAAGATGGTAGCACTCAAAGAGTTTATAAAGTAAACTTTTAATGAAACTCTTGGTTGGGTGCCCGCACGACTTCCACGCCGAAACGTTCGTATCAGTTGCTCAATAGCCCCAATCTATGGGACAGTTCTTGGGACAACTATATCCAATATTCTTAACAAACTGATCTACTCTCTCCGCCGCCCTTTTGATACTCTAGGGTTGTTTGATGATCACTCTTATTGATGTTTTTTTTTGACTAGCTCAGCTGGATAGAGCACCTCCCTTCTAAGGAGGCGGTCACAGGTTCGAATCCTGACGGGCTCACTAAGAATCAAAAGTCTTTCAACTCTGCTGAAGGACTTTTTTCGTTTAGAGACATTCAGAAGCTTGCTTCTAAGAATGGAAACAACCGGAAAAAGAACATTCGAAGAATGTAGACCTTTGATTCGGAACCGAGGTTTTGACCGAGCTCAGTGAAGCTAATTCGGAGCCCAAAGGATCATGAGGAACGAATAATCATTGTATATTAGTTGTGCATACAAACGAGTTATTCACAATAGAAAGCTTTGGCTAGGTAACGAGATGCCCAATGCAGGTGTCGCCAAACAAGATTATACAGAGAATAATGATTGAATTGAAAAAGGTCATAGATAATTTGGTTGAATTCGGTACAATTCCGAATGTTGACTCTAGCAATAAACTAAACAGTTTAAGGTTATTACTTGCTGACCTTCACTCTCAGTTTCTTCACGTATCGTTTGAATACGACGATAAAGATTACACAGATCCCCCAGATAATAATTCGGACGAAATTCGTAGTAATGTAGAGAGCAATTTCCCAGAGTTTGGTTTCTATCATTCAGTATTTGAGTCCCATATTATCTCCAAGGATGCGGATGTTGTTATGGGTGATGCTATAGATGACTTGACAGATATTATCAAAGATATGCTAGATGTAAAGTGGAGACTTGAAAACACAAGCACCAATGACGCTCTTTGGGATTTTGAATTGTCCATGAGAAGTCATTCGGAACAACACCTCGTTAATCTAATGAAGTATCTTAAAGATAAATTGTCATAAGAAGAATCTCTGTATAAATGATATGCATAGCAGCACTTATGAAGCATCAAAGCTCTCGCTTCTCTGGTACAACTTCATAGCTCCGGAACCTTATATGCAATTATATTGAACGTAAAACATCAGTAACGGTACTGCCTGAGAAATTCAATAAATGAAGATTCTTTTCTTTTTAACCACTACATACTCTTTTTTGTTTTTTTTCAATTCTTATGGACAAGGAGGTTGGGATATTGGATACATCCAAGCTGATTCTGTTAGCCTTTCAGACATCGGCAAAGATGTGAAACTCGATTTCAAAAGATTAAAAAACAATTCATTTCATTGGAACCTATCAACACAGGACACTGCCACACTATTAATAAATGAAGAAGAAATTGAGCTGGTTGAGATAAGAATCATTCATTTGGATTGGGGATTTTATCATGAACAATATTTAGAATGTCAGAATTATTCAATCAATCAAACCCTTAGAATCTACCATACTGTTATCGAAGATTCAAATGATAACTCAATCAAATTCAGATTATATATCGAAGTATATCTTAAGAACAAAAAAGGAAATCTATATGGTAATCCAAGAAGATGGTGTCGAAGTATATGGATTGATAAAAAACAATTAAATGGGCTAATGTTTAAAGAATAATTCACCTCTTCTATTCATATAACCGCACCTACACTACCTGCGTTACCATACCGTCTGGTCGTCTTCAGAAACAATGTTTCTTCTGTCTTTAAAAGCAAAGCTTTTTCTTAACTTTAAAACTAAACCTTGGTAGTAATCTGCACCTTATGTAGTTACCAAACGTTATACAAAATCATGAAACATCTACTACTATACATTTTGTCTTCCTTAATTGTGTCTTTCAATTCGGTGGCGCAGATTATTACCATTGACTATCAATTGCCAACTGAGCAATTTCCTGAAATTTATAGACCAGGTATATTTGCGGTTCCAAAAACTGCCAATGCGACAAATGATCTCTTAAACAATGGCGTTCAATTTAACGCTATACGAACCATCGACATAGAAACAGCGATGAATTACTGGACGGTTTCTTCCATTACAGATGTCATGGCACAGCTTGAGGTGCAAAAACCAAATATTCTTTTGGCCAACGGTCGTTGCGGTAAGTTAATATTGCCTATTCATAAAATGCCCGCTTGGTTAAGTTCTTCTGCAGATACTACTACAATCGCAGCAGATATAACATTTTTGAATGCTGTGCCTCCCGCAAATTATACCACTTGGAATACGCTCATGGATAGCATTGTGGATAAGATCAATAATCAATGGGGGCTTGATCCTTATTATGAAATATGGAACGAACCAGATGGGGACTACTGGCAAGGAACGGTTCCAGAATATTTTGAATTTTATAAAAACACGCTTCTTGCAATTAAAACCAACCATCCCATTGCGAAAGTTGGAGGCCCAACAGTCTCTAGTTTTAGTGCTGATTTTTCACCTGCATCTTCAAATGGTTATCTAACGTCAGCGCAATTAGATTCCACTATAATTGGACAAGTTATCGATAGTTGCGTGAGCTGGGGGACCCCTCTCGACTTTATTTCATGGCACAAATTTGGCCAGAATCTTTACGTTGTGGATATGGAAATGGATTACTTAAACCAAAAATTGATAGGTTCGGGTCATGGCACTGTTCCGTTTATCGTTTCTGAATGGAATCTAGGCGCTGGCTATAGAGAAACTCCGTTGGACCCTGCATACATGATTAATTATTCTCATTGTTTGAAGGAACACAACGTCGATGGTCAAGTAGTGGCTGCTTGGCAGGATTTTGAAACAGGGACGACCGAATTCCACCAAGATTATGGATTGTTGAGTTGGGGAGCTTTGCATAAGCCATCGTGGAAAGCGTTACTCTTACTTGATCAATCAGAAGGTGAGTTGCTCCATGTTGATAGCTCCAATTATCGGAATTTATCTACCATCTCTACTTACGCCAATGATACTCTGAAAGTGCTCGTTTCAAATTTTTCACTCCCAGGTGTAGTCGAGGCCACGTTCAGTTTATTCTATGAGCACAACATCAGCGCTGATAGCTTAATCAATAATGGGTATACCCCGAGTACAATCGATTCCGTCTATCAAGGATTAATTGTGTTAACAGGAAGTGATCCTTTATCCGTAGCCATCAACTCGGTCATACCGATTTACCAGTCGTATGACAACTACTTTCAAAATGGAAGAGATATCACCTTGAAATTCCCCGGAGTTGTTGGAAATCATACTGGAATAAGAACTATCATTGACTCTACAAATAATAATGTCATTTATCAATACGATTCTTTGATTAACATAGGGTATACACGGAATGATGCCGTGAACTATCTCTATCCTAATAATTCTTTTGACGTAGATAATATCAACATGATGGATTCGACCTATTCGCTCCATCTGCAAGCCAACGGAGTCGCCTTAATTGAATTGTATATTCCGGAGATTACAGTTTCCGTGCAAGAGTTGATTGCTGACAATAGTCAAATAGTTGTTTATCCTAATCCAACGGATGGTATAGCTAACGTTAACATCATGGAACAAGACTTAGAATCAATAGATATCTATGACCTATATGGAAAACATATTAAGACGGTTAATACGGCTAGTTTTTCGGTGAAAAATTGCGTTAATGGAGTGTACTATTTAATAATTCATTCCAAGTATGGAACTGAGATTAAAAAACTAATTAAACATTGATTTCCAATTCTAATTAAATACGTAAAACGATGGCTTGGCCCTGACCGTTAGCTAACAAAATCTAAACTGCATTGAAACCCAGTTTAATTATCAAGAAAGGTTTATCTTCATCAGTTCAAAGTAGGCTTCTTCCTTTTTCCATAGACAGAAAACTACTTTAATAACTGGGAGGATTCCGAAAATCCATAAGAGTAGGAAAAACATATTTTTTATACAATGAAAAAAGTAATTTTATTGGGAACGATGTTCTTGACATTTGGTTTTGCTAATGCTCAAAAAATATTTACTGTTGACTACAAACCGGATGCGGATGTAAAAGTATTTGTTACTGATTACAAACCGGATGCAGACCTTGTAGTTTACAAGGTAGATTATAAACCAGATGCTTCAGGAAACCAAGGTCTCTGGTTCTTTGTTGATTACAAACCAGATGCAGACAAAAAAATCTTTTTTGTTGACTATAAACCGGATGCAGATTTAATCATCTACTTTACAGATTATAAGCCCGATGCAGAATGGAAAAATAGTAGTAAAAAGCATTTGTTCTATTAATCAACAATCTAAACTCGGAGAATTACCCTAGAAAATTAAAAAACCAATATTTAGATTATGATTTATCGAATCAGTGCCTTCCTAATGCTCACTTTGTTATCAGCAAACGTTGTGGCTCAAAAAGATGTTAACCTTAAAGATGCAGAGAATAATATCCTCGCTGTTTGGAAGAAAAACAAATTAATTGACAATGATGGTGGAGCAGTTCTCTTTACAGTTGTTGATAGAAAAATTTATATGGGTGATTCTGAAAGTGCTGAGTCACTTTTTTTAACACTCGGAGAAAACAAGCTTGATGAGGGAGGAATTCTCAAAATATACAAAGGTGCCACCAAGGAGGTAGCTTTATCTTGCAGAGGCCTTCTTTTCTTCGCAGGGGAATCTGATTGCGAGAATAACTATGATCTAATGGGCAGTATTACGCCGATGGCAGATGCTCCATACGTAATCAATAGCTCCGTGAGATATAGCGCTAACGGGGATTTAAATCTTGAACCGATTGGTTATTTGGACGACTTTAAGCTTACCGACGCAGAGTATGTCGCTACTTTCTATATCTATATCATGGTCCATGAATTGGATGCAGCTGTTAACAAGAAAATAGAAGCCTACACTGAACATTTAGAAGCTGTGGCAAGACGAAATGCTCAGGCGGCAGCGAATCAAGCATCCCAATCGAGTACTAGTTCGTCAGAAGCAAGCGGCAATCAAGCAAGTGAAAATTCCAACTCTGGTACAACGAACCAAGCTCCGTCGAGTGTGACAATAAGAATTAAAAACGATTGTGATCATGAGGTGAAATACAGATATAATGGAACCACTTCTACCCTTTCTAAAAACTATTACCGAGGATTCACAATTATGCCAGGGCATATGTTAATAGTTGATGGGCAAGACTACAGAGTAATCACAGCATCAGATGATAATCAAGAAATTGTTATTTGTAGATAATAGAAAGAACATTGTTCAGCACACATTTTTATATAAAGAAGAAATAACAAATGAAAAATTTAGTTCTCTATTTTCTGATTTTAGTGCTTCTTGCCAGTTGTTCTAGAAGCCAGGAGGAACAAGCTTTCTACGATGTTCTTCACGGAACGGAATTTAAAATTTGGCACTCTAATTACGATTGTACCAATGAAGATTATAGAGTGAAAGAATTCATTGTCTTTCTTCCTGACATGACCTGGGACGGTGGGCCAGTAGAATGTTCACAAGGAGAATTTGGAGGTACATATGAATATAATTCCGAAAACAAGACACTGACGCTCATCCAAGATCATCCACAAGGAAGAAGCGATCAAATTTATTACATAGATTCATTTTCAGATTCGATAATTGAGGCACATAGCAAGGATCCAGATACTTATTTCGAGGCGTATCACAACTCACTTCCTCCTGATTGGGTTGCTCCGGACTCAGCTGTGTTAAAGACGCATGTGACTTGGTTACTAGGGCTCCCTGAGAATTTATGGGGTAATGACTAAACCCAAAGCAATCACATTTTGAGTTAAATCATCGTTATAGCATTTTTCGTAGTAATTGATACAATGGGAAACCCTTACCTTTCATGCATGAATCCTGTATTGATTTTAGATTAATACTCAGAACTTGAGCAGGGTCGATGGTAGATTACAACAACAAAACACGTACTTAGTGTACTGATTAGCTACAGTAAGCTTTATATAAACTAGTGATAAGCAATGAAAATTACATTCAATCAACTGCACTATTTCGATTAAGTCAAAACTACCTACTCTTTCTTTAATATCTCTGGTGGTGGATTCTCCTTTTTAGCATACTCATATCCTTCTTGCCACCATGCCGTCATTATTTTTGGATTAAAAATGAATGGAAACTCTGTGAGCACACGTGGCACGTGGTAAAATCTAATTTCGACATCTTTGATCTTAGCCTTGAGGTTTCCGATATTGATGTCGTTTCTATAAATCTGGTAGGTCATCTGTTCAAAAACCTTCATCAAGGTATCAAATGCATTCTTAGACGGTGGTTGATTGATCTCCTTTTCCTCTTTTTTGAGTACGATGACGTCTATAGAAGTTGCACCGCGATCTATTGCTGCCTGTATAGGTGTGTGTGCACCAAAGCCTCCGTCAGCATACTCGCATCCATTTTTGGTGAGCAGACTCATAAAGGGGACGTAATTTGCCGATGCCCATACCCACTCTATAAAGTCGCTATAGGTACAATCCCTGCTATTCTTGAATTCCGTTGTGTCCTTGGTAATATTTGATACAGTAACAATAATATTTTCTTTCTTCTCCTTAAGCCGCCTAAAATCGTCTTCGGTAATTGTTTTGTAGAGTAACTTCTTAAGATTCTTGCTTTCTCCAAAGGTGTTCCGACGCATTAAAAAAGTTCTAATCGTATTGAAGTGGTTGATGCGTACTTGCGTTACACCATCTTCCATCTTAATATGAAAAGGATTAATATTAAAGACGTCTTTTTGTCGGACGTTGGTAAATACCTGCTTGATCTTATCAACTTCGCCCAGTGCCAAATGACTCAACAGCAAAGCTCCAGTACTACTACCCACCCAAATATCATAATCAATGAGACGTTCCTTAATTAGGTATTCTGCAACACCTCCTGCAAATGCTCCTTTACTTCCACCACCTGATATTACTAATGCATGCATGTTTTATTGTTAATGGGTCTAAGTTAGATAGATTCTTCCTTCAATCATAACTTCAGCGCTAGATCACTCTTTGAACGATTATTCGCATTCAGAAATTTAGAAGAAAAGGCACTTATAACATCCCCTAAGAAGCATGAGGGGTTTTATTGCTTATCACGTCAAACTAACTCGAAAAACAATTCATAACTTTAGAAAACAATTTTCACTAAGAAGCCCTTACGACTTCTTAGCCGCCGAACGTTATGGGTAACTCGAACTTAGTAACTTAGTAAAACTATTACATTCATTGCCATATGAAATATATATTCATTTTTTTTTCATTGTTACCTTCTCTAAGTAGCTACAGTCAAGGTACTTTTCATAAATATTACGGCGGTTCAGCAGAAGAATACGGCTACTCTTTTAAAGAAACATCGGATGGTGGATTCGTGGTCTGCGGTCGAACATTCTCTTTCGGGACAGGCGGTTGGGAAGGTTATGTTTTAAAATTGGATTCTGATGGAGATACATTGTGGACAAAAGCGTACGGTAACGTACAGTATGATGAAATACAAGATATTGAAACTACATCTGACGGAGGATATATTATGACTGGTCATACTTGGACGACCGATTGGGCGGGAGATGTTTATTTGATCAAACTTGATGCATTTGGAAATATCGAGTGGGATCAAACGTATGGTGGAGCAACTGGACTATCTGACAAGGGATACAGTGTGAAACAAACCAGTGATGGTGGGTATGTTGTTTCAGGAACTACCGAGACTTATGGAGCCGGAGGAGACGATGTCTATGTAATCAAGACAAATAGTACAGGGGCCATTCAGTGGACGAGAACCATTGGAACGGCAGGCACACAAGAGGCAGGAAGAGAAATTCAGCAAACATCGGATGGCGGATATGTAATCGCTGGTTATACTGATGGCTCGGGAACGAGTTTTCTTGATGTCTATTTGGTGAAGTTAAACAGTTCAGGCGTTGTTCAATGGAGCAAAACTTACGGAGGGAGTTCTTACGATTTCGCTTATACAGTTGAAGAAACTTCGGACAATGGCTTCATTTTAGGAGCAACAACAAATAGTTTTGGAGCTGGTGACTGGGATGCTTATTTGATTAAAACGGATTCCACAGGCGTTTTACAATGGTCAAAAACTTACGGTTTATCCGGTGAAGATCGAGTGCAATCCGCAACGCAAACAAGCGACGGAGGCTATATTCTCTGTGGAAGATCCAATAGTTTCGGTGCGGGTAATTTTGACGCAACACTTCATAAAACAGATGCTTCTGGAAATTTACAATGGTCGAAAGCGTATGGCGGTACTTCAGAAGATCAAGGCTGGTACGCTCGAGAATATAGTGGTGGTGGATTTGTCCTTTGTGGTTATGCCTACAGTTTCGGTGCAGGATCACGAGACGTAGTAATGATAAAAACGGATGCTACTGGAACATCTGGTTGTAATGAAACTTCTGGTAGTCTATCTACTTCAACACCGAGTACAGTTTCAGGTGTCTTGGGAACTTCTAATTCAGGGGGTGGAATAAACGCGGTTCCTACAGCAATTAGTACAACGGGCACGATCGTAACTGTGCAATGTGGCACTGTCAGTTGCCCCGTGGTCGCAGGATTTACAACGAGTAATGATACTATTTGTGAAGGCACAACGGTCAATTTTGGAAATACTTCTACTGGAGCAATTTCATATCAATGGTTAATGGATGCAATGCCATTTAGTACAACAACAAACGCAACACAGTTGTTCAATACAGCAGGTGATTATCAAATCACTTTGGCAGCAACAGATGGTTCTTGCATTGATACAATTTCTGTTTTTATTTATGTGAATGCGCCATCGGTCGGTTTGGATATCGTCACAGCATGTGACACGTATACCTGGTTGGATGGGAATACCTATACAAGTAGCATAAATACTCCAACTTGGACGCTCACCAATGCCCAAGGTTGTGACTCGATCATTACACTCGATTTGACGGTTAATTATTCCAATTCGGGAACGGATGCACAAACGGCATGTGATTCTTATTCTTGGATCGATGGAAACAGTTATACCAATTCAACGAATACTCCAACCTGGTCTATAACTAATTCGGCAGGGTGCGATTCATTAGTTACTCTTAATCTCACCATTAACTCAAGTTCTAGTGCGTCAATAGTAGAAACAGGGCTTGATTCCTATACAGCACCAAGCGGAGCAGTTTATACAAGTTCAGGAATATATAATGACACTATTCTAAATTCAGCGGGATGTGATAGCATTATAATTATTGATTTAACGTTGAATTTCACTGGAATAAACGAGTTGCAAGAGACATGGATAAAAATCTACCCAAATCCGGTTGAAAGTTTAATTCATTTTGAAAATTTGGAGATCTTCAAAAACATTGGACAAATTAAAATCACCAACAGTATTGGACAAGTACTTTTCATTTCAAATGATTTAGAATTGACATATGACGTTTCCTTTTTACCAACTGGTATATATTATATATATATTTTGAATACGAGGATTGAACAAGTGATTCGATTTATAAAAACATGATACTCATAACATGTATAAACGGCATTAAAACGACCGCTTATACTTGACCGTTATAGGTAATGAAGGTTTGGGCGCGCAAATTGGAGAAATGCCCGTAACAGGTGTCACCCAAACAAGGTTTAAAGAACAGAAAAAATTATGGTAACAGTCTTTCTTTGCCAGCGCTCCCAATTATGGCTAGATGAACTAAGTCATCTGTCCCAATAGTTATCTGAATAAAATCACGACAAGCCTATTGTAGCATGCTTCTGCAAAGGGCTGTAAGATACGCTTATATTAGTTCAATCTAGGCTGATTACCATGCCGCATGCTGAATTCTCTAGCGTTTTAGTTTTATGCCCTTTTCCAGAAACATCATCAAACAGAATCACATCTCCTACGCCGAATCGATGACTTTCACCATCGCTTACTTCAATTTCCAAAATTCCTTCCAAAAGAACAACGTAGGATTTTCCACCAGCTGCATGGAAATCCCACTCACCATGAGAAAATACTTTTTGAAAGCGCATGGATTTCAGATTGGTCATTGATTTTGAAAAGTACCCTAAGCCAGATTTATCTTCCATTATAATTGGTACTTCTTCGAAATGACTTCCTCCTTCCGTGTCAGTATAAATTCGTGCTATGGTCATAATTAAATTGTTTAATTAAAGATCAGTAATTTACTTTGAATTCATTTATCACTATGGATAATAATAATTCAATTTCTGTCACTTATGTAAATGTAAATGTTTCAAATGACTTTTTAGGTTATAAAAAAAGGTGGGTTTTATGAGCAATAACAACCTGGTTCTTGATATTGCTTTCTTTCAGATAAAAACCCGCCGTTTTCTAAACTTACAGTCTCTTATGACTAAAGCAAGGAATAATCATAAATTCTTTGCATTTTTGATTTCCTAAAGCATCATAAACCATTTTAATTTGAAAACTTTAACTAAGCATGAATTTTCAAGAGAGACTTAAAAAGAAAATAGCTTCCTTCGAAGAGAATGCAACGCCTCGATTTTTAAAGATCGTGCATGATGATATTAAAAGATTAGAGCTCTCTGGGCAAGTCAATTCCGTGCTTAAATCTGGTGATAAAATGCCGGGGTTTGAGTTGAGCGATCAAAACGGAACTGTGTTAAGTACCAGCGACTTACTAAAAGACGGCCCCTTAGTGGTTACATTTTATAGAGGATTCTGGTGTGCATTTTGTAATGTTGATTTGGCCAATTTAAATCATTACGTTCCAGAAAT
This sequence comes from Crocinitomicaceae bacterium, assembly GCA_033791225.1. Classification (GTDB taxonomy): domain Bacteria; phylum Bacteroidota; class Bacteroidia; order Flavobacteriales_D; family Crocinitomicaceae; genus UBA4466. Next base: position 39,712 of record JASJHD010000010.1, read on the forward strand.
AGAAAGTTTGGGAGCAAAAATGATTACTCTCTCACCAGAAAAAACAGATTATTCGAAAAAGATTATAGCACGTCAAAAATTGAACTTTAATGTTCTTTTTGATGAAGGAAATAAAGTGGCAGAAAAGTTTGGACTTAAACACTACATTGGTGAAGATCTCAAAGAATTGTATTTGTCGGCATTTAATGTTAATCTTAAGCAATATCATGGAAATGATGAATGGGCACTTCCAATGCCTTCCAGGTTTCTCATTGATCAAAATGGAATAATTAAATACGCAGAAAGTAAAGCAGACTATAGACAGAGACCTGATCCAGACGATCTAATAGAAGTCCTAAAAACACTTTAACAAGTAACTATGTACGTTAAGAAGAGGTTTAAGATACGTGAAATGATTCGATGGACTCGTTGGGAGTCTTTGGTCTTCTTAATCTTACCTTCCATCATTGTTGCGTTACATGTTTTTTTTGAATTTAGATTTCTAGAAGTTCCTTGGACACCAGTGGCCTTGATTGGTACTGCGGTAGCTTTTATAATTGGTTTTCAAAACAGTGCGGCCTATGGTAGAATTTGGGAAGCTAGAAAAATCTGGGGAGGCATTGTAAATTCTTCACGAACATGGGGAATGAAAACTCGCGACATGGTAAACAATGATCATGCGAGAACCCCCATGAGTGAAGAAGAATTAGACAAAGAGCGCGAAATATTAATTTACCGCCATATAGCTTGGCTTACTTCACTAAGACATGCCATGAGATCACCGAGAAGTTGGGAGGTTTTTGAAGAATCCAGAACGAATAAAGAGTGGACAAGAAAGGTTCACATTCCTGAGAAGGTGATCTCTTTGGAAGACGACCTTTTTCAATATCTCAGTGCTGAGGAATGCGATTATATTATGACAAAGAAGAACAAGTCAGCCGCACTACTCTATCAACAATCCAAACATATTAAAGAACTAAAGGAGAAGGGATTAATATGGGAATTTTCTTTTTTGGAATTGGAAAATTTACTTGAAGAATTATTTACGCTTCAAGGTAAATCGGAAAGAATAAAGAATTTTCCATATCCAAGGCAATATGCTACTTTATCTTATTATTTTGTTTGGATATTCATTCTATTATTGCCTTTGGGATTAGTACCTGAGTTCACTTCAATTGCGGACTCTATGGCTGGTGAATTTTCTTCTATTTCAAAGCATTATTTTATTTGGTTATCAGTCCCATTCTGTGCTGTCGTATCCTGGGTGTTTCACACAATGATGCGCATTGGAACAGTTGGAGAAAATCCGTTCGAAGGTTCGACAAATGATGTGCCAATATCGACTATTGCTAGGGGAATTGAAATAGATTTACGCCAGATGATGGATGAAGATGATGAATTCATTCCTCGCCAATTCCCCGAAGAGAACAACGTTCAAATGTAGAGCAACGATCACTTAAGAAGCACCTATAACACACGCTACACCCCAGTGCAAATTCAAGCTTCGGGAAATCATCCTTACCTCTCATTAAGAACATTGGTTTTTACCTAAAAACAAATCTATCAGAAAGTAAGACTTCACCGTTTCGAAGAACATGGTAAATGTATGTACCCGAAGAAAGGTGGTTTCGCTCCACAAGTACTGTTCCATTCGTGGTAGCTGTCCTTGCAAGCAATTCTCCACTCATATTGTAGACGGTAATCTCAAAATCATTCATGCTTGTTGAAACAAAATTGATATGACTTTCCGCAAGAGTTGGATACGCTTGAAAATCTTCACTCTCAAATTCATCCACATTAGCAAAGGCACTGAATTCCCAGAAATCACTAAAGTTAGTTCCATTGGTCCCCAGTCCCATGTAGCATTTCTCTCCAACTTTTGCTTTAACGGCCCATCGTCTTGAGGTGAATGGATAATCTTCCATTTGAGTCCATGTATCGACAGTGGGATCATAGCGCCAAACCTCTTGATACATATCTCCCCATCCTAGATAACCACCAATATAAAATCCATAACCACCTTGAGACAGACCGATATTGTTATTGGGAGCTGTCCCTGGGAAATTCGCTTTTGGCGTCCAAATATTTGGACCTGGTTGGAATTCAAAAAACGAGAAATTACTCTTGAAATAACCTTTTCCATCAATCACGAAAGTACCACAACGCTGATTCACGGAGGCTGGCATATTTGCAACCATGGTCCACATATCTAATACAGGGTCAAACATATAAAGAGCATTTGCACCCCCATATTCTGGATAATATCCTTTTCCATCAATCACGAAAGGATCTGTATTAGAAAAGAAACCTGATGGTGCAAATGCGATTTGCGTCCATGCATTTGTAGAAGGATCATACTTAAAGTGCTGTGCATCACTAAACCAGCCAAGACCAATATACCCAATCCCGTCAATTGCAATGGCTGTTAAATCCTGGTCTCCGTTTCCATTATTACCGATGTAATCTGCTTTTTGAGCCCAGCTATTTGTACCTGGATCATATTCCCACCATTCAGAGTACCATTCATCACTGCCATCTCCGTTGGTGTGGCCAGTTCCAGCATAAACTTTATTTCCAATACCAACGGCAACGCCTCGGTGCCTTCCGAAACTTCCGAAATTAGCTTTTTGAGACCACTGGCTGGCAGCACTCACGTCTATAATAAATCCTAAAAGGAAAATTGGTAGTAATAGTAGATTCTTCATGATGTTCTCTAAAAGTATTAAACTTTTCTTTAAGTGGCAAGAAGCCTGCACTAGTTTAAGATATTCTATTCGTTATATTAAAGATAATTGATTGCTAACTTAGGGCACCTACATTACCAGCGTTACCACTTGTCTTCAAAAGCATAGCTTTTTCTCATGCGAGATCCTGCTTCGAGATATCCTTATGTGTTAATCATACAATGGCGGCACTACCGCTTGCCTCTCAAAGCTATTCGCTTTTCGTATCTTCGAAAAACAACCTTTGTAGCCCCGTACGTTGCGTAGCTGAGAACCGTTATGCACAATAGAAGAACTCATTAGAAAGAACCAACGTAGGCATGCTTCTTTGCGTTTGGTATTTATAACACTCTCAATAATGAAAAACTTATTTTTTGTTGGAATTCTCCTCCTCCTTGTCGGTTCCGCGTGTAAAAAAGAAGAGGATAATTGGAATGGACAAAACGGTTCATGTCCATATCCAAGCGGATGCACTACATTTGAAATAATCTCCACAGATCTTCTCGACTGCTTTTATAAAACCGGAACCTATTGGGTTTATGTCGACTCTGTAAACTTAGCTATTGATAGCGTGGCAATTATTAGTTTCGATACTGGATCAATCTATACTAATTCGAATGCTAACACATATGAACATCACTCTTTTTCTACTTTAACATACCCGGCAATCGACACTTTAAATTACCGAGTAATGCCATGGGGAATCATGAAAGAATTTGATGAATATGTGTTCTCGGGCACAAGCGTTTATGAAAGCATTTTTAACCTTAACTCATTTGAACCGAGCGCGGTAATACTTGACTCCATTTTTATATACGATCAAAACTACTACGATGTTGTCCGAATCGAAATTGCAAATGATCCAACTGAAGCTAGCAACCAGAGTTTTTATTATACCAATGCTGAATTTGGTTTTTTAAGGCATGATGTATATTCAGGTGCCGCACTGATTTCAAAGAAAGTTCTCATGAACAAAAATATAGTTAGGTAAGTGTCATAACATCAGTAACCGTTGCACAACCTCTCATTCTGAAAATGAATGACTCCATTTAAGCCCTTTTAAAACACCTTCATTTTCCAGTGTTATCGATTTCAGTTAATAAATGAGTGGTTGGTTCTACGCACATTGCGTAGCTTCAAAACGATATAGCATTTTTCGTAGTAATTGATACAATGGGAAATCCTTAGCTTTCATGCATGAACCCTGTATTGATTTTAGATTAATACTCAGAACTTGAGCAGGGTCGATGGTAGATTACAACAACAAAACACGTACTTAGTGTACTGATTAGCTACAGTAAGCTTTATATTTACATGTATATATACTAGTTATGTGTAATTGATGACCGAGACAGAAACAATATCATGGATTTTACTCGCTGTATCACTTGGAAGTGAAGTAGAGAGTGTAGATTACGCAGGAATAAAAATGCTTGCTGACGGTATTAACCATGCCATACCCTTGGATAAAGAAATGCAACGGTCTTTAAAGTGGTTAGTATCAAATGGAGTCATAAATAAGATCGGTAAAAAGTATAATTTAAGCGAAACAGGTAAAGAACTTTACTCAAATGCTAGTGGTGATAATCGCCCCATATCCGAAATTTGGAATGAACTAGAAGTTAAAATAAAAGCCTACACATAACAGCCGCTAAAAACCATACGGGCTCTTTGCTTCGTGATATCACTTAAGTATAGAAAATCATATGCAAAAGCTTGTCGCTTTTTTTTATCTTCGAAAGACAAGTTTTCGTTAAGAGCCGTACGGTTCCTAGCGGCAAACCGTTATGCACAATGATCACGATTACCCAATGGAGATAAGAAAAGTACTACATATTATTCTGCTAGGTTCAGTGCTATTGCTGACTAGCAAAATAGTATTTGCTCAAACATGTGATACATTATACAGTTCAGAAAAATACATTGAACGCAGTGTCGAAATAAAATATAGAACCTGCAATTTCCTTGATTTAGATTCCGTTTACAGAATTGTACAATGGGCAAATATTGATACAAACTATCAAGAGCTCTATCCATATTTCTCAAATAACTATTGCTATAAACTCATTCATTCGGGTTCCGAGCGACTAATCGCTGAACGTTGGAAAGCTACCGACACGATATACTACAATGAGTATTATTTATCTGGCAAACAGAAAGTAATAGCGAAAGAAGTGCATACTAGTGAACCATACCATTCCTTCTTGTCAAGACTAGAGTTCTATGAAAGTGGTCAATTAAAACGAGACTTCAAACTCCAAAATCAAACCTTCACACATATTATTAATTATTACCCGAATGGAGCCGTACAATCAAAAGGCAACTATTATGGCGTCGCTTCTCCTGGAGCTTGGGGAGATTATGTGGAATACTTCCCTAATGGACAAGTATCATCCATCCGAAGCTATTCTGAGCCTAATACTGCTGATAGTCTGGCAGGGCAGTATCAATATTATGAACTTCTCTCCGAAGTGTATTACAACCAAAATGGATCTCAAGTCGATGAAGATTTAAATGAGCTCAAATCCACATTTATTAAAATCTATCCTCCATTTCAAAATGAAGTATTGATCATTGATGATACATTATATACCCACAGTCAATTCGAAGATCAACTGGCTTACCGGAATGACATGTTCTCCTTAAAGGAAGAAATACTTGACAAAGCAAAATTCCCTGTTAAATGCCAATGCACTGCAGGAATAATATCTATATCTCTAGTGATAACAAAAGATGGGGAAATTGAACTTATTGGAATCGACTTTCCAGATGGGGAAATTAAAAAACGAATTAAAAAATCACTAGAAAAAATTAAATCATGGCCTGCAGCAATGTACAAAGGAAATAATGTAGATACGTATGTCTCTACATATCTAATTCTAAACCTATAAGGAAGTACATAACATCACCTATGCATCGATATCAATAATTGTATCTGCCGAGAACCTCCTAATCCTCTCTGTTTTGGTTATCTGTTAAACATTCTTTTCTTGTATATTTACTCCTAATAGATGTTTAAGGTTCAAACATACGAGCTGAGAACCGTTATAATCCATAGACGCCCAGAATGAAACCACTACAAGTATTGCTCATCATTGTAAGTGTTACAGTTGGTTGCTCAGAGCAAACTGATGATAATACTGAGTTAACAACCTTAGAGAAATCTGATCGCCATTATAGGTTGATCCGAGACGATTTATACACTGATGGCTTGGGTAACATTTATCATCGAACAATTGACGTTAGCGCCGCTGACAACCCTGATAATCCAGAATATGGTAAAGAATATTCCTATCTTGATTATTTACGATTGGATACAATAATAAAAGGAGAAGACACATACATATGCATGGATTTAAAGGATATAATTGATACTGCTTCATTTCATAGAGTTGAGCCTAAAGAAACAAATTTAGCCTACGAAATTTATGAAGATAACTACACAAGTTACTTTTTAAAGTTCGTTGCAGACGGAGGAACTCTAGACGCAACAAGGAAGAAAGAAGACGGATTATAACACACACTAAGCGCAAGCATAGGCTCTATTCTTCGTGTTATCAATCAAGTATAAGAATCTATTCCTAACTTCGAGAAAACAATTTTGGTTGGAAGCTATGCCATACGCCTAGTGCCAACCGTTATACACAATAGAAGGTTTACCTTCGGTGCTGCTTCGCGGTGGGTGCGTCATACTCGAGAGATGCCCAGAATAGGTGACACCTAAACAAAGTAAACAGAGATTTTTTATACGTCCCATCTAATTTGCTGCTCCCTGTATCATGAATTCAGAAAGTGCCCCATTTGCATATTTAGTTCCTGGATATAATTCAATAATTTCAAAAGCTAGCCTGTCGCCTTCTTTCATTTCGAACGGTGCATTAAGGTGTTTCTTGAGGTATTTATTCTTGAAATATTTGTCCAAATTAAAATACTGAAAATGCCAAACATCAAGTAATTGAACAACACAAATTACGCTATCATTGTACAGTACTTGAATAGTTTTTAACCTTGAACTATTCTTCCATTTGACAAGAGATTCACACAAACCGTTGAACAAGTTTACTTGTCCATAAAACTGATAAGCGCTACCGTAGGTCTCATGCTCTGAATAGTGAAATTCAAATTCAATTCTTTGTGTAGAGTCCTTACTTTTTACATCTGTTACCCAAGCCGTCGATAGGTTCTGATCATTAATGTTTTGGTATGAATAATTTGCTGTAATTTGCTCCTGCTGTTTCATTGTGTCTAAACGATTTCTCATAGGAAAAGACCATATAGTCCAATTCTCACTCGTCTGATAATCTTCAATATTCTTTTCAAATCGATAATCTGAAGAATCAATCTGAACAGCATAAATAGTGTCTAAATCTTGTGCTTTCAATTGTGAATTAGCCAAAATAATTGTCAAACCAAAGAGTAACATTGCTTTCATAGGATCAATTTACTCTAAAATGTTAATCTAAATCAAAAGAATAATTATTCGATTGTACAATTCTATTATTCGTCAAAACATTATCAAGGGCAAGGTCTGTGATTAAAGGAAGTGCATAACAAAGGCTTAAAAAGCATACGGGATTATGTACCATCAAAGCTCTCGCTTCTCTTGTTTGATCACTTATGATTGAAAATCAATATGCAAAGCTTATCCGATAGCTATCGGATCGCTTTTTCTTATCTTCGAAAAAACAATTTTGGTTGGAAGCTATGCCATACGCCTAGTGCCAACCGTTATGTGTAACAGACAATGGGGGAATCACACTGAAAATTAAAAATATTTTTTTCTCATTCTAAATGAACCATTATTGTTTTCTTGAGTAGTACTTCTGAGGTATTGAAAGCATTTACTTTTTAATGGGTGATAAGCGCGTAACTTTTACTTAAATAGTGCTATTTAAGACGGAAGCGTACTATTAATCATTTAACTATAATCTTCATTTCTTTCATAAAGTATGAAAACACTAATTCTATTTATATCAATCTTACTAGCCTCTTTTTCGTATGGGCAATCAACCGAGATTCGGGCAAAGATTATCACGGCTGAACCATTGGATGGATTGGGTAAAATTGTCATATACTCCTATCCAGATTCTAGCTTGATTAAGGGTAGTTATTTGGACAGCGCTGATTTTACCCTACAAATAAATGCAGCTATTGATCAAGAACTCTATCTAAAAGTCAACGTTCCCGGATATATGGATACCTCTTTTCGTTTTACGGTTACGAATGCATTGATGGATTTGGGGATAATTAAGATGATGAAGAATCTTGAGCTTGACGAGGTAAATGTTACCTACATGAAAGAAATGTTCGAACGAACCATGGGTGGTGTAAGAGTAAATGTAGACGGTACCTCTTTGGCACAGTTGAACACCCTGTTTGATGTCTTGAAAGCATCACCCCGATTGTCTTCCCCTGACGACGAATCAATAGAAATAATTGGTAAAGGATCGCCCTTAATAATGATTGATCGCCAGTCTATAATCTCAAACGACGAGCTGAAGGCTATCCCAGCCAATCAAGTTGATCGAATAGAAATAATTACAAATCCTTCGGCAAAATACAAGGCACAGGGAAGCGGCGGTGGCGTAATTGAAGTGTACACCAAGAATTTCTCACTAGAAGGATTCAGTGCCTCAATAAGGGCAGCTGGAGGAGTGACTACCCAGCTGAAGCCCAACGCTTCGGCGAACCTTGGGTTCAGCTTCAAAAAGAAAAAATTTACCTTGAATTTCTACGGCGGTGGTAACTATAGGACATATCAAAACATAGGGAGTCTAACAGGGATCGCGACAGACGAGAGCCAACGTAGCTATTACGATACCTATGTAAATGACCGAAGTCACTTCTGGCTGTATTATAATCTTAAAGGAGCATACAAGATTAACGATCGTCATCAAGTGAGAGCGGGAATAAACGGGAACGGGAGTAGATTTTCGACAATCAACACCGATTCGGTAAAGTACTTTGTTGCTGATACGAACGTGACGGATATAAACTCGTATTTGGATTACCAGAGCAAATGGCGAAAAACAATGGCTTTTATAAACTATACATGGGAAACTGATACGCTTGGAAGTGTGTTTGAGGTGAATCTAAATTACATGAATAAGTCAAGTATTCAGGAAGAGTCAAATTTCAGTGGAATTGAGGATCACGTCGGTGGAACTTCTACCCGCTTTGATATTCAAGGTCTCTCTCGCGACAATCCAAATGTTAGCGAAATAAGAGTGAATTACTTACATAGGTTTGATACGACAGGATGGGAGTTGAATTTCGGTGGCGCGTATAGTCTGTTGTTCAATGGTCAGCGTTTTGTTCAATCGGATTTAGTGAACGATGAATGGGTAAATGACCCTCAATATTCGAATTCATACGATTACCAAGAAGATATCTCCGGCCTTTTTGCTGAAGTATCCAGGAACGGGGATAAATTCGGGTTTCGATTAGGAATTAGAGGTGAATACACAAAACTAAATGGCTACAGTGAATCGCTTCAAAAGAAAATAATAGATTCAAGCTATATCAGGCCTTTTCCAAACGCAAGCATACAAATTAAGCCAAACGATAAAATCGCAATCACCTTGAAATATCACAGTGGAATTGATCGCCCTCAATTTTCGAATTATGATCCATTCATTCGCGTTCTTGATAGCGTGAATATACAATATGGGAATCCTTATTTGAAACCTTCTTATATAAATTCAGCAGGAATAGATCTTGATCTTTTCAATGCATATAATCTTTCTATAAACTATACAAAAACCGATTCGCCGGTAAGTGATTTAAATTTTATTGCAGACGGAGGGTTTCTTTCTGAGAGCACACCATGGAACGCAGATTATGAAGAAAAAATTAGCGTGAGTGCAAGCATTCCAATCCGATTGCCGTGGCTCCAAGGATGGAACAGTTTATGGGTTTCAACGAGCAAATATGTTTTCCCAGAAATATATGATCGTGAAACATTTTACAACACAACCTTTGGGATATACTCCTATTTGACGTTTATACTTCCTAAGAAATTCAGCATCATGAATCGGCTTTCTATTACCAAGTGGGGATCAGACAAAATGGTGAGGAATACTAATTTTGACTGGGGAATCCGCATAACGAAAAAATTTGTCAAAGCAGATTTCCAGATCTACGGTGAAGTCGCTAATATTATACCGACAAAAATTGTATCTGAAAACTTTTCAGGAAATTATCAGACAAGAATAACAGGACAAAATTCTTTCACAACATTCAAGCTCGGTGTCTTTTACAAATTTGGACGATTAAAAGCACCTGTAAATGTCAAGGAATCGACTTCAGGTCAACAAGATCGGTTGAAATAAATGAAGATAACTAAATTGACTATTGAATAACTATATTTAGTTTTAAAAACTAATTCTTGGTGAAATGTCGCACGACAGTTTAGCCCTGAACGTTATGCACAATCCAGGTTATTCTCGAGGAAGCCCTCCATCGTAGACTTCCGTAAATTCAGAAGTTGTCGTGAAACACCGAATTAAAGTATCAATCCTTTAACTTTAGATCAAGCTACTTGTATACCATATGATGGTTAAAGCTTCCGCAAGCATTTACATAATATTCTTGAGTTCCCGGCTTAAGACTAAACGTCTGTGAACAACCCAAAAAATCATAATTCACAGCACCAGTAGCGTAGTTAAGACTATAATTGGCAACATCAGATCCTGTATAAGGAGGCATTGCTGTAAGTGTCACAGTTCCAGTAGAGGGTGAGGATGGTTGAAACTTAAGGAACCACCCTGACACGAATTGCGGATGTCCAACAACGATGGTACCTGTGCCATCATCTACATATGGCATTTGTGTCCAATCACCACTAGATAAAATACTGTTACACCACCAAGCATCATCATTCATTTCTAATAGAAAAATATTGGGAGCCGTCGTATTATTTTCTAATATTTCAATATTCTCAAATGTCAAATTATTGACATCTTCAGTTTCATCATAAATTGATGGATCAAATGTTTCCACAGGATCAGCCTGAGCCCCATCAATATTATTGAACATATTTGAAAAATCTGGCCAACTTATCGTAAACGAATTGACAAGATCCACCGCGTCTTGCCCCATTTGAGTAATACTGACTCCAGCATCATCAACCCCAGCTTCGATCGCATCGATTATATCACAAACAACTGGATAAGCACAATTAGCATACTCTATAGTTTCATCAGTGGCTTCATCCAAAGTTTGATCATTCTGTTTAGAAATAAAAATACCGGAAGTCACAGAGTTTATAGCCAGCGAAAAATATACAGAGTCCTCCCCAGTAGACCAGTTAACTCCTTTTCCTATAACCATGTTATACAAAGTATCATTGAGCAAAACATCATATCCAAACTCAATAGAATAGGGATTAAGAGCTCCTTGAGAATCAAAAGACACCCAATATTTTGGACGCCCCATATTGTCTAGTTTCAGACAGGCATTTCTGTTTTCCAAATCATTTCTTAAGTAAATTTTATCAAGGGAGGAAAAATCTCCAGCTACGTTCGTATTACCAAGGAAATAGGCATGCAGATTACTGTTTTCGGCTGCGTAATATCCATAGACTCTATTTGCATTGCCTGTAAATTGTCTATACGTAAAATTATTCACAGAGCTTGTTGGAGGTGTATCAGGCTCATTCGGTGTAGGCTCTTCCTTCTTACAACCTGCAATAAGTACAATAGATAAAATGACAAATATTATTCGGTAAATCTTCATAGTATTGGTTTTAGATGAGGTGAAAGTACCGAAATATAATCAAGTAGCCAATTCTCATTAATGAATATTCTCTTATATATGAGAGACTTACATGCGTTCCAATAACGATTGTTACATTGGATACAATATGATGCGGAAGTTAATACGTACTAACACTACCTCAACCCTTATAGCTAATATTGAAACCAGCCCTGCAACGACGCGTTTTCTATCAGGAGTGAGTCGTTCAAACCAGTATTGTAGACATAACATGTAAATTCACAAAGAAATTTTGAGTAGTCCCCTGTAGCATCAGACTCTTGCAGGACGTTTGAAAACTTAACTGTTTGAAAGCTTGGACTCATATCATTACTTTGCCAAACGTTTCCACTGAAGTCAATGAAAGAAATCTCAAAACCATTAATGCCTCCAGTAGTATATGACGGTAATGTGTCTATAGAATGGAATTCATTGAACGCGCTTAAAGAAGGAGTGTTATTTCCTCCACTAGCATCCCAAGTAATTGATCCATGGCTTATCTCTATTGCAGTCAGGAATTCACCTGATTGCATATTAAAGGAATAAGTCGCCTCGCCATTGGGTAGATTAATAATATAATCTTGCCAAGCAGCTCCATAGTAACCTTGAACATTTTGAGTTAATTCAAGTTGGGCACCGTTGATCGTTCCAAAAAAATGTGCATTCAAATCAACGACAGGTACCGGAACTGGAACTGTGGGAGTTGTAGGCTCTACCTCATCCTTCTCACATGATGTAAGTAAAACGATCGCTAACAGATAAAATAAGACTCTCATATTGGATTATTTACTCTCAATTTACACCCTTGAAAGTATAGAAAAAATGATGAAGATCAGTAACTATAACTTAGGTCACCTACACTACCAAAAAAAGGTTACCTTTTTACATTCACGACATTCACCCATATACCAATTAATGTAAAAATGATCCTCAAGCTAAAAACACCATTCCTACTTTTCATCGTTCTCATTTCCTTTTCTTCCTTAGCCCAAGACAGCCTTTGCGAATGCAGAAAAACCACCTCCATTTATGCCGAGAAAGTATCCTCTATTAACATTTACAATGAAGACGAAAAACCCCTAGAATACATCCGCTTCAATAGCTTGGGAGATACAGCACAATGGTGGAAATACGAGTACAATGCAGAAGGTTTTGAAATCAGACTCTATTCCACTCTCCCATCCAATCTATTCGAACAAAAACACATATTGGATTCAAAAGGCAGAGTAACTGCGACAATATCAACTGTAGGAGATAGAATTGACACGGTTGACATGACAAGTTATATCTTCGAGTACAATGAATTTGGCGATGCCATAACTGATGTTTACGACGGTGGTTCCTATGCATACGTCTATGATTCATTGGATCAAAAAACAATAGCGTTCTATTTAAGCAATGAAGGCGACACTACGGGTAGAACTATATATAAATATGATTCCTTTGGAAACGAAATAGCATGGGAGTATTTTGAAAATGATTCTTTGGTTCAGAGTAATAAATCAATCTACGATAGCACAGGGAGGTATATTAGTGGTATTCGAAGAGACGGTGCTGGCGAGATCCTTTACAGCGGTTATTCAGAGTACGATGAAGAAGGGTTCAGGTACAGATCATATGGAATAGATCGTTTTTCAGGAGAAACGATAAATTGGGAAAGCCTTTTCGAAAAAGTAAAATGCCCAGAATAGATAACACCCAAACAAGGTAAACAGTGCTAATTATTTTTGGTGGAAGATTCCCCTTTTTGGTTTATAAAAAAACAACTAGAATAAATTTCCTCAATTTTAATTGATGATGGTATTCTGTTGATATTCTCAAATAATTCTGGCCAAAGAGAAGATAATTCATCAACGTATTTCGAATTAAATTCGGATTCGATTAACCTATTAAGATTTTTTACAGAAAAGTTGTTTATCGAAGATAAATCTGGAATTGGCATATCACAAAACTCAATACAGAATCTTATTAATCCAAGAGCTTGGATAGGCAAATATTTCTCAAGGAATTTATTGTTTGCTACTGCCCACCTTTTATAGCTTTTGATCAAATTCAAAGAATCATTTTCAAATCGATCTTTTTCTTTTAATAAAGAATCTCTCAGTAATTGAAATATGTTTTCGTAATAAACCCCGTCTGCTTTTTTAGTGAATATGTCGTAGATTTTTTTGTCCTCCTCAATGTCAGGGGCTAAAATAATTCTACGCATATTGTTTTCGAGCGCACTAACTTCATACATATAACGGGAGGGACTATTGTTTAATCTATATGTGGCTTTTAAGCAATCTTTATCATTCGCTAAACAACTATAAAGCGTATCCCAAACCAACGCAAATCTTTGGTTAGCTTCATGCTTTGCTTGAAACAAATCACTCAAATAGTTAATTCGCCCAGTGAGGTAACAGCCAGTAAGAATTAAATCGGTATCATCATTTAATATTCCTTGGGAGAAATAGAATTTACTTAACTTAAGCTCCAACAATCTAAGTCTACTCCCAACACTCTTATTTAAGTCTCCTTTATCTTGAATTAACTCGAGGTCTTTCTCAATTTGTTGTTTTACTTTAACGATCGTTTCTTCTGGTTGGTTCCCTTCGGAAACCCTGTTGAAAAATTCTATGTCTGTTTCATTCAAAATCATAAGCAGAGCAACGATTTAATAAACGCAATACCGTTTATTACCTATAAAGCTAGATAAAAAATAAATAGAGAATTATTCGACTCGATTAAAGCAATCCGTTTCGTTAACTGGATACCTAGAGAGGAGCGCGGAAAAAGGTCCCCTTGTGACATAATTGTCAGCATTGACATTGTAAAGAAGTAAATGATTCGAGCACGGCTTACATAAGCACTTCCCCAAAGAAAAATCCCTTCCGAATGATCGAAAGGGGTCTACACGACGTTATAGCATTTTTCGTAGTAATTGATACAATGGGAAATCCTTACCTTTAGTACATGAATCGTGTATTGATCTTATTTTCGCTTCTCATCTCTTTTTCGCTTCAAGCGCAAGACAGTCAAATTATCTTAAGCGCACGTTGCTATGACCCAGTGACACTTAAAGAAATTCGTGGCATATCAATGAAATTTAGAAATCAGTACGCTGATGATAGAGCTATCTGGTATCTTGATTCGCTACCACCTGGTGATACTCTTTTCCTTGATCATGATCTATACCAGTTTCATCAAGTCCCCATTTCGCACTACGACTTTAAATTGAAAGGAAATCGGATTGAACTTCAAATTGTTGCAGTATATAAAGCACAAGATGTAATCTATATTAAAGTGCCGATAGCTAAAAATGCGGAAACCAAAAATACTGATGTATCCATTTCGGTGTGCACGGAGCAGCCAGAAGCCGTATTGGAGGTGAATGGGCAAGAACCATATTCTACTTGGGAAAGTAACGGAATTTCTCTTTTCAAAACATACATTCCATATGATGAGATTCATCATACTAGTCTTCGTCTAGATAGTTATACGGGAATCATAGAGCACCAATTAATCGAATCTATGGAATGGACACAAATCATTCCAATGGATGCCTACAATCACTGGCATTGGTCAGATCGAGAAATTGATCTTCTACATGAGCATTTTCGTTCATTACAAAATATTCGAGACGAGAAAAAGCGAGCAATTGAAAAATCTCAGGAATGGATTAATGAACTCAGAGATGAGAACAAGAGCTTGCATGATAGTATAAAAGTTTTAAACGGAATTGAAGAAGAAGTTGTTATTGAGCTTATCGAAGAAGAACCAATACTTGAAGAGGAGATTATTGATTTTCCAACTATAAAGGCAAAACCAATTTTAGGTTGGGAAGAGTTTGAGAGAGAAATCACGCGTAAGTTAGAAAAGCTTTCCTCCATCTATTCTGGTAATATTACTGTACAATTGCACATTGATCCCTACGGTCGCGTGGTCCTGAAAAAATTGCACGAGGCGGACATTAATCCTGAATTATTCGACTCGATTAAAGCAATCCGTTTCGTTAACTGGATACCTAGAGAGGAGCGCGGAAAAAGGTCCCCTTGTGACATAGTTATCAGCATTGACATTGTAAAGAAGTAAATGATTCGATGCATATGACGAGGTCTAAACACCAGCATCGTTAGACCTAATGCAATCAAAAAATCAATTCAACACGGTCTGCAAAATGCACTCCTTTCCCCAAAGAAAAACCCCTTCCGAATGATCGAAAGGGGTCTACACGACGTTGTCGTTTGAACTACTACTCGCTGCTTCCATATTCACCATTTTGAGTTAAATCATCGTTGTCGTCATGATTACGGCCGGAACCATAATCGATGAAGATGCGTGCATCCATGTAGTTCCCATGGAACCCGAGGTCTGCTTTTTCCATTAAAGAGACCAGTCCATCGATCTTGTCTGTCAACAATACATCGAGTTCGTTGACCAATCGATTCATAGAACGCGTCAACTCTTTACGGCTCACTATCGCGCTACGTGGTGCAATGGTTAGTTCACGGAACTCATCACGTAAAGCTTCCGCATCCACGATTCGCGTAGAAGAGACTCCGTAGTCCTCCAATTGCGCACTGAACTCATTCGCTGTGTCAAGGACAAAGTCCGCTTCATTCAGTGATCGAAGTCCTGCACCGTATTGGATATGCGAACGGTGAATAGTCAACTGCGTTTTTAGAACGGGCAAGCCTTGGTCCGTTGCAACGTTTCGCAATGCTTTGGCAATTTTACTGATTTCGATTGCCAACTTTCTGCGTACTACGCGTTTGTTCTGGGCGATTCCGACCACTGTGAATTTATGCGGCTGGACAAGGTTCAACAATTGCGTTAACTTCTCTGAGAAGGCAGCGTGTGCCATCACAAAAGCTGGTAACGCGTTCCAGCTTGCTTCGCTTCCTTGCAGAACTGACTGAACGGCTCTGTACATCAGAAGCTTGTTTTTAACTTTTCGTTTCATAATTGAAAGGATTAGTGTGTTTGATCACCTTCCCTGCCTCATGCAGTTTCAGCACACAAACGTTATGCCCTCCTCGTTTCCAATACCGTGCCAATCGATATGTTAACCTTTGTTAATCAGCCGTTTAATGTAGTCAACGGTATGTTTTTCGCTTTGATCTGTGGCTATGAATGAGTGAATAAAACGGGCGTTTTTTCAAATTGGACATGCACGGTGCGGTTTCATGTGTGCACGGTGGAGGTTCGCGGGTGCGCGGTGGGGGTTCGACGGTGCACGGTGCAAGTTCAACTGTGCACGGTGTGGTTCCGGACAGGAACGGTGTGGGTTCAGGGAAGGACGGTGCTGTTCCGGACCGAGACGGTGTAAGTTCACGACTGCGAGGTGTGCTTCCGGACGTGGACGGTGAGGATTCGATCGTATACGGTGCGACCTCGGGAGCGCACGGTGTGGATTCAAGCGTGCGAGATGGTGGATCAAGTGTGGAAGATGGGGGGGTGGGGGTGGGTTGGGTGATGTGTGGGGGGAGAAGATCGATTTGCTAGAATAGAAGCTGGCAAGATCATTCAATTTTCACAGTTGGCTATTGCAAAAGTTTTGGGTGTAAGTAAAGTGGAGTTCTTTGGGTAGAGTATTATACAAAAAAACCCTGTTTACCATAACACTGATTACCATATGTGTCTTTATGCTCACTCAATTTAGTGGATCTTGTTGTTCTAGGAAACTGTCTATTACAGGCTGGACATTGAATCTTAAATTTTGAAACCGACATTCGTTGATAACCTAATTTCTTTTTCCCAGAAGGTTTTGAGAAATATCCGACATTAGAATTCTCAACAGATTTAGATAATTCAATTTCAAATCTCGGTGTAAATTCGATTTCGGAGACACTGATTGATTGAATTCGATCAGGTAGGAAAGTTTTGAGTCCCTCACCAGAATTCACTCCACCCGTTGTGTCATACGCATAGAAATACTCTCTGGCAATGCCATTCACTTTCTTCTTAAATGAAAGTGAATATGGCTCAACGAGTCGAGTTACTCCGCTATATCTGAGCTCTAGCATTGTCCCCTTAGATCCTGCCTCCAAAATTGGATTTCGTTGATAGGAAGGAAAAAATGTTGAATCGATTTGCGAAGCCCCATATCCAGGAAACAATTCCTCAACAAAAACATTAAAATTTTCTAAAGCATCCTCAAACGGCACTCGACTATCCTTTGGACAAACCTGTTCTTTCCAAATTGTTTTAAATAATTGTATTGGTAAATCAAGAAGAAGACCTTTTAAAGCACTAGGGTTTCGTTCAAATATCGTCATTTGTAAGACGGTCTTGGCTATTTCAGTTTTTGAAACATCAACGTTCAAATCTCGAATTATAAGAGACCTTACTAGATCATACAAATCTCCCGACTGTCTTCTTTGCAGAAGGCATTTAAGTTTTGATGCCAGAAGTTCTTCAAGTTTAACGCACACAATCTCAGTTTGACATTCGTTAATATCCGAATAAGGATGTATGATTTTCCTCTTTTGGACAGGCAAATAAACTCTATCAAATTGGGTAATATCCAATTTAACTCGAATTACAATACTGCTCTCATGACCATAAAAATCATTAAAGTACACCCTAGCCTCATGAACAGTTCTTTCTTCGTCTATTGTAAGGGCTTCCTTAACAGTATTTCTTTCCTTGTAAAAAGAAATATCTGTCTTGGCTTCAATATAATCGCATACCTTATTTAATTCTGATTGAATAAATTCATTGGTCAACTCCGATTCAATAGAAAAATCCAAATCCGACGAGTATCTTGTATTTTCAAAATAGGCCTTCCTAAAGCAATTGCCTCCCTTTAGAATTAAATGATCTTTTAGTTCACTTGCATTATATATACCTGACAGTATCCAGCCAAAAATATAATCACGTTGAACGTTTGATGTGTGAATATCAAACTCCTTTGCCTTTAACTCTATCTCCTCTTTTGATATCATTCCGTCTAACGTTCTCTATATTCCTGCACTAACTTGTCAACAGAATAATACATTTCTTCCTCTAATTTTTTCCTTTTAATATTATAGAACCACTCAAAGATTAAGGGGCTACTAACTCGATTTTGGTAAATCCTATCTTGCAATTGACGAGAAACAACTGACACATCAATATCATCCCTATTTAGTACTTTAGTCCAAGAATTGTTTGCAACTAATTTTACTCGATTCAAAGTATTATTTGAATCGTTATTGTCTTTATACAGTTGAATAAATAAAAGGAACATTGGTAATACCGGAAGAACTCCAATTATAAAAAACTGAGGAACGCTTGATTCCTTGTAAGCCCCAAGAGAAATAACAGTAAGGCTTAATGCTCCGAGTAAAATTGAAAGAGAAATATTGTAATTTCTTCTTAAAGTGAAATCATAAACGCAATTCGATCTTTGACAAATAATCTTTGCAACTGGAGAATTAATATCTTTAATAGAGGAGGAATACCAATTTTTAAGTTTCCCATAAGTCGGATCTATTTTCTTGTGCAATTTAGCATAACGACCTACTTCTTCTAAATCTACTTGCTCAATAAGTGCATTCCTACCAATTGATAATACCTTGATGTCGAACATTTCTTGTATTGACGCAGCTTTCTCTTTATAACGGTTAATTATGACTTTCAGAAAGAGTACTTCAATAAAGGCGATGAATACACTATAAATGGAAATTATCTCACCAATATCTTTGAAAAAATGAATAACAGCAAGTGTTACCACAACAAACGTGGTTAATATAATCTGAAGTACAAAATATCGTTTGGCTATAATATAAAGATGCTTTTGCGCAGCCAGTAACTCAATATTTTGAGGTCTATTTTCTAGCTCAATTATTTCCCCTCCCATTTCCTATATTCTATCATTAATAACTTACTTATAATAAGACGGGAATTTACCGTCGTAGACAAGATTCCAATACGCGAAAGCACTTTTTGCATCTCCATTCCTCTCAAAACTTCTCGCCTTTTCAATACGAGAACGTGCCGTTTTAATCTTAGACACGGCATCCGCTTTTTGTATCGCCGTATTACATGGTAAGATCAAGCCTGATATCCCCATAGGATCTTGAATTGCAGGGATATTGTTGTCTTCGAGCCATTTAAAGATGGTATATAAATCAATGGAGTAATCAATGGTTGTTTCATCTTTCATAAGTTTAGCAATCCTGAGTTCTAAATGGAACGATGATATCTTTACATTTCGATAAAATTTCCATGCTTTAACAAACCTGATTAAAGGCTTTAACTTACCATTCAAGCGAGTATCCTCTTGTTTGATGTATGCATTATGCATTTCAGGTGAAGATTCTTTCCAACCTTCATTTGTATCTGACATGCCATATATGCTGTACTCCTTAATTTTTCGCTTATAATAACAAGGAACGATCTCAGTAGATTCCTTTGCCATAGTTCCAAACGGACAAACAACCGCGGGGTCATCAACCTTAACGTTAGTACTATGAAAAGTTATGTTCAATTGATTTCGAACTTGAGTTACACTATATTTTGAATTCCCCGATAGGTTTTTAAAAGGAATAGATGCAAAATAATCTACGTCACTATAACCACTAACACTTGTACCATTCCCAAATGATCCTGTTCTAAAAAAACGAACCATCCCAAAATTTGTTTTTAAACAGGACTCAATTGAAGCTCTATGTTTTTTCGCTGCTGTAGTTTCAGTCGTTGTTGGTGTAAGTTTTTTTAAGAAGTCTCCAAATCCTTCATTAATTGTTCTTGGCATAAGTCAACGTTTTGGTCAAAAAAATTATATCCAAATCTACTGAACCTACTCACCAATATCAACGCGTATTTATACCCTATTTTACCACGTAAAAACTGCAACAATTACCTGCTTTCAGTTCTCGTTTCACACTTAGTTGATTCATAATAGGCTATTAGTGAACACTCTTTAAAGATCAATGATGATTGAAACAAACTCCATCCGCACAGCATTGTTTAAGGAAGCTTACTAACAAACTTTAAAAGTGTTAAATTCGAGAAGCCAACACAATAGCACAACAACCAATCATGACTGATAAAGAACATCTAAAGAACTTAAGAATACCCACAAAAGAAAATCCATTAAGGGTTTTGTCAAGTGCGTGCCTTTTGGGCGAGATGTGTGGTGTAGATGGCACAAGCAATGGGGAATATCCGAGTGCGCTAAAATTAATGCGCTATCCAAATGTGAAATTAATTCCATTTTGCCCAGAAGATTTTGTTCTCGGAACTCCGAGGGAAACGCCAGATTGTATTGGTGGCAACGGACATGATGTTATTGACGGTAAAGCACGGGTAATTACTCAAACAGGAAAAGATATAACCTCAGAAATGATTAGAGCTTCATTGAAAATGCTCCAGATTGCGCAAGAAAACACTGTTGAATTAGCAGTCATGATGGATTCCAGTGGAGCTTGTGGAAGTCAAGTAATATATGATGGCTCTCGGTTTTCAAAGAACCCGATGTATCAAATTGGTATGGGCGTTTGTGCTGCTCAACTTGACAGACATGGAATTAAAATCATTAGTCAACGAGATTTCGCATCACTCGAAATACTGTATTCTAAAATAGACCCTCTTTACGATATAAATGACGCTGCGAAAGATCACAATGATCATGAATGGTACCTTGACTATTTTAATAAATAAGGAATCTCTCAGAATGAATTGCATCCCCAAAGACAATCTTAACTTTGTTGGTGAACTAATTTTCCTACGTGAATTCAGAACTAACTAAATCTATAGCAGTACTTCCTTTTGTGAACATGAGTTCCAGTAGCGAAGTTGAATACTTTTCAGATGGAATCACGGAAGAAATTATTAATGCGCTTGCAAAAATTCAAGATCTCAAAGTTACTTCAAGAACATCCTCATTTTCATTTAAAGGAACGAATAGCACTATATCAGAGATCGGTAAGCAATTAAACGTTTCTATAATTTTAGAAGGAAGTATACGACTGTCTGGAACATCCGCTAGAATTACAGCACAATTAATTGAGGTAGAAAGTGATTTTCATTTTTGGTCGGAAACATTCGATCGAGACCTCAACAATGTTTTCGCTGTTCAAGATGAAATCAGTCTAATAATAGCGGACAAACTCAGAGAACACCTTGGACATTTTGATTTGGATGAGCGGTTGGTTGATTCGTATAATGTTCCTTTTGACACCTATAAAAAATACCTCAAGGGCCGGTTCTTTTTAATGAAGTTGGATTACACCAATACCTTAAAAGCCATCTCACTATTTGAAGAGGTTATTGAAGAGGCTCCTGAGTTCCCTCTGCCCTACTTAGATGTAAACCAGGGCTATGCTTATATGGGAACAATGGGGATCATTTCAGCATATGAAGGTTTTACCAAAGCGCAACCCTTCTTGCAAAAGGCCATTGAATTAAAAGAAAGTCTTCCTGAAACACAATTAAATTTGGCGTGGATTAGTTGTTGGCAAAAATGGGATTTGAAGCAGGCCTACATCCATTTAAACAAGGCGCTGAGCATTCGACCTACGGATACTATGTATCTCACGATGTCCAATTTTATGACCATTGAAGGGAAACTAGACACTGCGATGAAGTACATCGATAAATCCTTGGAATTAGCACCATTTTCTCCGGTGAGTGTAAATTATAAAGGCTTTCTATTGTATATGATGGGGCACTATGAAAATGCACTTCCATACTTTAAGCGAAGTTTGGATCTTCAGCCTGAACTTCCATTTCCCGTGGTTTACATTGGAGCTAGTCACCTACTATCGGAACGGTATGACGAAGGATTGGCTTATTTCGAAAGTCTACCTGACGACGACACTGGTTATCTCGCAAAACTTGGAGGAACAACGATTGCTCATGCGATGATGGGCAACACGACAAAAGCAGAAGAAGGAATATCCAAGCTTGAGTCATATCTTGAGACACCATCGGCTGGCAATGCCATGAATTTTCTAGTACTTTGTCATGCGCAATTGAACAATCTCGAAACAGCAATTGAATACATCCAAAATGGGATTGCGAGTCATTTTCCTTTGGTCTTATTGCTTCCAACAGAACCGCTTGCAAAACCCCTGCACGGTCTTCCTGCATTCAAGAAGTGCATTGCTGAAGTTATAGGTGAATCTACTTTGGTAGAACCCGTTCACAAATACAAAAAAGCACTTTTCACAGACCAAGAACTCACGCAATACAAAGATCGATTAAACGCTTTAATGGATGACGATGCCTTGTATCTTGAACCTGAGCTATCTCTTCGCTTACTGGCGGAATACATGAATCTGCCTCCAAATCATATGTCGCAACTACTGAATGAAGGGTTTGGACAAAACTTTGCAGACTACATTAACACGTATAGATTGAACGATTTTAAGTCGAAGTTGAGCACCGATGCAGCCCACCAATTGACCTTATTGGCTTTGGCGTATGACAGTGGATTCAACTCTAAGACAGTATTCAATACCTTTTTCAAAAAGAAAGTCGGCATCACTCCTAAAGCATATTGGAACCAGATCAACAAATAAGTTGACAGTGGAAGGTCACCCTCCTTAATCCTCTTCCAAAGGGGAGCTATGTATTACACTCACCAAGCTATAATAATTGAACCACAAGAGAAAGCATTGCTTTTGAAGACGAGTGTTAATGACGGTAGACACACCGCGGAGCAGCACCGGAGGTAATTCGCCTTTCAGCCTAGACACTATTGAAGAACTAAGTTTTAGACGCAAAGCTTTGCAGACCTTATGATCTGCTTGTGTCTTCACTAATTAATCATACTAAACTGTGATTTGTGCCATTGTGTCCTTTGTGGTTAATAATACCCAGCACAAACAATCACCTTCAAAATTCATCATTAATAATTACGCAATTCCTAATTTAAAAGTGCCAATTCTCAAATATGTTCTGATTTATAAACCGGAACGATTCAGCGTTTAAGTCTCCCCACCTTTGTTTCATAATTAAAACGAAAAAGAATATGAAATCAATTATTGTAAACAGTTACGGAGGACCAGAAGTGCTTAACGTTGAAAACGTAGAAAAGCCAACTCCAAAAGAAAATGAGATTCTAATAAAAATCAAAGCAACATCAATAACTGCTGCCAGTACATTTATGCGCGAAGGCAAACCGTATATTGGAAGATTGTTCATCGGATTGAGAAGACCAAAAACAAAGACGCCGGGAACAGATTTATCTGGAGTAATAGAAGCAGTCGGTGCAACCGTTACCAAGTTTAAAGTTGGAGACAGCGTTATGGCTGAAACCGGATTGAGTTGTGGAGCATATGCTGAATACATTTGTTTGGGAGAAGATGAATTAGTTGTCCAACACCCAGATAACGTTAGTCCAGAAGAAGCAACAGGAATAATTGATGGAGCATGTACTGCGTTGGGCTTTTTCACTGATGCAGTTACAACTACCAAAGGTCAGAAAGTATTAATTAATGGTGCATCGGGAAGTATCGGAACTGCGGCAATTCAACTTGCGAAACAATCTGGTGCTGAGGTAACAGCAGTTTGTAGCGGGAAAAACAAAGCATTGGTGCTTGATTTAGGAGCTGATATGGTGCTCGATTATACAACAACCGACCTAGAAACAACACAGGAAAAATTCGATGTCATCTTTGATACTGTCGGGAAACTGTCTTTTAGAAAAGGGAAAAAACTATTAACAAATAAAGGTGTCTTTCTTACTCCAGTATTGCGCTTCTCAGCTTTGCTTAATATGCTATTCGTTTCTCCATTTGCAAGCAAGAAATTGAAATTCGCTGCTACAGGAATGCGTAAACATGACTTGAGAATGCGTGATTTAGTTACGGTTCGTGATCTACTTCAGTCGGGTGAAATAACGTCTGTAATTGACCGTGTGTATAAACTGGATCAGATTCAAGAGGCGCACTCATACGTAGACAAAGGCCATAAGAGAGGGAATGTGGTTATCAGCTTTGCTTAATAATTAATAAAAACACAACCAGAATTAACAGTCGTAAAAAACAATACTATGAAGTCAATAAAGAAGCAATATTCGAAAAACCTAATAATAATCCTATTGGCCATTAACTGGGCTGTCATGATCCTACTCACTTCCTATTTTATAGGGGAAAATGAAGGTTCCAAAGCAGTAATCTGGACACTCTCAATTGGATTTGTACTACAAATGGGGTTTATATGTAATCAATTAAAAAGAGAAAAATGAATGTGAACTATAGACAGATCTCACTATTTGATGAACAACTCAAAGAGGAATCGTTTGAAGCGATCCGGTAGCTATCAGATCGCTTCATTCAAGATCATTCCCGTGAAATTAGCTGAGAAACGCTATACACCACCTATGATCTAGCTCATTTTTTTTCATCTCATTTAGTAGCATTTTCATATAAACGTTTAGCTATGAAAAATTTACTACTCATCCCCTTCTTCACTATTACATTAATCGCTCATGCACAATGGAATCAACTTGGAAATGATGTTGGCGCGTCAGCACGAAATTTTAAACTCAATGGTGATGGCACAGAGGTGGCGTTGGGTAATCAGTTTGATGACACATACGGGGTAGACCGAGGAGTCGTAACCGTAATGGAGTGGGATGGCGTCAGCTGGATCCAAAAAGGAAGTGACATTTATGGGGCCAGCGAAGGGGACAAAATAACAATTCTGGATTTTAGCAATGATGGAAATTTGCTCTTAGTGGCTTCAGTAATGGGATATTACGCGGTAATCTATGAATGGAATGGAATAGATTGGATGATTAAAGGGTCTGAGGTCAACTTACAATGGCCCTTCTGTATAGCTGGAAGCATTAGTAACAATGGTTTAACCTTTGCGGTTGGAAGTGAATATGCGGACCTTCCCCCCATGAATGATGTTGGGTCTGCAAAAGTGTTTGCTTGGGAC
The DNA here is from genome assembly GCA_033791225.1 of Crocinitomicaceae bacterium. Classification (GTDB taxonomy): domain Bacteria; phylum Bacteroidota; class Bacteroidia; order Flavobacteriales_D; family Crocinitomicaceae; genus UBA4466. Next base: position 65,028 of record JASJHD010000010.1, read on the forward strand.
GGGACTGCATGGAGCCAACAAGGTGCAACATTTACTGGAACTGGGCTCGGAGGCCATCTCGGTAGTTCTGTAAGCTTGAGTGAGGATGGCAATCGACTTGCAATAGGAGAAGACTATGACAACAGCGGAAATACTGGTGTTGGGAAAGTAAAAGTGTATGATTGGAATGGAATTGGCTGGGTGCTTGTTGGGGCAATTATGGAAGGGAATGGCCCTTACAGATTCGGATATGTTGTTGACCTGAGTGCGGATGGAAATTCGATTGCCATATCTGAACCACGTTTTTATAATAATGGTTATGCAGGACAGGTGTTTGTCTATGAATGGAATGGTTCAACCTGGGATCAACAGGGAATTACCATTGACAATCCTTTTTCAGGAGTGGAAGATTTTGGGTTAGATATTGATTTTACCGATGACGGTCAACATTTAATTGTAGGGGCAAAATTTGCTCAGTCTACTATTGGAGCGGCGGTGACATATGTATGGAACGGTACAGTCTGGATACAATATGGCAGTTCAATTCCTGGCAACGGAGCTTACGATTGGTTTGGTGAAAAAGTAGCAATCAGTGAAGACGCTGCCATTGTTGCTGGGCAGACTAATTCTCCTGGAGTCGTGCGCGTTTATGAAGATATGTTCGCTGGAACTGAAGAAGAGATAATTGAAACAAATAAGTCCATTGAGAGAGTGGTCGATCTTCTTGGTCGGGAAGTTTCTATCAAGCCAAACACCTGTCTTATTTATATATATGACGATGGCAGTGCTGAGAAAGTGTTCATAGTTGAGTGAGTTGTTTATGAGCATGACATCGCTTAAGAAGCATACGGGTTTGATGTATCTCCTACCTCAGAATCTCTTATCCCCTATTGATCACGTGTACTACTATTCAATGACCAATCGTCGTCTTATATCTGTTGATTCATTTCTAATTTGAGCCACATATACTCCTGAACTTAGTCCCTCCAATTCAAATCGTTTTTCTTCGTTCCCATTAATAGCGCCTGTGTAGACCACTTGCCCTTGAATAGTACAGATTTCAATTGAATAGGCACCATTATCGATTCCGCTCAAGGCAAGATGGAAGACACCATTGTTTGGATTTGGGTACAGCTCCAATAGCATATTGAGTGCATTTTCTTCGAGTCCTTCGAAACCAAGAAACTCACATTGGGTAGTATCAAGACAGCCACCAGATGTTATTTCTACAGCGTAATATCCAACAATCGTAGCAGTAAAATTTTGGTTCGTTGCTCCCACAACTGGCGCATAATTATTATCACAGTACAACCATTGATATCCTACTCCAATAGCATTTGCTGTCGCATTCAACTGACTTATTACAGTAATCGTCAGATCTACATTAACAATGGTAAGATCAATTGTAATAATTGAATCACACCCACCTGCATTTAAGATCGTGTCTTCATAAATTCCTGTACTTGTCCATACGTTTCCACTTGGCGAAGTATATGCATTGCACTCAACGCTAGTAATCGAAGCTGTCGTGCTTGCACAAATCGAATTGGAAACCAAAATTGGTCCTTGAGGATTCTCTAATGGATCACCGCCAAGAGTTATATCAGAAGGAAGTATGAGGTCTTGTACGTTTCCACCCAACAAGTCGCACGAAACTACTTTTTGAGAATTGGCTTCGCACATATAAATGGTATTCGTTGGCACGTCAATAGTAAATCCAACAAGAACAGTTCCATAGAGATTTGTGTTTGAACCACCACTGAGGTCGCATCTATTCAAGCCTGCTCCATCCGAATAATAGATATGATTGTTCGAAATATCCAATTGCAAATGGCGAACATCAGCGCCTGTATATAGAGTTGTTAGATTCGATCCATTAAGATCAATACGATGCAAGCCCATTGTTCCTCCACCAATCCAAGTAGAGAAGTAGATGTGCCCATTGGCAAGATCCACTTTAACATCTGAGAGATATCCCTCCGTTGCAGCACTGTACACACCAATGACGTTTGTACCATCTAGGTTCATTCTATAAATTGAATCTGTTTGAGAATTTGTAAAATACAAGTGACCATTTACTTCATCTATATCCATTCCATCTCCCATTCCACCAGCCGGATAACTGTACAAAGTGTCGTAGTTGGTTCCATCCACATCCATAGAATAAATGCCATAATACCAACTCATATAGACTTTTCCGTTGCCTGAATGCTGCAACCCGTCGTAAAACGATTGACCATTAGGTGTTGGAAGTTGTGTTGGCAACGTGCCGTTTAATTCAGAGGAAATTATTGCTCCGTTGTTGTTTGCTCCAACGATCAATTGATCGAATTGCGCCAATCCGCTGAAGGCAAATGCGAATAGCGTGAGGGAAAGTAGTAATGTGTTTTTCATAATCGAGGATGCTAAAATAATCAGGTTAAAATTACTTTAATTCGGAGGATGAAGCAAGTTCTGAACTTTGAGGGGTAATTCGAAAAACTATAGTAGGTTTATTCATAAAAGCTATCACTTCAATGGGTCACTTCCCTTCCGGTAACTATCGGAACCCATGCTCAAAACTCGCCAGTTTTTCTTATCTTCGAGAAACCAATTTAACTTATGAAGCCTTACTACACATAGCTTCAAAGCGTTATATAAAAATGTAAAAACCCACAATAATATTCCCAAGAATGCTTATATACAAAGCCAATCATTCAAATCATATACTCTTGGTTGCAGTGGTAATTGCCATTCTAGCGACCCCCATACTTTTTATCAATGATAAATCTTTTTTCCAGATTTTAATAATAAGCTCCGTCATTTCCGCTTTTTTACTTTATCATTTGCTTGCTAAAAGAATAAGCGTTATCAAAATTGATGAACGGAAAGAGGAATTAATTTTGGTTTACAGAAATCATTTTAAACTGATTTCAACTCAAATATTAAATTTAAACAAAATCAAATTTTCAAATAAAACAATACCTATTACTTATAGAGGTGGTACACAAGAAGTTTGTATTATTTACTCAGCAGAACAAAAAGTGATCACGGTAAGACCATTCGATTTTGGTTGGGGGCAAGATGAAGTGGATAGTTTAATCAGGGGGCTCATAAGTGCTAACGTTGAAACTAAATAGCAGCATAGCAACCTACACTACAGAGCTAGATCATTCTCTCTCACCCAAATATTTTATCTTTAGGAAAATAACTTGATTTTTGGAGTCGCGCCGAAAGCGTAGCTTCAAACCATTATGGGGAATGACATGAGCACTCGAAAAGACATATTGAAAGAAGAGCGCATTGAATTGATCTATAATCAGTTCTACTCCATGATAAATAAAGTAAATCATATTTCAGGTGATCCAAAGCCTATTACATTTGGAATTAACCGAGTAGTGAAAGTCATACTAATTGCGATGGTATTGATTCCTGGAATAAGTATTTCAGTCTTAACTATTTTAAATAATCATTTGGTAGGAGGAATAGTTGTTGGAGTTGGAACATTAATTCTGGTTATTGCTCTTCTTTATGACCACAAAAACACCAATTACAAAGTAGATAAATTTGGGGTAAAAATTGACGACTCCTTCTACCCTTGGGGTTCTATTGAAGATTTACGATTGGTAGGCGTATTGCTTTATACCATTTCATTTATTAGTCTCGGAATAGAATTGAATAAAATGAATGCCAACAAAACCTAAACTGAATTAAAACGCGGTTTAGCTAAAACGTTAGTAACAATGAAAAGCACTGTACTCATATTTGTATTGATTCAATTAATCTGCAATAGTGCACTATCTCAGGATTCTGATTTGAAAGATACCTGTCTAGTTAATTACTATTTTCAGATTCATGATGATTATCAAATAGTAGACACGTTTAATTGTAATATAATTCATGACGAATTATATGCAGGAGCACTTATACACAACTCAAATGAAGATCGGTTCTTTGAAGAAAACACTCATTTACATTTTCGTTTTTTAGAAATGTACAACCTGTCATCAAGAAGATTTCCAAAGCGTATTCAATCTTTCAAACATCTTGAAGAACTTTGGTTTGATTATCCGAAATGCAATAAGATGGATGAAGATTATCTAGTTGAGTTAAATAGTTTAAAAAATCTAAGAATTACAGCCAATTTGAAAAAAGTACCACAATGCTTTTATGAACTAGAAAACTTAGATGATATAGGCATTTTCCTGAATAGAAATGTTCAGTTGGATACAACAAAGTTACTTCAATCGAATATCTCATCATTTAGTACAAATCTGAAAATTAATTTGAATAACGCCATTGGAATCGCCCAAATGAATCCAAAAGAGCTATATCTAATAGGGCAACGGAATATCAGTGAATCATATCTTCTATTTATAGATATACCAATAATTAGAGTTTATGGAACACTCAATGAAGACGAACAACTCAAACTCTTGAAATACCTTCCACATGCGCAATATAACGAACCGTAATCTGTTTCTAACAACGGCTTAAAAGCATCCGGATTTATGCTTCTTTTATTTAATTCATTAGACTTACTCTTTCCTTCTTACGGTTTATCGAACTAGTAAATGTCCTCCCATCGGTTAATTCCGATGCGTATAGTACTACCTAGCAAATGCTTCATTATTACTTAGAGAAATCAATTACTAGTTGAATGACTATGTCGAGTTAAACTTCAAGTGAAAGTAAAAAATCCCCCACCATCTCACTTCGACAAACGCAGTGTAAAAAGCAGGGGATTGAGGAATTAGTGAATACTGATTCACTTTACTATAAAACGCTTTAAATTCAACGGTGTTTCATCCGTGTGAAGCTGACAGATATATGTGCCACTCCCTAAACTTTCAACTTGAATGGTATTGATACCACTTGAAAGTGAGACTTCAGACAAAACTACTCTTCCTGTCATGTCCAGAATATTGGCAAACACAGGCTCTCCTACTATATCCAATCGAATGTTCAATACTGCGGAAGTTGGATTTGGATAGAGTACAAAATCTATGGTGGGATCATTCTCACTAATCCCTATGAACGGCTGTGGCTGTTCGGTCGGAAGCGGATCTTGGGCTGTTTTAAGGAGTACAAGACCATCCGAAATAGGCTCTCCCCGATATTCATTTACTGGCGCATCTTGAGCCATTGCTGATGTAGCTCCTGCAAGAACTAAAAGACAAATTGTTAACTTTTTCATAATTATTAATTTATTGGTTAATACTATTTCTTCATTCAAATCATCAGTCGATCATCAGTCTTTTCTAATCCAATAAATGAATCTTTGACCGTCCAATTGAAATGAACTCATAAATGCAGGAGTGTTATATAGTAAGTGTCTTATTCCAAGAAAAGGTTACATTTTGTTTTTATTTGGCCGCTTATTTAGGGTATATCAAATAGGAAATTGAAGGAAATGCATCCGGATAACATGAACAGATACAAGACGCAGACTGTTGGTTGCAAGCTGTTTGCGGATATTTTTGTAATTTACAATTATCCCTTGTGAAAGAAAAAAACATTTTTTGTTAAAAGTCCTTACGACTTACTAGCTACGGAACGTTATCTTCAATTAAGAGCGTCATAGAAATGAAAATAAAAACCATCATAGTATTTTTATTATTGATGCCCTTTGTAGGTAACAGTCAAAATGACACCATAAATCAACTAGACGAAAATGACCTAAAGCAAGGTTATTGGATTTATTACGGCAAAGATCGTCCTGAGTCAGACTATCCTGATGATGGAATAATAGAAGAAGGTAGTTATTTAGACGACCGAAAAACAGGTCGTTGGATTAAATATTATAGCAATGGAGCAGTAAAGGCTACGGGTGAATATACGAACAACAGACCTAGCTGTACTTGGATTAAGTACTACCCAGATGGGTCTGTACGTGATACAATTATTGATATTACAGAAGCTTTTCGAAGAAATGAATTGAGCCGCGGAGGGCACAGAGGGAATACAGATTATCAAATAGAATTAGTGAATTCTGAAAGCAGCGTTAGAATTATTGATTCAGCAAACGTGGAAAATCAATACAGTGACTCACAATTGTGTGAAGAAGGTAACGAGGGATTCACAAAGACCTTTAACAGTGATGGTGAAGTGATCTATGAAGGAACCTGTAGAGATAACAAAGTGTCTGACGGTAAGATGTATTTCTATGATTCGGATGGCATTTTACTAAGAATAGAAATCTGGAAAGACGGTAAATACCATTCTCTTGGACAAATCTAATATGCAGAACTGTACCTATAACCCCATGAAAATTCTAGTATGAAAACTACAGAAATTTTACACCCCTTTAACGAATACGAATTGGCAGCTAGTGAAGAGTCCCATTGAGGAAATGCAGTGATAGATAAGCTTCCCAATGAAAATATAATGAGGTATCTTTAGCCAAACGTTAGCAAACATTGTGTATCAATTATATTCTTCATCGTTATATCTGTATTACAAATGTCAATACTTAATAAAATATATCTGATTGGAACTTTGTTCTCACTCGCAATTACATGTGATGCGCAAGAAATTGACTCCTCATTTATTGGAACTTATGCGGTGGTTTCAAATATCGGAGATAATGACACTATTGGATATATAATACTCGATACATTATCGTATGCCTTTATTTCGTACGGCATACAAACTTCTGAAAACCAAAATTCCGGATCCAGAAGTTTTATGCAGAAACCGATTGGAGAATATGAAATTCAGACCTACGCTCAAGACGATAATAATGACCCTTCTTATCTCATAGATTTTGACCCATTAAACACCGATCGCACATGGCGACAAACAATGTATTCTGTTTACGGTTTAAGAAAATTTAACGGCAGCTGGATTTTGAAGGACAATACTTCTCGTTCTTTTCCCGCATTAATTTTCTTTAAACTATAACGGAAAACCATTAGCTGTGCTTAAAATAGTAGATTTTGATTTTATTTGAGAAGTCATGAAAGTTTAAATCAGAATGGGTTTACAAAAATGAATATCTTAGACGAACAGATACTGAATTTTCAAATGGATAATAACAAACAAGCAGTGTGACTTAACCTAGTGTCTATAATGATATTGCAAGTCCACTATCCGTCTTATGAGATATTTGGACAGTAAAAAAATATGAAAACAACAATTTTACTTTTGGTGCTAATCTTCATTTCGTTTAATGGGGAGTCTCAGGATACATTAACTATCGATGAACTAAATGAATTGGTAGTAGATTTTGATAACAGAATGCATTCTGATAGTATGGTTATTACGATGGATACAAGTGATGTGATTCTTTTGATTAAAGTTTATAATACTCTGTCTCTCGGTCAGATAGCAGAGCTAGATGAAAGAGATGTATATCTAGGGTTCAGGAAGTACTTTGATTATCATTGGTTTCAATTTATTGCTCGTAAATTTCATTTTGGATGGAGAGATGGACAGTCGTATTCTTTAAAGCTTGGTTTGTATTTAGGCTATGGTTACTATGCGGATTATAATAATAGGTTTACCGTAGATCTTGGTAATGGGGAATTTGTAGATCCATAGCCTACCCAGCTTCGAAGTAGCTGCACTATTTCGAAGGGAATTTTCTAACACACTATACTACAGCTAACGGACTTCAGATTGGCAGCTAGTGAAGATTCCCATTGAGGAAATGCAGTGATAGATAAGCTTCCCAATGAAAATATAAAGAGGTATCTTTAGCCAATTGTTATATACAATTACGTAATGATTCCGTAAATTTGCACTTCTAACAAGAATACAATGAAAAAACTATTACTCATAGCTACGCTTTTTTTAGGTTTAAATACTTAAGGAAGTCCTTGCTCAACTTAAGCGAGATCTCATTGGAAAACAGTAATGCTTTATCATTGCATAAAGTTTTATAACTTACAATAAACTCCAACTATGAAAGTTTTCCTTCTCTCCACATCATTTATCTTCATTTGTTTAGTCTCTGCAGCCCAACCAACTATCGAATGGGCAGAATCTCTGGGGGGAAGTCTGGACGATTGGGCGTATGCAATTGAAGAGACAAGTGACAACGGGTATATTGTTGCAGGGTATTCTGAATCAAACGACGGCGATTTAAATAGTAACAATGGAGGCAGCGATGCATGGGTCATTAAACTCAATAATTTAGGAGGTATTGTATGGGAAACTTCGCTGGGAGGAAGCTTAAATGACCTATTAGAAGACATTCATCAAACGAGCGATGGAGGTTATATTACAGCGGGATATTCTCATTCAAGTGATGGCGATGTTTCTTCTAATGCTGGAGGAAGCGACCTTTGGGTTGTAAAGCTATCTAGTCTGGGAGTGATCGAATGGGAGAACACTTATGGCGGGAGCGCAGATGATTTGGCCTCCGAAATTAAACAAACCGCAGATGGTGGATATATGGTTATTGGAATTTCCGGCTCAACTGATGGAGACGTCAGCGGTAATCTCGGAGCGAATGATTATTGGATTGTGAAACTAGACATCACAGGCGTGGTTCAATGGGAAAAATCACTAGGTGGTTCTCTTGGAGATGAGGCATATTCCTTTCAACAATCCAGTGATGGAGGCTATATTATCACAGGATATTCATCTTCTAATGACGGCGACGTAACTGCAAGTAATGGGTTGGGAGACTATTGGACCGTAAAAATTGACTCAATAGGAAATATCCAATGGGAGACATCATTGGGAGGTAGTGCTGAGGATTGGGCTGAATCTGTACAACAAACGAATGATGGTGGTTATATATTGGCAGGGTACGCAGAATCAACAGATGGCGATGTCTCGGGAAATCTAGGTTTGAGCACGTATTGGATAGCGAAACTCAGTTCGATAGGTACCTTGGAATGGGAAAAATCTTTGGGTGGAGCGGCGAATGATTGGGCTTTTTCCATCCAACAAACGAATGATGGTGGTTATTCCGTTGCCGGCGTGTCAGAATCTGTAGATGGTGACGTATCATCAAACATTGGGGGAAACGATTTCTGGTTGGCAAAAATCAATGATGTTGGAAACATGGAGTGGGAAAAGTCGTTGGGTGGAACTTCTATTGATTGGGCCTTTTCTCACCAACAAACTTCGGACGGTGGATGGATCATTGCAGGCTTCTCTTCATCTGCAGATGTAGATGTATCTTCGAACAATGGAGGCAATGACGTATGGATAGTGAAACTAGCAAGTTTCATAGGAATAGATGAACTTCAAAACAATCTGATCTCAATTTATCCAAACCCATCAACGTCAATGGTCAATGTCAATATTGATGAATCCTATAAAGGCATGAAGTATTTTATAACGGACGTCACAGGAAAGAAAATAGAGCAAGGTAGATTACATGAAATTTCTAATTCGATTGATGTCTCCCACTTAGAACCTGGGATATATTCTTTTCATATCCAACAGAAACAATTTTCCATAAAGATTTTGAAACAATAGGCCTCCGCTCCACTGGCCTGTCATTTCTTTATTCGATTGCGCCAGTTCCTTAGACTGAAGGTTAATTGCGTATAACATCAGTAACCGTTGTGCAACAGCCACATCGCCTATATTTCATGGCGAGCCTACGCTGTCACTTCCCGTTCCTCCCCACTCAAAAGCTTGTCGCTTTTTCTTATATTCGAGAATCGGCACGAAAACATACGAGCCTTGACCGTTATGTATAATGAAGAATGCGATAGAATTACAATGAGAACAAACATTATCATATTAATTACTTTATCAATGCCTTTGATTGGTGTTAGTCAATGTGACACGACTTACAATCAAAAAGTGAAGCCTTCAATCAATAAGGAGCAGGCTCCGAATGCTTTCGGCGGTCCCTTTATGCACGCAGCAGAGCGCAAACCAAATGGTTACAATAAATTTTACAACGATAATGATGAGCTCTGGCAAGAAGGATGTTTTAAGAATTCAAGACTTTGGGATGGTAAGCTTTACGTGTATGATCGTGATGAGAATTTGGTGAAGATTAAGGTCTTTAAAAATGGATTTTATTGCGCGGATGAACAGCTTCCTGAGTAATACTACACAAAACAGCACCTATACCCAACCTCGGTCTCTTTTTCAACGAATTCGTTTATCTTTAAAGATGCGGCAAGAGTATAGCTTCAAAACCTTATATGCTAGAATCAAAGAAAATAAAAATTGACCAGTTAGAATTTGACTGCATAATTTCGGGAAATGAAGCCGACGAATTGGTCATACTTCTTCATGGGTTTCCTGAAAGCTCCTATGTCTTTCGAAATATGATAGAAGACTTGGTCTCTCATGGATATTATTGTATCGCCCCTAACATGCGAGGTTACAGTAGTAATGCAAGACCCAAAGGGAAAAAGAATTATGCTATAAAACATTTGGTTAACGACGTACTAGGAATAGCTAAGAGCGCGAACAAAAAACAGTTTCATTTAGTTGGACATGATTGGGGCAGTGCAATAGGATGGCAGGTGGTTCATGATTACCCAGATTTAATAGCTAGTTGGACAGGGATCTCCGTACCTCATCCACAAAGTTTCTTCGAAGCTATTTTGAATGATCCTGATCAACAGAAAAGAAGCAAATACATCCGCTTATTTCAGCTTCCAATTTTACCGGAACTTAAAATTAAATCAAAGGATTTTAAATTACTTCGTGATTTATGGAATGAACAAAGTGAAGATGAAATCGAAAATTACATAGCTATTTTGAAAGAGCCTGGTGCTCTTACCGCCATGTTGAATTACTACAGAGCAGGCTATAAAACTATTAAACGAGCACGTTCAGAGCAAGTCTTGGGAGACATCAAGGTTCCAACACTTTTTATTTGGGGTAATAAAGATATTGCAGTCGGTCCCGTTTCGGTAGAAGGAGGCCACATGTATATGAATGGTGATTACACCTTTTTAGAATTGAATGGAGGGCATTGGCTTATTCAAACACACTATTTAGAAGTCAAAGAAGCTATTGTCGAACACCTGAAAAAATTCAAAGTTGTAGATAAGATCAACTAAGAAGTAAAGGTTTAAACTTCAATGGGACACTTCCCTTCCGATAACTATCGGAATCCCTGCTCAAAAGCTATCGCTTCAATAGGTCACTTCCCGTAGAGCTTCACTGCCGTTTGCTTTTCGAATGTTATCACATTCTCTTCCTTCTCAAAAGCTATCGCTTTTAGACAGCTCTACCGTTTGCCTTCTCAAAAGCTATCGCTTTTTCTTACCTTTAAATAGATTTATAGCTTCTATTCGTTAAATATGAGCAAGAGACATTCATGGCCAAACCAATTTATCTACATCCTTGCGGCAATTGGTTGTGCGGCTGGTCTTGGTAATTTCTGGCGTTTTCCAATGCTGGCGTATGAGTATGGGGGTGCTGCATTTATTTTGGCTATGCTCCTTTCGAATATTGTTATCGTATTCCCACTGATGATGCTAGAAACTAGCATTGGTCAAAAAGCACAAGCTGGTCCACCAAAATCAATGGAGAAATTGAAAAAAGGTACAGGGTGGATACAGTGGCTAGCTCCACTAACGATCATTGGAGTTCTTATTTATTATGTGCCTATCATGGCTTGGGGAATCACCTATTTGTTTGACACATTTTCAGGACAGTTTCTTGAAGATCCAACAAATTACTTTGTTACTGACATCCTCCATCTGAGTGCTGACATCAACGAAACGGGTACTGTTCAGATAGCTATATTGATCGCTCTGGTTGTGTCTTATATTCTGATCTTGCTGAGCTTAAGAAAAGGCATTAAATCTATGTCAAAGGTGATTAAATTCACTGCCACGGCACCATTTGTTATTCTCATTATCTTATTAATTCGTGCAGTGACACTTCCAGGTGCATCTATTGGGTTAAATGCATTTTTTGTTCCTGATTGGAGTCAACTCGGTAATCCTGAATTGTGGCAAGCTGCAATTAGTCAAAGCTTTTTTAGTGCATCCTTGGCGATGGGTTATTTCATTTATGCCGGAGGAAGACGAAAAGAAACTGCGGAAATCCCCAAGACTTCACTCTGGATACTTTCTGGAAATTTTTTGGTATCAATTCTATCAGGACTTGTTGTATTTGCAACGCTTGGATTTATGGCTCAAGAACAAGGGGTTGACATTTCTGAGGCAACCACAAGTGGACCAATGTTGGTTTTTACAGTTCTACCCACAGCCATTTCAATGATGCCCAGTTTTGCCATTCCTTTTGCCGTTCTGTTATTTTTAGCCGTTATAACGCTAGCAATTGATTCTATTTTTGGCATGTTTGAAATTGCAGTAGCCTCCTTCATGGATCTAAAGAAAAAGCATGAAAATGAATTCTTCACCTTTAAGATAATACTTGCTGTTACGTTTGTGCTCGGTATTCCAATCACTTTTAATGCAGGACTTTATTATTTAGATATCATGGATCATTTTATTACCGGCTATATGTTTATGATCGTGGGATTTTTAGAGTGTTTTGTAGTCGCTTATTTAGTTGGTCCAAATAAAATGCGCTTGTGGATCAATACTACAGCTAACGGACTTCGGATTGGCAAATGGTTTAATATCGTCATTTATACATTGCCTTTGTTATTAGGCTCGCTTTTGGTTTTTACATTTAAAAACGAACTAGCAGATCTCTACGGTGATTATCCTCTATGGGCCATTGTTTGCTTCGGAATAGTACCATTGGCTATCATTTGTATCACGTCAGCAGTATTGTATAGAATAATGCGCACCAGAGCTAAAGTAAATGACACTCAGCCCTAGTTAAGGGTATACAACGTAGTGGTTGTGAATAACATATACAAAAGGTATATTCGTTAAGTAAATTAGTTATAGGTAATATCCATGTGTAAACCAAAGCTTGAGAAATAAAACGTAAATAATAGCTATGTCCAAAACTTCGAATCGTACTTCGGAACCAGTTAGTACGCCTCTCGCTTCTTTTCAGTGTTTGAAATATCTAGGAATTGTATCTGTGGTAATTATTCTATACGTAGTTATTATGTTCTATAATCAGTATGGAGATGATATATTTCCGAATTCACTCACAGTAGGCCAGCATATTCGACTCAGTTTATATTGTATAGGATCTGAAATATCTGATTTAATTGTTCCATTGCTATTTTTCTCTGGAGCCCTTCTCTATCGTTCTGTGAGACTTAAAGGTATCAATCCAATAACCGCATTTAAACGAGACCTATTGGTTATTGCTCCTTTGGGCATAGCACTTTGGATTTACGGTGCGTATTATGAGTCAAGTGTTAAAACGAAATTCTATGGAATGTTGTTTGAAGTGCAAGAACTAGAGCTAGGAGAGAAGTTGGTTCAAAATCCAACTACTTATGAACTGATGAAAGCTCCTAATTTAAATGGATTACGCGAAAATATAGATACTCTAAACATTCAAATAAAAGATGCTGAAGACAAATTAATGGGTCAGTTAAATAGCCGTTCTCCTATGGTGAGTTATATTGAGGAACTGCAAAATCAACAGCGTAGGTATCAAGATGAAATCAAGTTTATTCACTTCACTCCATTATGTGTTTTACTGCTCCTCCTACTTGGGATGATTTTGGGCTATTTAATCCCATTACACATTGCGGCTTTAACAGCGACACTCATTGTAATAGGTTACACTTGGCACTATAGTATGAGTTTTTTGGAAGTATCATTCGATGTTGACGATTCGAATAGATCTTCGCTTTTACTCAGTAAGATTGGGGTATTATTAATTGTGAACGCTACCTTATTGATTGTGGCTAGTAAGGTGTATAAACGATCCAAAAAAGAAGACCTATAACATAGCATAAGGAGCTTATGCTTCGGAATAGCACCATTGGCTATCATTTGTATCACTTCAGCAACATTGTATAGAGTAATGCGCGCTAGAGCTAAAGTAAATGACACTCAGCCCTAGCTTATACAGCGCAGTGGTTGTGAACAACATATACAAAAGGTATATTCGTTAGGTATGTAAATAAGTTGTGCACAATACAGTAAAATTTCAATCGTTGATATTTCTGAGTAATGTTTATTACAAAAAAATGAAACAGAACATATTAGTACTATTCTTGTCGATCACATTCTGTTTCATTTGTTCAGAAGTCTATTCTCAAAGAACGGATACAATCATAAAGGTATTTGATAGTTGGATAGAACCAATATTTTTCAACCAACGCAAAAAAAAGAGGTATTTTAAAAAGAACCCTCGGACATCAAACATTACAACGTGCATCGCTCAAACCAATATGTATATCTTCGACTATAGAGATTCTACTAATCGATCACTAAAGGACCGTTCCAGTCCCATTTGTAGCATAAATGAAACTGACAGTGTCTATTTGATTCAATTCTTAGAAGACCAGTATTCGATTCACCCTTTTTGTGTAGAATTCCAATCACTAGGCTTTGATATCTACGAAGTAATCCTCAACGACCTTGGCTCTGTCGAGACTATCAATCATGTCCGTAAGTCGTTTTGCTCAGAGCAGTTCGAAATTGTTGAGCAAATATTGGCATTAACTAATTCAATTAATTACTATGGTGAAGGACTTAGATCATTTCGCATTGCGATAATCGGCTCAATAACCTGTTCTTCTGAAGACGTAATAAATCCTTAATGATCTGAGAAATTCATGCTTACATCATCTACACTTCCCTTCCTGCCACTAAAAACCTTATCCGATAGCTATCGAATCGCTTTTTCTTAACTTTAAACTAAACCTTGGTAAGTCACCTTCCGTTCCTGATCAAAGCTATTGCTTTTCTTGCACGTTGCGTAGCCACCAAACATTATACACCACAATGAAGAACTTTTTTCCAAACGAATGTTTATACTAACTTTTAACGGATGGACCTAAGTCTGATTTCTTATCTCTCCTTTCTTGTCGCCTTCCAGCTTCTATTTGTTGGCATCTTTCTTATCACGCATAAAAAAGGAAACCGACGTAACAACATTCTGCTTGCCTCCATTTTTATTATGATCGCCTGGAATATGGGAGACCTCACTCTACAAATGAATGGGGTCGTTTTTAAATGGGAATTCCTACAACTAATCGATGACGGCTTTTTTCTTCTTTTTGGTCCTATATTGTACTTTTACGCTCAGGGCGTCATTTATAAAGATTTCAAATTCTCTAGGGGGAACCTATTGCATCTGATTCCTTACCTCTTGCTTACTAGTGCTCTCCTATTCTCAAGCGACCCTGCACCAGACCAATCGAACGAGATCGTTCAGATAAATTTTCCCTGGCAAGTCTATCTGGTAAAAGCTTTAATGTATACCCACATCTTTGTTTATCTGGGACTGACTTACAAATTCATTTGGAAGTATCGACAAATCATTAAGAACAAATACTCTCAAATAGATCAAATCAATCTGGACTGGCTTAGTTCGACTATTAATACCTTTGCCCTAATCACTTTTGTCTCTCTGATTCACAATTTTATAACCTTGGCAGAAAATAGATTTGTCCTTATCATCACATTATTTTTTCTGCTCGGCTTTATCTTTTACTTCGCGAATAAGGTCATCCTCAAAGCACTCCGACAACCAGAAATTTTTGCGGGCATTGGCCAAAATGAAACAACAAAATACCAGGGGTCGAATTTGACACCTGGTCAAATTGAAGAATACAAGAAGCAATTATTGGCTTTGCTCAAGACTGAAAAACCTTTCTTGAATCCTAAAGTGAGCCTTACCGATTTGTCTGAAAAACTATCCGTGCCTACTAAGCACCTGTCTCAGGTAATCAATCAGTCGTTTAACAAAAGCTTTTTCGATTTCATTAATACCTACAGAGTTCAGGAAGCTCAACAAATTCTAAAAGACTCCAAGGATGATAAACTGACCGTTCTCGAGGTAATGTATCAGGTGGGATTCAATTCAAAATCTTCTTTCAATACAGCCTTTAAGAAAGAAACAGAACAAACACCCTCCGAGTTCCGAAAAATGATTTAACAAATGCGTTCGACTTCCTGATATCGGTCGATAGTGGTTACAATAATTGAGATACTTGCTGTATCATTTAAAAACTAAAAGTTATGCAGCAAGTAAAAAATTCAAATTACCCTTCAACTATTTTCGGACGTTTGTGGATGAAAATTCCCTTAGTCCTTCGCTCCATCCTAACAGGATTTGGTGTCAGCACCATCGGTATTGGCATTTGGGTCCTCCTAGTTAGTAACCTTCCTATTCACTGGTCTGTAATTTCCATGGGGGTATTTCTCATTCTTTTCTGGATGTATTTCAGTGGCAAGTGGAGTCCCTCAAACACGCAAACGTTCCGTCGTTTTTGTATACGGCAAACCAAGCTTAAAAAACCCGTATGGATCTGGGGAGGGGTAGCGGCTATTTTCCTATTCATTTTTCTCAATGCTTGCCTCGTATTTACGTTTCGTATTGTTGAATTTCAACCTGAAGTATTTAAAACCGCCAGTTATTTAAATGATTTCCCAGCATGGATGAGCTGGTCATTAATACTGATGGCATCATTGGTTGCCGGATTGTGTGAAGAAGTCGGTTATCGGGGTTACCTGCAAACCCCTCTAGAGCAAAAATATGGCCATCTGGCAGCCATTTCTATTACCTCCTTAGTATTTGTTGTAATTCATTTACATCAAGCGTGGGCGGGTGGCATTTTGGTGCAAATTTTCGCCATCTCATTTATGCTTGGATATTTGGCCTATGCAAGCAATTCGCTTATCCTTGGCATTATTGCCCATGCTTCTTTTGATGTTGTCATGTTCTCATATTGGTGGTCCGATGTTATCGGCACATTTGAAGGCAAACCTATTAGCATGACTGGTGTAGACATTCACTTTATCATTACCATTATCGTGGTTCTTCTGTCAACCCTGTTTTTCATTGTTGCCATCAGGAGATTATTGAAACTGAAAACAGTGAATTTAGAACGTGTATAACAGCAACAAAACGTATATTCGTTAAGTATGTAAGTTACGTGACAAATGATACCTATGACAAAACCAGAGTTTTTATTACGACTGCAAGAAGCTGGGAATAGAGCGCTAAAGTTCGCGGAGAGTTATGTACTAACCGAATTAAAACCCAGCTTTAAATACGATGTTGAGTTATTGCCTTTATCTCATGGTTCGGATACTTCCCAACCTCAAAATAATCCTCAGGATAAGGTTAGAATGGAATTGGGGCTAACGGACAAGGAGGTTGTTGATTTGTTATACAGAGAGGGTAAGATTCCTATCTGGATTAATATCAATGTTCTAAAATCGGGTACAACAGAGACCACCCTGAGTCTGACATGTACTGGGCTCTATTCAGATGATGAAAGTAAATACTACTATAACGAAAAGCACGGTGGACCTTTTGGTATAAAAAGTCCAGTACTGCCAATTGGATATAAGGATGGTGATACATTTGAACTCTAATACGGTTACTGACAACACCAAAAACGCATGCTTCGTTTGATCAATTTAGGCTTATATTATTCCTGATTTTAAACTAAACCTTGGTAGAAATCCAATAAACTTCAATTGAAAAAACTTAAAAATCTATTTCTAGTTCTGTTCATCTCCGGAAGTTCTTTCGGACAAAATGCTGACCTGAGTTACTCCATCCGCGCTATTGTGATTGATTCTCTCAGCGCTAAACCAATACCATTTGCATCCTTATATGTAGAAGGTAGTAGCAATGGAACTATAAGCAATTATCAGGGAGAAGTTGAATTAGAAGGTGTTCATAAGGAAGATGTCCTTATTTGCTCCTATACAGGTTATGATAAGAAATCCATTGCAGCAAAATTCGCTATTCATGCAGACACGATTTATTTAACGCGATCCGCGCAGCTCATTGATGAAGTAATGGTACTGGCCGATGATGCTTTTCTTTATGATTTAATCCTTGAGTCGAAAAAAACGCAATCCACAAAACCCCGTACTTCGAAGACCTACTTTGAATTGGAAACTTTTGAAGGAGAACAACAGTTGGAGCTTTTTCAGGCCTATTACAACGGGTCTTATTCAGGATATGAGGTAAACGGGCTAGCCTTGAAAAATGGTCGATGTGCTCTCTCCCCTACCACAAAACGTGTTTTCATTTCTATTGCAACGTCAAAGGTGATGTATATGCACAAGTTGTTTCAAGAAAGCGACTACTTCCCGACCAATCCGATGGAATTGAAAAGACGGAAATTATTCAAGTACTATCAACTACGGCTCTCATCAAAATATATTGACAATAATTCACGTACCATTTACAAGATTCTCTGTGTACCAAAAATAGATGATGGTAAATATTTCGAAACGGCTGTTTGGATTGACTCTGCGAGCAGTCAATTGCTTAAAGTTTCACTAAAAATAAACGATGCGCAAAGGCATCCCTTCGAGTTATGGGCAGGAAATCACGATCCGGATGATGTCGACATTGAAATAACTAAAACGTATCTGGAGCTAGAAGGCAAGATGTACGTGCAGTCCATTGATTTTGATTATTCCTTCACGCATATCTCGCAATTTGATTCTACGTATAATATGAATACAAGAGCGATCCTATATGCGTATGATTACACCAATGAATTTGATTTGCCATTGTTCAGAGAAACTAAAGATCACTATAACTCCGATTATCATCGAATTCAAATGATTCCGTACCATAATGCGTTTTGGAAGTGTACCAATGAATTTAAAATTAAGAACGACGCTGTTCATGAAAATACATTTCTAGCAGACAGTTCAACGTTCTCCAGTACAGATTTAAGAGGTCGATACGGGTTAGGCGGCGATGATAGACAACTCCTCACTCCGTTTAAAACATGGAGCAAGAACCGTATTCGCTTGAGGAACACACGTGAAGAAACAACATTCTCCACTGCACCTACTATTGCTGCACGACAATACAATTTAAAGGCACTTTTGTATCTAGACATTAATGAACTCTGCGATTCTTTACAATTCACAAGCGCTACCGTTTTCGACACGTATGAGAGTTATTATCATTTGCCGATTAACAATCAAAGCTTGGCATTTATTAATTTGTATTTTGATTTAATGGAAATACAACGACGGAAGTTAGATATGAAACTGAACGCATGTAAAAACCTCCAAGAAATGAAAGCGGCTTATCAGGAAATTCTTGCCGCTTCGAATGTACTGACAGAGAAATATATTAAGGAAGTACAAAGAGGAACCAATTGGGCTTCATTCGTTGAATGGAATGCACTAGTGGTCAATGAACTGGGCATAGACAACATTTCCTTTTTTGGTCTGAGTAATGAGGAAGAATAGTTACTGGTAAAACGTACAATACAACAATAATTGAAAAAAGAGGAACCACATAACGTAATAGGTGCACCGAACACACCCGCACCTGAACAATCAATAGTAAAAGAAATGATTGTATGGTGGGAAAAGAAAAGGCTGATTTACAATATCTTCATCATAGGTTTATCTGTTTTCCTTATGTACGATTTCTGGGATTATCCAATGAGGTCAATAAAGGGTAGTGGGCAAATTATTATGAATGCCATACTATTTGTGTTTACCGCTAACGTGTTTTACACTTTAGGTTGGGGATTAGGAGTTGTTAGCCATTATTTATTCAAATCAAAGGGTCTAAATAACACGGGAAGATGGATTCTATTTATCCTTGGAACTCTCTTCTCACTAGTATGGACAAACTTGAATTTTGTGTTTGAGTTTGATGTGCTATTTGCGTATTGACAGTTACTAACTTAGGGCACTTACACATATGTGGGTTTATGTATCACAACATAAATCTTGGTAAATAAATCATTCTTAACTTTAAATAAAAATGCACCAAATATGAAGGCTATTGTTTGCACCAAATATGGACCCCCTGAGGTTCTTCAGCTCAAAGAAGTAGAAAAGCCATTGCCTAAAGAAAATGAAGTGCTGATAAAAGTGCATGCTACAACTGTACATATCGGAGATACTAAGGTTCGGCGCTTAGAACCTGGTTTAGGCCCAATTAAGGATTTCTTTTTCAAGCCTATAATGCGAATAATGATGGGATTCAGAGGGCCAAGAAAAAAAGTGCTAGGAATGGAACTGGCTGGAGAGATTGAAGCAGTAGGCAGAGATGTGAAAATGTTTAAAAAGGGGGATTCTGTTTTTGGATCCACTGAATTTGATTTTGGTGCCTATGCTGAGTATTGCTGTATGCCAGAAAATGGAATTCTTACAACTATGCCAACTAATATGAGTTACGAGGAAGCCGCACCAATGACTAATGGGGCATTAACTGCCCTGCTTAACCTCAGGAAAGCAACTATTAAAGAGGGGCAAAAGATCTTAATCTATGGAGCTTCTGGTAGCGTTGGTACTTTTGCGGTACAGCTTGCCAAGCATTTTGGGACAACCGTTGTAGGAGTGTGCAGTACTTCAAACTTGGATATGGTAAAGTCTCTAGGAGCTGATGAGGTAATTGATTATACAAAAGAAGACTTTTCTCAGAGTGGTGATACCTATGACATCATTTTTGATGCAGTAGGTAAAATACCATCTTCAAAACGAAAAAAATCTCTGACACCGTCAGGAGTTTATATCAATGTTCTGGCCAGCAACTTTAAATTAAAAGTGGAAGATCTTACCTTTCTCAAAGAACTCTGCGAGAAAGGAAAGCTAAAATCGGTAATCGACAAACGCTATCCTATGGAACAAATAGTAGAGGCTCATAGGTATGTTGATAAAGGCCATAAAAAAGGGAACGTGGTTATTACCGTATTATAAAGAACTAGTATGCCTAACTGATACTTCCTTTCGGCTTAATTAATGGGAGAAAAAAATAGTGACGTATAAACGTAGCCTCCTCTGGTCCATTGGCATTGTAGAAGTTTTCGAGAAAATCGTTAAAGGCCTTTCTGTCCTTCTTGGCATGTTCTTTTACTTCATTGGTAATGTCAACAAATTCATAAGTGACGTCACGCTTGGGTAAAAAGAATATTAAATTGGCAAAAATATAGAATACGCTTTTCAGGAAGGTTGGGCCAAACTTTGGTTTTCTTCCTTTCCAAGCTGCAGACCACATACTTCCCCAAAGCCCAGTAATTCTTACACCAATAATTGAAGCATTGTCTGGGAAATCTTTTGCCAGATAATAAGTTGATCTCTTATTCACTATTCTTTCTTCTGCTTGCAGTTTTATTGATCCTGCTGGATAAATAATAACACTTCTCTCTTTTTCAAGAGCATCTTTTGCACCATTAATAATATCATTCAATACGTTCAAGTTTCTGCTTCCTCTAGATAAATCACTCACCGGAACAGAATTCATACTCTTCAGAAAGTAGCTCACAACCGGTATTTTTAGAAATCGTTCCGAAATGACAGGAACAATATCCCAATGTTTATTGGTAATTGGTCCAAGAATTTGTGCATCAATTTGAGCGGGATGATTTGGAAGCACAAGCTTCGCTCCTTTTAGTTTTAACAATTCACCACCTTTAATTGTGATTCTATACCTGCGGGTTAGAAAAAACTTAAAAATTGGAGATACGAGCATGTGCGGTTTCACGGCTCAATACTACGAGTAATTAAATTAATACGCATATTTTATTTCACTCTCTAATAACTCACCCGATAGTTATCGGATCGCTTTTTCTTAACTTTAAAACAATATCGTGGCTAGGATCAGTTGCCTTCCGATAGCTCTCGGAATCCTTAATCGAAAGCTAACACTTTCTCTTGTGCGACTTCATAACCCTGAACGTTAGGTAACATAAATTAAATGCTCAAAAAGCTAAGTCGAAAACGAAAAAAAGAACTCAGGCTCCCAGAGTTAATTGCTATTGCTTTGGGCGGAATGGTCGGAGGTGGTATTTTTGCTATCCTTGGTATTTCAGTGGAAAATATTGGTAACGCGACACCAGTTGCATTTCTTATAGGTGGGATTCTTGCTTTTTTCGCGGCGTACTCCTATGTGAAATTGGCATTATACTATAAAGATGAAGGAGCTACCTATTCCTTTTTCAAAAAAACATTTCCAAATTCCCCATTCTCCTCATCTGCAATTGGCTGGCTAGTATCATTTGGTTACATAAGCACGCTAGCATTGTACGCATTCACATTTTCAACTTACTTAGGCAGTGTTTTGCCCTTTAATGATTCTTATTGGAGCAACAAGTTAATCGCAGGAGGAATTATCTCGGTTTTTGCAATTATCAATATTGTTAGCGTGAAGGGGATGGGGAAAATTGAAGATTGGATGGTATACACCAAACTCATTCTCTTATTATTTATTTCAGGGCTTCTTGCTGGAAAAGGGCACCTTGAGAACTTTACTCCAATCATAGAAAGTGATACTTCAACATTAAGCATTCTTATAATTGCATCCATCACATTTGTTGCGTTTGAAGGGTTTCAGTTAGTTATACATGCATATGATGAAATGGATGAGCCTCAAAAAAATATTCCCAGAGCCATTTATAGCTCTATAATAATCGCAACCCTCGTATATGTAACATTAGCTATTGGAGCATTGGCGACCATTCCAAAGGAAATTATAATTAAGGATAAAGAGTATGCTTTGGCTGCTGGCGCACAAGAGATTTTGGGTGATTTAGGTATGTTTATCGTAATATTTGGTGCTTTGTTGGCGACCTCAAGTGCAATAAGCGGAACCCTTTTTGGGGCATCAAGACTTATGGCTGTTATTGCAAAAGATGGCTATCTGCCAAATAAACTGTCAAATAGAGTAAAAGGGCACATACCAAATTATGCTATAATTACGATGGCCATTTTATCCTTTGCTTTAATCCTAAGTGGTGGGCTACAATTACTTTTAGAATTCGGTAGTATTACATTTATTATAGTTTCTTTTCTAATGGCTTATGCAAATTACGTCAAACGCCATGAAACAAAAACACGCCTTATCCCAGCAATAATTGCTATGGTTGGTCTATTAATTGGAGGAATACTGATTTTTTATTATGTGTTTACAGAAGATCCCAAACAGTTAGTTTACATCCTTTTTATTTATTTAATATTAATACTTGGCGCAATTATATATGCACGGAAAAATAAAAGAACGATTACCTAGCTTTGAACTTAACAGGTGTTTTACATAGTAGTTGTAACTTATCTAGTGCACTGATTGTTTTACTATTATGAAATCATTCGCACTACTATTTATTTTAATCTCTTATGCCTCTTTCGGACAATCTGACTTTTCATTGGAACGACATTCATTAACGATATCACCTCTTTCTGTAACTTTTCACAAAAATATTTCCTTAGGTCATTCTTTAAAGTATCGATTCAATATTTCAAATCTGTTTTTTACTGAACTCTCTACTGACGGTACGATTATTAAGCAGTTGGATCCTATGAAAAATTCTTGGGGCTCATATAATTCAGTTCCTAATTTAAATCAAAGCCATCTAATATTCGGAGGGAATACTTTTGTTGGGGCTGCAGAAAAAATGAAGAAAAACAAAATAGGTGGGTTTATTGGGTTTCACTATTTGCAACATGCCACTCAACGTGATGAATATTGGATTGTTGATTCAACCGAATCAGGAGGGCATAACACAATCACAGGTTTTAGAACCTATTCAATTATCGCAGGTTTTCAGTTTCAACGGATTAATACTAAAAAACAAGGTGATAAGTTAATCATCAAACATCGACACAATTTAAATGTCTCCTACCTTTTTGGTGTTGATTTAACTTTTACAGGAATAACCGAATATGATACTCATTATGAAAAAGCTAGCATTCCCAATAATTTTCATTTTAACCGAAATGGAGTGAAGATTGCTTATTCTTTTGAGCACAGGCTATCGAATATTTTAAACCTCTCTTGGGGTGTTGAGTATTTATGGGCTCCTTTTATTGACTATTCACCCAATAGCGATTTTTTCGTGCCTAGAGGTGGAGAAGGAATACTTCCTTCATTTGCCAATATCAAAGTGGGACTAACATTTCTGAAGTAGGATTAATTGGTACGTATGACATACCCTAAGAAACACTAGGGGGTCATGTATCATCAAAGCGCTCGTTTCTCTTGTTTGATCACTTATGGTCGGAAATCTATACTCAAAACCTTTCTCGCGCATACAACATACTCACTATCAGCAATTGTTCGTGAGCTAAATTGACAAGTATTTGATCTTTTCTGAACTATTTGGCTTAGATAAAAGCCCGAGATTTGACTTGAACTAAAAATAAGAAGTTATGTCTGAAAAACGCAAAGAAGTAAAAATGTCTAAGTCGGTAACTGTAAATGTATCCGCAGATGAATTATGGCAAATAATAGGTCCTGGATTCGCAAAAGCAGGTGAATGGAGTAGTGCTATCGATCATTCAACTTCCTCTGGAGAAGGACAGTTTGAAGGAGCTGTGTGTGATACTAGATCCTGTGATTTGAGCGCAAAAGGGTTTAGCAGTGTGGATGAGCGAATAACTGAATACAGTGACGATAATAGAACAATGGCATTTGATGTATACCAAGGAATGCCTGGATTTGTAACGCATATGAATAGTCGTCATGTTATCACCGATTTAGGTCAGGGAAGAAGCAAGGACGAAATACAAATCACAATGCAGATGAAACCATTCATGGGAGCACTAATGGGGGGAATGCTAAAGAAGAATCTAAACAGCTTGTTAGATAGCGCGCTAGAAGATCTCAAGGTATTTGCTGAAACTGGTAAACCGTCAGCGGAGAAGGCAGCACGGATGAAGAAGTTGTCTGCAAAGGCAGCATAAGATAGACTACGGTGTTATGGTTGAGTAACTATTCCTAGCTTTGACGGTTATGAGTATTTTACTTCAAGGAATAAATTTGAAATATCGTAATTGGTTAATAGCGTCCATTGTTGTTCTCATAAGTCTGTCTGTTTCCAGTCAAGAAAATGGCGTAGGAGTATATTATGGATATTTCTACGAGGAAACTGTCGGCCGTGAAGGTGGAGTTGAAACAACGGACATTACCATAGTACTAATTATCAGCAAAGACGGGGCCTTTACTTTAGATATAGCGAATCATAGCAGCATCTGTTCGCCAGGGAATATATCAACGGAAGGAACGTGGAGGGAAAAAGGGGATTGGATTTATTTTGAGGTGAGCGACGGCTATTTTCCAGTAATGCATTTCAATGACAGTGGACGTAAGAAGAATGATCACCCTCCTACTAATAACGACTACGGTTCCAATTACCTCAAGTTGGTTAAACAGAAGACAGATTCGCTGCCTGAGTTTCATCTAGAGATCAATATGGACTGTTATGAAGGATGGCTAGGAAATCATTCCGTAAGCATGATATCACCCTTGTGATAATTTATGCAGAACCTTACTTAACGAGCTGCATAAAAAGATCGTTTGAATCACTAAACCTTGCCTTGTCATTTATTATCTTGGCTAATACGCTAATTCCAGTAACTTGTGTTAGAATCAAATCTGCCAATAATTCAGGATTTGTAGATAAAGAATCGTGCTTTAGGTAGTCGACAAGTTTGAGTTTCATGATACGATTGTGCTCTTTTAGATAATTTTGCACAAACACATCATTCGACGATCCAGTACATGTATTGGTTATGAAACAACCTTTGGATACTGGATCCAAAAGCATCATCTCTGTATGCGTATCTAGAAAATTTCGAATTCCTTTTACTGGATTATGCTTATCTACTAACAATGTATCTAAGGTGTCAAATGCTTCTGATCTATAGGCTTCTAGCGCTTGTTGAAACAGTTCTTGTTTACTTCCGAAAGTGTCATAGAAACTACCTTTCCCTATCCCCAATTCATTTGTTAAATCAGTCAGTGAAGTTGAGTCATACCCCTTCTCCCAAAAAAGCATGAGTGCCTTTTTTAGCGCCTCTTCCTGATTAAATAATTTAACTCTTGGCATTTGTTTCTTCTAATAGTTAATAACAAATATAGAAAATAAATAAAGTTATTTGTACCGAGTAGTCCAAATAAATTATATATTTGACCAATCGGTACAAATAAAACTTAGGAAACATGAATAAATCAGTATTAATCACAGGAGCAAACGCGGGGCTCGGAAAAGAAACCGCTCGACAGCTAGCACTATTAAAGGAAACAGAAAGAGTAATCCTTGCTTGTAGAAACCCGACAAAAGCGCAAACAGCTAAACAAGAGCTTGAGAAGAGCACGGGTAAGAACATCTTTGAAATCCTTATTATGGATGTATCAAATGCTGATTCGGTTAAGGCTGCAGTAGCTTCAATGGCAGAACCTGTAGACGCGATCATTATGAATGCAGGCGGAATGGGAGGTAAAACTCCAGGCAATCTTACTCCATCAGGAATGAATGAAATCTCAGCTACTAATTTGTTGGGGCATGTTGTTCTTGTTGATGAATTATTGAAGGCAGATAAATTAAAAAAATCGGCTGTATATGTTAGCACTGAGGCTGCCCGTGGAATTAAAAAAATGGGAATGGAGCGACCCAAGCTAAAAACCAATTCTGTTGGAGAAATGGAAGCTATTCTTGACGGTAGTTTTTTCGGAGAAAAATTGGATGGAATGAAGGCTTACGGCTATGTTAAATATGTCGGAACACTTTGGATTTCATCGATGTCAAGAAAATTCCCAAACATCAAATTTGTTTCAGTAAGCCCGGGAGCAACAAGCGGGACTGAGGTGGCAGATAACGTTCCTACTATGGTTAAGATTATGTTCAAATACTTAATGATGCCTATTATCCTCCCACTAAGAGGAATGGTTCATAAAGTAGACAAGGGAGCGGCTCGGTTTGTAAATGCTTTAAACAATGATCAATTCCAAACAGGAGGATTCTATGCAAGTGAAGAATCGAAAGTAACAGGTCAAGTCGTGGATCAATTCAAGATCTTTCCAACAATGGCCAATAAAGCATATCAAGATAATGCATACGCCGCGTTGCACGAGTTTGTGCGATAGTCATATAACACACAATAAAACAATGGAACGCTAGGGCATTCCATTGTTTTATATCAGTGCGAATTATTTAAGCTCTTCTATCGAATCCGGTCATGTGAGGCGCAAATACAGCGTCTAATCCCATACCGATAATAGCTGCTTTTAATTCCTCTGGCACATCCCCGCAGAAAAAGAAAGTTCCAGGTGTTGCTATTTGTAACAATGTTGGAAAGTGTCCAGCTGCTGTTGTACCTAGGTGTTGTCCTAAAGCGGCACCATCTTTAAATAAATCGTAGACTGCAAGCGTTCCATTCGTTGAATCGAAACTGCAATCTACTTTGATCGCATTGGGTTCTGTTTCTTGCATGTCCTTCGTGACATTTCTATAGTTTTCTTTTAGCTCCTCGCCTTTTCCATCTTTAGCTTTCCAGCTGTACATTACTGTGATTTCTTGATTGTTCATTTTGTGTGTATTTATGCGTTTATCTATTTGATTAAAATGTTCCGTCGGTCATATTCCCACTAGCTTTAGTAAAATGACTTCCTTGACTTGAATACGTCGCTGGTAGGCGTAAAAATTTGGAGTATGTCCGAATTGTCCACGATACCGGACCTCTAAAGAAGTACGATTCTGGAAAGGCAATCTTATCAATGTCCTTTTTATATTTCTCAGCTGTTCCTTTCGATAAATGAAATTTCAATTCATCGCTAGTATCAAAAGTCTCGTGAATTATTAGGGCATCCTCCCCTATTACTTGATACACTTCAAATCGAACCAACCCTTTTTCTAGAGAGTATGCATCGGTTCCAACGCGTTGCCACCAATACTTCAACTCTTCAAGAGAAGATTCATCTCCTGGCTTACACGTCCATTTGGCTGTAACTTGAATAGCGTTAACAGGGTCAGGACGTATGTAGTCGTTCTTTACGTAACCGAACAAGAACTCTCCAAAACTACCAGCTACATTTTTAGCCGCGATTGCTTCTCGAACCTCAGCCGATAAGTTTACCCCTTTAATTAAATGTGCTTCTGGCTTCGCTACTTTAGAAAGTGCCTGTGAATGTTCTGAGCCTGTGGTCGAGAAATAATCTACCAATGCCGCCGAGTCTTCGAAAACATGATTGATCAATACCGCATCTTGTCCAACCGCATGATTAATCTCAGTGGACAATATACCTTTGTGGTTTTTCGCTTCAGTATGAATGTCTTCCCACTCTTTCAACATCTCTCTCGACTCAGCTGATTTTCTAAACATTCCTCCTTTCTTCGTTGGAACCCATTTACCTGTAATACTGATTTCTGTTCCCAATTGTGTCGGTGCTGACATGAACTCGGGTAACGCTTCTTTTGTAGCTTTCATAGTTGTTTTTTTTGAGAGTCAAGTGACTCGGTTAGTACATTTATTCTTCAGTACTTAAACTGGACATTGCAAAGTTATGTCGTAAACTCATAATAAATAGGTGTCTTTTCCGACATATTAAAGGGTTGTTTACGCCATAATAATGACGTATATTTGTAGTCAATTCTATAAGACATGAAACACATCAGTATTATTTTACCTGCAGGAAACGCGATTGTCGATACGATAATAGCCCCATACAATCTATTGCGTATGGCCAACGCATATTATAAGCGAATCAATGAACTAAAGGACGATTTTTTCAAAGTTGATTTGGTTGGACTAACCATGAATCCTGTGACGTATCAAGGACTCTTTAGTGTAACTCCTACAAAAACTATTGATGAAGTTCACAGCACCGATTTGATTATTGTGACAGCGATCAGTGGTGATTTAGCATTAGAAATTGAAAACAACAGCGACTTCGTTCCATGGATCAAAAAGCAACGCATTGAAAACGATACTGAAATTGCTAGTCTATGCAAGGGTGCTTTGTTATTGGCAGAAACTGGATTACTCAATGGAAAATCATGCGCCACTCATTGGGCTGCACACGACATTTTCAGACAGCGTTATCCACAAGTCAATCTTATTCCTGAGAAAATAATAAGCGAAGACAGTGGCATTTACTCTAGCGGAGGCGCATATTCTTTTCTCAACTTCATGCTTTATCTAATTGAGAAATACTGTGGTCGGGAAACTGCAATTTGGTGCTCTAAGGTTTCTGAAATAGAATTTGACAGAATTGATCAAAGTCAATTTATGATTTTTAATGGTCAAAAGGAACATGGCGACCGTCAGGTTAAGGATGCGCAATTGTACATTGAAAAAAACGTTGAGCAAAAATTAAACATTGATGAAATAGCCGATTTGGTTAATGTTAGCGCAAGAACTTTCTTACGAAGATTTAAAAAAGCAACATCCAATACACCGTTGGAATACATTCAACGCGTAAAAATTGAAGCAGCAAAAAAGAAACTCGAGTCGACCACAATGAATGTTCAAGAAGTCATGTATGGAATTGGCTACATAGATGATAAAGCCTTTCGTAACACCTTCAAAAAATACACTGGTCTTTCCCCTGTTGAATATCGAAATAAGTACAACCGAGAAATGGCTTTTGCTTAACGACGTTCCATCGATATTAATGAGCAATAAAAAAAGAGGCCTTCCGACTTGGAAGACCTCTTTTAATTTAGGTTTAGTTATTAATTCTTAATTAATCGTTCTGAGATTATCATATCCTCGTTCATGATTTCTATGAAATACATTCCACTAGGATAACTACTAACATCAACATCTATGTTACGACGATCAGTAAATTCAGTAGTGAATACCTCCGTTCCTTCTGTAGATCTAATAACAAGGGTTCCTGAAGTAACTTCTTCAAATTCAACTGTTGTTATATCTGTAGCAGGGTTCGGGCTGATCTTAACCCTCTCAATTGGATTCGGTTTATCTAAATCTATCATCATATGAGGACATTCAGGACCTGAATAGAATGAAAAGTAATCACACGCATTACCTGAACAAACTGTAAGGAGATACCAAGTATCTGGAAGTAAACCAGTGTAACCAGGCAAATCATTTGACCATAGATCAAAATAACCGACAGGAGTAAAAGCTGGATTCCAATAATGAAGGAGAAAAACAGACCATGGATTTGGATTCATAATATGAAGTGTAATATAATAACTACTTGGTACTGGATTTATACAGTCCGTTGACACCCACATTCTGGGAGGCCCGCATGTGTAAAAAGGCAGAACAGTCCCATCAGGAAGGGAAGTATAACCATCTGGAGTTGATGCAGAAAGATTCAAACTTGGCCCAAAAATTTCACAGCAATATTCTTCTCCACCAAAATAAATACTTTGTTCATAAGAACATTCCATTCCGTTTGGCAATGTAAAAGTCATGGTAACATTGTACCAACCTTCTCCCATTGAGGTAGGGACAGAAGAGATTGTATTAGGTCCTTCTGCCAACGTTGTGATTTTTTGTCCACCTTGAACTAAAGTATGTGTCCATAAAGTATGTACATCGAATATCCCAATCGGAAGATTCAAAATATTAACTGTTCCATCGTCACAATCGATTGCCAATTCCAGATCCTCAGGACAACAATCTTGCACAACAAAATACATAAATGTACTATTCCAACACGGTCCAGTGGCTATGGTTAAAACATATACTTGGTCAGTGGTAAAAGTCGCTGTTCCTACTGGAGAACTCATTAAATTTAATGCGCTTGGTGCTTGACCAGTTACCCAACCGCTGTACATGTTAGCTCCTGTTACAATCGGAGAAAAGCCGATTACAGGTGCTACTGACATATAGTAATTTGATTCACCGCTGGTAGCCGAAGCATCAGCAAACACAGCATCTCCCGTGCAATAGGTTGGCATAGTATTTCCGTTGATCGTTGTATATCCTGAATGACCTACAGGAGATACATTTGCTTCCATATCTGGACCAGTAAAATTTACAAAATCAACAAGTAATCCGAACCCAACACCAGGTCTAGTATAGGTAAATGACACAGTAGTAACAGGCCCAGTCCAGTTAATCCAACCATCAGCATTATTCGCTGGGGATGTGATTACACCACCAGCAAAATTTAAAACTCCATTTGTGGCTGTAACTGAATTGGCAGCAGGATTAATATTATTCACTGTTTCAGCAATATCCAAGTCATCAATATGGATTTGTAAATTTGTTACAGGCTGACTAAATTGAAAGGTTATGGTTATTGCTCCACCATTAAATGCGCCTGTATTTGCAGGAAATAGTACAGCGCTTCCATCTGCTTGGTTGTTAGAATAAGCAAAGCTTCCAGGAGAATTAGTAGACACTGTGTAGTTAAATGCACAGCCTCCAAAATTAGGGCTTTGTGCAGATGTACCTAGCCCGCCTACATTTATCACTCCTGGCACACCTGCCCATGTCATGTCATCATTAAACGGTGTTGCTTGCCCGAAAGACAGGAAACTAAATAGAATTCCTATCAAAAATAAACTTGTCTTTTTCATAAATAAATAGTTTAATTAATTTAAGACAAGTATAGATCAGCAATAGCTTAGAACTAATAAATAAAGGGGGCTTTGTGGCGAACCCTACAGGAAAATGTGGTGAACCTTAATTTAAGAAAGGTGAATCTGGTTAAAAGTCTCCTTATAGGTTTCTCCAATTTTAATTTCTAGGTTATGAACCGTGATTGAATTTTTCGATTTTGATGTGATTTTATCAATGCGAACGATATAGTTTCTTCTCACCTGTAGGTATTCAATCTCATCAGGCACAATGTTTAAAAAGTTTGAAATTTTTTCCCGAATCACAACTTTACCATTTGTCGTATAGATTTCTACGTAATTATCTGCTGACTTTACGTAAAAGACATCCTGTGAGTTGATTTTAATTTCTTTTCTGTTTTCTTGAACAATGAAATCGTATGACTTTCTTCTGAGACGTTTTAATATATGCCTCATTAGTTCTCTAGAAATATGTTTGTTGTAACTGAGAATTCTGTATTTAAAAAACAAATACACCAGAAATAAAATTAGCAACACGGATGAAGATTTGAACCAAATAGTACTATAAAAAGCTGGAGAAATGCTAATTGGAATCCTTTTGACTTCGTCCTCCCAACTATCATTCATTCCGGCTTGAACAATAAAAGTGTATTCACCTGGAGGAAGTGCATTATATGCAATCGATTGTTCATACGTATATTTCCAATCTTTGTCTAAGCCATCCATTTTATAACGATAGATGATTTTTGACCCTACCTTAAATGAAAGTGCCCTAAAATCTATCTCCAGACTATTTTGCCAATAAGAAAGGTTCGATAGACTTTCTACCGTGTCAGTATTTACTTTAAACCTGAGAATCGAAAGAAAAGACTTCTTCCAAGAATCTTTAAACAAATAATTTACTGATGCATACGTGACACCAGAGGCTGTAGCAATCCATAGTGTGTCGTCAACAAGTTTAATATCATTAACATAATTATCAATTAACCCATCCTGATGCCCAAGAACATCTATTTGGATCTCACCCATTGCATTAATTCGAATGCGATTTATCCCCTTATTCGTTCCTGCCCAAATATCACCATTTTGATCATGATAGACTTCAAATACTATATCACTGGATAAACCATCCTCGGTACTTATACGCTGTACTTTTTTTCCATCTCGAATAACAACACCGTTTCCGTTGGTAGCTAAAACAAACTTGGAATCTGATATTTTGTCAATATCCATTATTGGATAATTATGATACTCATGATCAATTTTGTGTTCAGTCCTTGTCACTGTATCATAGAAATACAAACCATATCTTTTGGTGAAGTAGATACCGTTATCTGTAATGCATGCATCGTAAACGTTTCCTAACGTATGGTATTTGGTATAGCTTCCATCTTTTTTGATGACACATATCAATGCTTTACGTGTCGCTATCGGAAGTTCATCGATGTCATCTGACAAATTTGTAAAGTATTCATCCTTTATTATTATTCTGTCTCCTATCCAGACATTGTTGTTATTACTCACAACCAATCCTTCAAGTTTATTATAATATTGGGCAAGTGCTGGTGAAGACATTTGCGCTTTCGTCTTTGAATACTTCGTTGCATAGGGTATACCGCTTACAACTTTAAAGTATTCCCCATCAAGTGTTCCAAGCATCATCCCTTCTCCATCATTGACACACAAGTCGTAAATATTAGAGCCATCTATGGTCAAATGATTAAGTTCGATGTTACCGCTATAATAAACACCTGAATACAATGTAGAAAACCATTTTCCTCCCTGATGATCCTCTAACACTCTAGTTACAGAACTGTTTTCTAAATATCTCTTGACTTCATTTCCTTGAAAATCATAGATTATTACTCCACCATGAAGATAACCAACCCAAAAATGATTGTCATCATAAAACCCAACGCCTAGTGGTCTTTCGTCCGTATTAAAAGAGAGCAGTTCTACACCGTTCTTCATTAAATATACATCACTTGTATACTTTTTATATTCTCCAATGACGCAATATCCATTGGCCGCTTCCATCTTATAGTACATACCTGCACTATTTTTAATTTTCACCTCAGAAGATCCCAATAAATCTACTTTCTGTTCATTTTCAGAACTTTGCAGAAAAGTGAATTTCAAAGAATCCGAAATGTGATGGATTTTTATATCCACTAATTCACATATATCTTCTTCATAAATCTTCTTCTTTCTGGGATAAGAAAGTAATTCGCCTTCTGAACTTATAGAGAGGACTCCAACTCTGTCTTGATACCCAACACTAAGTGTGCCCTCATCATTTAGGTACATATCATTTACTATTCCCTCAATTCCATATATGCTAGACACATTATTGAATTCATATTGTTTAATCTTATAGTCATTAGGATTGAAATAAAAGAACGCATTATTGGGAGTTGAGCACCATATCTCACCGTTGGCTTGTGGATAAAATCTAAAGACTGTTGTACTTGTTAACCCGTCAGTGAGATCATAGGGTTTAAATTCATAACCATCATAGCTACAAATGCCATTGTCAGTAGCGAACCACAACAACCCATTGACATCCTGATACATATGATATACCTGGGAACTAGGCAAACCATTACTTAATCCATAATTTGTGTAATAATCAGATTGTGCAGCTGCATGGAATACAGCAAACACGGAAAAAAGTAACAGTAATGTGAATCTTCTTATTCTAATCAACATGCCTCACTTTAACGTTTCGAACAAGCCAAATCTAAGAATTAATAACAACTCATTGTAAACATCACAAATACAGCTGTTTATAGGAATAATGATCCAGAAGTTGCAACAATTACCTGCAACAAATACCTGTTTTTTAAATGTAGTTCTCCTCGAAACAAGAGCTCCATATAGGGAAGTAAGAGAAAAAGGGGACAAACACTACGCTAGTGCCTTCTTGAGAGGGATCCTCGTCTTCTTCTTGAGTTCTACTAAATATAAATTGTGAACCTGCAGATTTGTGGTATCAACGTTTACGAAATTTATCTACCCGATTTCTACTTCAACATTAGAAATTGTTGTAGCTCCATAAATTGCAGCCGTTTCATAAAATAACTCAGCTAGTTTTTGCCGACTTTCAATTGAATCAACAGGTAGTTCAATCGTATGATTCATATCCCCTGCTTCTGACCAACCCAATTTAAGAAGTTGTTGAATTTGATGTCCGTTAATTTGAGTACTGAATTCAATGAAGGAATTCCCAACGGCTTCACAATGGACATTTAAATCGCCTCTACTCCCTGCAATTTGCACGTAATATTGAGGTGACAATTGATAAATGACGTAACTCTGAGAAGTACCAATCTCTCCTTCAAAAATAATGCGTTCAAGGCCATTAACTACCAGTTTTGTGAATTCATCTTTCTCCATAATCTCATGATATTTCCATAAAAATAATGAGAATCATTGGTTAATTCGGTTAACACCGGTCCGTTCCTGTCATTAATTGGAGCTTCTGAGGCATGGTATTTCCGTTAACATCTTCCGCTGGTTTCCATTTCGGCATTTTCGTAATCCATTCAACAATTAATTTGTCTGCTTCCTTATTTCCAGAAGATCTTTCCAATTTTACATTTTCAATTATTCCTTCCGCATCGACAAGGAACGAAACCTCCATTAGCCAATATAAATTCAGTTCTTTGCTAGAGATTTCCTCTTCCAAATCTAGTTTCAAATCTTCAAACAATTGCTCGTATCCTCCTACATATTCAGCAATGACTTCTGGAACAACTTCAAAGTGAACCTTCATCTCTTGGTCCTCCATTACTTTTGTAACATCATTCTTCATTTTGTATTTAACTGTAATGACAATCGTTTCAGATATGTCCACAGTGTTCAATAATTCTTTCTGAGCTGAGTTTAAAGTAATCGTTGGATTCGATTCCACCTTGCACACTCCTCCACAAACTGAGGATATCTCTATAGATGTATAATCGAAAATCCAATTGACGGGATAATCCGGAATTATATCACTGATTAACTCTACTTCCTGAAGTTCAGTTTTGGTAATTGAATATTTCGACCAATTCGCCATGGTCACAAACAAATCTGGCTTGTTGTTAGCAACGATTTCATCTGAATAATCATTCTCAGAAAAATTTGCGTGGGGATGTTCTGGATTTTCCTCACAGCTGTGATCATCTCTATTATCATTGATAAATCCATACGCTGTAAGTCCAAATGCTACAGCAATAACTCCAATAATGATTGCACGTTTTTTCATAACTCTATCCAATTAAAATTTCTTAAGATCAAATCTACTGGGATCTGCATTGAATTAATGACAACGATTGGTAAAAAGATGTTAACGAAATGTAAATTCACTTTTATCCTTGCATAATTGCGATAACTTAGCCCCATGTCTTCTAAAAAGATTCGCGTAATTCTCGCTCTAAT
Organism: Crocinitomicaceae bacterium; assembly: GCA_033791225.1. GTDB lineage: Bacteria > Bacteroidota > Bacteroidia > Flavobacteriales_D > Crocinitomicaceae > UBA4466. The sequence goes on from JASJHD010000010.1 coordinate 100,666, forward strand.
GGTACTGACCATTAGTGCATTGTTTATTACACAGGCCTATTGGTTCAAGAAATCTTTTGACTTGGAAGAACGGCAACTTGATGAAAAACTCAATGTTGCACTTAGAAACGTTGCCGATAAATTGATGAAACTGAGCGATGATTACAGTTCCAGAATTCCCCCTATCTCAAAATTGTCTTCCAACGAGTTTTATATCGAAACTGAATGTTATTTCAGTCTTGAAGCATTAGACACTTCTATTAGAATTGAATTCGCTGCTAGGTCCATCAATGTCGATTTTGACTATGTCATTGTAGAAGCGGAAACCAATGAAATTGTTTTAGGAAATAATTTATCCGAATTAATAGACGATGCAGCTTGTTTAAGTAGGGAGGAATTTGAAAAGAAATTGAATTTTAAAATCCGTCTGAATAACAAAACGACTTACCTCCTCAACTCCATGGGAATATGGATCTTCTCATCCTTCACCTTATTGGTAATCCTATCTATATTCATCTTTATCATGATATCACTTCTTCGAAGCAGGAAATTGTCGCGCTTAAAAAGAGACTTTGTGAATAACATGACACATGAATTAAAAACTCCTATTGCAAATATTTCGGTCGCATCAGAAGCACTACGGGATGAAAGGATGCAAATGGACGCCAACAAACGAATGAAATACGCTGACATCATTTACAATGAGAATGTTCGTCTCCATAATTTAGTAGATAGAGTTCTTCAAATATCTGCTATGGAAAAAAAGGAAGAGTCCATTTCCAAAGAACCATGTAATGTCCATGAGTTAATAGCTGAAATATCTCTGAATTTTGAACCTTTAATCCAACAAAAAAATGGGGACTTACAATTGTCCTTAGAAGCAGAGCATTTCATACTTCAAGCGGATAAGCTACATCTGTCAAATGTTATTTATAACCTCATTGAAAATGCAATAAAATACTCCAAGGAATCTCCGGAAATAAACGTTCAAACAAATAATAACAACGAAGGGATATTAATCCACATTACCGACAAAGGAGTTGGAATAAGCAAAGAGAATCAACAGCGAATTTTCGAGAAGTTTTTCCGCGCAGAAACCGGAGATATTCACAATACGAAAGGCTACGGACTAGGATTAAGTTACGTTAAACTGATTATCGAAAAACACGGAGGAACTATCACTTTTAAAAGTATAGAAAACAAGGGAAGTACTTTTACTCTATTTTTACCGAGATAATGGAAAATAGAAAACATATTTTATTGGTTGAAGATGATGCCAGTATGGGCTTTCTATTAAAGGATAGCTTAGAAAATTATGAATACAAAGTAACGCACATCTCTGACGGAGAATCGGCTTTGGTGAAATTCAGAAGTGAGCCCTTTGACCTTTGCTTACTGGATGTTATGATGCCAAATATGGATGGATTTAGTCTGGCTGAAGAGATCCGAAAATCTGATATTGCAATTCCTATCATATTCTTGACCGCTAAATCAATGAAGGAGGATAGGATTAAGGGATTCAAGATAGGAGCAGATGATTATGTCACCAAACCTTTCAGCGTAGAAGAGTTGACTCTGCGAATGGCAGCGATTTTTAAAAGGGGCAAATACATCAAAACCACTAAAACTCAAATCACTTTTTCCAATCTCACATTGGATGTTGAAAATCTTGTCTTAATTAATGGCGAACAAAGGAAACAGCTTACAAAGAAAGAATCGGATATTTTAGAGCTTTTCGTGCAGCATCAAAACACTCTACTTAAGAGAGAATTTATTCTAAAATCTGTATGGAAAGACGATAGTTATTTTGTTGGTCGAAGCTTGGACGTCTTTATCTCTAAATTGAGAAAATACTTCAAGGACCATCCAACAGTCAACATTGTTAATGTACATGGTTCAGGCTATAGGTTCGAAGTTTCCGAATCATGACTGTATGGACTGCTCAGACTCATCAGCATTTTTGCTTCTACTGATTTATTATTTGTTCCAAAACTTTGGTGTGATTATTGTTTTCGCCATGATTATCTCAATATAAATCACTAATTTAGATACTATGAAAAAACTAATTTTAACACTTCTCGTTGGGTTTTTAGCAATTAATTCTTTTGGACAAATTTCTCACGACCTTGAAATCTTCTCAGAAGATGGACTTAAATTCACTTTGATCCTAAATGGTCGTATAATGAATGAAGAGCCCATGAGTAATATTCAAATTCTTAATACAGATAAGGATTACTTAAGTCTAAAAATAAAATTTGATGATCCAAGCATTCCAGACATTGAACGGAAAATGCTTCAGATTGCCAACCCTAGTAGTGAAGACGCTGAAAGAAACAAACCAGTTACCGTTGTCTACAAGATCGTAGAGAAAAAAGGGAAATATAAATTACGATTTGCTTCTCGTTCGGATAAAAAAATTCAAGAAGAGCCTGACGTAATTATCCAAAATACTACCGTTAATCAAGCAGAATCTAGTTCAGGATTCAAATTGGTTGTTCGCTGGTAATAATTATTTAACACACTAAAGGGAAAGCTATTCGGTTTTCCCTTTTTTTTGTGCAATTAGTTTCAATCTAGCCTTGCGAATGAAGACCAACTCGGTTTCCTTCCGTATCAGTAAAAAGTGCCATGAACCCAATTTCAGGACTAATTTGAGTCTTAGGCATCACTACTTGACCACCTGCTCCTTCAATTCTTTCAATGATAACGTCCATTGATGGATTTGCGTTTAAGCTACAAAACAAATATAAAGTTCAATTGTCTATACTGCATGGCTCAGTTACTAGCGAAACCCATCAATATTGCACGGTTAATAAGTAAATAGAATTGGATTGGCTCACTGTGATAAAAATCGTATTTTAGTGACCTAATTAACAATAAAATAAACCCTATGAAAAAACTTTTACTATCTATTTCGTTTGCTGTTTTAGGAGTTATGAGCGCACAAGCGCAATCATGTACTCCAGGAGCAAACTTTGGCGACTCTACATACGGAGTATGGTGTGATTGCTATGAAACCATAGTTGCACCGGACACGATAACAAACTTTCCAGATGGAAGTGTTGGAGTGTTTTATTCAGAAGACATGAATTTTAAGGTTCCTGCTCAAGTAACAGCGGATATAGACCCAACTTTTGCTGGAGCGCCTATCAATTATTTTGATGTAACAGGGGTTGGTGGACTACCTGCTGGATTGGATTATGCATGTAATGATGCAGCTTGTCACTATTTAGGAGGAGATAACGGATGTGCAAACATTTATGGTACTCCAACTACAGCTGGGGTTTATCCAGTTACGATTGAAGTGACAGGGAATATTTCAATTGAGTTGGTGCCTGGTTCTGGTATTATGATTGATGTTGATCAAGATATCGTTTTTGATGGATACCAAATTACAATCAATGACGATGCAAGTCTTTTTGAATTGATTGCACCTAACTTCATTGTATACCCTAACCCAGCTATTGATGCGGTAACGTTATCAGGATTGGATGGTGTTGAAATAGAGTCAGTAAATATTGTAAACTTGTCAGGAGCTACAGTTGCTTCACATGAGAATATCAACAATACTGATGTGAACATTGACATTCGTGATTTAGAAGAAGGTATTTACTTCCTTCAGGTACACCACAATGATGGATATGAAGCTGTGAAGTTCATAAAAGAATAAGCAAGCTAAAACACATTATAAGAGCCAGTTAATTAACTGGCTTTTTTTATATCCCATCGCTAGATCTCAGGACATTAAAAAAAAACTAATATTTTTTGTCTTCTGCTTGTGCAGTAAAGAATATTTGAATTATATTTGCCCACGCTTTACACGAAAAGCGTTGAACAATTTCCTTTAAGATGACTGTTGTCATCACCTTTAAGGTAGGAAACTTGGTCCGGTAGTTCAGTTGGTTAGAATATCGCCCTGTCACGGCGAGGGTCGCGGGTTCGAGTCCCGTCCGGACCGCCAACATTAGTTTGTTAAAGTACAGTCTATATGGCTATAGACCTAGAAAACCCTAAGATGTATCAATGTCTTAGGGTTTTTGCTTTCTTAGAAGAATCGTAGTTTAAAAACTAGTATTAACCCTAATTCATATTCTCCAGCTCGCTCTTTGTTTCTTCGAAAGCTTCCTCATATGATTTCAACCTATTGATATTAGGGTTAGGTCTTAATTTTTCATTCTTTATTGCCTTTTCTATATGAAACAAAGCCTTTTCAAGATCACCTGATCTGTAATAGAATTCGCCTAATTTAAATTGTATAGTGACCTCTTCAGGGTGTTTGTCTGTGATATATCTAAGTAAGGTTATTGCTTCATTATAATTAATTTGTTCCTTGGCTATATCAACAAGAAATAAAACTGCCCTATACGCTTTTTCTTCTGCCCCCATATTAGTGTCCTCCTTAAATCCAAACCCGAGGGCGTATTCAAATATTAGTTTTTCCATTTCCTCATGATTTTGCTCCATTAAAAAGCTATCAGGTATAGACCATTTATAAAAGATGGATTGCAAGCCTTTATAAAAAGCTAAGAGTGGTGTAAAGTCATGACTTTCATCCTCAATTTCAATAAAACTGAAATAGTTTGTATCAACTGCTTTTAATATTACAGGCAAAAAGGACTCCTTTATTGACTTAGGCATATGACCTGCTTCTAATGCACCAATTGTTATAGTATACTTCTTTTGGCTTAGCTTATTTTCTGATATAGCTTCTGTTAGTTGTTGTGTCATCAACATATTATCCCACCACAAACTTGGACTAACTGCTAGGTAATAATCAAATAAATCAGAATGATTTATGTAACAATACGTCGTGAATAGCCCTCCCAATGACCAACCTGTCAACAATCTCTTATTATTTATTGAATAGTTGTTTTCGACATAAGGAAATAGTTCTTCTGTAATGAACTTTAAGAAATTTTCCGCTTTACCACTTGTCGGAAATCTATCAATTTGTAGTGTTGGTGTAAAATCTTTATTTCTGTCTTTTGTTGTAATTCCTACTATGATAAATTTCGGAATGAGTGATTTCTGCACATACTTATTATCCGATAAATAATCAACTATTGAGACTGCCTGAGAAAAGAAAAACTCCCCATCTAATAAATAGAGGACTGGATATTTGTTTTTTTTGGAGTAGTCATTAGGCAAATGAATATCCAAAAGTACATCCTCGTTTAAGATGACTGAATGATATTCAACTTGTTCACCAATGGTTATTGGATTGTTTTCATCATGAGCATTGGCAAAAATAGAAACGCTCAAGAATAAAATTAATGCAGTCAACTTTATGTTCGAATTTTTCATGATAGATATTTGAAAGTTTGATTTATCTAAACTGCGTTTCCACTAGCTGTATTTTTTTCATCAAAAACATCAAGATTTTCATTTTAGAGGTGTCTAGTAACCTACTCTAATTGTCCTTTAAAGACTCCAATGCTCTGACGTGCATAACCCGAATACCATTCTTGAATTCTCGAAATAAAAATCCCCCACATTTCACTTCGACAAGCTCAGTGTAAAAAGTAGGGGATTCATCTCGAACATTCATCTACTTAACAATGAAACGCTTCAAATTTACGGTCGTTTCATTTGTTTGAAGTAAGCAGGTATATACGCCGCTACCCAAAGCTGAAATGTCAATGGTATTGATTCCACTTGAAAGCGAGACATCATATAGAATCACTCTTCCTGACATGTCCAAAATATTAGCGAACATCTTTTGTCCGACTTCATCCAGTCGAATGTTCAATACATTTGAGGTCGGGTTCGGATAAAGTACAAACTCTAAGGACTGAGCGTTCTCTATTAAGCCAACTGGTGGTGGCGGTGGTGGTGGCGGTGGTGAGAATTCAAAAACTGGTTCTGGAACCCTATTGCTCACTTCCTGATCATTTGTGATGTTCTGCTCACGATCTACGCATTCCGGTGTAACCTTAGCCATCGCTGAAGTTACTCCTGCTAGAATTAAAATACTTAGTACTGCTCTTTTCATAATATATTGATTTATTGATTACTATTTTAACTCCTCTACAAAGCTGGCACTCACCCAAAATATCTCACCATAACGTTGATAAAACATATACTTACCATCTGGGCTCACTTGTGGTGCTGCTTCTCCATATTTCGTGTTGATCTTAGGGCCGAGGTTGATTCCTTCTGTCCAATCTCCATTTGGCTCTCTATAGGAAATAAATAAATCAAAACGACCAATATTATCTGGATGATTACCTATACCATAGATCATATAGCTATTGTCTCTAGCGATAAATGGACAATGCTCCAAAAGTTCAGAGTTTATGGTACGGCCCAAGTTTACAGGCTTCTGATATACGCCTTCTATTAGTTTTGATTCCCAAATGTCCTTACTGCCGTGAACAGATCTGTGTTTTGAACTGAAACAAATTGTGTTTTCATCGTTTAATGAAAAAGTCCAATACATGGGCGTCTCGTTTACACCTCCTTCAAGAAATTTGGCTTCTGACCATCCATCTTCGGTTCTATCAACATACCAGATGTACATATCCCTATCCTCTTTTTCCCGACCTTCGATAGGCCTGTTCGAAAGGAAAAACAGTTTTTTATTGTCTGGTGAGAAAACGGGTTCAGAACTTGAATAATGTGGATTCTCTTCCGTGTTTATGATTCTATAATTGATGTTCGATTTTTTTGGTGCTGACCAAATACCATCTTCACACACCATCGTATAAAGCTTCATAGGGAACTCAGACGCCCAGAACACCTCATTACCATCGTTAGAAAACACGGGAGGACTGTGCTCATTACCTTCTATTGATAAAATTCCATTTGCAAATTCTACGGGTTCATCACCTGGAGGCTCTAGTCCAAAATACGGCCCTTCAACCAAAGGAAACTCTTGCGGTGTATCACTCGCGCCTTTTTTAGTTAGATAGGCTACAAGGTCCTGAAAGTTATTATCCGTAGCAATATTGAAAGCCGATTTTCCAACTCCATTTCTCGCGTTAATATCTTGCCCATTCTCGACAAGAAATCGTATCAACTCGAGGTTATTGCCTTTAGTTGCGAGATGAATAAGTGAGCTTCCATAACGATTCGTGATGTCCAAGCTATTTCCTAATTCCACAAATCTCTTTAAAACATTCACGGCTCCATACTCTCCAGCAAAGGAAACCCAAACGTCTTCATGGCCTTTCATAAAATCGGGTCTTTTATCAAGCAAAAGATTGAGAAGTCGTACATGATCAGCTCGGATGCTCCTGCTGAATAAAGGATTTATCGCATTGTCTGTATTTGGGATCTCAATGTTTTTATCCAACAGTAAATCTATCGTAGATGTACTTTGCTGTGCTGCTGCAACGGCTAGGAGATTTAGAAATGTTTCCTCATCCAGTGTGGTTTTGTTGATGATTAATGAAATAAGTTCATCGCTTCCTTCATACATTACACGACTTGCCGCCATGCTCTTCTGCTCATTTTTTTGATCAACGTTAATCCCGTTTTCTATCAGGTATTTCGCAATAGGAAGGTTGTCTTTCATCGCTACAAGACTTAATGCGTTCAGTCCTTCTGAATTTAGCGCATCAATATTTGCTCCTTCTTCAATTAGAAATTGTACAATTTCAAGATTAGCTTCATTCGCGGCATACAATAACGGCGTGCTACTCAAGCCCTCTTCTATAACTTCTAGATTTCCAAGATCCTCGTCTACGAATCCTTTTACGGCAGGAAGATCGTTGTCTTTTATGGCTTGGAAAATGTCGTCAGTTTGAGAAAATGATTTTGAACTCAAACCCACCATCATTACTATAATGATATTCAATAAAGTGTAGCTCTTTTGTGTCATGATTTCTTAATTTGTTTCGGATCCTAAGCTGATGAGCATCGCCTATTTCAAGATGAGCTTATAGAATTGGCTAGTCATTTCATTAGAATTTTTGACTAGATAAAGCCCACTCGCAAATAGTGAGAGATCAACTTTTACAGTTGCTTGTCCATTGCAATCGTTCTTACTATAAATAACTTCACCTATTGAATTGGTGATTTCTATGCTATTCAATCCCGTCTCACTCGTGATTTGTACAAGCCCTTCAGATGGATTTGGGAAAACACTCAAATTGCTTTCAACAGCATTCAATGTGCCTACTCCTGCACCTCCAGTCCCAGTAATTGCAACATTATCAAAGAATACATTTAGCCAATTCGAACTACAATCAGAATTTCTATAACGAAGTGCGATATAACTTAATCCTCCCATGGCCGGCAAGCTGATGTTAGTTTTGAGTTTGTATGTATTGTCCGCGACATATGCTGTTCCTCTAAAATCAAACAATAACTGAGTGCTTGTTGCGAGGTCCGGATCTTGTGAACCGTTTAATAAATAAACAGCGATTGTATCTCCGGCCATTGGTTCCGAGAATCCAACAAATTTATACCTTAACGAATCCAGCATCCCTCCACCACTGATCGAAAAAGCAGGAGAGACGTACCAATTATCAGTAACTGTAATTCCAGATGATGGGGAGAAATCATGTCCAATACAATTTGGTGCGGAATACGCATTCGCTATTTCGTAGCCCCAATTACTAAAAGTAGTGTCGGCCTTCTTGTATTCTGTCCAACCTGTTTGTTGCGTCACATCATCAAAACCACTAAAATAAGGTAGTGCCACTTGAGCTTTCAAAGAACCAGAAGAGCATAGTGTTAATCCGAGTATTGTCAATAGTATTTTGTTTTTCATCTTACGTTTTTTTAATTATTAATTTGTATGTATTCTATTTAGAACTAGGATTATTCCTGGCTCTTATTCTCTTGTTCACTCTTTGTTTCTTCTAAAGTCATTTCTTCTGTGTGCTCAATTTAAAGTCCTGGGACACTATTATCATCTGAGGCATCAGTATTTACTCCTCTTCTTTTCTGCTTTCCTTTGAACTTCTTACCAAAATACCAGTTGACTGTTACATATAGGATTCTTGACTCCCAATTCCAATTGGCCAATAAATCATAGTCTTGGTCAGAAGCACGGTAATGATACCGTTGCGTATTAAGCAAGTCTGTTCCCATTATGGAGACTTTCAGATGTTTCCTAAAAAAGTAATTACTTACCCCCAAGGACATGGAGTACCGAGGTAATATGTACCCCTGCTGTACCCAATATTTAGGGCGATAGTTGTTTCTGAATTGAATACTCCACCCTTGTTTCAGCTGCACATAGAAATCAAGATTTGTAGAGATCCCGATACTGTTTACTAAGGCATTGTTTGTGATCACTTTGTCTCTAATCTGATAATTCCACACATTAGTACTCCAAATGACCTTAAAAACTTTATGTGGTTTATACGTTATTGAGAAGTCAATACCGCTCAAATTACTATTCTCAACATTCTTATAACTCAAGATAGATACAAGGCCCTCTTGGCGCATATATCTGCGGATTTTGTTCTTAACATGTCTGTAATAGATGGATGCTTCTAAATTTATCTTAGTGGAGTAATACGAATAACTTAACTCTGTGACATGAATAAATTCAGGCTGGATGTATGCATTGCCCTGATCTACCATAAAACGATCCGCATAATAGATGAATGGATTAATCTGCTCCATGGCTGGTCGATTAATACGGCGACCATAATTCAATGTCAAATAGGATCTATCAGTGAACGAATACGAGACAAACGCCGTTGGAAACAATTCAAAATAACTTTGATCGATCCTGATAGTGTCAGATTTAAGGTCAGATGACGTATTGGTTTGTTCCCCTCGCAACCCCAATTTTAAGGCGAATTTTTTCCATTGCTTTTCATACGATACATATCCAGCAATTACATTCTGTTCGTAATTGAAATTATTTGTCCAAGTAGTATCCAACAGCGACGTTCCCGTAGATGCATTGGTCAATTCCAATAAACTGTTTTGCGATCGAAACGTATTTTTCAGTCCCGTTTCTATTTTGGAAGAATCATTAATTACAAAATTAAAATCCAGTTTAGCAACCAATAAAGAATTATCTTCTTCACCATATGTATCTGTTGTGAACCGCTCTCCTAAACTGAGGTTTTCTTCAATGGCCTCTTCGGTTATATGGAGACTCCCTGAATAATTGACATCAAAATCCAAGGTATTGCTCTTTTTCCCAAAAGTGGATTGCCAACCAGCATTCAAACGATATCTTTTCATGGGCCCCCACTCCGTACCATCTCTTTCAGAGGAATAAAGCACAGACTCCTGAGCATCAGTATTTTCATAATCCAAAAAACTTACTTTTTCTATTGCATAATGCCCATACATGCCCGAAATATAAATCGTGTTGTTATCATTGATAAAATGATCAATATTGCCTGTAAACGCGTTCGAATACCTCTCGTTCAAATCTCCTCCTGAAGATATTAGCCGATCCGCAAGCGTATCTGCACTATATACAGATCTATCCGTGTATGAATCGTGACTCCGTTTTCGGTACCCCGAATAATACCGTGTACTAATCCTCCATTTGTCCGAAGTAAAATTAAGTGCCAAATTCCCCGTTAAACGGAAATTCTCACCGTAGCCAAAAGTTGTGTTAAACGATCCGTTAAATCCCCGTTTCTGCTCCTTTTTGGTAATCACATTAATGATCCCAGACATTCCTTCGGCATCGTATTTAGCAGAGGGGTTCGAGATAAGTTCTATTTGATCAACGGTGCTCGCATCCATCATTTTCAATACCTCTTCGGCAGCCATGCTTGTGGGGCGACCATCAATCAAGATTGTAACATCCGGCTGTCCACGATACGAAACCTTATCCGCTCCGTCCACTTCAATGGATGGAATACTCTTCAACAAATCTAAAGCAGTGGACCCAGCAGCAATGATCTTCTCTGCATTGTAAACCTTTTTGTCCACCTTGTGCACTACGTCACCCCTTTCAGCGCTCACGACTACTTCATCGACATCGTGAAATTCTCTTTGTAGATAAATATTTCCAAGATCATTTTGCCTCATTTCGGTTAAGGGAATAACCTTCTCTTTATACCCCATATATCTGAAACGTATAAATCCAGGTTCATCCAATAGAAAATCATCCAACTGAAAGCTTCCGTCTACATCTGAAAAACCACCAGCGACTAATGAAGAATCTGCTGTTTTATAGATCGCAACGGTTACGTACTCCATGCCTGTACTATCATAGTCATCGAATACGATACCCGACAATGAACGAATCGTTGCAGCTGGATCAAGCTCAGCTTTTGAGTAGATAGGGAGTACGATTAGTACTGCTAAAATTATACGATGGATTACAGTTTGCTTCATCTTCAATAATTAATGAGTTCAACCGAATATATATCGTTAAAACACACTATTAATGAGATACTATACTGTTTGGTAAATCATGTATATCCATCCATGATCTCACTCAATAATTGAACAGTAGAGACAATTCCTCATTTGGTTGATAGATTGTATACATCCGTAGATTACACGGTATTTGTACATGAACGGTAATTGTATTCCGCGTATATTTGTGTAATGAATAAGCGTAAATTAAAATTGAAAATATGGGTGGCTATCCTGTTCTGGATCGCGCTGATTATTATCCATTTTACTCGTGTGATCCCGTTTCTGGATGATGAAGGTTTACGCAAACAAATCAAGACCATTCTAACTACGTTTCCGCTTGACATGGTTACGTTTTCTGTTTTCTATTTCTGGATTATCCCTACATTTCTCGATAAGAAACAACATGTCTGGACTATCTTATTCACGTTGTTTTATTGGGCGGTTTATGGATTTGTTTACGGCTCCATATATCACATCTCGGGACGAACAGAAACCTACGAAGATTTCTTTGTCATTTATAAATCAAGTATCGGACACACACTACTCCACTTCCTATATGCAATAGCCTTGCACCTCTCTGTAGATTGGTATTTTAAATGGAAAAACCAACAGAAACTGGAAGAAGAAAATACACAGATTAAACTCTCGATGCTTAAGGCACAAATCAATCCACACTTCCTATTTAACGTACTGAATAACATTCATTCATTAGCACACAAAGACGCTGACAAAACCGCTGACTCCATTATTAAACTATCGGAAATCATGCGATACATGCTTTATGAATCGGAGCAGGAAAAAGTAACATTGGAGAAAGAGATTGATCACATTTACAGCTATTTAAATTTGCAGAAACTAAGATTAATTGAACAAGAAAGTGTTAGCTTTAAGGTGCAGGGGAAGACAGATGGAATTTCGATTGCTCCTCTGATATTTATCGCTTTTGTTGAGAACGCCTTCAAACATGGGCAAAAGAATGTGAAAAATGCCATTGAAATTTCAATCAATGTAGAAGGAAATCGCTTGTATTTTCAGTGTTCCAATCTGATTCGTAAAATGTCTGAAACGGAAGAACGATCGGAAGGAAAAATAGGTTTAAAAAACATTAAACGGAGGCTGGAATTATTGTATGAAAACAATTACACGCTCAACATCAAGCAAGACAATGAGCGCTTTGAAGTTGAATTGGAAATAATAGTAGAATGACAATTAAATGTATCATCATAGAAGACGAACCCTTGGCCTTAGAGCAAATGGAGGATTATGTGGGCAAGGTTGACTTCTTACAACTGGAACGCTCCTTTTCCAATGCAATAGAACCTGCGCGTTACCTGAAAGAAAATGATATCGATCTGATCTTTCTGGATATTGAAATGGAGGATTTTACTGGGCTGCAATTTTTGAAGTCTTTGACGCACAAACCGCAAATAATACTCACTACAGCATATGACAACTATGCGCTTGAGGCATTTGATTTGGATGTGAGCGATTACCTATTGAAACCCATTTCATTTGATCGTTTTCTAAGGTCAGCGAATAAAGTGTATGATAATTTGAAATCACCTGTACGAGGATCTGAAACACCCGAAACGACATCTATCATCCAAGATTACATCTTTGTGCGCACAGAATATCGCATGGAGAAGATACACTTTAAGGACATCTTATTTGTGGAAGGGAAAAAAGAATATTTGCGAATTCACTCGACCTCTAAGAAGGTTATGACGCTCATGTCCTTTAAAAAACTATTAGGAATGCTCTCGGACAATTTTGTGCGCGTTCATAATTCGTACATAGTTTCATTGGATAAAATTGAGACCATCGAAAATCAACGCCTTAAGATTGGAGAGCACATGATTCCAGTGAGCAATTCGTATAAGACGGGCTTCTATGAGTTATTGAAGGACAGGAATTTGATGTGAATCATGTAGACCTCCTCCTTAATCCCCCTCAAATCTACAAATCGCACATATCCTTCAACACTTGGCGGATAGACATCAACCCCCTTTATTGTATACCCAATATACTCAACGGTATAGGCATTCATTCGATTCGTTGATTATTGTATTTAATCTGGTTACAACACCAATATATTTGATTCAAATAAATCAGATATGATCAAATTATTCACTTTTACAATTTTCGTTTTCTCAGGAGCAATGATCTTTGCACAGCAGGTTGAAGAGCAACCATGGCAGGGTAAATTCGAACAAATCGACAATTTACTTCCTACTCCTAATGTATACCGGACAGGTGATGGGTCTCCAGGTCCTTCGTATTGGCAACAGAAAGCAGATTACGATATAAAAATCGCTCTCAACGATGCTGAACAAAAAATCGTCGGATCCCAAAAAGTTACCTACACCAACAATTCTCCTAATCCGCTACGTTACATCTGGCTACAATTGGATCAAAACAAACGCAGTGCAGACAGTGAGCGAAAATTAATTCAAACCGGACGTTTACGCGATTCTGTAAGCACACTTGGGTTAGTATACTTCACAGGCATGACCACTACTATCGGAGGAATCAATATTACTTCTCTAACAGACAGGAAAGGTGCGCCACTTGACTATACAATTGTCAAAACAATGCTCCGTATCAATTTACCTGAACCACTGATGCCAGGTAAAGAATTTGTTTTTAACAGCGAATGGTGGTATTATTTGAATGATAGAATGGAAGACCACGGACGTTCAGGATACGAATATTTTCCAGAAGATGATAACTATTTATACACGATTGGGCAGTTCTATCCCCGCTTGGCTGTTTATGACGACTTCAATGGATGGCAACACAAACAATTTCTTGGCGTTGGTGAGTTTGCTTTAACCTTTGGTGACTTCCATGTAGAGATTAGCGTGCCTGCTGATCACGTTGTCGCAGCTACAGGTGAATTGAAAAATGCAAACAAGGTACTAAGTAGTGAGCAGAATGAACGGTTTCAACAAGCCTTCACTTCTTACGAAAGTCCTGTAATGATTGTCAATCAGGAACAAGCTACAGCAAATGAAAGTAGCCGATCAAAGGAATATAAGACTTGGATTTATGAAGCTCAAAATGTACGGGATTTCGCATTTGCGTCATCACGGAAATTTATTTGGGAAGCACAAGGTGTTAAATTGAACGGAAAAACAGTATTGGCAATGTCATTTTATCCTAAAGAGGGAAATCCTTTGTGGGAATTAGAATCGACAAAAGCCATCATTCATACATTAAAAACCTACTCCAGATATTCAGTGGATTACCCCTACCCTGTGGCCATTTCAATTCATGCTGCATCTATCGGGATGGAGTACCCTATGATTTGCTTCAATAAAGGGCGCCCTAAACCAGATGGCAGTTACACCGAAGCCGTGAAGTATGAAATGATAACAGTGGTAGTACATGAAGTGGGACACAATTTTTTCCCAATGATTATCAATTCAGATGAGCGCCAATGGGCATGGATGGATGAAGGAATTAATTCTTTTCTCGAGTACTTAACAAAGGATGAGAACTACGAGAATTTCCCACATTCCATGGGACCTCCTTCTACAATTGTGCCCTATATGAAAGGGAATAAGAAATACATTCGACCAATGATGACCAATCCTGAACAACTGATGCAACTAGGATACAACGCCTATGGGAAACCTGCAGCTGCTTTTACTATCCTACGCGAAGTTGTACTCGGAAGAGAACTATTTGATTACGCCTTTAAAGCCTATTCTGAAAAATGGGCATTCAAACATCCCAAACCGGCAGATTTCTTTCGTACAATGGAAGATGCTTCAGGGGTAGATCTCGATTGGTTCTGGAGAGGGTGGTTTTATACTGTTGATCATGTGGACGTTGCCATTGACACGGTAATCCAAGGTGTATTCCTTCCACAGGATGCGGGTGTAGAAAACTTTGGATTTGTGCTTGATACAAGCGCTGTGATTTTGACCAAAAACTTAAAGTTAAAAGATACTCCCAAGGAATGGTACGGCGAATTTAGAAATGAATTGGATTATGACGAGGTCTACAAGAAGGTGAAAGGCTATTACTATTGCAATGTGAAATTCTCAAACCTTGGTGGATTGGTGACGCCGTTGATCGTACGCTTTACTTTTGAAGATGGGAGTACAGAAGAAGTGAAAATTCCAGCCGAAATTTGGAGAATGAATGAGTATAAAGCGACTAAAATTTTCAAGCTCAATAAACCTGTCGTTAAAGTAGAATTAGATCCAATGGAAATGACAGCCGACGTGGACTTAGAAAACAATGTTTACCCAAGGGAGGTGATACCATCAGAATTCGACGAAATGAAAGAAGAGTGAGGAATAAACCCCTTGTGAGTGCACTTTTAAAGAGAAATCTAGAAATAAGGAGGTCTCGTAAGATGAGTAGATAAGTTTTAGTTAACATAAGTAAGACCTTCTTAAGAGCGGTCTAGGTGCATAGACCGCTCTATTTTTTTAACACTAAAAACAACTGATATGATTGGTTTATTAACAAGTATGGTACTCGCCTTTTCAATGCATGCGCATCATACAAGTGTTTGTGACATTACGTACAATGAACAGAACGAAACAATTGAAATTGTGCAACGTGTGTTTGTTGAGGACTTGGAACATGCACTTATAGAGTCAAGTGATGTACAGGTCAACTTGTATTCAGATGACAATACGGCTGTATCGGTGCACCTAGAACGATATATAGGTGAACAGCTTTCCATCTCTTCAGACGACACAGACTATCCACAAACTTGGATTGGTTACAAGATTGAGGGAGCATTCTTGAAAATGTTTATTGAAGTTCCTGTAGGGAGACCAAATGAAATCAAGATCGGGAATCGTTTATTTCTTCGTACCCATCACGGGCAAGAAAACGTAATTCACTTCACGATGAACGATGTTACATTAACTCAAGTATGCACGAAGCAACAAATGGAAGTGGTGTTTAAGATGGAATGACATCCAAAATCTGTACCGCACATTGCTTCGTAATATTATTCGATTGTGAAAAATCATTCGAAGGCATTCAAATTAAAAGAAAGACGCTAGACTAAAAAATAACGCTGCTACTCAAAAGTCTAACATCAATCATAACTAAGCAGGAATGCAAGTTTCAACAGAAATCCCAAGTACACTTTCTTCGGCATCGGTACATGCATCAGTTGCATTTTTTCCTTTTGCTACAATATCTCCTTGAATGGAACAAGTACAACTATACTCCTTATTACAAGATGAAAGTGCTATCACTCCTAAAAAAGCAAAAACACCAGTAATTATAACTTTTTTCATAATCCATTAAATTAAATGTTCAAGTCAAAATTACGACTTTGGTACAATGCACAATTAGAAAACAAGAATACTTATTATTCGGTAGCTATATTTATTATATAACTATAAGTAAGGCATTTAAGCCATTTCAATTCTCCTAAAATAAATTAACTAATTTCGATAGATTCAATAAAATCCAAAGCATGTCGCAAGAACAAGAAATAATTGACAATGATATATCGGAACTGTCTCCAAAGACTAAATTTTCTCGTTCATCTGGTAAAAATCGAATATTGAATGATTCAAGTGTTTTCTACAAGGGTCTTTTTGGAATGATTTTATGTATTGTACCTGCTGCAATTATTGGACTTGTACTTATTAAAATCAGCCTAGAACAAGCGAAGGTTGCTTTAACAGAGTATAGAAAAGATCCGGACCATTATAGAATTAGTTCGATAAAAATGATCAAAAGAGGTAGAACGTTTGCCTACATTGGACTCGCCCTTTTTATATTGGAATTAATCGCTCTCGTAGCTTATATGTCTCTTAATTGATATGCATAACTTTACTGAGAAGCATTAACAACTATAAAAATGAGACTCATAATTATTTTAAGTACCCTACTTCTGTCTTTAACTTGCCGGGGTCAATCAACAGATAATGATAGGGAAATAAATTCTGATGAAGTCAAAACAATTGAAGAAATTCTGCAAGCCTCAGAAATAATAAACCAAGAAACTTATGATTTAAAATTTTGCTTACGAGTTTCAATGGATAACGCTTGGTATCTCAAACTCAATATAGATTCCACTTATGAATACATTCACTGGTCGGGATGGGGAAACTCAGAAGGAACTGTCATTGAAAAAGGAAAATATAACATCTCAAATAATTTAATCGAATTAAAATCTGACAATGGGAATAGTAGATTAGAGTCTAGAGTATATTTTCTCATCACTTCTAATTCTGAGGATATTGATAATAGATATAATATTGACTGTGCTGAGGGTGATTTGAAAACTTATTGCCTCTATTGGAAATCTAAAGGCAATCGTTAGCAATATTACTTTATACCAGATGTTTACTCAATCCGTCAAGATAGCAATCAACAAAGATTCCGTACCAAAATAGTCTACACTTAAGAACTAATGATAAACTTAAAATTGTCAATTATTTCACTTGGATGGTTTCCAAATTAGTTCTCCTTCGAAGCTATAATATCCCATTTCCCAATTATTATGATACGACTCACCATGCCGAACCGTGAAAAGTCCATTAGTCACGAAAACGTCATCAAATTCAATGGGGACTATTAATTCTCCGTTTCCATTTATTACTCCGAACTTTCCATTTTTCAACACACGATACAGGTTAGTTCCATTTACAACTGTTAACAAATCAAGGTTTAAATATTCATCTGCTTCAAGTTTAATCGATCCGGATATATCTAGCAATCCCACAAAATATCCGTCATAATCGGTTTCAGCCATATCATTATAGTCTGCAAGTCCATTTGTTAAATAGGATACATAAGTATGGGTAAGAGAGCAATCCAATATGCTATATCCATCAAAGTCAACAAACCCATAAAGTTTATTTTTCACTACAGTATAGACGCTATCATGTCCAATAGAAATACTCTCATATCTTCCAAAAGGAATTATAAATTTTCCACTTTTTATGTCCATCACGGCTCCTCCTTTTTTAGTGTCGGAGATAATTACTCTACCGTCTTTCACCTTCAAATATCTACGCCTTTCTACCGGTTCAATAACTATGCGACCCTCTACAATTGAATAAAGTCCAGTTCTTCCATTCTTCACTACCTCAAAACAACCATCTCGCTTAGGCAATGGCTTCACCTCATCATATCCACTTAGGTCATAAAATATTCCATCTTGAGACACAACGCCAATTTGATCACCTTTAATTGCTCTTGCATAGCTATCTCTAAAATAACCGATCACTTTAAAATCTAAAGGGATCATTACTGTTCCTGAACTATCAATACATCCATACAAGTTGTTTGAATTATGCGCATTTATCCATCCA
The DNA here is from genome assembly GCA_033791225.1 of Crocinitomicaceae bacterium. Taxonomy (GTDB): domain Bacteria; phylum Bacteroidota; class Bacteroidia; order Flavobacteriales_D; family Crocinitomicaceae; genus UBA4466. Next base: position 119,238 of record JASJHD010000010.1, read on the forward strand.
TTCGTTCGAATGCTTCCAGCGTGAAAATCGTACCCCTTCCCGATATCAACTCCATCACTATTAATTAATTCATAGGATGAGTCCATTTCTACTATCGCATAATTATAAGTGGAGGAAAATGCCCTATCAAACGAAGGTTCCACAATGATAGCGCCAAATTCATTTATATATCCCCATTTATCGTCAACTGAGATAGCGTACATTCCCCTTTGGGAAGCAGCCATACTAGGGAACAGGAATCCATGAAAAACGTAAATGACTAGAGAGTAAATTATCTTCATGTTGAAAAATTATATACTAAATAATGGAAATTCATTGAGTAAACACTGTATTTATTTCGATTTTTTTTGCGCAACTTTCATGCCACAATAAGTGCATTGAGCGCTAATAGTCAATTGGTTAAATCATACCTTCCCTAAACGAAAAATGGCAAGTGTCATGCTCTGTCAACGAATAAAAAATAAGACAACGGTCCACCATGGAAATTTACGCCTCAATTGAATCGTCCGCTTCAAAAATCAAAGTATTCATTCTAACATTGACTCTACTCACTGGAGTGTGCTTAATTTCATTATAAATAATGCCCTCAACTAATCAGGTTTGAACCTGTTGTACATATCTTGGTTATCACGTAGTTGTATAGAATGAATTTTGGATAGGGAGAAATATTTTGAAATTACTAGTTGGGCATCGGTATCTAGTCCCTCTTCATTCATTGTTTCCTGCGTTATAAACCTTGTGTTATAAGCAACAAATGGAGTGACGTATGTAAATCCGACCAAGCCGTCGTCGTCGGGAGAATGCTCAACCCAAACTCCTTTTATTCCAATTAAGTCTTGAAATACTGATGTACCTGGACTAATTCCTAGAAAACTAGAAGAACTGATACTGTCCAATGTTAATGTCATTTTTGGTGGATAAACCGTGATCTCACTAGTGTCATTTAGCTCATCCCAGACCGATCCTCTACTCTCACTATACATAAATTCAACTCCAAATTCTGTGTAATCCCAAGATGTCGATTTATTTGCTGATGAACCACCTGATGTTAGCCTAAATAACCTCCAGTATTCACCATACGATAGTGGATTTCCAAATTCCAACCTGATCCGAGAAGTGTCTGCATAGTACATTAAAGTATCCAGCATTTCCATGGTACTATTAAAAGTGAAAACAGGTAGTCTTTTTTGTTCAATCAGCATCTTACAAGAATCAGAACGAACGCTAATAAAAATAGGGAGAATAGACTCAAAATCTTGACAAGATCCAAAATTCTCCCTATAATATTGAATGAATGCTCTGCTGGCTGAATCGGATGGCGTCATTACCAACAGCGTATCATTAAGAACCTCCCAATATCCCTGAGAAATTGATTTTTTACGGCCAGTTTTTTTTATATATCTGAACTCTCCCTTTAAATCAATATTAATAAATTGAGTGATTGAATCGTTAGATGTAGCATACGTTATTGAATTATCATGATCTAGCGACCATATAGGATCTGCGAGTATATGAGTGGTGCAAAATTCAGTGATCATTTTAATTGGCCCAATCATTTCCTGCGAATTGGAATTCACCGAAAATCCTAATGCCAATACCACTATTGCTAACCATTTCATACTAAGGAGGTAGAGTTTTTTTTTCGAAACAACCTATTTTTACTCAAGATACGTTTTTCCAGAAGTAAAACAAATCATGTCATCTATTTTGCTGGTGGAGATATTATAGTAAATATAACTTGTTTAAATTCCTTTTTCAGGTATTCCTACCACGTATAAATACCTGATTTTAGCCTATTTTATGGATTTCAGAAAAATAGCACTTACCTTCGTATGGTTGTTGAACTACTACTATGATAAGAATTGCTCTAGCGGAAGACCATGCTTTATTGTCAGAGACTTTAGTCAGTGTACTTAACGGTCAAGATAATTTTGAAGTTGTACTTACTGTCGCGAATGGTAAGGAGCTGATTGATCAATTGGTGCCATCGGAAGTCGACGTGTTATTACTGGACATTATGATGCCCATTATGACCGGATTGGAAGCACTTAAGTATATTCGAGAGCACTACCAAGATCAAGTAAAGATAATTATGCTCAGCATGCATTACGATCCACAATTTGTAAGTAGGATGATCGATTCTGGAGCTAATTCCTACTTAGCTAAACTTGGTGAACCGGAAGATCTCTACGAAGGAATTGTTAAAGTGCACGAAACAGGGTACTTTTTCCATGATCTTGTTTCACCAGTCATGTTAAAAGATCGCCAAAACGTAACTCTTCAACATAATATTCCATTATCTAAAATCCCACTCAACAAACAAGAAATAACGATCATTCAGCTACATTGTGACCGCTATTCGGTAGATGAAATAGCAAAGAACTTGATGCGCAGCAGTCGTGTTATTCAAGATCATAAGCGATCGATCATGAAAAAAGTTGGAGTTGAAAATGACATGGACCTTATGGAATATGCCGTTACCTATGACATCTACAATCGCAGGGTTCGACAGAAATTGGCTGATTAGATCAAACAATCTATATTTGCGATATCCACACGATACAGATAGTATGTGCTACGAAGCTTCGCAACTTGCATATAGAATATAGACCGAGGAAGTCCAAAAGGAACATCATTAGGAAGAGATGAACTATCCGCTTCCCCTTTTATAAGGCCCGTTTCTATCTTATTTCATCAAGTTTACATGTCCAACAAATATCTTTGTGTCAGGAGTATCCTGTATGTCTGCAATTATTTTCCATGTATAAACGCCATCTTGAGTCCGAAAGTTTTGTCCAGCAAACTGGCCATCCCATCCTACTTCCATGTCGTGTGTCTCAAAAACTAATTCTCCCCAACGGTTAAATATATACATCGTGTAACTGTTCTTATCAAAGCCGGTCATCACGGGATTAAATACTTCATTCACTCCATTGAAGTCAGGTGTAAAAGCATTGGGCACATAAATCGTGTAATCTTGGAAAACATGTACAAATTTTATTCTTTCCGCTGGACATCCATCGATAGAAATTGCTGTTAAAGTAATTTGATACTCCCCACTATATTCCGTTGGAAATGTATGCGTCGGTTCAAACTCATTAGTATTTGGTGAACCATCGCCAAAATCCCAATTATAACTTACTGCACCCGTTGTTAAATTATCGAATGCCGTAATTGGGTTTGAAGTTGTAAGAGACATATCTAGTATTCTGAAATCAACAACTGGAGGGTAGTTTACCGTTACATTTGCTCGTGCCTCATCGAAACAACCGTTTAAGCTTGTACCAACTACACTATATTCTGCCGATACTGTTGGGTAGAATTCTACTCCATCAATGACACCTCCGCTCCAAGCGTAATTATTTGCACCTTCTCCATTTAATATCGCTGACTCTCCAAGACAGATCACTACATCTTCAGCCGTTACAACAGGGTTAGGCAATACTTCTACTTGAACGATATCTGAAGACGTACAACCGGTAACAAGAGTGTCGAATACGGTGTAGTTCACAACCCCAACATTCTGGGTAAATGGAATGCCGTTAATCACCCCAGTATTCCAGTATAAATTAGCTGACCCTACAGCAGTTAGTGTTATCGGTAATCCCTCGCAAACCGTTTGATCCGGTCCTGCATTCACTATAGGGTTTGGGTTTACGACTACATCCACTTGATCGATGTTTTCACATCCGTTGGCATCCGTTCCTATCACAGAATAAGTCATTGTTCCAACAACCTGTATAAATGGAACTCCATCAGTTACTCCATTATCCCATACGTAAGCAACTGCTCCGGCTCCATTCAATGTTACCGTCGCTCCTTCACATACTGTTTGATCTGGTCCTGCATTTACATTTGGCAAAGGATTTACCGTAACATCCACTTGATCGGTGTTTACACATCCGTTGGCATCCGTTCCTGTTACCAAATAAGTCATTGTACCTACAGCCTGCGCATATGGAACTCCATTAGTTATTCCATTATCCCACGAGTATGAAATTGCTCCTAATCCATTCAACGTTACTGATGTACCCTCACACACTACTTGATTTGTTCCAGCGTTTACATTTGGTAAAGGATTTACAGTAACATCTACCTGATCGGTGTTTACACATCCGTTGGCATCCGTTCCAATCACTGTATAAGTTATGGTTCCAAGGGCTGGCACGAATGGAGTTCCATCTGTCACTCCATTATCCCATACGTACAAACTTGCTCCCGCTCCATTTAAGGTTAAGGCCGTTCCTTCACATACTGTTTGATCTGGCCCTGCATTTACATTTGGCAAAGCATTTATAGTAATATCCACTTGATCGGTATTTACACATCCGTTAGCATCCGTTCCTGTTACCAAATAAGTCAATGTTCCTACAGCCTGTGCAAATGGAACTCCATCAGTAACTCCATTGTCCCATGCGTAAACAATTGCTCCGGCTCCATTCAAGGTTACCGCCGTTCCTTCGCATGCTGTTTGGTCTGATCCTGCATTTACATTTGGCAAAGCGTTTACAGTAACGTCCACTTGATCGGTATTTACACATCCGTTAGCATCCGTTCCTGTCACCAAATAAGTCATTGTCCCTACAGCCGGCACAAATGGAACTCCATCTGTCACTCCATTATTCCATACGTAAGCAATTGCCCCCGCTCCATTCAATGTCACCACGGTTCCTTCACATACTGTTTGGTCTGCTCCTGCATTTACATTCGGTAAAGGATTTACTGTTACATCAACCTGATCCGTATTCACACATCCGTTGGCATCCGTTCCAGTCGCTGTATAAGTTATAGTTCCAACAGCTGGCACAAATGGTGCTCCATCTGTTACTCCGTTGTCCCAAGCGTAAGCAACTGCTCCGTATCCATTCAATATTACCGCAGTTCCTGCGCATACTGTTTGATCGGCTCCTGCATTTACTAATGGCAAAGGATTTACTGTTACATCAACCTGATCCGTATTCACACATCCGTTTGCATCCGTTCCAGTCACTGTATAAATAGTAGTTCCGACAGACTGTCCGAAGGGCATTCCATCTAGAACAGAATTGTCCCAAACGTACGATGTTGCACCACTACCAGACAATGTAATAGCCGTACCCTCACACACAATTTGGTCGGGACCAGCATTCACAACCGGCAATGGATATTCTATAATAGAAATGGTATCAGTAGCCACATGACATCCGGATGTATCAACAACTTCAACGAAATATGTCCCACCTCCGACTAAAATTGAATTACTCGTTTGCCCTGTATTCCAGAGGTATGAATAAGTACCTGACCCGTCTATTGTATTAGCTGTAAGATTTGATTGAACCCCAGTACACATAGTAGTTACACTTGCCGAGATGGATACACTTACCGGTGGTATAAATGTTACACGAATGGTATCACAAATAGGGTTTGGATCACAACCTGCAACATCCATCCCACATACTAAATAATCAACGTAAGTAGGAGCACTAAGTGGTGCCGTGATATAAGTTGTATCGCAGCCAGCCGTGCAAGAAAGTAAATTATCATATGCACCTTGTATACCTGGTGCTATACTCGTCCATGAAATCGTAGACTCGTCATAATACTGTGCATAAATAAACCCTTGACACGCTGCATTTAATGTCAAATCTGGACCAATAATTGGACTCGAAAAAGAGGTGATACTAAAGGTATTATTGTTGTGCCCTGGCTTACAAAACGTAAGATGATGTGGACCAGGACCGTTCAAACATATTGGAGAACCTACCGCTGTTATTGGACCACAGTCAATTTGATAGAACAAGGCGCCAGGAGGCACTGCCCCAGAAGCGATATTAAAATTTACAGCAATAGTACTTGGATGGAGTGTGATAATAAATTCCAAACAATTGTCGGGAGCAGTACTTCCACAACAATTTCCGTCCCTAACAATAGGAAGACTCGTCCAGCCCATATTTGGAGCAGCCGTTAAATCCACCGTGAATGACGGTACTAAACTATCACAATATTGAGCTAATGTTGAAAATGTTACGAAGAAGAAAATGGAGAAAACGGATATAAAACGAGCATATGACATAACAATGAGTTTTAGGGGTTTCTATATATAAAACGGTTTAGCAACACGTTGGTTGCCTATTTATTATTATGCATGCATTGTTTATTTAACTGTATTTATCACCGCTTTAACTGTATTCGTCTACAACATTCATGAGTACATCTACAGTTTTTATATTATGCTTGCATAGCTATTTTTAGCAAAACAATCCTCCGAATGAACAAAATCAATTTAGTGTCGAGTATTTTTTTGTAATTTTTGGTTCAAATACACCAAACTCAATTTTGAACTAGATAGAATAGAAGAATTCCCTGAAGAATTAAAGAAATTCTAACCATATCAGTACAGCGGATTTTTTACCTTTACCAAAAGCAAAACATGCACGATCCGTTCATTATTATCGAGCCAAAAGGACCTAAGGTTCCCTTCATTTTAAGCGTTCCTCATTGTGGAGTTGATTTTCCAGATGAGTTAAAAAACGACTATGTCCCTGAGATGATGGCCGCACCAGATGACACGGACTGGTACGTTCATGAATTGTACAATTTTGCTTCGGAGATGGGTATCACAATTATTCACGCACGATACAGCCGCTGGGTGATTGATTTAAATCGTGACCCAGAAAGTGCTCCCCTATACGATGATGGGAGAATAATCACGGGACTTACTACCACAACGGATTTTTTCGGAAAGGACATTTACAAATCAGAAGACCAAATTCCTGATCAAACGGAGGTAGAGAGACGATTGACAAAATATTATTGGCCTTATTATCATAAAATACAATCGCTATTGGACGAACGAATTGCTTCATTCGGTAAAGTGCTTTTATGGGATGCGCATTCAATTAGACGACATGTACCGACTATTCGTGAAGATTTTTTTCCTGACATGATTCTTGGAAACAACGATGAAAAAACAGCGGATAAGCAACTTATTTCGATTGCACTGGAAAATTTAGGATCAGAAACGTATCAGGTAAATCACAATACTCCATTCAAAGGTGGACATATTACACGTTATTTCGGGGCCCCAGATAAACACACGCATGCTTTGCAATTGGAAATGAATAAAATCGAATACATGGATGATGCTGAAATGAATTTCCATGAAGAACGAGCAAATAAGGTACGCGAAGTATTGAAAAAGACTTTTGCTGCATTAATTGAAGAATTGAACAAGAGCGAACAATGAAAGAATATTTATTCAAAGGACTTTTACAGAACGACGGATGGAAATCGAATGTTTTGGTGAGTGTGAACGAAGAAGGCACTATTACATCTATTCAGGAAGGCTCGTCTAGCTCTACAGCAGAAATCGTTGACGGTTACGCCTTACCAGGGTTTCAAAATGCCCACTCACATGCTTTTCAATATGCAATGGCAGGACTTGCTGAGATGCACGATGTTTCACATACTTCTGATGATTTCTGGTCGTGGCGAGAAGCGATGTATCGATTGGCCTTGAAAATCAATCCTGAGCAAATGGAGGCCATCGCAACCATGCTTTATTCTGAAATGGTGCGTCATGGTTACACAAATGTTGCAGAGTTTCATTATGTACATCATGACGAAAATGGTCAACCTTACCCTAATCTAGCCGAAATGGGATCACGTCTGATTGCAGCCGCAAAAACAGCCGGCATCAACATTACATTGGTTCCAATTTTTTACCAGAAAGGTGGATTTGGAAAAAATCCAGTAGAAGGACAACGCCGTTTTATTTCTTCAACTATCGATGATTACCTCGAACTACTCGAAGCAAGTCGAGAAGCTTGTAAAGCATACAAAGGAGCAAATGTTGGAATTGGAATTCACTCAATGCGCGGTGTTGAACCAAAAGATATTGGGGAGATTGCGAAATCTGGACCACAAGATCTTCCATTCCATATACATATCGCTGAGCAGCTAAAAGAAATTGAAGATTGCCTAGCCTATCTAGGACAACGACCTGTTGAATGGTTCCTTGACAATGTTAAGGTGAATGATCGCTACCATTTAGTACATGCTACGCACCTCTCAGAACAAGAGACAACGAGAGTTGCAGAAAGTGGCGCAAACGTTGTGATTTGTCCTACAACTGAAGGAAATCTTGGTGATGGTATTTTTCCATTAATAGATTACCAAAAGCAGGACGGAATGTGGAGTATCGGAACAGATAGTCACATAGGAATTAATCCTTTGGAAGAACTTCGTCTTTTGGACTATGGTCAACGATTGATTTCGCATACTAGAGACACCTTCGCAAAGAAAACTGGAGACAGTGGTTTTTTCGCTTTTGAAATGGCCACAATTGCTGGAAGAAAGGCCATGAATAATTTCAATACACAATTTTTCGAGGTTGGACAAGCATTAAACGCTTCTGTATTGGATGCATCAGCACCTCTACTCGCTCCTACTTCCATCGAAAATATGAGTTCATCCATTCTTTACTCGGCAGATGCAACACATCAATGGGGAACAATTGTTAATGGAGTTGTACAAGCTCGAGGGAAGCATTTAAAACATGCCCAAATAACTGCTAATTTTGTATCAGCTATGAAAGCACTGAAAAATAGATAAATTATGAAATACGCCTCTCTTCTATCAATTACTTTCCTATCAACATTACTTTTAATTTTCTCTTCATGTAAAAGTGAACCGCCTGTGGAAAGTGATCTGGAAATGATACCTGAACCAACTTCAGAAGAACTAAATAATGACACTCCAGAAGTATTAGAAATTGACGAAACAAAAGTAATTAGAGGAATCTATGTAGGCTACATTGGGCTTTATGAAAAGCACGTTGTCATGGACCTAATAATAACTGGCGATCAAATTTCTGGAACTTACTTTTATTCTAAGCATCAAAAACCATTAACATTATCAGGAACTTTCGATCAAGCCAATAACCTTTTCAAGGTATATGAAACGTACAATGGAGTGAAAACTGGCTATATGGAATTCACTGTTTCAAAAGATGGAAAAATAGATGGTGTTTGGAAATCTAAAGAGGACTCTCAAAATGAAGAAGTCATTTTTTTAGCTATAACCGGAGTAATTCCTGAATTATACACACCTATTTTCAAGCGCTATGAAGTGACGCACGATATTATGATTTACAATGGCGAAGAAGATGAGCCTCTTGAAGCAACAAGCTATTTGGTAATCAACAAAATAGATGAAAAATACTTCTCATTTTACTTATCCGTAATTGGCGGAAATGCACATGTGGGATCGCTTGAAGGTCTCGGTACATACGATGAATCAAATAACAGCGTTGGAAGTTTTACTGACGGTGACCGCTGTACACTGCATTTTAAATTCAATGAAAATACCGTTGAAATAATGGAAGATAACTGCGGTGATTACCATGGTGCTCATGCATACTTTGAAGACACATTCACAGAGGTTAAGTGATCGAATGATACTTGTCGTACCTGCGGCTCTCCCTTTCCATTAGCGACTTGAATTTTGATGGGATATCTAGAGTGAAACTTGTTCTCACACCAGAAACCGGATGGATGAATGCAATTGATGTTGCCGCTAAAAATAGTCCTTTATGCAATAATACATTCCCTTCATCTCCATATTGTGTGTCCCCAACTATAGGATGACCAATTGATTGACAATGAATTCGTAATTGATGAGTTCGACCGGTTTTCGGTTTCAATTGAACCAAAGTCATATGACCACTTCTCAAGGATTTAACACAACGAATTGGTTCAAGTTCGGAGAGGCACTCTTGATCTTCGATAGGCGAGTCTATTACTTCACTTTTGGAACACTTTCCCATTAAAACTGCGTGATACAATTTATCAACTGTTCGTCCCTCAAATTGACGCATGAGATTAATTCTCGCTGAATACGTTTTAGCGCAAAGTACCAAACCGCTCGTAGGACCATCAAGTCGATGCACAGGTTTTACCCATTCCAGAGCATCTGGCGCTTTCGATAATTGGACCTGATCAACCAAGGCGTTTTCCAAAGTTTGGAATTTATTACCACTTACAACCAGGCCAGATGGCTTGTTTACCACGGTAATGTGATCATCTTCAAAAACGATATCAATTGCCATTGGGAATGGTTTTGGGGCTTTACGAATTCCTTCAACCAATTGGATATCATCCCCCTCACTCACCCAAGTTCCAGTTCGACCTACTTCCCCGTTGAGCAATAGTTCCTCTCGTTTAATGGCTTTTTTAACCGCATTCTTCGATTGTATTTGAGGGAACAACCCAATACAGTATTCTATAAACCTTCGTTCTTTGCTGTTATCTGTAACTCGATGTTGTTCTAATACAATCACATTACTAATTTAACAATGATCATTTGCTTTTCCATCAAAATCGATTTATTCAAAGAATTCTTTTTGTAACTTTAGGAGAACTAACATCTACTACATGAAGAAAATCTATTTAACGGCCATTGGATTGGCTATGGTCACATGTGCACATGCTCAAAGCAATGCTGTAGGTTCTGGAGGTGATGCTTCCGGTACTGGAGGATCAGCAAGTTATTCGATTGGCCAAATCGACAACACAAATCAATCAGGAACAAGCGGATCTATCAATGAAGGAGTTCAACAACCGTATGAGTTTTTTGAATTCGTTGGATTGGATGAGCATTCATTGATCACAACTTCTCTTTTCCCTAATCCAACAAATGACTTTATAGTGCTTAAGTTGGAATCAATGCTATCTGACTTGACCTATATAATGTACGATCAGAAAGGAAGTATAGTACGGGAAGCTTCTATTATAGATACAGAAACACAAATCAACGTACAAGAACTCGCTCCTGGTGATTATCACATGGTGATATCACAAGAAGCTCAACAAATCGAATCAATAAAAATCATTAAATATTAATCATGAAAAAATTACTCTCTACACTATTATTTGTTTCCAGTCTTGGTTTGGCTTGGGGACAATCTCCTCAATCGATGACATATCAATCTGTCGTGCGTGATGCAACTGATGCCTTGGTAGCTTCATCTCCAGTCGGTATGCAAATCAGTATTCTGCAATCAAGTCCAACAGGATTATCAGTATACATTGAAACGCATATACCTTCCACAAATATCAACGGATTAGTAACCATCGAAATTGGTAATGGTACTCCTGTAGCTGGAAGTTTTGCAACTATTGACTGGTCAGCTGGGCCCTATTTCATTAAAACAGAAATGGATCCAAACGGCGGAACCACATATAGCATTAGCGGCACTTCACAATTATTAAGTGTGCCTTACGCGTTGTATGCGGAAAGTACGGGGAGCTCTTTCAGTGGGAATTACAATGATTTAACGAATACACCATTGATCCCAACAACAACTTCAGATTTAACGAACAATTCTGGATTCATCACCAGTCCAAATGACGCGGATAGTGATCCAAACAATGAAATTCAATCGCTTCAATTGGTTGGTCAAGATTTGACATTATCAGGAAGTAACACTGTAACCCTTCCTGCTGGAGGAGGAAACACATTGGATGATGCATATGACGAAGGAGGAGCAGGTGCAGGAAGAACAATCACTGTGGATGCGGGAGAAGTTGAAATAGCAACGGCAACGGCAAGCGGAATTGCATTAAGAGCTGAAAACACCAATACAGGTGTTGCAATAATAGCAGATGCTACTAACGCTTCAAACACCTTTTCTACAATTCAAAGTTCTACCAATTCGACATCTAATATCACTTCTGCCATAGTTGGAAATTCCAATGCTGGTGCTTGGGGTGTTTCAGGCCAAGTTACGGCCACAGCAACTGCCGAATCAGGAGTTTATGGATCTAACTTGCGTACAAACGGTGGTCATGGCGTATTGGGTATTGGGTTCAACGGAGTCGTTGGCCAAACTAATCAAAGTACTGGTAACGCTGTGTATGGGGAGAATTTCGACGCAGTTTTACCTCTAGGAAATGGTATAGGCGCCGCTGGTAAAGGATACTGGGGAGTTGTCGGTGAAGATCGATACCTTGGTGGTGTCGCTGGCGCTTACGGAGTACTCGCTAACGGAGAGCTTGGTGCCACTGGGTTTAAATCATTTATTATTGATCACCCGATGGATCCAGAAAATAAGTTCTTGCGCCATTTCTCTACTGAATCAAATGAGGTTTTAAATATTTATAGAGGAAATGCAGTCTTTAATGAAAATGGAGAAGCAATTGTTGAACTTCCTCATTATTATGAAGAAATAAATATCAATCCAAGTTATAACCTAACCCCAGTTGGAGGTTTTGCTCAATTGTTTATCAAGGAAGAAATAAGCAATGGTCAATTCATTATAGGAGGAGGAACTCCTGGCTTGAAAGTGTCTTGGACAGTTTATTCGCAACGTAATGATCCTTATATGCAAGCGCATCCAGAAAATGCAGCGGTTGAGTTGGAAAAGCGAGAAGGACAGAAAGGATTATACTTCATGCCTGACCTCTACGGACAACCTGATAGCAAGAAGCTAATTCAAGATGTTGGAAATCCAGAGTTCTTACAGCCAAAAATAGAATTGAAAGACTAATTTATTTGCGCAAAAAAAGCCCCGATGATTTCTCATCGGGGCTTTTTTGATTCAATCTTTTATTTTCTAATAACGAAGGTCACACGGCGGTTTTTCGCCATCATCATTTCGTTATCATCGGCCTCATCAGATTCACTGTTCGGATCTTGATCGCCCTTCTGAGTTACAATCATACGTCCCTCTGCAATTCCTTTAGACTTCAAGTATTCCATCACCTTTCCAATACGTTTCAAATCCATATCAGCGTAGTGATCATTCTCTACACCAATAGAATCTTCCATTGCATTGTTGTGACCGTTGATTTGCAATTTATAATCAGGATTCGCTTGCATTTCAGCTGCGATCAAATCCAATGAAGTTTCAGCCTCAGATGTAAGCTTGGTTTTACCGAAGGCAAAATACAATTGTTGTAATTCGATTTTTTCTTCAGCAGTCATTTCATCATCCGTATTGAAAGGCTTTTGATAGATCAAAGTAGAGAAATCATCAGATCCGTCATCCGCTAGACACTCACATGATTCATCCTCGCCCAATAAGACAACAGAAACATCATCAATGTAGTAATATGCAGCAACGATTTGCTTCACACTTACTCTTGGATCTTTCTTCATGCGCTCAGCCTTCGTTTCTTCGTCTGAGTTGAAGTTTCCAATCACTATGTACTTTTCGCCACCATTCGCTGTGAACGTTCCACAAATCTCTGTCCATCCATAACGCGCTGTCATGATCTTATGGTCATTGTTGAAGTGTTGTAAACTTGGCTCTTCGATGATCGACACCTTAGCATCAGTCCCAGGGTGCTTCTTAGTAAACAAGGCTGCAATATTATTCACTGCATACTTTGAACCTTCTGCTAAAGAAACATTGAATTTCACGCAGTACTTCATTCCTTTTTTCATTGGGGCTCCCAACTTCGATAGAATGTAAGAACGTGGAATTTTATTTCCATATGAATACGCAACTATACCTGCATAATTACTTCCTTCAAGTGCCAATTCCTTACCAAAAATATTGATTGGAGTTGAGATATCTGGAACATTAACATCAGCAAAAAGATCTGCACGAACACCTGTAGGGGAAATCCAACCTGTTGCACTTTCAATAGACCCTAATTTCTTAGGCTTCTTACCTACTTGCTCAAATCCTGGATTAGGCACTAAGTTTTGTCCTTCTTGACCGAATGAGATCGAAGAAAGCATCCCAAAGGCTACCATTGATGCAATTTTCATCATGTTTTTAGTACTCAATTTCATAATTTTTTACTGTTTTAATAAATGTTTTAACCTTTTCTGGATCGACATCAGGGTAAACACCGTGCCCTAAATTAACAATATGTCTTCTACTAGAAAAGCTATTCAACATATTATTTGTTTGACTCTCCACTTCTTGATGCGTTGAATATAAGACACATGGGTCAAGGTTTCCTTGTAAAGTTCTTGTTTCACCAACCACATTACGCACTTCGCTCATCTGCATATTCCAGTCCAAACCAACTGTGTTACAATCCAATGCTGCTAATTCACTGATTGAATTGTACGCTCCTTTTGAGAACAAGGTTACCGGAACTTCTGTAATTGCTTTAGCAATTTGATCCATGTATTTCAATCCAAATTCAGCATACTGCTCTTTTCCAAGAATTCCGGCCCAAGAATCAAACACTTGCACCATGTGTGCTCCTGCCTTAATTTGTGCTTTCAAATACTGAATTGTCACATTCGTGATCCTACTTAGCAACTCATGTGCCAAAGTCGGGTTTGTATATAAGATCTTACGTGATTCAGAAAAGGTTTTTGACCCTTGCCCTTCTGTCATATAGCAAAATATCGTCCAAGGAGCACCTGCAAAACCAATCAACGGAACTCTACCGTCTAGTTCTTTATTGGCTATACGAATTGCCTCTGTTACATATCCCAATCGGTCTTCAATATCGAAATCCGTTTGTGCAAATTTCAATCCTTCTTCTGATCTAATTGTCTTTTCGAACCAAGGTCCTTTTTTCTCAATCATTTGGTATTCTAGACCCATTGCTTCAGGGACAACCAAAATATCGGAAAAAATAATCGCCGCATCGACACCAAGAAGATCAACTGGCTGAATAGTAACTTCAGCCGCACGTTCGGGTGTTTCCACCAATTCTTTAAAACCTGAAAGAGTTCCGCGTACTGCACGGTATTCTGGCAAAATCCTACCTGCTTGACGCATTAACCAAACTGGATAACGTTCTATTTGTTCTCCTCGTGCCGCACGCAGTATTAGGTCATTCTTAAATTGCATAGATGCTTTCTAATTTGCTGCAAAGATAGTAAATGAATAGCGAATGAGGAATTCGAAATAAGGAATCTTAAAGACGATTTTTGAATGGATTACCAGTCAATCGTTTGTTTTCCAATTGACGTGAGATAATCGTTGGTTTTGGAAAAATGTTTACATCCGAAGAAACCTCTGTACGCTGACAATGGAGAAGGATGTGGTGCTGTCAAAACTACGTTCTTGGAGCGGTCTACATTTTCCGCTTTGCGAATTGCTTTGCTTCCCCACAATAAATATACTACGCCTTGTTTACTCTCATTCAACTGTTGAATTACAGCGTCGGTAAACATCTCCCATCCTTTGCCCGCATGACTTTCTGGAGTTCCTTCTTTGACTGTCAAGGTAGCATTCAATAATAATACGCCTTGTTCCGCCCAATGATTTAAATCCCCGTTTGTTCTGGGAGTAATTCCGAGATCTTCATTCAACTCTTTATAAATATTGTTCAAACTCTTCGGCAACGGACGAACATCTGGTTCAACTGAAAAACACAATCCATGTGCATGTCCTTTGGTTGGATAAGGGTCCTGTCCCAGAATTACAACTTTCACCTTCTCAAATGGACAAGCATCAAAAGCGCGAAAAATCTGATTCCCTTGTGGAAATATTTGATCAGGATAACTTACATACTGGTTTTTAACAAATTCAACCAGTTTAAGAAAATATGGTTGATCAAATTCTTTCTTTAGTTGTGCTTTCCACGAACTTTCTATTGCTACATGCATGCATCGAATATATAGAAATTGTAGAGAAGCATTACCTTTGTACACATGAAATACGCCTATTTAATTTTCTTGCTGCTAATAGTCACGGCTTGCAAGGACAATTCGGAGAATGCTGACAACACTACGAACACTACTCAAAATGATTCACCAGCCATTTTTAACGATGAATCTATCGTGCGACACATTGAATCTGTATTAGAAATTCCGGGTACTGAAGATTACGATTATGCTATATATAGAGATCATCTCGATGGGGACGATAGTGTCGATATTGTGGTAACAGTAAACCTATTGCAAAGAGCCATGGATTACGCCATAGAAAGAGATATTGTGCAAATTAAAGCCGAGGAAGGCTTCATGGGGAATTACAATTTCATTATTTACATTGATGGTGCAACCAAAACCTTTGCTACCCCCCTAGCTGTTCCATCGAGTCCGCATGCTAAGTTGACCTTGAATTTTGAAAATATTCGTTCTGAAGCGTACAAGGACATTGTGATTGATTACAGAATACGTAATGCTTGTTTCCGACGATATTTTGCCATTACGAATGGTTTTGCGAGAGAAATGTTTGATATAAAAATATTTGATGGCTTGGGAGATGTTGAAACAGAAGCCTATGAAATTCGATACGCTCCTGGAACCTATTCTTTGGCAAAAGATATATTGGTGTACAAAGCAACCTTGGAAGATGTAACGATCACTGATCCTAAAGATGTTTACTCCACAAATCCAGAAATCACTCCTACTGGAGAATTAGAAAGAACTTGGTATTATCATGGAGTTCAGGGAAAATACTTTACCCAGCAATAATTAGAACGATCCTTTCAAGGAAATCATAAAATTTCTTCCTGACGCAGAAATTCCCGAACCATAAGTTCGGTACAATTGATCCGTTATGTTCTCAACTCCTGCAGTTACAGAAATGTGCTTATTGAAGAAAAAGGTTCCTTTAAAATTAATGGTGTACCAAGATGGAGCGAACGATTGTCCATTTTCATCTTGCGCATACACATAATCACCGCGCTCGTACAAGGGTAAATCATCGTACTTCATTTTAGCATGGTACACAGCGTACAGTTCCAAACGTAATTTCTTTCGTTTATAGGTGAATGAAGTTCTTCCAAATAATGGAGCAACGTGTGATTTAGGGTAGTAACGGGCACTATCGATATTGTATTCGAATCCTTCTTGGAAACTGATCATACTTTTTAATGAAAAGCCTTTACCAAAACTCACCTCTATTCCTCCTTGCGCTCCATATACATATGCATTACTCACGTTTTGAACGGCCATTACTTGACTTAACTGCCCGTCATAGAGAATGCTGTCCTGATCATTAAAAGAATAATTCGCTCTTGCCAAAGCGTCCTTTAAATAAGTACCATAAATTGCCCCATCAATCTTTACATAGCTCTTGATAGCTGTAACAAATCCAATTTCTGCATTGTAGGCGTATTCTGGTTTTAAATCTACGTTGGGAACAACAACAATTCCCGGTTCAGAGTCGAAGACTTTACCCAAATCATCAACGTTTGGTGCTCTAAATCCAGTTGAGATATTTAAATATATCTGAGCTCGTTTGTTAGGATTGTAGACCAAGCCTACGCTTCCATTCAACGCATTGTTTGAGTTGGTCGTACTTGCTACAGGAAAAGCGAATAAAGTCGTGTCAAAATCAGCCTTGATGTGATATACCGTGAAACGCATACCTGTATTGAAAATCCACTTTTCGGTGATGTCATACTTCAAGTTGTAGTATATGCCATAAGTCTGCCACAGTGCTCCATCAGGATAGCGAGAGTTGATTTTAATTTGATCTCCTCCATCAATTGGCTCACGGTAGGCATTTGATCCTACTCGGTTAATTACGGCTTCTAAACCATAAAACAAAGTCGTTCTGGCACCAATCTTTTTGTCCAAGTCCATGTTCAATGAAAAGGCATCTACCTGTTCAAACTGTCGACGAATCAAACTGCTTCCAATCTTTCTATCGTGTCTACTCTCATTGTACTTCTGATAGGCCATTGTTAGATTCATTCGATCATGAATTAACGATCTATTGGTTTGATTTAAAATTGATAATCGGTGCATCATCCATGATTGAGGACCATAGTACCATTCTGCTTTATCCAATACTCCGTCTTCATCGTCGTCCTGAATCAATCTATCGTAACGAGGTGCATTGGAAGTTGTAGAATAAATAAATCCGTATTCGAAGAACCAACGATCGCTTGGCTTGAATTGAATCTTTTGCATTACGTTTAATTGTGCGTAACCTGAGTGAACCTGCAATTGCGGGTTTGGATTTGCAACTGTACTATCCTGTCCATCCAAGTTTGTCTGATACGTTGGTCGTAAAAAATCTGAATGTCCATATTTACCAGCATTTAAATCATCAAAATGAGAATACGTGGCAGCTGTTAAAAAAGCCCATTTCTTCTTCCCTATGTTGAAATCAAAATGCCCAGTCATTTCGTTGCTTGAAGACGAATAACGTGCAAATACATTGGTTTTAATATAGGTATTCAATGAGTCAGGAGAGAAGTTCGCTAACTTTGTTTGAAAACTCATAACACCACCAATGGCATCACTTCCGTACATAACTGATCCTGGACCGAACAATACCTCAACAGATTGCAAGGAGCTTGCATCAAGGGAGATAACATTCTGTAAATTTCCCGATCTAAAAATGGCGTTATTCATCCGAATTCCGTCTACTACAATCATCACTCGATTCGTTCCAAAACCTCTCATCTGAGGAGATCCACCAGCGAGTTGACTTTTTTGAACAAAAACGTAACCGCTACTTTCTAATAAATCGGCAGAAGTTTGAGGTCCTAAAAATTCAGCATCACGTATATTAATTTTTGTAATTCGATTTGGTTCTTTAATTCGGTCTTGCTCCCATCGATTTCCAGAGGCAGTCATTTCCGAAACCGCCAACGCTTCGTCATTCATTTCAAACGATCCTTTATCCTTCACTTGGGCATAGGTCATTCCCAATGTCTCATAACTTGTGTAGGATACGTAAATTGAATCACACCCTTCGAAATCATCCAGATTGAAAAACCCATCACGATCCGTAAGCTTTTTGATTTTTGGTGAATTTGAAAATACCGTTGCGCTTGGAATTCGTTCTTGAGAAACGGCATCTAGAACTGTAATGTTTTGACCAAAGGTTACTCCGGAAAAACACATGAAAAGGAACAGTAAAATTCCGTGCAATGGATTTGACATGGCGACAAAAATAGAACTTTTGCCGCGAGAGAAAAATCTCACAGGCATTTTACACTTATATTTATCATCACAATGGAAGTTACCTTCAAACATACCAAAACATTTCGCTACGAAATTATCAACGGCGGCCCCGAAGCAAAAACCGTGCTATATGTTTTACATGGCTACGGTCAATTGGCAAAACACTTCATACAGAAGTTTACTAGAGTCCCGAAAGACATAATGATTGTTGCACCGGAGGCAATGCATCGATTCTATAATAGTGGCACTGGAGGTCGAGTTGGAGCCTCATGGATGACCAAAGAAATGAGAGAAGTTGACATCGCTGATAATATTGCTTGTTTAGATGCTTTGGATGCTAAAATCAGTGAGGAATACTCAATCGAACGAAAATACCTTTTGGGCTTTTCCCAAGGTGGCTCTACTGCAATTCGCTGGAAAATTCATGGCAAACCAAAATTTGACTCGCTAATAGTTTGGGCAAGCAGCTTCCCACCGGAGGAAATTGATAACGCCGGAAGACTTATGAACTCTTCCAACCATATGCTTATCGGATCAGATGATGAGCTATGTAATCAAGAAGAACAAAAAATATTAATGGAGGAATATGCGTCTTATGGATTTAAAATAAGTCCTTATATTGGTACGCACGATATCAATGAGATTACACTAACAAACATACTTGGAAAAGTTCACAGCATTTAGAATGATTCTTTTGGCATAGTTTCTGATATTTGCAACGAAAATTATTAAAACATGAAATTCTTAATTACACTATTAACATTCGTATCATTCGCTACAGTATCTTTTAGTCAAGATTCTCAAGCAATTCTTGATAAGCTTTCTAAAAAAATTAACAGCCAAACTTCATTTTACGTTGAATTCAGTGCGACCATTAAAAACACTGCAACTGGAACAGATGAAAGTGAGACTGGTAAAGGATGGGTAAAAGGAAATAAATACTATGCCTCTTTCGGAAACAATACAATTATCTCGAACGGTTTAAAGACTTGGACCATTGTAAAGGAAGAAAAGATGGTATATGTATCTGACGCAGATGAAGACGACGAAGAATCCATCAACCCAAAGAAATTAATGACGATTTGGGAGAGTGGTTTCAAGAACAAGTACATTAAAGAAACAACGGTTAATGGAGATGCAGTTCACGTAATCAACTTGTATCCAAACAAACCAGCTGAAGTAGATTATCATACCATCATCTTGTACATTTCTAAAGCCAAAAATGAATTGGTGAAGGTTGTGATGAAAACAAAGGATGGTACAACGATGACTTATTTACTTACAAAGTTCACTGCGAATCCAGAAGTTGGTGATTCTAAGTTTGTGTTCAACTCACAAAAGTATCCAGGATACAGCGTAATTAAAGATTAATCAAAATCACGATATTAAAAAAGCCGATAAATAATTTATCGGCTTTTTTTTGTTCAATATTTACGCTAGAAATTTTCTAGTACTTAGACATCTTCTCAATTGCTTCTTCCAATCGCGCCTTAGGTAAGAACTGTTGCTCTAACTGTTCAGCGAAAGGCACAGGAGTATCCATTGAAGCTACTCGCATAACTGGAGCATCCAACTCTTGGAAACAATTCTCAGAAATCAAGGCTACAATTTCACCACCGATTCCTCCGGTCATGCAATCCTCATGTAAAACAATTACTTTACCCGTTTTTCTTGCTGCCGAATAGATAGCCTCAGTATCCAATGGTAAAAGAGTTCTTAAATCAAGAACCTCAATACTCAAATCAGAGTGATTGTCAGCGAAATCTCTTGCCCAATGTACACCTAAGCCGTAGGTAATAATTGTCAAGTCATCTCCTTCACGGACTGTATTCGCTTTCCCAATCTCAACTGTGTAATAATCGTCAGGAATCTCCTCACGAATACTTCTGTACAAGAATTTATGTTCAAAGAACATCACAGGATTTGGGTCCTCAATGGCTGCAGCCAACAGTCCTTTTGCCTCATACGGTGATGAAGGGAATACTATTTTTAATCCAGGTGTATGGAAAAACCACGCCTCATTACTTTGAGAATGGAAAGGCCCTGCAGCTGATCCGGCTCCTGTTGGCATACGGACTACAACGTCTGCATTTTGTCCCCAACGCCAATGCGTCTTGGCCAAATTATTTACGATTTGATTAAATCCACACGTTACAAAATCGGCGAACTGCATCTCGACAACTGCTTTCATTCCAGCAATAGACAAGCCCAATCCCGCTCCAACAATTGCAGATTCGCAAATGGGTGTATTTCGTACGCGATCTTTGCCAAATTGCTCAACGAATCCTTCAGTTATTTTAAACACACCTCCGTACTCGGCAATGTCTTGCCCCATTATAATGAGATCAGAATGTTTTTCCATGGATTGACGCAATCCATCTTGAATTGCATCAACATATCGTTTCTCTGTTTTATTTCCACTCGCTGTTTGAACAACTTGCTTGTAATCGGTAAATAAATCCGCTAATTCAGTTTCCATATCAGGAACGATGTCTTCTTCAGCATACGCCAAATCTAGACCGTCTTGTATTTCCTTTTTAATTTCTTTGGTGTATGCTTCAGTCACTTCTTCGGTCAGCACTTTTTCTTTCATCAAGAAGTCTGTGAAATTTGAAAGTGGGTCAAATTCTTCCCATTCATCCTGAATTCCTTCAGGATAATATTTGGTTCCAGAAGCTTCTTCGTGCCCACGCATTCTAAATGTCATCAATTCCAAAAGAACAGGGTTCGGATCCTTGCGCATATCTTCCGCAATTTTCCGTACAGTTGAAATAACTTCAAGGATGTTGTTACCATTCACTTGAACAGCTTTCATTCCGTACCCAATTCCCTTGTCGATAAATTGTTCACATTTAAATTGTTCGTTGGATGGAGTTGAAAGTCCCCAACGATTGTTTTCGATAGCAAAGATTACTGGAAGATCCCATACTGAAGCAACATTTAGCGCTTCATGGAAATCTCCTTCACTTGCACCTCCATCTCCAGTAAAAACCAAGGTTGCTTTCTTCTCATCACGTACTTTAGATGCTAGACCTACTCCACCAGCCAAAGCCAATTGTGGACCTAAGTGAGAAATCATTCCCACGATATTGTATTCTTGTGTTCCAAAGTGAAAAGAACGGTCGCGTCCCTTTGTAAAACCAGACATTTTACCCTGAAATTGAGCAAATAATCTGTGCATTGGAATATCACGTGTGGTAAAGACACCAAGGTTTCTGTGCATTGGGAAAATGTATTCTTCGCGATCCATCGCGTACGTTGTTCCAACAGAAATTGCTTCTTGTCCCCATCCTGAGAACCATTTCGAAATTTTGCCTTGACGCAAGAGAATCAACATTTTCTCTTCTATCAAGCGTGGTCTTAGAATTCGTTTGTAAATGTCTAATAATTCAGCATCTTCAAATCCTTTTCTATCATAAATGATTTCTCGTTTATCTTTTGTAGCAACCGCCATATACTTTCCATAAATAGATTAAAACAAATCTAACAATTTGCGTAAATCATTGTTAAATTTTGATCAATAAAAAATCGTTCAATCTTGAAATGAAAAAAGGCCCTAACTTTCGTTAGAGCCTTTTCTATTATTTTCAATAAGTAGTTATACCAATCCTTGATCAATCATTGCATCAGCAACTTTAACAAAACCTGCTATGTTCGCTCCTTTTACGTAATCAACATAACCATATTGGTTTTTACCATATTTCACACAAGCCTCATGAATAGAAACCATTATACTATGCAACTTAGAATCTACTTCTTCAGCGGTCCAGTTATATCTTAATGAATTTTGAGACATCTCCAATCCTGAAGTTGCAACACCACCAGCATTTGAAGCCTTTCCTGGAGAGAAAAGAATTTTAGCATCATGAAAAGCTTCAATTGCTTCAGGAGTACAAGGCATGTTAGCACCTTCAGCTACTGCCATTGCACCATTAGCAACTAATTGAGCTGCTTCCTCACCATCCAACTCGTTTTGAGTAGCACATGGCAAAGCAACATCACATTTCACACCCCACGGTCTTTCTCCCGGGAAGAATTCAAATCCAAATTTATCTGCAATTTCTTTTACTCTTCCGCGACGTACGTTTTTCAATTCCAATAAGAATTCTAATTGCTCAGAATGAAATCCACCTTCAGCATATACATATCCTGAAGAATCAGACACTGTTACAACTTTACCACCAAGGTGAATTACTTTCTCCAATGCATACTGAGCAACATTTCCAGAACCAGATATAGCAACAGTCTTTCCTTTGAAACTATCGTTCTTCGTCTTCAACATTTCTTCAGCAAAATATACTGTACCGTATCCCGTAGCTTCCGGACGCACCAAAGATCCACCCCAGTTCAATCCTTTACCAGTCAATACACCTGTGAACTCGTTACGAATTCTCTTGTATTGTCCGAACATGTAACCAATTTCACGACCACCAACACCGATATCTCCCGCAGGAACATCTGTATTTGGTCCAATATGTCTACACAATTCGAGCATGAAAGATTGACAGAACTTCATTACTTCATTGTCTGACTTTCCCTTTGGATTGAAATCAGAACCACCTTTACCACCACCCATAGGCAATGTTGTAAGTGAATTTTTAAAGATTTGCTCGAATCCTAAGAATTTCAAGATTGACAAGTTTACGGAAGGGTGAAATCTTAACCCTCCTTTGTAAGGTCCGATTGCTGAGTTAAACTCAACACGGAATCCTCTGTTCACCTGAACTTCTCCTTTGTCATCCAACCATGGAACTTTAAACATTATAGTGCGTTCAGGTTCCACCATACGATCCAAGATTTTAGCCTTTTTGTACCTAGGCGTTTCTTCAATCACAGGGATTACAGCTTCAGCAACCTCTTGAACTGCTTGTAAAAACTCAGTTTCATGACCATGGGTAGCTTTCATTCTGGCCATAAAAGCATCTATTTCTGCTTGATATTTGTCTGACATTCTAATGTGTTTTATTATGTGCGAAGCAAAAGTAAATATTTTTTGACTTCCTGCTATTAATTCACCCTATATGTTTGGATTTCTACCCGTTGATAAAAGAACCCCTAGAAACCTTCATTCTAAGACCAATTAAGCATCAAAAAGGATACCTTTGTTTAGAAATTTGTTTACATATTTTTTTGATTGGCAACTTTTCAAAGTAATACACGTCTAACTACCGAAAGAAAATTACAATAAGATGACGCTTAAATTAACAACGCTACTTACTTCTCTAGCTATCACACTCGGTTTCTCAAGTGTAAATGCACAAAGTATTTGTTTAGGAAATGATACAACGGTTTGTCAAGGTTCTCCTGTGACAGTTCAAGATTGTAACCCTAATAACAATAGTGCTGGTACGGTATTAACGAATGGAACTTTAATTAATTTATCGGATGATTCATATAGCCCTGTTGTTCCGATCGGTTTTTCATTCGATTATTACGGTAATACATTTACACAATGTGTCATTGGCTCAAATGGTGTTGTCACCTTTGATTTAAGTGAAGCAAATGGATACTGTCCATGGTCGTTGGGAGCGGTTGCACCTCTTCCAAATCCAGGATTTGATGACGCTTTAAATGCACAGATGCCGGCTTATCATGATATGAACCCTAGCGCATTTGCTTCTCCAGGTGGCGAAATAATGTATGAAACCGTTGGAGTTGCACCTAACAGACAGTTTATTGTACTGTGGAGTAATATCATGGCCTTTGGTGGTGGTGGTGAATGCTCATATATGGCATTAGTTATGAATGAAACAGCTAATTCATTTGAGTTTCATTTAGGATATAAACCAATTGCTGGTGGATGGAATGGAGGTTTAGCTATTCAAGGCTCACAAAATGCGGGTGGAACTTCAGCACACATTACTCCAGGAAGGAATAACCAACAATGGTCGGCGATTGCTGACTCACGTATTTGGGTTCCGGATGCTCCGAATAATACAATGAACTATACAATCACTCAAATTCCATATGTACTTTTCTTAAGTCCAAATGCACAATATCAATGGGGTGATACAAATGGTAATTCATGGCCCTATAATAATGGAGTCTTAGTGCTTGCCCAAACATTACCTGGAATAACAGGATATTTCTTAACGGTCTCTGGCTCTCAGTGCTCGAATTCTGTCGGAGGTGCGTCGGACACAACGTTTATCACAAGTGCATCTGCATCAGCCACAGCAAGTGCAATAGATGATATTTGTTCTTCCAGTGTAGGTGAGGTTACCGCAAATCCCATATCAGGACCTGGACCTTACATCTATAATTGGCCAACGCTCGGAAATGATCCTAACCAAACAGTTACAGGTGTTCCTGCTGGAAATTATCTAGTTCAAGTTTGGGACGGTATGGGATGTATGACTACAGCTAATGTCATTGTTGGTGATACGCCTGCTGCCTTCCAAGGGTCAACAACAATAGTATCATGCCCAGGAGGAAACGATGGTACAGCATTTGCTGAAATGGTTCCCGCACTTGGGAACATAACTTATCAATGGGATGCTGCTGCTGGAAACCAAACGACGCAAACTGCCGTTGGGCTGATTGCAGGTCAATACACATGCACAATTACTTCTGATGTTGGATGTTCTGGAATTGTTGTTGTAGATGTTACTGAAATACCTGGTATGATTGGGGTTATTTCGAATCAAACAGATGTTACTTGTAACAGTGGATTTGATGGTATGATGGAATTAACAGTGATTCAAGGTACAGGACCATATGGTTACTTTTGGGATCACTCGGCTTCAACAACAAATATCGCAACTGATTTAGGTGTTGGACCGCATTCATGTATCGTAACAGACGCAAACGGATGTACAATTACTATTAACGGGGTTTTGGGAGAGCCTGCACCGTTGGATATTACATTCCTAACACCAGACACACAAATTTGTCCTGAAGAGGACATCGAGCTTTCTGTTACTGGAACAGGTGGATCTTCACTACATCTATTTACATGGTTTGAAAATGGAGTTGAAATTGGTACCGGTGGAACAATCACAGTTGACCCAGACGTAACGAACACTACTTACTGTGTTGAATTATCTGAATTATGTGGATCGCCTACTGATCAGGAATGTGTTTTAATCTACTTTCCAACACCAATTCAGCCAAGTGCAATTCCTGATGAAACTGAGAAATGTGTACCGAATTCATTTATTTTTACGCATTCCTCAACGAATGCAGCGGAAATTGCAACTACTTATTGGGAGTTTGGAGACAATCCAACGCACAACGCTATAACGCAAGGTGCTGATACAGTATCTCACTATTATACTGCTATTGGAACGCATGATATCATAATGACTGTGACTTCCATTTACGGTTGTGTTTATACGGATACTATGTTTAGTTTGATTGAAGTACTTCCTTCACCGGTTGCTGATTTCAATTTCTCGAGTAATCCAACGACAATTTTTGAAACTGTGATTTTAATGCAGAACAATTCTTCATTCGATGTGATCGATTGGCAGTGGATTAGTCCTGATTCAAATCCAACGTATAGTAGTGCTACGAATCCAGTATTCGAATTCCCAGAAGAAGTCGCACAGTACCCAGTTACACTGATTGTAACAACAGAGCACGGTTGTACAGATACCCTAACACTTATTCTGGATGTTGTAGATGATATATTATTCTACGCGCCAAACAGTTTCACACCTGACGGTGACGAATTCAACCAAACCTGGGAGTTTTCAGTTCTTGGTATAGATATTTACGATTTTGAATTATTCATCTTCGATCGATGGGGAGAAGTTATTTGGGAAAGTCATGATCCTACTGTTG
Source organism: Crocinitomicaceae bacterium (assembly GCA_033791225.1). Taxonomy (GTDB): domain Bacteria; phylum Bacteroidota; class Bacteroidia; order Flavobacteriales_D; family Crocinitomicaceae; genus UBA4466. The sequence continues at coordinate 145,845 of JASJHD010000010.1, forward strand.
GTTGGGACGGAACTTATAAAGGACGTATTGTCGAAGCGGGAACTTACCAGTGGATAGCAAGAGTTAAGAGTCCGTACGACGATAACAAGAAAATATTCAATGGAAGTATTAGTATACTTAGATAATTGAATAATTAATCCGTTAAAAAGGTCTGCCTAAAAGCAGACCTTTTTTTATGGAAAAAAAACGCAATTCTAATTTTCTGGCTTCAAGTTTGTATATTGCCTTTGCAAGAATAAAAAACACTGACAACATGAAAAAATTACTTATCCCAATCGGCCTTATCGGCGTAATAACACTTTCTTCTGGATCGTGTGATGTATTATCCGAAGCAGCGGATATTGCTACAGGTGTATTATTGGATGATGATTCATCTTCTGAATCAAATGGACTTACAAATGAAGAAGTTATCGGTGGACTGAAAGAAGCGTTGAATGTTGGGATTCAAAACTCAGTTGATTTAACTTCTGTTACCGATGGATTTCTTGGTAATGCGGCAATTCGATTGCCATTTCCTGCAGATGCTATCAAAGTGAAAGAGAAAGCTATTCAATGGGGACTGCAAGGTCAAGTTGATACATTCGAGGAAACGTTGAATCGTGCTGCTGAGGAAGCAACAAAAGAAGCCCTTCCTATTTTTAAAGATGCCATTCTAGGAATGAGTATCCAAGATGGATTTGCAATTTTGAATGGTGGCGATGGATCTGCGACTAAGTTTTTACAAGACAATACAACAAGCGCATTAATGTCAGCATTTGCACCAAAGGTTGACGCCGCTATCTCTAAGGTGGAACTTACAAAATATTGGAATCCAATTATCACAAAGTACAACACGGCAATGACCTTGACCGGAGGAGAGAAGTTGAATCCTGATTTAAGTGAATATGTGACCGAAAGAGCAATCATAGGATTGTTTCATATGGTTGAGCAAGAAGAGAATAAAATTCGTAAAGATCCAATTGCTCGTATCACTGATTTACTGAAAAAAGTTTTCGGAAGCCTTGTGAATTGATATGGAAGGTACACTTCGAGAGCCTCATACATCATTCAATAGAATTACTAAAATTTATTAGTTAAAAATGCACTACCCGCCTACTGAACTTGTTTTAAATGACAAAGGTCAAGTATATCATCTTGGTATATCACCAGATGATATTGCTCACAAAATTATTTTAGTTGGCGATCAAGACCGTGTAGAATTGGTCGCTTCATTTTTTGATACTGTGACTCATCATTCTCAACACAGGGAGTTTGTGTGTAAAACTGGAACCTATAAAGGCAAGAGAATCTCTGCACTTTCTACGGGGATTGGAACGGATAATATTGACATCACTATCAACGAACTGGATGCTTTGGTAAACATTGACTTGGTAGCTAAAAAGGACAAGGACACGACTACATCACTTGATTTGGTAAGAATAGGTACCTGTGGAATATTACAATCGGAAATCCCTGTTCATTCGTACATTTTGTCTTCGCACGCATTCGGTTTGGACAATGTAGCTCATTTCTACGAGGTCAAATATGATGCTGATGAAATAGCATTGAACAAGGCAATTAACGATCAAATTGGACTACCTCCTGCTGTTCACACTTATCTAATGAAAGCCTCGGAGTCTTTGGTTGAAAAATTAGAATCTGAAAAAACGCATACAGGAATTACCGTAACCAGCAGCGGGTTTTATGGTCCACAGGGACGACAACTTCGTTTAAAAAACAGAACTGGAGAATTGAATGATTCCTTGACAGCCTTTAGGTATCAAGACCATCGCATCACTAATTTCGAAATGGAAAGTTCAGCTCTTTTTGCTTTGGGTAAATCTCTTGGGCACAATTGTGCTACAATATGTCTTGGTATCGCCAATCGCCCGAACAAGGAATTTTCCAGCGGTTACAATCCACATATGATGGAATTGATTGAATACGTCCTTGAAAGAATTTGATTATTGTAGCGTAATTATGAACTCTGATTGATCATCCTTTCTGTAGATTATTTGAATCTTAATCGCTAGTTTTTCATAGTCTCGAACAAAGTGATTTCCTTCGGCCTCTGACGGGTCACAGAAAAAATATTTTTGGTATTCATCCGTGCTGTTTTCACTTGTTTCTAGAATCAAATTAGGATAACATTGATTTATTTCTTCTGAAACAACTTTCCAAATTTTATCTATTTGCTTGGGCTTACCAAAAGTTTTGTATTCAATTGAAAAATGACTGTCTCCCAATTCCCGAAAGTTCCCTTCAGTAAATCTTGGCGGAATGCTAACAGTAGTACAAAACCCGCTTTCATTAAAGCCTTCTCCCTTCACTTTTTCCAGTACTCCAGAAATCCTGTGTTGATTTACCTCTGCAATAATATTACAAAGTGCATCGACATATTGTGCCGAAGAAATATGTGAAAAATTTAATAAAACTAGTAGCAGTAGCAAGCGCATAAATGGACTGTTTGGTATCTAATTTAAATGATTTGTACGGGAATTACAAAATTTGTTCCAAGAGCTTTTTTACTTTTCCGGGATCAGTCTTAAGAATAGTCTCCGAAAACATTGATTCTTCGTCAAGTAGGTGTTTTTTTGTTCCTGAAAAATGAATTCCATCAGGACTCACTTCATCCACTATTTTTTTAATATTGTTGAGATTCACTCCTCCTCCAGGCATTATTTCGATGCGCCCTTCGGCGTATTTCATCATTTGTTTTAGATTCTCCATCCCTTTGTCTACGTTTGACCCCAAGCCCGAAGAGAGAATTCGTTTTACTCCTAAATCAACTAGAGTATCAATGGATTTTTCAAAATTGTGAGTATCGTCGAAAGCTCTGTGGAAAGTAACATCCATATCTCCGGCTTTTTCAACCATCAATCCAATTGCTTTTTCATCAATTAAGCCGTATTCATCCAACGCACCAATTACAACTCCCTGAGCACCCAAGATTTTGCACTCGAGGATATCTCGAAGCATTATCTCCACCTCATCCCAATTGTATTGAAACCCACCAGATCTTGGTCGAATAAGCACGTGTGTTTCAATTCCATAAGCAATGGCGTAATCAATAAACCCAGGTGAAGGTGTGATTCCTCCTTGCTCAAGGTTTTGACACAATTCTATACGATCGAACTCTAATTCTTTGGCAATTTGAATTGCTTCGATGGATGCAGCGCACAACTCTCTTTTCATTCTGCTTCTACAATTTTAATTTCGTCAATGAAAGTCCAAGGGGCGTTCCCAGCACCATCCATTCCTTCAGGTATAACGCCCATTGTTGATAGCTGAATTCTAAAATAGCGCGCTGAATGCTCCATTGTAACAACAGCTGCATCCTCTAGAATTTTTCCTTTCTGTTCTACTCGGTTCCAATCTCTGTTATTGTGTGAAGCCATTACAGTAATTCGCTCTGGAACATAAATCCAAGAACCATTATTGTCCAAAATACCGACAGCTATTTCTTTCAATTTACGTTCTTCTCCAAGATCAATGATAAATTCAACGAGTGAATCTCTAAAACCAAGCCACTCACTTCCTTTCCATTGTTCCCCTCTTCGGATTCCATCTACCATATTCAAGCTTCCGTTGTGGTTGTATTTTGGGTGAGGTACCGAAATCAATTCTATGGGAATTCCTAAATGCGCATTCATTACGAAATTAAAATTTACTGTCCCGTCGTACTTTTTAGAACTTACATCAAACGATTTGACAAACTCCTCACTTGCATCAACCCTGTCCAAAACAATTGCATCTCTGCTCGTCATTATTGATTGCCCAGCAAGTGATTGATCTCTACCTGATATTTTCACCCCAAATATGGCGTCATCCGTCGCTCCTTTAAATTTCAAACTAATTCCTGTTGCCGTCCGCTCAATTATAGGCTCAGGAAAGTGGATGGAAGTTGCGTAATTAACTCCAATTCTATTTAAATACGATTCATGGTACTTCAAATAATTGGCAAGAAAAACCTCATATTCCGGTTTGTTTTCACACCACAAACTTTGGATTAATGCTAAGGCACGTGGAAAAGCCATATATTCCACATGATCCATATCTGGCATGTATTCTGTCCATAAGTTGGCCTGCCCTCCCAATACGTATTTATGTTCTGCAGGAGCAAGTTCTTCTGGAATTGGATTGTATTTATACACTTTCTCTAAAGGAAGATATCCGCCGATTGCCAATGGTTCATTCCCTCCGCTTTGGTAATAATCAAAATAGCAATACGTTGTTGGAGACATTACCACATAATGTCCTTGTTTTGCAGCTTCAATTCCCCCCGCTTCCCCTCGCCACGACATGACGGCAGCGTTAGGAGAGAGCCCTCCTTCCAATATTTCATCCCAACCTATAAGCTTACGCCCTTTGCTGGTCAGAAATTCATCCATTTGACCAATAAAATAGCTTTGCAGCTCATGTTCATCATGTAATCCGTTTTCTTCAATGACACGCTGACAATTCTCACATTTTTTCCAGCGGGTCTTTGGAGCCTCATCTCCACCAATATGGATGTATTCGGATGGGAACAACTCCAGAACTTCGGCTAAAATATCCTTCATGAATTCGATTGATTCTTTTTTCGAGCAATAGATATCGTCAAAGATTCCCCATAAGCCTGGTACAGGTTGTTCTTCTCCAGTACAAGAAAATTCAGGATATGCGGCCAAAGCAGCACGACTATGTCCTGGTAATTCTATTTCTGGTACAACTGTAATGAACAAACTGTCGGCATAGGCCACAATTTCTTTTACGTCTTCTTGAGAATAGAATCCACCGTATTCTTCAGTGTCGTATTTTCGAGGCGAGTCGCTGTAATGACCAATCACTGTACTATCTCGATAACCACCTATTTCAGTTAGTTTTGGATACTTCTTGATCTCGATTCTCCAGCCTTGGTCATCGGTTAAATGCCAATGAAATACATTGAACTTATACTGTGCCATTGTACGCAAGAACTTCTTTATGTCATCAACAGGAAAAAAATGGCGTGATACATCTAAATGCAGCCCTCTCCATTCGAACTTCGGCTTATCCTCTATCCTGCACTTAGGTAATGTATTATTTTGTGACTTGGCTGATATGAGTTGGAGTATTGAATTTGTTGCGTAAAATGCCCCCTTCACATCTCCATAACCAATGGCAATATTCTCATCAATATCAATGTGATATTCTCCCGCATCTAATTTTGAATCCAAATAATAGCTGATATCCATTCCTCGGATGGTCAACGATGACTGAATACCATAAGTCTCCAATTGCTCCATCAAATATTTAGAAATCGATTCATCTAATTCTAGAATACTTATCTCTAACAACGCAGGAATTAAATAATCTCCTCCTGTTTGCGTATAAATGGTTGGCGTCGGAATTATCGGACATTCATTTTGGGCCGTCGCAATAGACATTATTAAAACTGCCAATAAGGAGAGAAAAATTTTCATTGAATGAATTTAGTTAAGATCATTCTATAACAACTACAAATTCATAACAAACTTGGATTGCTTATCCAGATACATTGTATGAAATAGCGTAAAACGCTGGAACTGGGTGCGCCTCTTCTTGAATAATGATAATCACTGGAAGATTAGGACGGTTGGAATAACTCCATTTAAAAATCTCGTCTCGCTTTCTATCTTCCAAGGTTGAGCCAAATCTTTTGTGCAACAATTCAGTTGTGGAAGGTCCACTATTAAACGTGCATGATTCATTTCTATATTCCTTCATTAAATTCCAGTAGGAAGATCCTGAATTAAATTTCTCCAGTATTTGTGAGATTAAAACGTTCGCCGAATCAATGCTGATTTTATTCTGATCAAATTCAATTACTTGAACATTGACCAAAGTCACCATTGTGTCTTTTAGAAACTTTGTTCTTCGACGGTAAATGGTATTCGTTGTTCCAATGGATGCTCCCATATCCGTAGTATCTACAACATCAAATAGAAATACATCCATTTCTGAATTAACGATCCCAAAGGTTACTTCTCGGTATCGATCTGCGTACTCCTTTGCGGCTTCTAGGCTGTTAATTTTGGGGATGTTATTGTCGTGAAACTGTGCCTTTGAGAACGCACCTAACATACAAAGAAATAAGAGCAGAGAGTATTTCATTCATTCCGGTTGAGGTTTCAAACTTACGGAATGTTGAACTTTTCACAGACTATACAGTCCATTGTTTATCAACAATCAAGATGAAATTATTCACAATCAACAAAAACAAATCTACTATGCGCGCACATATTAAACAGCCTTAGACAGGATCATCCAAGGCAACTTTAACAGCCTACATGTTTCTTCTGTATTGCCCTCCAACCTTAAATAAGGCATTCGTAATTTCACCAATGGAAGCGTATTTACATGTTTCCATTAATTGTTCAAACATGTTTTCATTTTGAATAGCAGCCATCTGTACTTTCTCAATACCAACTTGCGCTTCAGATTGATATGAGGCATGCAGTTCTTTCAACATCTGAATCTGATATTCTTTTTCTTCCTCAGTTGCTCGGATCACTTCCTTCGGTAACATTGTTGGAGAACCTTTAGAACTTAAGAATGTGTTAACTCCAATAATTGGGAATTCACCCGTGTGCTTCAGAGTTTCATAATACAACGACTCTTCTTGAATTTTTGAGCGCTGATACATCGTTTCCATTGCCCCAAGAACTCCACCTCTTTCGGTAATCCTGTCGAACTCAGTTAATACAGCTTCTTCAACCAAATCAGTTAATTCTTCAATGATGAATGATCCTTGTAATGGATTTTCATTTTTCGCCAATCCTAACTCACGGTTAATGATTAGTTGAATTGCCATCGCTCTACGAACTGACTCCTCTGTTGGCGTTGTAATTGCCTCATCATATGCATTTGTATGCAAAGAGTTACAGTTGTCATAGATCGCGTATAGTGCCTGTAAAGTAGTTCTTATGTCGTTAAAATCAATTTCTTGAGCATGCAATGAACGACCTGAAGTTTGAATATGGTACTTCAGCATTTGTGCACGTGGATTCGCTCCATATTTCTTCGCAAGTGCTTTCGCCCATATACGTCTAGCTACTCTACCAATTACTGCATATTCTGGATCAATTCCATTGGAGAAAAAGAACGATAAGTTCGGTCCAAATGCATTAATGTCCATTCCACGACTCAAGTAATACTCAACATAGGTAAATCCATTTGCCAAGGTGAATCCCAATTGAGTGATTGGATTTGCTCCCGCCTCCGCAATGTGGTATCCTGAAATTGAAACTGAATAGAAATTACGAACACCATTATCGATGAAGTAAGACTGAACATCTCCCATCAATCTCAATGCAAATTCGGTAGAGAAAATACATGTATTCTGTGCCTGATCTTCCTTTAAAATATCTGCCTGAACGGTTCCTCGAACTTGAGTTAACGTCACCTTCTTGATATCAGCATAAACATCTGCTGGTAATACTTGGTCACCAGTAACACCAAGTAACATCAAGCCCAATCCATTGTTGCCCTCAGGTAAATCACCTTGGTAACTAGGACGCTTCGTTCCTTTCGATTTATAAATTGATTCGATTTTTGCTTCAATCTCTTTCTCTGATCCATTTTCCTTAATGAACTTCTCACAATTTTGGTCTATAGCAGCATTCATAAAGAACCCTAACATCATAGGTGCTGGACCATTAATTGTCATTGAAACTGATGTCTTTGGATCCGATAAATCAAATCCAGAGTACAATTTTTTAGCATCATCTAAACAACAAATTGAAACTCCTGAATTACCAATTTTACCATAAATATCAGGGCGCGTATTAGGGTCATTCCCATACAATGTCACAGAATCAAATGCTGTTGACAATCGCTTTGCTGGCATCCCTAAACTTACATAATGGAAACGCTTGTTTGTTCTTTCCGGACCGCCTTCTCCTGCGAACATTCGTGTTGGGTCCTCTCCTTCACGTTTAAATGGGAACAATCCAGAAGTATATGGAAATTCACCTGGAACATTTTCTTGCAATGACCAACGCAAAATATCACCCCAACCAGTATACTTTGGAGTGGCAATTTTAGGGATTTGTGAATGTGACAATGACTCTGTATGCGTCTGTAGTGTTAATTCTTTGTCGCGTACCTTGAACTTAAATTCAGGGTTCTTATATAACTGTTTCTTTTCTTCCCAAGTTTCAAGAATTGCCCAGTTCTTAGGATCAAAGTTTAATTTCTCTTGTTCAAAAGCTTCTTCTAATCCTTTGATGAGCCGATCTTTGTCCTCAAGATTAGAGACCTTCATTGATTCAATCGATGAATTTAATCCCCAAAGTGTATCTGCAACTTTAACTTGTGCATTTACCCACTTGTCATACGAGCGATTACTCTCAGAAATCTCAGAAAGATATCGTGTTCTATCTGGTGGAATCACGAAAATTTTCTCCGACATCTCTTGAGTTATCTCAAAGGTAGAAGTAAGATCTGCACCTGTTTTCTCAACCAAAGTATCCATAATCACCTTATACAAAGTGTTCATTCCTGGATCGTTGAACTGTGAGGCAATCGTACCAAAAACTGGCATTGAATCTACACTGTCTTCAAACCTAGTGTGATTACGTTGGTATTGCTTTCGTACATCTCTTAATGCATCTAAAGCTCCACGCTTGTCAAATTTATTCAATGCAATAACATCTGCAAAATCCAACATGTCAATTTTTTCCAACTGCGTTGCAGCTCCGTATTCTGGAGTCATCACATACAAAGACATGTCAGAGTGATCCAAGATCTCTGTATCCGATTGACCGATTCCAGAAGTTTCCAAAATAATCAAATCATATTCAGCAGCTTTCAAAATCGTTATTGCCTCTGCAACGTGTTTTGACAATGCCAAATTCGATTGACGAGTTGCCAATGAACGCATGTAAACACGATCGCTGTTAATAGAGTTCATGCGAATTCTATCACCAAGCAACGCTCCGCCAGTTTTTCGCTTCGACGGATCAACCGACACAACAGCAATGTTTTTATCTTCAAAATCTACTAGGAATCTACGAACCAATTCATCAACCAATGACGATTTTCCAGCTCCACCAGTTCCCGTAATTCCCAGAACTGGAACATCTACAGCTTTTGCCATTTCATTTACCTTCGCTAAAATCTCAGAAGACTCTTCTGCGAAATTCTCAGCAGCTGAAATAAGACGAGCAATGTGCGGTGCACTTTTCGCTTTTATATGGTCAACCTCATCCTTGATATCCTTACCTGCAGGGAAATCAGCCCGTTTAATAAGATCGTTTATCATACCTTGCAATCCCATCTCACGTCCGTCGTCTGGGTGGTAAATGCGTTCAATACCATAGTCCTGCAATTCCTTAATCTCAGAAGGAAGAATTGTTCCTCCACCTCCACCAAAAATTTTGATATTCGGTGCTCCTTTTTCCTGCAACAAATCGTGCATGTACTTGAAGTACTCATTGTGTCCACCTTGATACGACGTCATTGCAATAGCTTGTGCATCCTCTTGAATAGCGCAGTTTACCACTTCTTCAACCGATCTATCATGTCCAAGATGAATCACCTCACAACCAGTCGCCTGAATAATTCTTCGCATGATGTTTATCGCTGCATCATGTCCGTCAAACAATGAAGCTGCAGTAACGATTCGTACTTTATTTATTGGGATATAAGGTGCTATTTTTTCCATAGAATTTCGCTTTTAAAAGCTTCGCAAAGATAAGGATTTTAGTCGTTTTTAGAAACTCTAGAAATACTCTTCTTACTATTTTAGTTCATTCATTAAAAAACATGAAAAATATTCTACCCAATCCATCAATTCTCGAATTAACTATTTCACACAATTAGAACAGGTTTTCTCTCGTTGAATTCAGACTTTTAGTAGCTTTGCGACCTAATAAAGCAAAATGATTTCAGTAAATAATGTAGCGGTCGAATTCAGTGGGGAAACCTTGTTCAGTGACGTATCCTTTGTAATCAATGAGAATGATAAGATTGCATTGATGGGTAAAAACGGTGCCGGTAAATCTACATTGATGAAAATTATTGCAGGGGTACAAAATGCCAACAAGGGAGGTGTTCAATGCCCAAAAGATGCCGTGATCGCTTATTTACCGCAACAACTACTCACTGAGGACGATTGCACAGTGTTCGAGGAAGCTGCCAAGGCATTTGGACAGATTTTCGAAATGCGAGATGAAATTAATTCATTGAACCAACAATTGGAAACTCGTACGGATTATGAGTCTGCAGAGTACATGTCTCTCATTGAACGCGTAAGTGAGTTGGGAGAGAAATTTTATTCAATTGAAGAAATTAATTACGATGCTGAGATCGAAAAATCACTCCTTGGACTAGGATTCAAGCGATCCGACTTCACGCGACAAACCAGTGAATTTAGTGGAGGTTGGAGAATGCGAATTGAACTTGCTAAGATTCTACTTCAAAAACCAGATTTAGTTCTTCTTGACGAACCAACAAATCACATTGATATCGAATCTGTGATTTGGCTTGAAGACTTCTTAATCAATAAAGCGAAAGCCGTAATTGTAATCTCGCACGACAGAGCCTTTATCGATAATGTCACCAACAGAACCATTGAAATTACAATGGGTAAAATTTACGATTACAAAGCCAATTATTCACATTACCTTCAGCTACGTGAGGAAAGAAGAGCACATCAAGTAAAAGCATACAACGAACAACAAAAATTCATTGCCGATAATCAACAATTTATCGATCGTTTCAAAGGAACATATTCGAAAACGAACCAAGTGAATTCTCGCGAAAAAATGCTGGAGAAGCTAGATGTTATAGAAATTGATGAGGTGGATAATTCTTCACTAAAACTTCGCTTCCCTCCTTCAAAACGTTCTGGAGATTATCCAGTTATTGTGAAAGATTTAAGTAAAAACTATGGTGAGAATGCAGTATTTAAAAATGCGAGTTTTTCTATTTCTAGAGGTGAAAAAGTATCCTTTGTAGGTCGAAATGGTGAAGGGAAATCAACGATGATTAAAGCCATCATGGGCGAAATCGATTTTGAAGGTCAATGCGATTTAGGGCACAATGCAAAAGTTGGATACTTTGCCCAAAACCAGGCGTCATTGCTAGATCCAGACCTGACTGTTTTTCAAACAGTAGACCAAGTTGCAGAGGGAGATATTCGAACTCAAATCAAAGGAATGTTAGGTGGGTTTATGTTCTCAGGAGATAACATTGACAAGAAGGTTGGCTTTCTATCCGGTGGAGAGAAAACACGATTGGCTATGGTCAAATTACTACTAGAACCCGTAAATGTTCTAATTCTTGATGAGCCGACAAATCACCTAGATTTGAAATCAAAAGATGTGTTGAAAGAAGCTTTACTTGCATTTGATGGAACACTTATCCTTGTTTCTCACGACAGAGCATTTTTGCAGGGACTTTCACAGAAAGTATTTGAATTTAAAGACCAACGTGTAATTGAACATTTCGAAAGTATTGATGAATTCTTGGAGCGCAATCGTATCGAAAGTTTGAAACAGATTGATTTACAGCGTTAGAACCTTTAATTTAGCACGTGCAGATGTCTTTAGACCAAAAATGTTTTACCTATTTCAAAGAATCCGTTGATTCCATTGCACTTCCTGAACGATTTACATTTCCATTTTATTACAGCCCTCACCCATTGTGCGAAATTGCGGCAAAAGAGCTTCAGGAGCATCTTAGAACACAATCAGATTGGGACCATAATTTCGGACTTGATTCTGAGCAAAAAGGAACTGCAATTGGTAAAATGTTTGGAGTTTTAGTTGTTGAGAATGATTCAGGTGAGCTTGGATACCTCTCTGCGTTTTCAGGAAAAATGGCCAATGGTAATCACCACGCAGGTTTTGTTCCTCCAGTTTATGACATGCTCACCGACGAAGGCTTTTTTAAACAAGGAACGGCTAAAATAGATGAACTAACAAATCAGATTGATATAGAGGAAAATGACACTGATTACCTCGAACGTCAGGAACAATTAGCAGTTACAAAAACGACAGCTTCTGAAGAAATTGAAACTGAACGGGAGTCAATGCGTCAGGCAAAAAAGGTGCGCAAAGAAAAACGCATCTCGGGCAAAGAAACCCTAAGTGATAGTGATTATTCTATACTCGAAAAAGATTTAACCAGAGAAAGTCTTCACCGAAAGCATGTATTACGAGAATTGATGATCCAATGGGAGAAGACAATTGAAGAGGCGTTATCAGCAAAAAATCACTTTTCCAATCATATAAAAGACCTTAAGCTAAAGCGTAAAAGCATGTCTGCGCAACTTCAGGCTAAAATATTTGATCAATACCATTTTCTGAATCAAAATGGAGAGCGAAGAAATGTTTTGGATATGTTCATCCATACTCCGAATAAGGTGCCTCCTTCTGGAGCCGGAGAATGTGCGGCACCTAAACTACTGCAATATGCTTTCATGAACAGCTTACGGCCCGTAGCAATGGCTGAGTTTTGGTGGGGAGAATCGCCGAAATCGGAAATAAGAAAACATGAGCATTTTTACCCAGCCTGTAGAGGTAAATGTGAACCAATTCTAGCGCACATGTTGGATGGAATTGAATTAGACCCCAATCCCATGCTCATCAATCCTGCAGAAGGAAAGGAATTAGAAATTGTTTTTGAAGACGATCATTTGGTTGTTGTAAACAAGCCTGAAGAATTTTTATCTGTACCTGGAAAAACTATAAGCGATAGCGTTTATTCTCGAATGAAAGAGCGATATCCAGACGCAACAGGTCCATTAATTGTGCACCGTTTAGACATGTCAACATCTGGACTTCTACTTATCGCTAAAACGAAAGAAGCGAACAAAGCACTGCAAAGTCAATTCATCGAAAGAACAGTTAAAAAACGATACACTGCATTGCTTGAAGGAATCGTAAAAACAGATACTGGGATGATAGATCTTCCATTACGCCTTGATATTGATGATCGCCCAAGACAATTGGTTTGCTATGATCACGGTAAGCCAGCAAAAACAAAATGGAAAGTTGTTGAACGAAAGGAAGGTAAAACGCGTATTCACTTTTATCCGATTACTGGTAGAACACATCAACTCCGTGTACATGCTGCACATCAAGATGGATTGAATGCACCAATAATTGGAGATGATCTTTACGGCTCAAAATCGAGCCGCTTATATCTTCACGCGGAATCGATCAGCTTTCAACATCCGGTCACTAAAAAACCGATGACGATAAAATGTCCGGCGAAATTTTAACACTTCCAAAGCAATAAGCTATCAATTAACAAGTTATAGGGACATGAAAAACTCAATCCTACTACTAAGTTTGCTCACACTTGTTCTTATTGGCTGTAACAAAGAAGAGATCATAACAGAACCAGAACCATTTGGATTTTGTGGTACTGCAGACCCATATTCCCTCCCAAATCAGCCCGATTCATATTTTGTGTATCACTGGACAAGCATTGATAGTACTGGAACAGAATCGCCAATGAGCCTGATTGACACCACTTACATTATTGGCGACACCACGATCAATGGCAATCAATTTACCGTCTATTGGGAAAATTTCATGGGTGGACAGTATAATTACAGCTATAAAAGGGATTCTTTAGGGTACATCGTTAGTCCAAATGGTTACATTTATTACACATATTCCGATTTTGGCACCCCTTTTAATCATTCTTCTCAACCTGGATTCTGGGATCAATATTCTATCGCTTTGGAAAACCCTACCCCTGTTACAGTGCCAGCTGGCACTTTCTCGACCTTCATTCAACAGCTTCATTTGTATAGTCCAACTGGGGCTGCCATAACGGATTGCGGAGATTCGGTCGTTAATTTCAATTACCATTATGCGAGCGGCATTGGTCAAATTTCCGCACAAACAGAATTCTTCAATCTGATTCAAACGGCTTGTTCGTACAGAGAACGAAAACTCGTCGATTATTACATCCCGTAATGAACATGACTCATTGTTTAGGATAAATTCGTTGATTATTTCTGCGAAAATTGCTACTTTTATTCAGTACAATTTGAACAATCATATTATGAAAAGCTTACTACTTTGTGGAATCATACTGATTTCATTCGCAACTTTCTCACAGACAGATCAAGAGAAAAAAGATGCCATTAAAATTGCTCAAAAGGCTATTAAATTGATGGATGACGGCGAAATCAAAAAATCAATCAAAATGCTTAAAGAGGCCATCAAACTTGATGGAACCAACTTCAATTTCCCCTATGAAATAGGATTGGCTTATTATAAATTAGAGAATTACAAAAAGTCAATTGAATACCTCACAGAGACTTTAAGCTATGATGATATCACGGACCAGTGCTACACGATGCTGGGAAATGCCTACGACATGAATGGTGATCCTGACAGAGCAATTGAGATTTACGATGATGGACTGAAAGTATTCCCTAGATCTGGTAGACTGTACTATGAAAAAGGCGTTGTTGAAAGAAGTAGAGATAATTTGGATGTGGCACTGGGCTATTGGACAAAAGGAATTTTTGTGCGCCCTACTTACGCATCGAATTATTATATGGCAGCACACATTTATTGCTCAAATACTGAGGAAGAAATTTGGGGAATGCTGTACGGTGAAATAATGATGAACATTGAAAGAACCACAGGTAGAACGAACGAATTAAGTAAGCTTTTATACGATACTTACAATTCAGCTATTAGCATTTCAGGCGACGAAGCTTCTGTTAGTTTTAGCCAGGAAATGTCAATGAGCTTACCAGGGGAAGGAGAAGAAATGAAACTACCTTTTCAGATGCATTATGAAATGACAACTTCTCTCAGTGTAGCCGCTGTAATGAATGGAGGTGACCTATCCATTGCAGATATAAATCAAATGCGAACAACTTTTATTGAAACTTGGTTTGAGCAAGAAACGCATAAGCAGTATCCCAATTTCTTATTCAATTTTCACAAAAAACTAATGGACTTAGGATATTTCGAATGCTACAATTATTGGGTACTCATGAAAGGAAACGAAAGCGAATTCGAATCTTGGGTAGCTGAGCATGATAGCGAATTTGAAGAGTTCATCAAATGGTTCAAAGATCACCCGTTAGCGATCGATGACAAGAACAGCTTTCACCATTCTCAGTACGATTAAACAATTTATTAGTCTTCTTCCTGATCTTGATTTTGGTACTTCGCCTTCTTCGAGCCTTCATAGATGGAGTATTTTCGGAACGAGCATTCTAAATCTCCATTGTAGAGTTTAATCTTTCGGTCTGGGCGTAACCCAACTTCTTTAAATGCCTCCATGTTTGATGAAATGATCCAACAATTGAATCCTTTCATCTCAGCCTTCATCCAGTCACCTAGTTCCGCGTACATTTCTTCAACTTCCTCCCCCATTCTTTCTCCATAAGGTGGATTTGAAATCATGACTCCTGGTCCTTCTGGCTGTTTAATTTCACTAAATGCATCAACACTTGTTTTTACAAAACGACCAATTTGTATTCTTCCTAGGTTACGACGAGCTTTAGTCACCATCTCTGCGCTAATGTCAGACCCTATTATTTCACAAGGCAACTCTGTCACGCGTTTTACAGCATTCTTCTGAATTTCTTCCCACATGTCGGCATCATAACCTTCAAAATTCTTAAACGCATAATGTTGACGTTCAATCTGTGATGGAATTCCTGCCGCAAGCAACGCCGCTTCAATCAATAACGTTCCTGATCCACAGAACGGATCAACGAAAGTTGACTTTCTGTCCCAACCAGATAAACGAATTAATCCAGCTGCAACAACTTCGTTCAAAGGAGCCTCACCTATTTCATCTCTATACCCACGTTGAAACAATGGTGCGCCACTTGTATTCATCGAAATTGTGACTTGGTTCTTATTAATGTACGCATCGAACATCACTTGAGGCCCCTTAATGTTCACATCTGGACGATCGTCATACTTATCACGGAAAGTATCTACAATCGCATCCTTTACCACTAAGAATGGATAGTGCGTATGGGTGAACAAATCAGAAAACACAGCTCCTTTTACCGCAAAAGTTTTGTCCAACGAGAAATACTTCGTCCAGTCGATTTTCTTGCATTGGTTATACAGATCCTCTTCATTTCTAATCTTGAATGTTTCCACTTGTACCAAAACAGAGATCGCACATCGAATGTGTAAATTCAAATAATATACATCGCGCATAGTTCCCTTCATCTGCACCGCTCTGTTAAGCTGTGTGATGTTATCATAACCCAGTTCTTTTAACTCTTCCTCAAGAACAGCCTCCAGTCCAAAAATTGTTTTTAAGGTAATCGTAAGTTTTTTGTCGCTTTGCATTTCTTATAAATTATGTTGGCGCATTACTAAAGGAGTACTTTCCTCAAGCCGTATCCATTGGATTCCATTGTCAAAAGCCCTTGCTTTTTCTTACTTTTGTACAAAAGAACAAAATTGAAGGCAATTCGGATCTATATTCTCCTTTTTAGTTTGCTCTTCATTAACCACCACTACTATGCACAGCAAAAAGTTGGATTAGTATTAAGTGGTGGAGGTGCGGCAGGACTAGCGCATGTGGGTGTGCTAAAAGCCCTCGAGGAAAATAACATTCCTATAGATTATATTACCGGCACCTCCGCTGGAGCGCTTGTTGGTAGTTTATATGCTGCAGGATATAGTCCCGAAGAAATTGAGGCATATCTATTAAGTGACAAATTTCAAATGATGTTAAAAGGCGAAATAAAAGCCAATCAACATTTCTTGATGCGAGAGCCTGACCCAAACGCTGGACTTATTGGAATTTCTGTCTCTCAGGATAGTCTTCTTAAAAAATCTCTTCCTACAAACTTTCGATCTTCAGCTCTTTTGGATTATGAAATGATGAAAATCTTAGGGCCAGCTTCAGCTTCGAATCACAACAATTTCGATAGTCTATTTGTTCCTTTTAGATGTGTTGCTGCAGATATCGCTCAAAAGCGCAGTATTATTTATCAGGACGGATCTTTAAATGCTGCAGTACGAGCATCCATGTCTTACCCATTTTATTTCAAGCCTATTCGAATTGACAATATCTTATTGTTTGATGGTGGACTCTATAACAACTTCCCTGCGGATGTAATGTATGAGAATTTCAGTCCTGATTACATAATTGGAAGTAATGTAACGTACAATGCTGATTTACCCGATGAAGACGACATTATCAGTCAACTTACCAACATGTTGGTAGCCTACTCTGATTTTAGCTTACCGTGTGAAGAAGGATACGTCATTGAACCACAATCTGACATTGGAACGTTTGAATTTTCTGAAGCACAGAAAGCAATAGATGAGGGCTATGCTGCGACAATTCTCATCATGGATTCATTAAAATTAAACATTACAGGACGTAGATCTCAGGAAGAGCTCGTTCGACGTAGAATGCAATTTAGAAGCAATATTGTTCCATTAGTCGTCTCCTCCGTTTCGGTCAATTCAAACAAGCGTAAAATGATCTTCTCTGGTCGATCTATTATAAAACGAAAGAAATTAGAACGACTGGATGAGAAGCTTCTTGAAAAACGGTACTTCCGATTGTATGCAATGTCGCAAGTCGAGTTCATTTACCCAACCATAAGTTTGATTGATGACAGCACCTACGCCATAGAATTGAACATGAACAAGGCCAGGGAAATTCGCCTTGACGTTGGAGGACATTTTTCGTCTCGCCCAGTGAATACCGGTTACATTGGTTTGTCTTATCAATCGATTGGTAGAGTCATTACTAAAACTCATGTGGAGTCATATTTTGGTAAATTTTATGGATCAGGGAAGGCTAAATTCACCATGGAGTTCCCTCGTGTTTATCCGATCTCCACTAGTGCCTATTTCGTCTTGAACCGCTGGGATTACTTTAGAAGTTTCGCCACTTTCTTTGAGGATGTCAAACCTTCATTTCTTATTCAGAATGAAATGTATGCTGGAGTTCAATTTGATCATCCACTGGGAAATACTATCAAGAGTACGATTGATGCTCGTTGGTATGAAATAGAAGATCAATACTATCAGACAGAAGATTTTACAAATGAAGACACTGTTGATGTGACAACCTTGGATGGTTTTTCTACAAGTTGGACGTTGACTCAGAATTCCCTGAACCGACAACAGTTTTCTTCTGGAGGACACTATGTTCGATTCAAAATTCGATATGTATACGGTCAAGAGCACACTATTTCTGGATCTACAGCTCCATTGCCTTTTGATTACACAAAGTATCATTCATGGATCAATATGAGTTTGGACTACCAATCATTTGTGGTTGACAAACCTGTCTTCCATTTGGGCCTTCATGGCCAGGCCGTCTACAATAGTCAATCCTTGTTTTCGAATTATACAGCAACTTTGCTAGCAATGAATGAATTTTCGCTGGTACCTGACGCCCGAACTTATTTCCTGCCTGAATATAGATCTCCGCAATCACTGGCGGGTGGAATCAATTTGATTTTCACGATTAAAAAGAAAGTTGATATCCGAGTGGATGGTTATATCTATCAACCAATTATCCAAATATCAGAAAATGATGATGGCACACAGAGTTTTTCCGAACCATTCAAGGGTGGTACATACATGGCTTCCTCTTCTGTTATTTATCATAGTTTCATCGGTCCGATTCGTTTAACAGCGAATTACTTTCCGAAACAAGAGAATCCATTCGCTTTTCAATTAAGCTGGGGATATGTATTGTTTAATGACCGTGCAATTCGTTAAGATCATCATTCATTTCCTTGATAAATCACTTTTCAAAATAGTATCTTTGCGCACAAGAAATCGGGAATACATCAACTAAGAATTTGAGCATGAGTAAAATTATTTGCGGAATACAACAAATGGGAATAGGCGTTCCAGACGTACAAGAAATCTGGAAATGGTACCGTGAATTTTTTGGGATTGACATCCGCGTTTTTGAAGATGCTGCCGAAGCTCCATTGATGACCAAATACACTGGTGACAAGGTTCAAAGTCGTACCGCTTCTCTTGCTGTGAGCATGGAAGGTGGTGGTGGATTCGAAATCTGGCAATACACTTCGCGAAATACAGAAAAATCTGAATTCCCAATTCAACTTGGAGATTACGGATTGTATTCTTGTAAAATAAAATCGAAGGATGTTCAGAAGTCATATGACTACATGAAATCCAAAGGAGCAAAAATTGTGGGAGACCTTTCCACTGCCCCAAATGGAGAATTGACGTTTTTCGTAGAAGATCCGAATGGAAATATCTTCAATATTGTTAAAGGAGCAGGATGGTTCAAAGATACCAAGCACCCTTCACATTGTGGGGCTGTAGCAGGAACTATTATTGGTGTTAGCGACATTGACAAATCTTTAAAATTGTACCAAGATATTCTCGAGTATGAAACTATTGAATACGATGAAACAGGAGTGTTTGACGACTTAAAAGGATTACCTCATGGTGATAAAAAAGTTCGTCGTGTATTACTTCAGCACAAGGAGTTGAGAAAAGGGCCATTTGCTAAATTATTTGGCCCAACAAAAATAGAATTGGTACAGTCACTTGAAAGAACGGATTGCCGAAACATATTTGAAAACAGATTCTGGGGAGATTGGGGATTCATCCATCTTTGCTTCGACATACAAGGAATGGACGACTTGAAAAAAGAATGTGACGAAAAGGGGTTCCCGTTCACTGTTGATAGTTCAAGTACTTTCGATATGGGAGAAGCTGGTGGAAGATTTTCATACATCGAAGATCCTGATGGAACTTGGATTGAGTTTGTTGAGACACACAAAGTGCCAATCATGAAGAAGTTTGGGTGGTATATTCACTTGCAGAAAAGAGAACCCGGCAAGCATTTACCGAATTGGATTTTACGTGCAATGGGGATGAACAAAGTGAAAGATTAAACTCATTGAGTAAACTGATTCTTTGCTTGATTTAATGGGTGCAAAAGCTAGCACAATAATTCGTATTTTTGAAAACTTGATCGTCTTAGGATTTTGCCTCTGACGAAATACTATAGAAAATGAAAAAATTACTTCTAGGCTTTATAGCCGTTCTTACATTAGCCCTCTCCTTTCAGGCTTGTAATGAAGACATAGAACTTTCGGGTGACTTCGAAGAAACAGCAATTGTTTATGCTTTGTTGGACCAAGCCGATTCAATTCACTGGATTAAAATTACTCGTGCATTTATTGGACCTGGAAACGCCTTAGAATTCGCTCAAATTCCAGATTCTAACTATTTTAATAGTGTTACCGGAACAGTTACTGAATACGAGAATGTTAATTCTCAAGGTGAGCCAATTAATCCAACTGGTCGTGTATTTACTTTACGTGACACTTTAGTTGATAATAAAGATCCAAACGGAGTGTTTTATGCACCTGAACAAAAACTGTATTACTTCACAAATGTTGATGACAACGGCCTAGATCAGCCCTTGCAATATGATCCTTTTAGCACTGGTGACGATTTGTACTATACACTTGATTTAGACATAAACGAGGGTGAATTCCAAGTAACAAGTACTACAGAGATGGTACATGGAATGAGTAATCAAAATATCCTTAACTCTTCTCAACCTTACCGATTCATTGGTAATCAAGGTGAATACATCCCAACTTCAGTTGTAATTAGTACAACTGGAAACGCTCATAAAATCAATACAACGGTACATGTTTCATTTACCGAGTGGATTGGAACTACACCAACTGTGGTAGAATTCGACTGGTTGTTAGGAGAAACAGAAGTTGAACCCAATTCTACGAAAACGTATCAAGCTCAAGGAGCTATTTTTTACGAGTTGATCGAAAGTCACTGTTCTGATGATCCAAACATTGATAAACGTACAATGAACTCTATGACAACGATTATTACTGGTGCTTCTGAAGATCTCGAGAGATATATTCAAATCAGCACTCCAGCATCTTCGTTAGCTCAAAACAAGCCTACGTTTACGAATTTGGAAGCAACAAATGATCATAAAGTGTATGGATTGTTCTCATCACGTCAGACAATTACGATTTATAAGCCGTTTATTGATGACTCACCGATTCCAAACAACAGCATTCGTTGTATCAATAAGAAATCCACTGAGCATTTGTGTACTTCTGGTGTGTCTTTCTACTTCTGCAGTGATCACCCGTTAGACAACATTGTTGGTAACGAAGAGTCTTGGTCTTGCCCTTGATCGGGAATCTTTATCGAAATAAATAACGATTGTTAGTACCTTTAGCAAATGGCTGAAAGGAAAACACTTTTTGTTGATGTAATTCTCCCTGTTCCAATACGAAAAGAATTCACGTATCGGGTGCCGTTTGAATTAAATGAACTTGTTTTTCGAGGCTCAAGGGTCGTTGTTCCGTTTGGACGTTCAAAGCTCATAACAGGCATTATTACTTCCATTCATGAGAACATTCCTCAAGATTATCAAGCTAAATTTGTAGAGCATTTATTAGATGATCAACCCATCATTACAGATCATCAATATTCTTTCTGGAAGTGGATCTCCAATTATTACATGGCGCCAATAGGTGACGTGATGAATGCAGCACTTCCTGCTAATTTTAAATTAGCAAGTGAAACAAAGGTCGTTTTCCACCCAGATTTCAATCTAGAATACAAGTTCTTGACAGAACGAGAAAAGGACGTTGTAATGGCACTAGAAGTAAGGGACACTCTTGATTTAAAGGAAATCTCTGAATTGCTTGGAATCAAAACTGTCCAGCCGATCGTCAAAGCGCTCATCGATAAAAAAGTCATTCTTTCACAGGAAGAACTCAACGATAAATTTACAGCCAAGACAGCTACCTTCGTCCGTCTCGCGAGGAATTATGAAGAAGAAAGTCTTTTGTCCAATTTTATCCAATCCATTGAGCAAGTCAAGAGCAAAGAAAAACAGCTTACGGCCTTAATGACCCTTTTGCAAAAAAGCAACAATGAAGATGGATCAAATACACCGATTCAACGTAAATGGTTGATTGATGATGGCGTATCTCTTTCATCATTGAATACACTTGAAAAACAAGGCATCATTGTCCAAGAAAAGCTTGAAATATCAAGATTATCTGAAGATGGAAATGAAGGAGAACCTTTCAAAGCGCTCTCCCCTTCACAGATGCAAGCCTTGGACGAAGTTCATGTGGCTTTCGAAGAAGACAAAGTTGCTCTACTTCACGGTGTAACGGGATCTGGAAAGACAGAAATATATGTTCAACTAATTCAAGAGCATTTAGACCTTGGAAAACAGGTGTTGTTCTTACTACCAGAGATCGCTTTAACGACCCAATTGATTCAGCGTTTATCGGCTTATTTTGGAGATCAAATCGGTGTTTATCATTCCCGTTTTAATCAGAATGAACGAGTTGAAATTTGGAACCATGTACTGAACAATGATCCTAATAAATATAGAATAGTTTTGGGAGCCAGATCATCTATTTTTCTTCCATTTAGAGATTTAGGGTTGATCATCGTGGATGAAGAACATGAATCCAGTTTCAAGCAATACGACCCTTCGCCACGTTATAACGCCCGCGATTGTTCTATTGTTTTAAGTCATCTTCATAAGGCTAAAGTAGTTCTGGGATCTGCTACACCATCCATTGAAAGCTATCACAATGCAAAATTGGACAAATACCGTTTGGTAACCTTGGAAGATCGCTTTGGGAAAGTACAACTTCCTGAAATTTTATGTGCGGATCTTCGGAAAGAACACAAACAGAAAAGTATGCAGTCGCATTTTAGCTCATACTTAATGGACCATGTTCGCGAAGCATTGAACATCAATGAGCAGGTTATTTTATTTCAGAACCGTAGAGGTTACACTCCGTTATGGATGTGTGAAATTTGCAATTGGACGCCAAAATGTAAGAACTGTGATGTATCACTTACCTATCATAAGCACACAAACAGCTTAAAATGCCACTACTGTAGCTACAACACCAAACCAATTGGAACATGTGCCGCATGCGGCAGTAATCGCTTAAAAATGCTTGGCTTTGGTACCGAGAAGATCGAGGATGAACTGAGCGTAATATTTCCAGAGAAAGTTGTCAAGAGATTGGACTTGGACACAACACGCTCAAAGAATGCTTATGCGAATATTCTGAATGATTTCGACAACGGGAAAATTGACATTCTTATTGGTACACAAATGGTGACCAAAGGACTTGATTTCGACAATGTAAATCTCGTTGGAATTCTCGACGCCGACATGTTGCTTAACAGAGCAAACTTTAGAGCTTTTGAACGTTCTTTTCAGCTGATGACACAGGTTGCTGGAAGATCAGGTCGTAGAGAAAAAAGAGGGACAGTAATTGTTCAAACTGGAGACCCTGATCACTGGGTAATTCAGAAAGTCATTGGCCATGATTATGTAGGGTTCTACGAAAGTGAAATAATTGAACGATCAAATTTCTTCTATCCTCCGTATTTTAAAATCATTGAGATTACTTTAAAGCACAAAGATGAAAACGTGCTTAATAAGGCCGCAAGCGATTTAGGCACAATGCTGCGAACATCCTTTAAGGAGCGCGTATTGGGTCCTGAGTTCCCAGTTGTAAAGCGAATTCACAACTTGTTCTTAAAGAAAATCACTTTGAAAATCGAGAAAGATGCTGGCGATAAAAAAGTAAAGGAACGCATTCACCACATAATGGATGAATTTTATAGCGTTCCTATTAACAAATCAATTCGTTCAATTATAGACGTCGATCCCGCTTAACCAAGGTATGATTGTAACATCCGGCTTCGGGAGGTGTGCTTTAACCTGCGAATTGCTTTTTCTTTTATTTGGCGAACTCTTTCTCTTGTTAAATCGAATCGTTCGCCGATTTCTTCTAATGTCATTGGTTGTACTCCACTCAGTCCAAAATACAATCGAACCACATCACCTTCGCGTAATGTCAGTGTAGACAATGATCGCTCAATTTCTTTGCGCAGCGATTCTACCATTAATGATTTCTCCGGTCCAGGTAAGGTGTCATTCGGCAACACATCATACATGCTAGACGACGATTCATCCCCGTCTACAAGTGGTGCATCCATAGAAACATGTCTTCCGTTGTTTTGAACTGACTGTCTCACTTCACTCACTGAACAATCCAAATGATCTGCCATTTCTTCAGCTGAAGGCGGTCTTTCAAGACGCTGCTCTAATGCTGAGAATGCTCGATTTATTTTGTTAATCGTTCCAATTTTATTCAATGGCAAGCGAACAATTCTTGCTTGCTCTGCTAATGCCTGTAATATCGATTGACGAATCCACCAAACGGCGTAGGAAATAAATTTAAATCCTCTCTTTTCATCAAATCGCTTTGCTGCTTTTATTAATCCAACGTTACCTTCATTTATTAAGTCTGGTAACGACAACCCTTGATTTTGGTATTGTTTAGCAACCGATACAACGAAACGCAAATTTGCTTTTGTTAACCGCTCAAGTGCCGCTTTATCTCCTGCCTGAATTTTCTTTGCTAATTCCACCTCCTCATCTGCGGTTATCAATTCAACACGACCTATTTCCTGCAAGTACTTATCAAGTGAAGCTGTCTCTCGATTTGTTACCTGTTTTGTTATTTTTAGTTGTCTCATATGTCAAAATGATTGGTGTCTATATATATAACGCACCAGATCTCAATTAGTTGGATCATTTTTTAAATTATGTATGCATAAATGAACATATCCCCCTCAAAATTCAAGGATTTACCCTCTTCCAATGAATATTCGTCGAATGTTTGGAAATGAATACAAGATGATGATTGACGAATGTTATTTTTGTCCAATGAAAGTACTCATGGTTTGTCTGGGAAATATCTGCAGGTCTCCTATGGCCGATGGATTACTCCGTAAGAAGGTCGCAGACAACCGTTTGGCTGTAGAAGTAGATTCGGCAGGCACATCCAATTTTCACATTGGAGAAGCGCCAGATCAAAGAATGCGTGAAACAGCACGACAATTCGGTTATCCAATTGATTCACTAAGTGCACGACAATTCGTTGTTTCGGATTATGACGAATTTGATTTGATTTATGCCATGGATACGAGTAACTATGACAATATGATTCGCTTAGCAAGAAACAGCGATGACAAACAAAAAGTAAAATTGATCTTGAATGAATTGCATCCTGGAGAAGATTTAAATGTTCCAGACCCATACTATGGAGGCGAACAAGGGTTCGTTGATGTATTTACCATGCTTGATCAAGCAACCGATATTATTCTTGAAAAATTGAAAAACTGATGGCAAACGGAACAATATATCTTGTACCTTCAACTTTGGGAGGAGAAACAACAAGCGACATAATCCCTGAAGATGTAAAATCGGAAGTGATAAAACTGCGTCACTTCATTGTTGAAGACATTAAAGCGGCTAGACGTTTTCTACGAAAAGTCGATCGTTCTTTTCCGATTGACGATAGTGAATTTTTCATTCTCAATAAGAAAACAGATGCTTCTGAATTAGGTCGTTTTTTAGGACCTGTTAAGAACGGACATGACACTGGAGTTCTTTCTGATGCTGGATGCCCAGGAGTTGCTGACCCAGGAGCGGCAATTGTTGCTTTGGCACACGAAAAAGGAATTCGCGTGCATCCTTTCGTTGGGCCTTCATCCATTTTATTAGCATTGATGGGAAGTGGTTTTTCAGGGCAAAAATTCTCGTTTCATGGATATCTTCCAAAAGAGCGTAAGGATAGAATCAAAAGCATGAAATATTATGAAGCCGATACGCGCAGAACTGGATGTACACACCTTTTTATGGACACTCCATTTCGAAATATGAATGTATTGGATGATTTACTCAACAATTTAGCAGATACAACGATGGTCTGTATCGCTAGTAACATTACACTTCCGAATGAATCCATTTGGACAATGTCTGTAGTTGATTGGCGAGAAAAGGCCTATGATTTGGCAAAGAAACCTACGATTTTCGCTATTGGGACTTTTCAGTAATGATCACTTAATCCCTCTACGCTTCTTAATCCCATCGTAAGAATCCTGAATTTTCTGGAATTTTTCTTTAGCTCCTTTCTGGTATTCCTCACCCATTTGAGCAACCTTATCTGGATGAAATTTAATCGCCATTTTACGGTAGGCTTTTTTCACTTCTTCGTCTGAAGCATTTGCATCAATTCCCAATATTTTATAGTCTGAATCCACGTTGCGGTAGAACATATTCTTCACACTTTCATAATCAGCTTGAGAAACTCCCATCATGCCTGCTATGCGTTTGATTACAATGATCTCTGATTGAGAAACATTTCCATCAGCTTGAGCAATACCGAACAAATAATGCAGCAATTGTGTTCTCATTGCCGGTTGCACCCGCATTTGGATGTCCTGACAAATACGCTGTAAAGGAATGTCGTTTGAATTTAAAAAGCGCTTCAGTACCTGAAGGTGTTGTGCAGAATATTGCGGTCCAAATTGTCGGCCTAAAAATGTCTTCACGAAGTTCAGTTCTGACTTGAGCACTTTACCGTCCGCCTTCATTACAGCAGCAGACAATGCCATCAGCATCGTTGGCAAATCATTACTTGATGAGCGCTGCTTATAATATTTGAAAGCATCTTCCGGAGAAAATGCTTTTCCTTGCTTACCTGCCTGCGTACGTGCATAAGCCATAACACGCTGGTAATTGTCGATATAATATCCAACAAGGAAACCTAATGCTCCGCCAATAAAGCTTCCTCCAAAAAGAGTATATCCTGCAAACGCACCTACCAATCTATATAACAACTTCTTATTCTTAGTTAAAAAGCCCAGACAATGTATGTCTGGGCTTTTTTATTTAAATTAATTCAATACTTCGTTCAATGAACTTGTTCAGTTCTTCTCCCTTCAACATACCTTGAGAAAGAAGTGCAATATCAGTCAATTGCTTTACTTTTCGTTCTTTCGATTTAGCAGTTTTCGTTGCTAAAATATCTGCAATCTTTTCGTGATTAGCATTTACAACAACATTGTGCATTTCTGGAAAGGCTCCCATGAAGCCACCGCCGCCCATCTTTTGCTGTTCCATCATTCTACGGATGAACTCAGGCTGTGTGATGATTATTGGAGCTTCATCCGAACTCATACTTTCAAACTGAACCGTAAATTTTTGTTTATCTACTACGTTCTCAAACAGAGGCTTTAATGCTTCCTCATCTTCCTTACTTAGTTTCGAAGGGATTTCTTCATCTTTCTGAATGAGTTTGTCCAAGGTGTCAGAGTCAACTCGAGCAAATACTACATTTTCAAAATCATTTTCCGTTTTCGCTACCCAGTGAGAAGCCAACGGTCCATCAACGTGCAATACTTGATAACCCCGGTCTTTAGCTTTTTGCACAAATCCGAATTGTTCTTCTGGATTGTTCGTGTAAAGCATTACTACTTTCTCGTTCTTATCAGTCTGTAGCGCCGCTACTTTCTCTTTGTATTCTTCAATCGTTGAATATTCGCCATCTGTGTTCTTCACTAAAGTAAAGGCCTTCGCTTTCTCAGCAAATTTCTCGTCGGAAAGTGTTCCGTACTGTACGAAAATCTTAAGATCTTCCCACTTAGAAACAAAATCTTCACGATCGTTTTTGAACATACTTGCCAGCTTGTCCGCCACCTTTTTGGTGATGTGTGAAGAGATTTTCTTCACGTTTCCATCACTCTGCAGGTAAGATCTTGAAACATTTAATGGAATATCTGGCGAATCAATTACTCCGTGCAATAATGTCAAGAATTCTGGAACAATCTCCTCAACATTATCCGTAATGAATACTTGATTTGAGTACAAATTGATCTTATTTCGTTGTACTTCTACATTCTCCGCAATTTTCGGGAAATATAGAATTCCAGTTAAGTTGAATGGATAGTCAACATTTAAATGAATATTGAACAACGGAGATTCCATTGTAGTTGGATACAATTCTCGGTAAAATGAATTGTACTCTTCTTCTGATAAATCTGCTGGAGTTTTAGTCCATGCAGGAGAAACATTGTTCACCTGATTAGGAACTTCAACAGCAACACGTTTCACTTTATCGTCTTCATCGCGTTCACCAGCTGGATCATCAATGTATTCAGTTTTGTCTCCAAACAATACAGGTACTGGCAAGAACTTACAGTACTTCTCTAAGATCCCTTGAATACGTGCTTTTTCTAAAAACTCATTGGATTCTTCAGAAATAAACAGAACGATATCAGTTCCGCGCTCTTCTTTTTCAATGTCAGTAATCGTAAATTCGGGTGATCCATTGCTTTCCCATTGAATTGCCTTTTCATCTTCATTTCTAGACTTCGTTCGGACCTGAACTTTCTCGGCAACCATGAATGCAGAATAAAATCCCAATCCAAAATGCCCAATGATCTGCTCAGCGCCTTCCTTCCCTTTGTACTGTTGTACAAATTCTTCAGCCCCAGAAAAAGCAATTTGATTGATGTATTTATCAATCTCTACTTCTGACATTCCAATTCCACGGTCGCGGATTGTCAACGTCTTTTCTTTCGGATCCAAAAGCACTTCTACTTTTAAATCACCTAATTCTCCTTTGTATTCACCATTCGATGACAGAAACTTTAATTTCTGAGATGCATCTACTGCATTCGAAACCAATTCTCGCAAAAATATCTCGTGATCTGAATACAAGAATTTCTTAATGATTGGGAAAATATTCTCCGTTTGTACATTAATTTGACCTGTTCTCATCTTTGTTTTTTTTGGAAGTCGTTTGGACAATCTTTATGCCATTGAAGAGATTAACGTACATCGGAAAGATAGTCTGCCAAAGTGTCTTAGAATTTGGACAATTTGGCATTGAAATACCCTAATTAAATAATTATTTTTACGCAAAAGATTTTTTATTGATCATTTACACCTGCATATTGTTTCTTCTTTTTTTCATAGCCTTTCGCTATTGGAATAAATTAAAGATTGACGCCCTCAACGATTGGTTTATGCCAATCGCATATGTAATCAAGGTCGGTGTTGGTTTCTACTTCTTATACATCTATACGAGTGTATATGGAAACGGTAGTCTTAGTGCTGATGCTGGAGCCTTCATGGAGGAAAGTGCAATACTCAACGAAGTGTTTTATCAATCTCCAATAGATTATTTTAAACTTTTGACTGGAATTGGTGATCAAACCGAATTGGTTGGAAAATACCTCATGGATACCGATCATTGGGATTCCGGAGCACAAGCTATCATCAGTGACAACCGGAACATAATGCGTTTTCACAGCGTTCTCCATTTTATTAGTTTCAAAGAAGCCGCCATTCATGTTCTAGTCATGTGCTTTTTCTCACTTATTGGAATTAAACAACTCTACTTAGGAATCAAGAAACGAACTACGATGTCCTCATCAGCACTATTTGCAATCCTTCTCATATTCCCCAGCGTATTATTCTGGTCCTCTGGAATATTAAAAGAGCCCTTACTCATTCTTGGAATCGGATTGTTTGTCCGTGGGATTTTGAAGCAAAAAGGAAGCAGCAATAAGTGGTTGTTCATCATTTTAGGCGGATTACTCATGATAGGGTTTAAACCGTATGTATTTATTAGTATGATTCCAGGGATCGTGTTCTATGGACTTTATTCTATTCTACCGAAGTACAAAATTGCACTAGGGCTATCCATAATTATGTTGATCGGGATCTCAAGCATTTTCCTTTTCCCGACACAGCGTGACAAGCTGGTGCATACCTTAACGCTCAAGCAGTATGACTTTAAAAATGTTGGAAAAGGTGGATTGCATGTTTTAACAGACGACTGCTTTTATTTCTTTGAACCCGATCAAATTTCAGAATTAATTATTGAAGGAGATTCGGTAACTATTGATCATGTGATTGAGGCCCAAGAGATTCAATTCGGCTCCATCGATGATGCCACGCCCGTGACCTTGAGTCCTCCAGAGAAAAAATGGCAGCTTTATTTCAGAAACGATAAAAGTGATGGATATATAGACATTACAATGATCAATCATTCATTCTCTCAGTTGATTTTTAATATCCCTGAAGCGCTTTTGAACAGTTTATTTAGACCATTTCCGATGGATCCAGGAAGTTGGTTGAAATATCCCGCCATGATAGAGATCCTTCTACTGTACGGATTCCTCATTTTTGCCATCGCAAAACGACGAACTTTAAAATCAAAAGACAAGGCGCTGATCACTTCCATTGTACTATTTGTTATATCACTATCGCTTATTATTGGCTGGGTAACACCCGTACTAGGTGCCATCGTACGCTACAGAACTCCAACCTTTATTGGAATATTATTAATTGCATTGATTCTTGTTCAACGAAAAAAGACCACTCATGAATAAATATGCTTTCATCACAGGTGCTACGGCAGGTTTTGGAGAAGCTTGTGCCCACGTTTTTGCCAAAGAAAATTGGAATTTAATTTTAACCGGTCGGCGTAATGAGCGTTTACAGAACTTAAAAGGTAAACTCGAAAGTGAATACGCTATAAAAGTTCTCACATTGTGTTTCGATGTAAGGGATCATAACTCAGTTATCGAGGCGATCACATCTCTCTCTTCTGATGTCACGGATAACTTAGAACTGCTCATTAACAATGCTGGCCTTGCCGTAGGAAGAGGTCCAATTGACACAGGAATCGTTGACGATTGGGAAAGAATGATTGATACCAATGTGAAGGGGCTGTTGTACGTCTCAAAAGAAATTATACCTTTTTTCAAATCAAAGAAACGAGGACAAATCATCAACATAGGCAGTATTGCTGGAAAGGAAGTTTACCCTGGAGGAAACGTATACTGCGCTTCTAAACATGCGGTTGACGCTTTATCCCAAGCAATGCGCATCGACTTAGTTGATTACGGGATAAAAGTGACAAATATTGCTCCTGGGGCTGCGGACACCGAGTTTTCAATTGTTCGCTTCAAAGGAGATAAAGGAACCGCAAAATCAGTCTATGATGGGTTTTCTCCTCTGGCTGCAAATGATATTGCCGAAACAGCGCTTTTTGTAGCGAGTCGTCCAGCGCATGTCAACATTAATGACATTGTGATTATGCCAACGGCACAAGCAAGTGCAACAGTTTTGCACAAAGATTAATCCTCTTTTGATACTGATTTAAAAACATCCAGCACTTCGTTGATGGAGCCATACGTTTTACCACGAATTGCCATTAAATCAGTGTAAGACATCCACTCCACTTTTGTGATTCCTTCTTCAGTTTGAGGAACTAATTTCTCATTGCCGTTATAGGTCATCAAGTACCAATACGTTTTCTTTAATACAGGTCTACCTTTGTACTCATACGTGTGAAAAGTATCCACTAAATGTGATTTAATTTTCGGCCCTTGAATCCCACATTCTTCTTCGATCTCCCTCACTGCACAAATCTCCGTATTTTCTCCCTCCTCCATCTTTCCTTTCGGCAAATCCCAAAGACCATTTCGCTCAATCGTCAAGTAACCATTATTACTAACAACAATGCCTCCAGCGGCTTCAATGAGTTCATGCCCCGAAAATAACTCGTTAAATTCGGATATTACTGACATTTCTATTTGCAGTGGATGATCTGTATCTACCTTGTCTAGAAGTAGAGTGATTTCAGTAAAGAAAGCATCAAATTCAGACAGTTTTATCCGTTCAAAATTTGTGGATAACTCCTCATGAGTCGCGAAAATTATTGGTTTGTGATCTATAAATACTTTGTACATTTGCAGCCATGATTTTGAATGAAGACAAGGCCTTAAAAGTAGCAGAATTTCTGCTTCAAGTAAAAGCCATCAAGTTAAAACCTAACGATCCATTTACTTGGGCATCTGGAATTAAATCTCCTATATACTGTGACAATAGAGTTACACTCTCATATCCGCAAGTACGAACATTCATTCGTCAAGCATACGCTGAAAGTGTAGTTGAGCACTATGGGAAACCGGATGTAATTGCTGGAGTTGCAACTGGTGGAATTGCACAAGGAGC
Source organism: Crocinitomicaceae bacterium (assembly GCA_033791225.1). Taxonomy (GTDB): domain Bacteria; phylum Bacteroidota; class Bacteroidia; order Flavobacteriales_D; family Crocinitomicaceae; genus UBA4466. The sequence goes on from JASJHD010000010.1 coordinate 177,702, forward strand.
CTTGGTCGCTCAAGAACTTGGTGTTCCGTTTATATATGTAAGAAGTACCCCGAAAGAACACGGTATGGGAAACCAAATCGAAGGTCATTTTGAGGCTGGACAGAAAGTCGTAGTTATTGAAGATTTAATTTCTACTGGTGGAAGTAGCCTAAAGGCAGTTGATGCTTTAAGACAAGCTAATCTTGATGTTCGAGGTTTGGTAGCCATATTTACTTACGGATTTGATCTCGCTCATAATAACTTTGTTGAGGCTGAATGTCCGTATGTAACACTTACCGATTATGAAACAATGCTTACAAAAGCATTAGACAGCAATTTGATATCTAATGATGATTTGACTTCGCTTCAACAATGGAGAACGAATCCTAAAGAGTGGAAGAAATGAAAATCGATAGTTCAAAAGTAATCGTTACAGCATCAAAAGAGGAAATCTCTGAATTTTTGAAGGATGCAAACAACCTGTTGCACCTTCTACCTCAAGATAAAATCAATGAGTTCAAATCATCTGTGGAAGAATGCTCATTTAAAGTGCAAGGCGGAATTACAATTTCTTTGATCCAAGATGGACAAGAAGGAACTGACAAGTTGTTTCTAAAGTCTGGGAAGTTTTCTCCATTCCCATTTCGATTGACAATTTTCTTAACTGACGTTGAAGGCGGAACTGAAGGATACATTAATTTTGACGGTCAGGTAAGTCCATTTTTGAAAATGATGGTTGAGAAACCACTTTCAAATCTGTTCAATTACATGACTCAAAAGCTTCACGAGCACTTTACAAAATAAATTTAAGCTCCTTTAGGGAATAAGCCTGTTCTTCATCATTACGCATAAGAACAAGTCTTCCGTCATCTTGAACGCGAAGTATTTCTGCTTCGAATTGCCCATTAGCATCTTCATACTCCGCTAAAACATTCCGTTGAAACAATGATTGATGATATATTTCATTCAAATGTGATTCTCGTCCAAAGAATTCACTCCAACAAGCGTTAAACACGTCAACAAATCCAAACACGACCTCTTTAGGAAATCGCTGAACACCCGATTCCATTTTTGTGCTGGTTGCAGAAAAACCATCAAACTGCTCTTGATTTATATTTAAGCCGATTCCAATTATTGTACTTTTCACAAACATTCCTTGCAGTTGATTTTCGATCAATACACCGGCAATTTTCTTCGTTCCGCAATAGATATCGTTGGGCCATTTCACTTTTGCTTCGATACCAAAATTTGACAGTAATCGAGTCAAACTGATTGAAACAATTTGAGTCAAGACAAACTGCCGATCCACTGACAGATTGACGTTATCCAAAAACACCGAGAATGTTAGGTTCTCACCAGGGTTTACTACCCATTCAGCACTTCTTTGCCCTCTGCCAGCAAATTGATTGTCTGCCAAAATTACCGTGCCGTGTTCCAATTGCCCCTCTTTTAACAGATTGGCAGTATAATTGTTCGTCGAATCCACGACCTCCAAATGGATGATTTTACGACCGATGGTCATGCGTTGTTTTTAACAATTTGTGAGACTAAAAGTACGGTTTTATTTAAATTATAAGGTTAGATTTGTACGGCACAAAAAACACTTAATGAGCAACAATTTTAATGACAATGATTCGCAAGCTTTATGCGATGTAATTGTGGAAGGAATGCAAGAGAATAAAGCGCAAGACATTGTAGTTCTTGATTTACGCGAAATAGGAAGTGCAGTATGTGATTTTTTTGTGATTTGCAGTGGAGAATCTTCAACACAGGTTGATGGTATCAGTTCATCTGTAGCAAGATTAACTAGAAAAACTCTCTCCGAAAAACCTTGGAACATTGAAGGAAAAAGTAACAGCGAGTGGATCTTAATGGATTACGTGAGTGTTGTAGCACACGTATTTTACAAAGATACCCGCGAGTTTTTTGAACTCGAAGACCTTTGGGCAGATGCCAAAAGGACGGATATTCCAAACTTGAATTAATATTAAAAAAAAGAATGGCTGAAAAGAACGACAAAAAGAAAAGTCCATTTTCGATCTACTGGATCTATGCCGCAATCGGTATAGCAATCATTGGATTTCAATTATTTATGTCATCATCTACAAGTGTAACACTACAAGATGAAGATATTTTCTTTGAAATTGCCCAAGAAGGATATGTAGACGAAGCTTCTCTTGTTAACAAAACACGGGTAGATTTCTATCTAAACGAAGAAGGCACGGAGTTTATTAAGAATTCTGATATACACCAATATGAAAGCATGAGAGAAATGCTGGAGAATGGTGGAAGAATGGGTGATAAAGCAAAATTCTCAGTAGATGTCCGCGATGCTGGAGCATTCTCCCGTAAGGTGGATGAAATGAATGCAGCATTGAAATTGGCGGAAAAAAATGCGTTGAGCGTTCCCGCAAAAAACGAACCCGATTACCTAGGAGGAATCCTTAGCTTCTTGTTACCAATAGCAATCCTTATCGCAATCTGGATGTTCGTAATGCGACGAATGACTGGCGGTGGTGGTGGCGGTGGTGGCGGTAGCCAGATTTTCAACATTGGAAAATCAAAAGCCAAAGTTTACGAGAAAGGTAAGACGACTGATGTAAACTTTGATGATGTTGCAGGACTTGAAGGTGCAAAGGAAGAGATTAGAGAAATTGTTGACTTCCTTAAGACACCAAAAAAATATACTGAATTAGGAGCAAAAATCCCGAAAGGCGCATTGCTCGTAGGCCCTCCAGGAACTGGTAAGACATTGCTGGCAAAAGCAGTGGCAGGAGAGGCACAAGTGCCATTCTTCTCACTTTCAGGGTCTGACTTTGTTGAAATGTTTGTAGGAGTTGGAGCTTCACGTGTACGTGATTTATTCAAGCAAGCGAAAGAGAAAGCACCATCTATCATTTTTATTGATGAGATTGATGCTATTGGGCGTGCCAGAGGCAAAAACAATAGCATGGGAGGATCGAACGACGAACGCGAAAACACCTTGAATCAGCTATTAACTGAAATGGATGGATTCGGAACGAATTCTGGTGTAATTATTCTTGCTGCCACGAACAGAGCGGATGTACTGGATAACGCATTGACAAGAGCAGGGCGTTTCGACCGTCAAATTTTTGTTGATATGCCAGACTTGAATGAGCGTAGAGCAATCTTTAAAGTCCATTTGAAGCCATTGAAGCTTAAGGAAGGCCTTGATGTTGAATTCTTGGCGCGACAAACTCCTGGATTCTCGGGTGCAGACATCGCAAATCTATGTAACGAAGCGGCATTAATCGCAGCCCGACACGATAAGAAATTTGTAGAAAAGCAAGATTTCTTAGATGCGGTAGATCGTATTATTGGTGGACTCGAGAAGAAAAATAAGATTATCACGCAGGAAGAGAAACGTTCAATCGCTTTTCACGAAGCTGGTCACGCGACGATTTCTTGGATGTTACAATATGCGAATCCTTTGGTGAAAGTAACAATCGTTCCTAGAGGAAGATCTCTTGGTGCTGCATGGTACTTGCCAGAAGAAAGAAGTATTACTACGACAGAGCAAATTTTGGACGACATGTGTAGTGCATTGGGTGGTAGAGCTGCTGAGCAAATCACATTTGGGAAAATCAGTACTGGAGCACTCGGTGACTTGGAAAAAATAACTAAGCAGGCGTATGCGATGGTCTCTATCTACGGATTGAATGAGAAAATTGGTAACATCTCTTATTACGATCCTCAAGGAGCTGGATTCACAAAACCATACTCTGACGATACTGCTAGAATTATCGATGAAGAAGTGAGCAAGATGATTGAAGCTCAATATCAACGAGCGTTAGGCATATTGCGTGAGAACCAAGACAAACTTGGTCAGTTGGCGGATAAACTTTTGGAGAAAGAAGTAATTTTCAAAGAAGATTTAGTTGCTATATTTGGTGAACGTCAGTGGGACACTCAGGAAGAAACGATTGCGGCTGAAGCAAAATCTTCAGATAACGCGAAGAAAATATCTGACGAAGAATTGGTGGAACAAGGAATTCCAAGTGTTAAAGCTGCAGAAACAGTTGCACCCTTTGAAACTAAACCACTAACAAGTGAGAATGACAACGTTTTCACAGAAAAAAAGGAAGATACTGAGCATGGGATGGATGACGAAACTTCAGGAGAAACTGACTCAACTGAGGACGAAACTGATAAATGAACCTAATTGGGTAACCGTATATCAGTCTGCTGATGAATACACAATTCGTATTCAGAAATTAAAATTAGAAAGTAAGGAGATTCCCGTTGCATTATTTGATCAACGGGATTCTTCGTATAATGCATTTGGACATATTTATTTAAACGTTCCAAAGGAATTTGAAGAACAAGCACTTGAAATAATCAAGGAAGAAAATGAATAACGTACTATTACGATCTCTTACTGGAGCAGTTTTTATTACTGTAGTACTCTTTCCATTATTCTGGAAGGATGAGGCAGCAACGACCGTTTTTGGTGCATTTATGGTGCTTGGCTTAATCGAGTTCTTTAAGTTGTTCAAGAAAAGCGATTCAATTCATCCAAGCTATGAAATCGGGCTTGTATTGGGACTTCTAATATTTGGACTTTCAACTTTCATAGCTTACGGTTATCTCAGCAACATTTTCTACCTAACGGTGGTCCCTTTGGTTTTCTTGGGAGTCCTTGCAGAAATATGGAGAAAGAAAGAAAACCCTTTAATCAACGTTGGTGTCACAGTATTAGGGATTGTCTATGTTACTGTTCCCTTCGTACTCATGGCATTATTTAACCTCGAAAACCAAACCAGCCTTCATCAACACAATTCATTTCCTTTACTTGCTGGGATGTTTATCTTAATTTGGATGAACGATACCTTTGCTTATTTGTCTGGTCGTTTCTTTGGTAAAACGAAATTGATAGAACGAATTTCACCGAACAAAACGTGGGAAGGAACAATTGGAGGAGTTATCTTCACTATTGCTGCAGGATTCGCAATTGGACTTATATTCGATGATCAACACATTACTTTTTGGGTTATTTCAGCGATAATCATTGCACCATGCGCAGCTGTTGGAGATCTTTTAGAATCGCTTTTCAAGCGCAATATGGGTGTGAAAGATTCTGGTAATATTCTACCTGGACATGGGGGCATTCTAGATCGCTTCGACGCGACTTTATTTACCGCGCCATTTTTCATCGCGTGGACGTTCATTTATATGTACTTTTGAAAAAAATTAATTCATGACTATTCATCGGGAAGGCTATTTAATCATCTTGATTTCGTTCCTTATCCTCTCAGTGATCCAACTGGGTAATTATTTTCTCTACGTGTGGCTTGGCTGGTTATGGTTATTCCTATTGTTGACTTTAGGAGCAATTGTAATGGCTTATTTGGTTGTTCAGTTCTTCCGTGTTCCAAAGAGAACTTGTACATTTTCAGAAAACGACATTATGTGTCCTGCAGATGGTAAAGTTGTAGTTATCGAAGAAATTGAAGAAACCGAATATTTCAAGGACAAGCGCATTCAGATTTCGATTTTTATGTCGCCAATGAATGTACACGCCAATTACAATCCCATTTCAGGATCAATCAAATATGTGAAGTACCACCCAGGATTATTCTTAGTTGCGTGGCACCCGAAGAGTAGCACAGAGAATGAACGTTCTACATTTGTGACAGAACACAAATCAGGAAAGGAAGTTTTATTCAGACAAATCGCTGGAGCGGTTGCGCGAAGAATTTGTTATTATGTACAACCGAATCAAGATGTAATAACAGGTGAAGAATTTGGATTCATCAAGTTTGGTTCAAGAATTGATATCATCTTGCCGTTAGACGCCAAGATTGACGTTAAAATTGGTGATAAAGTAACCGCGAAGATTACAAAGTTGGGCGAGCTAGTCTAATTTTTATACCTTGGCATAAATATTTACAGCTATGAAAAAGTTATTATTTATTCTTTCGTTGACATTCATTGCAAGTACTGTTGGTACGAGTGCATATGCTGCTACCACTGATGTAGCTATTGAGATCAAGAAAGACGACGACAAGAAAAAGAGAAATAAGAACAGACGCAAAAGAAAAGACAAGAGAGAGGAGAAAAAAGCTACATGTTGCTCACAATCAACAGCAACTACTAGTTCTAGCTCTTGTTCTGGATCAGCACCGGCTACCACTAGTTCATCTTGCTCAGGAAGCTCAACAAGCACATCAACAGCTACTCCTTGTTGCAAAAAGAAGTAGTTCTTTAAACGATATATAAAAAAGCCGTATCCGTCAACTGACGGATACGGCTTTTTTGTTCTATTATCATCAAGTACTTCGAGCGAAGTCGAGAAGTACCTGTATTAGTTGATCTTTATTCCAACTGGACAGTGATCTGAACCATGAACATCATTTAAAATAAATGCGTCTTCTACTCGATCTAATAATCCCTCTGATGCTAATAGGTAGTCAATCCTCCACCCTACGTTTCGATCGCGAGCACCTCCCCTATAACTCCACCACGAGTACTTCACTTCTTCTCTGCTTTTGGCTCTAAACGAATCCACTAATCCACTGGACGTATAAGCATCCATTCCATTAATTTCTTCCTGCATGTATCCAGCAGACTTATTGTAGTTAGGCTTTGGTCTTGCAAGGTCAATATCGGTATGAGCAACATTGAAATCTCCACAAACAATCACTGGTTTGTTTTCCTCTAGACCTTTCAGATAGTTTAGGAAATCTGCATCCCATCTTTGACGGTACTCCAAACGACGCAAATCATTTCCGGAATTCGGTACATATACTGTAATTACATAATACTCATTGAACTCTGCGCAGATCACTCTCCCCTCTTTGTCGTGCTCTTCAATTCCCATGTCATAAGAAACGCTTAGCGGTTCAGTTTTCGAGAGAATCGCTGTTCCAGAATATCCTTTTCGTTCAGCATCATTGGCAAAAATCGAATAGGATGACATCTGATCAGCGACTGTTTCTTTCACTTGCTCTGCTGTAGCCTTTGTTTCCTGTAAGCAAATAACATCAGCATTCACCCGTTGCATATCTTCAAAAAAGTTCTTCTTTGAAATTGCACGAATTCCATTCACGTTAAACGATATAATTTCCATAATGATTCTAAGTTTAGTCCGAGAATAACAAAAATAAAAAAACCTTCAAGACAATTGTCTTGAAGGTTTTCAATCTATCAATAATGAAGATTACTTCACTATCATCAATTTATCAGTGATTACAACACTTCCTGATCCATCAAGAATTCTGTAGAAATATGTACCGTCGTTAAACGCTCCAATTTCAAATTGTGTCATTTCACTATTCACTGTCTTCTGTGCAACTACCTTACCGATAATATCAACGATTTCGATTGAAACCAATTTCGCGTTTGTTATCTGGAAGTTTACCACTTCACTTGCTGGAATTGGGAATACACTAATGTAATCCATCAAGTTTTCATCTACTGCCGAATCATCTTCATCTACAGTTACGTCATGACAAACTTGAGTTGTTCCACAACCTGTCGTAACAGTTAAACAAACTGTGTACGTTCCAGGAGTAGCATACGAATGTGTTGGGTTTGCAGAAGTACTTGTGTTTCCATCTCCAAAATCCCAAAGGTATGTACCTGTTGTAGAAGTATTGTTAAACGTTACATCCAAGAATGTAATGTTTGATCCGAAGCTAGCTTGATCCGCTGCTGGTTCTGAAACTGTACCAGAAGCTTGACCTGTACATCCTGTAACATCAGTAACGTCAACAGTATAACTTCCACCACCTAATCCAGAGTACGTATCAGATGCTGGCCCACCAATCCATTGGTAGGTGTAAGATGTTCCTCCAGAAGCAACTGCTACTGCTGATCCATCTCCTGCTCCATTACATGATACATCCGTTGTATTTACCGTAACGTTAATTGCTGTTGTGTAGTTCAATGTGAAATTGATAGTTGTATCACATCCTGCAGTTACATCTGCAACCACTACTGAATAACCTCCGTCAGCTAAATTAGATACAGATGCAGTCGATCCAACATTTGGTGTCCATGTGTAAGTGTAGTTTCCTGAACCACCAGTTACATTCACAGAAGCATCTCCGTCATCAACTCCAGCACATGCAGGATCATTAGAAGCACTTGCAACGGTCAATCCACATACGATTCCTGAGTTCAAAGTTACACAGTAATCTTCTACCTCACCCCATTGGAACGTTTGACACGCATCAATAGGCAAAGTTTGTGACCCAATGTATGCCATTTGAACACGCATTCTAGTTGTTCCTAATGTCGCTCCAGGAGGAATTGTAATATTTCCAGTAATTGGAGTTACTTGGCTAGCTGCTCCTTGATCAAATACTATCTCACTCGGATCAAATGTTCCACTTTGATCTAAATCAATCCAAACTCTAGTATACTCATCGTATAATGTACCAGCCCATCCTATCCCAATATTCACTGGGTACGTATTGTTCACATCTAATTGAATGTTAGATCCAGTGTAATCACCAAATCCGCCATCGTTTCCTGATGTGTTTGTATATGTATCAATAGAGAAGTCTGAAATCCACTCATCAACTCCGTCCGTTGCAGCTCCTGTACAATATGGTAAATCGATACATGCACCACAACCTGTAGTTGAGAATGTCTGTGTACTCGTTGGACCACTAATATCTCCACCACCACAATCAGTTTCAAGATAGTATTCATAGTCTGAACAACCTGTCAATCCTGTTAAGTTAACAGGTGAAGTTGCATTCGTTACTGTTGTCCAAGTAGGCGCTCCTACCAATCTCCAATACAAAGTAGTTGATATAGCTGAAGCTGCAGGTGTAAATGATATATCTGCATTCAGATCACCGATGTTTCCAGTTGAAATGGCACTTGGTGCAAAACAGATAGTTCCATTACATGCAACAAGCATTAATTCATCCAATGTGTTTCTCGAATTCAAACGACCATCAGTTACGAACTTACCCATCAATGCAGGCTTCACATCACAGCCATCTAACATTGCTTGCAATACCAGATCAGCACCAGCTTGTGGGTTTGCTATTACAGTATTCATAAAGTCCGTACATGGAATTGAATAAGCCAATCCAATAACACCAGCAGTCAAAGGACAAGAGAAAGAAGTTCCAGTTGTCGTAGTAGTTGTATTCGTATTTGCCGTAGTTACAACGTTGATACCAGGTGCTCCAAACTCAATAGTTGTTGCTCCGTATCCACCAGCTGTATTATCGTCATGATCTGTACGTCCTACACCAATCATGTAAGGAGTCGCACATGCTGTTGGCATATCACCTACAACGTCAACATTCAAGTTAGAGTTTGTTGTTGCTCCAACGTTCAAAATTCCTGCTACCCCCATTGTTCCGTAGAAATTACACCAAACTGGGTGGTTGTTAGGATCTTCTTGATCGATTCCCCAAGATGAACTAGTTGCTACAACAAATGCACCTTGCGTTCCTCCTGAAGTATTCCAAAGAACACGCATATCGTAAGGATATTGGTACGCCTGAATTGCATTTGCATCAGTACTAATACTGTATCCACCAACAACCATCAATTTCACATCCCAGTTCGCACCAACAACTAAATTATTGTTGTTTCCTTTTGCCCCTATCATTCCAAGACAGTTTGTTCCGTGATTACCTGTTCCGTAATTGTCATTTCCTGCTACAGGATTCCATCCGTCGTAATCATCAGTATAACCGTTTGCGTCATCATCAATTCCGTTGTTTGCAATTTCACCTACGTTGAACCAACGGTTACCTGTAATGTCATTGTGATCTAAGTTTCCACTTTCAATCAGACAAACCACGATATCGTGACCTGAAGCTGTTGTGCCACCAGTTGTGATATCCCATGCCAAATCAGAATCAATATCAGCATCCGTAGTTCCACCAGTTTGACCAGTGTTATTGTGGTGCCATTGTTGAGAAAATGAAGCGTCATTCGGGATTGTTGATCTCAATTCAAGATAATAGTTATTCTGAGCCAATTCAATCTCAGGCTGGCTGTACAACCAAAATAACATTTGCTTGTGCGAAACCACCGTGTGGTCAAATCCTAATTGCCAAATGTGAGAAGTAGGCGAAAGTTCGATATTTGCCGTAAGACCATAATTTACTGGTGCTCGACTAACGATTTCGCGAATACTCGCGCTTGGGAGAGTTTGGACGATTAAGTCACCTGGGACATAATCACCTGGTTTTCCTTCTTGCTGTGCACTGACAGATAGGGAAAACATCATCATTAAACCTATGAGAATAGGTAGTGTTTTTTTCATAATTCTAGTTTTATAGTTCAAGTGGTGCTAATTTATAAATTCTAATCCACAAATGAAACTATCCATTGTCCATAATTGATACAATATTAGCGGGTTAATTAAAAACTCAATTGTTTTCAAGGATAATCGAATTAAACCATTATATTTACCATGGTATTTATTTTAAACGAAATGAAACAAAAAAACAGACGTGACTTTCTCGGCAAATTCTTTCTAGGAATTGGGGCAGCACTAACGGTCCCATTTGTGGGAAGCGCACGATCAAAAGAAGAGACAATGAACAACACAAACAATGATAATCCAATAAAGCGTGTTAAACCACTTGGTTTTCAGTGGGAAACAGCCGATCCATTCTTATTTTGCGTGCATCACGAAGATCATTATCCAAAGGGAAATGATGAGATGGGACCCGGCGATTCAATGGCGGGAAGACATCTAGGACAAGATTTTATCCTTAAAGATGGATATAGAATGTATCATGGAGCAACTATCCCTGGATTCCCTGGGCATCCGCACAGAGGATTTGAAACAATTACTGTCGTTCGAAAGGGGCTCGTTGATCACGCAGACTCTCAAGGTGCCGCTGGACGGTATGGAAATGGTGATGTGCAGTGGATGACGGCTGGGAAAGGTCTACAGCATTCAGAAATGTTCCCACTCGTAAATAAAGACACCGACAATCCGCTTGAGCTTTTTCAAATATGGTTGAACCTACCCAAAAAGAGCAAAATGGTGGAACCACACTTTAAAATGTTGTGGAATGAGACAATTCCCTCTGTTGAACATAGAGATGTAGAGGGACTATTGACGACCATTGAAGTCATAGCTGGACAAATGGATGATAAAAATGCGCCTGCTCCACCACCCGACTCATGGGCTTCCGAACAAGAAAATCATGTCGGTGTATTTAACATTCAAATAGAGGCAGGAGGGACATTTACACTTCCTGCAACTGCTGAAGGAATGAATCGTACGATCTATTTCTATGAGGGAATTGATTTAAAAATGGCTGGAACAAACATTCCTGAATACCATGGAGTTGAAGTTCATCCAGATGTTGACATTCACATCGAAAACTTGGACGCATACCAGGCAAAATTGCTAGTCTTGCAAGGACGACCAATTGACGAACCAGTCGTTCAACATGGTCCTTTTGTAATGAATACACGCGAAGAAATTCAAGAAGCTTTTGAAGACTATAACCAAACACAATTTGGAGGATGGCCTTGGGAACAACCTGGGCCTGTTCATGATCGATCACGGGGAAGATTCGCTTTGCATGCTGACGGAACTGAGGAAATTAAGTCTTAATGAAGTTATTAATCACAATAGCATTTATCTGGCTGAGTTCAATTGGATTCAGCCAGACGGATACAATACATGTTATGTCATGGAATGTCTTTTTGCGTCCAGGAATTCTTCGAGATCATCAGCTAGACCGTGTAGATAGTATTGCGGCATATTTGAATTCAACCAATGCCGATGTCCTCATTCTTCAGGAAGTTTTTCACAAAAAGTCGCGCAAACGATTAACAGAACTACTTTCCGAAATCTATCCATATCACACGGAAGTTGGAAAAAAGAGTTTTTGGGGTGTCTCTTCAGGAGTGATGATCTTTTCAAAACATAAAATTGGAAGTGAGGAGCACGTGTATTACAAGAAGGCCAAAGGTTCGGACAGACTCGCCAAGAAAGGTGCTGTACTTGCGAACATTACATTTAAATATTACTTATTGAGTTTCATTGGCACGCATTTGCAAGCTGGAGACGGTATAAAAAGAAGGGAAATTCGCTTCGCTCAAGTCAATCAACTCTCTACCCTTAACTCACTCGCTTATGGGTCAATTATTTATGCTGGAGATTTCAACATACAGCACGATAGCAATCCTTACGCTACTATTGTAAATGATTTGGAAACCCATAACTTGCATGCCTTATCAGGAGAACACTTGTTTACCGCCAACTTCTCTGATCATGAACTATTTCCAACAGAAGGCATTCCAATTTGGATAGATTTCATTTTCATCAAGAATCCATCATCACTTTCCTTTGAGCAAATTTGGATTGAAGAACCTAGGGCAATTATAGACGGGGAAATGCAGCGCATTTCAGACCATAATCCAATTCACAGTAAAATCATCCTCGTCTCACTCCATTAATTTAGGATTCATCCCTATCTTTGCCGCGCATGAACATTGACCAACAGACGCTCGAAGATTTAGAGTTCACTACCATTCAAACATGGTTGCAAGCATTTGCTATTGGTCCAACTGCTCATGAATTATTGGGTAATTTAACTCCAATCAAGAATAATAGTGAGACTCTGGCAGAGTTACGGAAGGTTAAAGAACTAAAGGACATTCGTACCGAAGGAGAAACTTTTCCTCGCTTGGAATTCGAAGAGCTACTTGAAGAAATTAGGCTCTTACCAATTAAAAATGCGTCCATTCAGCTGGAAGGATTTATGCGCATTCACTTAGCGTCTACAACAGTAAATCAATTGCTTTATTTTTTCAATAAGCGTGAATCAGAATACCCGTTGCTCTGTTCTATCTTGGGAGAAGCTTATTTTACCAAGGATATCATTGAAGCTATAGAACGTGTGTTTGATCGGCATGGAAAAGTGAAGGATGATGCATCTGAAGCATTATTTGAAATTCGCTCAAAAATCGGTTCCGTAAGAAAGCAGATCAATCGTAATTTCGACAAAGAGATGCGTAAATTGATCAAAGACAATGTGCTTGGAGATACACGCGAGACTTTTATTAGCGATAGACGCGTATTGACTGTGCTATCCAACTACAAGCGGAAAATATCAGGAACTGTTCACGGCTCAAGTAACACCGGTAACCTTACATATATTGAACCTCAGGTAAACATTCCTCTCAACAATGAACTGGAATTGTTGTTGGATGATGAACGCAAAGAAATTTTTAAAATACTTCAAGCATTAAAATCCGAAATCCTCGATCACATTAGCTTGATCATAGAATATCAGCGGATCTTAACATCCTTTGATTTCATCAATGCTAAATGCAAGCTGGCCCTTGATCTAAATTGTAATATGCCCTCCATAATGCCGGAGTTGGAAATGGAGCTCATCGACGCCTTCCACCCAATTCTTTGGAAAAACAATAAAGACCAAAAGAAGAAAACTCTTCCACAGCATGTGAGAATGGATAAGTTTTCTCGCATGTTAGTTATTTCAGGACCTAATGCTGGAGGAAAAAGTATCACCCTCAAATCAATTGGGCTCCTTCAGCTCATGATTCAGTCAGGGCTCTTGGTTCCTGTTCATCCGAACAGTAAAATGTGCTTGTTTGAAAATGTTTTGAGTGATATTGGAGACAATCAATCAATCACCAATGAGCTGAGTACTTATTCGTATCGTTTGAAACGCATGCGCCAATTTTTAGAGATTGCAAATAAGAACACCCTTTTACTGCTCGACGAATTCGGTACAGGATCTGATCCTGATCTAGGTGGTGCTTTAGCTGAGGTCATCTTTGAGGCCTTGTACAACAAAAAGAGTTACGCGGTTATTACTACGCATTACAACAATATTAAGTTGAAGGCCGACCGACTCAAGAACGCTGTGAATGGAAGCATGCTGTTCAATACGGAGACTTTGGAACCAACTTATTTATTCTCAACAGGACAACCAGGGAGTTCTTTCACCTTTGAAGTAGCTCAGATCAATGGAATTCCAGAAGATTTAATTGAAGAAGCAAAGAACCGCTTGGACGATAAGAAGGTGCAAATGGATAGGCTCCTCAACGAATTGCAGAAAGAGAAGAACTACTTGTCGCGCCTGAATCAGGAGCATATTGAAGCACAGGACATTGCCAGCAAGGCATTGATAGAGTATGAGGAAAAGCGTGCACTTTACGAAGCAAAGCTCAAGTCGTTTAGAGAAAATGCCGAAGTCAATCAAAAACTTGTGCAGCACGGTAAAAAGCTGACCACTTATATCGATAAGTACAACATCAATACCCGTAAGAAATCAATCAATGATTCTTTGGTAGACGAGATCAAGAAATACATTGCTGTTGAAAAATCTAAGCTGGTTGAAGCAAAAAATATTGCCAAGGCCAAGAAGATCTCGCCAAAATCAAAAAAGAAAGGTAAAGCCAAGAAAGAGGATGACATTTACAATCGCGATAAAATTGTCATTGGTTCACGCGTTAAACTGATTGCTACAAAGCAAGTAGGTTCCGTTGAAGAAATCAATGGTAAAGATGTGACGGTAGCATTTGGCTTTATTCGAATGAAAGTTGATTTGAACAAGTTAATGTGGGTAGACTAGTCGCTAGCGCTTTGCGTTCTTATATAGGAAGTAGGCAACTACACCGAACAGTACATTAGGAATCCATACAGCAATTGAGGCTGGAAACCCTAGGTTCAATGCCGAAACCGTAGTTACTTTCATCGCAAAAATATAGATGAAAATAATGCCTAATCCGATCGCAATATTGATTCCTACTCCTCCCCGCTTTTTTCTACTCGCTACAGCAATTCCAATAATCGTCAGTACATAAGTAGCAAATGGGTAAGAGCTCCTTTGATGTAATTCAACCTCGTACATCGGCACCATGGAATTTCCTTTCTGCCGTTCACGCTCAATGAACTCTCGTAACTCAAAGAAGTTCATCGCTTCGGCAATATTCTCTCGTGTTGCCATTTCATCAATGGTGAATTGGAAAGTCGTATCCTTTTCTGGTCCGCCTAAGATGACGTCGTTGGTATCTCCAACAATGCGTTCATAATAGTCATACAAGATGTACTTATTCGAGCCAGGGAAACACTCTGCAGTACCCGCTCGAATAAAGGAGATTAATTTCCCATCGTCATCCCATTTTCCAACTTCTAGATTGTAAATCAAATGTGTCTCTGCTGTATACGTCTTAAAATACACCACTTCATTTCCTGGGAATTCTGCATGATAATCGGACACTGACAAGTTCATTCTATAATAGCGTTCTTCAAATTGAAGTCGCACTTTATTGGCTCCAGGAATAATAAAATGATTGGACCAAAGCGATATGAGCATAAGAATGGTTGCTGCTATCATGTATGGCCGAACAAATCTTCCGAAAGGTTTCCCACTGTTCCAAATCGGAATAATCTCGGTATCCTGCGCCATCTTTGCTGTAAACCAAATCACTGAAACGAAAATGATCATGGAGGAGAACATGTTCGCATAAAAGAGGATGAAATTGAGGTAATACTCAAAGAGTATCTCATAGGCGGTTGCATCGTTGTCAAGAAACTCACCTAATTTATCTGCTAAATCAAAGACAGTTGCAAGGATCATTATGATCCCAAGCATGAAAAAGAAAGTCGTTAAGAACTTCCGAATGATATATCTGTCCAGTATTTTTAGCATCTACAAACGATTGCCCAATTTCGGCACCATTTTATTTTTCCAAGCCACAAAAGTTCCTGCTTTGATTTCTTTTCTAGCCTCTTTCACTAACCACAAATAGAACGATAAATTGTGTACCGTCGCAATCTGTATAGCCAAGTGTTCTTTTGTTCGCATTAAATGTCTCAAGTATGCCTTACTGTACGCGGAATCCACAAAAGAAGTTCCATTTGGATCCAAGTCTGTAAAATCTTTTTCCCATTTCTGGTTCTTAATGTTGATGATTCCTTCGGAAGTAAACAACATACCATGACGTGCATTACGCGAAGGCAAAACACAATCAAACATGTCTACACCCAATGCGATACATTCTAACAAGTTTACCGGAGTGCCAACGCCCATTAGGTAGCGTGGTTTTTCTTCTGGTAAGATCCCACACACTAAATCCGTTGTTCTGTATAATTCTTCGGCTGGTTCTCCTACTGACAAACCACCAATGGCGTTACCAATTGCATCGTGTGAAGCTATTGTCTCAGCAGATTCTTTTCGTAAATCGTCATAGGTACTTCCTTGAACAATTGGAAACAAGGCTTGCTCATATCCATACTTCGACTCCGTTTTATCCATTTGATCAAAACAGCGTTTCAACCATCGATGGGTCATGTGCATGGACTTTTTCGCATAGTCGAAATCACACGGATACGGCGTACACTCGTCGAAAGCCATGATAATATCTGCACCAATGGAACGTTGAATATCGATGGCGCGTTCTGGCGAAAAGAAATGATAACTTCCATCTACGTGCGATTGAAAAGTAACTCCTTCTTCTTTAATCTTTCGGGCACCTGACAAAGAATACACTTGATATCCGCCGCTATCTGTTAAAATCGGAAGTTTCCAATTCATGAATTTGTGCAACCCTCCTGCTCCTTCCAAAACATCTAATCCTGGACGAAGGAACAAATGATAGGTGTTCCCAAGGATGATATGTGCCTTAATATCATTTTCCAATTCATGTTGATGCACCCCCTTAACGCTACCAACTGTACCAACAGGCATAAATATCGGAGTCTCAATAACTCCGTGGTCTGTGTGCAATTCGCCCACTCTCGCCTTTGATCCGCTATCCGTTAATTCAAGTTTAAAGTGCATAAATATGTTAATAATTAAAGTGAACAAAGATACATGTATTTAAGAAAGCGTGCCATATTTGCATCAAAGCAAACGCATGCAAGAATTTCTTCCAGAACTGGATTACAATCTATCGACATACATCTTCATATGTTTGTGCTTTGCTGCTTCTGTACAATTCTTATATCTCACACTCATTTACAGTCGACTTGCTTTTCACAAAGACAAGAGTAAAGCAAAAGAATACCCGCCTGTCTCTATCATTATTGCAGCGCGAAATGAATCGCAGAATTTATTCAAAAACCTTCCCTTCATTCTAGATCAAGATTATCCGGAGTTTGAAGTAATCATTATCAATCACCAATCTCTGGATGATTCTCAGTACATATTAGACGCGTACAAGCAACAGTATAAGAACCTACGGGTGATTACGGTTGAGAGAAGTAAACACTTGAAATACGGAAAAAAATTGCCCTTAACCATTGGAATTAAAGGAGCCGCACACGAGCACTTGTTGTTCACGGATGCAGACTGCAAACCACAAGGCAATCAATGGTTGAAAAGCATGGGAGGACATTTCACGGATAAGCATCAAATTGTTTTAGGCTATGGTCCGTATTATAAGTCCAAAGGAATGCTAAACAGAGCTGTTCGTTTTGATACCGCTTGGATTGCAATGTCTTATTTCTCCATGGCAAAAGCGCGAATGCCTTATATGGGTATCGGTCGTAATATGGCGTACACCAGAACTGCCTTTAACAATGTAAGTGGATTTAAATCACACTACTCGCTCTCTTCGGGTGATGACGATCTTTTTATTCAAGAAGCTGCGAAAAAAAAGAACTACACAATAAACATTGATCCAGACTCTTTTTGTTTCTCAAATCCGGCTAAAAGCTGGGGACAGTGGACGAAGCAAAAATCCAGGCACTATACCACATCTGGGAAATATCAGGTTATTAAAAAGTTGATGTTAGGAATCTACCCTTTGTCCCTGTTAATTCTGGTCATTTCCTTTGTTACTTTACTGTTGGATTCCAATTTTATTTGGGCTGCGTTAGCAATTTTCGGTTTTATATTGATTGTAAAATGGATCATTCTAGGATTGGCCTTCAGAAAGTTGAAAGAGTCTAAATTTATTGCGTTCCTACCACTGCTGGATATTGCTTACGCTATTTTAACTCCAGTAATGTACTACGCTATAGATAAAACGGATAAAAATAAATGGTAGACAAAAGTCACTTATCGGACAAAGCGCAGAAAGACCTCGTTTTTGTTGAAGCCGCTATAAAAGGTGATCAATTAGCATACGGAAAACTCATGGAGAGATATCGCGAGTCGATTTACTACATGATGTTGAAGATGGTAAACAATACGGACGACGCTGACGACTTGACCATTGAAGCCTTCGGAAAAGCATTCAATCGCTTAGAACAATACTCTCCGAGTTACGCCTTTTCAACATGGCTCTTTAAAATTGCCTCAAACAACTGTATCGACTTTATCCGTAAGAAAAGAATCAAGGTTACCTCAATGGATACTGGTGTTACCACAAGCGACGGTGAAGTAATTTTCATTGATGCAAAAAGCAGCACCCTCGATCCTGAAGAAACGATCATGCATAAACAAAAGGTCTTGCACATGCGTGAATTAGTGAGTCAACTCAAGCCAAGATATCGTCAACTTGTAGAAAAGCGTTATTTCGAAGAGCTTAGCTACGAAGAGATTTCGGAAGAACTTGGATTACCATTAGGGACCGTTAAGGCACAATTGTTTCGTGCACGCGACTTTCTATCAAACATGATTGAAAAAACGAAAGACAGCATCTAAAAGATGAAAGACTTAGCGCTGATTACGCATTACTTTCCAGACTTAACAGAAACACAGAAGAAGCAATTCGCACAGTTGAAGGATCTTTACTACGACTGGAACGAAAAAATCAATGTGATTTCCAGAAAAGATACAGACAACTTCTATGAACGTCATGTTTTGCACTCTCTCGCCATTGCAAAGGTGATGAAATTCTCTGATGGAAGTAAGATCTTAGACGTTGGTACTGGTGGAGGTTTCCCCGGAATTCCTTTGGCGATACTTTTTCCAGAATGCTCTTTTCTCCTAGTAGATTCTATAGGCAAGAAAATTAAAGTCGTAAATGAAGTTGCCGAAGCATTGGAACTCACAAATGTCAGAGCTCAACATGAGCGCGCAGAAAAGATCAAAGAACAATTTGACTTTGTGGTGAGTAGAGCCGTAACAGCAATGCCTGCATTCCTTAATTGGACCAAAGGCAGATTCCTTAAGGAAAACAAAAATTCTTTCAAAAATGGTATTCTCTATCTCAAAGGTGGTGACCTAAAAGAAGAAATGGCTTCCGTTAAGAAAGCCATTCAATATTTCGAAATAAGTGAAATATATCAAGAGGAATTTTTTGAGACTAAAAAGGTAGTCTACGTTCGGAATTAATCCAAACGGTATTTCTTGAAGAAAGCATCCCAATCCCAAAGGAAATTTTCAACGACTTCATCCATTCTCTTTAAGAACAATGGATTTGGAGATTGCATACGTTTAAAGTACTCATCTTGATAATTGGACAACTTGTACTTATCAAAAATCGCCTTCGACATACCATAAATCATGTTCTTTGAAGGGTGATTTAAGCGGGACATTAAACTCTTATAATCTTTTACCAATTGTTTGAACTCGGAAATTTCCATTTCATACACCTTGGCTAACTTTTCAAACACTAGGCATTCAACTTTATCCGCTTGTTCTGGTTCAAATGCACTTTCTAAAAAGGAAAGGTTACCAACGATAACAATGAATGCGAATTCGTAATTGTGTGTAGGCTGAATATTCGGAGATTTCACAAAAGACGGGTCTTCGTTAATGAAGTCGGCAACCACAGGGAAGCCATTGTCAATGGTTGCAAATAAACCGTTGATAAAGACATTAGCTAACTTATTGTCATTGACCTTTTTCCGAATAATAGTTCCAAACATATCTTGAGGTTGTAAGATGGTGTTGGATACAAATTTAGAGAAAGGGCTCCTTTGCAGGAGGTGATTCAATTTAGGTTTTCAACATTCTTTTCAACAGTTATTAACAACAACCCGCTCTGCACTTCATCAAGAATATCTTCTTTTTAACCCAGCATTGTGTTCATCTGTAACATAAATGACGTCTTTTTCTTACAGTAATCGTATTTTTATTGTCGATATAAACTGCTCCCAAAAATGAAGAGAAGCCAAATAATTTTACTGTCTTTCTTCCTTGTAGTTACAGGGTTGATTTACATGCGGTTAGCAAGTAATAAGAAGGATTACAACAAAGAACTCAAAGAAGAAGACAAGCTGGTTTACGTTCCTATTCGTGAAGTAGAAAACGAGCTACGTACTTTTTCGATCACATCCTATGGGCAAATAACGCCTAATGCAGAAATTATTGTTTCTGTTGAAGTTCAAGGAAAGTTACAGAAAGGAGACGTTCTGATGAAGCCTGGAATTAGTTTTCGAAAGGGACAGATTCTCTACACTATTGATAATAAGGAAGCCTTTTATGCTTTGAGTGCGCAAAAATCTTCTTTGGCAAACATCATTTTGAATGCACTGCCAGATATCGAATTAGATTTTCCTTCGGAACGTAACAAGTGGATTAAATTCATGGAAGACTTGAATCCGAGTAAATTGCTCCCGGCCATGCCAGCTATTTCTTCATCCAAAGAACGCATGTTCTTAACAAGCCGAAATATTCTTTCTCAATATTATACACTGAAAAGCCAAGAGGCTCGAATGGAGAAATACATCTATCTAGCGCCGTTCAACGGAACAGTGATTTCAGTCTTTGCTGAGCCCGGTTCTATTGCTGGACCAGGAGTGCAAATAGCGAAAATTGCGAAAACAGGAGATTATGAAGTGAAAGTTCCTGTTTCAATGGCGGATATTGAATTATATAAAGATAGAAGCACCGCGGAATTCACAGACCCATCAGGGGTATTGATTGCAACTGGTAAAATCATTCGTATTTCAGATGTGATTAATCAGCAAACACAATCTGCCGATGTCTACTACTCCATCAGAGCAATTGAAGGTGAAAACATCTACAATGGAATGTTTGTCAATGTGAACATTAACATGGAATCCGAAAGGGAAACCATGGTATTGCCGAGAGTTGCTGTGAAGGATGGAAAAGTTCGAGTGCTGTTCAACAATGAGCTGACAACTCAAGCCGTATTAATTGAAGACAGCAAACCAGATTCGGTGTTTGTAACCGGATTAAGAAATGGTCAGAATGTAGTGCTTGAACAAATTGATGTTTCCGGAGACAGTACTGTTATCTACAATGGAATTGAACGCTAAAAATTGAACGATGAACAAACTAATTCAATTTTTTATTAATCGACCGGTCTGGGGAAATGTTGCCATTGTTCTTATTCTAGGATTTGGAATATTTGCAATTTTCAGCACGAAACGGTCATTCTTTCCTGAACAGGAACCAACTCAGATTTTTGTCTCTGTATTCTATCCTGGTGCATCTCCAACGGAAATGGAGGATGGTGTCACCATTAAGGTTGAACAAGCCGTAAAGGGAATAGACGGTATTGAAGAAATCAATTCTACCTCATCTGAAAACTTCTCACAAGTTGCCATTCGAGCGTATACTGATACCGACATTGATGAATTACTGAACGATGTAGAAAATGCCGTTAATTCAATCAACTCATTTCCTCAAGGAGCGGAGCAACCCACGGTCGTCAAGCAAAAAACTGACGGAATGGGAAGTGTTGTGGCTTTTGTAGGGATTTCCTCAAGAAATGAAAACGTAGCCATTACTGAACTAACGGATCTTGCCGCTCAAGTAGAACGTGATTTATTGAACACCAAGACAATCACGCAAATTCAAAAGAACGGCTTCCCTGAAAAGGAAATCAGTATCAATGTACGAGAGCAAGACCTATTGCGCTACAATATTTCCATGCAGGAGATTGCTGTGGCAATTGGAACCAAAAACATTGACATCACAACTGGATTGATTCGAGGGAATTTGGAGGAATTAAACATTCGTTCGAACAACCGTGGAACCAGCGAAGAAGACATTGAAAAAATCATTGTACGAACGACTCCTGATGGACAGAAGGTTGTGATTGGAGATGTCGCAGATGTCAATTTAGGTTATTCTGAATCTTCGCAAGAGGGAACATACAATGGAATGCCCGCGGTTTCTTTCCAAATTAAAAAGACCAGTGAACAAGACATTACACTGATTACAGAATCATTGTACGATTACAAGGAGATTTTTGATGAAAAGTACAAAGACTTCGAGTTCAACATCTTCTATGAATTCAATAGCATGCTCGATGATCGAATTGATCTTCTGACCAGAAATGGAATGATGGGATTGATTCTCGTGTTGCTTTTCTTAGGATTGTTCCTGAACATTAAGCTTTCAGCATGGGTGGCCTTTGGCATCCCCTTCTCGTTCTTGGGAATGTTCATCTTTGGATTGGCCTATGGAATTACCATCAACATGATTTCCCTTTTTGGAATGATCCTCGTTGTAGGAATTTTGGTCGACGATGGAATTGTAATCGCAGAAAACATCTACACACACTACGAAGGCGGTAAGAAAGCACACAAAGCAGCCTTGGACGGAACCCTAGAAGTACTCAAGCCCGTGTTTTCATCGGTAATTACAACCATCGTGGCTTTTGGAATCATCCTCTTCCTTGAAGGAATGGAAATGATGCGCGAGATGGCCTTTGTTGTGATCTCTTGTTTGGCTTTCTCACTGTTTGAAGCCTTTATCATTCTACCCGCTCACCTTGGACACAAAAACATCCTTTCGGAAGGTAAAGAAGGTGGATTCTCATGGATTTTAGGACTTGGTGTTATCATAGCAGGGTTCTTTATCATCCATCTCGGAACAGGACTTATTCCTGCGGACCCATCATTTGGTGGAGTGCTATTCCCATTCTGTGTGATCATTGCCGGTGCCATGGTCTTCTTTTACGGATTCTCTAAATCGACCATTGAATCTTCTGTGCGAAAAGGTGCAGATGGTTTCATACGTTACATCAGAGATAATTGGTTTACAACTACTGTTGAGAATATCATTGGAACCAAACGAAAATGGTACCGAGTATCGTTTTTCTTCCCAATGGCGTTTACCATTTTGGCATTTTACTTATTGGGATCAGGTGTTATTTCAGCAACCTTTTTTCCAGACATTCAACCTGACTTCTTTACCATTGAGGCAGCATACAAGCCAGGTGACAACAAACAAAAATCAGATAAATTTGTTGAGGTTGCTACCCGTATATTACTGGAAGAAAACGATCGTATAATTGCAGAATCAGGAGACAGCCTCCTCACCTATTATTCGAGCACTGTTGGATTCACCATGAACATTAATCAAATGGGGAACCACGCTTCAATGGTGCAGGTCTTCTTTGATGGTGAGAACACGGAAACTCCAGTGGACACATTGATGAATCGAATTATCGCACGAATTAATTCCATTCCTGAAGGTCAGCTTGCGCAAGACACCTACGTTGGTGGATTCAATAGATTCGGACAAGAAATAGCCATCGGCTTAACTTCTCATGACGAACAAAGTCTCTTGGAAGCGAAGAACATGCTAAAAGAACGCTTGAACAAACAAGAAGGCGTGTTCAACATCAAAGACAATATGCCTCCAGGAAAGAATGAGGTTTATTTGAACATGCGTCCTGAAGCAGACATCTACGGGATCTCCGAAAATCAAGTGTTGACGCAAATCCGACAAGGATTCTTTGGACAAGAAGCTCAGCGTGTTATTATTGGAACCGATGAAGTGAAAATCTGGGTGCGTTTTCCATTGGAAGACCGTAATTCACTTGCCGATTTGGAGAACATGAAAATCAAAAGCCCTCAAGGAATCGCAATTCCACTTTCTGAGATTTGCGACTTTGACCTTGGACGAGCACCTGAAACGCTTAAGCGATTAGATGGGCAACGAATCATTGTTGTGGATGCAGAATGTACAGACCCAGACTTAGTGAAAGAAACCAACGACGAGATTACGAATTCAATTTTGCCAACCATCTTTGGAGCTTATCCAGATGTGAGTTCTGTTGAAATGGGACAAGTAAAACGAATGCGTAAAACAATGGCATCCATGCAGAAGATTGCGCCGATTGGAATTGTGATCATGTTTATCATCATCACGCTTCACTTCAATAGTTTGAGCCAAGCATTCCTAATCATGTTGGTGATTCCTTCTGGAATTGCTGGAGCATTTATCGGACACGGACTCGTTGGAATACCTGTTTCGATTTTGTCTTTCTTCGGAATTATAGCTTTGACAGGAGTTCTGGTCAACGACGCCATTGTCTTCCTCGATCGCTATAACGATCTAATCTTGCGGGGAAATTCCGTCAAGGACGCTGCGCTCAAAGCCGCAGCTTCTAGATTTAGGCCTATTCTGTTAACCTCATTGACTACAGTGGCTGGACTCCTACCCATAATCATGGAGACCAACATGCAAGCTCAGTTCTTGATTCCAGTGGCAGTATCCATTGCATTTGGAGTATTGTTTGGAACAATGTTTATCCTCACCTTCTACCCCGCAGCAATTATGTTCTGGAACGGAGGAAGAGTTCTCGTGAGAACATTGATGACAGGAGAGCGCGTAGAAGACTCACGTGATGTAGAACCAATATTAAAATTAAAGCGTAATGCACATAAATTTGAAGCTAAGTAGTTGCGTTATAGTACTGTTCTTATCGACGGTTAGTTTTGGTCAAAGAACGCTGACTGCCTCTGAAGCAGTATTTATCGCACTGGAGAATAATTACCAAATTCAGATTTCTGAGAAGCAACACGAAATCAATGAGCGCAACAACCGTTGGTCAGAGGCTGGAGCATTTCCGACTGTTACCTTGAATGTTGCCCAAAACAATACCATTCAGGACAACACGAACAATCCCTTTACGTTTACGCCAGGAATTATTTTGAATCAGAGCATTAGTCCTTCACTGAATTTGGATTGGAATATATTCAGTGGATTTCAAGTGCGCATGTCGAAACAACGCCTGGAACAATTGGAAGAACAATCCTCAAACAATGTCATTGCGGTTATAGAGGCAACAATTCAAGACGTACTAAAAGCGTACTATACATCTCAATTGCAAAAAGATCGAATGGCCTTTTTTCAAGACATCCTTAATTTGTCACGCGAACGATTCCAGTACTATGAAATCAAAGAAAAGTACAGCGGATCTACGTCTTTGGAGTTAATGCAATTCAAAAATCAATACCTCACAGACAGTACAAACTTTTTGATGCAGGAGATTTCCTTCAAGAACTCATTGAGAAACCTTCAACTCTTGATGAACGATCCTTCAGAAGAGCCAATTGACTACGTTTTGACTGATAAAATTGACATTGTGTTAGCAGACATCAACTACGAAACAGCGCTCGATGAAATGCTCGCCAACAATGCAAACTTGAGAAATCAATTCATTGGATTAGAAATGCAAAAAACGAACACGGCTTTCCGTAGATCGTTCTTGTATCCTACCTTGAGTTTTTCGGCAGGTGTTAATCCTAGTTGGTCGTGGGTGAGAGAAATCAAAGACAATGCATTTGAAGCCGAGACAAATGGCTTGGTGTATTATGGTAATTTGAATTTGCGTTACACCATTTTCAACAATTGGAAAAACAAGAGAGCTATTGAAGTTTCACAAATTCAAGAAGACATTTCTACCCTCAACATTGAGAGTATGAAATCTACACTCACGAGCACTTTGCGCAATTTGATTGAACTGTACGAGCTTCGCTTACAATTGGTAAGTATCTCTCAAGAGAACTTGGTGTACGCGGAAAAGGTCTATGAATTGGCTGCAATACGCTTTGACAATGGAACGATTAACTCGATTGAATTGACAAGCGTTCAAAACACTTATCAAAACACCTTGATTCGTCATTACGAGAATCTATTCAATAAGATGGATACTTTCTTGGAGATCTATAAGATGACGGGGAAGATCAGTTTGGAGTATCAGTAGATGGTTCGATTGTTCGATTGTTCGATTGTTCGATATGGTGGAAAGGTATAAGTGGAAAGCGTATTTGACCTAGATATGTATATTTCACTTTGATACTGGCTCAAATCGGCGTCACAATAATTCATGGAAAGGCTACATTGGTTAAAATCGTAGCTTATGAAAACAATTTACTTATCACTTATTTGTCTTTTAATCTCCTTCGTTGGACATTCACAAATAATTCCAAATGGCCCAGATGCTCCTGATGTTAGTATTCAATTTCTTAACAGTGAATTCCAACTCTATTTAAGCAACCCCATGGGTAGCAATAATTATCAAGAATCTTACCTTGAACAAAATTATAATTTAGACTCTCTTGCGCCTGATCAGTTTTGGAGGTTTCAAGGGTACATCGTTTATCAAGTAATTGATAATTCTGTTAGTGTATTCGAAACAACAGACCCCAATTATGTACGTATTGCTGCAATTGTTGATCTAGCAGACACGATTTCTACACTAGTTTACACTTCCTATGATTCCATAGTTGGATGTGTCAGTCAAACTTTAAATGCACCTAATACTGGAATTCCGAATGGAATAATGCTCTCAAATGATGCATTTACGGGACAGCCATTCCTTCAAGACCAATCTTATTGTTTTAAAGTATTTGCCTATGGAAGCAATTTATACAACACTTACCCAGGTTGCACCACGCCAGATCAAATAGTTTCATCGTGGACAACAGGGCATGGAACCTTAGTATCGACGCACTGTGCGTCTGCCACTGAATCACTTAGCATTGTAGAGAATGAAGAATCTTCATTGACTTGCTACCCTAATCCGGTTACTGATCTACTTGTAATCGAAAGCCATAGTGAAGAGCCTATAGAGATTATCATCAGAGATACTGGAGGTAGATCTATTGCAGAATTTACTACAGCAGAAATGAATACATTTGATTTCTCCAATTATAACCCTGGATACTATTTTCTGCATTCCAGAGCTATTACGAGTGGTTTAACTCAAACTTATAAAATAATTGTTGTTGAGTAATTTGAATGAACTATGAGCGCTTATTGAACTATACGGATACTTACTTGGAGATTTATTAGATGACAGGGAAGATCAGTTTGGAGTATGGGGAGTAGGATTATTCTACTTGGTTAAGGCTTAAGTTTTAGTTTCATTTATTAAACCGTTATAACAATAAAATGTGAGTATAACTTGCCAATTGGGTATATTATGTGCTATTTTTAAGTGTAACTAAACTAGTTATGCACAATTAATGAAACACACAACAATTATACTTTTCTTCCTTGTCAGTGGGCAATTGTATTCCCAAAGAATGCTAAAGTCTGACAGCATTGATGTTGCAAAAAAAAGTGCGGAAAATTTATTGTGCGAATCAATCGGGGACCATCCATTTGATCAATTTATTACTTTTCGTTCTATTCGGAGCAGTTCCGGAGTTTTAAAGCGCGATACGGATACCACCTATAAATTAACAAAAGAATTTCACATTGTCTATAATGTTACGTTCTATGGAATTGTTGATTCTCTTGCAATCAGAGTTGATCTTGATTTTGACCCTAAGTTTTATTCATTTGCGTCTACAATTTCTGATGTTCTCAAAAAAGATTCGATAGCACTGATTTCGCGTCATGAGTATAAAAAAGCCTTGAGAAAGTCAAATGCGTTGAAAGCCCATCGAACTTTTGCGTTTTACGGTTATGGAATAATAGGATTTTTTAGGATGAAAAAGGAAAAAGGGGATCCTGATAATTGTTATTGGAGCAACTCAATTAATTTGCTTACGGGTGAAGTCGGGGATAAACATTTGTCCTGTCTTGATTGAACAAATCTATTCTACTGGTGTAGTATGTTCAATTATTTCGAAGGTCACTGCAAGATTTCTCTCAGTTCGATTTTGTTGAGATGGGTCTTGATAAGTTAATACTGTTTAAGGAAGGTGCATAATCACCCATTAATTCCATAGCTTTATAATTCTATGCTTCGGATTTACTGTATCATTATTTCATTTCTATTGCACACTGCTGCCATTGCGCAAACAGATGAAATTGATGTGTCTTCACTTCCTGAAGCCTCATACATGCAAACATCTGGGTCAATTGATCGGTGGGGACAGATGTATGGCAATCTTACTACCGTAGGTTTTCGATTTAAAGAAGACAGTTCTTTATCCTTCAGTCCATCATTGATTCATGTGGTTCTCGAAGACAGCAAGGCTTCCTATATTGTATTTCCAGAGGGCGGCTCTGAAACAGATGTCTTTATTTACAAGATAAATGGAATGATCGAGGGCAGGTTTGATATAGACTACACTGAACTAAAGGAAAAAATATTTATGTGGGGAGCTAAACCCGAGGAGAAGGCAATTCAAATTGATGACCTTGGCCCAGGGTATTTCTATGTGTCATACGTTTCATGCAATTACTCGGGATCCTATATTTTGCATATAGTGGAAAAGGTTGAGATCTAGCCCAGTAAAAAATCAATTACAGAGCAACTACTTGGGCAGACAATTGAGAAGGTGGTTACGACTTCTTAGCCTTGACCATCATACGCAGATAAGGTTATTCTTTATTTCAAAAATAAGTCTTTAATTAATTTCACGCTAATTCAACGGTTTCTAAAGTCTATTGTTCAATTATGATTTGTTAAATTATGCCAATTCATTTGCAATTGTTGATATATCAACTATATTTGTATCAAACATTGAAAGTATGGACACAATAATCGCAACGAAAACAGTTTTCTATTCAATCGAAAGAACGATAAAAGAGTACAGGAAATTTGCTCAAAATAACATTTCTGCAAAGGTCAAAGATATAACCGTTGATCAAGCCTTAATTTTATTCTTTCTTAAGAAGCATCCCGAATTATCACAACAAGAAATTGCAACGCTTGTCTTTAAGGACAAAGCATCTGTTACTCGTATGATAAACTTGATGGTGAGCAAAGGATACTTAGAAAGATCAATTAATGAGGAAAACCGAAGACGTTTTAAATTGGAGATCACAGATGTAGGGGAGAAAGTATTATTCGATTTAGCCCCTATCATTTCAAACAATAGAAATAAAGCACTCCAAGGAATAACAGAAGAAGAAGTGATTCAAATGGAAACAACTTTAAATAAAATAATATCAAACTGTATTTAATCAGAATTGGAATTCAATAAGTAAAATCTGGATTAGTATAAATCCAAAATAGTAATAATTAAAAAAGAAGTGTTATGAAAAGAATAGTAGTTTTAATAGTAATAGGTTTGTTTACAATCGGTTCGAGTTTTGCTGGATCAGATCCTGTTCTAATCGAAGAGATTAGCCAAAAAGTGAACATTGACTTAAGCACGATCACACTTGACCAATATGAAGAGGATTTTGTTCAGGTTCAATTTATGATTTATGATGGGTTAATTCAAATTGTGAACATTGAAGCATCGCAGCCTGAATTGAAGGAATTGGTGATCAGTGCATTGAAGGAGATTCACATAAGAACTCCTTACAGCGAGAGCGAAATTCAGAATTACATTTTCACTTTTGAAAAGAAGTAATCGTTGAAATCTTAGCTCGCGCGTTCGAAATCATTAATTCTAATTAGAACAATATGAATAAGTTTAGACTAGTTTTCATTGTATTATTGATCACTCTTTCTAGCTCAGCTCAAGAAATCGAGACTGAAGATCAATACAGTAAACTTGCTATTAAACTCGATTATTTTGGTGAGTTAGTTCTTCATCCTGGATTTGCAGCAGGAGTGGATTATACACTCGCCAAAAGGAAATGGTTCAATTTGCATTGGGACTCTGAACTTGGGGGATACATTCACAAGTGGAATAACAATGCACTGTTCTTGCAAACAAGTATTGGAACCCGATTCATTACTTCATTTTCGGCGTATGTAGACATTAACGTTGGAGTGGGCTACATGCTTTCTTCACCAAATGGAGAGGTCTACAGTTTGAATGATCAAGGAGATTTAACAACCAAAGGAAGACCGTACACTTCTCATTTCAAACCAAGTCTTTCACTTATGTTTGGCTGGGATGGTAAAAGAAAAAGGAACATTCCCTTGACCATTCATTTTGGAATTGAGGCGTCGATGCAGACAGGATTTAACAATGTTCTGTTACCACATGCAGCGCTACGCGTGGGTGTTACCTATCAACTTAAAAACAGATAATCATGAAATATATATTCTTTGTTATCATTCCAATTATTGTGGCACTTATGTCATGTAAAAAAGAAAGCGACATAATTGAAGATCACTTCTTCGTTGAAAACAATGGGGCAACAATGCCGGTATTGGTGAAAGGAAATTTAGAGCCTGAAGTAATAGTGCTTTTCTTACACGGAGGTCCAGGAGGAAATGCTTCTCAAGCTTCTTTTTTACCAGCATTCAAAGAGCTAGAGACAAATTATGCAATTGCTTATTGGGATCAAAGAGCTTCAGGCCTTTCTCAAGGGAATCCGGATAAGACAACATTTACGGTAGAACAGTTTGTAGAAGATCTGGACATCGTGGTTCAAGCATTACAAGCCAGATATTCTAACGCTAAGATTTTCTTATTTGGCCATAGCTGGGGAGGAGCATTAGGAAGTGCATATTTATCCACTGGTTCCTATCAGGATAAAATTACAGGCTTCATTTGTATGAACAGTGGTCACAATCTTGAAGTTGGTCTTCCATTGTCTGTAGATTGGGTGGAGAATTATGCCAATCAGCAGATCTCTCAAAATAACAACACGAGTTATTGGAACGAAGTGTATAGCTGGTGCACGACGAATCCCGACATGACAATTGCCGATAACTACTTTAAATATGTGGAATACCTTAAAGAAACCGATGCCTATCATCATGATAACCAAGATGTCAATACTGGAACTGTAAGTGGAGGAGATGTTTTGAATTCGCATATGAGTCTTGCGATATTTGTAGGAGGAGGATATTTATCTCAAAATTTCAACATTCTAGAATTGAATCTGTCGAGTGAAATGAACGATATAAATATTCCTGCTTTAGTGATTTGGGGAGAACATGATGGTGTCAACACTCTGGATATGGGATATGATGCCTTCAATTCAATTGGCACAAATCCAGCGCAGAAAGAAATGATAATCCTGAACAACAGCGCTCATGAGGGTTATTTAGAAGAACCTGAAATCTTTAAGTCATCGCTCATCAACTTCGTGGAGGCATATAAATAAATCTTAACTGATAAAGAGCAGGAGCAAGAAAGAGCTTGTGGAGATCGTTGATTTCACTCAGTTTCATCTAAAGTGATAAAACTCAAGAGCTGACGCTTTTTCTTATCTATAAGATGACAGGGGAATTAGTTTTGTGAATGGGGAGTAGGATTATTCTACTTGAATAAGGTTTTAGTTTCTAATTGAGCTATTTTAACAATAAAATGTGCGTATAACTTGCCTATTGGGTATATTATGTGTTATTTTTAAGTGCATTTTAACTAGTTATGGTTAATTAAGCTTGAAATAAAACAAGATGTTAAAGTCATTTACGATATTCTTCCTCATCTTTCAATTTTCTGCCATAGGTCAGAGCGACACGCTAATAAATTCTGAAAAACATGGTAAGTGGATTTACTTCGGAAATGACCGGCCCGACAGTATGAATTTCATAGATACTAACGATTATATAAATGTGAATGAGACAAATAGTGGCTATCATATAGAATATAGATCGGATAGTACAAAATTTTCAGAGGGGCAATATGAAGATGATAGGAAAGTTGGTCTTTGGATATACTATTATGAAGATGGAATATCAGTTAAAAGGAAGATTACTCTAAAGAATAATCGGCCAGATGGATTATTTGAAATTTATTGGCAAAATGGGCACATTAAAGAATCTGGCACATTTGCTAGAAATAAGTACAGTGGAAGCCGTACTAGATATTTTGAATCTGGATGTGTAAATTACGAAGCATTATACAACAATGAAGGACACGAAAATGGATCAGTAAAGTTCTATTATGACTGTGATTCTGTTAGTCTAGAGACAAGGGGGCAAATCGAATTCGAATACACTTCAAAATCTGGTATTCCCGTTGGTAAAGCATATAGATATTTCGAGAATGGAGATATTCATGAAACGATAATATATGGAAACGATGGTCAGGTCATTTCAAAAAAATGATAACCATAACAACGGCTAAAAACCATACGGGCTTGTGGCTTCGTAATATCACGTAAGTTTAGAAAATCATTCTTATCTTCGAGAAAACAAGTTTTAGTTAAGAGCCCGTACGGTTCCTAGCGTCAAACCGTTTACGCAATGACAGATAACACACCACACCGCATTTGGACTCAACCAAAATTCAACGTTTATTTTAATGTTGTTCTTATTTGTGCCGTCAATTTAATTGGCTTGGTAATAACAATACTATTTTGGCAAGAGTTGAACATTGCTTATAAGTCGGTGCTACTGACATCCTTCTTTCTTGCTATTCCATTTCTTATGATAAAAGTACTTGGGATTACTGTAGACAAGAATACTATTGTATTCATTTTACCACACAAAAAAACGAGTATGAATTTGGCGGAAATTAAATCTGCTAGGCTGATTAAAAAAATGTCAAATGAATACTTAGAAATAAGGACAACTAAATCCATAGGATTCAGAAAACAGTTTCGTTTTCTAGTAAAGAAAAATGAAGAAGCAGTTGCTGAAATTATGAATGAGTTTTTAAATAATGGTGTAAAAGTGTACTCCAATTCAAATTTAGAAACGAGCGTAAATTTCAATTCAGCTACAAACACTTTTGAATGTGTATAACAAGGTCTAATACTCCACCACGGTTTCATTCTCAACGAAATCATTATGTTTAAAGATGCCGCGATAGTACAGCCATTTTCCCACTTATAATGCTTATTATAATCTTACAATGGAATTCAACGAAATAGAGTATAAGAAGCCCTTTTATAAAATAAAGGCACCTTTAAGAGAGCATCTGAGACACTACTCCAGACTTCAAGAATTGCCCATCACCTACGATGATTTATTGCGCTATGAAGATCTTATTCCAATTATGGATGAGGATGGAAAAAATACACTGTGGTATTCCGTCCTGTATCGGAATGATGAAGTCTCTTTTTTTCAGGAAGCACTTGTTAGAATCTACCAGCTTTTAGTTGCCGATGGTGATGAAATGCCGTATTTAAAAATAGCAAGTATTGATTTCTGTTCGTTTGGGAACTCAAAACCTTTTAGAATTAAAGTAGTGAATGAGGTCAACGACAACCACGATTATTATTATATCAAAAAAGCAGATGCTTCTAGGGTGTATGGACTTGAATTAGAACATATCTTCTCCCCAGACAAGGTTTATTACCTAGTGCATAAAGATACTTTGGTTGAAGATCATATTGTGGGTATTCCATGTGATGACTTTATCAGGAAACAAAAAAATGTCAATATTGTAAATAGATTAAGATTCGCCAAAGAATTCGTTAAGTTCAATGAACGTTGTTTTGTTCGTTTACTTGGTGATATGCGCGCTTACAATTTTGTTGTTGAAATCACACAGGATTTTGACAATGTTCAATATCGGTTGAGAGCTATGGATTTTGATCAGCAATCTTTCGAAGGAGGTAAAAACATTTATAAACCTCAATACTTTAAAGACAACATTGAATTAGTTGAGCTGGCTCAGGAACTGATGTCCGCTGAGACTGCAGAGCAATATAAGAGGCAAGAGCGCGTATCTATGAAAAAACGGTATTTATCTGCACGACAACGTACCAAAAGCCTGTTGAGGCGTATGAAACGTGATAGAATCTCGACCACAGAAAACGTTATCAAGCTTAGAAATGAACTTGCTCATTATCATTCCGACGACAGGTTCCTAGAGCATATCTATATGGGCGAAATACTCACGCTTCATCTGGAATTAAATCTTGGAATTAAACTTTTTTAGAGTTAAAGAAATTGACAAGAAAAAGACTAGCTATATCTATAATTTTAGCGAGCTTACTAATCATTTATTTAAGCTCCTACTTGTTCTTGCGTAGCCAAAAATCCATAGTACACTTTCACACGTGGGGCTATGAACAATCTCACTATGTGAGAGCTGTTATGCCTGATGGACCTGTGATTTTCGCTTCATCAATTTTCACCAATGAACCATTGCAAGATATTGTAGCACGTGAACAACGCAAAGTAGATATCATTAATACAGTTTATTTCCCGCTGTGTAGACTAGAAGAATTCTATTGGGGCTTGAGATAAATGAAGATTAGGATGATTCTACTTGGTTAAGGTTTTAGTTTCGTTTATTAAACCGTTATAACAACAAAATGTGCATCTATCATGTCAATTAGGTATATAATGTGCTATTTTTAAGTGCATATATACTAGTTATAAGCAATGAAAATTACACTCAACATACTGCTACTCTTTGTTCTGTTTCAGAGTACTGCCCAAAATCTGGTGCCTAATCCGAGTTTTGAAGACTTTTCCACCTGCCCTACTAGTTGGGGTTCGCTTGGTTTGGCTAATTCATGGACGGTGCCAGTTATACTACTTACCCCCGATTATTTCAATACTTGTGCGCTACCAATTTCCACTGTTTCTCCTCCTAATAACTTCCCAGGTTACTCTTGGCCCGCAACTGGTGAAGGCTTTGTTGGATTGTTAACATTTGGTGCGAATTCCTATGGTAGAGAATTCATTGAATCAGAACTTATTTCTCCTTTAACAGCGGGTGAAACATATGAAATCTCGTTTAAATACTCTTGTGCTGATTCAATGAATTATTCTGTCGGGGCCTTAGGTATATATCTATCTACAAGCTACGAGAGTTGGAATATTTATCAACTTTCTGTCACACCGCAAATAGAAGCCACAAGTTCTTTGTCCGACACTTCAGATTGGATTACATTTAGCCAAAATTATATAGCTCAGGGTGGTGAAAAATTTATAACCTTAGGTAATTTCAGAACTGACTCTTTAACCATCGTTGATACTATAAATAATTATCCTGGCTCTAACCACGAATATAGCTATCACTATATAGATGACGTTTCCATTGTTTCAACCATCGGGATTGAAGAGAATCAAAGTAGTTCTAAAAATGAACTAATTAAGATTATTGACACTTTAGGAAGAGAAACAGAAGACAAGCCAAACACTTTACTGATTTACATTTATAGTGATGGTACCATAGAAAAAGTATTCAGAGTTGAGTGAAACTTATAACAACACCCATACTCCACCTCGGTTTAATTCTTTTATGAATTCAACTATCTTTAAAGATGCGGCGAGGGTATAGCTGCCAACCGTTACCAACAATAGATAACCACGTTTAACCATGACTGAAATTGCTAATAAAACATTCTCAATAGCCATTGGAAAAGTAATCTTACGGATTAGCTCAGACATGAATTCAGATATAATGTTGGAATCAACATCTTATTCTAATAGCAGTGCAGAGCTATTTACTACAGATAGTCACAAAATTGAATTGTTTCAATTTACACTTCCAAATGATCAACATTTAACTAATTCATGCGATTGGTTAATAAGAATAAGAAAAATCACATCAATTCCTGAAGTGCTTCGAATAGAAGTTCAGCTAACTGAATCCGATGAAAAATTGGAATTTGATTATGCTTCAGGTGAACATTTAGACGCAATATCTGCTACTTCGCAAAGATATCTTTTACACATAGGTACTGAAGATGGGGAAATTTTAAATTCGAGAGCAGAAAATAATGACTGGTTTCCAGAAGGTTTAAAAAATGTAGTGAACTTTGAACGATCAATTACAACATACAGAAAAGATTTAACAGGACTTGAATCGCAAATCCCAATTATGAAGGAAGGAGATAAATTAAGTCTGCACTATTTAGTTGCAATTGAGCAGAAATCCGAAGACCAAAACAGGATTGATTCATGGTTGGCTGTGGATATGTTTAAGAGAAACATAGAAAATTATCTTGGAATATGGTAAAACTGAATGTTGGTAACATGCGCTATGCCTAATGAAGTGCTGAACATTCAATACCTAAAACCCATTTATACAGAAATCCTTGTTATCTCTAATTTTTGTTTGCTCGCTAGGTATTAGCTTTAGCCAAGATTATACCTTCATCAAAGATTCACTTCTAACCAATTATCTTGAAGACGGTCATCCAAATGAGAACTTCATAAATGTCGTCGGTCGACTTGAAAATGATTTGTACAATGGGTTTTGTCAGGTCTATGAAGTATTATTTGAAAACAGTTTCCTTCCAATAGGCAACGATATTGAAGTAGAACAGGGAGAATTCCTCATATATGGGGAGGGAAATATGATCGATGGAATCAAGGATGGTAAATGGACGTATTATCTTATTGAACACCAATCATTGAAGAAGTTCCTTTCAAAAGAATCGTTTTATAAAAAAGGTCTTAAAGAAGGTGAATTTAGATATTACTATCCTGCTGGGGAAATTGCCTCTGAAGGTAACTATGTTGATAATCAACTCGACGGAATTGTTACCAATTATAATAAATATGGCTCCATATTATCTGTCTCAGAATACAAAAACAATCTGATTCATGGATCTGAAACAACCTACTATCCTGATGGTGTTAAACAATTCGAAAAACATTTTACGAACGGAATAACTGATGGGGTCTTCAAGCAATATTATCCGAATGGGAGCATTCAAGATTACCAAGAAGTGAAGATGGGAGTTTTTCATGGAATCTATAGGTATTACTATGATAATGGAGCTTTATGGGTTGAAAAAGAATATGTTAATGGTCTACTATGGAATTTGGTGGGTAATTATGATCTCAATGGAAATCCTTATGACCAAGGCACTCTTTCTGAAGGGAATGGCACAGAGAATTATTATACTACGGAAGGTCTATTATACTGCGTTCGAACCTTTGAAAATGGGGTAATGACAAATCAGGAGATGAAATAGTAGCGAGATTATCGCATTGAATATAATTCGTGAACAACGCAAAGTAGATATCATTAATACAGTTTATTTCCCGCTGTGTAGACTAGAAGAATTCTATTGGGACTTGAGATAGATTAGGATTGAAGCCGCACGTCATGTATCTTCAATCCTTTAGCATAACTAAATGACAAAGTTTATAGCCATAGTAATCGTTTTGTTTGCTTCATCTAATTTGGTGCTTAGTCAAGGTGTTGATTCGACGAGTGTATCGGAACCACATGATGCATTTAATACTAGACGAAATAGTGAATATCGCTGTACTACACTAACCAGTATTGATTCCTTAGGGCTTAGTACTACCACGCGCATTAATCTTTTTCTGAGAAGTCGGTCAAAAAGTTTGAATACCAATGGGCAATTGATCTTTAAATGCCGAGATGGACATATTAAGTGGGTTCATCCCGTTCGTTCAAGGTGTTTTTTCTACACATATCATGATAATGGAGAGATAGCTTCAATACATATTGTAATACGGAAAAGAAATAAACGTGTTAAGTGTTTGACCAAATTCTATGACGAAAAAGGAGAATTTCTATCGGAAACGAATTGTTGAATACTTCTAACTGTACTTATGTGAAAAGGCTAGCGCTTCAACGGGTCACTTCCCGTAGAGCTGCACTTCCGTTTGCTTTTCGAATGTCATAACATTCTCTTCTACTCAAAAGCTAACGCTTCAATGGGTCACTTCCCGTAGAGCTGCACTTCCGTTTGCTTTTCGAATGTCATAACATTCTCTTCTACTCAAAAGCTAGCGCTTCAATAGGTCACTTCCCGTTCCCCTACTCAAAAGCTAGCGCTTTTTCTTATCTTTAATAGCAAATCATTGGTTAAGAGACCTTTGAAACTATTCTAATTATGAAAACAATTTGTTTAATTGCAGCGCTACTTTGGTCTTCAGCGATTTCTGCTCAGCACGATATTGGTCTTGATCTTGGAATATCACGGATTTACTCTTCCCAAATGGGCAGTGCAATAGAATATAAATTCCTTCCATCAGGGAATTTCGGAGCATACTATAGATTCAAGCCTGAAGAGTCTAGAAGTAATCTTTATGTTGAACTAATGATCTCGCAAATTGAAGGCAACTCCTATTCAGAAGGTATTGTGACTGATGCTGATTTTAATGTTATCGGTGAATCGACTTTTAATACGTATTACCATATAACAAGTATTAGTTTACCAGTCTATTATGGACTTCAATTCAAAAAGATTGGATTCCTTTTGGGAGCAGAAATTTCCTTGCCAATTTATAGCGCCTACAACTCAAGAAGTGAGATTCCATATAATGGTAGTGTTGAAACTTATACTGAACAGGGATCTCCTCTTTATATTGACGTTGTACATTTTAATGGGCGTTTTGGTTTTGAGTGGCTCATCTCGGACAAACTATTATTAAGAGCGACGTACAGCCATGGATTAAATGTGATAACTAGGCAGAATGGGCTTCCATGGAGAACTCAGCAAATCAGTCTAGGATTAAGGTATTCATTGATGAAAAAACAATCGGATTGAAGAGGTAAGTAGACCTGCGGATAGAGTAAGTACGTAGGTGAATGTGCATAAGTAGGTCTGTGGATTGAGTAAGTAGATAGATGAGTTAGATAAGTAGGGCTGCTGATTGAGTAAGTTGAGCTGTGGATTGAGTAAGTAGGTAGATGAGTTAGACAAGTAGAGCTACGGATTGAGTAAGTTGAGCTGTGGATTGAGTAAGTTGGGCTACGGATTGAATAAGTAGGTAGATGAGTTTGGATAAGCAAGGCTGCGGACTGAGTAAGTAGGTTGAAAAGCTGACAATTGGAGTTCAATGAGACCTTAACGGCACACCCCGACAAGCTCATTGTACAGACATATAGGCTTTATTAACCCGCTTTTTTGTCAGATTTAGGGTCTTTATGTTCTAAAAAGGAATGAGCTGGAATCGTCTTCATTCTTTTTTCTCTTGTGTCTCCCTTCGATTTTACAAATTCAGAAAAAGACGTCGGATCCTCAGCATTAAACACCCTAAGATTTTGATCTGTTAGCCCAGAGAAAAGCTCACTTCTGCTTTTGTCGAGAACTACTCTAGCTACGTCAATTCCAGAATTCATAGAGCCTGCTACTCCATGTGAACGCGAGCTAGACCCACACAAGTACAGGTTCTGAATCTCAGATTGCGGTCCAAATGCACCCGTTCTTAACTGATCAAATGTCTTATGTATCCCATACACATTTCCACCAGTAGAATTAATGTATCGTTGATTTGTTTTCGGAGTTCCGATTTCCATCTGAACAATATGTTCCCTCACATTCGGAATTAATACTTCCAGATTATTTAAAAACATCTCTGAAATACGCTTTTTTATTCTGTCATATTCCAAGGTGTCCATTTCTTCTACCTTATCAAAGAGTCCTTGTTCAGCAAAAGTTACAAGCTCAATATTTATGTGTTTCCCATCAAACGAAACTGGGTCTTTCAAAGTCGAACTACTAATAAATGCCATCGGAAACTTCTCAAGTTTTAGAAGTTCTTCCAAAGAGTCGTTATTGACGTGCGAATTAAAATCACTGTTTTTAGACGTCCAATAATTCCCCGAATCCAAATCATACTTGCTAGGATCAATATCCAAGGTGATAAACATTAAAAACGATGCGTAGGAATATTTAGTCTTCGCAAGTTTCTTCTTTAATTTTGAACTAATTTTAGTACTCCCAATAAGCCTGTTGAAAGTAACATGTGGATCAGCGTTTGAGACAATGTTTTCTGCAAAGAATTTCTCTCCGCCTTTTATCTGAACACCGATGGCTTTATTGTTCTCGACTAAAATTTCTGATACCTCTACTCCAGTTTTAATTTCTCCTCCATATTTTTTAAAGGTGTTCGTCATTGCTTTCACTAACGCCGAGCCTCCTCCCATTGGGTAATAACCTCCATTTGAGTAGTGACTATTTACCCCGCAATGATATAGAAAGCTTGCATCTTTTGGTAGAACGCCATGATTCCCCCATTGCACATTTAGGATAGCTTTTAATTCAGCGTTTTTAATGAATCGATTAATTACATTATCAAGATTGGAAAAAGCAAAACGAAGAACTTTTAGAGATCGTAGGTACAATTTAAATTTTGCCCAAGGCCGCTCTGCATTCAACAATTCCGATAGAAATATTTGTGTTTGCCCTACTAGTTTCAAATAGTTGCAAATTCCCTTCTTCTCTAGTGGGAATTGCTCTATAAGCCTCTTTTTCAGAGCTTCTTTATTTGAAGGGTAATCGAATGTTGTATCACCAATTCTAGCATGTTCAAAACCGTCCTCCTTCATTTTGAAAAAAACCAACTCATTAGCGATTTCCAAATCTTCGAACATCTTGCGTGTTGATCCATTTTCACCACAGTCTCCAATATAATGAACACCAGGGCTGAATTTTTGCCCATTTAGCATAAAACTATGGCACCAACCTCCCGGAACATAATGTCTTTCAAGCACAAGCACTTTTTGACCATTCATGGCCAAGCAAATAGCCGTAGTCAAACCTCCAGCACCAGAACCGATAATAATAGAATCGTACTTTGTATTCTTCATAAATAAAATTTCAGAGCGAATAGGTAATTATTGGTTGAAAGGTTTTATAAAATAATACTAGAATTAAATAAAGATCCTATGATCTATAACCATAACGGCTTTACTTCCTACTTATTTCTAGACTTTGAAATAGAGCAAAAAATTAAGGACTGCAAGGTAGCATGGTTTTGAAGAGTTCGAACAATTATTTCAGATAACTGTATATATTTTATACGAAAATATAATTCTACATACTTCGATTGGTTCATTCGACCTACAATGAAAGCCCAAGACATGTGCGCGTATACTTCTTAATTGAAAATTCATTACCCTGTAACAATATACATCCTCGGAAGTCTTACAAGTAAGGTTATCGATTGGTGGCCGAACAACTTAGTGAAACCAAAAATATTGAACTAATGAAAAAAGAGAACTTATTCCTTAAGATGTATGCAATTACCTCGTCACTTGTTTTAGGCTTCCTTCTAGTGTCAGGTTTCACATCAAACACTGCGAACCAACGATTTGATGAAATCACTGTAGAGCGCATTAACATTGTTGAACCAGATGGTAAGCTCATGATGGTGATCAGCAATAGAGAGCGCCAACATCCCGGAATGGTAAATGGTGAAAATTTTGAAGACAGAGAAAGACCTCCTGGGATTCTTTTCTTTAATGAAGAACAAGACGAAGTGGGTGGTTTGATCTATTACGGCAATAAGAAAGATGGTGCCAACCTTGTGCTATCCATTGATCAGTATAAGAATGACCAAGTGATGCAGTTAATGCAGTACACCAATGCCGAGGGCGATAATCGTTATGGATTGCAGTTGTGGGAAAGAGATAAAGACTTTTCAGCGCATGCGTTACAAACAACGATCGATTCGCTAGAAGCAGCGGGGTACAACTATCGGAGGAAAATGGAATTCTTGAAAGAAATGAACGGCGGCAAACCTATCAATGAACCAAGAATGTTTATTGGAAAGAACTATAACCGAGAGACAGGTCTGTTTCTGCAGGATCAAAACGGAGTCGAACGCTTGCGTTTTTATATTGACGAAAACAATTCACCAAGAATAGAAGTCCTGAATGAGGAGGGGGAAATTGTTAGGGATATTTTAACGGAGTAGCGCGCTGACTGTGGAATGATAAACATTGATTTGATACCTATCCTTAAAAGTTAATCACTTTTCTTAACTTTAGTAATCTACTCTACCAGTGTTCCTGTTGAGCTTTGCCTTATTTCTTTGAGGTATTTGGATGAGCAAATGAAATTTGAAAGTATGAAATGGTTTGTTTTAATTTTCATTGCGTCTCTTAGTTATACTACTCATGCGCAAAGTATTGAAGACCTTGTTCATAAAACCAAGGTAGATTATACGGGAGAAAGCGGAAAAGTTGTGTTCCCAAGTTGGTCTGATGAAGAAATTAAAACGTATCAATTCCGCGTTGTAAATCTCCCAGATTCTGAGGCTAAACTGAATGAACAAATCTCAAACTTCCTAAATCAATTGGGAAGTGATACTTCCATTCGAAACGATTTTCAGGAATACTTTCGTGAGGCATTTTCCAATGAGGTAGAAGGTCATCTGAGATTTTATGGCGAGACCCCACCTGGTTATGAAGATGTCGAACATTGGCATCCAGAAGTTAAGACTATCTATGTTTCTGTCTATTTATTATGTGATAAGACTTTAATTGTCCATGGAGGCATTCTCTATAATGTTGTACGGGAGAAAAATGAAGATTTTCCTGACCCACCATATAAAATGGAGAGCCAAATGTATTCTACGTTTCAGTATTTCAATATTGAAACTGGAGAGCGAATCGATCCAAGCTCTATTATCAAAACCTCAAAGTCTTTTCATCGTTTAATTCGGTCTCACCTTCCAATGCACTTTGAAGATCTTATATCAGATGACGAAATTGAGCATGGGTTTCCGATTTTTGTTGGAGGAAGTTTCTATTACATGCTCCAGGGCAACAACAATGTGGATAACGATGGTGGTGCTGTTACGAGCCTTCATGTTCGCGTACCTTTGGACGAAATTCAACGATATATAGTCAAAAGTGGTGCTTTTGAAAAATATCGAACCCTGAGGCCTTCAAATCCAACTGGAGTTAGGAGGTATGACTATCGACTGAGTTCACGAATATATGGATCAAATTATAATGCAGCAGTTCCTTATGATATTGTTGAGGAAATTGATGAAAAATACGATTACACTTCCTGCTCAATATACCGACTGAATCCGTCCAATGACACTGTAAAGGTTGGAGTGTTGACCTATAGACCTGACGGAAGACCGATTTCAAAAACGTATTCAAGTTTGAGTAAATACGAACCGCTGGACTCTCTTAGTTACGAGTATTCTTCAAAAGGTCTTTTACTCGCGGTCCATCATTATAAATTCAAAAAGTGGGGCTGGGTCAACCATCTCTCAATGATCTATGATGAAAATGGAACGCTAACAGAGGAAATCGAATACCTTCTTGATAACGACCGCCCCACAGATGATCGGTATATTCGGTACTTCACCTATTTTGATGGATTCTTCGTGGTCGATAATTTTACCATCTATTTTGGAGAAGTTGCAAACTCAGAATACGCCTTTTATTGCTATAATGGGAATTATGATGAATTTGGAAGATACAACAGAGGTGAGCCTTTTAGCACACTCGATGAATTGAAAATGGTACAAATGCCAGATGGTCAAAGACTGACTAGAACTAATGGAAGTGGCGATATTCAGGATTTGTATTATCAAGTTATAGAAGATGGTCGTATTGTTAAAATGACCATTGGAAATTATTACCGTACTGTGCCAGAATATGATGAAGAGAATCGAATTGTTGGTTATTCCTCTGAATACAAAGAGCATGGTTCTATTGATTTTGCATGGAGCGGTGAGAGTCATATTCAATATGGTTCAAATGGTTTGCCTGTAGAAATGATTCGCTCTTCTAAAGATTATAAAACTGGACGTAGAGTCGATGACACATACTGGTTCAGGTATGATTAAGTGCAATAGATTTTAATTATGAGTGAAAGAGGAAAACGGAGATATCAGATGTTTACAGCAATCTTTATAATTGTTGCTGGTATTATTTATCTGATTCGGGCTATTTCGAGAA
This sequence comes from Crocinitomicaceae bacterium, assembly GCA_033791225.1. Lineage (GTDB taxonomy): Bacteria > Bacteroidota > Bacteroidia > Flavobacteriales_D > Crocinitomicaceae > UBA4466. The sequence goes on from JASJHD010000010.1 coordinate 221,125, forward strand.
TAATGGACTGACATCAATGAAACTCTCAAATTATGGAGACCTTAGCTCAGACAGACAGACAGACAGACAGACAGACAGACAGACAGACAGACAGACAGACAGACAGACAGACAGACAGACAGACAGACTACAAGTCCAACATCTCTCTTAATTTCTGACGATCCTCCTTCACGTTATTGATTGCCGTTTTCTGAGTTGACATCAACAAGATGTAATTTGTTTTAAAGGAAACGTGACCGACATACTTATAGAAGAACCATGCGAACATTCCCAAAAGAGGCATTAAGGCCAAATAAGTTAGCCACCACCAGAAGGTTAGTGGATGAAAATAATCGACCAAATAAATGCATCCAATGTAGGTCAGTGGGTACAAGATAAGACTTACCAGAACCGCTATAGGCGCATAGTACTCTAAATCCTTCACTATCTTGCCTACGACGACATCTGTGAGCTTATACGGCAGTGCATTGTGTATAAGTCCAAATGCAAACAATGGCAATCCGATCAATAAAAAGATTGTAGAAAAAATCAACTGCCGAACAAACATTCGTGGATTGTAACTTCTATCCAGAAAATCAGATTTAATCTCCAGCTTTTCCAACTGCCACTTAATTCGGTAGACCAATTGAGTAATTTCACTCAACTTATCGGGTGTATTGATTTGAACCTCGTTGATTCTTTCGAAACAGCTACGCAATAAGGAAACGTCTTTCTGAACTCCTTTTTCACCTGTTTTTAAATAATCAGATGACAGTATGTCAACTATATCGTCGACTAAAGTATCATGTTCCGACGAAGTGGAACCAACCAATAAATTACCGAGTCCTACTCTAAATTCTTCTGTTAATTCTTTGGCCGCTCCAGATGCATTTATTTCATGCTTTTTAAGATATGGCTTCGGGTCAATCCCCTTTCCCACACTCACTAACACAGAGCTTCTAAATTTTTCTGGTTTCAGATAGACCAATCCAACAGGAATGACTTGCACGTTTAACTTCCCTTCATTACGTCGTTCAACTTCAAGCGCAATACGTGCGGCTCCTGACTTTAGCATACGTAACTGACGCTCCTGAAAACTATTCCCTTCAGGGAAAATCACTAAGGTCCTACCTGCTTCAAGAAGCCGATAGCAATGTTCAAATGAACTTTGATTGGACACTCCCTTGGTTGCAGATTCAGTGGTCCGATTAACAGGAATCAACCCTAGGCTCTTTAATGCCCACACTTTAAATTTTGAATTGAAAAAGGTTCCTTTCGCCATGTAGAAAATCGGCTCATTGCAAATGTAACCGACCATCCATGCGTCCATCAATGTATTTGGGTGATTCGCTATGATAATTTTAGGTCCATCATTATTCAAGTGCTCAATATGCTTGATGCGGATCTCTTTGTAATAAAGTCTGATCCCAATGCCTATTATTAATTTTAGAAATTTGTATAACATACTGGTTCTTGAGGGGAAAGATATTAATTATATGAAGAAGGTGGAAGTGATAGTGAAAAGTAGATTGTCAGATGGTTAGATTGTTAGATAGTTAGATTATCAGATTGTTAGATTGACAGACAGACAGACAGACAGACAGACAGACAGACAGACAGACAGACAGACAGACAGATGGATGCACGGTTAGATATTGAATGGTCCCTCTTCCTTTACCAATCTGAATTCCAATTCTCACTATATTCGCAACATGTTCGATTTTCCCGTGGCATTTCTTGAGAGTAACGACGGCACAGCAATCCTCGCGTTTGGGGATGGCCCTACTCTTTCCCATGGGAATAACGGTATGTCAAGTATCGATTCATTTGTTGAGTCGCATCAAGGACACTACATCTTTTCTTGTTTGAGCTATGACCTTAAAAACCAGCTAGAGAATCTCACTTCTGTGCATGAAGATAAAGTAGGTTTTCCTGAAGTTGTTTTTTGGGTTCCTGAGTGCGTAGTCCTTATCAATGGAGCTGAATTCAATTTTGTGCAAGGATCAAAGAATGAGATGAACTCGAAGATCTTGGATGATTTAATCCAGAAAAGATCGGATCAGGAGTATGCTCCCATTCACTTTGATATGCGAGCACGTACGAGTAAAGCCGATTATATTCAACACGTTAAAGACTTGAAACAAGAAATTCAGTTGGGCAATATTTACGAGGTGAATTATTGCCAAGAGTTCTTTGCCGAGAACGTTGAATTGGGTGATCCTTTGAAAGCTTATTTTAAATTGAACGCCCTTACTAAAGCGCCTTATTCTTCTTACTTTTCAATTGGAGATCATACAGTACTTGGGGGAAGCCCTGAGTTGTACATTGCTAAAGAAGGAAACCGTGTTAGCTCTTCTCCGATCAAAGGCACTAGAAAAAGAAGCGCGAACTCGGACGAAGATGAAGCGCTCAAAAAAGAACTACTTGCAGATCAAAAAGAGCGTTCGGAAAACGTAATGATCGTTGATCTCGTACGAAATGACTTATCAAAGATTGCAACCAAAGGAAGCGTTCACGTAGATGAATTGTTCGGTGTGTACTCTTTTAAAACTGTCCATCAGTTGATTTCTACTATCTCTTGCAAGGTTGATGATTCTACTTCTTTTACGGATGTAATTAACGCCACTTTCCCCATGGGTTCAATGACGGGTGCACCAAAAATTAGTGCCATGAAAATCATTGAAGAACACGAAGAATTTAAACGTGGATTGTATTCTGGTTCCATCGGATTTATTGCACCCAATGGGGACTTTACTTTCAATGTGGTCATTCGAACGTTAATTTATAACCACCTCACGCAGTACCTTTCTTGCGCTGTAGGTGGAGCAATCACCATTAATTCAGACCCTGAAATGGAGTACGAAGAATGTTTGGTAAAAGTGAAAGTAATCTTAGATGGAATGAATGCATAGTAGCGCCAAACATATTGATCAAAAACTTCAGGCGTTCAGGAAGAAACAACTTTTTGTTGCCTGCAGCGGCGGTGTAGACTCCATGTTTTTGTTGGCTACACTCCACCGGCTCGGTTATTCGGTTCATGCGCTACACGTAAATTATAATTTAAGAGGACAGGCATCCATTGCCGATGAGCAATTTGTTGAAACATATTGCACTAAGAATACTATTCCATTTCAGAAAAAATCGATTCAACTTAATGAGCAGTTAAAGGACGGAGGAAATCTTCAAGAACTTGCAAGAACTGAACGTTACAATTGGTTTACTGAAGTTCTCGCAGAAAATTCTGACAATTATCTAGTCTTAGGTCACCATGCTGACGATCAAGTAGAAACCTTTTTCCTCAATCTTGCACGCAAATCTGGAGTAATGGGCTTGGCAGCAATGCCATTTGAACATGGGCGATTGTTGCGACCATTGTTGGATTTCTCTAAAAATGAGATCTATGACTACTCCAAGGAGCTAGGAATCGAATGGCGGGAGGACCAATCAAATTCGAGCAACACATACCGAAGAAATCTTCTACGCAACAAACTATTGCCCGAAATCAATAAAGAGATTCCGACCCTGCAAGAAAGTACATTGCTGCTTGTTCAACATTTTCAACAAAAGCAATTGGAATTGGAATCGATGATTCTGCCTTTGGTTGAAGGGATTAAGAAAGAACAAAAGCTGTCGGTTAAAGAATATACTCTTTTGGACGAATTTGAGAAAGTAGAGTTCTGTAGACAACTAGGCTGTGCTCATACACTGGTAGATGAACTCAGCAAGCTAGGCGATGCTCAAAAAGGGAAACGGGTCAATTGCTCGCCAAGCGAAACGGCTATTTACTCTACGATTGTCAAAGACGTTGATCACTTCACGTTTATTCAAGAACAAGAGCAAACCGTAAGCTTGATTTTGGAATCTGTGGATCAACTACCTTCCAACTTTTCGAAAGAACTCATCTTTTTGGATCAAGATAAACTAGAAGGTGAGCTTCAAGTACGTCAGTGGAAAATAGGTGATCGAATCCATCCGATTGGAATCAAAGGTTCGTCATTAATCTCGGACATCATTTCTGATGCAAAGTTGAACGCCATCGAGAAACAAAATGTTTTTGTAGTCCATGACGACATCACAATTCACTGGTGTGTTGGATTAAAAATTGGACGTAAAGCGATTGCCAATACTGCTTCAACGAAGATTCTGCAATGTTCTATCTCTCCAACAACTCTATAATAGGGCTTCCCGTCAAGGAGTTTGGATTTTGCAAGTATAGGATGTGCGACAATGTTGCGGCAATATCAGTGATTGATATAGTTCTAAAGATTTCTCCAGTCGGAATTCCTTTTCCATACCATAACAGCGGTACGTGCGTATCATAATTATATGCTGATCCGTGGCTAGTACCTCGTCGTGCAACTTCGCTATCTATAGATTTTGGTAAAAAGCCTGGTTCTAAAATAAAGAGGACATCTCCACTTTCTGCGTGATGATATCCTTTACGTACCATGTCCATCCATTGATCGTCAACAGAGGCATTGTACAATTGAGATCCTGTAAATGCGCGCTTCACTCCTTCCCATCCTTGAATTTCGGCAGCGACGAACTCAGCAACTTCGTTTAAATCCAATCCTGCTGCTTTGATAGAGTCGTGGTGCAAGTAGATATTCAAATTGTCCTCAGCTTCAATGAAATCTTGACCATACTTTTCAGTGATCTTAGCTCTCAAGTCTGTCATATGACCATCCAAGAAGAAATACCCTCCTGGAAGATTGTTGTCCATCAAGTACTGAGGAACAGGCACAACAGCGTGATCAGCAGTTAGGAATATGGTGAATTCATGCTTCCCCACTTTTTCCTCCAACATTTCAATCAAATTCTTCATATCTAAATCCAAACGGAGATACAAGTCTTCAATCTCAATCGAATACGGTCCAAATGCATGTCCTACAATGTCTGGAGTTGAATAACTGATGCAAAGCATATCTGTTTGATCATCTTGTCCTAATCCTTCTCCTTCAATGGATGCCAAAGCAAAATCAGTGAGATAGGTGTTTGAAAAAGGCGTGTACACAAAAAGCTCGTAGTTTGGAACCCCATTGGTCATTTCGCTTAAATTGTATGGGAAAGTTGGAGACGTCTTGCCGAGCAATGAATGTTCGTAAGGACTATCGTCTGGTCCTGATTCTGTGTATTCTTCAATAGCTAATAAAGGTGCCCAAGTTTGTGTTAAATAGTTCTCTACTTGTTTCATCTTATTGAATCTACTTACCCATTCAGGCAATTCATCTTGAAAATAAGAACTTGTAATAAATTTTCCAGTTGCGTAATCATACCAGTAAGAACCATCGCTTAAATGTCCACCAGGTAAAATTGCTCCACGGTTCTTGATCGACATTGAAACTACTTTAGCTCCAGGGTATGTCATTTTTAATTGATCAGTAATTGTATTTGATTTCAAGTTGATTGGTGAATACATACCGTATGCCGAGACTGTTCCCACCGATTGAACCAAGCTATCCTGAACACAGTTCACAGAACCATTTGTAGTTCTATCATACCAGTCATTTCCTACAATGCCATGATTGTTTGGCGTTGTTCCTGTATAAATTGATGCATGTCCTGGACCTGTGTACGTTGGGATATAATCGTAATTTGTATTGCGACAGTTGGTCCCTTCTTCCATCATCAATTTGAATCCGCCATCACAGAATTTGTTGTAGTAACGATACAGGTATTCGTAGCACATTTGGTCAACTACAATTCCAACAACCAGCTTAGGCGAATCGTTCTGTTGTGCATTAACATTGCTAACAAGCAAACTGATTAAAAGAGTAAAAACTATTTTCATAATGGTATGATTAACGATCCCAAAGGTAAAAAGAAAATGCCGCTCCCCTGCTATATTCAAGCAAAGAGAGCGGCATCTTAATTGATTTAACTATTCTTAATGTACTATAGCCAACTTTACTGGCTTAGCAATTACATCATTTGATTCAATTATTATCGTGTACATTCCTTGTGGTAAGGTTGCAGTGCTGATTACAAATTTATTTGCTTGCTCAGAGATCACTTGGTTTACAACAAGCTTACCTCCTTGATCGTATACTTTAACAGCACCATTGTTTAATACATTTGATGTGCTAATTATTACTTCTTCGTTTGCTGGATTAGGGAATGTCTTAACTTCCATCACGTTCTCAGCCAATCCTTCTGTCCCGTCTGTTAGGTACGAGATTTGGAAATCATCAAAGTAGAATCCATCCATTCTCAAACCATCATCTGATTCTAATTGGAAACGAACATTGATTACTTGTCCTAGGTAATCGCTTAAACTGATTTCTTCAAGTACCCAAGATGCTTGAGTTCCCTCGTAAACAGGCTCACCATCAGGTTGAACACCAGCTTGCCATCCTTGTTGAATTCCAGGAACAGTGTAATTTCCACATTGTCCAATCCATGTATTTCCTCCATCTACTGACACTTGGAATTGACAATAGTCGTAATCTGCTTCAATTTCCCACATCGCATAGTATGAAATCATTGCTTGAGTTGCAATCGACAAATCAATCGTTGAAGCGTACGTCCAAACTTCATCAGCGTTATTTGAGTAGTTTCCATTTCCGTCTGTGAAGCTCTTTGTAGGTGATACGAATTCTAACCCTGTAGTAGTCCAATCACCTGTCCAGTTATTCTCATTGGAAGCATCATCGGCAAACTGCAAAGGCAATGATCCAAATGTTTTAGTGATTGTATCACGTTGTGTCCAAGTGCCGTAATCTGTTTCAAGAATGTACTTAATCTCATCTCCAAACTGAATCGCTGGATCCAAAACATACGATATAGTCCCTGATCCTGAAGCGCGTAAAGCAATGTCATACGCAATAGGAGCTCCAACCGATTGAACATTCAACAAAGGAACCGCTGTTACAGTGATAGAACCATCAACAAATCCCAGACGCTGATAATCATGGTTAAAATCACCTGTCATCGTTGCAATCATTCCTGGATCTGTTTCAGTTAACGCTAAATACTTATGTGCCATATGTGACAACAACATATTTGGGAAAACCATGTCTTGACAAGTTGGCACCACTTCAGAAGCCGCTGGCCAAAATCCTGAACCAACCTCTGGCGTCATTGCAAAAATTGTATCCTTCATTCCAAGACCTATGTCTACCTTATACAGATAATCGTCTGCATCTCCAGAAGCTGGATACAATCCTGAACTTTTTTGAGGGAAGTATCCATTACGAGAACACATGTGTATGGTTAAGTCAGTGAAGTAATCATGGTGATCAGCAAACTCATTATTTGTCGTTCCGATTGGGTGCAATAAGGTGTTCCCATAGGTATGTGAGTTGAACGCCGAAACGAATCCTACATTCTCAGCCAACCACTGAATTGCTTGCGTTTCTGGTTCAGAAAAAGAATAGTCATTTCCGTCATCAGGTCCGCCTGGATACGTGTCACTGCTAGGATCAAAATCAACTCCAGTTGTTCCCCAGCCATACGAGTAGTTTCTATTCAAATCCACCCCTGGGTTTGATCCTCCAACAGGACGTTTGTTCTTTCTATGCATTCCAAATCCAGCAGGATCACTTGCTTCATTCTCTAGGTATCCATCAGGATTGACACAAGGAACGAAGTACATTTCAGTATTGTCTACTAAGAACTGAACTTCTTCATTTGTCGCGTAATTCTCTAGCAAGTACCACATGTAGAAAATTGTTTGAGACATACTCATTGGTTCTCTTGCGTGATGAACAGCCGTATACAGTATATTTGGTTCAGACGCCTCATCAGTTGACGGGTTATCTGAAATTTTCACATGATAAATCGGTCTATTCTCCCAAGTCATGAAGCTCGAAATCGGCGCTTTGATTGTAATAAGGTTAGGATATTGAGTTGCCATATCATCCAAAGCATCTAACATTTGTTGATAGGTATAGAACCCTGCGTAAGAACTAGCATCTGTTTCAAAGTTCACAGGAACAGTCGGTGCAGCAGGTCCACTTGAAGTTGCGCACGTATTGTTCTTTGGAGCGAAGTTAGCATTCAACCCAGCGTAATACTGCTTGACATCGTCAACCAAAATCTCAAACATAAATCCGTTAGAAGCGATAATTTCGATTTCTTGTTCCGAAAAGTCACTGATTAAAAAAGTGTTTTGCTTTCGAATTCCATGATCTACAGGAACTCCTAACTCCGCAAGTGTTTGTAGTCCATCGGAATCGGTGTAGATTTTTACTTTCGAGTATTGTTGAGAGAATACAACACTCATACTCATCGTTAAGACGAGGGTAGCTAATAATTTCATAAGGTTTACAGTTTTCTAGTTACCCGCAAGTTAGTGACTTTTTTTGAGATTTAAAGCATTGCCGAATGCATTTATCCGCCTCATAAGTTCATTCAAACTATTGGATTTACCATCCATATAATTCTCCGAAAGAATCGAGAGATGAAGAGTACTTTTATACTCACACACACAACACTAGCATTATGTCAGAGAAAAAAGTAACATTCGGAAGAGTCTTTTGGCCAAGCTTAATAGCAGCCTTTATTGTATCAGTAATTGGACTATTAATTTGGGTAATCATTATTGGTTCATTAGTCAGTACCGAACCAACGACTATGGAAGTAGCCGACAAAACTGTTTTGCATATGACGCTTGACGGAAGTATTGGTGAAAGAGGTAAATCGAATTTCGATCCTACTTCATTTCAAATGACCAACACACTTGGCCTTTCAGAAATTCTAAATGGTATTGAGGAAGCTAAGAACGATGACAATATAAAAGGGATCTTTATTGAAATAGGAAATCTTGGATGTGGATTCGCAACAGCAAAAGAAATTCATGATGCACTTAATGACTTTGAAGAATCAGGGAAATTTGTAGTGGCCTACAACAGTGGAGAAGTCGTTTCTCACCTTGAGTATTACATTTCGGCTGCAGCCACAGAAAATTATGGATTCCCAACAACGAATGTGCAATTTTTAGGGTTGGGAGCTGAACTGATGTTCTTCAAAAATGCACTTGATAAGTTAGGAGTTGAAATGCAAGTAATTCGTGGAAGCAACAATGATTTCAAAAGTGCAGTTGAGCCTTTCTTCAGAGAAGATATGAGTGATTCTTCACGTGTTCAAATTGAACGTTACATTGAAGGGCTTTGGCAAGATTACAGAGAGGACATTGCCATAGACCGTGGACTGACAGCTAATAAACTAAATCAATTGGCTGACAACGCAGATATTAAGGATGTTGACGATGCCGTAGAGCATAAATTGATGGATGCATCAATGTACCGCGATGAAGTAATTGACATCGTTCGTGAAAAGGCAGGTACTGCTGAATCAGCTGAGCTAGAATTATTGGCCTTTAGTAAATTCGCTAGGAAGCGCTTTTACCAAAGTCAAGTGTTAATTGAAGTGGATTCTCCAAATATTGCGGTAATTCTTGCACAAGGTGGAATTAGTACGAATGGAGACGGAATGACTTCCGAAGAGATTTGTAAATTATTTCAAGAAGCAAGAGCAAATGAGAGCATTCAAACAGTAGTATTCCGTGTGAACAGCCCAGGAGGAAGTGCACTCGCAAGTGACGAGATTTGGAGAGAAGTTAAATTGACCAACGAAACAAAAAAAGTAATTGTATCAATGGGTGACGTTGCCGCTTCAGGTGGATATTATGTTGCAACAGCAGCTACGGCAATTTTTGCAGAACCAAACACGATTACAGGATCGATTGGAGTATTTGGAGTGATTCCTTATACAGGACAAATGTTAGAGGATCAGTTGGGCTTAACATTCGACAGAGCATCGACAAATGAACACTCTATCATGACGACGAATAAAAGATTGACGGAAGAAGAATTCGCAATGATTCAAGAAGTAGTAGATGACATTTATTTCGATTTCAAATCGCGTGTTGCAGAAGGACGTGGAATGACAGTTGAACAAGTTGATGTTATTGCAAGAGGTAGAGTTTGGACAGGAAGAGATGCACAAGAAATTGGATTGGTTGACGAACTAGGAGGATTGACCGATGCGATTACTTATGCCGCTGATTTGGCTGGAATAACTGATGCGAAGGTGTTGTATTACCCAATTGTAAAAGAAGACATCTTTGGTGAGTTTTTAGAGCAGCTAGAAGAACAAACAAACGTTCAATCATCACCAGCACTAGAGTTACCGGAAGCATTGATGAAACAATATGCTAAATTGAAAATGCTGGAATCCTACAGTGGAATTCAAATGAGATTGCCTTACGACTTGGAGATTCAATAAGCAGAACATCTGATAAAAGAACCGCAATGATTTATTTAAAGTCGTTGCGGTTTTTTCTTTTTCAGTAACTTCGTTGTGATCTATCACTATGCGTAAAATCATTTTCATTATACCGTTCTTACTGGGGTTTCAGTTTTCGTCGTTTGCACAAAATGATTCAATCGCCTACAATGCATTCTATGTTGAGGCATTGGGCATTGGAGGATTAGGATCTATTAATTACGAGCGCTTCGTTTTTATGAAGTCCAAATTCACTCTTGGTGTACGACTTGGATTATCAACGCACAGAATGACGGATTTTCGAAATAAGTTCAATCCAGATATACTAGTTCCAATTTCGGTAAACGCCATGTACGGAGGCAAGCATAGAATAGAAATTGGCGTCGGAACCACCTACTCGTCCATTGTATATGCGACGGCAGAATTTGTTCCAGAACGTGAAACTGCAATGCATGGCAATGTATACCTCGGATATCGATTTCAGTTCTACACCAAAAAACCATTTTTAAAAAATGCCAAAGGATTTTTATTCCGCATTGGCTATTCTCCGATCTTCGAATATTTCTCTAGTATTCGGCATTGGGGCGGACTCTCATTTGGAATCACTTTTTAATGAAAAACACTCTCTACATAGCGTTATTGTTGCTCGGCCTAACAAGCTGCCAAAAAGAAACCTTCACCATTGTTAATTTAAATGGATCTGAAATCTATGTACTTGGACATGGAGGTATGGGGATGATCGCAAATGCATACCCAATCAATAGTTTGGAATCTATTGGACTCTGCCTATTAAACAATGCACATGGATCAGAAATTGATGTTCAGTTGACCAGCGACGGCGTACTTGTGGCTTACCATGATCATGATCTCTCGGAAAGTACTGATATGTCAGGAATTATTCATTCGATGACTTGGGAGGAAGTACAAAAAGCAAATTATACGAATCTACCGTATCAAAGCTATGATATAGTCTCTTTGGAGAACATCCTTTCGGCAATTGACGGTTATGACTCCAAGCTTTTCACATTCGACATTAAACTCTACCCAGCTGATTCAGATCAAGCTGCGTATCATGATCAATTCACGGATGCAATTGTTGCATTATTTAATAAATATAAGCTCGACAACAGTGTTTATATAGAAAGTCAAAATACCGACTTCTTGACGATGATGCAATCTAAGAAGCCCAATTATATGTTGTATATCTATCCTCAAACATTTGAAGAAGGACTCTCAAAATCTCTTATATATGGCTTTAGAGGAATGACAATCGCTTCACATGCAATAACGGTAGAGCAAGTACAAGAAGCGCATGATCAAGGTGTATATGTTACAATTTGGGGAGTTGTTACAAAGGATGAAAACATTGAGGCCGTTCGAAAGAACCCAGATGTTATCCAAACAGATAAAGTTGAATATTTAGTAGATCTTTTACAATGAGAAAACCATATACATTATTGGGATTACTCGGACTGATTGCAATTGTATCTTCATGCGCACTCAATGGAATGTTCTTAGCTCCTTATGAACTTCATAAAGACGATATTTTCAGTGGTTATGTTGAAGAGTTTGAGGATACACTAACTCTATCATTTACCGAAGAATACAATCCGCAAATTCACGATTCCCAAAACAATCTGGTCGGTTTTGACTATTCTATGGAATCCGTATTCTTTGAAAACAGACGCGGTGACAGCATCAATGGGTGGATAATTAAACCAAAAGAAGATTACAACGGAACGACCATTTACTTTCTGCATGGAAATGCTGGAAATGTAGCCTACAATTATACGTTGGCAGCTCCCTTCGCAGAAGTGGGATATCAAGTGTTTTTAATCGATTACAGTGGATTCGGATTCTCACAAGGTAAAGCCAAACGTCAGTATGTTCTGACAGATGCAAATGATGGATTGGATTATTTACTGTCGAGAGAAGATTTGAAACACGATCATCTGCTCATTTATGGACAATCGCTCGGTGGTCATCTCGCAGGAGTAGTTGCTACTCAAAATCAAAGCCGAATTGACGGTGTGATCATTGAAGGGGCATTCTCTTCACACAAGGATATTGCAGCTGAGAAAGTGCCGTTGTTGGGAAGAATATTCACACGAGAAATGTACAGCGCTGAAAGGTCTCTTCCGCTCATGAAAAAACCAGTTTTGATCATTCATAGTACCGAAGATCAAACAGTAGATTACAACCACGGGGAAGTACTTTACGAAGCAGCTACAGAACCAAAAGTCATGTATACAATTGACAAACCACATATTCGCGGACCGTTATTTTATGCTGATAGCATTGTGAAATTGATGGAAAATATGATTCAAGAGTGAGACAGCATCTCGCCATCATATCTCTCCTAGTCCTCCTTGTTCTTTCATGTCAATCTTCTAATCTTGGTAGATTTGGCAACGGGCTTCAATTTAATAAGTTGAGGAAATGTAAAGTAGAACGAGCGAATGAATCCCTGTCAGACAATGACGTTTTACTGCTAAATGAAGAAGTCATCAATGACCAATTAGAAAGTTATGCAGAGTCAGATGTAATACCCAATACTTCATCAGATAGTTCTCTACTAGAGAGTCTAAATGATGATAGTCCAGGGTTAAGACCAAAACTCATCAGAGGATTTGTTGTCAATCAATTAGAACGGATTGAGTCTAAACATGATCTGTATAAGAAGATAACAAAACGGCAACAACCATCGGCCGACCCCCCTCCTCCTCCTGAAGGATTAGGTGTGGTAGTTCTTGGAATATTAATTGGTTTAGCAGCGATTATTTTAGCAATTGTTTGGCTGGTTCTATTTTTAACTTCCGTGCTTAGCGCTTGGTGGGCGTTTTTACCTGGAGGACTGTTAGTGATTGCCGCTATTCTAATGCTTGTTGGAGAGACCATGTGATAGGTACGGCGGAACCTGCAAGTTCAAGAAGACTTCTTTTGTGCTGGGGAAGATGATTGCACATTATTAAAACTGTCCAGACTCAGTAATGTAGTAATAGAAACTAGAAAGAATTATTCCGAAATAAACGATTGAGATTGGAGCGATAACTAGAGCGATTGAGGTAATTTTTAAAATTTTCATAACGTTGTTTTTTGTTTTTGTATACTCCAAATTTACGTTGCACTCACTGCATCTCATTACTGAATATCACAGCCGAAAGATCGTTACTTGCGAAATTCGCAAAACAAAAAGAGCACCACAATTCATTGCGATGCTCTTATCTTAACTGTTGAAAATTCTAAATCTTCTTGAAGGTAAACTTAAAGAAGTAGGTCTCTCCCTCCTCATATTCCGCATCGACCTTTATCTCACACAATTCTTCAATAATACGTTCCTTTAATTCGGCACTTGTACCATTGATTTCTTGAATTTTAATTTCATCATTGATGATTTGAAAACTAACAATAACATAATCCTGATTGAACTCATCTAGATAGATGTCACTTAAATCAATTCTTACTTTTTCTTGAATTTCTTGTTTCAATTTTGGTTTATTCGCTGCAAAACTCATACTCATTGAAACCAATCCTACTACTAAAACTACTATCCACTTTTTCATAACTACTTGTTTACTTGTTAACTGCTGTACTGATAGTATGACCCTCTCAGGCAAAATATAGTTACAGAAAAAGTAAAGAGAATGGTTCAAAGGATTGTACCAGAGCCTGAGTGGAGATTTCCAATTGCTGAGTGGTGAGTACTTTCATCAGCAGTAATTACTTTTCCATCCTTTCGGCTAGGAACAGATTCTGAGCTAGCATAATGAGAAACAAGACTTGCCATTGCAATAACTATATAAAGCGATGTGTGTTTAATGATTTTCATAGTTTCAAATTTTAATTGTTAATTCAAAACTACGTCTACTAGGCCTCTTACGAAAAGTGAATTGCGTAAGCTATATGTTCTTACTTGCGTAATTCACAAGTGGCTTTAATGAGCTATTGGGCAACGAAGGTCTTCTCAGCCATTGTATGCACCCAGTTGTCTAGAGAAACTCCCATCATTGTATAATTATAGGAGTCATTCGGTGTTAGGCTTGGAGATCCTGTCGATACATTTAGTACAACATTGCTAAGGTCATAAAATGTCCAAAATTTATCGTTGGTGTAAGTTCCACTGATTAGATTATTGCTCATATCTGAGACAATACTGAAATAGATCACATTGTTTGGTTCATTCTCCGCTGTCCAATCAAACGAAGGTGTAACTCCATTTTCTGTAATGACCGTTATACTTGAGATATCCTGAGTAGGAGCAGATAATGGCTTCAAGCGAATTGGATTACAAATATGTAATTTGTCACCCGTTTTATAGGTGACAATCCCCCATTTTTCAACGTCAACGGCAGGATGATCAAATTTCATCATTGTTCCATTGAACATAGGTGTAAGCGCAAGATCTTTTTTGGTATAGACAGAATAATCTTCTTTGAGAGGCTCCAAATTTTCAGTTTCGAAGTACATAAACTCGCATGCTGTCGCTTCTGGGTAGAAAAACACTGCAACTGGATACTCACTACTTCCCATAAATGTCGTATTATTTCCTCCGGCGCAAGCAATTAAGTCATCAAGGGCCAAATCACTATTTATCTCAACGTAATCAGACAAGACATTAGGATTCGGAACTTGCTCTTTTTGACAAGCGGATAATACTACTAGGGCAATAACAAGACTAATAAGTATGCGCATGGTTTGGGTTTGATGATTTAACGAAGATACGAAAGGATCATTACACGGGGGGATGACAAGTGTTGGATGTTGGATGTTGGATGTTGGATAATATGAAACGAAAAAGCCCCTTCTTACGAAGAGGCTTTCAATAAAATATCTATTGAATTACTTAGAAGCCAACTCTACGAATTCATCGTAAGAGATTTCCTTTTCATTCAATTTCACTGTGTCTTTAAAATAAACTGTTAGCTTTTGCTCCGCAAGCATATCGTAAATACGACCTGACTCTTCTTGGTTTTGCAAAACTTGCATTGCAGATTTTGTCAATTCAGCATCATCTGGCGCTGGCATACCATATTGAGCATAGTTGTTAACAAGTAATCCTTTCGTGTAATTCATTACTTCCTCGTTCTCCAACTTGATCTCATTGTCCTTGAAGATCTTTCCTTGAATCAATTGCCACTTCAAGCCTTTGGCATAACCATCATAATCAGCTTCAATTTGCTCATCCGTAATTTCCTTTTCGTTAGACATTTTAATCCAACGCTTTAAGAATGTATCTGGCAATTCAACTTTAGTCTTGTCAAGTATGTCTTCGTATACTGCACGCGTCAACAATTTATCAGAGTCGTTCACAAACATCCCTGCTAAATCATCCTTAACCCGTGCTATCAATCCTTTCTCATCTTTTACTGCACCCTCACCGAATAACTTATCGAACAACTCAGCATTCAAATCAGCCATTTCCATTGCTTTGATCTCAGTGATCGTCATCTGGAATTTATCAGAAACTCCATCCAACTCTTCTTCTTTTATTCCAAGCATCGCTGCCGTGTCCTTACCACCTTTAGAAACAGTTGTAGGATTAACAACTACTTTGTCTCCTACTTTCTTTCCAGTAAGTGTTTTTTGAACTTTTTTGTCTTCTACAAATTCCATTGAGATTGTAGAAGAATGCATGATTCCACCTTCCAATATACTCTCGTCATCATTCAACTCAACAAATTGAGCTAAAATCATGTCAGATTCAGCTACCGCATCAGAAGAAATCAATTTACCATAACGACGACGCAAGTCATTTACTTGTTGATCAACCAATTTCTTGTCAATCTTTACTTTGAGGTAATCGTACTTACTTTTTCCAGACAATGCAACTTTGAATTCTGGTGCCAATCCGATTTCATATTCAAATGTAAAATCAGCAGGCTTTTCAAAGTCTCCATCCAACTCTCCATCCTTAGGAATTGGATTCCCCAAGATTTCAATTTTATTTTCAGAAATGAATTTTTGTAATGATTCGTTCACAATCTTGTTCAACTCCTCAGACAGTACAGCTTTCCCATATTGCTTTTGGATTAAACCAAAAGGAACGTGTCCAGCTCTAAATCCTGGGACGTTCGCTGTCTTTCTGTACTTGTTTAAGGATTCTTTCACCTTATCCGCGTAATCCTCAGGCTTTACTTCAACCTTTAAAATTGCGTTTAATGCATCTACATCTTCGCGAATTACATTCATCATTCTTCGTATTAAAAATCATTACAAACAAAAAATGGCATAAGACTATCTTATACCATCCTTTAACTTTAGTGCGGATGAAGAGACTCGAACTCTCACACCTCGCGGCACTAGATCCTAAGTCTAGCGTGTCTACCAATTCCACCACATCCGCATTCTTGCTTTTGTATCTACCTCCCGATAGCTATCGAGTTTCACCACATCAGCATTTTATCCAATTATAGGATTTCGTTCAACCCTACCCGTTCTTATTCAAATCGGGATGCAAAGATATTGATTTATTTTAAAAAGAATAATTCCTTCCACTATTTTTTTACATTAAAAAATCGTTAACATTTTCCTGAAATTGTGGATAAATCATGACGATTACACTTCAATTTCGCCATAATTCGCATTAACTTTGTTGCCCTTATAA
This sequence comes from Crocinitomicaceae bacterium, assembly GCA_033791225.1. Classification (GTDB taxonomy): domain Bacteria; phylum Bacteroidota; class Bacteroidia; order Flavobacteriales_D; family Crocinitomicaceae; genus UBA4466. Next base: position 237,935 of record JASJHD010000010.1, read on the forward strand.
GACGGATATGTTAACTATTGATCCCAAAGAGATACCTGTACCGAAATTGCACCACTACTTGTTGGGAGCTATTGGGCCGCGGCCGATCGCCTTTGCATCTACTATTGATGCGGATGGAAACGACAATTTGGCGCCATTCAGTTTTTTCAATGTGTTTAGTGCAAATCCTCCAATCATGATCTTTTCTCCAGCGAGAAGTGGTCGCACAAATGAGACCAAGGATACCTACAAAAATGTAAAAGCGGTACCTGAGGTAGTGATCAATGTTGTGAATCATGATATTGTTCACCAAATGAGTTTGGCGAGTTCACCATTTGCTTCGGATGTTGACGAATTCACTAAATCTGGATTGACTCCATTGGCTTCGGACACCATTCGACCAAAACGTGTTGCTGAATCGCCAGTGCAGTTTGAATGTAAGGTGATCGAGGTGAAAGAACTCGGATATGAAGGCGGTGCCGGAAATTTGGTGATTTGTGAAGTACTGAAGATTCACATCAATGAAGCTGTACTGAATGAAGATCAAATGATCGATCAACACAAAATTGATTTAGTATCTCGAATGGGAGGGAATTGGTACTGTAGAGCAGACGAGAACTCAATGTTCGAAATCATGAAGCCAATTACTTCGGTAGGTATTGGATACGATGCAATTCCTGAAGATATTCGTTCAAGTAATTTCCTTTCAGGAAACGATTTAGGGCAGTTGGCAGGCATCGAGGAGCTACCAAATGAAACAGATGTTAACGAGTTCAAGCTTCTGGAGTTGAGTGATATATTCGTATCTTTAGAAGACAATGCTGTTCAACTGGAAGAAGAATTACACAAAAAAGCCAAAGCTTTATTGAATGAAAATAAATTGGAGGAAGCGTGGATGACATTGCTTGCTTTTAATAATGGGTAATTTTGATTGCTCGATCCTCAGACTATTCGATAATGCGATGAATTCTGAGAAAATGTAAAATATAACTTGATTAATCGTTTGTTGGACGATTCGGGAAATCGGAAAATCCAATGTCGAGAAATCGTACTAAATAACAACAACAAATAAACAAACAATTATGTTCAAACTAACAGGAGCTGTAAAGCTGATTAAAGATACAGTTCAGATCTCTGAAAAATTCGCAAAAAGAGAATTCGTAATTAATGATGCATCTAGTATGTATCCTCAAGATATTTTATTCCAATCTGTGCAGGACAAATGTTCTATGTTGGATGGTTTCAACGAAAACGATCAAGTGGAAGTTTCTTTCAACTTGCGTGGACGTGAGTGGACAAGCCCACAAGGTGAAGTGAAGTATTTCAACACCTTAGATGCTTGGAGAATTGAGAAAGTTGGACAAGGAATGCCACAAGGTGGACCTTCTGACATGAACTTGGATCCTATTCCAGCTGCTCCTTCTGCTTCTACTGAAAGCGCAGAGGACGATGATTTACCATTCTAGGAGCATTTCGAGCGTGTAAACACTTGACAAAATATTTAAGCCTTTCTTCCATATGGGGGAAAGGCTTTTTAATTATGTGGTATCATCGTAGATTCTGTATTTTTAGATTTCAAAACATGTGAAATTTAAGGTCAAGAATTAAGATTTTAGTCATTGAATAAACTTTTAAACGTATACTGTATCGATGAAACATTGTATAACTATTTTTTCTATTTTTCTTCTAATGTTTATTTCTACCCTCAGTTTTGGTCAGAATGTTAGCTGGAATACCATTACTAACTACGATAATAACTGTGCTATTAATTTCCCAACGCTTCCAACCGAAGTGTATAAGAATACATCGGAAGGATTCAAGACAACCACATATTCAGAATATGGTCAAAGCAGCTATTTTCTAAAGATTCTCGTGTTCAAATCTGCACCGAGTAACAAACTAGCAAAGGCAAAAAAGACTTTTCATGATTTAGTCGCAAAATTTAAAGGTAAGATTACGCAAGAATTAGAATGGGTTGACAGCGAACACAAAGGTGTAAAAGGCATATTTGTGATTCCTGGATCAGGAGATAAACCGGAGATGACCGTTCTATGCAACGTTATAGTCGTAGGCGGTGTTCAGTATCAAATAATGGCACTTACGCCAACTGAAATTTATGACCCGAGTTTTGATGGCTCTTTCATGAATTCATTCAGATTTCTATAGAACATTCTGTGTAAATAACCTGAAAGCTAATTTGAGCAATTTTTCTAAGTTTAGATATCTGGCAATAATTGTTGTTAAAGTATGACGGGCCCAATAATGTGCTCGTACGAATCATGGACAGGCTATTCGTTCATATTTACGATCGAAATGATGGCTTCCATTGACCCCATGTTTTCTAATTAAATCATTGACTTCATCATAGATCCAATGACATTCAAAAGATAGCTTACCTGTCGCATCAAAGTGTTTCTCATACGTTAGGTTATTCAGCTGATCAAATTCACGAAATACTTGGCTCACTAAATCCCCATCTCTAAATATTTCAAGTTTTATTTTATTGTCATTCTCATCATATTCATATTTACGGAACTCACTAGTATCCTGATCAATCATGTCTGCTCTGAAAATAATATTTTCATTCTTATATTCAATAAGGCGTTCAGTAACATCTGGAAATAGCATTGGTGACACGCCAGGGACGTGAAATATTACGGTATCACTACTCCCACCCTTATTTATTATTTCACATATTTGCGCACCATTAGAATTGTAAAATAGAAGAATCTCTACTTCCTTCCATATGTCATTGATAAAACGGCCTCGAATTATTTTAATAAGCTCCCCATCTGTATCATACTCATATTTATAATCGTGTATGGTATCTCCGAATTCCACTGAAGTTTTTATCAGGCTTAGCTCATTACCATGTAGATCGTAGGAAACTATAGTTTTCTTATTGCCAGTATATGAAACAACACATTTGACTGGTTCATTTTGACTTAACGCCAAATTACCTGTTACTAATACCAAACAAATTATTATTGCCTTAATTCTCATTGCTTTTTGCAGTTCGTTATTCTACGACTATAAATTTGATGCTTATCGTAGATTCTTCCACCTGGATGTAGTACGAGCCCTGAACAAGATCAACCTGGTCTATAGTATTCGAACTTTGCTCTAATCGTCCTTTGTGCAAAATCCTCCCTAGGTTGTCAACTAATTCATACTGTTTACCAATAATTGATGCATCAACTGAAATAATGAAATTTCCAGAATTAGGGTTCGGATAGATATTAATTAATGATATATCATCCTCTATAAACTCTTCTACATCCAAGGTTGAGTAATCACAAGTTGATTTTGTATACCAGCTTTCATTGCCATTTACTTGGTCATTTACTCCCGTCACAGAATTATCATATGCTGTTACACCAATGATTTCATAAGGGTTGGCTCCAGTTAAAGTATAAGAAGTTACATTACCAAGATCCAACGAGTTTTGAAATGAACAGCAATTGGTTGATCCCCAATAGATCTTATAGCCTGCAAAATCTGCTTCGGCATTCGCATTCCATGAGAGTTGGTAGTTTCCTCCTCCTAAATCAACGACGCTTAAACTATCTGGCGGACTGATTGGTGCAATTGTGTCCAGTTCCATTAAGTAAGGCGAATAATCCACTACACCTTTACTTGAGTTGTCGAACCAATCGTAGATCAAAGTTTGAATGGAAGTATTGTCTGCAGTTCCCCACCAATTATTTTCGCAATCTGTATCAGGGCTAGATTGGCTGCGGAAATTGCCAAACTCGTAATAAGTTGATCCGGGCTTGCCTATATTACCATATATGTTGTTGAAATTGTAGCTTCCATAACCATATATATTGGCAATTGAATAATTATCAGTGCCTGCCAAGCTTATATTTCTGAAAATTGTATTGTGTACAAAGTCGATATTATACTCCTTTCGTATTACTCTTGAGCTATCAGAAACATTGTCGATTACAGCATTATTTCTGAAAAGAAAATTGACATTAGTCCCTCCCATACCGTCATTAAACATGGAAAGCACTCCAAAATTATTCGGTTGTCCATAATGGTATCCATTCGCAAAAATATTGTGGTGAATATCTACGTTAATTCCGTCTGGTGAGCCTTGAAAATAAACACCATCTCCACCACAAACAATATTTCTTCTGATCTCTCCAACACCCGCTAGTGTAGTGGTCGTATTATAAAATCGATTGTCCGATATAATTGCATCTTCAAACCAGTTATAACTCCCAAAAGACGCATATTTACAATCAACAAAAAGATTTCTTTCAGCTCGAAATGGAACACTCCCGCCTGGGGTACCTGCTCCTGTAGTCCAATCATTGTCAAATAAATAATTATCTCTTATAATAACTGAACCCGCTGAGCCACCGATTGAAAAACCACCCTTTCCATTAAATCTAAACGTACAATATTGAATTAATGGTGCACCCGTAGAACTTGAAATAGCTCCATTGTTCGCAATTGCGGATCCTGCATATTCAACAATACAATAATTGAAAATGCTCCCAGTTAGATTGACTGAATCGAATGGCGATGCTTGAGTATCAAAATAAATACTTTGCCAATCTCCCTTAGCGGGTATGGTTTCGTTACTCGTAAAAACAATTGAATCTGAGGCTGAACCTATGGCGCGAACAATTCCACGCACTTGGATCATTTTATCTATATCAAATTTCACAACGACGCCTGGATCAATTGTTAAAGTTATCGCACTGTCCAGAAGGATGTTGTTGCTAACAATGTATGGACTTCCAGCAAGGTCCCAAGTTGTGTTTACACTCATCTGTCCCCCAACATTTGTTTGAGAGAAAATAGAACATGGCAGAATCATTAGCATTATTAATAATGAACTTCTCATAGTAGTAGATATTTACTTAGAATTAAAGTTAACTCCAAACGTAAGATACAAGTAATTCTGGGGAATTACAATTTACATGGATTATACCATTTAAAGGGCTCTCTTGGACATGTCGTACCTAAACCTTCATTACCGCATATTGATTTTGTAGTCAAAAAAGTGAATTGAGAATGAAAAGAGAACACAATTAATTCACTTTTTATTTAGAGCAGTTTATTTCTAATGACATTTTTTTTTCGAACGAATCATAAATAGACTATATAAAGAAGAAGGCTACGGAGTCGATCCGGCTTTTAATCAAGGTCTGAATTGTTTATTATATGAATTACTTTCAAGAAACCTATCTTACTGAATTACTGCAACTTAAGACGATCGTCAATTACTTTAAGAATACCTTTGTTTACTTTATGCTTACTTTAATTTTTGGCTGTAATAGGTTTATTCCCTGTTCTTTGTATGGACAAACGATTCAATATTGATATTGAATTCATAGGTCTAAACGCGCCGAACATGCAAAGATTACTCATCATTTACTGTATCCTCCTTAGCACGGGTGCCTTTTCGTTTGCGCAAACCACTTCTGGGCCGGCTAACATGCAAGACAGCTTATGGAAAATATGGAACAGCTCACAAACGAATGACGAGGTTAAGATTAAAGCAGCCATTGATCTGGCAAAATCACACGTGCGGTCACAGCCAGACTCAGCTTTTTACTTCGCTTCGCTTGCAGTTAGTTATGCCAAAAAGAAAAACCTGCAAGCTGAGTTAGCCGATGCAATTAATGTTCAAGGAATAACCTTTTTCAATAAAGGCGATTTCCCAACTGCGCTAACCTACTTTATTAGAGCGTTGAAAATAAATGAGAAGCTAAATCGGAAAGAAAATATTGCTGCCTCTTTAAATAATATCGGAGCGGCATATCAAGGTCAAAGTAATTACTTTATCGCGATTGACTATTTTATGAGAAGCCTGAAATTGAGAGAAGAACTGCACGATCGCAGTGGTATGACCTCCTGTTTGAATAATATCGGAAACTGCTACCTCTTCCATGAGGATTACGACAGGGCTATTCAGTATTACAACCGAAGTTTAAAAATAAAGAAAGAACTGGATGACAAGAAAGGAATCTCTTCAGTAATTGGAAATTTGGGACTTGTAAATATGGAGCGGGGCAATTACAGTGAAGCTCTCAAGCACTATGCTGAGTGTATTCGAATCAAGAAGGAAATTGGCGACAGCGTTGGACTCTCATCAAGCTATCAATATATCGGCAAAGTGTTTTTCCTTCAGAAAGAATACGATAAGGCAATCTATTACACCCAGAAAAGTCTCCCAATTAAACAAAAACTAGGTGATGTAATTGAACTTGCAAACATTTATATAACGCTAGGGGACATTTTCAATTCCAAGGGAGATCTTGCAAAATTGGAACAAAATATTTCTTTGTCAAATGAATATTACAGAACAAGCGTTGCGTATTGTTTCAAAGGCCTTGCTCTTGTTGAAAATCAGGAGGCAGATGTCCTTAAAATGACGGCCTCATTGGTTTTGCAGCAGGTCTACTACAGCTTAGGAAGGTATAAGGAATCTGTTGAAATGCATCAGCAATATGTAAGCCTACAAGAGGGCATTGACAAAGTTGGATCGCAGAAAGAACTTATTCGTCAAGAGTTTAAGTACGATTACGACAAGAAAGCACTAGCAGACAGCCTGGATTATGTAAGGCAACAAGAAGTGTCTAGGATCTCGGAGCAACATTCTGAAAACGTTCGCTATGGAGTTGCCATATTTATTCTAACGTTCCTGGGCTTTGTGTTTTTCCGTTATCGAAGTGCTCAAAAAAGAAAAGTAACAGAGAATTTATTGAAAAACAACCTCTTCAAAGAAGAAATCAAGAACAAAGAACTGGAAGAGGAAAGGTTGAAGCGCGAGCTAGAAATGCAAAATGATCAACTAACGAAATTGGCATTGGACATTAACAGGAGGCGTGAATTCGTTGAATCCTTGGTTCAAAAGTTGAAGGTGATCAAGCGAAGAGCCCCTCACGAAATGAACGATACTGTGAACGATGCAATCCTGTTCAGTAAAAACGAATTGAACCTGGATCAATCCATTTATAATTTTCAGAAGAACGTAACGGAAATCAGCTATGAGTTTTTTGAGAAACTAAACAACCGGCATCCAGCTTTGACAAAAGGTGAGAAAAGTCTGTGTGGTTTGTTGCGCTTGGACTTGAGTAATAAGGAAATGGGAATCTTAAGGGGTGTTTCACACCTCTCGATTAAAGTTGCGAAAAACAAGTTAAGAAGAAAGTTAATTCTGCCGGAACGGGCAAATCTTACTGAGTATTTGAAAAAGATTTAAGGCTCGTTTTTGCTACAACCTTTTTTTTACCACAAAGACACAATGGGTGAAATTTGGATTAAATATAAAAGGCCCTTCGGATTGGCACTAGAAGACCCTGACGTCTTCCCTTTGTACCTCACACTTAACTTCGTCAAATTGTGTCTTTGTGGTGAAAAATTCCAAACCGTGTTTTTGCTTACCCCTCTTTTCCCTCTAGCCCTATAAATAGGGACTTGCAATTTTATTTCCCTTACTTTTTTTTCCTCTCAGAAAGTGTGCTCCTTACTCTTCCCTTACCCTAATAAATAGTTTTTCGCGTCAGATCGGCGGAAATTTGTGCAAAGTACTAATGCTTAAATCTCGCATATTATGAAAAGCTCAATTTACTCACCTATTAATGCAACATCAATGGGGACCTACTTTAGAAGATGGATTTCAATTCTTTGCTTTGTAGTTATTGGACTTCCAATCCACTCGCAAATCATTTCGGTTGTTTCATATCAAAAGATTAGCAACTTTGAAGGAAACTTGTTACCAGTCCTAGCAGGAGGTGATCAATTTGGTGGAGACGTAACAGAAATTGGAGATTTAAATGACGACGGAATTGTAGATTTCGCATCGTATGCTGGTGGAGATGATACTGGGGGTAATTTAAAAGGAGCACTCTATATCTTATTCATGAATTCCGATGGAACTGTCAATCACCAACAAAAGATTAGTGACCTCGATGGAAATTTCACCTTTGCTCTACAAGCTGAAGATCGTTTTGGCGGTGATATAGCTGCCTTAGGAGATTTAGATGGAGATGGAGTTGAAGATATTGCTGTTGGTATTCCAAATGATCACAATGCATCTGGTGCAAACCGAGGTGCAATTGTTATTCTTTTCATGAATACGGATGGAACCGTAGATCATTATTCACTCATTCATAAAAACACAGGCTACCAAGGCGGAGGTGGTGTCGCAGGTCTTCAGGTGAATGGTTATTTCGGTGCCCAAATGGACGCAATTGGAGATTTGAACAATGACGGTGTTGTAGATCTTGTTGTTGGAGTGGCGAATAGAGATAATACAGCTACAGACGATGGTGAAGTGAGAATTCTATTTATGAATACTTTAGGAAAAGTAATTGCCGATCAAAAAATTAGTGTCGGTAATGGAAACTTCACAGGCCTTCTTGAAGCTGGTGACAGATTCGGTCAATCGGTAAGTAACATTGGAGATTTAAACGACGATGGAATAAATGACATAGTGGTTGGTGCAAAGGGAGATGATGACGGCGGAACAAATCGTGGTGCTGTTTGGATCTTATTCATGAATACGGACGGAACTGTTAATCATCATCAGAAAATAAGCAATACGGAAGGTAATTTTACTGGAGTACTTGACAATAACGATGAGTACGGTGGAGCCGTGAGTGATATGGGTGACTATGATGGCGATGGCGTTGAAGATATTCAAGTTGGAGCACCATTAGATGACGACGGTGTTGGATTTAATCATGGAGCCACGTATATATTATTCCTTGATACAGATGGAACTGTGAAGTCGCATCAAAAGATCAGTAGCCTATCTCCAGGTTTCACTACTCCACTAGAGCAGAATGACTGGTTTGGTGGGGCTGTTGATTTTATTGGTGACCTTAATGGAGATGGATATGGTGATATCGTTGTTGCTGCAGCTCACGATGGTGACGGAGGAGTATTTGCCGGTGCATTATACGTTATTTTTTTAGAGTTGATTGCAACTCCATTGCCAGTCGAACTACTTGAATTCAACGCTACAATGAATTACGAAAATAGAAGTGTAGATCTTGATTGGACGACGGCTGCAGAAATTAACAATGATTATTTCACAGTTGAGCGATCAAAAGACGGTTATAACTGGGAGGGCTTGTTTAGTGTTCAGGGAGCTGGAAACAGCACCAGTATGAATTCATATTCTGGACTTGACTATGACCCTCAATTTGGGGTTTCCTATTATCGACTTAAACAAACGGATTATAATGGTGATTATAAATATTCAAATCCCGTTTCTGTAGTGCGTCTCGATGGCTCTGGAACATCTAATCATTACATCTACCCTAATCCAGCAACAAACGCACTTAATATCTTAGTTGACGAAAGGCCCAACAGTCGTTTATCAATTTCGATATACAGCGTGACTGGTCAATTGGTACATCAACAAACCGAAATTTCTTCATACGGTACACAAGAATTAAAAGTTGATCTCTCAAATCTTAGTGCTGGTAGTTACATGCTTGTTTTAGAAAAATTTGATGGTCAGTTCCAGCGATTTAAATTCGTTAAAAGTGAGTAGTTGAAAGCAATAAAAGGCCAACCTTACTGATTAAGAATTTTTTCTGTTAATGTCATCATAATAAACATTTAACACCCTGTAAAAAGTGCTATTTACCTTGTTTGGGGAGCACCTATTCTGGGCGTCTCGAATATCTCGTACCCAAACCTTCTATTATGCATAACGATTGAAGCGCATTCAATTTCTTATAATCGTCTTATTATCTTGTAATACTGAAATTCATTCATTGTTGCATGAAAGTATAATTGATTTTTTTCTTGATCAAAGCGAACTAAAAAACTTTCTGTCTGATTGTTAAATCGGCAATTCGCTATAATATCATGATCTTCCAAGTCTTCAATGCTATCTTCAGGCTTAACTCTATAACGGTCAACTACGAAAGTTCCCTTTCGTTGATCAAAAAATGTAAACCGTTTTTTCATTCCCACAGAGGCCGTGTCTCGGTGTCTCGGTAAAAAAATATATGAACTATCACGAATCAGCAGGGTTCCTAAATAAGTGTATTTCAATCCATCACCAGGTTGTAATTCAATACTTTTCAATTCACCAACTTGCCATTCACCCTGTATCTTGTCAAAAATGACATACTCGTCTTGCGCATGAATAGTACTTTTACTCATAATAAGAATAATAAATACGAGTAAATACCTGTTAACAAATTTCATATCGATCTCATTTAATTGCATTTCATATAGCGTTTAGCCAAACGTTGGCAACTGTCATTTTTTTAATATTTTGATTCTCTTTTTTTTACCTTTATCGACATTAATGTCAACAAAATACAATCCTGATACGCCGTCAATTTCTACCTCAAAATGGTCAATTTGGTTAAAGGACGCTTGTGATATTTCTTGTCCAAGTATATTACTTATATTAACCTCAATTGATTCATAAATAGCATCCAATTGAATTGTAATTTTTCCAGAAGTTGGATTTGGGTAAGTACGAACGTTATAGTCGTTAGAATTAGTCATAACTCCTGCCGATCCGTCTGGATCAAATTCCCAAAAATCATTATAATATGGCGCTCCTGCATCAGCACCTGTGCCGACATACCCTTTATTTCCTATGGTAAAGCCCTCGGCGAATTGTCTTGGAATTGAATCTAAATTTAGTACTTGAAGCCAAGTATCATCGGTTGGATCGTATCTCCAAAAATCATATAAGCCACCAGCTTGAGAATAACCTGTCCCCAGATATGCGTATTCTCCAATAACAAAGGACACAGTGCGCGCTCGGGGAGACAATGGAGGTAAGGTGACCTGCGACCATTGATCCAGTTGCGGGTTGTACTTCCATAAGTCGTTGAGGAAACCAGTAGAATCATACCCAAACCCTATATAGCCGTGACCATCGATAGCAAAAGCACTTGAACTGATTCTTTCTGTTCCAGGGAAACTTGACGTTTGATTCCAAAGATCATTTATCGGATCATATCGCCAAAAATCATTTTTAAAACCCTCGTTGTTATTCCACCCTAAACCAATGTAACCATAACCGCCTAGCGAAAATCCAGATGCCTCACTTCTTGACGCTCCCCCGAAATCAGCCTTTTGTGTCCAAGCATTCAAAGCCGAGTCATAGCTCCAAAATTCATCGCTGAAAACTCCCGTGGTAACCAGACCAGTACCCAAGTACCCCAAACCGTTTATGTTGAATCCAACGGCGTGACCTGCAAAAGTGCCAGGGAAATTCGCTATGGGACTCCATAGATTAGTTAATGGGTCATACTCCTGGAATTCAATTGTCTGAACGGGATTCCATCCCATTCCAATGTATCCTTTATTTCCAATTGAAAAACTGGTCGCACCGGAAACATTGTCTGGATAATTGGTTTTTTGGGTCCATGTACTCTGAGCGTTCCCGTTTTGTAAAAAACTGAACACAAGGAAAACTGATAACGGAATTGAAAATTTCATACGTGATATTACTTCTAATTGATTATTCGTCACAGCTTTATTATTCCGTTTATTTTGAATGTTTCTAGTCGCAGATTGGTCTATTGTTACTAACGTTTGGCTAAACTGCGTTTTAATGCAGTTTAGGTTTTGTTGTAGCCTGTGTTTGTTTTCTTTTTATTAGGGTCCATTCCCGACTCTAAGCCTATCAACGATAATATCCTTATCCTCATCTGCCGTCCAATCAGCAAACGGATATAAAGCTTGATTTGTAATTACATAGAACAAATCCTCATTGTAATATTTTATAACACTAATAAATTCAGGAGGAAGGTTGTTTTTAGGATTAAGAACAGAATTTTTATCAATTGTAATTAAAAGATAATCTCTTCTTGCTATTTGAACAATTTCTTCATCAGTGATTATGTTCCAACCTTTTTCTTGATTAGCTTTTATTTCTCCATTTACAAAAGCAAACAATAACAATCTATTATCTGATGTCGAATTCATAATTGGATTTGCTGAAATGCAGGTAAATGCGCTATCAATTGTAGAATATGTTGACTGACAACAATGGCAGGCCTCATAGTTAGCATTATTATTTGCACAACTGACAGTCATTAAAACAATAAAAAGTAAAACTACTGCTTTCATCATCGTTTATTTTTCATAGGCTACAACGTCTAGCTAAAGATACCTCTTTATATTTGCATTGGGAAGCCCCACCAAAACTACATATCCAAGCTTCACACCCTCACTTCTTATAAATCTCTCTCCCCTTCCATTTTGGTTTATAGGTAAAAACCAATGCAAGGATTATTAAAGTATACAGCGGGAACAATAATTCATATATCGGAATTAATACCCAGGTAACGTAGCGTTTCAAACGAAAGAAGTACGGTGCAAAAAGGATCAGGTCTACAATGGATTTATGAACGAGAAGAATCAATACCATAACCCACCATTGTATAACAATAAAGTAGATCAAGAAGCAAAAGAAACCTATTGTGAGTAGTGCCTGCAAAACCGCTAGGAACGTGCTGAGATGATCTTTAATGTCTCCTGTTTTACCAACCCAACGCAATCGCTGATCGATAAACTCTTTGAAAGATTGCGGCGTTTCTGTTCGAATCGCCATGTCTGGATCGGTGTGTAATCGAACGTCCGTTTTGTTGATTCTGAAATCACGCAACAAATAGGTGTCATCTCCACTTGCAGCGTGCGCATGGGAGGCATAGTCATCTACACTATTAAACGTTTCTGTGCGGTAAAGAAGATTTGCTCCACTAGCCATAATTGGACGTTTCAATCCTGCGAGCCCTGAGTTAGCCGCTGTGACCAGTACCAAATCAATCTCGTACAAATACTGCATGAAACGTTTGGGTTCCATAATTACTGGTAAGACATACATATCCGCAGCTGGCAACTCATTGATTTTTTTGAAATACTCGACAGGAATCTCTACATCAGCATCCATGGTGATCACGTATTCGGATTGCACTTGTTCCATGCCAAATCGTAGAGCTTCCTTCTTCCCTGCCTTGTCCTCAGGAGTTGTAATAATCGAAAATCTTACGCCACTTAACGCTTCTCGGATTAACTGCTCTCCACCGTCATCTGAATGATCGTCTATAAAAACGAACTCTTTAGGATATGCTGCAAGCTGTTTGATGCTCTTTAAAATTACTGGCAGCCTGTTGTATTCGTTACGAAATGGAATGAGCACGGTAACATTCTCCGATTTGATATTCTCGGTTTCATTGACTTTCCTCACTTCCTTTTTCCGTTGTGCAATGAATCCGATGAGAATGATTGTGCCCATCAAGCACGTATAGATTCCAAGGTATATAAGCCAAAGATCAAACATCAGTACTTGGTTTTTTGCAAATGATTAATCCTACTAAAGCTGGCGACAATGAGTTTACGAACCAAATAATTAATGAAGCAAATAGAACAGCAAAATCGTTCACGCCAATCCCCGTTAAGATGGTAATCGAAATGAATTCTCGCACTCCGATCTTTCCCAACAATAAAGAGGGAGCTATCATTGTGAGCAAGTACACTTGCCATATCGCCATGATTAAATATAGAGATAATGGTTCTCCAAATGCGTGCAGTACAAGGCTGTATTGCAAGGTGAAGATGAAAAAACGAGCAAAGCTAAATCCTAAAATTTTGAAACGGAACGAACCATGTTTTTTTAAAGCTTCATTGAATCGTTTGAAATATCCTTTGCTCCTGATGCGGAACATGAAGTTATCAATGAAAAAATAGACCAAATAAGCAATGATCACTCCTATTCCAAGCCAAATTAAAAATGACTTAGTGCTGCCAATCACGTAGAAATCGCCAACAATTAGCACGGCAATCCACCCAAAAGTTAAGCTTGCGAGAAACTGAGCATAATTCGACAGCAAGGTGAAGAGAATGATTTGAGACCGAAATTCGCGTTTGAAATAATAAAACCGACCAATGAAATTTCCAATCATATTTGGTGTCAACATTCCCGTTACGATTCCAGCAAAAAAGGACTGAAGCTTCTTCTTTACTGGCGTTCTAGGAACAACAACATTCAATGTGGTACTCCATTTTTTATACGCGAACCAAATGTTTGGAAGAACTAATATCACCGCCGCGAACAATGAAACTGGGTGTTCTAAACGGAATTCCACCCAAGCATTTTTATCAAAACTAATCACCTGCCAATACACCAAGCCCAAAACTCCAACAAAAAGAATCAGCTTGATGAAAGTGAAAATGTTCTTTTGATTTTGTTTAGTTTTAAGCAACGAAATCCTTTTAATGCTTGAAGATAAAATAATTCTCGGAATTGACCCTGGTACAACCGTTATGGGGTACGGAATTATCCATATCAAAGGAAAAACGGTTTCGATGGTGAATTATGGCGTTATACAATTAAGTAAATTGCCAACGCACCCAGATAAGTTGAAGCGTATTTTCGACCGTTTGGACGGGATTATCAGGGAGTTTAAACCGGATGAAATGGCTATTGAGGCTCCCTTCTTCGGGAAAAACGTTCAATCCATGCTCAAGCTAGGACGGGCACAAGGTGTAGCAATTGCTGCCGCACTGAATCACAATCTTCCATTCGAAGAATATTCTCCACGTCGAATTAAACAGGCAGTAGTTGGAAGCGGCGCAGCTTCAAAAGAACAGGTGGCCGGAATGCTTCAGAAAATGAAATTAATTGATGAAATCCCTAAACTTCTGGATTCGACAGACGGTATCGCGGTTGCACTTTGTCATCATTATTCAAAAGGTGTGGGTGAGCATAACAAGTCGAAATCTTCCAGCTGGAGTTCGTTTGTGAAGAATAATCCGGATAGGAAGAAATAATTGGAAATGCTGAATTAGGAATGTTGGATGTTGATTACTTAATTCATATTTATGCATTCATCATTTATTTGTAAGTGATTAAAACACATTTCGTCCTTTAGTAAAAACTAGTCTAAATCGAACACATGGCATACATTGAAGTAATTCAGCACGAACAAGCCGAAGGCGAACTCAAGGACATTTACGACAACCTCATCCAAACGAGAGGCAAGCTTGCCGATGTCCACATGATTCAGAGTCTGAACCCTCAGTCTATTGTGAACCACATGGATTTATACATGACGATCATGTTTGGGAAGTCTCCGCTCAAACGCGTGCAACGTGAAATGATTGCTGTTGTAGTTTCAAAAAATAATGATTGTGAATACTGTCAAATGCACCATGCCGAAGCGGTAAATCATTATTGGAAAGATGATGCTAAAATTCAATTATTGAAGGACAATTACGAAGCCTTGGATATATCTCCGGTCGATATGGAATTGTGCCACTACGCTAAAGAAATGACAATTAACCCGAACCATGACAATGAAGGTTCTATCCAACGATTGAAGGATTTGGGATTATCGGATCGAGCAATATTGGATGCAACAATGGTACTTTCTTATTTCAATTTTGTGAATCGAATTGTACTTGGATTAGGATTGACAGTGAATAAAGAGGAATTGAAGGGGTATAGGTATGAGTAGATGTTAGACTGTTAGACTGTTAGACTGTTAGACTGTTAGACTGTTAGATATTGGATCTTGGTAACAAGACAACTTTATTGCTGCAATTCTTCTAATTCCTTATTGAGTAAATTGAATGCGTCATTTTAAATCGACTGCATTTCATCCTGACGAGTTCCGTAACAACTCACCATATATCAGAAGGTAACCCTTGTATATTTCACTTGATTTTTTCTTGGTCTTGTATGAATCATGATAGTTTCGTACATGTAATCATCTGGATATTTTCTACTTAGAATTCCATTATACATGAATCCTTCACCCATGTCTTCATTGATAGTTTTTCTTTCAACGATTTCGCCATTTTCCGTATCCAGAACGATTACTGCCGAACAAGTATTTTCTGCTCCAGCTCTAATTCCCTCATGATGCATCTTATAGCCACCATTGGTGAAAAATTCGGAGAACTCTTTATTAATAATGTAAAGTTTATCCTGTGCCATGATGAAAATTTCATCATTGTAAAGTCCATCTCTTCTTTTAGGAATCAAACGACTCCAAAGAAATTCGCCTTTAGTGTCGATTTCAAAAATTAGATTACTATTAATTAATTCTGAGGTTTCTCTATATAATCGCTCCGACTTAATTTCACCGAAAGTCACAATTAAATTCCCATTCTCTTTAACGAAAACTTTAAAGGCGACATCTCCAAATCTGGGGAATTGATCATCGTTAGATGTTGTTCTCTCTACCCCACGTACTTTCATGAATTCCTCTGCTTCTTCATTCCAAAAATCTTCGTAGGTAAACATCTTTCTTGAAGATTCGAGCAAATTTCCCTCAGCATCCCATCTCATATATTTATATCCTTGCCCTCGTAAGACTTTTTTTCTGCCGGTTTCATCAAGTTCACTAATCATAAATATTCCAAACAGTTCTTGACTTTTCTCATCAAAACCAAAATAATTATAGTTGTAAACCTCCGTCTCGTTTAATTCTGGTGTAATTACTATATAATCACCGTCAGCTCCAAAAGAAAAAAGAGACAGACCAGTTGGGAAAACATCACCACTTCTTGTCTTAATGGCATTTTCTACATCTTTAAATTCTACTTTCATAAGAACATTCCCGTTGTCCTCGAACAAAAGCTCGTCGTAAGAGACGCCATTTACTGCTAAATAATTTAAATCTGTTCGCCATTGCATATTTAAGTCCTCGTCATACTGGGCAAGGAAACTATTCTGATCTCCATTTGGCGCTTTTCTCGATTGAAGATAGAATCCTCCAGAATATTGGTGTAAATCAAGATAATAAGGTTTGTCATAATAATTCCATATTGAAAAATCACCAACCCACTCAATATCTCCGACAATTTTCATCGTCTCAATATTGCGCTTAATGAATCCAACCTTACAACTAGTTATAGCTCTTCCTTTTCCAACAAATCTGGCTATTTCATAGATATGACCATCACGCACTTCCAAATCATATATTATCCCAGTCATGTCACCATGATACAATGTGGTCACGTCTGTCACTACCTTCTCACCAGTCTTTCGATTAACCGTTTCATATTTAAATAGATCCCAAAAGACAAGGTAATCATCATCGGAACCCATGAAGTTTTTAAGATTACTCTCTTTGCAAATTGAAGAAGTTGAAAAATCTTGCGAATAAAGAAAGTTAGTGTTCGCGACTATAAGTACGATTAGAATTTTTTGTAATAAAGACATAAGCTATGATTGAACAACCAAGCTACTTAGAATATGAGAAAGAAACTATTATACAGATCATCAAAGAATTACAAAAATAGTCTTGATATACTAAGACACTATTCTTAAGATCAATAGGTATTTAATTTAGAAAGAATCTAATGAGTTATTGCTGCAATTCTCCCAATTCTTTATTGAGTAAATTCAATGCGTCATTGTAAATCGACTGCATTTCATCCTGACGAGTTCCGTAATAATCTATGGATTTATCAAATTGATCTAGAGTTATGTCATATTCCTCGAGCAAGGCATCTCCAGAGTTTGACATTACTTTATGAAAGCGTGCCACAGAAACATATTCCGATTGGATGTGCGCTTCAAGTTTGACAAGATCTGTCATGATCTCAACCATTTTATCACGGGGAATCAGATTGTCTGGCTCATCAAATCGATTGATGCCGTCCGTACAAGACGCCATTAAAACAAGAATCGCTATGATGAAAAATCTACTCATCTATTGAACAATAATCGTGATCCAAAAGAGCCTTCAATTATAGCCCCTCTTTCATACACTTTAGTACCATTAACGTAGGTTGAGTCAATTGTATTATTGAAAGTCACTCCTTCAAATGGTGACCAACCACATTTGTACAAGATGTTGTCTTTAGCTACGGTCAATTGCTCCGATGGATTCACAACCACAAGGTCTGCGAAATATCCTTCACGAATATATCCGCGTTCCTCGATTTTAAACAAAATCGCCGGTGCATGTGCCATTTTCTCAACCACTCGCTCGATCGTAATTTTTCCTTCCTCTACTTTCGCCAACATAGCAAGTAATGCATGCTGAACCAACGGTCCTCCTGAAGGTGCAGTTAAATACTTATTATCCTTCTCCTCAAGCGTGTGCGGTGCGTGATCAGTAGCTACAACATCAAGACGATCATCTAATAGTGCTTTCCACAATCCATCGCGGTCTGCTTTCGTCTTCACTGCTGGATTCCATTTAATAAGGCTTCCCTTAGATTCATATTGACTATCATCAAACCATAAATGATGTATACAGACTTCAGCCGTAATTTTCTTTTCAGAAAGTGGTATATCATTGGTGAATAACGCTGTTTCTCTCGCAGTACTAATATGGAAAACGTGCAATCTACTGCCATGCTTCTTAGCAAGATTTACAGCTGCTTCCGAGCTTAAAAAGCAAGCTTCTTCACTACGGATAACAGGGTGCATTGCCATTGGTATATTCTCACCGTATGTTGCTTTAACCTTCTCAAGATTTGCACGAATGGTTCCTTCATCTTCACAATGCGTGATAAGCTGATGGTCCAATTGAAATATCCCATCAAGCGTTTTTTGTGCATCAACCAACATATTCCCAGTCGAAGAACCCATGAATATTTTAATACCGGCTATATTCTTTTTACTCACCTTCTTCAACTCTTCTAAGTTGTCGTTGGTAGCCCCCATGTTAAAACTGTAATTCGCTATTGAAACCTCACTTGCCCGCTGGTACTTCTTCTCTAGTTCTTCAATTGTCGTTGCAGCAGGCTTGGTGTTTGGCTGCTCCATGTAGGAAGTAATTCCCCCAGCCACAGCTGCTCTCGATTCGGTATGGATGTTTCCCTTATGCGTTAGTCCTGGCTCTCTGAAGTGTACTTGATCATCAATACATCCTGGAAGCACGAGTTTACCAGTCAGGTCAATTTCCTCAACATCTCCTTCTACATTAATTTGCGGAGCTATTTTTTCAATTCTACCATTTTTGATTAAAATATCAGCGACTTGCTGACTTCCTTCGTTGACAATTGTGCCAGATCTTAGTATTACTGTCTTACTCATAAGTCCATACCTCGCATTTTCCATACACCGAAAAATGCTTCTTTAAATATTCCTGTGCTCATTTTGGAAACTCCCAACTCACGATCTATAAATGTGATTGGAACTTCCTTAATCTTAAATCCGTGTTTTTTAGCAGCGTACTTCATACAAATTTGGAATGCGTAGCCTTTGAAGTGAATTCCATCCAAATTGACGGTTTCCAAAACTTTCTTCCGATAACATTTGAATCCTGCTGTTGTATCTTTAATTCCAATCCAAAGTATCATTCGAACGTAAATACTGGCAAAATATGACATCAGTTTACGTTTCATATCCCAATTCTTCACACTTCCTCCTTTCACATATCTAGATCCAATGCTCAAGTCAGCTCCATTCGCACAAGCATCGTACAATCGAATAAGATCATCTGGATTATGCGAGAAATCACAATCCATTTCAAAAATGAATTCGTAATTGTGTGCAATTGACCATTTAAATCCGTGAATGTATGCAGTTCCTAACCCTAGCTTACCATGTCGGATTTCTAAATGAATCCTACCTGGGAATTCCTTTTGTAATTCTAGAATAATATCTGAAGTCCCATCGGGCGATGAATCATCCACAAAAAGAACATGAAAATCTTTGCTGAGTGACATCATTTTGCGCGTCATATTCTCAACGTTTTCGCGTTCATTATATGTTGGTATGATTACTACGGAATCTGACACATGATTAGATTAAAGTCTCGCTAAAATAAGTAATAATAACCAATCACATATTACCACTGAGTAAATCATCGCAATGTTTTATCTTTACGTTAACAATTTTTATTATTTGACACATCTACTCATTTTCATTGCGCTTTGTTCACTTCCTTTTGTCTCCATTGGGCAATCATCTTTGAACATTGACTTATTGGACAATTGGCAAGACAATTCCTTGCTTGCTGGTCCTTCAGGTGTTCAATACAATGATTGTTGGGGATACACTCAAAGTGGTGAGGAGTACGCGCTTCTAGGCTCAACAGAAGGAACCCACATTTTTCATATAGGTGATGATAACAAATTGCAATTACTTGATTTCGTTCCTGGTAAATACCAGTCTACACTAGTTGTGCATCGAGATATTAAGACCTATCAAAATTACGCTTATGTAGTGTGTGATGAAGGCAACAGCTCGTTACAAATTATTGATTTATCGACTTTACCTAATTCAGTTTCAGTTGTAACGGAAAACGATTCCACTTTCACTCGAGTTCACAACTTGTTCATTGATGAAGACAATGCTTTGATGTACGCATGCAGCATTACACCTTCGGTTGGCGGAGTTTTACAAGGCTTGATCTCAATGCAAGTTTATTCGTTAGCTGATCCCATTAATCCTGCGCTCGTTTTCACTGGCCCAGCTGACGTTCCTGAAGTTCATGATGCTTACGTTCGTAATAATTTGGCCTATTTGAGTTGTGGTTTTGATGGGCTTCGATTGTATGACTTCAGTAACCCGTCCATTCCTATTTACAAACAGAACATCAATTTGTATCAAGATCAGGGGTACAATCATCAAGGATGGATGTCACCGGATGGAAAAAAATTCGTTTTCGGTGATGAGACCAATGGTAAGAGATTGAAATTATGTAGTGTTAGTAATACGACCAATCAACTTAATATTGAACATTTATTTGGAACAAACTACAGTGAAAACAGTGTTCCTCACAATGTGATGGTCACTGATCATTATGCATACGTGGCATATTACAACGAGGGCTTTCGAATCTATAACATCCTTGGAGACTACCCAATTGAAGTTGCGCATTACGATACCTACCCAGAAGATTCTCCTTTTAAAATGTATGGAGCATGGGGGGTTTATGCTGCACTTCCTTCAGGACGTTTATTGGTTTCCGATCGTCAATACGGTTTGTTCTTGTTTGACTTCAGACGTGAATTATTCGCGTATCCTTTCAATGAAGAGATTACCGTCTCTCCCAACCCTCTTCAAGGCGAAACACTTACCATACGAACTGGAAACGGAGGTATCACAGACTTTACCGTTGAAATAAACACTTTGTCCGGTCAGAAAGTTGGTGATTGGACATTTAATGATCAAACATTTGGAGAAATTCCAGTTCAACTGAGTCGGGGCTACTATCTCGTAAGTATTATTTATACAGATTACCTTGGCGAAGAGATGAAAACTGTTGTGAAGCTAAGTGTGATTTAAAAGGACGACTGATAAGATTGGGTAAATCTTTTTAATCAAATTGCAAAAAACTATATCTTTGAGTATGGTTACAAAATCAGCAATTATTCTTGGTGCAACAGGACTTACAGGAAGTCTCGTTTTGGAACATTTATTAGCCAATGAGAATTACAACTGCATCAAATTGTTTTCTCGAAATTCTTGCGGTATCACACATCCCAAATTAGAGGAACATCTCGTAGATGTTTTAAACTTAGAAGCTGTGAAATCGGATTTTATTGCCGATGAAGTCTATTGCTGTATTGGGACAACGAAGAAGAAAACTCCAAATCAAGAGACATACACGAAAATAGATTTTGGCATTCCAGCGGAAGCGGCAAAACTGTGTGCAGAAAATAAAATTCCAGTAATGGCGGTAGTTTCAGCGATTGGCGCAGATACAAAGAGTAAATTTTTCTACAACAGAACAAAAGGAATGATGGAACAAGCAGTGGTAAATGCTGGAATTGAACGAACATATATTCTTCGACCAAGTCTTATTACGGGTAATCGAAAAGAAAAACGTTCCGGAGAAAAATTGAGCATTGCCATTTTTAAGTTTCTACAATTCTTATTTATTGGCAAATTAAGAAGGTATAGAGCTGTAAATGCTGATGCTATCGCCAAGCGGATGATTGAATTAGCAAATTCCAATGAACCTTCTAAAATTGTTGAATCGAACGAAATTTGAACAATTGAAATCGAGTTAGGTTGCGATAACTATCGTACGTATTCCCAATAAATCCTAAATACAACGGCTTCATATACGTATCGATTCAAACCAACGTTGTCCAACTAACAAAAACAAAAACCATGTTGGATTTACTACGAAAACAAAACCGTTTGAACGAGACCTTATTGGTAGCGATCGCAACTAGTCTCTGCATAATTTTCTCCATTTACAGAGTCATACACTCTGGGAATCGTGGTTACTTCTTTTTGAATTGGAATTTATTTCTAGCACTTGTTCCATGGCTACTCACAAGTTATGTTCTTCTCAAAAAACAGGTTAAAACAAAAAAAAGTACCATCGCAATTCTTCTCTTTTCATGGTTGATCTTTTTCCCAAATGCGCCCTATATCTTAACTGATTTGTTTCATTTGCGTTGGGAATCAAGCATGCCGATTTGGTTTGATTTAACCTTGATTCTCTTTTTCGCTTGGACGGGATTGATTGTAGGTTTTATGAGTCTGTGGGATATCGAACGACTTCTGCAAACCCGCCTAAGTAACAAATGGATTTCAATCCTTTCCTCTTCACTTCTATTCTTGAGTAGTTTCGGTATCTATCTGGGTCGCTATTTGCGCTGGAACAGTTGGGATCTTGTGCGCAATCCGTTTGGCGTGCTTTTTGACATTGGAGACCGCGTCGTACATCCGTTCGAACATCCTAGAACATGGGGAATGACCCTGTTCATGGGAATCTTTTTGAACTTGGTGTATTGGACATTGAAATTAATTCGGAAGCGAAATCATTCGTTATTAGCGTCGAGCTAATTTTAGTACTTTTAAGCGCAACGCGACCACAAAACAAAATTAAAACTATGAAAAAGACATTATTGATTGCCCTCATTGGAGGTTTCTTCATGACAAACAATGCAAACGCCCAAATCTTGAACAAGCTCAAGAAAACTGTTGAAGAAACCGTAGATGAAACCGTTAGCGGTGGAGCGAGTGGCCTGACTGAAGAAGAAGTCGGAGCTGGACTCAAAGAAGCCCTTACAAAAGGAATTGAAGCTGGAGTTGCGCAAGTTTCCCAACCAGACGGTTACTTCAAAGATCTTGCGATTAAAATATTCCTTCCTGAAGAAGCTAAGAAAGTTGAAAGCGCACTTCGCGACATGGGACAAGGAGATTTGGTTGATGATGCAATTGAATCCTTAAACAGAGCTGCGGAAGATGCGGCAAATGGAGCACTGGAGATCTTTGTTGATGCAATTAAGAACATGTCGATCCAAGATGCTATGAGCATATTAAACGGAGAAGACAATGCTGCGACTACTTTCCTCGAAAGAGTGACGCGTGATGCCTTGGTTGCTAAATTCAAGCCTATCGTTAAAGCTTCATTGGACAAAGTAGGAGCAACAAAATATTGGAACACCATTTTCACAACATACAATAAGATTCCTTTCGTTCAGAAGATTAATCCTGACTTGGATGATTTCGCTACGAATAGAGCTATCGATGGATTGTTTGTTCAGATCGCAAAGCAGGAAAAAGATATTCGTGAGAATCCTTTGGCCCGTGTCACCGATTTATTGAAGAAGGTATTTGGAAATTAAAATAGTACTTAAAACAAAAATGGGCGGTGAATATTCACCGCCCATTTTTTATTGTCTAACAAAGTAACTCTTAGTAATTCAAAGGGTTTCTTGGAAGTTGAACATTGTCTTCGTACGCAATGAAAGCCTCATCAGTGTAGTTGTAATAATACAATACACTTTGTCCTGTAGAAGTGTTCCATACAAGAACTTCATAGTAAGTCTTGTCACTACTTGGAGTATGAACTGATGTGTAGTCCATCATGATTTCATCACCCGCTGGAGGCGTTGTAAAAGAGTCTGGCAATTCAATGTTGTCCAATGCAGAGTTGTCAGCAGATGCTGCACCAACAGTAGACATAAATAATGTTGCCGAAAGAATAACTGCAGTCATTGCCAATCCAATGGACAAAATTCGCTTTGAAACGATATCAAAATTCTTCATTTAATTATTTTTATTGATTAATCCAATGGATTTCTAGGAAGTTGAACGTTGTCTTCGTACTTAATAAACCCTTTATCAGTGTAGTTATAATAGTACAATACACTCTGTCCAGTAGCAGTGTTCCATACAAGAACTTCATAATAAGTCTTGTCTTGAGTTGGAACGTGAACCGATGTGTAATCCATCATGATATTCCCACCTGCAGGAGGAGTTGTAAATGAATCTGGTAATTCAATGTTGTCTAATGCAGAGCTATCAGCAGAAGCAGTTCCTACAGAAGACATAAATAATGTCGCTGAAAGAACAACCGCAGTCAATGCTAATCCGATTGATAAAATTCGTTTTGAAACGAGGTCTAAATTTTTCATCTTTTTTTTGATTTTGTTGGTTAAATTAAATTCCCTTTTGGGTTAATGCCAATAAATATAATGAGAAAAAATAAATTTCAGCGTCAGATTAACAAAAAAATAACTGACTTCGTTCAATTTATATTAATTCTCTTCTGTCTTGCCCAATATTTCAAACCGAACCTTTTTTGTTACTCCGTTTTCATCGATCAGAGTTAACACATGAGTTCCAACACTTGGTAAAAATTCCAATTGATGAATCTCACTAGTCTGTCCATAAAAAGTATCGTCCAAGTGCCAAAACAATGTTGCATCCATAGAACTATGGGTTGCTTCAAAAATCACCTTCCTCTTTTCTTCATTTAAATCTACAGGAAGATAAATCTTTTGATGGTCTCGCGGATAGATGATTGCAAGTGAACGATCGCTCAATTTTGACAAACAAGAAGGTTTGAATGGAGGAATGGGTTTGAATTCCGGATGCAACTCAATGTAAAATTTCTCTACAGAAGATGGAATAATAAACCAAGGTTCATGACGCATGGAGCTGGGAGTCTCACATTCAGAATCTACTCTATACATACCGGTTTCATCCAGGTGAATGATTTGATGATAGGGACAGCCTTGCGACTCAAGGACCGTTTTCGGAACAGCATCCATTCTTGTATTTGGACAATTTGCAGTTGCTCGATGTCCACTTTCTTCACAAATTGGTACCTGCACCATTTCAAAATTTGGCCGTTCGAACCAATTATACGACGTAGGCAGATGATTAAATATATCAAACATTACAGGTGCCGCGGCCTGAACCCCCGTTAGTCCAGGTCTGCCCTCTCCATCAGCATTACCAATCCAAACAGTCACAACATATTCAGGAGTAACCCCTACAGCCCATGCATCCCTAAATCCGAAACTTGTTCCCGTTTTCCACGCAATTTTCTGCGATGAAGAATACATGCGCCAGTTGTTCTCTTCATCTGGGCGCCTCACTTCCAACATTGCTTCGAATGCTGCATAAATACATCCATTGTCGAGATTGAATTCTGTATTCGTCGGAATTTTTTCCTGAGTTCCACCAAAGGAGATTGGAGTATTTTCATTGAACTGCACTTGTTGGGCCATACGGGTATACACATTGGACAAATCATTGAGTGTAACTTCTGCCCCACCCAAAATTAAGCTTAAACCATAATGACTCGCCGGCTTGTTTAATGTAGAAAAACCAAGTTCTCGCAAATCACTGTGAAATTTTCCAATGCCATATTTGTTTAACAAATGTACTAGCGGAATGTTCAGACTCCTTGACAATGCTTGATCAGCAGGAATGAATCCACTAAAGTTTCCAGCGAAATTTTTAGGCGCAAACCCGCCAAACTTAGAAGGAACATCTAATAAGAGCATTTTGGGTGTGATCAGCCCCGACTCCAAGGATTTCGCATACAAGAGTGGTTTTAAAATACTGCCTGTGCTTCGTCGAGCATTGATACAATTAACCATGTTCGAATGCTCTCTTCCTGATTCCACCGAATTTCCGACGTAGGCCACAATTTCACCTGTCTTTACGGAAGTCACCATTATTGCTCCATTGAAAATTTTGTTTTCACGCAACGTTTCTAAATGACTTTCTAGGACCTGATTGGCCATTGTTTGTGATTCTCGATCAACTGAACACGTAATTGTTCTTCCCTTTTGACCATTTTGGATGAATTGAAACAGCAAGTGCGGTGCTAGGCTTGGCAAAGGCAGTGGTCTGTCCGGTAAAGGTTCGATAATTGCCATTTCATACATTAGGGTATCAATCTCCCCTATTTCTAAAAGACGAGTCAACAATCTATTGCGCTTTGCCATGAGCTGATCATGATTCCTACCAGGATAAATCAATCCTGGAGCATTTGGTAGCACAGCCAAGGTTGCCGATTCCGACCAACTCAATTGATGTGGAGGCCGACCAAAAAACCGCCAAGAGGCTGCATCCAATCCTACGACATTGTTTCCAAAAGGTGCATGTGAAGCATACAATCGTAGAATCTCTTTTTTAGACAAGCGCCACTCCAATCGTGTTGCCATCAACATTTCTTGGATCTTCTCCGAATAGGTTCTTGCCGGATTTTTTCGCATTAATCGTATCAATTGCATCGTGAGCGTACTGCCTCCACTAACACGTCTGCCAGATGAGAAATTTTGAACAATTGCTCTACCAATCCCTCTCACACTCACGCCAACATGATTGTAAAATTCGCGGTCTTCAAACTGCACAATGCACACTTCGAACTTGTATGGAACCGAATCACATTCCTCAAAACGCCATTGTTCATCTTCCGAAATGTGTGCTCCGAGCAATTCTCCATTCTTGTCGAGCAATACGGTAGAAGTACTATCAGAGAACAGTGTTTCAGGCAAACAATTGATGTACCACATCATGAAAATGCTAAAGAAGAGCAAAGTAAATCTTCTCTTGTACCAGCGAAATAAATACCGGCCTTTTCCATAATGAATAATCGCAGCTACAGGCATAGACTTGTTTTTAAGATAAATCTAGTCTACCAGTCTCAATTAAAGTGGCTCTTTTATTATTCGTATCCTTCTGATTAAAAAGCGTTTTTTATCTTTGATTATCTAACATCCCACACGTGAAGGTATTACGGATTATCTCTTGTATTCTCTTGCTTTTAAATGCAAACTGCGTTGACGCTCAGCAATACAACTTTCGTAATTACAACGTCGAAGATGGACTTGGACAGTCTCAAGTGTACGCAATGTACCAAGATGTTACCGGTAAAATCTGGATGGGAACACGCGGTGGCGGAATTAGCATTTTTGATGGATTCTCCTTCGAAACTAAAAGCACCTACGATGGGCTTCCTAGCAACTACATCAACGCTATTGAGGAAGATCATGATGGTAAAATCTGGATTGCCACAAACAATGGTTTGTGTAATTATGATGGATTTGCATTCACAAAAGTTCAACTAAATGACGAAGGAATATCCATAGTGGTGCGTGATCTTTTCGTTACAGAAGACAATCACATTTATTGCGCTACAAACGAGGGGCTCTACGAAATCTTTGATGGAAAAGTTGTCCAACGGGAATTGCCATCGGGCGACCTTAAGAATATGGATGTTCTTTCTTTATATGTGGAGTCGCACAAACAAATTTGGATTGGAACTGAGCAAGGACTTTTAAAATTGTCAAATGAAAATTTGATCAACTACGGAGACGAATCTGTTTACATGAAAAACGCCATCACAGTAATCAAAAAGGATGAAGAAGGTCAGTTTTGGTTCGGAACATATGGTGATGGAATGTACACTTACAATGGAGATCGGTTCTTTAGAATAGATTACCACCACGAGCTTTATCGTCAGACAGTTTTCGATATCTATTTTACGGAAAACGAAGTTTGGGTTGCAACATTAAAGGGAGGAATTGTTCAATACAATAAAGGAACAAAGGTTTTTAGATCAATCACAGAACAGGAGGGTTTGAGCAACAATCATGTGCGCTGTATCATGAAAGATATGAATGGCAATCATTGGTTTGGAACTTCTGGAGGTGGCGTTTGTCATTTTCTGGGTAAACAATTTACTAATTACGATAAAGATTCTGGGCTGGCGGGAAATTACATCTACAGTGTTCTTCGAGATAGTAAAAATCGATTGTGGATTGGAAATTCTCAACTAGGCGTTAGCGTTTTGACACAAACTGGCTTTGTTAATTACGACGCTTCAAATGAATTCAAGAATATAAAAGTCAAGGCTTTGGCTGAAGATGCTTTAGGGAATATATGGCTGGGCTCTGATGGACAAGGTGTATATGTCTACAATGAAGGGAAGTTTGAAGCCATTGAAGAATTGAGTCGTGCTTATGTCAAACAGATTAAAATTGATCCAAATGGAGATGTTTGGATTGCCACAGCTGGAAGTGGTTTGATTCGTGTAGAAATTCGTGATGGGAACTACCTCATTGAAAAGTACACAACCGAAGAAGGAATTATCTCCAACCGTATTACAACACTTCATTTCGATACGAAAGGACGCTTATGGTATGGCACAGAGAGTAATGGCGTTGGGTGTTTTGCATCGTTCAAAAACCGACTGCAGCTCACTACATCAAATGGACTTCCTTCCAATCAAATTCGGTCAATTGCAGAAAGTGAAGATGGTCGGTTGTGGATTGGCACCGCCGGTGCTGGTGTTTGCGGATTCCACATTTATGAAGAAGAAAATCAGCCAATTATTATCAACGAACAACGTGGATTACGATCGGACAATGTATACCTACTAGCCTTCGACCAAGAAAACAAACTTATCGTCGGTACAGAAAAGGGATTGGACTTTGTTCTTTTCAATGAAATGGGTGCGGTTACACAAATCAAACACTATGGAAAACTTGATGGCTTTACCGGTGTAGAAACATGTCAGAATGCTGTTTGGAGAGAATTGAATGGCTCTATGTGGTTTGGTACAATCAACGGCCTGAGTCATTACAATCCATCGGAAATTTCAAACAATGAACGGGCTCCAGTACTTTCTCTTTCTGATATCAAGATCTTCTATGAAAGTCACTTAGAAAAGTCCGCGATACCGATACTCAATTTTGGGAAACAAGTAAGTACAATTGTATTACCGTATCATCAGAATCACATTACGTTTGATTTCTTGGGTGTAAACATGCCTCGACCAGAAGGAGTTTTGTATCGCTGGAAGCTGGTGGGCTTTGACGATGAATATTCTCCAGCTTCCAATGATCAGAGTATCTTGTACTCGAATTTAAATTCTGGTGAATATACCTTTATGTTGATCGCCTCTAATGAAGATGGTGTTTGGAGTGAGCAACCTTTGGAATTTAAATTTGAAATAAGTGCCCCTTTTTGGAGGAAGCCTTGGTTTTTAGGGGCAATGATCATTTTAGCGCTTCTTCTCCTCTATTTTTCTTACAAATTTTCGGTGAAACGAATCCAGTCTAAGGCCGAGCAGAAACAAGAAAAAATTCAATTCGAAAAAGACTTTTTGGAATTAGAACAAAAAGCAATGCGTCTGCAAATGAATCCTCACTTTATATTCAACGCATTGAACTCTATTCAAAGCTTGATCGGAACGGGAAAAGAAACGGAAGCAAGGTATTATTTGGCTAAATTCTCTCGTTTGATGCGCCAAATACTCGACAATTCACGAAAGAGCGAAATAACACTTGAAGAAGAAATCAATACCTTGGAGAATTATCTTTTGGTTGAGCAATTTTGCAATGGAGACCGCTTCAATTATGAGATAAAAGTTAGCGATACGCTTGAAAAGGACTTTATCAATATCCCACCGATGCTCCTTCAGCCTTTTGTTGAGAATTCGATCAAGCATGGAATGAAGGGAATCTCAGACGAAAAGAAAGACGGTGTTATTACCATTTTATTTGAAGAGAACAACGGAATTCTAGAATGCATTATCGAAGACAATGGAATTGGTAGAGAAAAGGCCGCTGAATTAAGAAAAGTGAGTAAGGAAACTTACCACACCTCAACAGGGTTATCAGTAACGACAGAACGTTTGAATAGAATTGATGCAGAATACGACATTGTTCCCTTAGAAATTATCGATTTGTATACCAAGGGAGTTGCATCTGGAACAAAAGTAATAATACGGATCCCAATAGATTAAGATGAAAAAATATACAGCCATAATCATTGACGACATTGAACAAGCGCGTACGACTATCAAGCAAGATTTAAAACACTATGCAAGTGATTTTGAAGTCATCGGTGAGGCAAGCGGAGTTGTTGACGGTGCCAAGTTATTGAAGACTGTCACTCCGGACATACTGTTCTTGGACATCCAAATGCAAGACGGAAGCGGTTTCGATTTGCTGGATTTATTGCAAGAAATTCCATTTAAAATAATTTTCATTACTGCATCAGACGCACACGCAATCAAAGCTTTCAGATATGCGGCCATTGACTATTTGATGAAACCTATCGACCCAGACGAGCTTACCGGAGCACTGGATAAATTCAGAAATTCTGGCATCAATGAAAACGACAAATACCAATTCTTGAACGAAAGTTTGAAGAACCACAACAAACCAAATGAACGCTTGGCTCTTCATTCACAGGATAAAATCCAAATTGTAGAAATCAGCTCTATCATTCGCTGTGAAAGCAGTGTGAATTACACCACTTTTTTCTTTACAAACGGAAATCAGGTTGTTGTAACGAAAACCTTAAAAGAGTTTCAAGATTTATTAGGTGATCAAGGCTTTTTCCGTGTGCATCAATCGCATTTAGTAAATACAAAATGTATTAAAGAATATGTTAAGTCTGAAGGTGGGCATTTGATTCTTAATGATGGATCACTTATTCCCGTTTCTGTCCGAAAGCGTCCTGAAGTCGTGAAAATGTTGGAGACAATATAGTGTGGTTGGTCTCGGCTATGCTCGACCAACATACTACGCTCGACTAACATACTATGCTCGACCAACCATAATATGCTCTACCGAGTAGTTACCTACGAACAATAGTTTTCGATTTAATGCAACTGATACGTTCAAAAAATGTTTGACTGTTGATCGAGCATAGCCGAGACCAACATCTCAATTTCTAAGATTTTGCGTATTTTGCGTTGAAAACTAAACATCTAACTACTATGAAATATCTATCGATTATTGCCTCAGCGTTTTTACTATTCTCATGTGGAGACAGCTCTACTAACGATTCAACAACTTCAAATGAAATAGAAATTCCTGCTGAACCTGAAGATGTAATTGCAGATTTTCAGTTGGACACCGAAAATAGCTCAGCCGATTGGGACCGCTTTTTAGATCAGAAAGCGACTAAAAAACAAATCAAATTATTTGGTGCTTTGGTTGATGTAGAAATGGGCCCACTTACACTTAACATGACTGGAAATGTTATTCCTGTTGGAGGAGCAATGACCACAACAAACGAAGAATGTACAGCTGCAAGTCTCATATTTGACATGTCAACGTTTAAGTTCGCTGAAGAAAGCGGAGAGGGACTTTTCAATACGAAGGATTATCCAGAATCAGAATTGACATTCGACAGTTTTGAAGTTTTAGAAGGGGATGAAGATCACAATTACACAGTGACTATGACCCTTACGATACAAGATCATTCAGAAGAAATTGTAGCTCCACTCAACATTCAAACTTCGGAAGATTCAGGATCAATTTCAGGTGACATCAGCTTTAATACACTTGATTTTCCTCTTCGTGATAATGCAAAGAAAAGTGAAGTGAATACAGATGAAATTACCGTACACTTGGATTTGAATTACCTAATTGGCGGGGAGGAATTAGCTGAGGAATAAAATTATCTGGAGCTATTATTTGCCTAATTTTAAGTATTAAAAAGTGTTAATACTGTTTGATTTTCAGCTGGTTACGCTTGGATTCTAGTTTAAGAATTGTAAGTTACACCATGAAAACGCTTGTACTTACTTCACTACTCACGGTTACTTCTATTTTTTGTTTCTCTCAAAATGAGGAGGAGCCAAAGAAAGGAGATTATTCTATTGCCATTCATGGATTTGGATGGGGAAATAAAAACAACTATGATTTGACCAGAATAATGTTGGGTGGTCAGGCAGATTTTCAAATTACCGACAAGCCTTGGTATCGAATCTCTGCTGGCGCAAACTACTATTACAGAGGTTATTTGGACCCAAAATATGGCCAATATCAATTAACAACATTTGGAGGAGGAATATCATTTCCAATAAGAAAAGGCTGGTTTCTTTATCAACCTGCTGTACATGGTGTATACATGCTTTCCAATTCTAGTAGTTCTGAATCACCTTACTTTCGCCAATTTGATGGCGGAGGAGTAAAAGTAATTATGGACTTTGCTGTGAAAGTGAAACAATTCGATATTGGTCTGCACGTAGATTATAGTTTTGCATATGGAAAAATAAAATCAAATAATGATCCATCTTTGATCTATAGAAATCACGGATATAATCAACATATGTCAGTTGGGATTTTCTTCCAGTATAATAGACATAGGTAAAATCATCGACCGTTATTTCAATTTAGAAAGGGCTATCCTTCCTCGAATTGGACCAGAAGAATAACCCGTTATTTCGTACGGGTCAAAATTAAAATAGACATAATTACTATCGAAGTTATATTTCACTGCCTGCAGTGAGGTCACGTCGCTAATTCTTTCTGGAAGAGACCTATTGATTAGATTAATGATCATCGTTGTATCCATGCAAGAAATTGAAACAAAAAACTCTATGCTATTCATTACTCTTTCTGTTCTGACATCATAGTTGAGTGATAAAAAATTACTCATTCCATGAACACTTGGAGCAACGTAGTAGCCGGTTTGCATTAGGCAGCTAATCATCGTATCGTTTTGATATAAGCTGATGGGAGTTGCGAAAAAATAATTTTCCAAATAAATTTCTTCATCTCCATAACCTGCCCTTTGGTTCTTTACCTCTTGAATTAAGTTCATTTTCATCTCCTCTACTCGGTACTTTAAGAAACGACTGAACTGCTCGTTACTTGATATTGGAAGCACCTGTCGAACTTCTAGGTTCCATCTCTCATCGAAGTAAACAATAGAATCCACTGGATGCTCAAGTGAATATTCTTTGAACAAACATTCCCATCTAGGTCTGCCTTTCAACAGTTTCATAGTGGTTCGAGAACTTTTTTCTACAATTAATGTAGGAGCTTCTGGTTCCTTTTCTGCACAAGCACAAAGAGATAGCAAGCAACTAATCCAAACCTTTTTCATGATCTACATTTAATGACATTAGTGAAAATTAATGAGCGCACTGACTGAACTTACACAGTCAGCACGCCCACTCTTCCGCACTTATCCCTCTCTCGCTTTCTATTCCTGTGGCTTCACCTCTACCCATTTCCCAGGCAACAAAGCTGATATTTCATGATCGTACATTGCTTCTGAATACACAGCGGGGAGGAAAAACCTTCCTTGATACGTCGCATTCAATACAATCTTCACCGTCTTTGTTTGGTTGGGCGCCAATGCATAATAACTGTACACTCGGTCGTCTCGAATGTCCTGATGGCGCACGTCGTTTTGAACACCTTTTGTTCCATACAGTCTAGAGTTGTGAATCTCCCAACCACTTGGGAAAATTTGACTCAATGCCATTTCCCGATACCACTTATCCATTGTAGGGTTGTGCAATGTCACCGATGCGATAAACTCTGTTCCTTGTTCCAAACTGGCAACAGAAATCGTTCGTCCGTTCATATCCGTGTAATTGACCCGAATTGTTAGGTTCGACATTTTCTTCTCGATCCTTTCCTTGAATGGTATTTTCTGTGTAACCACATTCACGAACAATTTACTTCCGCCAGTATTCTCAAGATGTATAGACCGTTTCTCACCTTTTGACTCAGTAATACTGAACTTGATGATTTTTGATCCAACCGTCCGTGTTTTAACTGATTCACCATTCCAAGTATACTTAATTTTGGATGCTCCACCATTCGCGCCAACTTGACAATATTTAGCCACTGCGAGTAAGCTGTATGCTGTTTCCTGCGTGCTCATCCACTGATTCGTACTTAGACGATCTGCAACCTTTTTCAACGTTTCAAATCCTCCCTCTTCGTCACCCAGCATTCCTTGAACTTCAAGAATTATTGCACGATCTCGTACATCAGATCCAAAGGAATATGTCAATTCTCGGTACGGATTAACTTTCACCAAAGCCGTTTTCACCATTGAAGTTGCAATTTCTGGCTGACCGATTAAAACGTATGCACTCGCCAATCTCCAACGCGCCATGTTTGACAAGTTTTTCTGTTCTCGCAGTCTATTCATCGCTCCCAATTCTTGAGAACCACACATGGCCAATAAGTACAGACGATAAGCTTGTGTCAGCTGTTCAGAACTCGACAATTGCTCACTTACTGAAGTATTCAATGTCCAGTTTCTAGCCTGATCTTTTTGATAGCTAATCCACCGTTTTTTCATGTTTGTTGGCAGCCTATACCCTTTCAGTTCTGCCTCCAGAAGGAAATGCCCTGCATAATTGGTTCCCCATTCACTTTCACTCATTTCACCTGGCCAGTAAGAAAATCCACCCTCCATGGTTTGGAACAATTGAAGACGTTCAATCCCAGCTTTGATGTTGGCATCAATATGCTTCTTCTCACTCACACTTAGCTCTGAAACCAAGCCTAAAAACAATTGAGGAAAAACAGAACTTGTCGTTTGTTCAACACAACCATGAGGATATTCCATCAGGTACGCCAAACGCTTTTCAAGATTAATGGAAGGCATTGTTGACACTTCAACTGTTGCGAAATTAGTGCCTGCTAATCCATCCAATATTACGTTTGCATCTAACTCCTCTCCAGATGCCAACTCAAATTTTTGTGAATCATACACAACTGGGTTAGATGGGCGAATGTCCACTTCAATCTCCTGCGTGCTAACTTCATTGCCTGATCTCACAGTTACCTTGATTTTACCAATACCAAGTTTCTCTTTTGTTTTTAATCGGAAATTGACAATCTCATCTCCTTGAGCGCTGAATTGAATCGTTTTCTGTTTGTTTTCTTCGAGCGAGAACATTCCATTCACTTCAATGGATACATTCACATTCTTGATATGATCCTCCATGGCAAAGACATCTACGGGAAGCACAAAATCTTCTCCTGGTCCTAATACTCTAGGAACTGTAGCCAAGACCATCAATGGTTTTTTAACAACCACTGTTTTCTGTGCATTTCCATAGGACTCGTTGTCTCTACCGATCACCATTACACGCACGGAGCCAACATAATTTGGAATATCAACTGCATGTGTTCTAGACCCGCCAGCTGGCAATTCAAAAGGCCCTAAGAATCGAACCATTGGCTTAAAACGACTCGCTTTGGGACCGTTTCCAACAATTGCAGAACCGTCTCCTCCAATACTTAAGAGTTGATCCAATTTTCCTGCGTATGCGCCAATCACATCATCGTACATATCCCAAGTTTGCACTCCCAATGCTTCTCGAGCATAGAAAGTATTCCATGGTTGCGGCGTTTGATAATTGGTTAAATCCAATAAACCATCATCCACAATCGCTATGGTGTACGTCATTTTCTTGCCTTTATCTTCCCGTATCGTGATGTTTGTACGAGAGTCAGGCCTAATCTTGTCTTTCATCGAAATCAGTGGTTTCAGATGCGTATTCGGGTCGTCGACTTGAACGGGCATTACTCCGTACATCCGAATTGGAAGATCATTTGTAGTTGCATTATGAGGTTGAACCATGGTGATATGTATAAACGCATTCGGGGCCATATCACCGGTTGCGGTAAACGAATGCGTCGTCTCCCCTTTCTTGGTAGTGATCCAGAATTTCTTGATTACTTTTTCACTCGTTTCTATTGAAATCAGAGCTCTACCGGCCGAAGGAGACGGAAATGTAAGCTTGATTTTATCTCCTTTGATGTATTTCTCCTTGTCAATTGAAAAACTCAACATTGATGCAAACTCATTTTCTGTTCTGTTGGCACGGCTCCAATACGGCCAATCAAAATGAACAATTTTCCCTGTTTGGTGCTTACCCTCAAGATCCGTAACCGTAATCAAGTACTTTCCATAATCTTCATTCGGAATGTTTAATGTGAAGGAGCTTTTCCCTTTACTTGTTACGACCATTGTATCCATGTAAAGAACGGCGCTATTTCTAGATGTAAATGTGGCAAAGTTTTCTTCTCCATCATACCACCAATTCCACTCAGTTTTGTAGACATTGATCTTTAATTTAACTCCTGAGACAGGTTTTCCTTCTTCGTCCAAAGAAACCAATTGAAAGCGTTGATCTTCATCTGTATTCACCGTATTGTCATACTCATGTGCTGAAGGAGTTTTAATTCCAATGTACGTTCTGTAAGGTGAAAAGCTTCTCACTTTTGTGTCAATACTAAAATTCCCACCTTTCTCATATACCTTGGTCGAATAATGTGCTTGAAGCATCCCTGAAGATCGCTGAACTGTAGAGAGATTACTCACGAAGTGAGCTTGTCCAAGAGAATCGAGCAAATCATCAAAAATGGTCTTGTTTCCAGATCGTCCATTTCTCACAGGCGAATCAAAGCTGTAGCCTTTGTATCCTTTGAACATTGTTCGCATGGGCGTCAATCGTACCTGAACATCTGCCCTGAGATATTGCGCACTTGCTCCGTGAAGCCATTTCGCTTCCAACACACAGGTGTCCTCATTGTTTCCTGCTCCGACATCCAAATCTACTTTCAATCGATTCGGTTTGATGGTTTCAATCTTACAGGTTTTTGTATAGATTTTACTTCCTACACGCACGCGTGCTTGATAACTTCCAGTTGGAGCATCTTCCGAGGTAGCAGTTCTAAAATCGTATACTCCATTCACATTACTGGTTCTACTTACTTCATAGATTACATTACCGTTAGGGTCCAAAAATTCAAAATTGATTGGATGATTCTTTGGCATTACATTGTTCTTATCCTGAAGCATAAAAGTGAGATATAAAGAGTCTCCTGGTCTCCAAACACCTCGCTCGCCATAGATAAATCCTTTAACGCCTTTCTGAACAACTTCGCCATCAATATCGAACTTACTCAAAGAGTTTACGTGACCATCGGAAAGTTTCATGTATCCCCGCTGAGAGCCCTTTCGAGCGATCATTAAGAATGGTTTGCGGTCCAATTTTACAACTCCCATTCCTTGAGAATTACTGCTCACTGTAGTAATCAATTGCTTTTGATAATCGTAGAAGGAAACTTTTGCACCAGAAATTGGCAATGTAGTTACCATGTCAGACAGAATTATGTGCGCCGTCTTGTCCTCATCCAGTTTGAAAATCATTCCAATATTGGACGCAAGAATATTACGCGTAACAGCTCTTCCGTAATAATAAGAATATGAACAAGGACTTTCGAGTTCTTCATAATAGCTGTTCCACGAAGAATAGCCATCGTACCCCCATGTGTGCCATAAGTTTTCATTCCAATCAGGATCTTCAGCTAAAAAATCAGGCACTTCTTCCTCGTCTTCTTCTTGCTCTCCATTCTCTTCATCTTCAAGAGTACAATCGCAAATTGCATCGTCCTTATTGAATTTTATCGCTACCTGATAGATTGCTCCCTGTTCCGCCTTAATGAATTTTTCCAAATCGATGATGTGGGTATTCCATTGTTTCAAATCTTTCTTTTCATCACCGTCCAAGACAACTTTGGTCTCTGCAATAATTTTACCGAATCGGGTTAGCTCATCATGATCGTTCAGCTCATTCACCTGTAAAAAATGATGCACGTTGTTTTCGTGAATTCGAATAATTCGTACATCGACAGATTTTAATGCAATCGCTTCAAAAGGAAATATCAAACCTTGAGAATTTGGCAAAATAGATCCGCTTCCCTCTAAACGTACCATTGGAAATGCTTCATGAAACATCAGAGACCTCGTGAACTCTTCTTTCATCTTAGCATCAGCTACATTTTTTATTCCTGTGTTAACAGTTAATGTCTTTCTTCCAATTACTCGATTGGGAATGAATACCGTAACCAAGTTGCGTTGGATATCAAATTTCAAGTCATCAATTCCATCAATCGTGATAATTCCATTTAAATTCTGGCGAGAGGAAATTGGTTCCGTAAATGTTAATTCTACTTTTTGATCTTCGTCTTCCAAAACTTCAACTCGACTCACTGAAAAGTCATTCAAAGATGAAATCACAACCTCTTCACTCCCTTGGGAAAAGGACCCAATCGGAACTCCATTCCATTCAATTTTTAGGTATTGTTCTTTCTCCAATCTCTCAATACTATCAACTACGAAGTTCAATCGATCACTGTAAGAAAGTCCGTCAAAACGAAATGGAATCTCTTTACCATCCAGCGTAATTTTAATGGTTTCTCTGATGTTTTCTTCGGTTTCATAATCTGTGGTTCCAATGCTTCCTTCCAAATACTGATAGTCAATATCATATTGACTGTAGTTACGCAAACCGTCTATCTCAACACTTAATTTCTGTCCAAAAGTTGCAAATTGAAACGCAAATTCTTCGAACCCAGATTCAACTTCAATCAATTCATCCAATTGGAATCGTACAGTATAAAACTGATTAACTGGCAACATCTCATCAGGAATAAACTCAATTAAGCGCTCACCAATGACAACTACTTTACCTGATATTGCCGGTTCAAATTCAAACATTGCCAACAAGTTGTCCTCAGAAAAACTCTCCAACCCTTCTAGGTCTTCTTTTAATTCAATTCGAATGTTGTCTTGGCGTTGAATCATTCCAGAGGTATAACCAGAAATGTAGACATTGAAGCCAGGATCTACTTGAATAAGTTCGGGCTTGGTTGGACCGCAAGCGCTAAAAAGGATTGTTGCCAATAAAGCGGCGAAGCATTTGAAAAAAGTTTTTGAACGTTTCATAAAGTGTATTTTGAATCAAATATGCTTCAGACTGAACACTCTATAGATTGGGTTTGAATAGGCGTAGTGTTTTTTTGATTAAGTGTAATTGATTCGGAATTATTTGATTCAGATAATTCTGTATTTTTAATTCCAAGCAAAACAATCCAGAAAAATGGAGACTGTAGTTGAAATCGTTGAAGAATACCTGTCGAAAAGAGCACTTAGAGATACAATTCCTCATGAGGAACTCAAGCGTAGATTAATGAGAGCAGGTGTACAAGAAAGTTCTGTTCATGAAATCACAATAGAACTTATTGATGATTGGGACCGAGAGGAACTAGCATTACTCAAAGACAAAAACTCCAAACGAAATGTCATTTTTGGAGCAGTCGTTTTACTTCTTTCTCTCATCGTAGCGGTTTTGTCTGCACTTGGAATATTTCCTCAAGGCAAGATGGGCCTGTACATGTTTGGAGTTATGGCTGCTGGAATTCTTGCGATATCAACTGGAATTGTCCATTTGCAAAAGGCGAAACTCCGGATAGATCGTAGACGCATTAAATGGCAAGTTTGGGATAAAAAAAGCAGATAAATTATTCATCTTCGCTTCTCATTCACTTTGTCTAAAAACTCAGGCGTAATTAATTCTACTCCTTCTACTTCTGCTGCCTCATTGATTTTAGAAATTACCATTTTCAGGAAGATGCGCGGTACATTGACCAATTTCTTGTAGCAGTCAGGGTGCCATTTGATATTTCCATCCATGCGTTCCACTTGATACTGAACAGCATCTGTGTTCACTCCTTTTGATTTTGGGATTGGTTCAGCATAAGGATGCGAGTGCTTACTGAACCAAAATTGCTTGCTGTCACGAAACCCAAAATCTACTGGAAGTGTAGGGAATCCGCTACCATTCTTTAAATATTCAGCGTATTTCTCTTGCATGATGATTTTATCAATCTTTAATAAAAAGTGAGCTTCAATTTCAGGTCCATCGTATTTGAAAATATCCGTTTCATCCACTGTACATTCAAAAATTTGCACAGATTCTTCAATTACCTCTGGATACACCAATCCATCAGATTTTTCGTCTTCTTGCCTCGAAGAATGAATCAAAGTGAAAATACTTTCTTCTAATTTTTCCTCGGTAGTTTCTCCTGGATAACCGAGCTCCACTGCATTTTTTAAATAGGTTTTATCGTAAGGAATAAAGTTCAATGCTACAGTTTTGTTTTTACGAATATTTCTGGCCGTATTAGAGGTGCTTCTGCTTATTAACATCATATAGTGATCCTTTGAAATTCCAAATGGAAAGCACAAAGAGTACGACCCAATATTCGTCAGTCCACTTTCCGAAACGGTTGTGCATAAGACAACAGGCATGGGGTAGAAAGAAGAAGTCTGATAAAAATTGTCAAGTATATTGACGTTCACGAAATTCTTTTTTGTGTTCCAAAACATCTTTCAACAGTATTACTTCATTATTACTTTATTGATCCAATCAGTGATCTCTTTAACATGCACATCAATCTGATTCATTTCCGACGGTCCGGTTATTCCATCTACACCCTCAATCTGATTGTTTCCAGAACCTGAAGTTGTAACAACGAACATTTTTTCTGGATTATAATGTGCATTAATGAATGCCTCTGAATTCTCTTCTGGCTCCCAAATCTCCCATGTATGAAGTAAAACAATCGCATTCCACTCCTCTGGATCTATACTATCAAGTGAAGTCACATCAATCACCTTGAAGTACACCTCATCTGCGGCGAATTCTGACAAAATTCCGTCTACGACATCAATCTTGTATTCACTCCCTTGAGAAGCAATTAGTACTTGAACGGAACTGGCTTTATCCCCTTGATCCAAACCGTCTATTTTGTCCATTGAGTATGTGTATTCAAACCACACCAAGAACAGAAAAAACAGTCCTAAAAATGCCACTACACCAATTACAATCTTCTTTTTCATAAATTCTAATATTTATCAATTACCTATCGTACTCGCATAAAATTAAGGCTTCAATCGTATTAAAAACATGATAATAATTCTGTTATGAATAGACTATCATTTGGATTCATGTTTTTGGCCTTCATTCTGCACTGGGTACAGTTTAAAAACGACCACAAAGGCACCAAGACACAAAATCTTGGAGTCTAGAAGATCCTTAATTTAAGGCACAATACACCTTCCTAAGGAAGGTTTGTATCATAAGTCAATGGCATTCTTGTGGCCTCGTGCCTTTGTGGTCCAACTCCTTGCGATAATGGAGAATTCTCTAGCGGTGACATAACCTTCCCATAACGTAAAGACCTCTATTTGATAACCATATGCTAACCTATTTTGGTGTCAAGCGGTTGTACCTTTGACTTATTATTAAATGTATAACAAAATGTATATCAATACAAATACACTGAATTTAACTTCCAACGAAAATTTGGACCAGTACATTGTTTTAGGAAACGAGGCAATAAAGAATGGAGAAATAGAAGAATGTG
This sequence comes from Crocinitomicaceae bacterium, assembly GCA_033791225.1. Taxonomy (GTDB): domain Bacteria; phylum Bacteroidota; class Bacteroidia; order Flavobacteriales_D; family Crocinitomicaceae; genus UBA4466. The sequence goes on from JASJHD010000010.1 coordinate 279,083, forward strand.
TGAGTTGGTACAAGCAAGGATTAGCTAAAGCTAGAGAGCTGAATAACAGCGAAAAGGTGAAAGAGTTGTCTATTCTTCTCTTTACGCTCTTTTAAGTATTAAATAGCTCATCTGAAGCGTCCCGCAGTAAATCTGTCTCATATCCTTTTGAAGACAGAAATCGATAAACTTTTACTTTTTTGTCGTAACTGTCTTTTTGAGTTGAGAGCGACGCATATTTCTTCTCAGCCAACCCTTTTAAGTTTTTCCAATAGACATCATTATCAACAGCATCTATAGCTCTTTTGATAGAGTACTCAGAAATATGTTTGAGTTTCAATTGCTGGCGTATTTTAATTCTACCCCACTTTTTAATGTTGATTTTTCCAGAAACGTATGCCTCTGCAAATCGCTCTTCGCTTAGGAAATTAAATTCAATGAGGTGTGCCAGCAGAGCATTACGATCATCAGCGGGCATTTTCCACTGGATCATTTTCTTTTCGAGTTCAAAGGAACATCTTTCTTGATAGGCACAAAGCGCTTCTAGTTTCGCTTTGGCCTCAAGAAAAGAGTATTTGCACCCTGATGCATTCATCAGATCGCAATCTCTTCGTTATCTTTATCTACAAATTTGTATTGCAATAAGTGCAAAGAAGTTACCCCACGAACTGGAATCCACTTCTTGTATTTGAAGTACCATTTCAATTGGCGTGACATCAACCCCTTCTTGAAATATGCTTCTAAATATGGGTGAACCAACAATGAGAATCCTTTTTCTCCACGTTTGATCATGTAATCCAAATTGTTCTCAATTTCCTCAGCAAACAATATCGAAGCTTGAACTTCTCCAGTACCGTTACATGTTGGACAAACTTCTGAAGTAATAATATCTGTTTGTGGACGAACACGTTGACGTGTAATTTCAACCACACCAAATTTCGAAGGAGGAATAATATTGTGCTTCGCTCGATCATTGCTCATTGCGGTCTTCAAAGTTGCATGTAAAGCTTTGTTATTTGCTTTTTCGTGCATATCAATGAAGTCGATACAAACAATTCCTCCCATGTCTCTCAATTGAAGAACACGGGCAATTTCTTCTGCTGCTTCAAGATTTGTTGAAAGCGCGTTGTTCTCTTGTCCGTCAGCTCCCTTTCGGTTTCCACTGTTGACATCAACCACGTGCATTGCCTCAGTATGTTCAATAATCAGGTATCCTCCACTAGGAAGTGGAACCTTTTTACCGAACAATGCTTTGATCTGACGGCTTACTCCAAAACGCTCAAAAATGGCAACCTTGGCATCGTACTTTTTGATAATTTTTTCTCTTCCAGGTGCAATATCCGCAACATAGGTCTTAAGTGAACCGTAAAGCGCTTCGTCGTTCACGTGAATGTTCGAGAAGTCAGCATTCAATAAATCCCTAAGGATAGATGAAGTCTTATCAATTTCACCCAACACTCTCTTTGGAGGTTTTGCACCTTTAAGATTGTCGTGAAGGTTCTTCCATTTGTCAATCAAGTTCGTGAGATCTTGATCGAGCAATTCCAACTTCTTTCCTTCTGCCACAGTTCGAATTATCACTCCGAAATTTTTCGGTTTGATACTCTTCATAACATTCTTCAAACGGTCTCTTTCCTCTTGATCCTTGATCTTTTGAGAAATCGAAATCTTATTTGAAAACGGAACAAGGACTAAAAATCTACCTGCGAGAGTAACCTCAGCACTTAGACGCGGTCCCTTTGATGAAATTGGTTCTTTTGCAACCTGCACCAATATTGGTGCGGAAGAAGAAACTATCTCAGTAATTTTACCATCTTTCGGAATATCATCTTCTTGCTTAAAATACTGCAAGTCTGCAACATTCTGCTTGCCACGCAATGTATCACGTGAAAACTTATTAAGTGAATTGAATTGAGGACCTAAGTCAAGATAGTGCAAAAATGCATCTTTCTCATACCCAACATCAACAAATGAGGCATTTAAACTAGGAACGACCTTACGAACTTTCCCAAGGTAAATATCACCAACCGAGAAATCATTATCTCCCTGTTCTTCATGCAACTCAATAAGCTTTCCGTCATTGAGTAGAGCAAGCCAGATGCCGTTCTTACGGGCATCGACTACTAATTCTAAACTCATGAAAGCTTAATTTTATAAATACGTAAAAAACTTAGCAGACGATTCCACTAAGTTTCAAAAACACCTTATGAAGAAGTCTATTTCTTCTTCTTGTGACGGTTTTTTCTTAATCTCTTTTTACGTTTGTGCGTAGACATCTTGTGTCTCTTTCTTTTCTTACCACTTGGCATAATGCTCTATATTTTGTTAAACTCTTATAAACTTTTGAGTACGTGTCTCTTTCGAAAAAAAAACACTCTCGCAATAAATTACGAGAGTGCAAAAGTAATAAATTCAATTTAATTTTAAATGCTCTGAGGCATCTAAAATTAATTTACCTTAACATTTGTCTTAACCTCTTCAACAAACGTCTTTGCAGGCTTGAATGAAGGAATGTTATGTGCTGGGATAATAATCGCTGTATTCTTTGAAATGTTTCTTCCAGTTTTTTCAGCTCTTTCTTTCACAACGAAACTTCCGAATCCTCTCAAATAAACGTTTTGTCCACTTGATAATGACGACTTAATAGTTGTCATAAATGCCTCAACGGCCTTTAACGCTTCAACTCTTTCTAATCCTGTTTCTTCAACAATGTTCGCTACGATGTCTGCTTTTGTCATATCCCCTTGATTTTTTGCTATTTATATTATTCAACCTTTCAGGCGGCAAAAATAAAGTTCTCTTTTCATTTAATGCTTAGATTTGGCATAAAATTTTTAGTTTTTTCCCTCAATGCACAATTTCTCTCTACTAATCGCCAAATGGTATAGACAAAACAAGAGAGACCTCCCCTGGAGAAACACGTCTGACCCCTATAAAATTTGGTTATCGGAGATAATTATGCAACAAACTAGGGTTGAACAGGGAATTTCTTACTACTTAAAGTTCTGTAAAAACTACCCAACTGTGATTGATTTGGCAAATGCTGAAGAAATTGAAATCTTGAATGATTGGCAAGGTTTGGGATATTATAGTAGAGCACGAAACTTGCATTTTTCCGCACAATTGATTCGTGACGAATCTAACGGGAAATTCCCTACTTCCTTCGACGAAATAAAAAAATTGAAAGGTGTTGGAGTATACACCGCCTCAGCCATAGCTTCTTTTGCATTCAATGAATCAAAAGCTGTTGTTGATGGAAATGTATATCGTTTGTTAAGTCGTTGTTTCGATGTTGACCTCGCGATAGACTCAACCGAAGGCATCAAGTTCTTTCAGGCTCTAGCAGATGAATTATTAGATTCAGAAAATCCGGGAGAACACAATCAGGCAATGATGGAAATGGGCGCCAATGTTTGTTCTCCAAAACCGAAGTGTGACAATTGTCCATTGAATCACGGTTGCGAAGCCTTAAAGAACCACACTATTTCAGATCGCCCGGTGAAAAGTAAAAAGACCAAGGTTACACAGCGATTTTTTCATTTCTTAGTGTATTCTGACAATTCTGAAACTTTAATAGAAAAACGAGAAGGTAAAGGGATTTGGCAAAATATGTATCAATTCCCATTGATTGAAACATCCAGTAAAAAGACTAAGGAGCTAATAAGCATTTTAAAAAATCAGGTAAACGAATCTGAGGAAATCGTTCATCTTTTAAGTCATCAAAAAATTCATGCGGTTTTTCATCATTTTAATGAATTACCGCCCGCTATTGAGGGGAATTGGATAAAAATCCCAATAGGCCAGCTCCAAAACTACCCTCTTCCTCGGATTATAGATCGTTACCTAGAAAGCACAGCCTTGTAGTCTGAATATTTTTGTACATTTAATCCTATTAAAGAAAAATTATGGCAGGTACCGTAAACAAGGTTATTTTAATTGGAAACTTGGGGAAAGACCCAGAAGTTCGTCATCTTGAAAATGGTGCAACTGTTGCCAACTTCCCAATTGCCACTTCTGAAGTATACACTGATAAAAATACAGGACAGAAAGTTGAAAATACCGACTGGCATGATATAGTTGTTTGGCGTGGACTTGCCGAGGTGGTCGAAAAGTATGTACGCAAAGGACACAAAGTATACGTTGAAGGCAAATTAAAGAAGCGCTCTTGGCAGGACAAGGAAGGAAATACTCGTTACACTACCGAAGTTGTTGCTGATGAATTAACGATTCTTACTCGTCCTGATAAGCCACAAACAGAAGCTTCCAGCAATCCTTATGATTCGACAGGCACACCTGAACAACCGAGTAAGGTGGATGATATTATTAAAAATGACAAAGACGACTTACCGTTTTAATCTAAAAAAATGCAAACAATAGAACCTCCGAGTACCATGCCCTTTGACGGGGCGATTTATGCAGGTTTTGGAACGATTGAAATTGTTCTACTCATCATATTGATTGGTTCTCTTTTAGCTTCAGCACTCATTTCGGGTTCGGAAGCCGCATTCTTTTCACTTAGCCCAACGGATAAGGAAGATCTTAAAACTGACGAAAGTAAAAGTGCTCAATTTGTCACTAAACTTTTGAATAAGCCCAAAGATTTACTGGCAACTATCTTGATTATAAACAATTTTGTAAATGTTGGAATTGTTATACTCTCCAGCTTTCTATTAACCTCGATTTATTTTCATGAAGACAATGATAAGTCAGGTTTTCAGTTCTTCATTGAGGTTATTGTAATTACGCTTGTCCTGCTCTTACTCGGAGAAGTAATCCCGAAAATATACGCAACGAAGAATGCAAAACGTTTTGCAAAGATGATGGGGCGACCATTATTTGTTATTGACAAAACTCCTCCTGTCTCTTGGATTAGATCAGGACTGGTAAAAGGTTCCAGTTTTATTCAAAAAAGAGCGAAAAAAGGAAAGGTAGACATCTCTTCTGATGAACTAGAACAGGCATTAGCCTTAACCAAAGTTGCCGATGACAATGAAGAAGATCACAAGATTTTGGAAGGAATCGTGAAATTTGGAAATACGGAAGTACGACAGATCATGAAGCCACGACTAGATGTTCATGCCTTGGATTCCAGCATTTCATTTGATGAGGTAATGGAATTGATTTTAGATTGTGGCCACTCGAGAATTCCGGTGTACGAAGAAACTTTTGACAAGATTCTTGGCGTACTTTTTATCAAGGATTTACTTCCGTTTTTAGGAAACGAAGAAAAGGTGGATTGGCTTTCTCTTATTCGCAAGCCGATTTTCGTGCCGGAGAACAAAAAGATTGATGATTTACTAAAAGAATTTCAGGAAAAGAAGGTCCACATTGCTATGGTAGTGGACGAATATGGAGGTACTAGCGGAATAGTTACGCTTGAAGATATTTTAGAAGAAATTGTTGGTGATATCACCGATGAATTTGATGATGATGAAATAGTTTACACTAAAATTGATGAAGATACGTACCTATTTGAGGGTAAAACTGCGTTGATTGATTTCTTCAAGGTAATGTCAATTGATGAGCAAGAAGATGACTTTGATAGTAAAACAGCTGAAACTTTAGGAGGATTTATCGTTGAACATGCAGGTAGAATATTAAAAAATAATGAGTTTATTGAAGTTGGGAATCTTAAATTTGTTGTAGAGTCCAGTGACAAGAAGCGCATTAAAATGATTAAGGCAACAAAAAACTCGCAGGTATGAAAAAGATGCTCATAATATGTCTAGGTTTAATTCTTTTCGCTGCCTGTGATGAAGAAACCCTCATTCCAAAGCCACCAACTTATTTGCGCTTAGAATTACCAAATCATACGTACAAGGTGATTGAAGACGATTGCCCGTACAAACTTACCCTTCATGATTTGTTCACCGTTACTCCAGTTTCTGAAGCAGGACAAGTGACTTGTCACAAAGACATTGACTTAGGCCCACTGAATGGCACTATACATCTTTCCTACATTGACATGGTAGAACCGCTATCTGTCTATGTCAATTTCGTTAATGATAAAGTCGACGAGCACAAAGTAAAGGCAATGGGGATTAAAGACAGCCAATTTATCAATCCTGAAAAGCGTGTGTATTGCACTTTCTTTGAATTACAAGGTGATGTGGCATCTCCTTTCCAATTTTACTTAACGGATTCTACAGATCGATTTGTAAGTGGGGTCGTCTATTTTAATTCAACGCCAGATTACGACTCTCTCAAACCTTCTCTCGACTATTTGAAGATTGATCTTGAGAAATTGATAAATGATTTCGAATGGCGGGACTGACACGTGTCATTTTTGGCTTGGGGAGTAATCTAGGAGATCGTTATCAGCATTTATCTGATGCAGTAGAGACACTTCGAGTTCGGATTGGAGTTCTAGAAAAAATATCAGATCTATACGAGACTCCCCCCATGGGCTTTGAGGCAGATCAAGATTTTCTCAACCTATGCTTGAGTATTCTAACGCCTCTATCCGCTCAAGAAATTCTACAAATCACCAAGGAAATAGAGGCGAAAACTGGTCGTACATGGTCTTCAGAAGGCTATTCTTCTCGCCCTTTAGACATTGATATGATCTTTTTTGGAGACGAAATAATTGAACAGGATGAATTAATCATACCCCACCCAAGATTCAAAGACAGGTTATTTGTGCTCAAGCCCTTAACCGATTTAGATGTAAATTTTATTGATCCATCTAGTCAAAAGTCAGTAGGACAGTTGTTAAGTGAATCCATCGACAAATCGCAATTAACTGTATATGAAAAACAGATTAAGCTCTACGATTAATAGATTTGGGCTCTATTATTTGTAAATAATTGTGTATTATTGCAGATTGAAATTTGAATTAGAATTTATTATAACTTACTTATGAAAAAGCAAAGCATCAAAGTATTAGCACTTGCAGCAGCAGTTGGGTTTTTCGCAACGGGGTGTGACTTACTTAAAGACTTGGAGTATACAGTGACTCCAGATCCATTGGAAATGCACGGAGACTCTGTGCGTGTTAAGGTAGATATTATCTTCCCAGAAAAAGGAATTAAGAAGAAAGCTTGGGCGGAAATCACGCCAATGATCGGTGACACACCATTGAAATCTATTAGAGTTCAAGGAGAAAAAGTTACTGGTAACGGAGAAGTTATTCAATATAAGCCGGGTGGAACTGTAACTTACGAAGACATCGTACTTTACACTCCAGACATGGAAGTTTCAGAACTTATGGTTACTGGAAAAGTATATAAAGGAGAGAAAGAGAAAGCTCAAATCGATCCTACTAAAATTGCGGATGCAACTATCATCACGCCATTATTAGTAAACAGAGATTTCAAAGTAATTATCGCTAAGGATCAATTCCAACGTGTTACTGAAGAAACATTTGTTTCTGTTATCAACTTTGATAAAGGACGTTCTGTAGTTAAGAATAGTGAAATGAGTGATGATGACATCAAGGCATTCCAAGCATTCTTAGAAAATGAACTTACTGATGCTAAAGTAGCATTGAAGTCTGTTAACGTTACAGGTTTTGCTTCTCCAGAGGGTGAAGAGGACAAGAACAACACACTTTCTACTGAAAGAGCTAACGCAGCAATTGAGGCAGCTAAGAAGATCGCGAAGAAAGCGAAGAACGAAGCAGCACAAGGTGATATCTACAATCCAGTTGGAAGTGGTGAGGATTACGCAGGATTTAAGAGAGAATTGGAAGCTGATACAGAAATGAACGAAGACGACAAGAACTTGGTTTTACGTGTATTGGAAACAATTTCTAACCCTGTTGAGCGTGAGAAGGCTATGCGTGACATGGGTAAGACATTCACTTACTTGGACAGAAACATTTTCCCAACGCTACGTCGTGCTGAGATATCAGCTGTTTACGATCAAACTGGATTCTCTGATGAAGAGTTGAAAGATTTGTCAGTTAACAACTCAGACACATTGACTTTGGAAGAGCTTTTATTCTGTGCTACATTGTACACGGATGATTTGAACGAGCAATTGAGAGTATACAGAATCGCTGAGACTAACTTCCCAGAAGATTACAGAGCCGCTAACAATGTTGGAGCTGTATTGTACATGCAAAACAAATTGACTGAAGCTAAAGCTCAATTCGAGAAAGCTAACGGTATTGAAGACAACCCAGTTTCTAAAAACAACTTAGGAGCAATTGCTGGAGTTGAAGGAGACCGTATCAAGTCAATGGACTTATTGAACCAAGCAAGTGGAGCTGGAGACGGAGAAGTAAACTACAACAGAGGTATTTTAAATATCCAGAATGGAGATTACGCTGACGCCGTTTCTAACTTATCTGATGATTCATTCAACAAAGCTTTGGCTAACATGTTGAACGGAGATGCTGGATCTGTTGCTGGAACTATTGGTGGATCTGCTGATGCAGAATCTGCACAAGGGTATTATTTGATGGCTGTTGCTGCAGCACGTCAAGATAACCTTCAAGATATCGTTAGTAACTTGAAGAGTGCATTCGCTAAAGATGCATCATTCAAAGCTAAAGCAATGAAAGATCGTGAGTTTGTTATGTACTTTGACAACGCATCTTTCACAGCTATCGTGAAATAATTATTCTTTTCAAATAGAGAGAAAGCCCGACCACATGGTCGGGCTTTTTTTTGTGCCCTGAAGTTGGGTTAATCGCTGAAAAAGAAAATACAGTATCTTTAATTATTGAGTAATTAAGAATCTTAGAATAATGGCAGAAGACAATCACATCAATTATATTGAATTCAAGGCAAAGGACTTGGGGAAAATAAAAGACTTCTATACAGCAGCTTTTAACTGGACCTTCACTGATTATGGCCCGACATATACAGCGTTTTCAAGCAGTGGGCTTGACGGAGGGTTTGAAGAATCTGAAGAGTTGGTTGTAAATGGAGTCTTGATTGTTTTGTATCACGCGCGCCTAGAAGAGATCAGAACTAAAGTAACAGATGCAGGTGGTCAGATCTCAAAAGAAATATTCGTATTCCCTGGCGGACACCGCTTTCACTTCATAGATCCTTCCGGTAATGAATTGGCCGTTTGGTCGGATAAATAGAATACCTAACGAACCATTACTCTATCCTATTTAAGCTCATGAAAGCCTCGTTTATCACTCTAATACTGCTATCGATTCTTTGTGCTGGATGCCAAACTTCAGAAGAAGATCCTAATGACGTCTTTCCGGAGATCAACTTGGAAAACTTTATGGAAGGGCACGACATTGACGGTGACGGAATTGCAGACTTAATTTCATTCGACTTTACACAGGGAGCACATTGCTGCTACCTACTGCATCTTGAACTAAGTTCTGATACACTTCACTATGAATTTCCTTTTCAAATGGATGGCGGATATCTATTTGGCCCTGATGATTCATACCCTCAACATTTCAACATTACTGATTATGACGCCGATGGCATTGACGAAATCTATCTAGAAATTCAAACGTATAATGGAAGACCTGACAGCATCGCTCCTAGCTGGGAAGAAGACTTTGGAATCACTTCCAATTACATCGTAATCGATTTCACAGATACGCTCACAATCATTAATATTCCTAAATGTATATCTATCGAACAGTTCTTCGTTAGTAACAGTTTATCAGATTCAACGTCAACTTTACGCATTTTTAATAAGCAAGATTCCAATCTTAATGACTTTTACGGTGCTAAAAATAAAAATGGAGAAATCGTTATTCTCCCTATTCTTGATACTCTTACACCGTTTTCACAGGGGGGTGCTATTGCAACTCTGAACAACCAAGAAATATTAATCGATGAACGCGGCAGAATCATCTATACTTTCGAAGAAAATAGACTTCGTGACCAACATGTTCCTGAAGAAGGCGTAATACTGTTCACCTATAATTTTTATGATGAACTACATTATATGAACACCCAGGGAGAAGTACTTAATGACATTCCATATCAGGATGCTAGGTCGTTTACCGAAGGACTTGGTTCAGTTCAAGTTGCCAATGGGAAATGGGGCTATGTAGACATAAACAATAATTGGGTGATTCAACCTAAATTTGATATGAACCATCCATTTGAGGATGGCAGAGCCTTCGTTCTTGTGAATGATAATTATATGTGGATTGATACAAAAGGGAATGTGATACCAGAATAAGAAATATTAATGGTCTTGATTGTTAATAACTCGGATTCCACTCAATACGATTTTGGTCTACTACTTAACCGTTTTAACATTTTAAAACTGTCATTAAACCCTCTACAACTCTAATATTGCAAAGGATTCCTGTTAAAAACTAGTTGTCCATTTTTTTGAATTACTGTCCTAAATGCCATAAATTGGTACTGACTAAGTAATTACTACGACTAGAAATGATCTCAGTTATCAATTTTTCTTCATCTACTTCCTGTGGATGGCTTATGCGCACTAACCAAATGTGGTTGAATGCACTATGCGTAATTACATTTCTATTGTTGAATATTTCTTTCTCCAATGCACAAATTCCTTGGACAGAAAATTTTGATTCTTATACTGCTGGGACTGGTGTTGATGGGACAGGAAATCTTGGTGATTATCCTGGAAGTGTCTCACAATGGACAATTTCTAGCACAACAGGTTTAATTGATGCAGGTGACTTTTTAAAAACTGTCTCGGGCGCTTTGCAAGCAACGGATGTTAACTCTGCAATTATCTGGACAAGTCAATCGATCAATATAAGTGCTTGTACGAGTGTTCAATTTTCTCTGGACATTGATGAAACTGGAGATCATGAGGCATCGGATTATGCTGATGTGGAATACAGCATTAATGGAGGTGCATTTACGATGATAACCAATTGGAATGGAAATGGTTCTGGGACGCATACATTAATAGGAGATTCACCAAATGATGGCGACTGGGTATCAGAAACGGTAACGCAAGCTGGATTAAGTGGAGCCTCACTTGTGATTCGTATAACAATGCTTAATGGAGCGGCCTCGGAACACATCAACATAGACAATATTACAGTTACAGGAACCGCCTGTGCTGGAGGAAATTCTATAACAACTGGTGCACTCAGTGGTGGACCATTCAATGTCGATTGTACAAATACAACTACAGATGCTGGTAGCGTTGTATTTACCTCAACAGGAACTTTTAATGGTGGAAATATCTATACTGCACAATTGTCAGACGCCTCAGGAAGTTTTGCTAGCCCTATCGATATTGGTACATTGGCATCAACAGCAAATGCCGGTTCTATCAATTTTACTCTGCCGTCAACTTTACCAACAGGAGTTGGATATTTAATTCAAATTGTTGCGAGTAATCCAGTTATAACAGGATCAACTAGTGGCGCATTCACTATTACACAGGATGCTCCATGTGTTGCTGCGCTGCCAAGTTCACAAGGATTATTGATCAATGAGTGGTCGAATGGAGCTTCAGGAAGTAAGGAATATTATGAATTCGTAGTCGCTGGGCAATGTGGTGAACTTGTTGATATCAGAGGGTATATTTTGGATGATAATAACGGAACCTTTTCTGCAACATTCCCAAGTACTTCGGGTGTAGCACAAGGGCATTTAAAACTTACAAATGACGCCATGTGGTCAAATATACCTGTTGGATCACTCATCGTCATTTATAATGCAGATGATATCAACGCAAATTTTGCTGGTGCTGGAGGTAGTGTTGTGGATGATTTCACAGACACGAACAATGATTCGCTTTACGTTATTCCACACAACAATGCTACGTATTTTGATATAACCGGACAATTGCCAAATAATAATACTCCAGACTCAACATACACACCTGTAACGTATGGAAGTACTTCATGGAGCCCATTAGGATTAAGAAATGGCGGAGATGCCATTCAAGTGAGAGCTCCAGACGGTTCATACTGGCATGGGATATCCTATGGTGGATCCGAAATTACAGGTGGACCAAACGATATGAAAATTAGCACTTCTGGAATGGGAGGGAATTGCGGATGGTTCACGGATGGCGATTACCTCGACGTTTCAAATTGGTCAACGGGATCAGTCGGAGCGAACGAAACGCCTGGACTGCCGAACAATGCACTCAATCTTGCATGGCTAAGATCTATGCGCGATACTTCTTCCGCTAATTGCCCAATAACTACTGTACTTCCGGTAGAATTAATTGGCTTTGATGGAGAAATAACATCAGGTGGAAACTACATTTATTGGCAGACAGCTTCGGAAGTTAATTCATCACACTATATATTGGAAAGAAGTTCGGATGGGAAAAATTGGGAAGAAATCAAGATTACTACGAGCGCTGGAAACAGTGAGGTGGTTCAATACTACTCATTCATTGACAATAGCTTTGACGAGACCCTCAACTACTACCGATTAAGTCAATTTGATATTGATGGCCATTACGTAACATACACGAGATATGTTGTTCTTGATAATCGCCTAACTCCAGAGGTAGAATTAATAAAAATTGTAAACATCATTGGACAGGAGATCAATTCTGAAACACCTGGAATTCAAGTCTACATCTACAATGACGGAAGCACCGTAAAGGTCTATAAATAGTTAGAATTAATCATTGAAAGGCTTTCATCAATGGATGGAGGCCTTTTTTGCTTCATGTAACTGAAACAAATATTCTTGCTCTCTTTGGCCAGGAGTTGGAAAATATTCCATTGTAGCTTTAAGGTATTGGGCATCCATGAAAGTCGAATATCCAGAACGCGTTACAATGTGCTTTGCAGCTCTGAGTATCGAATCTTTTTGCAACCAATCGCCTTTGATGACATTCAATCCTTCAGGAACGTCGATATCGTCATTCACAACGAAGACGGTTTGCGGATCAACCTCATCCAAAGTAATTTCATTGATGAACTGTTGAGCATAAACTCTTGGTCCACTTGCCAAAACTACTTTTTCAAACGATTGTTCAACCTCAAAATCGTACCATTGAAAACGTGAATACGGCCCGATGTACTCAACTGTATGCAATGCATCATTTGCCGACAAGCGTCCTGCCAAACGATGATCAGAATAATCCAATACCCAAATTTTCGAAAACTTTTTCATGAGTCGTCGATGCATTCCTTGTATTGGCAATTCATACCATAAAACGGGAAGATTGAGCTGATGCGTTACAAAAATAGAAGGAACCGAATCTGATCTGAATCCATATCGGTGATCTGAAATGACAAGATCGATGGAATATTCATTCACATAATCATGTGTTTCTTGCAATTCTTGCTTTCTTCTTTTCGATAGACTTCTAAAACGCATCAATAAATCCATTGAAAACATACCTTTTCCTCTAAAATTAAAGGGATAACCTGCATGATTAATGTATTGAAGGTCATCAAAATAAGCTTCAAATATTTCTCTCTGATCGGCTGAACAGGCAATGAACACGGTATTTTTCTGAGCAATTAAACTGTGAATCAGACCAATACAACGCGACACGTGTCCCATCCCCCAATTCAATGGAGAAATTAATATTCGTTGGTTATGGATTTCCTGTGGTTTCAAAATACTTGTCTAGTAAAGATAATAACTCTGAGAAATCGACGTTTTAATTAACGATTTTTCAAATTATTTTGATTGTCATTCCCAACTTTGCTTTTATCTTTAACGTTCATAAGAGCAGGTGGTGTAAATGCATCAAATGCAAGGAACAATAAATAAACGTAATAAACATGTTTGATAATAACGAATTTACGAAGTACGCTACCAAGCACCTTGGGCTGAGTAGTATGCATGTACAAAGCTATATTGAATCATCAGTGACACCTTACATCATTGAGGAACGTCAAATGAACATGACTCAAATGGATGTTTTCTCTCGATTGATGATGGACAGAATTATCTTTTTGGGAACTGGAATCAATGATCAAGTGGCGAATATCATCAATGCACAATTGTTGTTTTTGGAATCAGTTGACGCGAAGAAGGATATTCAGATTTACTTAAACTCTCCAGGTGGTTCTGTATATGCAGGATTGGGGATTTATGATACAATGCAATACATCCAACCAGATGTTGCTACGATCTGTACAGGTATGGCAGCTTCAATGGGAGCAGTATTGTTATGTGCTGGGGCAGAAGGAAAGCGTTCTGCACTTAAGCATTCACGTGTAATGATTCACCAACCATTGGGTGGTGCACAAGGTCAAGCATCTGACATTGAAATCACAGCGCGTGAGATTCAAAAATTAAAGAAAGAGTTGTACGATATCATCGCTACACACTCAAAACAAGATTACGATAAAGTTTGGGCAGATTCTGATAGAGATTATTGGATGACATCTGGAGAAGCTAAAGATTATGGAATGGTTGACGAGATTTTGCTTCGTAACCCTAAATAGTCTATTTTTGTATTAGAATAATAGCCCCGACCTACTTGGTTTATATCAAGATGTGACGGGCTTTTTTGTCGAAGATTATGTCAAAGAAAGAAGCAGGTTGTTCGTTTTGCGGAAGATCACGTGAAGAAGTAGGAATGCTAATCGCGGGGGTATCAGGTCACATTTGTGAAAGCTGTGTGACTCAGGCGCATTCGATTGTGAAAGAAGAAGATGTCCATACTGAGAAGGATGACAATGTGGTGAATGTACTGAAGCCAGTTGAAATTAAGCATAAACTGGACGATTACGTAATTGGCCAGGATGATGCTAAAAAAGTACTATCCGTTGCTGTTTACAATCACTACAAGCGATTGAACCAAACACCAACCGACGACGATATTGAAATTGAGAAATCAAACGTCATTCTCGTTGGAAGAACAGGTACTGGTAAAACGCTTTTAGCGAAGACAATTGCAAAAATGTTGAATGTACCTTTCTGTATCGCGGATGCTACCGTCTTGACAGAAGCTGGATATGTTGGAGAAGACGTTGAAAGTATTTTATCTCGATTACTCCAGGCAGCTGACTATAATGTTAATGCGGCACAACAAGGAATCGTTTTTGTTGATGAGATTGATAAAATTGCTCGTAAGAGTGATAACCCTTCAATTACAAGAGATGTATCTGGAGAAGGCGTTCAACAAGCTTTATTGAAGTTACTAGAAGGTTCTACTGTAAACGTTCCGCCGCAAGGAGGACGTAAGCATCCTGAACAAAAAATGATTCAAATTGACACGAAAAATATTCTATTCGTTTGCGGTGGAGCATTTGATGGTGTTGAGAGAATCATTGCGAATAGAGTGAACCGTCAAACAATTGGCTTCTCTACACGTGATGAAATCAAAATTGACAAGGAGACATTGTTGAAATACATCAACCCAACGGATATTAAGACTTTTGGATTAATTCCTGAATTAATTGGACGTTTCCCTGTATTAACGTACTTGGAGCCATTGGATTCCGAAGCATTGAGAAGAATTCTCACAGAGCCTAAAAACGCTTTGGTGAAGCAATACATTCGTTTGTTTGAATTGGATGGAATCGATTTGAAGTTTGACAGCGCTGTATTTGACTTCATTGTTGAGAAGGCCATTGACTTTAAACTTGGTGCTCGTGGATTGAGATCAATTTGTGAAGCAATTCTGAATGAAGCTATGTATAATCTTCCTTCGCAGAACGAAACTGAATTCCGTGTGGAGATTGACTACGCAAAAGCTCAATTCTCTAAATCGAAGTTGGCAAAACTAAGAGTGGCTTAAATTTTTAGCTTCTGTAGTCTTCTTGCACCTAAAAGAATTACGATTCTAGCCGTTGGAAGTTTCTTTCTATTAAGCGTCTTTTCATCGATTTGAACACTTATTCCTACGTATGCATATACGCCCCGACGTAATTCGCTGAGCATCGATTTTTTTCTAATTTTTCTTAGAAATTCAGCTACTAGGTAATCTTCATGGTGAAATGTTACTGGCTCTAATTCAATATCCTCTTCATTCTCTAAAACCGAAGGTCGATTTCCCATATACAGGTTTAATTGTCCCTCCGGCCCCTTTCTATCGTGATAAAATCGTCTTCCATGGTTATTCACCAAGGTAATTCGAAAAGAAAGCGATTTAATAATGCTGAAATGACATGTGCTTCTTCTAGCTGCTTGTTTAATCAAGATTGACAATTTTGTCCATTTTTTCGTGTTGGCATATTGCGACCCTCTCCAGTATTGAGTAGCCAAACTTGACAGAGAAGACAATGTTTGGCTTTGTTCCAACTCATCTGGACGGTTTTTAGACGATTTCTTTACTGCTGAGAGAAAGAGGTTTTCCAAATCATCCATGCCTTCAACCAAAAAATCATACTCTTCATCTATTGGTCTAGATTCGTCAATTGGATATGTTACATCTAGTGCCTCTAGCTGCTCAATTGCTTTAGCCTTGAACAAACTCGTCTGACCAAAAACAACTGGGCCAAACAACAAAAGGAATAGAACTAAACTGATCCTCACAGTCTCAAAATTTTAGATGCAACTCTATCACCGGTCATCCCTTCAGTTGAAAAACGAATAACGTTCGGCTGAACTTTTCCAGTAGGTAACACCTTCCAATCCTTTACAACAGCAACTTGATCTTCTCCTACAGTGAAAAGCATGACAGACCTGCTATCAGTACCGCTGTACACTGGAACACTTTGAGAACTTGTTGAAACGTATGAATTCGTTTTCAACATTATGTTTCTAATATTATCAGGAACATGGATTCTTTCTCCGTGTTGATCAATGGCTACATCGGCAAATGCTATATAGTCATTCGGTTTCTCACGGGAAAAATAATCGCAATTAACCAATCCGAAATTATCCAATCCAAACCGAAGACGCTCACGTTGCTCTTGCTCATATCCAGGTCTTGCCATTAGAAATTGTATGGTTTGTCTCCTACCAATTTCTGCCAACTCATCCATTATTTTACTTTTCCTCAAGATAATCTGTTTTTCAATTTTATCCTCAATTATCCTTAGCTTACGATAAGCTTCATAATTCCTCTGTTCTTTCTTTTGAATCCGTGCTGTAGCGCCTCCCATTGAAAGATACACTGGTAACTGAATTGCTTGACCTTTGTATTTGAATGACAATGTGTAATTATCGTGTTCAATATTTGGGTCTATTCTCAGTTCCGTTATCCTACTTGGAAACATTTCATAAATTCCATTACTTAAATTGACCTTAAAGAAATTGTAATTCTCCCCTTCTTCTTCAGAAATATATCTAAGCAGCGTATCTATCTCTGGGGTGATAATGGTATCTATTATCCATGTCTTACCTCCACAAATCCAACGTCCTGCATTGTTTTCTGTGTATACCATAGAAGTACTTTTCTTCCACCAATCTTTGTCAAAATGACCTGAGCCATTGAATGAAAACGTAATCGTAGCCTGTGACTTTCGTTTATTTTCATATTTCAAAAACGTCTTGATAGGGATAATTCTAAAATTGATAAACAGTGAATCAGGCAGTAAATTCAACGAATCCATATAGTGTTTTTTAATCGAGTCGTAATTTGTTGGAGTAGGTTTCCCTATCACTTCCCAATTGTTCACTTCAGGATTATAACTGTACAAATCAGTTCCCTCTGAAGGTTGAATATCATTCAGTTCAACTTGAATTACGTTGTTTGGATTTGGATTCAATTCATTGCCTCCTTCATCGTAGGCTCTAAAGTCAATCATTCCTGATGATGCGAATAACTGATTCACACCATCTTCTCTATAGGTCATTGGCACCCCAGAAAGAGCATTCACTATAGGATTTTTGTATTCAGTAATCTTCAATTTCACGTCGCCAGCATAGATTTGACCATCTTGTGTTAAAAAGGCCTCAGAAGGGATGTTATAACTGCTGAAATCGAGATCTATCATCCTTTGTTCATCCGCTTTTATATGAATTTCTTGAACTCTTGGCTGTACAATAGGATTCAATGTGTTGTCAGTCATAGCAGAATCTAATTGCGCATTCTGGATGTAGTAATTTTTCACCCTTCTACTATTCCCTGTGAAATCTCCGTTGGTAATATCACTGTCAATTGAGGCAATGCGTATTTGTGGACTAACCTCTCTTAAATCAGCTATGGATGCAAATTCACAAGTCTTAAAACTCAATTCGGCAACGCCTTTGACGGTATGAATATTGGCGGGAATTTCCATTCCATCAAACTCAACAGTTTCTAGTGATTTAAATCTATTCAGCCATCCATAAATTTTTCTGCCATTGCTAAATTCACAGTTATCGAAAACTACTTTTTTTACTGAATCATTGCGACAAACTCTGAAGTTCATGGAGTGAATTAGAGCATCTGATAATATTAGCTCCTTGATTGGCAATCGTTCAAAACTTGAGGGGACTGCTTTTGTTGAATTAGGAGTAAACTCAACTTTTACTAAGGATGACTTCGCCATCAATGCAAATCCTAACAGCTCTAAATCTAAATCCTCGTTTCCCGCAATATTTAACTCTTCCAAATTCCACATTTCCTTTAACCAAAAGACATCCGCGAGCAGATTATCAGATACATCTACTGAAACCAATGAAGACATCTCTCCTATTTCATCAGGAACATGACTTATGGCGTTATTGGAAAGATTAATATGCTCTAAAGAACTCAGTAAAGCTAGATTTGGAGACAGGTATCTAATGCTATTGTTACTTAAATTCAGAGATCCCAAATTCGGCAGCGCTTTATTCATATTCACCACAACCATAGCATTAATCCCAGGATTGAAAGATAAATTGAGTTCAAGCAATTCAGGCAGGAATACTCCCGTAAAATCTAACTCATTGATTAAGTTCTCTGATAAATCAAGTGATTTTAGGTTGATAAATGAATTCAATTCGATTGGAACTTTAACAAGACCTTGAGCACTCATATCCAATGAAACTACTTTTTCAGGATTAATGAGTGCTTCTTCTAAAGAGCTGCAATGTGTGCATTGTGAGAAAGTAAACTGGGCTGAAAAAACTGCTAAGAAAAACAGTAGATTGGCTTTGTACATAAGTAGAAGTTTAGCAATCCGAAGATTGTGGTTAAGCTTATAACTCCTTTTGTAGCAAAAGTAGTGCCTTAAATCAGTAGATATTTAATAGGGAATTACCATAATACACTATCCACCGAATATTTTTCCATTTTCATGAAAAGTCTCCTACTCTAGTGTATCTTAAACTTACAATACTTGATAACTGATCCTCGTGAAGTAAAAAGCTCTTCGTAATGTGTTTTTATGTGAAAGATATCGCGTGTAACAGGATCAATATTTTCAGGAATCTCACCGTATAGATCCCAAGTCAATTCAAGACAATCGTAATTGTGCAATTTGATTTGTTCCTCGGTTGATTCAAACAATACGTCACTGTCAGTCTTTAAGTGAACTATTCCGCCAGGCTTTAACAGTTTTCTGTAGCGCTCAATAAATGCTGTTGAAGTAAGCCGTTTATTGGGTTTTTTCGGTTGAGGATCAGAGAAGGTGAGCCAAATTTCATCTACTTCATTTTCCGCAAAGCAGTCGGTTATAAAGTCAATTTTGGTACGAAGAAAAGCAACATTGTTCATTTTCTCTTCCGTTGCTTGTTCTGCTCCGATAAAAATACGTGCTCCTTTAATGTCTACACCAATGAAGTTCTTATTTGGGAAATGCTTTCCAAGTCCAACAGAATACTCGCCTTTTCCACACCCTAACTCAAGTATAATTGGATGATCATTTTTAAAGTATTCTTCTTTCCATTTACCCTTCATATGATAGGTCTCGCCTATTGTAGGTTCGAAACAATTATCAAATTCCGTTACGGCGGCAAATTTCCTTAATTTATCCTTCCCCATTACTATAAGATAATCCTAATAATTTGGTTGTTCTGTATGAAATAGTAGATTCCCATTCCTGATCGCATTCTATGAAATTCGAATGTTGAAGCCGGCGCAAACTCTTTTAATGTTTTTCCTTGCTCGTCAACAATTCTCGCTTCTCCGATATTTGGTGATTGAATAACAACGTACGTACCGAAGTTATTTACAGCGAAGATTGAAGGGGTAAATTCAAAGATGCCCAATGAATTATTCTCCAATAAAAATGTGCGGTTTGAAACCACTTGATTTGTATCCATTCCTCCGCAGATGATCCACCGATTATTTGCCAATTTAGCGATACCTCTTAAATCCATCACACCGTATGGCTGACTTGTCTCATCCGCATAGATCTGCAAACTATTGTTGAAATGTAGAACGCGCGCAGAGGGATTTACTCCACCTGATCCGTCATAAGCAATTCCGTCATAGTTGTACGAAGTTGGGGCTCCTCCAACCCAAAAAATTGTTGAACCCATTGAGCTACATGCTGATCGATAACCAGCTTCTCCAGGAGCATCATCCATCAAAGACCAAGTAATGTCTGCTGGATCATTGGGATTGATATAACCTCTACGCATGTATTTACGGGCACCGAAAGATCCTCCTGATGCTCCGCCATGATAATAGATTGTATCTCCGATGATTGTTCCTGAAGCTCCGAAGGCTGTATAAAAAGCATTGCTTGTAGTATTCGTTCCGGCAGTCCATTGATCCGAATAAGTATTGTAAATCTGAACGTTTGGTACATTGCCGGAATTGCTCCAACCTGTTACAATGAATATCAAACTGTCTTTGTACACGCATTGCACTTGATCATCAATTGGAATTGGAATTGGTGTTGCATCCGCTTCAAATAGATTCGTTACGGGGTTAAAAACATGGACTTTGTCGGAAGAAACTTCACCTCCACCAGAGCTTACATGATAGCCACCAATAATGTACACCCTTCCATTGACATAAGAAGCGCCAGAAGCAATCTTTGGAGCATCAGGCAATGTATCTATCTCCATCCATGAATTGGCCGTTACATCGTATCTAAAACAACGATTGTGAATGCCAGAATACACCAGTGTTGGATCTATTCCGCCAAATGAATAAACAAATTCTGATCCACCGACTTCCGCTTCACACACCGCATTGTTTGATGTTTGAAATGGCATGTTCTGCAATTCTGTCCATTGCCAATCCGATTGTGCAACGGCCATTTGAACCAGTAATATGCTACAAAGGAAACTACTTAATTTCAACATGATATCCAGTATGTCGTCTAATGTTTATTACTTCTCCACCTTCGAACAGGAGGTATTGTCCTTTAATCCCTACCAATTTTCCTCGAACGGTTGGTGACTTGTCAAAGTTCAAACTTTTCACCTTTGAAGGATATTCAAGGACTGGGTAATTTAATTCAATAATTTCGTCATTCTCAGAGAATAACTCGATGATATCTGCAGGTAAATGCTCTTCTAACTCCCATTTTGCTTCAACCAAATCAATGCTCTCATCAATATCGTTTTTTAGCATCTTTTGCCAATTGGTCTTATCTGTAAAGAATTCTTTCAAGGCAACCTCTACTCTACCGGATTCATAGCGGTTAGGAGTTTCCGCCAATCGAATAGCTGAACTTGCTCCTTGATCTATCCAGCGCGTTGGCACTTGATCAATTCTCGTAATTCCCACTTTGATAGCACTTGAGGCAGCCAAATACACTATATGTGGTCGATTGTGGTGTTTTTGCTCCCACTCTGGATCTCTACCTTCTCCGAGATGTGCTCTACACAATTCTGGTCGAATTATACACTCTGCTGATTCTGGAGCAGTAGTGAAACACGTATAGCAAAATCCTTGTCCAAAAGAACTCTTTGTTATTTTACCACAATTCGTGCAATTGATTTTCCCCAACCATTCAAGACAGATTTCCTGACCGATAAGATCGTTCATCATCACATCTTTGGAGAGATTCAATGTGTATTCCACCTGATCTCCCAATCGCGTTGTCATTTTACGAATATTTCCTACCGCTAATGTCATTTCTCTTCAGGAAGGATGTCCATTTTATCAGCAAAGTGATAGCAATAATCTCTCAGGTCTTCACAGATCTTCTGTTCTCCCGTAGCACGTTCAAAAGTGTCCGCCAAAGTCAACATTGTTTGATGAAAGAACTGTTTCATTTCTTCAATTGACATGTCTTTGGTCCAAAGATCCATCTTCATCGTGTTGTTTTCTTTGGGATCCCACAATGACAATATCATTGCTTTTGCCGGTGAATCAACAACGGAACCATCTGGAGCCGTCCATTTCATTGCTACCGGTAAATTATTTTCATTCAATCCAACCTTGATTGAAATTTCGGAGGTCTTAACTATTTTATCTTCCATTATTCTACTTCGTATTCTTGTAGGATACTGTTGTATGGTGTATTTACCATTTCTTCGACAGTAACTTCATTTTTTTCCATGTACTTGTGTACCATTCTCCATCCCAAATATTGTCCGAGTCGGTCTGTATCATTCTCTTCAGGCAGTCCTGGTGTAAAAGGACCATCTCCAACCATATTACGAATTGTTCGATCGTCCGATGTGAATAGTAATTTTTCAGTCACTAGGTATTCCCAAAAAGCTGCTTCATTTTCTGTCGCCCAAGTATAATCTGCTTCAGTATAACGCATAATGATGTGTTCACTTACATCTGGATATGCCGCCTCTGTCAAGTAAATGATCTTCCCCCAACGAATCATGTGCTCGGCCAATGAGCCATCCAAGTCATCAACACAATGCGTTTCTATCCATCCAGTTAATACATCACGCTCTAAAAACTCCGGCTCCATTCCTTTCTTCATCCAATCATAATAGACTTGAGCATTGAGTTTTTTAATCACATCATTGTCAGCACCTAAAAATTGTTCAAGACCAATACCGATTTCTGTTTCCGTACAAAAAACACCAGATCTATAAAGCGAATTTAAATACACAATATCCGTCGGAATGTTTGCCGTGGGTAAATGGAATTTCAAATGCTTGAAAGCGTCAATAATATTGGCTTCCATATCCGTTCTATCAAGGAAATTTAGCTTTATATGTTTGGCCAACGATTGAATGGTAGAATCCGCTCTAAACAGCATTATACTGTTGTAAAATGCAGTATCTGGAACATTTCCAATAGACATGCAATAACCAATCAGATAGCTATAAATATCCTGCTTTTCATCAAACAATAAATTGTGTTGTTTGATTAATTCTGTCGAGTCGGCCTCCATGATGATAGTGTTGATGTCCGTGAAGACAATATCAACTTCCACATTAGAGGCATCGATATCCAAAGGGTCGTTTCCACAACTACTTAGGATAAGCAATGAAACCGCTAAATACCAAATGCTTTTACGAGTCATTATTATTCTTTATTTTCGTAACTCAAAAGTACTTAAAACAGAGGACTTTTGTGTCCTATCAAAATACAAAAGAAAAAACCAAAAAATGAAAAATCTATTAATTGCAATTGTATTCGTTAGTGGTGTAACCGGAGTCTTCGCTCAGGAAGCTGCGGACAAGAAAATTCAGGCAGGACTAGTACTTGGCTATGGATTAAATTTTCAAAAACTTGGAACCAAGTATCTTCAAAGCAATGGAGTTGGTGGTGATATGACAATTGGAGCAAATCTTAATTTCAGTTTCACTGAGACAATTGGTTTTTCAACAGGAGTTGAGTTTGACTTCGAAACATTAAAGTACAGTGCACCTGCTGGTGATAGTGTATTTTATGCGTACAATGCGAGTGATAACAACTTAATCCGTATTGAGAGCGATGCAGACGCATTGGCTTTGGATGGATCTGAGAGCTATTATATGCTTTCAACTAGAAAACAAAAACCTTTGTTTATTACAATCCCTACTATGTTAATGTTTAGAACCAAGTTCATTGGTTATTTCAGATACTTCGGGAAATTTGGATTAAGAACAAGCATATTAGTTTCTAATAAATTTACCGACACTGGAAATAATATTGATGCCTCTGATTTATCTGTGGTCAATACGGATGATAACAAGGACATGAAAGCTAAAAACGAAATGTTCCCAATTAAATCTGCAGTTGGTCTTTCGGGTGGTGCAGAATGGAACTTTACTGGTTCGACTGTTCTAATGGCTGAAATTGGTTATTACTATGGCTTCACTCCTTTATACAACAAGCGTACGTACATGGTTAACGCAGGCGGTCCTAACAATACTGATCCTGACGGGAATAGCCAATACTTCGCAAACAAGGCGACACAGAGTCAATTGATGTTCAAAGTATCTGTTCTTTTCTAAGAAAAGTGAATTCAAAAGAAATAACAAACCATATTACAGCTTGGCTAAGCAATTATTGCGATAAAGCTGGGCTGTCTGGTTTTGTAGTTGGAATCTCCGGTGGTGTAGATTCGGCGCTCACGTCTACTTTGTGTGCCTTGACTGGTAAAAAAGTAGTTCTTGTGAGCATGCCTATTCGACAAACTACAGCCGAATATACGCGCGCTACAAATCACATTTCTGATTTAAAAAATCGCTTCGACAATGTTGTTGCATATGACATTGACCTAACGAGCACCTTTTCAGATTTTGAAACAAAAATGCCGTTTGATATAGTTTCAGAACACCTAACGATGGCAAATTCAAGAGCTCGTTTGCGCATGACTTTATTGTATGCAATTGGTCAAGCAAATGGATGTTTAATTGCTGGAACGGGTAATAAAATTGAAGATTTCGGAATAGGGTTCTTTACGAAATATGGAGACGGTGGTGTAGACTTAAGTCCTATTGCTGATCTAACAAAAACGGAAGTTTGGGAGCTTTCCAAAGCGATTGGCGTAATTGATGAAATAGTAACAGCTAAACCAACAGACGGTTTATGGGAAGATGGAAGAAGTGATGAAGATCAAATTGGTGCGAGTTATCCAGAATTAGAATGGGCGATGAACTTCAAAGGTGATGAATCTTCTTTAAGTGAGCGTCAAGTTGAAGTTTTGGCTATTTACAGAAAGTTCAATCGTACGAACAAGCATAAAATGGAACCGATACCAGTTTGTTTGATCCCAGAAAAGTTAAAGATTTAGGCTTCAGGCGCCAATCTCAAAACAATTCCATCAATTTCTTCAGTAAGCTGTAATTGACATCCTAATCGGCTGTTGTCTTCAACAAAAAAAGCTTGATCCAGCATATCCAATTCACTATCACCTTGCTCTGGAAGTTTAGTCTCTGATTCTAAGTAACATTGACAAGTTGCACACATAGCCATTCCTCCACATTCCCCAATTACGGGTAATTCATAGGCCTTACACAATTCCATGATATTCATGTTCATGTCTGTTGGTCCATCTAAACGATGTGCAGCTCCTTTTCTATCGATAATGGTTACTTTGATATCTGCCATGTGCTAATTAATTGATGCAAAAATACAAAATCAATTAAAAATACGAAGCGATTGATTCCCATCCCACGCAGTTTGATACATTCGCAATCCATATTCAGATCCTGAAATTGGTGACCCGTCATACAATGAAAACGTTGCAACATTGCACGTATCATTTAGTTGCAAGAAATTGTTGTCATCCGGAAAAAGTGCTCCTGGGCAATCGCCTAAAATATCTGCCGGAGAATGTCTGTCGAAAGCTACGAAATCATTGATACCTCTTCTATACACGATGATTCCTTTTGAACCTCCATTCACATAAGCCCAACCACTTACACCAATTAAGGCAGAATAACTTGGCAGACTAATATCAATAGATATATCAAAGGGAATATTTGGTACTGGATGTGAGCTGTTTTTTGTGCATCCTATGTGCGCCAGCCCAACAACTAAAAGTAAAATAAATCGTAATTTCATCCCGTTATCTTTCGTAGTACGTAAAGTTATGAAGTTTAAAACGATATACACAATCCTTTTATTGTTATCGTTCGTTACGTTAACGAATTGTGCCACTGTGGGTAAAAATCCTGAAACAGTAGAGGAGGCACAAAAACTTCTTGCACATCAAGAAAAAAAGCAGAATAAAATAAATCGGAGAGAAAAAAAGAAAGTCGACAAACGCTACTGGAGCTTACAATCAAAAGATGCTAAAAAATCTATTCGAAAAAACAGACGACGTCAAAAGAAAATAGCACGACACTAGAATTGTTAATCGATCGACATCAGGTATTCAGTTGCTTCTTCCCAAAGCTTCATTTGTTCATCCAGATTCGCTTTCAATTCATGGTATACCCCAAGAGTTTTCTCTGCTTCTTCTTTGTTATCATAGTTCAATGCAGCAATGACTTCATCTTGCTCGACAATTTGCTTTTCCAATTTCTCGATCGCTTGTTCTGATTTATTGACTTGGTTCTGGAATTTATTCTTCTTACGCTTGAGTTCTTTTTCCTCATGGTAAGATAACTTGGGTGCAGTATCTGATTTTACATTCACCTTCTTCTCAACTACTTTTGCATCTCCTCTTTTGTCTAGAATTTGCATTTTACGTTTTAAGAATTCCTTCACACCAAAATGATGAATTTTCAATCCTTCGTTTTCAATGTCCCAAATTCTATTCGTTAATCCATCTAAAAACTCTCGGTCGTGTGATACAACGATGAAGGTTCCTTCATAATTCTGTAAAGCACTCTTCAATACTTCTTTGCTCTGAATATCTAGGTGATTGGTAGGCTCATCGAGAATTAGAAAATTCGAAGGACTTAATAGCAATTGACATAGTGATAATCTCGTTCGTTCTCCACCGGATAACACGCTTACTTTCTTGTCAACATCTTCCCCACGGAATAAAAAAGCACCCAAAACTGAACGTAGACTTTTCCTTATTTCACCTTTGGCCGTTTCATCCACTGTTTCGTAAACAGTTTTCGACACATCCAATGCTTCAGCTTGATCTTGTGCGAAATACGTGATGTTCACATTGTGTCCATATTCAACCGTACCTTCACCCTCCAGCTCATTCATGATTCGCTTCAGTAGTGTAGATTTACCGGTGCCATTCGCCCCAAGCAATGCAATTTTCTCTCCTCTGCCAACGGTTAAGTTGACATTTTTGAAGAGTAATTTATCTCCGAAGCTTTTTCCCATCCGCTCCATTTCCAAAACCCATTTTCCGGGCTGGACACTCAAAGGGAATTTAATTTGCATTCCAGTCACTTCGTCCGAATCAACTTCAATACGTTCTGTTTTTTCCAGTTTTTTAATCAAGGATTGGGCAAAGGCTGCCTTATTCTTCTTCGCTCGGAATTTATTGATCAATTCTTCCGTATGCTTAATATCTTTATCCTGTTGTTTCTTTGCCCCTGCCAAACGTTCTAACTCTTCAGCCCTAAGCAATTTGTATTTAGAATATGCATGAGCAAAATCAAATACTTTCCCTTGACTAATCTCTAGTGTCCGCTTGGTTACATTATCTAAAAACAATCGGTCGTGAGAGATAGTGATTACCGCTCCAGGGAAGGTTTTTAGGTAGTTTTCTAACCAACTAATTGATATGATATCCAAGTGATTCGTTGGCTCATCCAAGAGAAGTACATCAGGAGCATTTACCAAAATTTTTGCTAATTCTGCGCGCATTTTCCATCCACCAGAAAAGGTAGAGAGACTTTTGTGAAGTTCTTCTTCTTGGAAGCCCAAACCTTTTAGAGTCGTAGAAATTTTCTCTTCCCACATAAATCCTTCTTGAATAGTGAATTCATCGTTCAATTGACTTAATTCATCAAGCATGGTCAAGTAGGCATCCGACTCATAATCTGTACGATTGACCAATTCTTCATTGATCTCATCGATACGCAATTTCAATTTTGTAATGATTTTATTGGATGTGTTAAGGTATTCAAACACTGATTGTTCCGTGTCAATTTTGATATCCTGTGTAAGAAAACCAACGGTGCAATCCTTGGGCATATGAATCTTCCCTTCGGACGGAGCATTCGTACCAGCAATCAGGCGAAGCATAGTCGATTTTCCAGCACCATTCTTGCCTACAAGGCCTATTTTATCACCTTTATTGATCTGTACACTAATATCATTGAAGAGATAACCTTGCGGTAGATGCACACCGATGCGTTCCAAATTAATCATGGCGCAAAGATACTCTTAGAATTATAAGTCGCAAAAAAGCAAGTGATCAATCTTGTTTAGAAAAATTTTCATTTAGAAAGACCATAGATCGTGTTCAATATTTCGAACTTCATTGGTGATTGCTTCGGATTCATACAAAGCATCTGCACCAGCACGATACGTATCAATAGTTCGATCGTAGCTATTGCTTTCTTTGTAAATGACGCTATTGAACTTTCTTTTCCAAAAAAGATCGTCGAAACTCATCCATTGCGCATCATTGTGTTCATTGTATACAAAGTAATTGTTGAACACAAAACGGCAATGTGGGAAGTACAACCAGAATAACTCCATCGTGCCGCTAATACTCTCATTGCCTTGAACATCAATGTCTGTTCTATACACCACAGGAGCTATCGCAATGATTCTTACATCCATTACAGAACGTTCTTTATCGAAAAACCAGTCTTCTTTCAAACGGTATTGGATGATGTCGTCAGATGTGTACCATAATGTGTCTGGCGATGGATACACCATTGCCAAAGAACCATCGTCGAATTCAACAATACTATCATTTCCCCATTGATCTACTAGTGGAATGTCACTTTGAGGTCCTAATTTCCCCATGTAATACAACATTTCTTCGCGGTAAATAGGATCGGTTTCGTAATTTCCTCCAGGAACGGGATCAACAGGATATTTAAGCTGATCTCCATCCCATTGACCAACACCAAGTGTAATTGGGTCATAAGGTGAAAATACTCTAAGGTTTCCTTGCAACACATTCGATCGGATCACTGTCCACAAACTCCAACGCATTGAATTTGTCACCCATCTACCATCTGCTGTAATTTCATCAAGCGGGTAATATAAAGGGTGGTTGATTTTTTCTCTTAAATCTATGTACCTCCACATTCGTTTGCTCCAGACGGCATCGGCTTCTCGTACATACTCGTAGGGAATCTTTCGTTTGGTAGGGATATGTTCTGGTAATGTTCCTGCTGGACCATAAATAATGTTGAATTCATTTGCATGTACTGGACCCATAGGGACAAGTTGAGCACGTGCAGTGATACTGTTAAGTGAGATTAAAGCCAGAAAGAGAAGTAGATTTTTCAAAATTTACGTTATTTATATGATTATAGAGATTTGTTGTTCTATGGAAATAACGCAAACCAATTCATAGGTTACAAGAACCTAAAAAGCCCCCCACTCATCCGATCATTGGATAAAATAGAGGGCTGATGTATGTTCACTTAAATTTTAAACACTCCTGTTTTTTTACGTCGAGTACCGTCTGGCCCTATAACTGTGCAGATAAAACTAATCTGACCTCCAGAACCTGACCCTCGAATAAGGCTTATAACTTGAGAGGAAAGCGTGTTTCCAGTCCCTTTAATAGGCCTAACCGCTCCAGGAATGCTGCATTCCCAATCCAGCACATCGAATTTCGCATTCAATGTAATTTCATCACCATATCGTGCAAATAATCGCGCCTCACTAGGGTTCGCTCTTGTACCATTTACGGAACCTCCCCAGTACAATTCTGGAGTTGGCAAATTGCGTACTCGGAATTCCACTCTTTTCAGTTGAACAGATTTTCCGTCAGCAGTTCTACCGGAAACAATTAAAGTTGCCGTACGACCTGTAGTTGTCGGTCTAACAACGTATGGCCCACCACCTGAGATATTCACTCCAGATCCGGTCAAACCAGTTCCTGGGTAACCTGATGCCGTAGCCGACACTTGATTGTTGTATCCTCGGTAAAGCACATTCATCTCAGGAAGTTCAATAGAACCTTGAGGTTCCATTATAGTAACGGTATGATTCCAATCACCCGGTTTCCAAGATCCAGACTTATTCTTAATCGCTACAGTACCGCTCAAGTCCATTGTCGTTGCTCCGGCTTTAATTTTAATTATTCCTTGACCATTTCCTGGGTATGAGATATTCGCCCCCAATTCATCAGCTCTTGCTAGTTCAACTTTTGGCTGATTGTCAGAATCGAAAGCTACCATCATAACTTGAAGTTCAACAGTGTCGCCAGCGTTCGCCACAGCAGGACCGTATGCCAATGGCATGATCTTATTGAAACTGTATTCTCCAACTGTTACTTTGCTTTTCCAATGTCTCAAAGCGATTGCTCTAGCACCTAAAATATCTTGTTGCATAGAAGACAGGGATGCTATGGCTGCCACGAGAGGCGAGTGATCAAAGGTCATTCCTACCCAATGAACATCTTCAGTTTCGTGGTGGGTATTTAGTTCTTTCCGTGTTAGCATGATGTATAAATCCACCAAAGTTTCTTCATCCTCCGTTAAATTGGCCTTCGATTTTTTGATCATGTCCGTTACCATTGCCTTTAACTCAGCATTTGTTCCATACTCATTGATTGCGGTTGGTTCTACAGAGAATGCAGGTGATCCATTCATTTGATAAGAACCCGCCAATTTTACAATGTTCAATCTAAATTGATTGAATTTTTCCCACAGGATAGCGCCTTCCCCTTTAATCGAAGTAATTTCACCTCCTTCATTGGTTCCAACTACAATCTGCATTGGTATATCATAGTTATCTTTCGCTTGTACCTGCATAAGGTTCATACGTGTAGGACGAACGCCATCACGTTCCAACCACATCATTGTTTTCTCATCATCGTTACTGAACTCGGCTGTATTTTCCCCAGCTCCATCAAGAATTTTCATTTTCAATTCATCGATGTACTTGATCATTTCTTCCGTTTCGGCGTTTATTTTATCCATCTGCTCGAGAACGTACTTGAGTTTTTCCTTCTTTGCTTGTTGATCTGGATCACTTGTCGCACTGTACTCTTCTTGAACTGCATCGTAGTAGCCATCACCACGTTCTACTTGAACAATATTTGCTTTTTGAATGTTCTCCTCAATTGCCACAAAGGCATCAAGGACAGCTTTCGACACGTTGAGTGCCAAGAGAGCGGTTAGTACTAAGTACATCATTCCGATCATCTTTTGTCTTGGGGTTTCTTTTCCTCCTGCCATGATTTTTAAGTTTATTGGTTTCATCTATTAAATGACCAACAAACCAATAGTAACAGAAGATTATTCAATTTTCAACTCTAGAAAGAATTCTGAAAACCACTCAATTACAGTGTAAGAAAGGATTTGGGAAAGATTGAAAAGGGAAAATTATGGCATAAAAAAAGCCCCCTACCAATGGCAGAGGGCTTTCAAATATTGAATTTAATTAGAACGACCAAACATCGTGTTCAATGTTTCTAATTTCAGTCTTAATTTGTTCCGACTCGTACAAAGCATCTACTCCAGCTCGATATGAATCGATTTCTCTGTCGTAAGTGTTACTTTCTTTGTAGATGATACTGTTAAATCTTCTCTTCCAGAATAAGTCATCAAAACTCATCCATTGAGCGTCATTTTGATCATTGTATACAAAGTAGTTATTGAATACGAATCTACAGTGTGGAAAATACAACCAGAACAACTCCATTGTTCCATTGATGCTCTCTACTCCGTTAACATCAACTTCAGTTTGATACACAACTGGTGCTAGCGCGATGATTCTTACGTCCAATACTGAACGCTCTTTATCAAAGAACCAATCCTCTTTCATTCTGTATTGAATGATATCAGTTGAATTGTACCATGTTGTATCTGGACTCGGATAAACCATTTCAAATGTTCCATCAGGTAGCTCTCTAATACTGTCGTTACCCCATTGATCAACAAGTGCGATATCGCTTTGTGCTCCTAATCTACCCATGTACCACAACATGCGTTCACGGAAGTCAGGATCAGTATTGTATGTAAGGCCCGATTCTGGATCAATTGGATATTTCAATTGATCACCATCCCAATCACCAATTCCATTCATTACTGGATCATAAGGAGAGAATACTCTCAAATCACCGTTGATTACGTGCTGTCTGATGACAGTCCATAAGCTCCAACGATTTGCATTTCTCACCCATCTTCCATCAGGAGTGATTTCGTCCTCAGGATAATACAAAGGATGATTTATCTTTTCACGAAGGTCTATATATTCCCAAGCTCTTCTGCTCCAAACGGCATCCGCTTCTCTAACATACTCATACGGAATCATTCTTTTTGTAGGAATGTGTTCCTGTATAAATACCCCATCGATAATACCTTCAGTAGGTACGTTTACCGGACCTCCGTTGATTTGCTCCTGCTGTGCTTGCGCTCCAACAGAGAGACAAACCGCTCCAACTACACTTAATACTAAACTCTTCATATCCACTACTATTTAATTATATTTTAAATGCACCGGCACGCTTTCGCTGTACGCCGTCGGGACCAACTACTGTACAAATAAAACTAATTTGGCTACCAGGTTGTGAAGCACGAATCATTGTAGAGGCAGCATCAATTCTGCTTCCTTGTCCTTTGATTGGCTTAATAGCACCAGGAATACTACATTCCCAATTAATTATCGTAAATGTCGCTTTCAATGGAATTTCAGGTCCATATTTCGCAAACAATTTAGTTTCACTCTTGTTAGCACGAGAACCACTTGGTGAACCACCCCAGTACAAATCTGGATTTGGCAAGTTACTTACACGGAACTCTGTCTTCTTCAATTGTACCGATTTACCATCTGCAGTTTTACCTGATACCATTAGGTAAGCTGTTCTACCAGTCGTAGTAGGCTTAACCACGTATGGTCCAGATCCTGAGATACTAACTCCAGTTCCAGATAAACTAGTTCCAGGGTAACCTGATGCAGTTGCTTCAACTTGATTGGCGTATCCACGGTACAATACATTCATTTCAGGAAGTTCAATTGAACCTTGTGGTTTCATAATCACAATTGTCTGGCTCCAGTCTCCCGGTTTCCAAGTACCTGATTTGTTTTTAATTGCAACTGTTCCTGTCAACTCCATTGTAGTCGCTCCAGCTTTGATTTTGATTATTCCTTGCCCATTTCCTGGGTAAGAAATCTGAGCTCCTAATTCTTCAGCTCCTACCAACTCAACTTTTGGTTGATTGTCAGAATCGAAGGCAGCCATCATCACTTGAATTTCAACAGTATCACCAGCATTAGCAACAGAAGGACCGTATGCCAATGGCATGATCTTATTGAAGCTATATTCACCAGTTGTTACCTTTCCTTTCCAGTGTCTAAGAGCAATCGCTCTAGCACCAAGAACATCCTGTTGCATTGACGACAACGATGCTATCGCAGCTACTAAAGGAGAGTGGTCGAATGTCATTCCTACCCAGTGAACACCTTCAGTTCCGTGGTGAGAATTCAACTCTTTTCTGGTCAACATTACATAAAGGTCAATCAACATTTCTTCGTCTTCCTTTAGGTTTGCTTTAGACTTTTTGACCATGTCCGTAACCATTGCTTTCAATTCAGCATTTGTTCCGTACTCATTGATATGTGTAGGATCAATAGTGAATGCAGCAGCATCACCCATTTGGTAAGACCCAGCCATCTGTACAAGGTCCAATCTAAATTGATTGAATTTTTCCCAAAGTACTGCACCTTGGCCTTTAATGTCTGTAATTTCTCCACCTTCATCCGTTCCTACAACAATTTGCATTGGAATATCATAGTTGTCTTTTGCCTGAACTTGCATAAGGTTCATTCGCGTTGGGCGAACTCCTTCACGCTCGATCCACATCATTACTTCCTCATCATCGTTACCAAACTCTGTAGTGTTTTCACCTGCAGCAGCTAAAATTTCGATTTTAAGTTCATCAATGAATTTGATCATTTCTTCAGTCACAACATTTACTTTATCCATTTGCTCAAGGACATACTGTAATTTTTCCTTTTTCGCGACTTGATCTGGATCGTTTGTTGCGGCCTCTTCTTGTTTTACAGAATCGTAGTAACCATCACCACGTTCTACTTGAACAATATTTGCCTTTTGTATATTTTCCTCAATTGCAACGAATGCATCAAGGACAGCTTTCGATACGTTAAGAGCCAGAAGAGCGGTAAGTACTAAGTACATCATACCGATCATCTTTTGTCTAGGGGTTTCTTTTCCTCCTGCCATGATTAATTAAATTTAATTGGTTTGCAATTATTTAATGTTCAATAACTATTAATAACAAACTTGTTACTAACCTTTAGTTATTGTCATAGCCTTCAACATATTACCGTATACAGCGTTAAGATCAGTTAAGTTCTGAGACAACATCGACATATTCTCTTTGTACAATCTCGTGTCTTCAACTGAATCAGAAAGATTCTTCATCATATCAGTTACTTGACCTTGGAACTTCTCAGTTGCTTCTAAATGAGCAGAAGATCCTTTCAATTGTAGTTCATAAACATTGTTCAATGCAGATAAATTCTTAGAAACTTTTTGCATTTGCTCTCCGAATGATGCTCCTTCCTCTTGAGAAGATGTCATTCCTGAAATAGCAACAGATGCCTTTTCGTATGCAACAGACAAAGTAGATACCTTATCAGATGCAGCTTGTAAGCTGTCTACATAAGAATCAGTTGCAGCGGCTGCTGAAGTAACACCTTTCAATTGAGCAGCGTTATCTCCTAAATGTCTCATTCCGTCACCAAGACGCTCTAACAATTCACCATCAATCTTTGCTTCCTCTAGCATTTTGTCTAATTGGTCAGTAATTCCTCCTTTACCACCTTTAGCCATTAATGCATCTTGATCTAAATCGTCTGAATGACCCAAAGCCAATTCTGGGTAAACTAATTCCCAATTTGGATCCTCGTGAATAGGTTCAAATGCAGAGAAAAAGAAAATTACTGCTTCAGTTGATAGTCCAACCGTTAACATTAGCCCGGCAAATGGCCAGTGCATAATTTTAAATAGTGCTCCCATAATAACGATTGCTGCTCCAATTCCATACAGCTTCGCCATAAATTTCTTCCATCCTTTACTTCCTGGTTTCATAGTTTTCCTTGTTTTTAGGTTTAATAAAAATTACTACTGTTTGTTGTTCTTCTTAGCGTATTTATTGTAGTTGAATATCGCTACGAAGTTCTTCGCCTCCTTCGGCTGTGAAGTCTCTTCCTCCACGACCAAGGTGTGTCATTACGCATCTGATTCCCACGTATGACTTGGCAGTATCTTGATACTCGAATGTACGAGTTGAGTTTCTCAAATAGTATCCAACATCTTTCCAAGAACCACCGCGAATTACTTTACGCTTCATTGATGGTGGATCCCAGTCCATTGCATTGTATCTATAATCTGTATTTAAATCATGTGAGAATTCGTACATCGATTCGTCATAAGCAGTTTCACACCACTCCGATACGTTTCCAGCCATACAGTATAGACCCCATCCATTTGGATTGTACGAGTATACCTTTACAGTATGGAAACCACCATCTTCGAAGTATCTACCTCTCATTGGCTTAAAGTTTCCAAGGAAACATCCTGACTCATTTCTGATGTAAGGACCACCCCATGGGTATTGTGACAATTGTAAGTCACCACGAGAAGCTCTTTCCCACTCAGCTTCAGTTGGCAAACGGAAATCCTGCACAAATAAATCTCCCATTGCAATTAACCAGCTGTTTAATAGTTGGGTTCTCCACACACAAAATGCTTTCGATTGCACCCAAGTTACACCAACTACAGGGTAGTTGTCGTATGCAGGGTGCCAGAAATACATGTTCGTCATTGGATCATGGAACGAATATGTAAAGTCACGTACCCAACATAATGTATCCGGGTAAACATTGATAATTTCATCAATAATGAATCTTTGACGATTCGCATGACCTCTAATTCCATTACTCTGTCCGATCTTATTAATACCATTACTCAAATCCAAATCCTGACCTTGAGGCTCTTCAGTAAATGGATGCGGAGGAGTTTCAAGTTCTCTATGCTCAGGAACAAGCTTGTTCCCCTGGTTATCGTACGCATTTGGTGTAATGTTGATTCTACCTCTTCGAGCAGCTTCAACATAGTCAATCCAGTAATATCTAAACATTAACTTACGTGTGTCAAATTCTCTTCTTTGGTAGTAACGTTGCGGCTGTGGGTAGTACATATCCGCAAGAATTGGAACCAATTCAGGATCATTGTATTGGAATCTTCTATCCCAGTTTAATGAAAACACTGTTCTATTCAATTCTCTATCAGAGGCATCGAATTCAGTCCAATCCAGTGCACCTTCATCAAAATATAAATCATTATAGTTGATGTAACCACTTGCGTCATCATCATCTTCAAGACCATAATAGATTTTATCTCTCGCAATAGAGTCTCTTACCCAATCAACAAATTGACGGTACTCATTGTTTGAGATTTCTGTCTGATCCATATAGAAAGCCTGAACAGAAACTGTTCTCGATCTTGTCTGGTGCAGAAAAGGCATATCACCATCATTCTCTCCCATTTGATATCCACCAGCAGGTATGTACAACATCCCTAAAGGAATTTGTGGATGATAAGGCATTCGGCCTGGCGAACCTGTAAGGTGCCCAGTTCTAGAACTACACGAAGCTAGCACAACACTAACTATAGCAAATAACACAAATTTTCTCATTCTACCTCTTTTTATCTTTTCCGGATATCTAATCAACAACTTACAGGATACAATTACTTCGATATAACGGAAACTTTACCTCAATGGTTACAAATATTTTTAAAAAATAACTTTTACAACCAACGTGGATGTTTACTAGTCGCAAGTGGCGGCACTGGTAGAGTATAACAATACTTAACCATAATCTCGTGAGAACCTCTTGAATAACTAGCTAATTTATTGATAGTGATATCATATGAATAACCCACTGTTAAGTGTGGAATAGGCTCGTAACCTAACATGATTGCAATCGCATCTGATGTTCTGTACGTAATACCAGCGTACGCAGGAATCATTCCCAAATGATAGCGTGCATTGATATCTGCTGAGAACTTAACAAAATCGGTTCTTACCATTACGTTCCCTTCAATAGCTCCATTATCATTTGACAAGTCGTACTTATAACCACCCATTAAATAGTAGTGGCGAGCAGAGTTATATGAAACAAGCCCTGTTTCAGATTGATTCATTCCTAACATACGTGATTCAGATAAGTGCGTCGAAGAAATCCCAACATAGTAACCTTGACTTCCTCTCCAATATAAACCGAAGTTCAAATCCAAGCTCATTGAACTAAACCCACCTGGCAAGGTTGGATCAAAATCTGTGGTTGGAGGAGCCCATTGTGGATTCATTCCAATATTCATTAATCCAATTCCAACTCCAATTCCTAATGTTCCTGCTCCACCAAGCTCTAAGGGAAATGAATAATTAATTAAAAGATTGTTTTGACGTGTAAATGCAATAGCATCATGATAAAAGGCAATACCTACTCTACCTGGAAAATAACGCGTCAAATCTGCTTCTAAGTTCAATACTGCCGAATTTGGAGCTCCATTCACTCTATCCCATTGATTTCTGTACATCAGAGTACCACAAATAGTACCTACACCTCCATCGGCAGCAGTTGCCCCTGGATTGAGACTCATTTTGTCATACATAAAATGCGTGATCAATTTATCCTGTTGACCGTAAGCAGTTGCCCCTGCAACCATTAAAAACAGTGATAATACTAGAAAATTACGTTTCATAAATAGTCATTCAATTTGCATATCTCAACACGAGCATTTCGGGCTGAGACACTTCTATCAGGGGACTAAAATAGCTTTTTTTCTTGTAAAGAGAAACTTTTTAACGGCATTGTTGAAAAAAAACAGAAGGAACCGCGAGAATAAATTTCCTTGCGCTGAATCCGCTTAGCTCATCTTCTGCAAGGTCTTCCACCAAAGATTAGGGATTACATTCTCGAGAGCTTTTGTGTAATCTTCTTGATTGCAAGGAACTAGACAATGGCGTTCGTACTTGGCATTGTCCTTTGCGAGGTATTTAACCTCCAACCACCATCGGTTTGACCTGTCACTTTTGTAGAAGATTAAATCGTCTGAGAAATCGTCTAAATGGACATGAAATTTTGTGTAACTCTTTTTTGTTCCGATTGGGAAATCACCAACTCGTTGACTGACCCCATCCATGAAATACCAAATGATTTGAGCAAGTAAATTTCCAGCAATGGAATCAATTTGGGGTGCAACATCAAAAATTCCGAAACAAGCCAATTTATCACTGATCCCAGCATACTTAGCAATTTGACAAACATGCTCCGCATACAGTCCGTTTGGGTTTTTATAAATTCCAGTATCAGAATCTGAACTTCTTATGCTTCCAAAATCGATGGAAAGTAAATCAGAATTGCGCAGGTATGGTTCCGCAAGTTTGAAGTCAGCATTAAACTCCCCTAGTCGACACACATCGAAATAAAGCTTGTCAAAAAGATCAACTTCCTTTTTTGCTACCAATGGTCGTTGCATTCCAATATTGGCATAATTGAAAAGGTAGCACGGACGCTGCATAAGCAGATGACTAACATACCCATCGCCTGTCGCTGTTTCACTTGGCTCGCCAATATCCAGTTTGTTGTCAATAGAACAAATATTGATCATCTGCTCCAGCGATTCAAATCCTTTATAACAAGCCAGAGTGAGATCTTGAGAGCCACCGATCACTATTGGAATAACATCATTTTTGACCAATTCAGCAACAGTTTGGGCTACTGCAAAATGCGTATCCTCGACTGTTTCTCCTGGAATGATTACCCCAAGATCATACAGGGATCGTGTCCAAGAATCGCCTACGTGCAACTCGTATAAAAAATTTCTGAAATTGTCGGAATATGCCCCATTCTCAAAACGTCCGTTTCGGAATTCAGGAACGCTCAAAATTGCTATGCTATTGCTTTCAATTTCAGGAAAAGAGTTCTCTTTGTGAATTTGCAATTTCGCTGCAACACTCCCCTCCTTTTCCGAACCTTCGACTTGGACTGATTGAAAATATATAGATAGATCCTTCATTCTGATGATTTGAACAAATTTATTCAAATTGCATCAGTACAAATTCCACACAAGAAAAAGCTTTACATAAGCTTCCGTTAATAACTCGGATTACTTTTTCTTAGCAGCCTTCTTCTTAGCAGGAGCTTTTTTCTTTTTCGCTGGTTTATTCGCATCAATCATCTCAATCACCTTCTCAAGTGTCAAAGCATCTACTTTGAACGTCTTTGGCAATTCGATTTTGGTTTTCCCTTTGATAATATGAAACCTTCCCCAACGTGCCTTTTGAACTGAGATTCCTTCTTCTTCCCAATTGAAGATCATCTTGTCGATATCCTTTTGCTTTTTCGTTTCGATGAGCTCTACGATATCTTCATTCGACAAATTATCAAAGTCGTATTTACGGTTGACGTTGATGAACATACTATTCCATTTGATGAAGGGTCCAAAACGTCCAACACCTTTCTGAACAGGCAAGCCTTCGTACTCCGCAATTGGAGCATCTGCTGCTTGCTTTTCCTTGATCAATTCAATTGCTCTGTCTAAATCAACTGTGTCAATTTCCTCTCCTTTCGGGATAGAAACAAAGGCCTCATTGAATTTAACGTAAGGTCCAAATCGACCTTGAGCAACAATAATTTCTGCACCTTCATAATCCCCAAGAGTCTTTGGGTAATTAAACAGCTCCAATGCTTCTTCCAGTGTAATGGAGTTGATTGATTGATTCGTTCTCAAAGATGCAAACTGTGGCTTCTCACCATCAACTTGCTCGTCTCCAATTTGAATCATTGGTCCAAACTTTCCGATCCTTGCGATTATTCTTCTATTAGACTCTGGATGCATTCCAATCTCTCTTTCACCTGTTGCGCGTTCAGAATTCTCCAAAGTGTCTTCAACTCTGCTATGGAAAGGTGCATAGAAGTCTTTGATCATTTTCGTCCACTCCTTCATTCCATTTGCAATCTCATCAAATTCCTTTTCTACTTGAGCGGTAAAATTGTAATCCATGATGCGCTCGAAATGTTCAGACAAGAAGTCTGTAACTACAATTCCGATGTCTGTTGGAGCTAATTTATTCTTCTCACGACCTGTAACTTCAGACAGTTCGTTTTTATCAATTAAATCGTTTGCTAGTACCCATTGATTGTACTTTCTTTCCGTACCATCACGTTCTGGCTTCTCAACGTACCCTCTTTTTTGAATGGTCGTAATTGTTGGTGCATAAGTAGATGGACGACCGATTCCTAAACTTTCCAATCGCTTTACTAAAGAAGCCTCAACATAACGCGCTGGTGGGCGACTGAAACGCTGCGTAGCTTTAATCTCAGTTACTTCGACACTATCTCCAACAGTAACGGCAGGCAACAAACCTGATTGGAATGAGTCTTCATCTTCATCATCCATGTTACTCTCCAAGTATACTTTCAAAAATCCTTCAAACTTGATTACCTCACCCTTCGCTTGAAAAGTATCGTTCACTCCATTCGCTATCAATTTGATGGTTGTTCTTTCCAATTGAGCATCCGACATTTGAGAGGAAATTGCTCTCTTCCAAATTAAGTCGTACAATTTTTCTTGGTCGCTCTCACCCGACATTGAGTGCTTTGAGAAATCCGTTGGACGAATCGCCTCGTGAGCCTCTTGAGCACCAGCATTTTTAGTGACGTACTTCGTAGGATTTGAAAATTGACTTCCGTATGCTTTTTCAATTTCGGCTTTTGCTCCGTTTACAGCAGTTTCAGAAAGATTCACTGAATCTGTTCTCATGTAAGTGATTAATCCACTTTCGTACAAACGCTGAGCTACGGACATTGTTCTCGAAACTGAGAATCCCAATTTCAAACTTGCCTCTTGCTGTAAAGTTGAAGTAGTAAACGGTGCCACTGGCTTTTTAATTGCCGGTTTCATTGTAACATCGTCCACGCTAAAATTAGCTCCGGTACAAGAAGCTAAAAGAGTATCAACTTCTCCTTCCGACTTTAATTGTCGAGAAACATCTGCTTTAATTCTTCCGTTTGCTGTTGAGAATAATCCGTTGACTTTATAAAAACCCTCGGAATTAAACTTCTCTATTTCTTTTTCTTTTTCTACGATTAATTTCACCGCTACCGACTGAACCCTACCAGCGGATAAACTTGGACGAACCTTTCTCCACAATACTGGAGATAGTTCAAAACCAACCAAACGATCTAAGATTCTTCTTGCTTGTTGTGCATCTACCAATTCTTTATTGATCTCTCTTGGAGATTCAATTGCTTTTAAAATTGCTGACTTGGTGATTTCGTTGAATGTAATTCTTCTTGTTTCTTTCTTGTCCAATCCTAATGTCTCGTACAAGTGCCAAGAAATAGCTTCTCCTTCACGGTCCTCATCCGTCGCGAGCCATACTACGTCGACTTGCTTCGTTATTTTCTTGAGTTCAGCTACAATTTGTTTTTTGTCGGCAGAAACTTCATATTTCGGAGCAAAGTTATTTTCCACATCTATCGCCTCTCCCTTCTTCGCTAAATCACGAACATGGCCGAAGCTAGATTTAACAACAAAGTCTTTTCCTAAATAATTTTCGATTGTCTTTGCTTTCGCAGGTGACTCGACAATAACAAGATTTTTAGCCATAACATTCAATATTTCAGTTCTCTAAAACGCTCTTTAACGCACTAGTCCTCATATTTGGAAGTGCAAATAAAGAGGAATTAATTTCAATACAAACGAAATATCTGAACAAAATGTTTCGGTTTTATACCTATTATATGATCTTTAATCATAGATTAAAGGAAAATGGTTAATTTTTGATAAATAAAAACTGACATTTTGACACCCTTCCAAAAATGTGTAATTTCGTAGCCTGATTTTTACGCATGAGCACAGATAAAGAACCGAAGAAAGAGATAGACGAAACACGACAGGGAGAGGCAACTATTTTGTCTTCAGCGTCGGGGAGCAAGAAACTTTATGTGGAAAGCTATGGATGCGCAATGAATTTTGCAGACAGTGAAGTTGTTGCTTCCATTATGGCAAAAAATGGATACTCAACGACAGGTGATGTTGAGGAAGCTGATGTTGTTCTTATCAACACTTGTTCGATTAGAGAAAACGCTGAAACACGTGTTCGAAATCGTTTGACAAACTTCAAAAAACGCAAGGCAAGGCAACCCGATCTGGTAGTCGGAATTCTTGGTTGTATGGCTGAACGATTGAAAAAGAATTTACTAGAAGAAGAGAAGCTTGTTGATCTAGTTGCTGGACCAGATTCTTATAGAGATTTGCCAAATTTAATTGAGGAAGTTGGCACTGGACAAAAGGCCGTGAATGTATTACTTTCGCGAGATGAAACGTATGCAGACATTGCCCCAGTTCGATTGGATAAAAGTGGTGTTACAAGTTTCGTTTCGATTACGCGTGGTTGTGATAATATGTGCTCGTTCTGTGTAGTGCCTTTTACACGTGGACGTGAACGATCAAGAGATCCTGAAACTATATACAACGAGTGCAAAGAGTTATTTGATCAGGGCTACAAGGAAGTTACTCTTTTAGGTCAGAATGTTGATTCATATCGATGGAACATGACTTCCAAAGGTGAAATTAAAGATGCGTCTCAATCGACTACCAATTTTGCCCAATTAATGGAAATGGTCGCTGGTATTTCACCTGAATTAAGAATACGGTTTTCGACGTCTCACCCAAAAGATATGACGGACGAAGTATTGGAAGTGATTGCCAAACATGAAAACATTTGCAACTACATCCATTTACCTGTTCAATCTGGAAATAGTGAAGTGTTGAGTAGAATGAATAGAGGATACACGAGAGAGTGGTACATTGAACGCATTGAAGCAATTAGAAGAATCATTCCAGGTTGTGCAATTTCAACAGATATTATTGCTGGTTTTTGCGATGAAACAGATGAAGAACATGCTGAAACGGTATCATTAATGCGTGAGGCTAAATGGGACTTCGCATATATGTACATCTATTCTGAACGTCCAAAAACATTGGCAGAGAGACGCTTTGAAGACAATGTTCCAGAAGACGTAAAAAAGAAACGTTTGACGGAAATTATTGATCTACAACAAGAACATTCTTTGGCAATCCACCAAGGACTGATTGGAAGCACTCAAAAAGTACTGGTAGAAGGATTGTCCAAGCGTTCTGAAGAGCATTTGGCAGGACGCAGCGATGGAAATATTAAGGTTGTTTTCCCAAAAGGGAAATACGCCAAAGGAGATTACGTTAACATAAAGATTACAGATTGTACAGCAGCCACACTTTTGGG
Organism: Crocinitomicaceae bacterium; assembly: GCA_033791225.1. GTDB lineage: Bacteria > Bacteroidota > Bacteroidia > Flavobacteriales_D > Crocinitomicaceae > UBA4466. The sequence continues at coordinate 321,979 of JASJHD010000010.1, forward strand.
TGAAGTTGCTGAGGAAATTGAAGCAGTGAAAGTATAAGATGGAAGTACAACAGGTTAAACAACGTTTCGGGATTATTGGAAATGCACCTTTATTAAATAGAGCTTTGGAAGTTGCCGTGCAGGTTGCCCCCACTGACATCTCTGTATTAGTAACAGGAGAAAGTGGAACTGGTAAAGAAATTATCCCACAAGTTATTCATCAACTCAGCTCACGAAAGCACGGAGAATATATTGCTGTGAACTGTGGTGCTATCCCAGAAGGGACAATTGATTCTGAACTTTTTGGACACGAGAAAGGATCGTTTACTGGTGCTAGCGGAAGTCGTAAAGGATATTTTGAAGTAGCCGATGGTGGAACAATTTTTCTGGATGAAGTTGCAGAACTTCCGATGCAAACACAAGTGCGATTATTACGTGTTTTAGAGACTGGAGAATTTATTCGCGTAGGTTCTTCCAAAGTAATTAAAACAGACGTTCGAGTGGTTGCCGCGACCAATGAAAACATGCAACGGGCTATTGCCTCAGGTAAATTTAGAGAAGATCTATTTTACCGTCTAAGTACTGTCCCGATTCCTTTACCACCATTGCGTAAGAGACAAGATGATATTCATTTAATTTTTCGAAAATTCGCCAACGATTTTGGTGAAAAGTACAGAATGCCAGCCATTCGATTAGAGGAAGATGCCATTCATATGTTGAACACGTATTCTTGGCCGGGAAATGTACGTCAATTGAAAAACTTGGTAGAGCAAATTTCAGTGATTGAAACGTCGAGAAAAATAGACGCTCAAATTTTCGGGAATTACCTGCCAGCGGAAAAATCAAATACTCCTGCTGTTATCAATAAGGGAGAAGGCAGCGATAGTATCAATGAGCGAGAACTGATGTATAAGTTCTTATTCGATATGAAAAAGGATTTGACTGATTTGAAAAAATTGGTTGCTGAAATACTGTCGAGCAATGGAAATGTGAATTTGAGCCGTGATCAAGAAAGTATGCTCAGTCGCATTTATGATGATGTTGAGCCTGGTGTAAATCAAACCAAAATGCTGCCTCCATCTCAGCAAGAAGAAACATACGCCTACTCTAGTCAACGTGATGAAAACTTTGAAGAACATGAAGAGGTTGAAGAGTCACTTTCATTGGAAGACCGTGAGAAGGAATTGATAAAAAAGGCTTTGCTCAAACACAATGGAAGACGTAAGTACGCTGCTTCAGAATTAGGAATTAGCGAGCGTACACTTTACAGAAAAATTAAAGAATATAACCTTGCAGATTGATGAGATACATTCTATTCATAGCAACCCTTTCTTTACTAACAAGCTGTTGGCCTTCGAGCGTTTCGTTTATTGATGGAAGCATGCCGGAAGAATGGCAATCTTTCTATATCAGTAACTTAAAAAACACTGCTCCGAACGCGCCTTTGAGCTATCCAATGGATTTATCAGAAAAAATAAAAGATGGAATTCAAAACGGAACGCGTTTAACTTTAAGCCCTACACCTAAGGATGCGGAAGTAGTGATTGAAGGATCTGTCGTGAATTACTCTGTAGTTCCGATCGCATTACAAGAAGGTGAGAATGCTGCTCAAAATAAACTGACAATTACAGCAAGTTTTGAAATATTCATAAGTGCTCCTGAAGAAGATAAAATGACTGTAACGAGTACGCGATTTACTACTTTTGAATCGAGTCAGGACTTGAGTTCGGTGGAAGCAACCCTACTCGAAGAAATCAATGATCAAATTGTTCAAGATTTGATTAGCAAACTCCTTTCTAACTGGTAAATGTTAAATACTACGGACATAGCGAAGCGTATTGATCAACCAAATCTAGTGGCCAAGAGTGAGCTTGAAGATTTAAAGGCGCTTGCTCAAAAATACCCGTACACTCAATTATTTTCAATTTTATACCTAAAAGGGCTTGGACAGCATGGAAATGTGCTTTTTGAAGATGAGTTACAACGACATTCGTATAGAATTAGTGATCGCGTTCAATTGTTTCATTTGATCAATATCAACGGTGAGGATGATGGACTTGTTCCTGAGGAAACTGCTGTTGAAGAAGTCGAGGAAGCTAGTTCTGTTGAAACAATTGTAGAGATTCCTGTTGTAGAAGAGCCGATTGTTGAAGAACCAACTGTAGAAGATTCAACAACGATAGCCGAAGTGGAAGTTCAAGGTATTGAAGTACCTATTGAGGAGAAAGAAGAAACCATAGATACAGTAGAAAAAGACCCAATTATTGAGTCTCCTAGTGATGCTATTGAAGAGAATATTTTACATCATGCTTTCGCTGCAGGGTTTCAATTGGATGATTTAGACGAAAAAGAGATTGAAAATTTAGAAAAACATCAGAACGATAAATCGAAGACAATCGAAGAGGATAATGACCCGCTAGTTGAGGTTTCACCCATCGATGTCGACTTGAAACAATCCTTTACTTCTTGGATTAGTTCGGACATTCATCACACTGAATTTAAGAACGAGGACAAAGCAGCAATCCAAGCTGTAGTCAATGATTTTGAAGAATTTGATCCTTCAGCAGAGTTATACGGGGAAGTTGAAAAACCGAAACAAGAATTCTTCTCGCCAACAAAAAAGGCCAAAGAAAGTTTGGACGAAGACAAGCTTCCTGTGAGCCAAACTTTGGCAAAAATATATGCCATGCAAGGAAATTATCCGAAGGCAATTGCAGCTTATGAGCAATTAAGTTTGAAATATCCAGAAAAAAAGATTTTCTTTGCAAACCTGATTAAAGATTTAACAAAAAAAATAAACACATAGGTAATGGGAATTTTCATTTCATCAGTCATCATATTAGCGAGTCTCTTACTCATCTTTGTTGTCTACGTTCAAAACCCAAAAGGTGGAGGATTGAGTTCTGACTTCGGTGCAGCACAGCAAATTGGAGGTGTTCAAAAAACGAATGATTTCATTGATAAGGCAACTTGGTCTTTGGCTGGACTCGTAGCAGTTTTAAGTATCATTTTAACATTGCAGAATTCAACTGTTCGTCCAACGGCTCCTGACCCTGAGCCAGATCCTACAGAACAACCTGCAGGAGATGGAACAACAAATGCTGATCAAGGTGCAACTGATGGAGGTACAACAGAAGGTGGCACACAAGTACCATAGTAAACGACTCTAACAAATTATTTAAATGTCAGTATGTCATACATGCTGACATTTTTTATGCACTCTAGTGCTATTTTGTCCTATTAAACTGGATGGCACAAAATTAGACGAGGCGAGATCACAATTAATAATACCAAAAATTAATACGAAGTATGGCAACTACATTCAAACCATTAGCAGACCGTGTTCTTATTGAACCAGCCAAGGCTGAGTCAACAACAGCAAGTGGAATTATCATTCCAGACAATGCGAAAGAAAAACCTTTAAAAGGAACTATCATCGCTGCTGGCAAAGGAAAAGAGGATGAACCAATGACTGTAAAAGTGGGTGATGAAGTACTTTTCGGACAGTATTCAGGAACTGAAATTAAATTGGACGGTTCAACGTATTTGATTATGCGTGAAGCGGACATTTACGGAATATTTTAATCGAGATTAATAAAGACAATAATGGCAAAAGAAATATTATTTGATATAGAAGCTAGAGACAAGCTGAAAACAGGTGTTGACGCATTGGCGAACGCTGTAAAAGTAACCCTTGGACCTAAAGGAAGAAATGTTGTAATTGGAAGACAGTTTGGCGCACCAATTATAACAAAGGATGGAGTTTCTGTAGCAAAAGAAATTGAGCTGAAAGATCCTATTGAAAACATGGGAGCACAAATGGTGAAGGAAGTAGCATCGAAAACGGCAGACATTGCTGGAGATGGAACTACTACAGCGACTGTTTTGGCTCAAGCAATGATTAGTGCTGGGTTAAAAAATGTTGCTGCTGGCGCAAATCCAATGGACCTCAAAAGAGGTATGGACAAAGCCGTAGCCGACGTGGTTAAAAACTTAAAGGCAATCTCAAAAGAGGTTGGCTCAGACAACGATAAGATTAAGCAAATCGCAACTATCTCAGCAAACAATGACGAGGCAATTGGTTCTTTGATTGCTGAAGCGATGAACGTTGTTGGAAACGATGGGGTAATCACCGTTGAAGAAGCAAAAGGAACTGAAACAGACGTTAAAACTGTTGAAGGAATGCAATTCGACAGAGGATATCTTTCTCCGTATTTTGTAACCAACACTGAGAAAATGATCACTGATCAAGAGAACCCAATGATCTTGATATATGACAAGAAGATTTCTAACATGAAGGAATTGTTGCCTATTCTTGAACCAGTTGCTCAAACGGGTAAGCCTTTATTATTAATTGCTGAAGATGTTGATGGAGAAGCGTTGGCGACATTGGTTGTTAACCGCATCCGAGGATCACTGAAAATTGCAGCAGTAAAAGCACCAGGATTTGGAGACAGAAGAAAAGCTATGTTGGAAGACCTTGCAATTTTAACTGGAGGACAAGTAATTTCTGAAGAAAGAGGATTGAGCCTTGAGAATGCAACGTTGGATATGTTGGGAACTGCTGAAAAAGTGGAAATCGACAAGGACAACACGACAATTGTGAACGGAGCAGGAAGAAAAGAAGACATCGAAGCGCGCATCGGACAAATTAGAGCGCAAATTGAATCTTCAACTTCTGATTACGATAAAGAAAAGATGCAGGAGCGTTTGGCTAAGTTAGCTGGAGGTGTTGCTGTATTGTATGTTGGCGCGCCAACTGAAGTCGAGATGAAGGAAAAGAAGGATCGTGTTGACGATGCTTTGGCAGCAACTAGAGCAGCTGTAGAAGAAGGGATTGTTCCTGGTGGAGGGATTGCACTTATTCGTGCTTTATCGACAATAGACAGCGTTAAAGGCCTAAATGACGATGAAATGACGGGTATTGCAATTGTAAAACGTGCAATTGAAGAGCCTTTGCGTCAAATTGTAGCGAATTGTGGTGGTGAAGGAGCAGTAATTGTTCAACGTGTGAAAGAAGGTAAAGATGATTTCGGCTACAATGCACGAACAGAGGAATTTGACAATTTGTATTCAGCTGGAGTAATTGATCCAACAAAAGTAACACGTATTGCTATTGAAAATGCAGCATCTATTGCATCGATGTTATTGACAACAGAATGTGTTATTGCTGATGAGCCAGTAGATCCTGCGGCAGCGGCTGCAGCCATGGGTGGCGGAATGCCAGGTGGAATGCCAGGAATGATGTAGCTTCGACAGGCTCAGCTACCATTTTTGAAAAAGCTCAGCTAACTAATTCGATAGGCTGACTAAATTAGATTTTAGTCTAAGCCACAAAGAGTATAAAGAGGCAGCTTTCGGATTATTTCGGGAGCTACTCTTTTTCCGTTTCATGCTTCCCGATTTATTCGGATAGTATGAGCGACACTATAAAGGGCTCCCGATCTTTGATTGGGAGCTTTTTTTATGATACTTTTGTGATAATGAACCTATTGAAGCCGCCTGTAACAAAATACACTGATCACTACGACATCTCCCGATTCAATCTTGTCTGGAATTTATGTTGGGCGCTGATTGTACTTTTGTCTATTGTTTCAATTGTCAATATCCAAAATGAAAATTACACTTCTTTAACGAATGTAATCGAAGTATCCATTGGCGTAATAGCCTTGATCATCTTAAAGACGACTAAACGATTCGAGCTTGTTTGCATTTTCACCTCACTTGCCAGTTTTGCATTGGTCAGCACAGCTTTCTTCACTATACATGACGCATTGCACTACACCACGCCAATGTGGGGAACAATAAACATATTGTTTGCCTTTTTTATGTTGGGGAGGTTCTGGGGGTTAGGAATCTTAATTGGGCATTTTACCGTACTCATTTTCTACTATATTTTTAGACTTCAGGCGAATATCGACGGTATTGGAACATTAGACCAGCAAGGGATTTTAAATTTTATACTTGAGACAGCAATAGTTGGTTTAGCAATGGGGTTTTTACTGAGTAAATTTATTAAGGCTAACCGCCATGCAGAGAAAAATGTCAAGGAAACCAATTTAGAATTGACGCATCAAAATAAAATCATCAGTAAGCAAAACGAGGAAAAAGAGCTAATGCTCAAAGAAATTCATCATAGGGTAAAGAATAATCTACAGGTGATTACGAGTTTATTACGACTTCAGTCGCATGAGCTTGAAGGAGAACAATTGAATTCATTCAATGAAGCAATCAACCGAGTAAAATCGATGGCACTTATCCATGAGAAGATGTACAACAGTGATATGCTGGCCAATTTTGACCTAAAAAACTACTTGGTTTCCTTGACCAACGAAATTATTAGCTCCTATTCACTGAAGAAAAATATTCAGTTGGATATTAATTCTGAAATTGATCAAATCGGAAGTAAAAGTATCGTTCCTATTTCACTGATTTTTAATGAACTTATTTCAAACTCCATTAAACATGCTTTTGAAGGGAAAGAGTCTGGAACGATCACTGTTCGAGTTGGACATTGCACTAATCCAGAAAATATTTGTTTAAAATATAGCGATGATGGAGTTTGGAAAGATCAATCTGAAAGATCCTTTGGACTAGAGCTTATCGATACAATGACCGAACAATTGGACGGGAGTTTTACCTTAGAGAAAAATGGTGAAGGAAGCATGTACATTTTCACCTTAAAGACATCCGACTAATTAGCCGTTGTTCATTTCCTCACCGCATTGATTACAATACACCGATCCAAATGGATTATCGTGTTCACAACTATCACAGAGGTTGTCTTTTTTACCATCCCCCTTGTAGCGAGACATTTCGACAGAAATTAGTCCAGTTGGAACAGCGATAATCACATAACCCAAGATCATCATTACTGAAGACAACATTTTTCCAAAAACAGTATATGGAACCACATCTCCATATCCGACAGTTGTAGTAGTTACAATAGCCCAATAAATACTTGCTGGAATACTCTCGAACCCATGCTCACCACCTTCAATCACATACATGATTGTTCCAGCCATTACCATCATCATGACAACAAAAAACAAGAACACCATGATTTTGTAATAACTCGCTTTTAAAGAATGTGCTAGTGCTTGAGATTCTGATGTGAATCGGCTCAATTTTAATATTCTAAAAATTCTCAATAATCGTAATGCTCTCACAACTCTTATTGCGGTATAGCCAGGTGCTAAGAAGAAGCTAATAAATGTTGGTAAAATTGAAATGAGATCAATTAAACCCCACCAGCTAGTGATGTACTTTAAGGGTTTTGGCGCAACCAATATTCTTACCAAATACTCAATTGAAAAGATGATAGTAAATCCCCACTCCATATAATATAAGGGCCCATCGTAAGAAACTCTCCACTCGGGAACACTTTCAAAAAGTACGATGAGTACAGAAATCAAGATCAGAACGAGCAAGATGACATCAAAGGTTTTTCCAGACTTTGTCGTCGTTCCGAATATTATTTCATTCAATTTCTGTTTCACCGGATAAAGATAAAAACAATTTACTCACTGGATTCTCAGGTTTCTTCTTACTTAAAAGAAGGTTGTATATTGCAGTTGGGTACGAAATTGAACTTTTAGCCGTTTTATATCAACAACCCACTACTATGGAAAAGAGAAGTTTACTCATCATTTGCCTCCTTCTGGGACATCTTTCTTTTGGTCAGAAAAGAATTGGCTTTGATTTCAATACGCGACTCTCAGATATACAGCTTACGGCGCATTATCAGGAGGTAATTAAAAATGGATTCATTTACTCAGTAGGTATTTTTGGTGGTGTGATAGGTTCAAAAATGGAGGTTTATGTATATCACGACCCTGATGATGTTCGAAACGGATTAAGAGTTCACTCCCCTTTCCCTTTCGCAAATCAAGCTATCATCGATACTTCAGGAGCTTACAATTTATACAATTACTCGTTTCAAAGTTCTGGAATTGGAATAAGCGGAGGTTTGGGCTATTTCATAGAATTTGGAGAAAGCTCTCAAGGTCTTAGAATTAATGTCAATGGACGTATCGGTTATGCTAAATCAAAATTTACTGGGGCATATGCATCACAGGATAATGATCGCACTCTTCTTCAGAGAAACACATTTCACCATATGTTTGTAGGGGTTGGTTTAGAAATGTACCATACTGTGAGAATCTCTGGTCGTTGGACATTCTATTACGGCTTCAAGGCTCCATACTATTTTAACATAGACAAGGGCCGATTCAATTCGCGCAACTGGGAAGATACTTTTTCTGGAATCGAACCTGATTTCAGTATAGGCTTTACACGGGTGATTGGAAAATGTGATTAACAGAAAGGGGCTATTTAATCCCCACAGTCTTAAGAGCGACCACAAAGACACAAAGGCACTACTGAACTGCTGTTTAGGACACAATGTGTAAATCCTTCGGATTGCTTATCAATTGGAAGTGCACAAAAAAAGGTCATTTAATCCCCACAGTCTTTAAAACAACCCCAAAGACTCAAAGACATTATTGACTGTTGTTTAGGACACAAGGTGTAAATCCTTTGGATTACCCATCAATTGGAAGTGCACAGAAAAGGAGAGCATTTCAGCTCCCCTCTTCGATAAAATTAATTCGTATTATTTGGTAATCACCACCTCTCGGATCAATAATTGATCTTCGGATGTCGTCACTTTAACCATGTACTTTCCTGGTGCAAGATTAGTTCCATCCACCAAACCTGTTTCAAGATCTACTGTTGGCATAACCAAGCGTCCTAGCATGTCCATCATCTCAACTTGCTTGATAGAGCCTTCGTAAGCAATTGTGAAGCTTCCATCAACTGTTGGGTTCGGATACATTACGAATGATTCGAAATTAATATCATCAATTCCAATTGTATTTATCACTACACAATCTGATGTGTCTGAACAGTTATTATAGGTAACAATAACAGCATACTCACCATTGACGTCAGCCGTAAACAATTGATAAATCTCACCGCTTATCGGTTGGTTCCCATCATTACAATCAATCCATTGATATGCACTAGCGACAGTATTGTCAGCAATAATTGTTATTTCATCAATATCCAATGTTGTATTCACATCTACACCCGAAATGACTACATCTTGCGTTTGTGTAACCACATTTCCACAGTCATCCGCGTAGGACCATGTAACAACTGTGGTTCCTAATTGCGTAATTGGGAAGCTGACATCGGCAACACCGTAAATCATACCGGAACAATTATCTGTAGCTGTTGGTGGTATCGGAGCGTCTACACTACATTGATCTTCTAAATCAGAAAGTGTCGCTGCATCCACTACAGGAAGTGTCTGATCATCAATGGTGATGATTTGTTGAACGAAGTCCACATTTTGACACTGATCAGTTATGCTATAAGTACGTGTAATAACTTCAGCACACGAATTGCCATCGGAAGCATCTCCTAAATAAGCAACAGTAACAGGCGCTATACAATTATCTAGAACATTTAACACAACTGATATATCTGCAACAGGAATATCCGCTGAACATTCAACGGTTAATGCTTGAGGCGTATCAGCGCTAGGTGATGTATTGTCATTCACAACAATTATTTGAACCACATCAACATAATTCATGGAATTATCCGTTATTCGATAAGTACGTGATATTGTTTCAGGACAAGTACTTAGATCCGAAACATCCGAAACCCAAGTAACTACAGCTGCACCACAATTATCAGCTTCATCCAAAATTAAATTTACATCGGGAGAAGGGACATCCTCAATACATTCCACATTGACTGTTAATGGCGCTGTTCCTGTTGGAAGCTGGTCATCCAACAAAGTAACATTTTGCGGAACAACAATCACATTGCCGTTTCCATCATCAAAAGTCCAATTCACGTTGTAAACGCCATTCATATCATAGAATAATGGGTCTGTCGTTGTACCCGTGATTGTTCCAGCACAATCATCAGTTGTTGTAGGCACAGGAACCGTTATTTGACAATCACTGTTTAAATCACTTAATACTGGAGTAATTGGATCAATTATATCGGCATCATCCGTCATTCCATTACAGTTTTCATCTACTCCGTTACATAGTATTTCAGTGGCTCCTGGGAAAACCGTATCGTCATTATCGTCACAATCTACATCTGCACAAAAACCGTCATTATCGGCATCATTGACAAGATCATTGGGACAAACGTCACAACCGTCCGCTATTCCATCATTATCACTATCAATGTTGTCGTCAAACCCAGGACATTGATCTTGCGTATCACAGACTCCGTCACTATCCGTATCATCAGGGTTGTCCAATGGACATGGGTCGCCATTATCACATATTCCATCTAAATCAGAATCCGTTCCGTCATTGCTTGGATCATAGTCCGCCATTGGGCCGTAACCATCTGTTCCAATTGAGCAATCATCACATCCATCACCGTCTAAGTCTTGACAGATATAAGGATTCAATGCGTCTGTATCAGCTCCGTCAGGTACTCCATCGTTATCGTCATCAGGATCTCCGCTATCACAAATACCATCTCCGTCGGTATCAAGACCATCGTTTGCTGGATCATTATCAGCAAGTGGTCCAAAACCATCTGTTCCATTCGCACAATCGTCACATGTATCAGAATCAGCATCTTGGCATAGGAACGGGTTTAGTGGATTGGTATCCATAACATCAGCAACACCGTCATTGTCATCATCTGGATCTCCACTATCGCACAATCCATCACCATCAGTATCAAGACCATCCGTAGCAGGTAAATTATCAGGCAATGGGCCGAAATCATCTGTACCAACAGAACAGTCATCACAACCATCACCATCTAAGTCTTGACAAAGATCTGGATTCAGCGGATCTACATCCATCACGTCCAAGACACCATCGTTATCATCATCCAAGTCTCCAGTGTCGCAAAGTCCATCACCATCTGTATCTATTCCATCGTTCGAAGGATCATTATCCGCTAATGGGCCAAAGCCATCCGTTCCATTTCCGCAATCATCACATCCATCGGCATCGGCATCTTGACAAATAGAAGGGTCCAAAGGGTTAGTATCAAGTCCATCGGCTATTCCATCATTGTCATCATCAGGATCACCTGCATCGCAAATTCCATCAGAATCAGTATCTATTCCATCATTGTTTGGATTAGATGTATACGCAGTCCATGGTGTTGGGGACCCCGCTGAAGTAGGATTTTGAGAACAATCATCGCAGCTGTCACCATCAGCATCTGCACAAAGTTGTGGATCAAGTGAACTTACATCTGAACCATCAAGTACACCGTCATTGTCATCATCAGCGTCACAGTAATTCCCTATTCCATCTCCGTCCGTATCAGTAATATAAATGGCTACTGAAACATCTAAAGAGTTTGGACAAGGTCCAGAGGTTGTATAAGTTACGGTGTAGGTGTTTTCCGTAGAAGTAGCAATGATAATTTCACCTGTTGTTCCATTCAATGATAAGCCAGCAGGTACACTTGAAAAGGCTCCACCACTGAGACCTGTTATTGTTGGAGTTGGATTCGCTCCTGAAAGACAATAAAATGGTGCACCATAGCTAAACGCGGCATTATCCAACGTGTTAATGGTTAAATTGACCGTAATGACGCTATCACTTCCACAGGCATTCGGAATTGTATCCAAATAAGTATTGGAAGTCGTCCATGTATAATTCCCGCTTGGTGAGGTATAGCTTCCACATGCTGTTTCACTTATTGTATTTGTTGTTTCAGGACAACGCTTGAATAAGTATGCGGAACCAGAATCTGTTCCACTATCATCATTGTCCAACGCTCCTCCAATTATATAATCGCCTGAGATTCCAACAGCATTTCCAAAATGATCTACAGGAGCTATATCTGAAGAAAAAAGAACTCCAGATTCGGTCATGGTTGTCCAACCCGTTAGTGGTTTATTAAAGACATATATTCCACCCGCTTGGTTTCCATTATCAGCTAAATTTGCAACACCAACAACTACAAAGTCATTAGAAATACCGATCGATTTTCCAATAAAATCAAAAACGCTAGGATTTAAAGCTGTAAGCTTAGCCGTTTCAGTTCCATCAACCCATCCACTAACAGGCTTTTCAAAGACGTATACTGAACCAGATCCAGAAACCAGATCATCATCTTCAATTGCACTCACCGCGATATAGTCTCCAAAAGCACTCACTGCGTATCCGAATAAATCATTTGCGGCGCCATCAGAGGCTGTGAGCTTAGCCGTTTGTGTAGTACTGACCCAACCACTAACAGGTTTCTCAAAAACATATGCTGAACCAGATGATGTACCAGCATCATCATCCCACCTTGCGCCGGTAACGATGATATCACCCGAAATACTTACGGACCATCCTAAATAATCTCCTGCCGCAGCATCTGATGCTGTTAACTCAGCCGTTTCCGTCATATTTACCCAACCAGAAACTGGTTTTTCAAAAACATACACTACTCCATCATCTCCAACAACGGCACTATGTCCATAAGCGCCAACAGCAACAACGTCTCCGTCAATACCTACCGAATGTCCAAAGTAATCAAGAGAAGCACCATTTGAGGGGGATAATTTTGCCGTTTCCGTCATATCCACCCATCCACTAACGGGTTTCTCAAAAACATAAACGCCACCAGAGCCCGAAGAGCGAGAAGCACCTACAGCAATCACATCTCCAGAAATGCTAACAGCAGTACCAAATAAATCAATGGCTACAGCATCAGAGGCCGTTAATTCAGCTAGCTTCTCCCAAGTAGTCCCGTTGTAATAAAGTACGTAGGCATTTCCAGCTCTATCATAAGCACCTACAGCACCTATAACGGCATAATCACCATCAATTGCAACGGAGGTACCGAAATTGTTTTCTAGGTTGGAAGCATAGCTTGCTGCCACTTTTTGATCTTCTGTAGCTGAAACCCAACCAGTCACAGGTTTTGTATAAAAATATATTGATCCAGAAAAATCACCGTCATCATCGTCTCCACGAGCTCCTGATATTACTTTATCTCCTGATATTCCAACCGAACAGCCAAAATAATCTGAAGCAGCTCCGTCAGAAGCCGTTAATTTTATACTTCCGATCCAAGTGCCGACAACATAATTATAAACATACGCTGATCCTGATGAAGGCCCGTTGTCATCATCCATATCAGCAGAAGCGATAATGTGATCGCCAGAAACACTAACCGATCTTCCCATATAGTCATTTACGGCACCATCGAAAGCCAACAGTTTATTTGTTTCAGTTGCGGAAATCCAGTTGGGAGTAACTTTATCAAAAACATACGCCGCACCTGAGTTCGCCCCATTATCATCATCCAGAGGTGCACCAACTACAATTCTATCTCCCGAAATACTTACTGAATAGCCAAAATTATCATTCAATAAAGCATCGGAAGCACTCAATTGTGCAGTTTCAGTCATATTGACCCACCCAGTAACTGGCATTTCAAACACATAGGCACCACCGGCATCAAGTACACCGTTATCAGACAGTGTAGCTCCTACAACGATATTATTCCCAGATATTGATACTGAAGTTCCGAAACGCTCATCATTATAGCCATTTGAGGCGGTTAATTTAGCTGTCTCAGTTCCATCAACCCATCCAGAAATTGGTTTTGTAAAGACATAGGCTGATCCTGAATAAGAACCGCTATCATCATCTCCAATAGCTCCTACAACAACATTGTCTCCAGAAATTGAGACAGAATATCCGAAAAAATCAGAATTCGTGCCATCCGATGCATTTAGCTTAGCAGTCTCTAGCATATCCTCCCAACCTGCGACCGGTTTTTGAAAAATGTAGGCTGATCCGGAACTAGAGCCAAGATCATCATCATTTCTTGATCCTACTACTACATAATCACCAGAAATAGCAACAGAGAATCCAAATTGATCCGTCGCTACTCCATCTGAAGGACTAAGTCTTGCAACCTTGACCCAAGTTAAACCATCATAATAATAAACATACGCAGTTCCAATTGCATCCTCTACCCCATAGGCACCTGCCACAGCAAAGTTTCCATCTATGCCAACAGAACTTCCGAAGAATTGGCTGTTGGCTCCATTAATAGGTGTAGGTAATTGTTCAGCTATTTCCTCCCAGCCTTGTGCGAGTACTCCTTGCATTGACAGGCAAGCGATAATTATTAATATCAGTGTTTTCATGGTACAATAGTTTATTCTACTAAGGTACTACTAGTCAAAATTTTAAAAATTGAGGTATATCACATTAGATGGCTATTTATATCATAAATCTGCAAAAAAAAAAGGGAGCCATTTTATTCCCCGCAGTTTTAATAACGACCACAAAGACGCAAAGGCACTATTGACTGTTGTATAGACACAAAGTAAATCCTGCGGATTACTCATCAATTGGAAGTGCACAAAAAAAGGGAACCTTTCGGCTCCCTTCTTCTATTTATTCAATTTGGTTTATTTCGTAATCACTACCTCTTGGATCAATGTGCGATCTTCAGATGTAGTTACTTTAACCATGTACTTTCCTGGTGCAAGATCAGTTCCATCAACCAAACCTGTTTCAAGATCTACTGTTGGCATAACCAAGCGTCCTAGCATGTCCATCATCTCAACTTGCTTGATAGAACCTTCGTAAGAAATTGTGAAGCTTCCATCAACTGTTGGATTTGGATACATTACGAAGGACTCGTAGTTGATATCCTCGATTCCGATTGTACTGATCACAATACACTCTGATGTATCAACACATCCAGCCTCTGTTATGATTACTGCATATTCTCCATTTGCCCATGCGATGAAGTTTTGATTCGTCTCACCGTTCAATGGCAAGAAGTTCGAAAGACAACTTACCCATTGGTAATCTGATGCATTTGCATTATTTGCTGTAATCTCTGCTCCTGATACTGTTAATGAAACATCAACTCCTGTGATTATCACATCTTGTGTTTGCGTCGTAATGTTTCCATTTCCATCATCAAAGGTCCATGTGATTGTTGAAGCAGTTGTTACTGGGAACACTGTTGTTGTCGTTCCAGTAATCGATCCTTCACAGTTATCTGTCGCTGTTGGTGCTGTTGGTGCATCCACTGAACAAAGTCCAGTTAAATCTGCCAACGATCCTGCATCAGCAACTGGTGCTGTTACGTCTGTAATAATTACATGTTGAACAGTATATGCGATGTTTCCATTTCCGTCATCAAAGGCCCATGTAATATCATGTGTTCCTTGCGTTGTCCATGGTCCAACATCACTTGTTGTTCCTATCACTGTTCCTGCACATGCATCCCATGCTTGTGGTGCTGTTGGCGTTCCTGTGTAGTCACACTCACCCGTTAAATCAGCAAGTGGTACGTTCAACGGAATTGGCGAGTCACCATCTGTGATGATAAACTGCTGATCCACCGTTGAGATGTTTCCATTTCCATCATCGAAGATCCATGTTACTAACGAATCCATTGAGATTGGGAAGGCAGTAAGTGTTGTTGCCGTGATAGCTCCCATACATGCATCTGTTGCTATTGGTGCAGTTGGTGTTACCGAACAACCGATTGTGTCGTTGATTACAACTGGCACTGTTGGTGCTCCACCATCTGTTACTGTTACATTCGATACGCATGTTGATGTGTTACCTGAAGCATCCATTACAGTTAAAGTAACTGCTACCACTCCAGTATCTGAACATGTAAATGAAGTCAAATCAGCACTCAATGTTACTACTGAACATACATCGGTTGAACCGTTGTCGATATCAGCGGCTACAATGGTAGCTGTTCCCGTTGCATCCAAAGCAACTGAGATGTCTTGACACATTGCCGTTGGCGCTCCACCATCTTCAACTGTTACAGTTGATGTACATGATGATGAGTTACCTGATGCATCCGTTGCCGTTACCGTAACTGTTACTGGTGTTCCAACATCTGAACAATCAAAGGTTGAGACATCAATAGATGTTGTTGGCGTTCCACAGTTATCAGTGGCACCAACACCCGCTGAAGCTGCTCCTAGGGAGATTCCTCTAAGGTTTGTTCCTAATCCTGTGTACACTACTGTTGGTGCTCCAGAACCGTCTGCAGGCGCTGTCATGATGTCTCCTGTATTTCCCTTCTCAGTCCAGAATAACATTCCAGATCCTTCATCCAAATCAATATGGTAGGGATCAGATCCAGTATACAATATAACTGGTGTTCCAGTTCCATCAATATTTCCTGACATTATGTTTCCTGATCCTTGGTTAACCCAATAAATAGTTGTTGCATCAGTAATAATTCCACGTGGACTGTTTACGCCATCTACTCCGTTGAATAATACAGATTCATTTGAACCGTTGGCGTCCATTCCATGGACTTCATTCGCTCCAATTCCTGTAAAGTATACTCTATCATTCGTTGGATTGTAGTCCACACTATTTACACTTCCTCCTGAATTATACAACAATGCCGCTGAACCTGTTCCATCCATCAAGGCAGAATAAATTCCTGCACCGTTTCCAGTTGTAAAGAAGTGTCTAGCATTGGCTGGATCTAAATCAACATCCAAGTGCTCATTTCCTTGTCCGTTCGAGTTTGGAAGGTCAACAGGAGTTCCTAATCCATCTGCACTTGCAGTTGTTATATCCCATGTATTACCTCTACTCCAGTACAAATCGTCAGCAATTGGATCGTGATCAACACCAACAGCATTTGAACCACTGTTGTATAATAACGTAGGCGTAACAGAACCATCCCATGAGGCAACGCTTACGTTTCCATTTGTATTCGTATAATATAACATCGCTGGTGCGCCTGCACTTATTACATCATCTGCAATAATTGTAGCATTTCCAGTTCCATCTAATTGAACTGTGATATCTTGACAGTTAACTGTTGGTGCAGTGTTATCTACTACCGTTACATTGGCTACACAGTTCGCTGTTCCTCCTACTCCATCACTTACTGTTAAAGTCACAGCCACTACTCCTACATCCGCACATGTAAATGCTGTTTGTGATGCACTTAAAATAGGTGCTCCACATGGTATTGTTGATCCACCATCAATATCTGATGCGACTATTGAAGCATCGCCATTACCATCTAAATAAATCGTTACGTCTTGACAAACGGCATTCAATGCTCCTGTCGGTGCAAGTACTACGTCGAAGGTACATGTTGATGTGTTTCCATTTCCATCATCAGCTGTCATCGTTATCATAGTTGTTGACGAGATTACTGTTCCTGCCACTGGTGACTGTGTCACTGTTGGTGATGGGTTACAGTTATCTGACCCTGTAGCCAATCCTGTGTAATCAGGCAATGTAAAGTTACAACTAGCATCAGGAATCTCATTTTGGTTACCTGGACATGTCACAGTTGGTGAGATTGTATCAATCACTGTCACAACCGCTATACAGTTTGCACTGTTCGCATTTCCATCAGTTACCGTAAGTGTTACGTTGTTTGGTCCAAGGTTAGCACATGTAAATGATGTAGTTGATGCGCTCAATGTTACAGCTCCACAGTTATCTGTTGATCCGCCATCAATATCACCAGCTACTATTGTTCCATTTCCTGCACCGTCTAAATACACATTGATGTTTTGACATACAGCTGTTGGTGCCGCTACATCGTTTAAAGTAACATCGAACGTACATGTGGAAGTATTACCATTTCCATCACTCGCAGTCATTGTAATTGTTGTCGTTCCAGAAATTACTGTTCCTGCTACTGGTGACTGTGTCACTGTAGTTGATCCACAGTTATCAGCTGCTGTTGCCAATGCTGTGTAATTAGGCAACGTGAAGTTACATGCTGCATCTGGATTCTCTATTTGATTACCAGGGCATGTTACTGTTGGTGAGATTGTATCTAGTACTGTTACAACTGCTATACAGTTAGCTGAATTTGCATTTCCATCTGTTACTGTAAGTGTAGTGTTGTTTGGTCCTAGATCTGCACATGTAAAGGCTGTTTGAGATGCATTCATTGTAAGTCCTGAACAGTTGTCTGTTGAACCGCCATCTAGATCAGCAGCTACTATTGTTGCATTTCCTGCTCCATCTAAATAAACATTGATGTTTTGACAAACCGCAGTTGGGGCTGTCGCATCATTCAATACTACATTAAATGTACATGAAGAAGAGTTTCCATTTCCATCACTGCTTGTCATCGTGATTGTTGTAGTTCCTGAAATTACTGTTCCTGCCACTGGTGACTGTGTCACTGTTGGTGATGGGTTACAGTTATCTGAAGCTGCTACCAATGATGTGTAATCAGGCAATGTAAAGTTACATGCTGCATCTGGAGTTTCTGTTTGATTCCCTGGGCAAGTAGTAACCGGTGAGATTGTATCTAGTACTGTTACAACTGCTACGCAGTTAGACGAGTTTGTTGATACATCTGTTACTGTAAGCGTTACGTTGTTCGTTCCAATGTTAGCACATGTAAAGGCTGTTTGTGATGCCGACAAAGTAATTGATCCACAGTTGTCAGTGGAACCACCGTCTAGATCTGCTGCTGTTATAGTAACATTTCCTGCTCCATCTAAATAAGCATTGATATTTTGACAAACCGCTGTTGGTGCTACAACATCAACTCCAATTGCATTGAAGTTACAGTTTGAAGTGTTTGAACTAGCATCTGTCACTGTAAGTGTTACCACAGTTCCTCCTGTAATAGTTGTTCCTGGTGCTGGCGATTGCGTAACGACAGGTGAAGGATCACAATTATCTGCTGCTGTAGCCGCTCCTGTATAATCTGGTAAGATAAACTGACAAGCTGCATTCACCGTCTCGTTCTGATCTGCTGGACATGTAATTGTTGGGTTTGTATTGTCAGAGGTAACAACATCAAAATTACAGTTTGCTGTATTTGATGATCCGTCTGTTGCTGTAAGTACAATATTTGTTGTTCCTACTCCGACTATTGTTCCTGGTGCAGGTACTTGTGATACCGTTACACCTGGACAGTTATCTGCTGGTGTTGACAATCCTGTATAATCCGGAAGTGTGAAGTTACAACTTGCATCTACTGAACCAACTTGATTCCCTGGGCAGGCAATTGTTGGGTTTGTAACATCTGTTACTACAACATTGAAATTACAATTTGCACTATTTGATGCTCCATCTGTTACAGTCAAGACAACATTCGTTGTTCCTACACCAACGTTCGTTCCTGCTGCTGGCACCTGTGTTACAGTTGCTCCTGGACAGTTATCTGCCGCTGTTGCTAAACCTGTGTAATCAGGTAATGTATAGTTACATGATGCATCTACATTTCCGACTTGGTTACCTGGACATGTGATTGTTGGAGGTGTAATATCTGATACGGATACGTTAAAGTTACAGTTTGCTGTATTTGATGATCCATCTGTTACCGTTAAAGTAACTACTGTCGTTCCTGTTCCTACGTTCGTTCCAGCTACTGGTGATTGTGTCACCGTTGGTGATGCTGTACAGTTATCTGCTACTACTGCCAATCCTGTATAATCCGGAAGACTGTAGTTACATGCACCGTTTACTGTTCCAATTTGGCCTCCAGGGCACGTAATTGTTGGAGGTGTTACATCTCCAACTGTTACCGTAATCTGACCACAAGCTCCTGTAGATTCATCTACACATCCTGCTCCGTCTTCTCCACGAATATAATACGTTGTTGTTACAGCTGGTGAAACTACCAATGAGTTAACTCCAACCGTTGTTAATTGTGTCACACCACAAGAACCTGTATAAACATGCCAT